>NZ_JAGH01000007.1:0-16534 GCF_000526555.1 Bacteroides sp. 14(A) | reverse complement strand
TTATAAGTTATGGCAGATTTACTAATGAATGAGCTGTTAATCAACAACAAGGATGCTTACACAACATGGGGTGTAAGAATGGGAGAGGGGTTTCTTGATGTAATTGGGGCAGCCGTCCCCATGAAAGACTTTATTGAGAATAAAAGCCGACTTGAACATGGGAAACGGGTAATAATCAATAATCCTAAGGTTGATGAGCGGGAAATAACTCTTTCGTTCACTATCGAGGGTAATTCTCAGTCAGATTATCAAGCAAAGAAGAAAGCTTTCTTTGATGAACTGTATAAAGGTGCGGTTGATATTCAAGTCCCAACCAATAGTAGCGAGGTTTACCATCTTATTTATACTGGCAAGAGTGTCACTTATGCTCAGAGCTTAGATAGGACTTTTGGTAAGATTTCAAGTAAATTTTCGGAGCCGAATCCGGCAAATAGAACTTAATTTGTGACCTTATTTCTAATGTCACAACAGGAAGCCCTAAAAGTTAGGGCTTCTTTCTTTTATTTCCGACCTTTGAGGTATGATAGATATCAAAAGACATATCCAGTGCCATTCTTCTTTCAACCCCTCCCAACGAAGGTTGCAAGCGGAAGCTTACGCTCCAAAAAGAGGATTACATACTTTTGAAATTCTCTTTGGAGAATCCCATATACTTCAAGCTCGGAACTTACGTTGAATGCGACTTTGGACTATTTGAAGTGTGCGATTTGCAGAGTCCTACCTTCAATACCGATAACGCAGGCTATGATTATGAACTAAGACTTGATGCTCACTACTGGAAATGGAAAAATAAAATCTTCAAATATACCCCGGAGACATCTGGGCAGGAAGCGTCCTGGAGTCTGACTGCTCCACTCAACGTACAAGCAAGTATAGTCCTGAGAAACTTGAAAGCTCTTGGTTATACTTACAAAGGACAGGATTTTGATTTTTCCATTGACAGTACGGTCGAGAACAAGTCTCTGTTAATGACTTATGATAACACCAATATCTTAGATGCCTGTTTTGAAATGGCGAAGAAATGGGATTGCGAGTGCTGGATGACAGACAATATTATCCACTTCGGTAAATGCGAGTTTGGCGACTACGTGAATATGGAAATCGCTAAGAACGTGGGGGAAATGTCACGCTCCGAATCCCAGTCAACCTATGCCACCCGTATCTATACTTTCGGCTCGACAAGGAACATTCCTGCCAACTACCGTCCCGTTGACGAAGCGGTGGTGGTAAATGGTGTGGTGCAAAAAAGATTGATGCTACCCGAAGGAACTCCGTACATAGATGCTTATCCGAAAATGAGTACAGAGGAAGCTATCGAGCAAGTGGTTATCTTCGATGAAGTCTATCCCCGGAGAGTTGGAACTATGTCGGACATCACTACCAAGGAATATACCGAAACCATTGAGAATGCTGATGGAACGACTACCGAAAAGAAGTGGGACGCTTACCGTTTCAAGGACACAGGGATAACTTTCTCCAAAGATTATATCCTCCCCGGTGAGGAATTGACAATCATCTTCCAGTCGGGTAAATTGAACGGTATGGTGGTTTCGCTGTAACCTTTGATCCCGACGGTAAGGATGAACAGCTTTGGGAAATTGTCCGAAACGAGGATTACGGTCGCCCGTTACCCGATGAGGTGCCTCATCCCCGAAGACGGCGATACCTACGTTTTTGTCAGGTTGGGATTCAACCAAAATAACAGAAATTAGGACTTGTATCCGCTGCCGAACGGGAACTGAAGGAAGAGGCTGAAAAGTACATTGCCAAATCTAAGATAGACCCGAACACCTACAACTGCACGATGATGTCCGATAACGCATACAGCGAGGATGGAATGCATAATCTCTACGGTATCGGTCAAAGGGTGAACCTCATAAACAAAGCCTATTTTCGAAAAACGGAAGGCTGTCGAGGGGTTATCGGGTTTCGAATTCAACCTTGATAAGCCTTATGATTCCCCCGTATATACTGTCGGGGAAACTGCTGCCTATTCCCGCATCGGGGAACTAGAGGACAAGGTTGGGAAAAATCTCACTCTCAAAGGACAGGGTTTATTACAGGTTGGAAGCGGTAGTGGTGTAATATGTTGATAAGAAGGAATGACTCCACTCCTGCAACTGACAGCAATGTGTTCTCGGCATTGCGTTCGTTATCAATGTTTCTTCGTAAAGATAAACTAGATTTCACTAATTACCTATTGAGGTTATTAGGAGGACTAGAGGTTGGCGAAGCCATAGACTCACTAACTGCGGGCAAGGGCATAATCGCGGATAATAAAGGGAGGATACCAGGCTGACCGCATGGAGTTGCGGTCATCGCTGACCGTTTTTGGAGATAATTTTTTAATCGCCTTTCAGCTATGGAAAGTGATTATTCATTTTTCCGAATCTGGCACGATTGAGAGTGTCGAACTATTAGAAGATGGTACCTATCGTTTTACCGCTTCGTAAACGTTTGGGAGAATGATTTCACAGCCTTGGACGAGAATGATGTAGTTTTACGGCATGGTGGAATAATCTTGCTTCAGGTACCGGAGATTACTATACTTCCTGGCTGCGTGTCCTTAAACGTGAATACAGTATCTAATACCATCACTGCGGTCATGTATCCGGACGATGAAGTTCCAGGAGGCAAAAACTACCCGCCGGAGCCGCTAATGATATTATCTCATCGTGGTAATCCGGTGAACGAAGATCGTCAGGCATATTGGTACCTATCTTCCCGTGAGAAAGTGTATCTGTATGCTCGATGGAGTAACGAAAACCTATACTGGAAAAGAGAATAACTATGCCATCATTATAGGCAAGTTAAAGCAGTTGTCACTATTTGACAACCTGCCTATAAACTACCGACATAGCTATATCTATTGTCGTGGTATCGCTATACAGGACTTATTGCGTATAGACTATCAGGGTACACCAGTTCGTTCTGAGAATAATCGGGGTCCGTGGTCATCTGAGGATGCTGTGAACAATCCCTATCAGTCTACAGACACAGTTTATGATGCGGTCTATCATGTCGGCTGTAAATGGATGTGTCTGTCTACCGGCACACTTCAAGAACCCAAATGGAATGCAACCGACTGGGCGCAGATTGAAGGTAACTCAGAACTAACCCTTGAATTCTCATCCAGTAACGGTTATAACTTCTTTTGCCGGTAAGGTCAATGCGGAATTTACCCCTATTGTCTATTGGGGCTATAATGATATCTCTGCGGATGTGTTTGCCCGGTGACTGGTCATGGACTCGTGATAGTGGTCAGGTGACGGAAGATAATGCCTGGTCGGTCGCTCACGCCAATAACGGGCGGGTACTGCACCTGACAAACGAGGACATGCCTTCCAATTGGGGTGCTACAAGAAAAGTGAAATTCACCTGTACGGCATACGTCCGTGACGGTATTGAGAGTATTAAATATCGAAAATAGCATAATTGTATGAAAATTAAAACCGCGGTTTCAACCGCAGCCGGTCAGAACCAGTTTATACGCCTCTGAAGGCGAGTTTTTGTATTGTAATAGATGGTGGAGGTAGTAAGACACAGTTTTATTACACGAATGCTAACACCTTCATCCCGAATCGAAACCATTACCCCGATGAAGCTAAAGGCATTCCTCAGTATTGTCGATCCGGATAAGATTATCAGTAATGGGGATAAAAGTAGTCAGCTGACTGTCACCTGGTATGAAAACAGTGAGAGCACTCAGATTACCTCGGAGAATAGCAATTATACACTGAATGCTGACGGAACATTGCTTGTGAAGAAGAATGTTTCGCCAACTACTCCTGTGCAGATTCTTTGCCGGGCTTACCTATGTGGATTCCAGAAATAAAAACACGTTGGTATATACCGATACATTCACTCTGAACTCTATACAGAAGAGTGATGACCAGCTTTCATTGAGTGTTAACCAACCTGCCCAAGATAACCTATAATCCTTTGAAGGATAACCAATACATAGATATCACTTGCTGTATTGAAAATGGGCAGCGAGACGGTAGCGGATGCCAATGTAGCATATTGGTGGTACAAAGTCGAGAACGGAGAGGAAAACCCTTATCAACTCTTCTGACCTGAATATTGAATATGTATCCGGTCAGGGTACCAAATACTTTGCGTATTGATGCTGACAATACATATATGAGCGTTATCCGCTGCCGCGCGGCGGCTTATTATACCGGAACCAAGCCGTCAGCTCCTACGGATGATACTTTGATGGCTGAGACGGCCATAGTTTATAAGATTCCTCCGATTAAGGCATTTGTCTATAGTCCGAATGGCAATACCATTCGTCAGGGAATGGCCAACATGACTTTTTATGTGAAGATACTGACGAATAAAGAGGAGCTGACAACGGACCAGATCAATAAATACTTTTTTTGTGAAGTGGTTTAAGAAGTCGTCTGCTGCGGGTGCGACTGCTACGGAAAATCGGACACGGTAGTTCGATATCGGTTACAGCCGGCAGCTTACGCCTGAGTGGTGGCCTGCAGATGTCTGTTTATCCTGAAGTCTACGAGATAGGCCCTTATACGGTGCTTACTACCAAGAGTGGTGATCCCATCCGTACAGGCGCCAATGAAGTAATAATAGCCAGAGGCTAACAATTTAATTTATATGGGTATGAGAGAAATGAAGTATTTAAAAGTGTCCGCCGATATCGCCCCGTCGTGCCGGTGTGATTGATGTCCGCCATCGGACTGCTGACGGGGAGTTTATCATTAACGAAAGTGATCTGCGCATGGTCAGGTTCGAGCCGGAAGAATATGTGAAAGGCATTGCCGGGCAGGTTCTTACTGAACAGGAAGCCGCCAAGCTAATCGAAGCCGGTGGAAATAAAATTGGAGAGGAGGTACAGAATGAAAACAATAGTGAATTACCTGCTGAGGATTTTCTTTGCCGGTTCAGGACAGTGATAAAGAACCTGTGGCGGAAGATAACTCAATTAACGGAGAGGAGGTACAGGATGAGTGATGTTGCGGGTTCTTTTTTATATCGGTATGATTATTGATGGTGATAGTGCACAGGGGAATATTCGATCTACGAAGCCGCTTGTACAGATGTATTCAGAAGGATACGGGTAAGTGCGTACCGGACTGGAGTGTAGCGGCTAATCAACCTATCATCTATCCGGTCATGCGCTCAGGCAATGAGAATGTGATCAAGTCGATTGTTTTCTGGTTCCGAGAAATGGTATTATAACAATACACTTATAACATTCAACGCTTCCGGGTTAGCTACCGCTCCGGCTGCCGTAGCCGGTAAGATGCAAACCACTACTTACAATAATGGCTCCGTGAATGTACCGGCTCTGAAGATCGTAGGAAATCTTGCTTCCGCTTCTAACATGGATGCAGATACTATCCGCATGGATGGTGAGATTGAGGCTTCCGGGCATAATCTTGGCTACACTTCTGAGATACCTCTTGCCATCTCAGAATTTAGTAATTCTGCCTATTACGGTTTCCTTTATCCTTCCGATGGTGGTATTATTGATGGTGATACAGCTACCGTTAAAGTGGATCAGGAACTCTATAAAGGCGGTTCATTAGTTCCCCAAAGTAACTACTCCCTGAAATGGTATAAGATGCCTTCCACCACAGCATGGTCAACCGCTAACAGTGTTTCATTAGTGGCTGATGATATCGATTCCAAGCTAAGTATAAGAGCTGAATTTATTATCAGTGGTGAGGTGGTTTGCTATTGCAATCGGTGAAGTGAGTGATGAAACTGATCCGTTATTCTTGGCTGTTAATTTCAGTGGGCCTACGTTTCTTACCAGCAGCGGTGCTACCAGTGAGGTAACTGCGACATATAAGGTTAAGAAGACTGGTACAGGTGAAGAAGTAACCGGCTTTACATTCAAGACTACTTTTACGAAA
This sequence comes from Bacteroides sp. 14(A), assembly GCF_000526555.1. Taxonomy (NCBI): domain Bacteria; kingdom Pseudomonadati; phylum Bacteroidota; class Bacteroidia; order Bacteroidales; family Bacteroidaceae; genus Bacteroides; species Bacteroides sp. 14(A). The sequence continues at coordinate 10,649 of NZ_JAGH01000007.1, read as the reverse complement.
GCTGACGGTACCGCTTTTACTCCGGCCAATGCGCCTACCACAACCGGATGTAAACTTACCTATACCGATGTGAAGGGTGCAGGGGGTAATATTACCGGCTATGTACAAGGAACTAAATCTTAAATCTTATGGCAAAAGAAACAGATAGTAGCATCAACCTTTAATGTTACAGCAGCTCCTGAGGATGGTGCAAAAGGTTCTCGTGGCCAGCTTCCTTATCCGGCAGGTGAATACGACTTACATACGGATTATATATGTACGGATATGGTCGCCCCTTATGTACTATATAATGGTATCTATTATGTGATGAATCAGATTACCACCTGGATCGGTCATGGTGTTCCATCAAATATTAATAATCCTCAAAAGGATTATGCAGTCAATGGCACCAAAGCCACTTGGATACCTTTTGAAAGTTATAAGGCTATTTATGTAGAAATATTGATGGCTAACTTCGCAAAATTGGCGAGTGCTGTCTTTTCAGGAGATTATATGTTCTCACAACAAGGTGTTGATGCTGACGGTAATTCGACTTCGAATTATAAAGAGTTCTATATGGGAACTTTTACTCCTAATCTTCTTCTGGATTTTGCCATTGGTTTGTTTAAGGGTAATAATGTCGAAGTGAATGGAGGTGTTTTCAAGAATATCCGCTCTCCAAACAATAGTTTCAAAATAAAAGGAAAAACGGTGATATTGAAATCGTTGGTCGTATCGAAACTTCGTTTAACGGTAAGCGTGTTGTAATTGATCCTGAAACAAATTCCATCAAAATGTATAATCAGTCCGAGCAGGAGGTTCTGACTATGTCATTCATGGATTCAGAATGGAACGGAGAGATAACAAGTATACCAAGGCTACGTATGCAAAGGATTATGTCTTCTGGTGTCGTAACAGCTTTAGCCGACGTTTCTCCCGGATCAATAGCTCTTAGGGCTAAGGGAATAGATGTCTTTTATGATATGACGATAAGTCCTATATCTGGGATTACTTTTTTAAGAGATGGGGTAGTTACAAAAAGTTATCCCACTTCTTAATTGGAATAAAATTAAACAAAACGAGATTAAAAATTAAATGTTGAATTTGGGCGTTTTTTGATATAATTTAGACGTCCGTTAAAACTGAATGGTATGAAAGAGAATGAATTGAATAATGGTACAGCTACTAAGGTGCGAGGAATAGACGCTAATGGCAACAGTATAGTGACCACCCCTAAAGAAATTGCAAAGTCAGGAGGATGCGGTACATTCTCTATGGCAGGTGCTCTTAATGGCAAGTGGTATAGAATCGCTATAAGTCGTAGATGTTATATGGCAAGCTCAGTATTGCTCAATGTAGGAAGTCGATATACGAATAATGCTCCTTGTTCCCAATTATTCTACATTGCGTTAGATGGCTACAGCAAATTGCAGAACGTTGTTCAATTAGGAGTCTCCAGTAAATGTATTAGTAAAGTGCGATTACTATACAAAAGTTCGACTACAGAAAATGGAATGCTTGACATTTATATCTGTTCGAATGGAAAGAACGATATAGACTTTGCTTACAGCAATAATATTGGATTTACTTTTCAGACACCGGTAGAAGTTTCAGAAGAACCGGATGCGGAATACTATGTCAAAGAATTTACATTCTAAAAAGTGGAAGCTTAAATATCCCCTAATTGCTTCATACCTATCGTCCGTTAAAAGTGAATGGTATGAAATTAAATGAAAGTACACAGGTAAATAGTATCAATAGTGAATATATCGCCTTAATAGATCCTAATGGTAATCCAGTACGTATAAATAGAGCTGACCTTGCTGAAGTAATTAGGTTGGTAATGTCTGAAGCTACAAAGGAACAAAAGGGATTGGCATCCGTTGACCTGTTTAAACGAAGTATGCAATATTATTTAGCAGAAAAATATATTCACCTATGTAACTTAACGGTTTATTATGCTAATTGCCAGTTTCTTATAGCAAGCGGTAGTCCTCTAGGAAAGTTACCTCTTGGAATGATATCTTGTCGAAAGGGTTACTTACCGGAATTAATCAATGTACAAGGGGCTAATACAACTTTTAGATTGTATTACAGAGACGTAAATGAGACACGGGAAGTATGGGGATATGAATCGAGTTCCGGTGGATCGCTCAATTTATCTGTTATTGATAATCATGGGGGAATAATTAAGTTGGAAACGAATAATGAAGTCCCTGAGGGATTGATTAAAGTATAGGGGCATTGTGCCCCTATTAATTAATCTCTATATATCCTTCTGGCACATCCTTTTGATATACGTTTTTTATAAGGGCATTTCGATCTTGTCTGCCAAGAATAGAGACATAAATTGAATTAGAATATGAAGCTGTTTTTACCCATATATCTATCGAAGTATCGTTTTTGACATAACCAATACTCAAAGTACCTATTATGCTATTCTTGCTGGCCTTTACCGTCTCTCTATGGCATACCAGCGATAAGTATAATAAACTATTAGGCACAGTGTATGCGTTACCTCCGATTATTTCCAAAACAATATTATCAAGGTTGCCTTCTGTACTGCCAGATAGGGTCATTGTTGCGATCTTGCAGTAATATGACTCAGCATAAGTACCATATAGCTGCTTCAGTTGCAGACAACTGGTATTGTCTACAATTTGCTGAGGACTTGTCACAATACTATTGCCGTTTGTATCTAAGCCTCGCACCTTTATTGCAACACCGCTGGCTATCTCGTTCTCTTTCATACCTATTCACTTTTAACGGACGACAGAATGGATAATATTCCAGAGGCAGATGTAAGATGAAAGTATGTAATAAAAATCTTTACCATATAGGCTGTATTGCATCTTCCGGTGGTGTTTCAATAATCATCGGAAATTCTGCATTACCATGTAAGATGGTTATACATGATGCCTTACTACTAACGCAGGAATCTTTGGCCCATATGGATATTGTTCCATTCTCATTTCTGTATTTTACATTGGGATTATACAATTCACCGGCTTTCCCTATAAGTTGCTTAAAATCAGAATGCATGATCTGATCATCATAATTAACTGCATATCCCACAATTATACTTGCCGGTTGATTAGTATAACATATCATATTTAACAGAAACGAGCAATTCATACCACGCTTTATTTCCATTATTTTGAGCCATCGGGCACCAGTTCCAAAAGGAAAGAAAATCCGTTTAAACATTCCTATGCTTTCTAATGCAGTCATTAACTCACTTGGAGTTGACACTATACTATTACCATTAGCGTCTATTCCTCGTATCTTGGTAGGTACACCACTACTTAACTCATTTTCCTTCATACCATATACTTTTAACGGACATACAAATTCATGTATTTTTACTCTGAATTATGCCGACAGTTTTGAGGGTAAAATTCAGTGATAAAAATACGTCCGTTAAAAGTGAATAGGTATGGGAAAATTAAACGAAACCACCCAAGTGAACACTATAGGCAGCGAGTTTGTGCTACTTACAGATAGTAATGGGCTACCGGTACGAATCAGCAAGAATAATCTTGCCGAAGCCATTCGTAATGTAATGAGCGAAGCTACAACTGAGAAAAATGGACTAAAACCCGCCAATGAAGTGAGAATGGAAAAGAGATTGAGTGCTTCCAATTCATTGATAATATTCGAACCTGAGGTTTCTACAAATCCAAAATCCACAAGCCTCTTAATATCCGTAGCCGCATCTGGTGGAGGTGTCATGAGTCATTATCTAATGTCCATTAATAGGGCCTCTGAGAGTCTGAAAAGACCTACTATAGTTTTAAACCGTATAGGCGGGTCTTCTTCCTCTAATGTCCCCAAATTTAAGTTATGGGCTGACGAAAATACTGGAGCTTTTAAAGTTATATTGGAACGAATACAGTATACCGTTGGCGTGTATGCTAAAATTCTAAATACTTTCCAATCTTCCTCGGATGGTATTTCTTTTACTGCTGCCAATCAGGATGAAGTTGATGCTGCAACGTATATTGACGTTACATAATTATAGGGGCATAATGCCCCTATAAATAGTTTGTAATTTGCATTACGAATACATTCGTATTGTTTCCCCTTGTATTTTTCAAAAATATAGTTCCGTTAAGTATCTTCTTACTCAGAACTATTTTACCTGTAGAATTAAAGTCGGAAGAAAATATATAATCATCATATCCGAGTATTGCAGCTCCAGGTCTTGCACCAATAACGAATAAGCCTGTTGAGCCTAAATCTCCTGACCTTACTATATATAATCCGTAATGGGAGACTTTTAAATCATATTCTTCGTCTGGAGCTAATGTAAACCTGCCAAGAAGGAAACATCAGACTTTTTATAGCCTTAGATAAATCTGATTTATTAATCAGTAAAGGATTACCGGAGGCATCCAGTAAGGTGATATACTCATTATTGATAGTATTCACCTTTGTCGCTTCATTCAGTTTCATATCCTATTCACTTTTAACGGACGTTTGATTCATTGTTTGTTTACCCTGTATGATATCACTATCTTCACAGGCAAAAATGATTTACGCATACATTCGAATCTCAACCGATAAACAGATTAAAGAGAATCAGCGTTTCGAGATTGAAAAATTCGCAGAATCGAAAGGTTTAAAAAATAGATTTATGGGTATCAGAACAGGTGACGGGAACCAAGTCTGCGAAAGAACGTCGTCTTGGTCCACTACTTAGGAAAATGAAGAAAGGGGATACTTTGGTTATCTCTGAAATCAGCCGCTTGGGTAGAAACTTGATGAGTATTATGTCGATGCTCAATCTTTGCATGACGAAGGAAACCTTTGTGTTGACTGTAAAAGAGAAGTATGAGCTTGGTAATAATATCAACAGTCAGGTACTCGCTTTTGCTTTCGGACTGTCAGCTCAGATCGAACGCGACCTAATTAGCCAACGAACTAAAGAAGCACTGGCCTGGCGTAAAGCTTCCGGAAAGAAGTTAGGCCGGCAAGCTGGTGAAAAAAACACTCACTATAAGCTTGATAAGAAAGCGGAACTTATTGATAAGATGCTTGCTGAAGGAAAGTCAAAGGCTGCTATCTGCCGCAAACTTAAATGCCACTTGGTAACCCTTAATAATCATCTTATAAGAATGGAGGAAAAGTCTTGTAAATTAGAAGATAATTAGTACCTTTGCGATATACGATTATGCCCATTGACAGCCCGTATTAGGTGTTGTTGATGGGCTTTTTGTTTAATAAATCCCGTCCTACTTTCACAAGCTGGATCGGGATTTTGTAGTTTAATAACTACTGTGAGTGATGCAAAATTAGTATTAATATTTATATTTCAAAAGTGACAAAAATGGAAGAAATTTGGAATTTTCTACACTCTTTAGACTTGACTAATTTCTACCGGCATATTGGTGTTACATTGATGTGCTGGCTGGTAATGTTTATCTCTGTATTGATCGACATGTGGGATGGTGTGCAGACTGCTCGTGTCTTGAAAGAGCCAATCAACAGCAAAGGTTTCCGCAGGACCTTTGCCAAAGCTGGTGACTATTGGCGTATGATGTTATTTGGGTTGATGTTTGATACGCTTGGCTTACTATTCACTTGGTACATTTTACCATATATGACAATTATCATCACAGTTGGAGTTTTGATTATTGAGTTTCGGAGCGTATGGGAACATAATAAGAGAAAGCGGAGCCATGCGGCAGAGTTGCCTGGTGTGATAGCCAATATCGTAAAGTGTGCATCGGAGAAGGATGCTTTAGAATTAATTGAAAAAATAAAGGAGGTACAGAAATGAGAACAATTGATGCAATTATCATCCATTGCTCGGCCACACGTGCCGGGCAGGACCTACGGGCCAAAGACATTGATCAGATGCACCGGGCGCGTGGTTTTAATCAGATTGGTTATAACTTTGTGATTGACCTTGATGGGACTGTGGAGACTGGACGCCCTCTCTCTGTCGACGGGGCGCATTGTAATACTAAAGGATTCTCGAATGTGTCATACAACAAACATTCGGTTGGTATCTGTTATATTGGGTGGTCTGGATGCAAACGGGAAACCAACCGATACCCGGACGCCTGAACAAAAGGCCGCACTTCGAGAACTGGTTGCCAAACTTTGTAAGGAATACCAGATTATTGAGCTTCTTGGTCACCGGGACACTTCGCCAGACCTTGATGGTAGCGGCGAAGTTGAGCTAGCAGAGTATATTAAGGCGTGTCCTTGCTTTGATGTACGTAGTGAGTTCTCTAACTTTCTCCGTAATGTAGTTGTACGGCCATGAAAAAGTTGCCTTGGATATTAGTTATATTGCTGGCAGTGGTTTGTGTGGTTGCCTGGTTCCGCCCGCAAGAGCCTCTCCCGGTAGAAATACGTACCGAGACAAAGGTAAATACGGTAGTCCAGATCGAGACCTTACTTATTTCGCCACCTATGGCCCCTTAGTGGTCTTCCGGTTAACAGATACTATGCGTATCGGCGACACTGTTGTTCATCGTGAGCAGGCTTATTACGAGGATAGTCTTTACCGGGCATGGGTGAGCGGATATCGGCCGAGGTTAGATAGTTTGCAGATATTTCCGAAGACTGTATATCAGACGGTGACGAATGATATATACCACACCGTCAAAGTGAAAGATAAGCGTAGATGGGGATTGGGACTACAGGTTGGTTATGGCTATCCCAGAGGATTTTATATAGGTACTGGAGTAAGCTATAATTTATGGCAATGGTAGATTCAAGTATGTATGTTTAATAGTTGCCGATGTTAGTATTTGCTTAAGAATGTTAACAAAAAAATAGAACAAGAAAGAATAATTGCTTTATTTGCAAACTAAAACTATAGTATAAGCATTACAATAACGAACTAATACAGTCTTTATTATGGATAAAATATTTGCCTTTGATTATATGTTGTCTCTCTTTGAACAATGGTATAAAGAAGAGGGTAAAGAATTCATGAATTTTCAGAAACTGTTCAAAGTTATCCGTACTCAAACTTTTGTTTTTAACTGCCGCACCAAAGAGGGAAGGAGCAAGTGATTTATTAGATGTTTTTAATAATTTTCATGCATTGCCTTATGGGCCAGTAGAGAGTGATATATATAATGCTATTCAAGATAAAAGATTACCATCTTATATTGTAACAGAAAGATCTGTTGTTAAAAAGGAAAATGCGATATTACCTTATAAAATAGAAGATTACACTCGGATAAAGGATGCTGTTGATACCTTAAAAGAGAAAAATAAATATCTTATATTATTAAATGCTTTTCTTTGGTGGAGATTACACATAAATGGGAAAGTTGGAGACAATCCATAGCTTTTGCTAGGTTAATGGAAATGTCAAGTTACAAAATGACTATAGAATCGATTAGGAACGATAGGAATAAATACTTTGAATAAATAAAGGATGAGTTTTATATTAGAGCAATGTTATAATCAATTCATAGAGGAGTTCCCAGAATCTTGGCTTCCCAATAGTAGCGAGGAGGAATCTGTCTTTTTTGATAAAGTGCTCAAATTGAATTTTTTTTTGAGACATGTTTTATACTGTTAAGTAGGTCAATTATTAGTGGGGAATATATTAATGTTCCTAATTTCCTTGATGTATTAAATAACTTTCTAGCCAAGGACGACAGTGGAATATGCTCCTCCATCACTTTCGGAGTCTGGAAGTGAAAGGGTTGACAGGTTACTATCACGATATAGAGATTTGAATTACTCAATCTATAATGCATTGCAACATTATAATTATTTTGTAACAATTTCGAAAAATAAATTTAATACTGAGGGAAACCAATACAAATATGGTTTCTACAAATTGAAAAATATTAAGTCGACCGACAAAATTCTTAAATTATTTTCAGAGATAACAATTCCTTTATGTTTGTTTGATTACCGGTTTCCCCATTGGTGAAGATGAATTTCATAATCTCCTTATAAGTAGAGATAGATTGAAGGAATGCATCTCTGAAGGTAGCTCTGAAAGAAGGTCTGTTTTTAGCTGTATTGCTCCACAAATGCCATTTTATAATATACAATATTAAAGAATCTCCTTTTTATATTAATACTGAATCAAGTGCTATATGCATAAATCCTAAAGATTTAGATGTTGGGTATTATGATGGATTTATTGCAAAAGAATGTGATTCTGAATCAAAAGCAAATGAACTTTTGGAGGATATTAGTGGGATAAATCCTGAACTAAAATCATTTGTTTTGTTGATGAAATACTATAAACAGAATCTTGCTAACAAGTCTGATATTGTTAAGATGGACTTTGTTCTTGGAAAGTTTTCGGATATTTATCAGATAAAACGAAATTCGAGAGAGTTTATAAATCCTGGCAATTTGATAGAAGAATATAATAAATTTTCATTAAATTCGGTGCTGAATTTTTTGCATAATTGCCGTTTTTCGTTTTATACACAAAAATGTGAACCTAGTCTAAAGGCAAATAAAAGAAGAACTTAGACATATAGAGAATATACAAGCAAAAAACAGGAGTGGAAAAATTTTCATCCATATGAAAAAGGCTATAGAAGCTATCCACTAAATGTATTTGAACTTCACATAGAAAAAGAAGATTTTGATGATAGGTTAATAGAAGATAAACTTGAAGAACTTAGTCGCGTGATTATTTTATATAGAGAATCTTATGAGTGGAGTCGATCTCATCAGTTTTTTCCCTTTTCAATTGCCATTTGAAGAGTCTATGTATTGTGTAGATAATGGATCTATTAAATTGTTTGTACCTTCGGCTTATGCGAAGTATATTTGACTATAACACATTGAAAGAACGGTTGGAACAATTTAATAGAACGAAAGAGTATTTAAGGTTCCGTTGTGATTTGTCAATAGAAAGAAAAGAATAACTCAAATAAAAAAATGATATTAAAACTTCTGATAAGAAAGCTTATGATTTAATAGCGATCTTTACAAGCTGCTATCACTTTCCTCTTTGGTATTGTGAATATTTTTATAAATAATACAGCTTTGAATTTGTATCAATTAATAGCTAATACGATTGGCTTTGGAATATTGTTATTACTTTTTGCATCTTCTATATTTTTCATTTCGCCATTGTTAATTCAGAGGATAAATTGGCGGTCAATATTTAAAAACTGGTCGTTGCATAGCTGGCATAGTTTTAATAGCCATATATGTTATATTGGTTTTTTACTTTATCAAAAACTAGTCAATCAGTAATAGATAAGATTGGGCAAACGGAAACTGTAGTAGACTCATTACATCGTGAATCGAAGTTTGAAGTACAACAAATCAAGGCAGCCGAATAAGCTGCCTTTTTCATGTAGTACCCGATAAACAACCTGCCACAGCCTTAAATACAGCTTTACCAGCCTCGGACGCTATAGCTTTAAAGAATGATGTGACACATTTCTCTCCAAACTCAAAGCTTGATTTTCTACTTTTAGCAAGAATTTCACTTATTCGATTTAAGATTTGTTGTTTAGTCTCTTTGGAAATTGATCTTATTGTATTTGTTATACTTTTTCTGATATCTTTGTAGTCTATTTCTTCTAAATCAGATTTGTTTTCTTCTAGTAAGGTATCCGTTTCTTTTAGGAAAGAGACCAAAAACCTTTGTTGGCTTATATTGAATGGAATTGAATTAGCGTCTTCGTCAATTAATTGTATTTTATTAAATTCATCTTTAATCTCTTTGTTATAAGCATTGAGTATTGGATCATCCAAGATAGATTCTCTATGGTAAAATTCTATTCGCTTACACCAACTGGTTAAATAATCGGATAATTGTTGCTCGTTTAATAAAAATGAATGTATCCCTATTGTATCATCTAATGGAGACAACTCTATTTTGTTTTTAAATCCACTTGATGTGTTTTCTCTGTTTTTTTATGTAAAATAGAAATTCAAATCTTCATTATCTATGATATGTAGTAAGGCGTTATCTCTGTCTTTAAACGCAATAATATTACGATATTTTTCAACAATAGGTTCTATAGCATTAACCACAACTATTGGGAGTCTTCTTTTAATATTTTTTGCTCATGTTCATTATAATTTCTTTATACCATTGCAAATATAAGTTTTTAATTGAAAAATGAACATTGTTAGGTTAAATTAAATTTAATGGCTTATTGAAAAGTCAGCCGAATACACTATGGATATAAGAGTCTATGTGAATATCAATGACATTAAATAGCACTATCCGGATGCATTCTATAATCCGGCTATTGACCGATTTTATCGTTTGAAGGCATTTGTGAAAAAGACAGCAGATTAGTGCTGTCTTTTCTTTTTTATCTAAGTGAAATAGTGGCAATTCGATTAAATATTATCTTTGTGTTCTTTAAGGTTGAGATTTTCTCCACTTGATAACAAGATTAACGAATATATCTAACAAAAATGCAATCATCGCTCCTAAAATAATAGCATTTATGAATGCCTCGCGATCTCCCTTTATTTTTTACGTTAATATCTTCAGCTTGAACTATGATACCTCTATTATCTATAACTTCTTTTATTTTTTGCTGGGAAGAATACATAATACTTCCAGAGGTAATCATGTCTGGCTCTGGAAATATATATTGATATTTTAATGGTTTGGTCATTCTAACATCTTTTCCATTTCTTGCAAAATCTCCGAACTTAATAAGTATGTTGGTATTGGAATAGTCATAATTTCTGTAATC
>NZ_JAGH01000006.1:0-13815 GCF_000526555.1 Bacteroides sp. 14(A) | reverse complement strand
TGCGCTGGAATGTGAAGTTTACTAAGGGGCAGAACACATTGCGTGCTGTGACTGCTGGAAAAAAAGCTCTTGCTGATGAATTGAGCTTTGAATATCAGACCGAGAAGTGGGGGAAAGAACATGCATTCCGGGTAACTTCTACTCCTAAAGAAGATGGAATTGTTGAAGTTGAAGCCCAGTTGGTAGATAGTAATGGTATCAGGTGTCTTGATTCCAGAGTTTTTGTTTCTTTCGATATTGCCGGTGACGGAGAACTGATACAGAATCAGGGCACGGCAACCGGTTCCCGCAAAGTACAGGCACGTAACGGACGGGCACAAATACGGGTTCGTACGCAAGGCGGTACTTCCTGTGTAGCTGTAAAAGCTGATAAAGTCCAAACATCATTTATAACGGTGCAGTAAGATTATGAAAAAGGTAGGTATGTTATTTTTAGGGATCTGTTCTTTTCTGGCTATTTCGTGTACATCGGATAAAGACGGTAAAGATTTTGTGAAGTGCGTTTTAAAGCAGGGTATACTGGAACGTGCCGCTATGAATATAAAGGAGGAACCGGTAACGGTTACCGCCTTTATAGCGGAACGCAGTGCAGGAGATATACATGATTTTTATTCGGAGGGTGATTATTGGTGGCCGGATACTTTGAATCCTGACGGACCTTATGTGCGTAGGGATGGTGAGACCAATCCGGATAATTTTGTAGCTCATCGTCATGCTATGATACGTTTTAGTTCAATCGTAGGTAATCTGACCTCTGCTTATTTGTTGACTCAGGATAAAGAATATGTAGATGCGATACTGGCACATGTACGTGGCCTGGGTTTGTGAATGAGTCTACGAAAATGAATCCTAACTTGCAGTATGCGCAAGCTATTAAGGGAATTGCTACAGGACGTGTATTGGCCATCATTGATACGCGTACATCTTATGGAAGTAGCCCAATCGTTATGGCAGTTAGAAAAGCTTGGAGTATTGTCTAAGGATGATATAAAGTCTACTAAACAGTGGTTTGCTGATTATTTGAAATGGATGTTCACACATCAGTATGGCATAGACGAGATGAGATGCTAAGAATAATCATGGAACTTGCTGGGTGATGCAGGCTGCTGTATTTGCCCGTTATGCCGGTGATAAGGATATGATGGATTTTTGTAAAGCGGCGTTATAAAGAAGTACTTTTACCTAAGCAGATGGCGCGAAGACGGTAGTTTTCCGTTGGAGACAGCACGCTACGAAACCTTATGGTTATTCTTTATTTAATCTGGATTGCCATGGCAACAATATGCCAGACGCTTTCGGATAAGAATGATAATTTATGGACTTATACGGCAGAGGGAGTAAGAATATGGAGAAGGGTATTAATTTGTATCTATCCCTATGTCGTTGATAAAGAAAGCTGGATTTATACGAAAGATGTAATGTATTGGATGAATGGCCGGTAGCACATCCTTTTCTGATATTCGGTGCGCTACAGACTCATAATAAAAATGGCAGTCAACGTGGGAGAAGTTAGAGCATTTCCCTGTAACCGACGAAGTGGTTGCGTAATCTGCCTGTACGTAACCCGTTGATTTGGATTTAATCAATAATGACTATGATAATAACACGGAAAATAATAGTAGGAGTTTGTATCGTATGTGCAGTTGGCACAAGTCATTCTTCTATGGCTCAAAACCGGGTAGTTACTCAACATACAGCTGGTACGGTAGTGGAAGGAGAGGTTACTATGCTGGTTACTCAGGAGACTACTACCCGCTATCGGCGAACTACTTCTCAGGGAGCGCCGGAAGCTAAACTGGGATATACACCCGGAGTAACTCCGAAATATTTAGCTATACCTTTGTCGGAAACAGTGATGACGAGATATCCGGATTATCGGATGGCTTACTGGAAAGATTATACATATGTGCAGGGATACATGTTTGAGGCTATGGACCGTTTGGGACAATTAACAGGTGATAGCAGGTATCTGGAAATATATAAAGAAATATATGGATCATTTCGTTGATGAAGCGGGTAATTACAAAGGAGGCGGATTAACGAATCTCGATAATTTTATGACAGGTTCGGCCTTTTGTACATTATACGGACGTACGGGGGATGAGAAATACAAGAAAGCTGCCTTGCAAATATTGAAAGCTGTGGATCAGTATCCCAGTTCCGATGGACAGTTTTGGCATGGAAACCGGAGTCCTAATATGTGGATAGATGGTGTTTTTATGATGCAGATGTTCCTTATACGTTGTGTACAATATGTGGGGGAAGCTGATTATTGCTATGATGTGGCATGTAGGAATATTATTACTGCTGCCCGTCATTTGCAACGCCCGGATGGACTTATCCTTCATGCATGGACTACAGAACCTGAAAAGGCTGTGTGGGCGGATAAAACTACCGGACTGTCACCGGAGGTATGGAGTGAAGGCATGGGGTGGTACACTTTGGTGGTACCTGAACTACTGGCTTTACTACCCAAAACACATCCGAATTATCAGCAGGTCCTTGATATTTATCTGAAAATGTGTAAAGGACTGAAAGAAGTGCAGGATAAGAAGACCGGCGGTTGGTTTATGGTTGTGGATAAAGGAGATAACCCTTTAAATTTTGTAGATCCATCCGGAACTGCTATGTTTGTATACTCTATTCAGCGTGGTGTAGAGTTAGGGCTCTTAAAAGCAAAGGAATATACTCCGGTTGCATATAGGGGATATCAAAGTCTCTTTCCTTTTATACAGGTGAATGACAGAGGCTTACTGGATGTGATAGGAGCATGTGATGGAGTTGTGATTAAAAAGAATTTTGTAGAATATGTTACTGTTCCCAAAATATTGAATGCCAAAGAGGCGGTTGCCGGTATATTGTGGGCGGCTGTTATAATGGAAACAGAACAACTGAAAAAATAAACAGGAATGAGACTTTTGCGTAATCTGATTATAATTAGTGTATTACTTGTATCTGTTGCTGTACAGGCAAGTGGTGTGGATGAGTTGGTGCGTATCAAGCAAAATTATGCCCGAATGTTGGTTCCTTCCGGTAAAGATCCGTTTGGTTTATTGTCCATCCTTTCGTCTATTCAACCAGAAACAGAGATTTCGGATCAGGTTGTGGTAGAGTTGCATCAGCGATATCCTTTTGATTTAAAGAAAGTAGAAACTTATCTGTTTTCTTTCACGGAAGCTGGAACATGGCCGGATATTAATTATGATGATAAAAAGCGTTCCGGCTGGGAGCCTAAAATTCATGCAGAACGTATTCTGGAACTGGTAAAGCTCTATAACTCCGATCAGACTTCCTACTATCGTTCTTCGGAGGTGGAAGCGGTTATTCATAAAGCTTTGAATTATTGGTTTACTGCTAAACCTGTATGTTTGAACTGGTGGTATAATCAAATAGGTATTCCTAAAACACTGGGTACGGTTTTTATCTTGTTTGAGAAGCAATTGACCCCTGTGGAGAAACAGAACGCTATAACTGTAATGGAGAATGCTAAGTTTGGGATGACCGGACAGAATAAGGTATGGCTTGCCGGAAATGTGATGATGCGTGCATTATTGCAGAATGATTATGAGTTGGTAAAGATGGCGCGTGATACCATTGCATCTGAAATAGTCACGGGTGGAGCAGAAGGTATAAAAGACGATTGGTGCTTTCACCAGCATGGTGCTCAGCAGCAGTTTGGTAATTATGGGCTTTCGTTCGTATCCGGAATGAGTTTCTTCTCCGGATTATTTTCAGGGACGTCGTTAGCATTTGATGATAAACAGTTGAACATTCTGAGTACACTGATTGATAAGGGGTATCGTTGGGTAATCTGGAAAGGAATGATGGATGTGAATGCTTTGGGACGTCAACTGTTTCATCATGCTCCCGTACATAAAGCACTGAGTCTTGCATTCGCAGCCTCGGAGTTAGGTGGAGGTGAATCAGATGAGTGCATGGCTGTGGCAACAGCTCTGCTTCGTGATAATTATCCTGCACCTGCGGTGAATGTGCTTACAGGACATAAGCATTTCTGGCAGTCGGATTATACAATTCATCGTCGTCCTTCCTGGATGGCGTCTATAAAAATGGCTTCTGACCGTATTATCGGTACGGAAATGATGAATGGAGATAATATGAAAGGGTATTATATGGCAGATGGAGCTACTTATATTTATAAAGATGGTAAGGAATATCTGAATATTTTTCCTCTTTGGGACTGGCGGAAGTTACCGGGAGTAACAGCTTTTGAAGATAATGCACCTATGCCTCTGATAAAAAGTTATCAGCCTCGTAATAAAGGAACTTTTGTAGGAGCTGTTTCGGATGAAAAACAAGGTATGACTGTTATGGAGTTAGATCGTTCCGGAGTGAAGGCTCATAAGGCATGGGTTTGTACGGATGACTTTATTCTTTGTTTGGGAGCTGGTATACAAGCAGATAGTAATCTTGTTGTTACCACTTCTATAGAGCAATGCCATAAAAATGGGGAACTGCTTTCCTGGGAAAATGCACGATGGAATGTTGTGAATACAAAGCAATCTGTCAAGGGAAAGGAACAACGCTATTTTCATAATAATACGGGATATATTGTATGGGGCAATACTCATGAAGTTGTAGCTGAAACAGCAGAACGTACGGGATCATGGTATGATGTGATGCAAATGTATCACCCGGAAGAAACACATGGAGAGGTGACTGCCATCTATTTGACGCATGGTGTTGCACCTAAACAAGACACATATCAATATTTGATACTACCCGGAATGGACAAGGAAAATGTGGCTGCTTTTAATGTATCAGATATACAAATACTCCGTAATGATGCTACTGCTCAAGCTGTCTATAGTGAAGGAAATACTACTTGTTGGGTGGCCGCTTATCAGCCGGTACAATTAACTGTAAGTACGGATTTGATATTGAATATTCAAACTCCCGGAATCTATATGATACGGAAAAATGAATCCGGTCGGTACGTAATAAACTATGCCGATCCGACTCAACAGAGAAATGTTGCAGAACTTGAGTTGAATCATAAAAAGGTGCGTCTCTCTCTTCCCGAAGGAAAAGAGAAAGGGAAAACAACTTCTATAGTGGGTTAATGCGTTAAAAAACGCATTTTGAGCCATTTCTCCAAACGATTGAAATAATATTGCAAGCCTTGTTGGTAAGATACGTCTATTTTTGTTTTAGATAAATGATTATAGACTATGAATACACACAAGGCTTTTATTTTGGGCGTAGCATTGCTGAGCACTATTGGGGTGAAAGCTCAGTTTGCCATTGATGACTATAAAGCTGTCTTTACTTCATCCCCACAGCATGTTCCCACTACCAAAACTCCGGATGCTCCTTTAGCCGGTAATGGAGATATCGGTATCACAATGGGAGGTACTCCTGATAAACTCTGTTTTTATATTGGTAAAAATGATTTTTGGAGGGCTTATCCTGTTTATCCGGGCGGTATTGCGCTTCCGGGCGGACTGGATATTGAGATAAAAGAACTGCAAGGAGCTACTTACTATGCGGAACAATTGCCTGGATCTGCTGAAATCAGAACTAAATTCACTACTCCTCATTGTCAGTTGAATTTGTCTGCATGGGTTGCTGCAACGGATAATAAGATTATCATAGAAATGCAATCGGACAAAGCCGTTACTGCCCATTTGCGTTTATGGGCTGCGGAAGGTAATACTTCGACTACTGCGGGAGGCAAAGATAAAGTAATGTGGGTAAGTCGTTCATTTGAAAATACGGAATTGCTGCATTGGCCTACTCATGTGGCATTGGCTTTAAACTCAAATTCTGATGAGTTCTCCTTGATTCCAGGTAAGAAAGTACAATTGGTTATATCTGTTTATACGAATCATGATACACCGGATTGGAAAAACAAAGCAATAACAGAAGCAGAGAAAGTAACGGAAGCGGGTGTTGAGCAATTACGGAAAGAACATCATTCCTGGTGGAATCATTTTTGGAAACAGTCTCATATTAATATAGGTGATAGTTATTTTGAAAAGTATTACTATCAGTCGCAATATTTGTTTGCTTGTTCTTCCCGTGAGGGTAAGTTTGCGCCAGGTATTTGGGGACCATTTGTTACGCGTGACGAAGCGGCATGGGGAGGTGATTATCATCTGAATTATAATTATCAGGCACCTTACTGGGCGTCATTTTCTTCCAATCATATTAGTCTGACGGATAATTTTGATCAGCCTCTATTAGATTATATGGAGGCTGGACGGAAGCATGCGCAGGAATTGCTGAATTGCAAAGGTATCTATTATCCGGTGGGCATCGGTCCTAAAGGTTTATGTACAGCTATGTGGCCGTTAACTCCTGAAGAAATGCAGGAAAAGTATTCGACCCGTGAAAATACAATTGATGGTGGTTATAAGTTTCTGGGACAGAAAATCAATGCAGTGTTTAGTGTTGGAAATATGTTGATGCGATATTACAGTACGTATGATGAGGCGTATGCCCGTAAAGTATATCCGTATCTTCTGGCCTGTGCGGATTTTTGGGAAGATTATCTCTCTTTAGAGAATGGACGTTATGTCATTCGTATGGATCATTTCAATGAGGTGATGCCCAATAAACGTAATGGAGGTGTCTGGCGTAATCGGTTAGGTGATTTTAATTCAACTCTTTCGTTGGGTTTGGTTCGTATGCTGTTTCAGGGTGTGATGGATATGAGTGATTTCCTTTCCATTGATAAGATACGGCAATCCCGTTGGCAGGATATTTTGGAGAAACTGAGTGAATATCCATTGGGAATTGCAGAAGGCGGACGTCAAAGTTTGAAGAATATGGAAAAGGGACCTCAGGATAAAGAAGTACGTCCATCGGGGCTGAACAGGGTCTCTATTCATGGTTTGATT
This sequence comes from Bacteroides sp. 14(A), assembly GCF_000526555.1. Taxonomy (NCBI): domain Bacteria; kingdom Pseudomonadati; phylum Bacteroidota; class Bacteroidia; order Bacteroidales; family Bacteroidaceae; genus Bacteroides; species Bacteroides sp. 14(A). The sequence continues at coordinate 6,955 of NZ_JAGH01000006.1, read as the reverse complement.
CTCCCTGCTGGTGTTGTGGGGCCTACGACAGATGCGGCTTTCAATACTATCTTGCTGGAAGATGTGGCACATTGGTCGGAAAAGCAACGTGACCCGAATGATTGGGGAAATACATCTAATAATGGAATTGAAACCTGTTATCCCGGAGCTGTACGTGTGGGGTATCCCTCAGATAAGATTCTATCTTATTTGAAGAAGCGGATTGAGATGGATGTATATCCCAATTCCTGGATTGTGCAAGGTGGGGGAGGCATTGAAACTTTGGCCGCTGTTCCTCTTACCATTAATGAGATGCTGCTGCAAAGTTATGAAGGTGTTATTCGTGTTTTCCCAAATTGGAATCATAAGAAGGATGCATCTTTTGAAAATCTGAGAGCTTATGGTGCGTTTTTGGTTACTTCTACTTTGAAAGAAGGACTAATTCAGGGAGTAACTCTGGTTAGTGAGAAAGGACGTGTCTGTAAAATAGAGAACCCATGGAAAGGACACCCTGTGCAAGTTATCCGGGAAAATGGAAAATCGGACATACTTTATGGAGAATATCTGCAGATACCGACTGTGGCGGGTGAGAAGGTTGAACTGAATTTATATACAAACTAATAATTGAGAATAGAATGAATCGTGTAAAGAAACTTGTGGGAGGTATATTGGCGATAATACTTTGTGTGAGTGTATCTGCCCAGACCAAATTACCTCCGGGCTGGCAATCCAGCTATGTGAAAATTACTCCGAAAGGGGAGTTAGCTTATTATCCCGATAAACAGGGAAATACAATACCGGATTTTAGTCGGGTTGGTTATCATCATGGTGATAAATCAATCCCTGAGTATCCGGTAACAAAAACTGTATATCCTGTGGAAAAAGGGGATAGTCGTCAGAGAATTCAGGATGCAATAGATGAAGTGTCTCGTATGCAACCGGATAAAGATGGACACCGTGGAACGGTTCTGCTAAAACGGGGAGTATATCATGTTCATGGAACGATTCATATAAATGCAAGTGGAGTTATTTTGACCGGAGAAGGAGATAATGTGAATGAAACCCGTCTATTGGCCATCGGTAAGCAGCGTTTTTCATTGATAGAAGTATCTGGTAATGGTAGAATGGAGGAAGTATCCGGAACAAGGGTGAAGATTACGGATGCTTTTGTACCAGTGGGAACACACACTTTCCAGGTTTCTTCTGCTGCAAATTTTAAAGTGGGTGATCGTATCATTGTTTATCGTCCGGGAACAGAGAATTGGATACATGATATTAAGATGGATCAAATCGTTGAACGCCAGGGAACCCGCCAATGGACTGCACGGGAATATAACCTTTCTTTCGAACGTGAAATTGTAAAAGTAGAAGGTAACCGTATTTATATTGATAATCCGGTAGTAATGCAGATGGAAGAAAAATATGGCGGTGGTGAAGTATTTAAGTATACATTTGACGGTCGTATCAGTGAAGTCGGAGTGACTAATATGTGTTTGGAATCTGAATTTGAACATTATGAGGATAACGAGCATGGTTGGATTGGCGTTCAGTTCGATAAAGTGGAAAACTGCTGGGCGCGTAATCTGACTTGTCGCTATTTCGGGTATTCAGCGGTAAGTTGTGAACGCAATGCGAAGAATGTAATTGTGACGGATTGCCGTTGCCTGGAAACAAAATCTCTGATAACCGGTGGACTGCGATATTCTTTTAATAATTGGGGACAGCAAAATCTGTTTATGAACTGTCAGAGTACAGAGGGGCGTCATGACTATGTGACGGGTGCACGTGTATGTGGTCCCAATGTATTTTATAATTGTACGGCTTCGCAAACTTATGCAGATATAGGTCCTCACCATCGCTGGGCAGTTGGAACCCTTTATGATAATGTGATTACCGATGGAGAAATCAATGTGCAGGATCGTGGTAAAATGGGAAGTGGACATGGCTGGGCCGGAGTAACTCAGGTGCTTTGGAACTGTCGTGTGAAACGTGCTGCTGTACAGAGTCCTTGGACATCAGGATATAATTATAACTTTGGTATGAAGGGTGAAAAATATCCGGGAGTTTTTATCGATCGTCCGGATGGTGTTTGGGAAGGACAGAATGAAAAGAATGTTTTCCCCCGTTCACTTTATATAGCACAACTGATGGCTCGTCATAAGAATATGGACTTGCGAATACTGACTAAATAAGTCAGAATTAGCTTGTAATTTGGTGTTGTAAAATCGTGATTCTTGTTAATGTGTTGGCTTATAGATTGTTATTTCTTGTGCTGTTTGCAGTCTATAACACTTTGAGATATAATTGATAGTATTTGATACAATCCTTAAATCTTGTTTGGGGAAATTGTTGTTTGTTTGCGGTATGGAAAACAATGATGTCTAACTTTAAAATGATGTATTGATATTATGTAAAAACAATCTATTATGAACAACTCAAAAAGAATTCTAGGTGAAATCCCTTGTTAATTTAAGTCTAATTAAAAAAAAGTAGTTTAATGAAAAAGAAAGAACACAAGTCCAAATCGCTATTCTGGCGATTATCATTAGTTCTATCAGCATTGATTTTGAGTACTAATATGATGGCTCAATCTATAACCCAGACTGGTGTTATTGTTGATCAGAATAATGAACCGATGATTGGTGTAACAGTACAAGTAAAAGGTGCAACGACTGGTGGCATCACGGATTTGGATGGTAACTTCTCCATCAAATGTAATAAAGGTGCCACATTAGTATTCTCTTTTATGGGATACAAAACTGTAGAACATAAAGCGAGTGGTCAGAGAATGAGAATAGAAATGGTTGAAGATGCTCAAGCATTAGATGAAGTTGTTATTGTTGGCTTTGGTTCAATGAACAAAAAGCATATTACAGGCTCAATGACTTCAGTAGATTCTAAAATTCTGGAAGAGAAAAACTCAGTGAATGTCTTTGATGCATTACAAGGTGCAGCTCCCGGTATGCAAATCGTTTCAAATTCTGGAGCCCCCGGATCTTCGTCATTTGTATCTATTCGTGGTGCTTCCACTTTTAGTGACGAAGGCGTATCTCCATTGTATGTTGTAGACGGAGTAGTGGTAGATAATATCGACGATATCTCTGCGAATGATATCAAGCAGATTGATGTTATGAAAGATGCAGCTTCTTCCGCAATCTATGGTGCCCGTTCTGCCAATGGTGTAATATTGATTACAACTAAATCTGGTGAATCTGGTAAACCACGTGTTGATGTACGCTATCAACATTCCTTTTATACAGTTGCACGTAAATTACCCCAGGTTAATGCTTTCGAAAGTCGTTTGAGTATGGCTGCGTCTGATTTAGATAATCCATCTAAGACTTTGGAAAAATTCTCTGCACGTACTGACTCTGTTGGTATGAAATACAGTACAAATTATTATTATCAAGATCTATTATTCCGTACAGGTGGACGTGACGATGCCAGCGTACAGATTAGTGGTGGTTCTAAAGGTTTCAAGTACCGTGCATCTTTAAATTATATTGGTGAAAAAGGCGTTATATTGGAATCTGGAAACGATAAATATACGGCTAACATTAATGTTGATTATGAACCGTGGAAAAACATCAAGTTTACAACCCGTGTTCGTTTAAGCTATAATAAAGTTAACAATATTAAAGAATCAGTTTTTGCAGGATGCTATGCGTCGTGATCCAGATATGATTATTTGGTATCCGGACGGTGAATTAATTCCTTATTATTCTTCCGGTGGACGTCGTAATCCTATTGCAGAATTAAAGCAAAAATTAGATGAGCGTTCAACTTATAGAGGTAACTTCTATCAAGGTGTAACTTGGACATTTACTCCTTGTTAAGATTAGATGCTGACATTTCAGCAGATTATACATCTTATAGAAACTTAACATTCTCATCCAAGTATCTGGAAGGAAGTGATAACGGAAAAAACACGGGTGCAGATAGAAGTCAGCAGACTTGGAAAATATGCAGGTGAAGCGTATTTGAACTTTAATAAAACAATTGCTAAAGACCATTCTTTAAATGCTATGGTTGGTAGTAGTTTTGAAGTAAGTAATCAATTAGAATACAATATAGCTGGTTCTTTTCTTCTTATCTGAAGATATTCATTACATGAATCTTGCTACAGTAAAGGATGTAAAGAACATCTATACGAGTGGTTGGGATGAAGCTATGGTTGGCGTTTTCGGACGTGTTGTGTACAGTTGGAAAAGTCGTTACACCATAACTGGCAATCTTCGTTTTGATGGTTCTTCACGTTTTGGTAAAAATAATCGTTGGGGATCTTTCCCATCAGTTTCTTGCTGCATGGCGTATTTCGGATGAGCCATTTATGCGTTGGTCAAATAATGTTCTTACAGATGCAAAAGTTCGTGCCAGTTATGGTATTACCGGTAACGATAAGATTGGTCGTTATGAATCGCAAACAGTTTATACCGCAGGTTCTCAGTACTATAACTCAGTAGGAGGCATAGTCCCCGCATCCAAGTATGGTAACCCCAATTTAAAATGGGAACAGACTAAACAGACCAATATAGGTTTAGATTTGAGCTTTTTAAATGGACGTATCATGTTTGTAGCTGATTATTATATAAAGAAAACAAGTGATCTACTTTCCGATTATAATCTTCCAAGTACTACCGGTTATGATAAAATGCGTGTAAACTTGGCAAGTATTGAGAATAAAGGTGTTGAATTATCTCTCACTACCACTCCGGTCAGAACACGTGATTTTAGTTGGAGTACAACAGTTAACTGGTGGAAAAATGATAATAAAATCTTGGATTTAGCTCGTGAAGATTATATCAGTAGTGCTTGGTTGATTGCAGCAGGAAAGCCTGCAGGTTTATTCTATGGTTACAAGAATCTGGGCGTATATGAGTATGATGCGAGCAATGCATGGACTCAAGACTATAAAACTCGTTTAACTCCTGTCTTTAAACGTGATGGTGATGGTAATGTCGTTATCGGTCTGAATGGTCAACCGACATTAGAAAAATATTTAAATTCTGATGGCAGTGAATATACTGGTAAAGTCGCTCAAATGACGGTGAATGGTGTGATAGCTGGCGGTGGTGATGTCATATGGTATAATAAGCCTAACGAAAATGGTGAATTGGATAATGTAATTAACTCTAATGACCAGACAGAATTAGGTAAAGCTACCCCGGATTGGTTTGGTTCTTGGGGAAATACTCTTACTTACAAAGATTTCTCTCTTTCATTTAATTTCTATGTTAGTTGGGGTGGTCAAGTTTGGAATGACTTGAAACGTTACTATTGCTCATGGGGAGGTAATACTCATAAACAGACTCCTGAATATATTATGCAAGGATGGAAATATCCAGGTGAGATTACGGGTTGGTATGCACTGAATTCCAAACAACGTAAAACCAATAATCATTCAATGAGTTTGAGTGATCAATTCCTGGAAGATGCAACTTTTATTCGTTTACAATCTGTTCGTTTAAGTTATAATGTAAATCAAAGATTCTTGAATAAGACTCCGCTTCGTTCTGTACAAGCATATATTTATGGTAATAACTTATTGACTTGGACAAACTATACCGGTTATGATCCAGAATTGAGTGGCGGTGTTTTGACACCTGGTAAGGACAGTTCCAAGTATCCTCGTAAGCGTGAATTTGGTATCGGATTTAATGTTGGATTTTAATTAAAAGGATAAAAAATGAAGAAATATATTATTTTAGCTTTAACAAGCCTTTTAGCTTTAACAAGTTGTGAAAGCTTTTTGGATCGGTCGCCTCTATCAGACTTGTCTCCATCAAGTTATTTCAAAGACAAAGCTGAAATGAAAAACTGGAATGCGGGTATCTATGATGCATTTCAAAGTGCTCTTTCGAAGAGACAAGTACTTTTCGGTGATGTTCGTTCTGATAATGTGACAGGTACGACTTATGAAGATTCAAAGATTTATATGAATGCTTTGATGCCTAACATTTCAGATGCCAGTTGGGAACCTTTCTATACTTGTATCTCCAGATGTAATATTGGTATTCAGAAATATCCAACTATTCATAATATCCTGGAGTCGGAATATGCTCCATACATTGCACAATGCTACGCAATGCGTGCTTATCTGTACTTTTGGGGCACCAGAACTTGGGGGAAAATGCCAATTATTACAGAGCCATGGGATGGTTCCTTAAATTCTATATCTATTCCTCGTTCTTCTTTGGAGGAAGTAAAAGAACTAATTTTATCAGATATAGAGAAAGCCATTGGATATTTTAATATGATAGTAAATGAGACAAGTGACAAATACTATTTAAGTAAAGATGCTATGTATGCTTTATTAACAGAAGTGCACATGTGGTATAATGAATACCAAGAGGCTTTGATTGCTTCCGATCATTTTATCAATCATAAGACTTTGGTATTATCAAATGGGGAGGTTGAATGGAAAAAAATATTCACTAATCCTTCTGATTCAAAAGAAGTAATCTTTGCTATGGCATGGAATTATGAAACAGATGGTGCTCTCGGAGGTTGGCCTCAACTTTTAGGTGCAAGTAATACCAATAATGGTTATAGAATGTCACAACCTATTTTTGATGAATTCATTGATCGACTACGTTCTGGCGAAGGTTATGATGCCCGTTTCTGGAATACAATTGACACAGTCAAAAATATACTATAAGGCTTCTCGTGTACCTTTAACTTACGCTAGTTATACAGCTGGCGTAGAAAGTGTAAACAAATGCATCAAATATAGTGATATTGATCTTGCACGTGAATATGACTCAGCCAACCAGGTATATAAATCATACTTTGCGGTCAAAAACACAACAGATAGCGAATTTGCATTGGTAATGATGCGTATGGCAAATATCATGTTGCTTCGCGCAGAAGCTCTGAACAAAATTAAACAGAGGAGATGAAGCATTAAGCATCGTCAACGATATTCGTAGTCGTGTAGGGTATTTTAAAAGACGCCAAGTTAGAAGTTTCAAGTGTC
>NZ_JAGH01000005.1:0-1246274 GCF_000526555.1 Bacteroides sp. 14(A) | reverse complement strand
CCAGAATAGTCAGACCATTTAAACCGCTATAGAAGATGAATACCAAAGAAGTAAAAACTAAAAGACCGTGGAAGAAAATACTTCCCAACGGAAATTCTCATGGCACTTTTACAGCATCCACAGAGGTGCCTATGCCTTTTGATGACATAGCTTTCAGCATAGTGACACAAGCGGATTTTCTCCGTGAATATTATCCAAGCGGCCATGCCATAAATGATCCTACGGTATATCCGGATATCACTCGTGAGGAACTTGTACCTGTACTTGATGCGGAAGGAAATGATACCGGAAAAACGAAAAGCCGTTACTATACTGAATTTGTTCCCCGATACGCATTTGCTTTCCAGCAAATAATCAAGATAAAGCAGATGGTGCATCTGTGCGGAAACGACATACAGTTTGAACTATGCAGTCCTAAACCTTCTCAGAAAGATATGGATATATTTAAACATATACCGTGAAGGATGGCTGAAAAAAAAAACATGGAAATAGCTTTTTTTGATGCTGCAAATTCCGTAAAGACCACAGGAGATACGGCTTTTCTTGGATATTTAGACAATGGAGTGTTCGGGCATAAGGTATTGTCGTTTGCCAATGGAGATACACTCTATCCGCATTACGACTCAATCACCGGAAAACTTCGCCTCTTTGCCCGCTCGTTTAATGATACCGACAATAACGGAGGAACGACAACGGAATGGTTGGAAGTATGGGATAAAACTTATATGTACCGTTTCAAACGCAACGGAGAAGCCGCAAAGACATTTAAGGACAAGATTCTTGGTCTCTTTGGAGTAGATGGATATTCTTTAGTAGAAAAACGCCCACATGGGTTCCCTTTCATTCCTGTGGCCTACCATCGAGACGAAGACGGAGCTTGTTGGAGTGCATCTCAAGACAGCATAGATGCTTACGAAATGTCATTTTCGCAAATGGCACATAACAACCAGGCATTTGGAGAGCCAACCCTTGTGTTTCAAGGTGAAGGAGATAGGCTTGATGCTCAATATGATGCTAACGGTACAATTAAGACGCTTTTCAATGGGTACAGATGATAAAGTGTCCTATTTAAGTGCCCAAAGCGCATCTGAAAGTTACATGAAGCAACTCGATACGCTCTACAAGATGATATTTACCCAATCTTTCATAGTTGAACCTCCAGAACTAAAATCAGGAGATTTACCGGCGGCAGCATTAAAAATCCTCTATTCTCCGGCTGTTGAGAAAGCTATGAACGATGCTCCCAAATACCAAAAGTTCCTTGATGACATGGTAGCCATATTCTCCTATGGTTACGGAATGGAAATGAAAAAGACCATCGATTTTACCAATCTCAATATGAAATGGTGGATAGAGCCGTATGTACATGTGAAACACGTCCACTGTCATTTCTGACCTTGCAACTGCTGTACAAAATGGTTTCTGTTTCCAGACAAACTGCATCCGAACGTATAGAAACTTTATATACCACTAATGGAGAATGGGACAGGATCGTCCGGGAAAAGAAAGAAGAACAGCAAGCCGACCTTCTCTTTGAACTAAAGACAGCTAAAGCGAATAAGACAGAAGGAAACCAAGTCACCGTAGAAGAGGGAGTGAAAGCCTAATGAGATATCCGTCAGACAGAGAAATAGAGGAAGCGAAGGATTATATCCGCCAGAGGCTGCAAGCTGAAAAAAGCATGGGGAGAAATCTCCGTACCGCTATGCTCCGTGCTGCTGAAAGAATAATATCCATATCCCACAAATACGGCATACCTCCAAAGATGTTCCGCTTTTCCTTAGACCTGAATCTGAAGCACGAGGTGGAAGCTGTCATTTCTGATTTGCGAGCCACTATCGAAGACTACACTTCAACCCTTTCTGTAGCCACTCACAATGATAAGGAAGAAGAGATATTAGCATATATCACACGCAACTCATACGGAAAAACATTTGGTGAACGTAACGCCATATATGCCAACCGATACAAGTATGAGCTGGAAGCCGCCATCGCCGCATCTATGCTTGCGGGAACATCGAAAGCTGCCACCCTTCAACTCATATCCAAAAACCTGGAACACCCGTACGACAATCCAGACTTTATAGAAGCAGTCAAAGCAGGAGATATGAACGCCACACGCATACGGACCGATAGTATAAGCTACGGGATAGGACGAACCAATAGCAGTTTCACGGCCCTCCGTAATCTGACCGTATTTGCGGTGGCAGAAGGTTGGATGAAATATTGGTACCTATCGGGAACAGAGAAGGGCGCAAAAGGTTTTATTACTTTCCGATCCAGTAGCTTTCCCTGCCAGACATGTGGACGAATATGCTATGCGGACTCATCCTATGTCAGACCCGTATCCACCACTTCACAATAATTGCGTATGTGGAATGGCGTTTATCTATTAACCTAAAATACAAGAAAATATGCTCAAATATTCAAAACGATTCATTAACGAAACCAAGAGATACAACATATCCGTATTGGAACGCGCAATGGCAGACATGATAATGATGGGCTGGGATGCTACTGAAGCTTTTATTGCTACCGGCCAGTACAAGCCTACCCTTGCCGATGAATGGAACAAGCAGCAGATAGACAAGATCATCAACGACCCCAACATTCTTACCTATATGCAATCTAAGCAAAAGGCAATTCGATTGGGACGTTTCAAGAAAATACCGACCTCGTGCGATAAGGACGAGAAAGAAGAAACCGAAGATGATTTTACCGGAAAGTTCCGCGACAAGAACGAAGTTCTCAATGCCCTCGTCGCCACAGTCAAAGACCTAAAAGGCAAAGACCGCGCTGATGTTCTTATGAAAATAGCCGACCTCCAGCAGATGAAAAAGGAAGAAACAATAGAAGAAGACAATACCGTCCATTTCTATCTTCCAATCTCCTGTAAGTCATGCTCTCTATACATGAAAGCTAAAAACAAGAAAGCACAGCTGGAAACAAACAATGAAGAAGGATAGCTTATCCGTAACCGGAAAAAGTTTAGGGGCACGGTGTACATAGAATACTCCCGTGCCCCTCTTTATTATTTCATTCGATAAAATTACCTGCTATTTTAAAATAGCCACACACCCAATCACAAGAACTATCAGAGAAATCAGTGCGGTTACAATTCCTGTTATCGCAGCCCACTTGCTCCAATTAACAGGATTGAATAAATATGGGTTATCATACAGATACATCTTGCCTTGCTTGGTCAGCCTTATACCACATACTTTGCCATTGGTAAGGAACGAGCATTTCACAAGGCCTGCCTTTTTTAGAGAGCTTGCAGCTAGCGCATATTTGTCATACGGAATATCACTAGGTACATCCGTAAATCCTGCGTCAAGCATCCGCAACACTTTTTTTTCGGTCTTAGACAGCTTTATCCGTTCCATTTCACTTTCATAGTTTAACCCTCAGTTCCACTACATACCTAAAATCCGTCTCTTTTCCCATGTTGTCATATACAGGTTGCCGGATAAACCCTATTTCATCCACAATAAGCCCCGTATTCCTCTCATACGTAGTCATCATACCGGAAATGTCCTTCTCAATTTCCGCTTTCAGGCTTTCGCTTTTCTATTTCCCCCATTTTCTCCCTCCATTTCCTTTTTCATCTCATATTTAGTACGTTCCTCCGCAAGAATTTTGGCATCTTCCTCGTCACTGACCGATTCGGCTTTCACGCGATCAATAGCCCGTACAACAACTTGAACTACATCATTCTGAAACTCAGCGTCAAGAAGTGTAGCAACAGCGAATACGTTATTGAAAATAACACCTACGCCCGACTTGTCCTCCTTCAGCACATTGTCAAGCAGTCCATACATCATGCTGTCAATCCTATACATGAATCTGAATATGCCGCCCGAAGCCACGAACCTCCATGAAATCTACTCCGTCCATCTCCACCTTTTCGACAATCCAGTTGCCAATCTGTAACTTTTCTCCGTCTTTCATAAACTATTATTTATATAATTAATAATTCTATACTCTACATCGTTCCCCTGTATATTTACATATAAAGGAGTATTAAAATACTTGTCATCTATAAAACCCATCCTTTGTCAGGAGCTTTTCAATAAATGTTCTCCTTAAGAAGCTACCACCGTGAGGCACTACTATAATGCCCCCCATTCTCCGATTCTATTTTCAAGAAAATATCCGATTGCTCTTTCTCTGAAAACCCACTTATATCCGTGACTCCATATTTTACAGCCAATGAACCTATATTGTATCCGTATTTTACGCTATCGGAATGACAATATTGAGTAAACAATCCTATATTGTATATAGTTATCATACCTTGTCTATATTAAAGTTCTACATATCCTCCGCGTCATACTCCACGTCCCCGTTATACCCGTCAAAATCCATGTCCATGTCAGATACAATAGGAACAGGAGTCTTCAATTCCTTCTCGTTACATCCGAAAAACCTTGTAAATAATGCCCTTGGAATCCCTTCTCCTGCTCATCTTACCGAATCCCAGTTTCCGTAAGCTGCTTTCCAAAGTCCTGCATGCTTACACTTTCAAAAGCCGTTGGCTTCCGCATAACGCACCATATCGTTATACATGTCTGAAGACCTTAACCACGTGGAATAACTCGCCCTTGGCATTGGCGGAAGGTCTTACCCCGCGTGCAAAAGCCCAAGAGAAAGTTATGTTGCTTTCCCCCATTACTATAAGCTTCTGCTTCTCCGAGTTCTCGCTCTTCGGAAAGACAAACCTTCTTTGCTTTAAATATTTCCCGCCTCTGATAATCCAATTCAATATACCAGGATATTCCTGCTTCAAATCATCTGCAAGATGCTTGTTCTGCATCTCTTCTGGGATGACATTCTCAAACATCACATACAAGAAACGCCTGAAATATCCATAGCTCGTATCCGAAGCCTTCGGGAGATTGTTCATGTTGAATATCATCCAAGGGACATCCGCACCTCATAGACATTCCCTCCGATATTCCGACCATAAACCATCTCTCCTGAGCATAACGTCTTGAACGCGTCCTCATACCCCGATATGTCCCGCGCTTGTATCTCCGGGCCACATGTTAACCAACTTGCCGTCAATCCTGGCAATATTCCTCAACCTCTCGTCACCTCCCTTGATCAAAGACAACAATCCCATAGAGGAAACATTCTCCCTGCCGAATATCCCCGTTATCGTCTCCGTATATCACAGACTTGCCGTTGCTACCAGTACCCGAACAGCATAAGGCAGTTCTCAACCTTGTCTATCATCTTCCCCCTGTCAAACGTACACAGTCCCAAGTACATTTGCAATATCAACCTGCTATCCTTCTCCGGCAAGACAGTCCGCAAGAAAGACTGCCACATCGGACACTTCGCACTGGGATCATACTCATAAGGATGCTTGTATATAACGTGATACTTGGCATCAAAAGGACGCAATTCCCCATCCGTGAAGTCAACCACACCGTTAACATAAGCCTTGATATGGAATACCGGACAGAACGGATTATTGATACGGATAGAAAGACGAGCCTCGTCCTGGAACTTCTTTGATGAATAATGCAAAATCCTACTGCTTACCCGCATGCGAATCAACCACTCCTCGATAGCCTTGCCTATCAACTCAGGATTGACCGGCTCGTAAATCTCACCAGTAAACAGGTAATAACAGCCATGAAGATAACAGAAATCACTATTTGCCATGATCTTAAACACAAGACTCTTGATTATCATAGAAGATTCGGCAAAGTCGGAACCCGAAGAAAAACGGGCAAAAACATTCTCGTCAGAAAGAGTGCATAATTTAGTGACTATTAAATGCAGTATATGGTCATAATAACTATTCATATAAAAGTGCTTGAATATTAAATAATTATAAGAATATCAGTTAACGTAATGCATAAAAACAAGCGTTTTATAGAAATATATATCGCATATATTAACTTGTATTTTCTACAAAAATACTGATTATATACACAATATACAATATTATCATTAATTTATTTTATATCAAGGATATATAATATGTAGTATAAAAAATAACATATACAGGAAATGAATAATAACCATACATATTAAAGCGTAACAGAATTAATTTAATTGCATATACAACTAAATAATCAATATAACAAGAAACAAACGGGAAAAATAAAAAAATAAAATAAAAATTTTGAGCGATAATCATTTGCCTTTTTGGTAATAAAATACCACCCCGGGGTGGGGTATTCGTGTTGTAAATATTATACTAATAATATTCATAAAACACCCTTTTTAGGTCATATAAAGCACATTTACACCATTTTTAGGTATCTACTGTTTATATATTTAACTACCCATTTTAATGATAAATATTATTTTCACTTTCTCGTGAATATTATATCTATAATATTATAACAGGCAAAGATAACTCACTACATTTGCAATACCAAAGGGATGGGGATAGTTACATATACAACCAAAACATATACATAACCTACACTGTCATTCTTTTGGTTTTAAACGATGATATTATTAACGATTAAAATAACGATTATGAAAGCAATGAATTTCTACACGAGTAACGGTTGGTCTGGTTCAAACTATGACAGCAAATTATCTACAAAGGAAATAGCCGCAAAGGTTAGAGCTTATGCAAAGAAGAATTTTCCTAGTTTTAAATTCTCTATTCGTTCAGAGTGGAGCATGTACACAGATTCTATGTGTATCGAGTTAAAGGCAGGCGCTTGTGTTCCTTTTGTTGAAGGTTCAAGAAGTGCGGAACGCGGTTATATGTCCACAATGTCCACCGTTAAGGGTTGGGAAGATGAATTAACTCCGGAAGTGTTCGCGGTTCTTGATGCTGTTGCGACGTATGCAAGTTCTTTCCGTTATGATGATAGCGACGGAATGCAAGACTATTACGATACTAATTTTTATCTTAGTATAAAGGTTAGTAATGAATACCAGATTGTAGAACCTAAAGAGAAGAAGAACGCACTAAAACAGGAAAAAGAAAATGCTTCCAATATGGTAGAACCTGTTGCCGTTGAAGGTCTGGAGATAGTGGACTATTCCGAAAAAGCTATTGCGGTGTTCGGTGACACGAAAGCTATCAAGGAGCAATTAAAGGAATTGGGCGGGACGCTTTAACCCGTCTTTAAATTATGAAGGCGAAAAGCGTTCCGGATGGATATTTAGCAAGAAGCAGGCGGATAAGGTTAAAGAACTGGTAAAGGCTACAGAATTGCCGGAACTTACAGAGGAAACACGGGAAAATAACACCCCGTTAGTTATTGACGACTACACTAAATACTGTTGTGTGGATTATCCGACAACATCCGAAGAACTGGACGGGTTTAAATTGGGTGAAGTCGTTTATGATCAGATCGGAGAAATAGGCGTTATATTGGCTTTTAACGAAAAAAACGGGACCGCTCGGTTAAATTCAAATGGTTGTTGCAATGTCGGTAATTTGAAGAAGTGCCCGAAAACTATTGCGGAAAAGAAGTTAGGTACATGGATATAATACGCCCTGAGAAATCATCTACAAGTCATAACGTTGAAGCCTATGAAAAGAAAGTAAACTGGGAGACGTTACACTGTCAAGGATAAGCCGTTAATGCTTGGATATTACGGAATAGTGGATAATTTGGATAATTGTATTATAGATTACTATTCGACTAAAGAGGAAGCCGAAAGAGGGGCCGAATACCTGAACGCGCATGTAGACGATAACGGGCGATTAAGGAAAGCCATCTAAATAACTATCATATGTTTTGTTTGATGCTGTTATTGTTCGGTGCTGTCCTGTTTATCAGCGGCACCGATATAGAGAAGATAAGGGAGTTTATAATTGATAGATCAGATAAATTTTAATATTATGGAACTTGTATTTAATGTTAAAGGCTTCAGTTACGATAAGCTTAAAGAAGTAAAAGGGAGTGAATGGAGAAAGTTCATAGGTTACTGCAAAAACAAAGAGAATGGCGTTTCAACCCCTGAAAAGGTTATCTGTCCCCGTAAGATTTTCGCGTTTCATCAAGCGACTAATTGCGGTGTAATTCCTTCCGTTAATGTTGCCATACGTCGCGGTTATTGTCGTTTAGAGTTTACTCTATAACACTAAAATGGATATGCAAGAGCAATTAAGAATATACATTACATCTTTAAATAACAAATTACTGATATCAATAGAGGAAGGAAGAAAATTATGAGCTGGAAACCAAGTCGAAGTTCTGGATGTGGCTTTGATAATGCCAAAATCCGAGAGGAGAAATATAGAAAAGAATTAAATACGTTGATGAGTGATCCTCAAGCAAATATACAAAAAGTTTCTAAATCTTATTATCATTTACTTATCTCATTACGAGATCAGCAGAATTACTTTGGAGGAAATTATTCTATTAAATTTGGTTTTTTAATTCCCTATATATGGCTAGAAAAGATGAGAAATCATAAAGAACTATGTTATAAACCGTTACGGGAATTTATTCAATAAAGAAATAAGGAGGAATGATATGTATTTAGGTTTTATACTTTGGCTGATTTTTATTTTCTTTCTATGTTGCGGCGCAAGTGGATGTATAGGTTTTATCCTTCTTGTATGGACATTGGGGGTAATTATTACTGTTATCTTATGCAAGAAAAGAATAGTTAAAGATTAGGCTATGGAATTGAATGAATTGAATAAGATTCTTTTCGGCTCCAAGATAAGCCGGGAAGGAATGGAAAGAATGAATAAGTTAGGCTTGTTGCCTGAGTTGTTCGATATAAAGGACTGGAAAAATACCTTTTGCGGGAGGTTCATTTGCAAATATCCGAAATATTACGGTATCATAACCAAGATGCAAAAACTGTTGGGCCGGCTTCCAGAATGGGAAGACTTTACAAAAAGCAATATAGATGACATCTTGAGTCTTTTTTCGTCTTGCTCACCAAGTTCCATACGGACATATACGGCAATGCTAAAGGCTGTATTAAATGACGGAAAAGACGAATTCGTTTTGCCTTATCCGAAATTTGCCGAACGGTTAAATGTCAAGGGAACGCCATCCGTCAACGTTTATCTCAACCTGGATGAACTTTCAAGACTTGAACAATACCGACCGAAGAATGAGAAAGAGAATATTGTCTTGGCTCAGTTCTTGATAGGTTGTTATACGGGTGCCCGACATTCGGATATACTTGAAATGACAGGAGAGAACATCCAAGGAGGTTATATAACATACGTAAGCAAGAAAACGAATATAGCTGCAACCATTGAAGCAAAACCAATACTTAAAAAGCTGTTGCCGATTGCCGGGAAGCGGAAATATGTAGATGCATGTTTTAACGATACTATACGGGATATTTGCCGGGAGTGTGATATCAATGGAAAGATAAAGCTATTCCGCAGGGGAAAGAATGAGACGGGTGAAAAATGGCAGTTTGTCGCATCCCATACCGCACGAAGAAGTTTTGCAACCAATTTAGCGGAACTAGGTGTTCCGTTACTCCAGATTGCCAAAAGGATGGGCCATTCAGACATTAAGATGACTCAAAATTACGTTGTGTGTGGCACTGGGAAACTGAATGAAAAGGCGAGCGCATTTTTTATGTAGTAATGAGGTAGGCTGTATCTTATAAGTCGGTAGCTGATCTTTGACGTATTGGATTTACCGCTTAATGTTATACAACATACAAATATTTGTATTGTTCCCTTTTGGCAGTACAAATATTTGTAGTATATTTGCAGTATAAGAAGTAAGGCAATAAACAATATGAGCAAGTATTATCAAATAAACGGACTAAAAGTAAGAGTTTCAGATCATGAACCGAATACCTCTCTTAGAGGTTCAAATGACATCTGCCTTTATATAAGATCTGCATGTAATGAGCTTCTTTCTATTGAAAGCCAAATAGAGGCTGTGTGTGAGAAAAGGGGATATGAAATTTCGGACTTTCAAGAAGTAATAAATGATTGGAAAGATGGTACTTATGATATGCATACTTTCGAGAATGCTAATGAAGAAGTGGATAATGATTCTCCCTGTAAAGTTGTTCCTGACCTTATTGCTCAGTATCGTACAAGCAACGATGAAAAATTGAAGGGATATTCGTTGTCACGGTTTGCCAAGCATTTTGAAGTTAAAGCCTTGTCTGAAAAGACTGGAGTGTCCCAAAGTTATATAAAGAAATACTTTAATATTAGGTGATATGGATAAACAAAATTACAGAGAAGTCTTAGGACAAGCATTGCAATCATTTAGAGAATCAAAAGGTCTATCGAGGTATGCAGTGGCACAAAAAGGACAAATTAGAATAGAACAAGTTAAAGCCGTAGAAGAAGGAATAACAAACTATACGATAGATGTCTTTTTAGGTTATATCTGTGGAGCTGACTTGTTCATGTATTTTGCAGAGAAAGATAAAAAAGAAGGGATTGATTTTAAAGAGATGCTGGAAAAAGGGAAGGGAAATTTACCTAAACAAGTTTAACTAGCATAAGGCGATATAATTGAATTTACCGCCTTTCTTGTGTCCGGAAGGCATCTAGGTTCAGTTTTTTTTTATTTTAACGTAAATTGAAACAAAATAGGGGCAATTTAAATTTGCCCCATTTTTATTTTACTTTCCAGCAACTCAAACGACTTTTCGACTTCCGAATTAAGAACCTTCGCATATTCTTGTGTCGTTTTTATATTGGAATGTCCCAACATTT
The DNA here is from genome assembly GCF_000526555.1 of Bacteroides sp. 14(A). Lineage (NCBI taxonomy): Bacteria > Pseudomonadati > Bacteroidota > Bacteroidia > Bacteroidales > Bacteroidaceae > Bacteroides > Bacteroides sp. 14(A). Next base: position 1,235,626 of record NZ_JAGH01000005.1, on the reverse strand, counting down.
TGCTTACATTCTCTATCCTCACACCGTTGTTGAGACACATTGTAGCGAACGTGTGCCGGGCCATGTGAACGGTTAATTTCTTGTCTATTTTCGCATAGTCAGACACGATTTTAAGCCTTAAATTGTATTGCTGGTTACTGATTACCGGAAGGATGAAATTGTATCTTTCAAGCACTTCAATAGCAGGAGAAAGAAGAACGATAAAGTATCTTTCTTCTGTTTTTTGCCGGATATCCTGGATCACCATTTTGCCGTTTAACCTTTTTATGTCTTTTTCGAAATCAAACTTTGCAAGGTCTGCATATGATATACCGGTATAAGATTGGAAAACAAATAAGTCCCGCACTTGGCAAATGGTCTTAGAAGGTATTTCAGCCTTCATAATTTGAGCCAATTCTCCCTCGGTAAGGTATTTCCTTATCTGATGTTTTCCGCGATCAAAATGAAGCCCTAAATAAGGATTGGAATCAAGTAATTCAAATCTTATGGCTTCGTTTATATAACGTTTCATTCTTTTGTGGTAGTTATGCACCGTGGGTTGAGAATAACCTTTTGAATGTAACCAGTCATCATATAGTATTATATTCTCTTTCGTAAGGTCGGAGAAATTTGTTATTCGTTCAAAGCTTCTTAAAGACTCCGTGAATGTCCGGTGTGTCTTCTTGGTACTCTCTGTTATATCCTGCCTTTCCTCTAATCTTCTTTCGGCAAATTCTATAAAGCTTTCCGACTTTTTGGAGAATTTGATAAACCGGTCCAGCCTTTCAAAGTCGAATGGCTCCCTTTTACGGATAAGCTCGTTTACCCAATCCTGTATAATCCTGATTTGCTCGTCAAGACTTCTGTTTAATTCAAGCATTTGCATTGAATTTATTACCTTTTTTCGTTCGTCCCATTGGTCAGAATATAACTTCACACCAGTTCCAATATATTTTCTTTTCCTTTCGCTAAGGACTTCAATTTGTACAGAAGCCTTATGTTTTTTTGTAGCTGTCTTTTTTCGGTCAAAGACAAACCGTAATGTCGGGTATCTCATAATTTAAAGTTTTTAGGCATCTATTGAAAATTGGTATCACACAAGGTATCACAGGACAACTTTTTATTTGGGTCGTATTGGGCTGTATTGGGCTGTATTGGGACATATAAATTAGGCGATATATCTCTATTTTTGGCCAAAACGAAATTACAACACTCTGATATACAGCAAAATAGGGGCGATTTCTCGTCCCTATTTAAGCGGTGCGTACGGGACTCGAACCCGTGACCCCATGCGTGACAGGCATGTATTCTAACCAACTGAACTAACGCACCATAATTTCATTTCCTTAATTGCTTTCTCTCTCGATTGCGGTTGCAAAGGTAGGCATTTCTTTGAAACCTGCAATAGCTACGATGAAATTTTTTTGCTTGATTTTATCACTTTTCCTTTTATATCCTCATTTTGAGAACATTGGAATATAAAAAAAATAAGTTCTTGCAGAGCTTTTTGTGAAAGGGGATTGGGATGGTTTTGTAATGAAAACGAAGCTTTCTGTTGCTTGATTTAAACTTCTTGCTCGAAAACTTCGTTATTTTACAATAAATCGTTATTTTTGCAAACTCAAATCGAGAAAATTGTAATTTGAAAACGATAAAAACGATAATTTAGGATGATGAAAACGGCTAAACTGTTACTTCACTGTCCCGACAAACCGGGAATTCTGGCAGAAGTGACAGACTTTATAACGGTAAACAAGGGAAATATTATCTATCTGGACCAATATGTCGATCATGTGGAGAATATCTTTTTCATGCGTATCGAGTGGGAATTGAAGAACTTTCTGATACCGCAAGAGAAAATTGAAGATTATTTTGCTACGCTGTACGCACAGAAATATGAAATGTTTTTCCGTCTCTATTTCTCGGATACGAAACCACGTATGGCAATATTTGTGTCTAAGATGTCACATTGCCTGTTCGATTTACTGGCACGCTATACGGCAGGAGAGTGGAACGTCGAGATTCCTCTTATTATAAGCAACCATCCCGACTTGCAACATGTTGCCGAACGTTTCGGAATACCTTTCTATTTGTTCCCTATTACAAAGGAGACAAAAGAAGAACAGGAGAAAAAAGAAATGGAATTGCTGGCAAAACATAAGGTGAACTTTATTGTACTGGCGCGTTATATGCAGGTGATTTCAGAGCGGATGATTGATGCATATCCCAATCGGATTATCAATATTCATCATTCTTTCCTTCCTGCATTTGTGGGAGCAAAACCTTATCATGCAGCATTTGAGCGTGGTGTGAAGATCATTGGCGCTACCAGTCATTATGTAACAACAGAATTGGATGCAGGACCGATCATTGAACAAGATGTGGTTCGTATCACTCATAAAGATACTGTAGAAGATCTTGTAAATAAGGGGAAAGACCTGGAAAAGATTGTTCTCTCACGTGCCGTGCAGAAGCATATTGAGCGCAAGGTACTGGCATATAAGAATAAAACAGTGATATTTAGTTAAGGTATATTCATGAAAGTAGCGATTATCAAATATAATGCGGGCAATATCTATTCGGTGGATTATGCGCTGAAGCGTTTGGGCGTGGAGGCTGTGGTAACGGCGGATAAAGATGAATTGCGTGCGGCGGACAAAGTGATCTTTCCAGGTGTGGGCGAGGCGGAAACAACCATGAAGTTTCTGCGTGCCAGTGGTATGGATGCATTGATTAAGGAACTTAGACAGCCTCTTTTAGGGATATGTCTGGGTATGCAAGTGATGTGCCGCCATTCTGAAGAAGGAGGAGATGTGGACTGTCTGGGTATTTTTGATACGGAAGTGAAGCGTTTCGTTCCACAGAAGCATGAGGATAAAGTGCCTCACATGGGTTGGAATACGCTCACAGAGACGAACAGTGGCTTATTCAAAGGCTTTACAAAAGAAGAGTTTGTCTATTTTGTGCATAGCTTCTACGTTCCGGTCAATGAATATACAGCTGCTGTGACGGACTATATACAACCGTTTAGCGCTGCCTTGCATAAGGATAATTATTACGCTACCCAATTCCATCCGGAGAAAAGTGGAGGTGTGGGAGAACGTATCCTGCGTAATTTTTTAGAATTATAATTAAGTAGATGAATATTATGATAGAGCTTATTCCTGCAATAGATATTATCGACGGAAAGTGTGTACGCCTTTCGCAAGGTGACTATGACAGTAAGAAGGTGTATAACGAAAATCCGGTAGAAGTGGCCAAAGAGATGGAGGCGCACGGTATTCGCCGGCTTCATGTGGTAGACTTGGACGGAGCGGCTTCTCATCATGTAGTCAATTATAATGTTTTGAATAGAATCACCTCACAGACTTCCCTGATAGTTGATTTCGGTGGTGGTGTGAAAAGTGATGAAGACTTGAAGATCGCTTTCGAGAATGGGGCACAGATGGTTACAGGCGGCAGTATTGCGGTGAAAAATCCTGAGTTGTTCTGCCATTGGCTGGAAGTTTACGGCAGTGAGAAGATAATTCTTGGTGCGGACGTGAAAGACCGGAAGATAGCTGTGAATGGCTGGAAGGATGAAAGTGCTTGTGAATTGTTCCCTTTCCTGAAAGAATATGTAGAGAAAGGTATTCAGAAAGTAATCTGCACGGATATTAGTTGTGACGGTATGTTGCAGGGGCCTTCTATTGAACTGTATAAGGCAATGCTGGAAAAACATCCCGACCTTTACCTGATAGCAAGTGGCGGTGTCAGCAGTATGGAAGATATACGTGTATTGGAGACGGCTGGGGTACCGGCTGTTATTTTTGGTAAGGCTCTGTATGAAGGGCGTATTACTTTGAAGGAAATTGAAAGAATGATGCAGGATTATTGACGAATCATTCTCAATTGAGTTAGATTTAGATTATATATCCTCATGAATATAAATCGTTAAAACAAAACAAAAGTGTTAGCGAAAAGAATTATCCCCTGTCTCGATATCAAAGACGGACAAACAGTGAAAGGAACCAATTTCGTCAATTTGCGTCAAGCGGGCGATCCGGTGGAACTGGCGTGTGCATATAGTGAGCAAGGTGCTGATGAATTGGTTTTTCTGGATATAACAGCCAGTTTTGAAGGTCGCAAGACATTTGCAGAGTTGGTGAAGCGTATTGCTGCCAATATTAGTATTCCGTTTACGGTAGGTGGCGGTATCAACGAATTGAGTGATGTAGACCGTCTACTGAATGCCGGTGCAGATAAAATTTCTATCAATTCTTCTGCGATTCGCCGTCCTGAACTGATTGATGAAATAGCTAAGAACTTCGGTTCGCAGGTATGTGTGTTGGCGGTAGATGCCAAACAAACTGAAAAAGGCTGGTGGTGCTATTTGAATGGAGGCCGTGTAGAAACAGATAAGGAACTGTTTACCTGGACCAAAGAAGCTCAGGAACGTGGTGCCGGAGAAATACTTTTCACCAGCATGAATCATGATGGCGTAAAGACCGGATACGCTAATGAAGCGCTTGCTGAAATGTCTGATAACCTCTCTATTCCGGTGATTGCATCGGGCGGAGCAGGAGCAAAAGAGCATTTTCGTGATGTGTTTTTGCAAGGAAAAGCAGATGCGGCGTTGGCAGCCAGCGTTTTTCATTTCGGAGAAATTAAAATTCCCGATTTAAAATCGTATCTTTGCGCCCAGGGAATCTCGATGCGAACGGTGTAAGGGGATGATAAAATAGTAAGATGATAGGATGCTTATACCGCATTATAATTCGTAATTTGTAATTCGTAATTATATAAAAATGGATTTTGATAAAATGAACGGACTTATTCCGGCAATCATACAAGACGCAGACACCGCTAAGGTGTTGATGTTGGGCTTCATGAATAAAGAGGCTTACGACAAAACGGTAGAAACCGGTAAAGTGACTTTTTTCAGCCGCACCAAGAACCGTCTTTGGACGAAAGGTGAGGAGAGTGGTAATTTCCTGAATGTCGTTTCTATCAAGGAAGACTGTGATCAGGATACATTGCTGATTCAGGTACACCCTGTGGGACCTGTTTGCCATACAGGCACGGATACATGCTGGGGTGAGAAGAATGAACAGCCTGTAATGTTCTTGAAGCATCTTCAGGATTTTATTACTAAGCGCCATGAAGAGATGCCGGAAGGTTCTTACACAACCAGTCTGTTTGAGTCTGGTGTGAATAAAATGGCGCAGAAAGTGGGTGAAGAAGCTGTGGAAACAGTAATCGAAGCTTGCAATGGAACTGATGAACGGTTGATCTATGAAGGAGCCGATTTGATATACCACCTCATCGTGCTGCTAACATCCAAAGGATATAGTCTGGAAGATTTGGCACGAGAATTGCAGGAACGTCATAGCGCTTCGTGGAAGAAACACTAATTAATTAATAATTAAAAATTAATAATTAAACGGGAATGGCTGAACCGCTGATACGATATAAAGATGTGGAAGTACACCAACAGGACTTGTGCGTGCTGAATGAGGTAAACCTCGAGCTGCAGAAGGGAGAATTTGTGTACCTGATCGGTAAGGTAGGTTCGGGTAAGACCAGTTTGCTAAAGACACTCTACGGAGAACTGGATATCACTGCCGGCGAAGCAATGGTACTGGGGTATGATATGAGCCGCATTAAGCGCAAGCATATTCCGCAGTTGCGTCGTAAGCTGGGCATTGTGTTTCAGGATTTCCAACTGTTGACTGACCGCACGGTGAACGATAATCTTGCTTTTGTATTGAAGGCTACGGGCTGGAAAAACAAATCGGAAATAAAAGATCGTATCGCTGAAGTGCTGATGCAGGTAGGAATGGGTAATAAAGGATATAAGTTTCCTAACGAACTTTCGGGAGGTGAACAGCAACGCATTGTTATTGCTCGTGCTATGCTCAACTCTCCGGAGATTATCCTGGCGGATGAACCGACCGGTAATCTGGATGCGGAAACGGGACGTGCCATTGTAGGACTGTTACACAACATCAGCCGCACGGGTGGCTCACTGGTATTGATGACTACGCACAACCTCCATCTGCTTCACGAGTTTCCGGGACAGGTATATCGCTGTGCAGGTCATCAGATAACAGATGTAACGTCCGAGTATTCGGGTATGATGCCGACTGTAGAAGAAACAAATAATAATATATAATCATTTAATACAGGAACGAAAATGAAAGTTTTAAAGTTTGGAGGTACTTCCGTAGGTTCTGCAGCGCGGATAAAGGAAGTAGCCAAATTGATCACTGATGGTGAACAGAAGATAGTTGTACTCTCGGCTATGTCGGGCACAACTAATACATTGGTGGAAATTTCGGACTATCTGTACAAGAAAAATCCGGAGGGTGCCAACGAGATCATTAACAAGCTGGAGGCTAAATATAAACAGCATGTGAATGAGTTGTATTCCACTCCCGAGTATAAACAGAAAGGTCAGGAACTGATTAAATCTCATTTTGACTACATCCGTTCTTATACCAAAGACCTTTTCACACTGTTTGAGGAGAAAGTGGTGCTGGCACAGGGAGAACTGATCTCTACTGCCATGATGAACTATTACCTGCAAGAGTGTGGTGTGAAGTCCATTTTGCTTCCGGCTTTGGAATATATGCGTACCGATAAGAATGCGGAGCCCGATCCTGTATATATTAAGGAGAAACTTCAGATGCAGTTGGAATTGCATCCCGGTGCTGAGATTTACATCACACAAGGATACATTTGCCGCAACGCTTACGGAGAAATAGACAATCTGCAACGTGGTGGAAGCGACTATACCGCTTCTCTGATCGGTGCAGCTATCAATGCTTCCGAAATCCAGATATGGACCGATATCGACGGTATGCACAATAATGACCCGCGTATCGTTGACAAGACTGCTCCTGTACGTCATCTTCATTTTGAAGAAGCTGCCGAGCTGGCTTATTTTGGTGCGAAGATTCTTCACCCCACTTGTATACAGCCTGCCAAGTATGCCAATATCCCGGTGCGTCTGCTGAATACGATGGACCCGACTGCTCCCGGTACTATGATTTCCAATGATACTGAGAAGGGCAAAATTAAGGCAGTTGCAGCAAAAGATAATATTACGGCTATCAAGATTAAATCCAGCCGTATGTTGCTTGCTCACGGTTTCTTGCGCAAGGTATTCGAAATCTTTGAAAGCTATCAGACTTCTATCGATATGATTTGTACTTCTGAGGTAGGAGTATCTGTATCTGTTGATAATACGAAGCACCTCAACGAGATTTTGGACGACCTGAAGAAGTACGGAACCGTTACGGTGGATAAGGATATGTGTATTGTCTGCGTGGTAGGTGATTTGGAATGGGAGAATGTCGGTTTCGAGGCGAAGGCACTGGATGCCATGCGCGACATACCGGTACGAATGATCTCATTTGGTGGTAGTAACTACAACATTTCTTTCCTTATCCGTGAGTGCGACAAGAATAAGGCATTGCAGTCGCTTAGTGATGCACTGTTCAACGAAGAATAAGAGAAATAAGAAAGTACAGATATAAAATAATATGGAACGCAAACTACACAAATTGCACAACTCGCTGATAAAGGCTCTTGTGTAATTCGCGTAATTTGCGTTCTTTTCTTTATAAACAAAGTTTTGAAGTATGAAAGGAACATTTCCCATAGATAAATTCCGTGAGCTGCGTACCCCTTTTTATTATTATGATACGAAGGTGTTGCGCGACACTCTTTCCTGCGTGCGTGCAGAAGCCGCTAAATATGGCAATTTTGAGGTGCATTATGCTGTGAAAGCAAATGCTAATCCGAAGGTACTTACCATTATCCGTGAGAATGGACTGGGTGCCGATTGTGTGAGTGGAGGAGAAGTACGTGCTGCTGTTAAGGCAGGTTTTCCTACAAATAAGATTGTTTTTGCCGGAGTGGGCAAGTCTGATTGGGAAATAAACCTGAGCTTGGACTACAATATTTTCTGTTTTAATGTAGAGTCTATTCCCGAGTTGGAGATTATCAATGAACTGGCTGCAGCTAAAGGTAAAGTGGCTAATGTCGCTTTCCGCATCAATCCGAATGTAGGAGCTCATACTCATGCCAATATCACTACCGGACTGGCGGAAAACAAGTTTGGCATTAGTATGCAAGACATGGATCATGTGATAGAAGTGGCTTTGGAGATGAAGAATGTGAAGTTCATCGGATTGCACTTCCACATTGGTTCGCAGATATTGGATATGGGTGATTTTGTTGCCCTGTGCAATCGTGTGAATGAGTTGCAAGACAAACTGGAAGCACATCGCATCCGCATCGAGCATATCAATGTAGGTGGTGGACTGGGCATTGATTATAAGCATCCCAACCGTCAGGCAATACCTGATTTCAAAGATTATTTCTCTACTTATGCCGAACATTTGAAACTGCGTTCTTATCAAACGCTCCATTTTGAACTGGGGCGTGCCATAACGGGGCAGTGCGGTTCACTTATCTCGCAGGTGCTTTATGTAAAACAGGGAGCCAATAAGAAATTTGCCATCCTTGATGCCGGTATGACGGATTTGATTCGTCCTGCGTTGTATCAGGCTTACCATAAGATAGAGAATATTACTTCCGAGGATGCGGTTGAGGCGTATGATGTGGTAGGGCCTATCTGTGAATCGTCGGATGTTTTCGGAAAAGCGATAGACTTGAATAAGGTGAAGCGCGGAGATTTGATAGCATTGCGTTCTGCAGGCGCCTATGGTGAGATAATGGCTTCGAGTTATAACTGTCGTGAGTTGCCACAGGGGTATACTTCGGACGAGTTGGTATAAAGATTTAATCTTTTCATGACTCAGCCCATTAGGTTGAAGATTAGAGGAAAAAGCTATCTTTATTGTCATAACATTAAAAGAATAAACTTGTTTGTTATAAGTTTTGATATGGGTGGTCCGATTTTACGGACATTGTAAAACAATATGTAAGAACTCCTAAAAGTATAAACTATATGTATGAGCGTGCACATCATCCTTTTGATGATTGTACGCTTTCATTTTTATTTCCTATCCTCACTTTCTTTACTTTGTGTTCATAGACATTACGCCTTTGATTTCTGTTTTCAGGAGTTATTTTGTAGTGTGCAACTAAGTTATGAATACAGAAAGATTTGAGAAAGATGAAGGCGGTATGGACCTTGCGTTATATATGGTGTAGGTTATCATTATTATATTAAGGAAGAACGGAGATATCAAAAGTCTTCGTCCGGTTTTAAAAAACGGTGCGCACGCCCGGAGCCGTAACGCTCGCTCAATCGGCGTGTGCTATGAAGGTGGACTGGATGTGAGCGGATGCTTTGCCGATACGGGAACCGACTTTCAGAAACATTCCCTCTGCTGCTTGCCAAGTTGCTGCTAAAAGATTATCCGGATTTCCGGCTGGTGGGGCATCGTGACCTCAGCGCTGACTTGAATGGTTATGTGAAATAGAACCGGAAGAATGGATCAGACAGTGTTCGTGTTTCGATGCTGCTGCAATTCTGCGGGAAAAGCCTGCCAATCCGGGTTGTTTTATATAAAAAATGTTATTAAATGAACAATGTCTGTGTATCATTGTTACTTTTGTAATGATTTCAAATTAATTTAAAAAATACGATTATGATTACTGAAAAATTACAGAATGCAATTAACGAGCAGATCACGGCTGAAATGTGGTCGGCTAACATGTATTTGGCTATGTCTTTTTATATGGAGAAAGAAGGTTTTAGCGGTATGGCACACTGGTTGAAGAAACAGTGGGCAGAAGAAAACGAGCATGCCTGTGCAATGGCCGATTACGTAATCAAGCGTGGTGGTAAAGCCAAAGTTGATAAGCTGGATGTAGTTCCCAACGATTTCGGTACTCCGCTGGAAGTATTTGAACAGGTTTACAAACACGAGTGCCGTGTATCCGAAATGATCGATAAGTTGGTGGATGTGGCTGCTGCCGAAAAAGATAAAGCAACACAGGACTTCCTGTGGGGATTTGTACGCGAACAGGTGGAAGAAGAGGCAACTGCTGCGGGCATTGTTGATATGATTAAGAAAGCCGGTGCAACGGGTATCTTCTTTGTAGATGTGAAATTGGGCGAACGTTAATAATCTTTTGATATAGAATTGCTAAGTAGGGAAGCTGTCTGATTTTTTTTCAGACAGCTTCTTTTTTGTTTTCTTGGGATTATACATATTTTATTCTACCTTTGTTCCACTTATGGATCAGACAGTCGAATCATGAAAAACACATTTCTGCCTATATATGCATGGATTTTTCTGTTTTTTTTCGTTTTGAACAGCTGTTCGGATCGGGAAGAACGGCGAATTTTAATCGTGCATTCTTATGAGGAAAGCTATGTCGGCTATCCTGATTTCAATCGCTTGATAGATAAAGAATTCAGAAGAAACGGGGTGAATGCAGATATTCGTATCGTATATCTGGATTGTGAGGCTTTTCAGGAAGAACCGGAATTGAAGTATATGTATCATCTGCTCGATTCGGTTTCCGACGGCTGGGAACCTGAAGTAATTCTGGTGAATGATGATCAGGCTGCCTATTCACTGTTCAAGTGTTGTCATCCTTTAGTAAAAGAAATTCCGGTGGTTTTTGGTGGAGTGAACTATCCTAATTGGGAATTATTGAAAGAGTATCCTAATGTGACGGGGTTCCATGACCGGATAGATCTGATGAAGAATATACGCCTGGGAGCAAAGTTATTTGGTGAAGATGTGGAGCTGTTTACAGTACTTGATTCTACGTATATTGACCGGCAGATACGGGCGGATATAGAAAATCAACTGAAAGATGAAAAAGTAACCTGTATGGTCGGCTACTCGGGAACTCCTCGTGAAAAGAGGCTGTATTATCCCCATAAAGAGGGATATGCCCGTTTTTCCAGTCTGTCGGTACGAATTGGAAAGAAACAGGAAACGGCCAACTTTATTTGGACTTTAAGTAAGTATTCCATAGGAATGTGCTACCTCCAGATGAAACGCGACTATACATCGGTTAATATTGGAAATATATGTGCAAGCCCCAGTCTTACTGCAATTAATGAGGCATTCGGCTATAACGAAAAATTGCTTGGTGGATATATTACGACATTCCCGATTCTGGCCGAAGAGGAAGTGAGTGCTGCCATACGTATTTTGCATGGTGAGAAGCCTTCGGGTATACCTGTCAGGGAGAGCCGTAAGAAATATGTGGTAGACTGGAACGTGATGCAGCAACGGGGTATTTCCAAAGAGAGTATTCCGGCGGAATGTACGATTATAAATATTCCTTTCCGGGAAGAATATCCGGTAGCATGGGGAATCGGTGTTGTGTTGATTATCATTCTGCTTTCCACGTTGTTTGTCTGGCTCTTCTTCCTTTATCGCCGCGAACAAGGGCGGAAGAGACGTGCCCTTTATGAACTGGAAAGTGAAAAGGAAACATTGGCGTTGGCTATTGAAGGTAGCGACACCTTTGCCTGGAAGCTGGAAAATGACCATTTTGTATTTGAAAAGGAATTCTGGATATCACAGAAAATGAGTGCTAAATCACTTGGCTTTGAGGAACTATTGTCGTTTATGCATCCCGATCATTGGGATGAGGTGAGAGGGTACTGGAAAAACATTTCTAAGGCAGGCAAAGTGGTTTCTCAGGTGCGTTGTGACTTTAATGAAAAAGGCTATCAGTGGTGGGAGTTTCGCTATAAAACGATACTGCTTCCCGGTGGAGGATATAAAGCTGCCGGTCTGTTGCTGAATATACAGGCGATTAAAGACCGTGAACAGGAATTGGAAGAAGCAAGACTACTGGCTGAAAAGGCTGAATTAAAGCAGTCTTTCCTAGCAAATATGAGCCATGAGATTCGTACGCCGCTGAATGCAATTGTGGGCTTCTCCAATATATTGGCACTTGATGATGGTGTGAGTCCGGAGGAGCGTCTGGAATATATCGGCAGTATTAATAAAAACAGTGATTTATTGTTGAAACTAATCAATGATATTCTGGAACTTTCGCGCATCGAATCCGGATACATGTCATTTGAATACGAGAAGTGTTTCGTTTCAGAATTGGTTGACAGTATATATATGACTCATCAGATGCTGATTTCCGAACAATTGGAATTCATCAAAGAGTTGGATGCGGTGCAGGTGGAAGTGATGGTTGATAAGGGGCGCTTGACACAGGTGATCACTAATTTCCTGAATAATGCTTCTAAGTTTACTAAAACCGGATATATCAAGTTGGGATACCGTTATCTTTCTGAATCGGACCGAGTGGCTATCTATGTGGAAGATACCGGAAGAGGCATTGAACTCTCAGAACAGAAAATGATCTTTAGCCGTTTCTATAAACAGGATGAGTTTTCGCAAGGAGCCGGCTTGGGACTTTCTATCTGTCAGGTGATTGTAGAAAAATTGCGGGGCAAAATCGAACTGTGGTCGGAACCGGGGAAAGGAAGCAGGTTTACGGTGGTGCTGCCGGTGGTAAAAGCTACAAGCTACAAGTGACGAGTTGTAAGTTCCTTTCGGTGTGGTAGTCTGGCGAACAATTATTCGCTTACGAATACAGCGCAGCAACTTGTAACTCGTCATTTGTAGCCCGTAGCTTATCGCGCTTTAGCGCGATAATACTCCAAGTTCTTTTCCTACCTTGATGAATGCATCTATACACTTGTCAAGATGTTCTCTTTCGTGTCCGGCAGAGATCTGTACACGGATGCGTGCCTGGTCTTTCGGAACCACGGGATAATAGAATCCGGTGACGTAAATGCCTTCTTCTTGCATACGGGCGGCGTAAATCTGCGAAAGTTTGGCATCATACAGCATCACGGCGCAGATAGCACTTTGTGTAGGCTTGATGTCAAATCCGGCGGCAGTCATTTTCTCGCGGAAGTAATTAACGTTTTCTACTAATTTGTCATGCAGGGCATTGCTTTCTCTTAGCATATTGAAGACTTCGATACTTGCACCGATCACGGCAGGAGCAACAGAATTGGAGAACAGATATGGGCGACTGCGTTGGCGCAGCAGGTCGATAATCTCTTTGCGTCCGGTGGTGAATCCGCCCATGGCTCCGCCAAAAGCCTTACCCAGTGTACCGGTGTAAATATCCACACGTCCGTAAGTTTTGAATAGCTCGCTTACACCGTGGCCTGTTGGACCTACTACGCCGGCAGAGTGAGACTCGTCTACCATGACTAAAGCATCATACTTTTCTGCCAGATCACAGATTTGATCCATCGGAGCTACATTGCCATCCATGGAGAATACACCGTCTGTTACAACAATGCGGAAACGCTGGGCCTGTGCTTCTTGCAGACACTTCTCCAGTTCGGCCATGTCGGCATTGGCATAGCGGTAACGTTTGGCCTTACACAGGCGTACACCGTCAATGATGGAGGCGTGGTTCAGGGAATCGGAGATGATAGCATCTTCCTCGCTGAATAGAGGTTCGAACACTCCGCCGTTGGCATCGAAACAAGCAGCATAGAGGATGGTGTCTTCGGTTTTGAAATAGTCGGAGATAGCAGCTTCCAGCTCTTTGTGGATGTCTTGTGTTCCGCAGATAAAACGTACGGAAGACATGCCGTAGCCACGGTGATCCATCATCTTTTGGGCAGCGGCAATCAGTCGCGGATGGTTGGACAAACCTAGGTAATTGTTGGCGCAGAAATTCAGCACTTCCTTCCCTTTTACGGTGATGGCGGCTTGTTGCGCACTCTCGATCAGGCGCTCTTCTTTGTAGAGTCCGGCCTCTTTAATTTCAGCAAGCGTATTGCTGAGGTGTTCTTTCATTTTCCCGTACATAGCTTTATAAATTAAAAGTTTGTCATCTTATTACTAAACGATACAAAGGACACGATTTTTCTTCAAATAACCATAGCAAAATGATAGAATAATGAAAAAAAAGTATGTATATTTGCACGTCTCTAAGGATGGAGCACCTTATAAATAAGTCGTATGAAGAATATTTTGGTAATTGGAGCAACCGGACAGATAGGTTCGGAACTCACATTGGAATTGCGTAAACGTTATGGAGATGACCATGTTATAGCCGGATACATTCCGAGTGCTATGCCTAAAGGAGAATTGAAAGCATCGGGGCCTTCTGCTATTGCCGACGTAACCGACCGTCAGTCTATTGAAGTGGTGGCGCGCCAATTCAAGATTGATACGATTTATAATCTGGCGGCTTTGCTCTCGGTGGTTGCCGAAAGCCGTCCGGCCATGGCTTGGAAAATTGGTATAGACGGATTATGGAATGTGCTGGAAGTGGCGCGTGAATATGGTTGCGCAGTGTTTACTCCGAGTTCTATCGGTTCGTTTGGAGAAGCTACACCTCATGTAAAGACGCCGCAAGATACGATTCAGCGTCCTCGTACGATGTATGGGGTAACCAAAGTAACTACTGAATTGTTGAGCGATTATTATTATACTAAATATGGAGTAGATACTCGTGCGGTTCGTTTTCCGGGCATCATTTCCAATGTAACTCCTCCGGGAGGGGGGACTACAGACTATGCGGTCGATATTTTTTACTCCGCAGTGAAAGGTGAAAAGTTCGTATGTCCTTTGAAACCCGGTACTTATATGGATATGATGTATATGCCTGATGCGCTGAATGCAGCCATTTCGTTGATGGAAGCAATTCCAACACGTCTGAAGCATCGGAATGCTTTCAATATCGCTGCCATGAGTTTTGATCCGGAGGAAATCTGCCGGGAGATAAAAAAGCATGTGCCCGATTTTGAAATGGTATATGAGATTGATCCATTGAAGCAATCCATTGCCGACAGTTGGCCCGACAGCTTGGATGACAGTTGTGCTCGTGAAGAGTGGGATTGGAAACCGCAATATGATTTAGAGTCCATGACGGTGGACATGCTTGAGAAGTTAAGAGCTAAACTAAATAAGTGACCTTCAGGGGCCGGTAAAGAATGAGAAAAATAGGATTGGGGTTCTTTCTTCTCGTTTTCTTGGTGTCGTGCGGCAACAAGAAGACGAAGATGGATCCTTTTGCGACAATCACCAATTTGGTGGATTCAGCTGCACACAAAGCTGATACTGTACCACAGGCTGAAGTTGATAATGACCCTAAGCCAATAGAAGCGGATGAATCGTTTGATGATTTCGTCTATAGTTACGCTTCGGATGACGCTTTGCAACGGCAGCGGACTAAGTTTCCATTGCCTTTTTACGACGTTGATAAACCTTCTAAAATAGAGAGGGGGGAGTGGGAACATGATTATCTGTTTACCCAGCAGAGCTATTACACATTGCTCTTCGATGATGAAGATGACTTGGAGTTGGTGGGAGATACTGCCTTGACATCCGTACAGGTGGAATGGATTTTGCTGAAAAACCGTATGGTGAAGAAATACTATTTCGAACGTACCAAGGGTGTCTGGATGCTGGAAGCTATTAATCTCCGGCAGATAGAGCAGGGGGAGAATGAAGACTTCGTTGCGTTTTATTTGCGTTTTGTGACTGATAGTGTTTATCAGAGCCGGCATATTCGCGAACCTTTAGAATATATTACGATAGATCCGGATGATGAATTTTCTATCTTGGAGACTACACTCGACTTGAATCAGTGGTATGCTTTCCGTCCGGTATTGCCTGTAGACAAACTGTCCAATATCAATTACGGACAAAAGAATAGCGATTACTCTAATACGAAAATCCTGAAAGTAAATGGGATTGGAAACGGATATACCAATATTTTCTATTTTCGCAGACATCGTGGAGAGTGGGAGTTATATAAATATGAGGATACGAGTATTTAGGAAATTACGAATTACAAATGACGAATGATAGAGCATGAGATGAGAAAAATACCCAATACATTCGGACTTGATGTAGAAGCTGCCGTGTTTTTGGAATACAGTTCAGTAGAAGAATTGGAGAAGTTGATTGCCGCCGGACGCATCACTTCTCCTTATCTGCATATTGGCGGAGGGAGCAATCTGTTGTTTACCGGAAATTATGAGGGGGTGATATTGCATTCGCGTATAGGCGGCATTGAAGTAACGGCTGAAGATGAAGAAAAGGTTTCGGTGCGTGTAGGTGCCGGTGTGGTGTGGGATGATTTCGTGGGCTATTGTGCGGATCGGGGTTGGTATGGAGTTGAAAACCTGTCTCTTATTCCTGGGGAGGTGGGGGCTTCGGCTGTACAAAATATTGGTGCTTATGGCGTGGAAGTGAAAGATCTGATTTCTTTCGTAGAAACGGTGAACATACAAGGCGTGAAGCATGTTTACCAAACGGATGAATGTGATTATTCATACCGGAGCAGTGTTTTTAAACGGCCGGAAATGAAGCAGGTGTTTGTCACATATGTTGGTTTCTCTTTGAGTAAGAAAGAGTCTTATACATTGGACTATGGTACTATTCGTCAGGAACTTGAGAAATACCCGAAAGTTGACTTGAAGACATTACGACAGGTTATTATCGATATTCGTGAAAGTAAATTGCCTGATCCGAAAGTATTGGGTAATGCCGGTAGCTTCTTTATGAATCCTGTCGTTGCGCGTGAAGTTTTTGAAGCCTTACGGGAACAATATCCTCAGATGCCTTTTTATGAAATAAGTGCTGACCGGATAAAAATTCCTGCCGGTTGGATGATAGACCAGTGTGGTTGGAAGGGGAAATCGCTGGGACCTGCCGCCGTGCATGATAAGCAGGCATTGGTGTTGGTAAACCGGGGTGGGGCAACGGGGGCCGATATCGTAGCTCTTTCGGATGCTGTAAGGGCGTCAGTTCGCGATAAGTTTGGCATTGACATACATCCCGAAGTGAATTTTATTTGAAGTAATCATGATTATCAGAGGTTGCTTTTGAATGAACTGATGATTGATAATTAATATGTAATTAAAGTGAAACTAAGAATATTAGGAAGCGGAACATCGACAGGAGTGCCTGAAATAGGTTGTAAGTGCGAAGTTTGCACTTCTGCCGATCCGCGTGATAACCGCTTGCGTGCGTCTTCTTTGTTGCATACGGATGACGCGGTGATACTGATTGATTGTGGACCGGATTTCCGGGAACAGATGTTGAGGGTAGCCTCATTTGAAAAAATAGATGGAGTGCTGATTACTCATGAGCACTATGACCATGTAGGAGGACTGGATGATCTTCGTCCTTTTTGCCGTTTCGGCGAGATTCCCATATATTCCGATGACTATACGGCAACTCACTTGCGTGCGCGAATGCCCTATTGTTTTTTGGAACATAAATATCCCGGTGTACCTCAGATTTTCTTGCAGGAAGTGGAGCCGGGAAAGAACTTCTTTATCAATCATACGGAGATTATTCCTTTTCAGGTGATGCACGGGCGTCTGCCTATTCTGGGGTATCGTATAGGTAAACGTTTGGCTTATATTACAGATATGCTGACCATGCCTGAAGAGTCCTATGAACAATTGCAAGACTTGGATGTTCTGGTTGTGAATGCCTTGCGTGTCAAGCCGCATCCTACGCATCAGAGTATTTCCGAGGCATTGGAGACAGCAAAGCGCATTGGTGCGCGCGAAACTTATTTTATTCACATGAGTCATCATGCCGGATTGCATGTCGAACTCGAAAAGCAGCTTCCTCCTGATGTGCATCTGACTTTTGATGGAATGGAAATAGAGTTTTAAAGGCGGGCATTCTAAAACTTTTTTATATCTACTAAAGTTTTTGAAACATTTGTTTTGTTTTATTAGTAGAAATACTTATTTTTGCCGAAACTTGATGCCTGAAAAACCATGAAGTTACGCCTTATCATAAGAATTGCCATGATTGTGTCCATAGTGTTGCTATGTACGGGGTTCGGGGTGTATTCATTCTTTAGGCTGAATGAGGTGGAGAGTCAGAAAGATTTTAATCTATATACTCTAGTGCCTCAAAGCGCAATAGCTGTGCTGGAAACAGACCGTATGGCAGAATTGGTGGATGACATCAACCAGTTGAGTTGCAGCAAAGATAACCACTTCCTTTATGCTTCCGAACTTTTTGTTTATCTGAAAAACTATCTGCATACCTTGCTTGAGGATACTCCGCACGGACTTAGTAAGCAGATGAACAAAATGCTTATCAGTTTTCATGAGCCGGATACACCATTGAACCAAGTGTTGTATTGCAGTCTGGGATCAGGTGATTATGAGTTGGTGGAGTCGTTCATCAGGAAATATTGTTCCAGTTCATTCCCTTCTAAATTCTTTGATTACAGAGGTGAGGAAATCAGCATTTATCCTATGCCTGACGGACGTTTCCTTTCAGCGTATTTCACATCGGACTTCCTGGCGATCAGCTTTCAGAAGCGATTGATAGAACAGGTGATTGACGCGCGGCTCTCCAAAAAATCGTTGATAGATATGTCTTCATTCAAACTGATGCATGCCGGGAAGAATGCGAACGTGGAAGCTACGGTGTATGTGCGCATTAAATCGGTGGAGATGGGTAAAAATACAGATGGTATTCGTTCGCAGACCTATTTGGGAAGTTGGGCGGAATTTGATTTGAAGCTGAATGAGAATGCTATTTATTGTTCGGGGATTAGTCACGGATCGGACACTACACATACTTTTATAAATGCTTTGCGTCGCCAGCAGCCGGTAGAGGGGTTTCCGGGAGAACGGCTTCCACTTTCTACTTTCTTTTATGATTGTTGGGCCATTTCGGACATGGATGCCATGTGCAGCTTTACGGCGGAACAGGAATATGCCAAGGCGACTTATTCCGATTATATTAAAGAAAGAGATGAAGAATGGATGGATTTCTTGAAAATGTATGCAGGAGATCAGGTGATATCCTGTCTTTTTCAGTCGAAAGATACAGTAAATGAGATTCCTTGTGCGGTGATGAGTGTTCCGGTGAAGAATGTGTTGCAGGCTGAACGCCGCTTGCAGTCATTGCTTTATACTTCTCCGAAGGAAGTGGATGCGCCTCCTGTTCCGCAGGCATATCCTGATTATCATCTTTATCCAAAGGCGAAAGGATATCGTTATTATATATTGCCTCGTAATACCTTGTTGACTCAATTGACGGGTATCACAGAGTCTGCTCTTTATACGTATGTGTGTTTTTATCGCGGGCATCTGCTGATGGCACCGGATGTTGTCAGTCTTACGGCTTATATAGATGCCATGGAGAATGAGGAAGTATTGGATGATATTCCGTTGTATGAAGAGGGGATTGGGAGTCTTTCACCCACATATAGTTTTGTAATGATGGTGGATATGGAAAAGATGGTGGAGCAACCGGAAACTTATGTGCGTCTGATACCGAACTTTTTCTTTCGCCAGGCAAAGTTCTTCCGGCATTTCGTGCTTTCAATACAATTCACTTGTGTGGAGGAGGTGGTATATCCGAATCTGGTGTTTTTATACAAAGGAGATAAAATATAAGATTTAGTACACAAAAAAGGGAGAAAATTTCTCCCTTTTTTGTGTTAAATTCTTTTTAGTTTAGAATGGCAGATCATCTTTTGCGTCACCTGTGAGGAATTCCGGTGCGGCAGTCGGTGCCGGTGGCGGAACAGGTGCGCCCGGTGCGCCTGCAGGGGCTGTTGCACTAACACGTTCTACTTTCCATGCGCGGATACTGTTGAACCAACGGTCCTGCCATTGGCGTGCGTCCACATCAAATGATACGGTCAGTTCTTCGCCCATCTGGATGTTAAACTGTTCTATTTTGTCTGCTCCGAAAACATCGAAACACATTTTGCGGGGATATTGGCCGTGGTCTTCAATCACGTATTCTTGTGCTTTCCACTCATTGCCCGACTTTGCCACTCCGCCTCTTGGTTGGAGTATAGCGATAATTTTTCCTGTAAATTCCATTGCGTTCTTTTTTAATGATGCGGCGAAGTTACAATTTTTTAGGGAAATCCGGAGAAGTTCCAGGTGTTTTTTCTTAATTTTCTTTGCTGTGGGAAGATCTTTTTTTGTAACTTTGTCCGATACTATGAAGTTATAGTACGAATAGGGAATAATATAAAACTTAAATACACAGAACATATGAAATTTATCGTTTCGAGTACTGCGCTCTCCAGCCATTTACAGGCTATCAGCCGTGTGATTAATTCGAAGAATGCGTTGCCCATTTTGGATTGTTTCCTCTTTGAACTGAAAGACGGAACATTGTCGATTACTGTTTCTGATAGTGAAACAACGATGGTGACATCAGTTGAAGTGAATGAAAGTGATGCTGACGGACGCTTTGCCGTAGCTGCCAAAACAATTCTGGACGCATTGAAGGAAATCCCCGAACAACCGCTGTCATTTGAAGTAAATACCAATTCCTTGGAAATCACAGTACAGTATCAAAACGGTAAGTATAGCCTGATGGGACAGAATGCAGATGAATTTCCTCAATCGGCTATGCTGGGTGACAATGCCGTACGCGTAGAAATGGATGCATCCGTATTGTTGGGCGGAATTAATCGCGCTGTATTTGCTACAGCTGATGATGAACTTCGTCCGGTGATGAATGGTATCTATTTTGATATTACCACAGAAGATATTACAATGGTGGCATCTGATGGTCACAAATTGGTGCGTTGCAAAACACTGGCTGCCAAAGGTAATGAACGCGCAGCATTTATTCTGCCCAAAAAGCCGGCTTCGTTGATTAAGAATTTGTTGCCTAAAGAACAGGGACAAGTTGTTATTGAATTTGATGAACGTAATGCTGTGTTTACATTGGAAAAATACCGCATGGTGTGTCGTCTGATTGAAGGACGTTATCCTAATTATAATTCGGTGATACCGCAGAATAATCCTTATAAAGTGACTGTGGACCGTATGCAGTTGGTAGGTGCATTGCGTCGTGTATCTATTTTCTCATCACAGGCAAGCAGTCTTATTAAGCTGCGTATGCAGCCCAATCAGATTGTTATTTCGGCTCAGGATATTGATTTCTCTACTTCTGCCGAAGAAACACTGGCTTGCCAGTATGATGGTAACCCGATGAGCATCGGTTTTAAATCGACTTTCCTGATTGATATTTTGAATAATATCGCCGCTGATGAAGTGATAATTGAACTGGCAGATCCGTCACGTGCAGGTGTCATCATTCCCGTTGAACAAGAAGAAAATGAGGAGTTGTTGATGCTACTGATGCCGATGATGCTAAATGATTAAAAAAATAATAGAGTTAACGAGGAACGAGTTGACAAGGAGACAAGGGCTGTGCTGTTATGCCGGGAATGCCTTGTTCCTTTGTCAACTCGTTCCCTTGTCAACTGTAAAATAGAAGAATAATGAAATTAAACCTCAAAAACCCGATTGTTTTTTTTGATTTGGAGACGACCGGAACGAGTATCAATGTAGACCGTATCGTTGAAATCTGTTATCTCAAAGTACACCCCAATGGTAATGAGGAAGCAAAAACACTTCGTATCAATCCGGAAATGCATATTCCCGAAGGTGCGTCTGCTGTTCATGGCATCTATGACAAGGATGTGGCAGATTGTCCTACCTTCAAAGAAGTGGCCCGTACTATTGCCAATGATATAGAAGGATGTGATTTGGCAGGATTTAATTCCAACCGTTTTGATATTCCCGTGCTGGCGGAAGAATTTCTTCGCGCCGGTGTAGATATTGACCTGAGCCGCCGCAAGTTTGTGGATGTACAGGTCATTTTCCATAAATTGGAGCAGCGTACACTTTCTGCTGCTTATAAATTCTATTGTGGAAAGAATCTGGAGGATGCACATACGGCGGCAGCTGATACGCAAGCAACTTATGAGGTGCTAATGGCACAGTTGGACCGTTATTCGGAATTGCAGAATGATGTTGCTTTTCTGGCAGATTATTCCAGCTTTAACAAAAACGTGGATTTCGCAGGACGTATGATTTATGATGATAATGGTGTGGAAGTATTTAACTTTGGAAAATACAAGGGAATGTCGGTGACAGATGTGTTGAAACGCGATCCGGGCTATTATAGCTGGATATTAAACAGTGACTTTACACTGAATACCAAGGCTATGTTGACAAAGATTCGTCTACGTGAATTAACCAATAAGTAGTATCATGGCGAATACACTGAAAGGGAAGAAAATTGTATTAGGAATAACCGGAAGTATTGCTGCTTATAAAGCTTGTTATATTATCCGGGGACTTATAAAGCAAGGTGCTGAGGTACAGGTAGTCATAACTCCTGCAGGAAAAGAATTTATAACTCCCATTACGCTTTCGGCATTGACGAGTAAACCGGTTATCAGTGAGTTTTTTGCCCAACGTGACGGCACATGGAATAGCCATGTGGATCTGGGTTTATGGGCGGATGCTATGCTTATAGCTCCGGCAACTGCTTCAACTATTGGTAAGATGGCAAATGGAGTGGCTGATAATATGTTGATTACGACTTATTTGTCGGCTAAGGCTCCGGTATTTGTGGCACCTGCCATGGACCTTGATATGTATGCCCATCCTTCTACACAAAAGAATCTGGATACGCTCCGTTCTTATGGAAATCATATTATAGAACCGGGTACGGGAGAACTAGCCAGCCATCTGGTAGGTAAGGGACGTATGGAAGAACCGGAAGTCATTATTCAACATCTGGCGAATTATTTTGCCGGGAAAGAAGGTGATTTGCGAGGTAAGACCATTATGATCACTGCCGGACCTACTTATGAGAAGATCGATCCGGTACGTTTTATCGGGAACTATTCTTCCGGTAAGATGGGGTTTGCTATTGCAGATGAATGTGCTGCCCGCGGAGCTAAGGTCATTATGATATCAGGTCCTGTACAACAGCAATTGAAATATCCGGTACGTTGCTTTCCTGTGGAATCGGCAGATCAGATGTATAATGCTGCGTGTAGCTTTTTTGCAGAGGCTGATGCTGCTATTCTTTCGGCTGCTGTTGCCGATTTTACACCGGAACAGGTTGCTGATGCTAAGATAAAGCGGGAAAAGGAAGGAGAAATGACGTTGCGTTTGAAACCTACGAAAGACATTGCCGCCTGTCTGGGACAGATGAAGAAAGAACGTCAGGTATTGGTAGGTTTTGCTCTGGAAACGAATGACGAACAGCATAATGCTGAGGATAAGCTGCGACGGAAGAATCTGGATTTTATCGTTCTGAATTCTCTGAATGATAAGGGAGCCGGTTTCCGGTACGACACGAATAAAATCAGTATCATTGACCGTGAAAGCAAGACGGACTTTCCGTTGAAATCAAAGGCGGAAGTAGCTGCGGATATTGTAGATTGTCTGGTGGAAGTATTGGAGAATAAGTAAATATAGATAGTGAGAAATAAGACACTTTATATGATTCTGCTTCTGGTTGCTGTGGCGCTAAAGTCCACTGCCCAGGAATTGAATTGTAAATTTACGGTGAATTATTCTCAGATACAAGGTACGAGTACACAGGTTTTTACTACGCTTGAAAACGCCTTGATGGAGTTTATTAATACCCGTCGGTGGACGCAGGCGCAGTATGAAGTGAATGAACGGATTCGTTGTTCTATGAACCTGACCGTGAAAGAATATAATGAGGCGGATGGACGTTGGAAGTGTGAGCTGATTGTACAGTCTACACGCCCCGTTTGGCAATCCGGGTATCAGACGGTAGTTTTTAGCTTTAAAGATACGGATGTTGCTTTCAACTATCGTGAGTTCGATCCGCTGCAACTGAGGGATAATGTTATTGACAGTAATCTGACGGCAGTAATTGCTTATTATGCTTATATGATTATCGGACTGGACATGGACACGATGGCTCCACAGGGTGGTACGGAGGTTTTTCGGGCAGCCGAAGACATTGTAACGGCCGCACAGAACCTTGGTGAAACCGGTTGGAAAGCGTTCGATAGCAGTCGGAATCGTTATGCATTAGTTTCTGATTATCTGGAGGATGGCATGACGCCTTTGCGCAAACTGATGTATGGATATCATCGTACAGGTATGGATGAACTCTCTGTGAATGTTACCCGTGCCCGCGCTGTAATAACATCTATGCTTAGCGGTCTGAAAGAGGCGCAACAGAATAAGCCAATGTCGGCATTGCCCGGTTTGTTTACTGAAATAAAGAAAGATGAATTGATTAATCTTTATTCCCGTGCTGCAATGAAGGAAAAGGAAGAAATATGTGAACTACTATCATCTGTCAATCCTTCACTGACTACCGAGTGGGAAAAGATAAAGCAATAATTAGGAAGTGAGTAAGATTAAAATTGTAAATAAGTCATGTTACGTTCGCTTTACATACAGAATTACGCGCTTATAGAAAAGCTTGATATTAGTTTTGGTGCAGGTTTCTCCGTTATCACGGGTGAGACGGGTGCCGGTAAGTCTATTATACTGGGTGCTATCGGCTTGTTGCTTGGTCAGCGTGCCGAAGTAAAAGCCATTCGCCAGGGTGCATCGAAGTGTGTGATTGAGGCCCGTTTTGATATTTCAGCTTATGGTATGGAGCCTTTCTTTGAAGATAATGAACTGGAATATGAAGAAGAGTGTATCTTGCGTCGTGAGGTTTATGCATCTGGTAAGAGTCGTGCATTTATCAATGATACTCCGGCTTCGCTTGTACAAATGAAGGAGTTGGGTGAACAGTTAATTGACGTGCATTCTCAGCACCAGAATCTTTTGTTGAATAAAGAAGGATTCCAGTTGAATGTACTCGATATATTGTCTCATAATGATGAACAACTTTCTACTTATCAATCTTTGTATAGAGAATGGAAGCAGGCACAACAGGAACTGGCAGACCTCATAGCCCATGCTGAGCAGAATAAGGCAGATGAAGACTATATCCGTTTCCAGTTGGAGCAGTTGGAAGAAGCAAATTTGTCTGCAGGTGAACAGGAGGAACTGGAACAGGAGACGGATATGTTGAGTCATGCTGAAGAAATAAAGGCCGGTTTGTTCCGTGTCGGACAATTGTTGACCTCTGATGAAGGTGGTCTGCTGGCCGGGTTGAAGGAAAGTCTGAATACAATGCTTGGTCTGCAAAAAGTTTATTCTCCGGCTACTGAACTTGCTGAACGCCTGGAAAGTACATATATTGAATTGAAAGATGTTTCCCAGGAAGTTTCTTCTCAGGAAGAGGATGTTGAGTTTAATCCTGATCGTCTGGAAGAGGTAAACGATCGGTTGAATCTGATTTATACCTTACAGCAAAAACATAGGGCAACCACTGTGGAGGAGTTATTGGCACTTGCTGAAGAATATGCAGCAAAGTTGGCGGCCATTACTTCTTATGATGAACGTATTGGTGAGTTGACAACTCTTTGCGATACTTTATATAATAAGGTGAGAAAGCAGGCTGCTGTTCTTACCAAGGCCCGTACCGGCGCCGCTCGTGAAGTTGAAAAGCAGATGGCTTCCCGCTTGGTGCCGTTGGGTATGCCTAATGTGCGTTTTCAGGTGGAGATGGGAATAAGAAAAGAACCTGGTGTACACGGTGAAGATACCGTCAATTTTCTCTTTTCTGCCAATAAAAACGGCTCATTGCAAAATATTTCATCGGTAGCTTCCGGTGGTGAGATTGCACGTGTCATGTTGTCCATTAAGGCGATGATAGCCGGTGCGGTGAAATTGCCTACTATTGTATTTGATGAAATAGATACAGGAGTATCCGGTGAGATTGCCGACCGTATGGCGGACATTATGCAGGAAATGGGAGAACAGGATCGTCAGGTAATCAGTATTACCCATTTGCCGCAAATTGCTGCGCGCGGATGTGCACATTATAAAGTATATAAGCAAGATAACGAAACCGAAACCAATAGCCACATACGCCGTCTGGCAGATGAGGAGAGGGTAGAGGAAATAGCCCATATGCTCAGTGGGGCTACTTTGACAGAAGCTGCTTTGAATAATGCAAAGGTGCTTCTTGGTATCAAAAGATAGCCTTTAATTTTTAATTTCTAATTTTAATTTCTCAAAGATGGTTGATAAGAGTGAAATGATTTTCGGCGTTCGCGCTGTGATAGAAGCAATACAGGCAGGAAAGGAAATCGATAAGATTCTGGTGAAGAAAGACATTCAGAGCGATTTATCCAAAGAACTTTTTGCTGCGCTAAAAGGAACTTTGATTCCGGTGCAACGTGTTCCGGTGGAACGCATTAACCGTATTACCCGTAAGAATCATCAAGGGGTGATTGCTTTTATTTCATCCGTTACGTATCAGAAGACAGAAGACTTGGTACCTTTCCTTTTCGAAGAAGGCAAGAACCCGCTGTTCGTCATGTTGGATGGTGTGACTGATGTTCGTAACTTTGGTGCCATAGCTCGTACCTGTGAGTGTGCAGCTGTAGATGCTGTTATCATTCCTGCTAAAGGAAGCGTGACGGTGAATGCTGATGCAATGAAAACATCTGCCGGAGCATTGCATGTTCTGCCGGTTTGCCGTGAGCAGAATCTGAAGGTTACATTGCAATA
Source organism: Bacteroides sp. 14(A) (assembly GCF_000526555.1). NCBI lineage: Bacteria > Pseudomonadati > Bacteroidota > Bacteroidia > Bacteroidales > Bacteroidaceae > Bacteroides > Bacteroides sp. 14(A). The sequence goes on along the minus strand of NZ_JAGH01000005.1, from coordinate 1,209,294 downwards.
TCTCAAAGATAGTGGTTTCCGCATTGTGGCAGCTACAGAAAAGGGTGACTATGATTATACCAGAGCTGATTATACAGGACCGATGTGTATCATAATGGGAGCTGAAGATAAAGGTGTTTCTTATGAGAACCTGGCTCTTTGCGATGAGTGGGTGAAAATCCCAATGCTGGGTACTATCGAGTCGCTCAATGTTTCTGTTGCGGCAGGTATTTTGATTTATGAAGCTGTGAAACAAAGAACCAACTAAGATATGAAGAAGAACTTGTTGTTGACGCTCGCCCTCTGTTTGCTGGCACAGTGGAGTGTAGCCCAGGCACCCAAATGGGTGGAAAAAGCCAAGCGTGCTGTTTTCTCGGTGGTCACTTATGACGAGAGTGATAAGATACTTAATACGGGAAATGGATTTTTTGTTACCGAAGATGGAATTGCTCTGTCTGATTATAGCTTGTTTAAAGGTGCGCAGCGTGCCGTTGTCATTAATTCGGAGGGTACACAAATGCCTGTGGAAGTTATTATGGGAGCAAATGACATGTATGATGTTGTGAAGTTCCGTGTAGCGATTTCAGGAAAAAAAGTACCTGCATTAGTGGTAGCTCCTGTGGCCCCGACTGTAGGTGCAAGCATTTATCTGTTACCTTATTCTACACAGAAAGATCGTTCCTATACTACCGGACAGGTGAAAGAAGAGTCTAAGGTAGAGGGACAATATCATTATTATACACTTGATATGCAGCTGAAGGACAAAATGGTAAGTTGTCCGGTAATGACTGCTGAGGGACAAGTATTCGGTCTGGCACAGAAATCTTCTGGAAAAGATACAGCTACCATTTGCTATGCAGTAGGTGCCGATTATGCTATGGCTCAAAAGATAAGTCCTCTTTCTTTCAATGATCATACTTTATTGAGTATCGGCATTAAGAAAGCATTGCCTGAGACGGAAGAACAAGCATTGGTTTATCTCTATATGGCTTCTTCACAGCTTGCACCGGAGAAATACACCGAGTTGCTGAATGAGTTTATATCTCAGTATCCCAACAGTGCTGACGGTTATCTTCGTCGTGCAAACAATCAAATCTTCCAATCGAAGGAGGCAAGTTCAATGGATAAGGTTGCTGCTGATATGGATAAGGCACTTGAAGTGGCACAAAAGAAAGATGATGCATACTTCAATCGTGCCAAACTGATTTATGGTTATCAGTTGGATAAACCTGAAAAAATCTATAAAGATTGGACATATGACAGGGCTTTGGATGAGGTTCGTAAAGCGATTGCAATCGAAGCTCTTCCGGTTTATGTTCAGTTGGAAGGTGATATCCAGTTTGCCAAGAAGGACTATGCGGCTGCTCTTGCCAGTTATGAGAAGGTGAATGATTCCAATATTGCCTCTCCGGCTACATTCTTTAGTGCCGCTAAGACGAAAGAATTGATGGAAGCAGCTCCGGAAGAAGTGTTGGCTTTGATGGATAGTTGTATGGCGCGTTTCGTGCAACCGTATAGTGAAGAAGCTGCTCCTTATCTGCTGGAACGTGCCCAGATGCGCCTGAATGCCGGACAAGGAAGAGGTGCGATGCTTGATTATGATGAATACTATAAAGCGGTTCGTGGCAATGTGAATGATGTGTTCTATTATTATCGCGAACAGGCGGCCGTTCAGGCAAAGCAGTTTCAGCGTGCGTTGGATGATTTGGCAAAAGCTATTGAACTTAATCCGAAAGAGCTGACTTATTTTTCGGAACTTGCGGTGGTGAACATTCGTGTGGGTAGAAATGAAGAAGCGATCAAGGTGCTGAAAGATGCTTTGGAAATTGATTCTAAATATGCTGAAGCTTATCGTTTGATAGGAGTTGCCCAGCTACAGTTAAAGCAAAACAAAGAGGCTTGTGCCAGTTTCGCAAAAGCCAAGGAACTGGGTGATCCGAATGTTGATGCTTTAATAGAAAAACACTGTAAGTGATAGTATTGCAGATGATATCTTTATAAAAAAGGCTCTGCTTTCACAAGCTGAGCCTTTATCGGGAAACTCCCGTGTCAAAAAAGAATTAGCTAAGTCTAGGTTTTAAAACAGGTATAAGTGAATTTTTCTTTTGTGTATAATCCTATTAAGTAAATGCATGAAGTTGCAGAATACTGCATAAGATACCAATTTTTTTTCTTGAATGAATCATAAATTGTTGAATACTAAAATAATATTAGAATGAAAAAAGTAATTTGCAGTCAGAAAGCTCCGGGAGCTATTGGTCCTTACAGCCAGGCTATCGAAGCAAATGGAATGATATTTGTATCTGGTCAATTACCTATTGATGCGACTACCGGACAGATGGCAGAAGGTGCTGAAGCACAGGCACGTCAGTCATTGGAGAACATCAAGCATATCCTTGGAGAAGCAGGTTTGACGATGGCAAATATCGTCAAGACTACTGTTTTCCTACAGGATATGTCATTGTTTGCAGATATGAATAAAGTATATGCTACCTATTTTGATGGTGATTTCCCTGCCCGTTCGGCTGTTGCAGTGAAAGCCCTGCCGAAAGATGCTTTAGTGGAGATTGAGTGCATCGCGGTTCGCTAACAAATCGGCAACAATAAAACTACTGCCTCCTACGAAGATAAAGTCTTCCGGGAGGCTTTTTTCTTGTGCAGCCCGCACGGCAGAGGGAACATCTGGATAGCAAATTCCTTGCAATCCGGCCTCAGAGGCAAGTTGGGCAAGTTCGCTTTCAGGTAATGCACGCCTTACGCTGGCTTTTGTGAAGTAATATTCGGCTTCTTGGGGTAATAATGCTAATACACCGTGTATGTCTTTGTCGTTTACCATACCTATAATCATATGTAGTTTCTGGTAAGATTGCTGTTTCAACTGCTCTGTGATATAGGTGATGCCACCTACATTGTGTCCGGTATCGCATATCAGGGTAGGGGCATCCTGCAATTTTTGCCAGCGTCCCATCAGGCCGGTCAGTTCACAGACATGGGCGAAGCCACTTCGAACAGCCTGCTCACTCAGATTGTATCCGGCTTTCCGTAGTTCTGGGATGGCTGTGAGTAACGTGCGGGTGTTTTTAGTTTGATATAATCCTTTCAGCTCACATTCCAATCCGGGGTAATCATCCTTTTCATCTTCTTCTGCAAAGAGAATGGGAGCACCTACTTCGCGAGCCTTTTTTGCAAATACAGGTTTTGTTTCAGGAGTCGTTTCTCCGATTATGACAGGTATTCCACTTTTAATGATCCCGGCTTTTTCTCCCGCTATCTTTTCTAATGTATTACCCAGGAATTGGGTATGGTCAAAACTAATATTGGTGATGATACATAGATCCGGGTGTACAATATTGGTGCAATCCAGTCTTCCGCCAAGTCCTACTTCGATAACCGCTACATCTACATGTTCATCAGCGAAATACCGGAATGCCATAGCGGTAGTCAATTCAAAGAAAGAAGGATGCAGAGGCTCAAAAAAATCACGTTCTTTTTCTACAAACCGGACTACATATTCTTCCGGGATAGGCTGTCCGTTTATTCGGATACGTTCGCGGAAATCTACGAGGTGCGGAGATGTGTAGAGGCCTACCCGGTACCCCGCTTCCTGCAAGATAGCAGCAAGAGTGTGCGAGCATGAACCTTTGCCATTCGTACCTCCTACATGGATACTGTGGAAGTTCCGGTGCGGGTGTCCGAAGTGTTCATCCAGTGCCAATGTATTCTCCAAACCTTCCTTGTATGCCGAACTTCCCACCTGTTGAAACATAGGGACACTGTTATATAAGTATAATAAAGTGTTCTGATAATCCATCTTTTAAAATATTTAACGAGAAAGCAAACTATTCTCTCTTTTTAATTCCTATCTTAGAAGCTGCAAAGATAATGCAAACTGAGAGCAGAATAAAATGAACTTGTTCATTTTTTATGCCGAAGTACAGCTTATCTTCGCTTTGGAGGCAATATCAACAATTTAAATCTAAAAGAGTATGGGAGCAAAGAAAAATTTTGTGATTGATACGAACGTAATCCTTCACGACTATAACTGTCTTAAGAATTTCCAAGAGAACGACATTTATCTTCCCATCGTAGTTCTTGAAGAATTGGACAAATTCAAGAAAGGGAATGAACAGATAAACTTCAATGCCCGTGAATTTCTCCGCGAGCTCGATTTAGTTACCGATGACAATCTTTTTAATAAGGGTGCTTCTCTGGGCGAAGGACTGGGAAGTTTGTTTGTAATTGCCGGTTCGGTGGATGCTCCGGATGTGTTCGATTCATTCCCCGAGCGTATTCCCGATCATAAGATTCTGGCTGTAGTGGACTGGTTGACGCGCCAAAAGAAGGATATGAAAACCATCCTGGTGACAAAAGACGTGAACCTCCGGATGAAAGCACGTTCCATAGGCTTACTTTGCGAAGATTATATCAACGACAAGGTGATAAATGTGGATATATTTGAAAAGTCAAATGAGGTGTTTGAGGGAATTGATCCTGCTTTGATAGACCGGATTTATTCTTCCAGAGAAGGACTGGATATCAGTGAGTTTGATTTCAAAGATATCATCCATCCGAATGAATGTTTTATCTTGAAAAGTGACAGGAATAGTGTACTTGCCCGTTACAATCCTTTTACACATTCCATTTGTCGGGTGAATAAAACAAAGAACTATGGTATTGAACCCCGGAATGCCGAACAAAGTTTTGCTTTTGAAGTGTTGACCGATCCAAACATCAAATTGGTTGCTTTGACAGGTAAAGCCGGTACAGGAAAAACATTGTTGGCTCTGGCAGCTGCCCTTAGTCAAATGAATGACTATAAACAGATTTTGCTGGCGCGTCCGATTGTTGCTTTATCCAATAAAGACATCGGTTTCCTGCCGGGTGATGCCAAAGAAAAGGTAGCTCCTTACATGCAACCCTTGTTTGATAATCTGAATGTGATCAAACGTCAGTTTGCTTCTAACTCAACAGAGGTAAAACGTTTAGAAGATATGCAGAAAAGTGAGCAACTGGTTATTGAAGCATTAGCTTTCATCCGTGGACGTAGTTTGAGTGAAACTTATTGCATTATTGATGAAGCACAAAACTTGACTCCGCATGAGATCAAAACCATCATAACCCGTGCGGGTGAGGGTACGAAAATGGTGTTTACCGGTGATATCCAACAGATAGACCAACCTTATCTCGACAGTCAGTCCAATGGCTTGGTTTACATGATTGATCGTATGAAAGATCAGAACCTTTTTGCTCACGTAAATTTGTTAAAAGGAGAACGTAGCCAATTAAGTGAATTAGCCAGTAATTTGATGTAACAGAGCTTTATAGGTCGTAAATATGGTGGCAAAGTTATACCTGTAACTTTGCCACCATTTAATTTTATCACACATTTTTATCTTTTTCTTGTCCTATTTGATAAAAAATAATGTATCTTTGCCTCGCCTAAAACAAGACTGTCAAACGAAATGAAACATAAAATTTTTCATCGGTACCTTTCAGCAAAGGTATTGCCGATTTGGACTATTCTGTTGATCGATGTATTGATAATCGTCGTATCCAGCTTATTGGCTTATGCGCTTCGATATGATTTCCGGAGTATTTTCCTGGAATCCTCTACCATTGACAAAACGATTGTATGGACGGTCATTGTCAACTTAGTCTTCTTTAGGGTGTTCCGCACCTATTCCAATGTATTGCGCTTTTCTTCGTTTATAGACATTATGCGCATTTTTGTTTCATTGACGGTGTCTTATGCACTGTTAATGATTTCGAGTGTGCTTTTGGCAAGTTATCTGGATATTCGTCTGGCACCTGTGAGTGTGCTGTTTATGGCGTATATCATTAGCTTTGCCATTATGTCTTGCTCACGTATAGTTGTGAAGATGTTCTATGAACTTCTGAATTTTGATGGAAGTCATAGTGCCAATGTCTTTATATATGGTGCTAAGGAAGCGGGAGTGAACATTGCGAAAGCGTTGCGCGTCAATCTGCGTAATCACTATCGTCTGCGTGGTTTCATAGCGGATGAGCCGGAACTGATTAATAAGGTGATGATGGGCGTAAAGGTATTCCCGAATGACGAGTCTCTGATTGATGTATTGAATGACCGCGATGTGCATACAATTATTATTTCGCCGGCTAAAATGGAAGAACTGAAGAAGTCTGATATGGCCGATCGTCTTCTGGCACACAACATCAAGCTTATGACTGCACCTCCTTTGAGCGAGTGGAGCGGACAGACTTTGAACCGTACTCAGTTGAAAGAAATTCAGATTGAAGATCTTCTGCAACGCGATCCTATTGAAATAGATATTCATAAGGTAGCTTCCCATCTCGAAGGAAAGCGCGTAATGATTACCGGTGCCGCTGGTTCTATCGGTAGCGAAATAATGCGTCAGGTAGCTTCCTTCAATCCTTATAAGCTAATTCTGGTAGATCAGGCGGAGACTCCGTTGCATGATATTCGTCTGGAATTGCAGGATCGTTGGCGTGACATTGATGCAGAGACTATTATTGCGGATATTTCCAATGCTACGCGTATGGAAGATATCTTCAAGGAATACCAACCGCAATACATTTTCCATGCAGCGGCTTATAAGCATGTGCCGATGATGGAAGATAATGTTTCCGAGTCCATTCAGATCAATGTGTTCGGTACGCGTACACTGGCTGATCTGGCTGTAAAATACGGTGCTGAGAAGTTTGTAATGATCTCTACGGATAAGGCTGTAAATCCGACCAATGTAATGGGATGCTCCAAGCGTATCTGTGAGATTTATGTGCAGTCTTTAGCTAAGAAACTTCAGGAGAAAGGTGGGCATGTGACGCAATTCATTACAACACGTTTCGGTAATGTGTTAGGTTCTAATGGCTCGGTAATTCCACGTTTTCGTGATCAGATTCAACGTGGTGGTCCTGTAACAGTGACACATCCTGAGATTATCCGTTATTTCATGACTATTCCCGAAGCTTGCCGTCTGGTACTTGAAGCCGGTAGCATGGGGAATGGCGGTGAGATTTATATCTTTGATATGGGTAAACCGGTGAAGATTGTGGATCTTGCCAAGCGTATGATCAGCCTTTCCGGACGTACGGATGTGAAGATTGAGTTCACTGGATTGCGTCATGGTGAAAAACTGTATGAAGAGTTGCTGAATGTGAAAGAACTGACAAAGCCGACTTATCATGAGAAGATTATGATTGCTACAGTTCGCGAATATGATTATGATGAGGTGAAGCAACGCATTCAGAAGTTGATAGAGGTTAGTTACACGTATGATCAGATGCAGATTGTAGCTGCTATGAAGGATATTGTTCCTGAGTTTATCAGCAAGAATTCATGCTTTGAAGCCTTGGATAAGAAACCCGAATAAAGAAAAAGTTCCTCTGTAAAGGAAACGCCAATATAAGTAATGCCCCGTAACAATATATGTTAGATATGCTAACAATATATGTTACGGGGCATTACTTATAATGATATGTTGTGCGGTTCCTGTTTATTTTTTACTGGAGAAATATTTCATGAACTGAGTACGTTCGAAGGTATTTACTCCATTCAAGTCGCTGACATTCAGCATTCCCTTGAATTGAGGGATGTTTTCCATGCCTTTGCGATCCATCCATAAGTTCAGGAAGTGGATATATTCTCCTACAAGGGCATAACTGTTCTGATAGAATGCGCTACAAATCTCTACAGCTGAAGCTCCTGCCAAAATTGATTTTACAATGCCTTCGGGAGAGTGAATACCACCTGATGCTGCATAATCCAGCTTATTCACAGCTGCGGAAGCGATACCGATCCAGCGTAAGGCTTTAACCAGGTCAGCTCCTGTGCTGAATACATTTCCTGAGATTTGCTTCATCTTTTCGATATCAATATCCGGCTGATAGAAGCGGTTGAATAATACCACGGCAGCTGCTCCGTTGGCATATAGCTGATCTATCAGAGCTATCGGATTAGTCAGGTTATCACCCAGCTTCATGATGATCGGAATACGTACCGTCTTTTTGATGTGGCTGAGAATATCAATATGGCGTTGTTCGAATGAACCGTAATTGTATTGCATATCTGTTTGGAGAGCCAGAATATTGATTTCTATAGCATCAGCTCCTGCTGCTTCCATTTGTTGTGCAAATCCTACCCATTCAGCATCCTGATAGCAGTTTATGCTGGCAATAACAGGAATGGGGCATACTTTTTTAGTATCCTTAATCAGTTCCAGATACTCTGACAGTTTATGTTGGCGGACGTATTCTACCAAGTAATCACTGCCTTCAGGATACATATTCGGATCTCCCAGCCAGTCAGCTTCCAACATGATCTGCTCTTCAAAAAGAGATTTCAGAACAATGGCACCGACACCGGCTTCATAGAATTTCTGATTTTTTTCAGCACTATCAGTTAAACCTGAGCTGCTGACGATAATCGGGTTTCTTAATTCTAACCCGGCAAAAGTAGTTTTTAATGTTGCCATGGTAATAATGTTTAATGAATAATGATTAATACGTTCTGTCTCCAAAGATTTTGCTTCCTACGCGTATCAGAGTACTTCCAGCAGCAATAGCTTGGTGATAATCGTGGGACATTCCCATGGACAACTCCCGAAAAGCCTCCGTGTCGGCAAACCATGAGTCTTTCACTTCTTTGAAGAAGCTACTTAATGAACAAAATTCCTTCTCTATTTGTTCATTGTCGTCTGTATTTGTTGCCATACCCATCAGACCGCATAATTGTATGTTACTGAGAGTTTTCCATTCACCGGCTGCTAACATTTCCCGACATTCGCCAAAACTAAAACCAAATTTGGTTTCTTCTTCTGCAATGTGCAGTTGCAACAGGCAGTTGACTACTTTTCCGGCTTTTGCAGCTTGCTTATTGACTTCTACAAGGAGTTTGTATGAGTCAATTCCGTGGATCAGAGCCACGTAGGGCACGATAAACTTGATTTTATTGGTTTGCAGATGCCCGATAAAGTGCCATTCAATGTCTTTGGGAAGACTTTCGTACTTGGCAGTCATTTCCTGTACTTTGCTTTCTCCGAATATTCGTTGTCCGGTGCGATAGGCTTCTTCTATCGCTTCATTGGGGTGAAATTTGGAGACAGCTACCAGTCGCACCCCATCAGGCAGTTCGCTTAGCACTTGTTGAAGATTCTCTGCAATATTCATGATTAGAAAATTGAAATATGAAATTCAAAAGTTGAAGATCAAAGCATTCTGTGTTTACGCTAATCACTTCAACTTTCAATTCTCAAAAGATTAAACTTCCGGTTTGTCATTGGGTTCCGCGCTATACGGATATACATCCATAAGGGGTGTTTCGGATACTAAAGCGATCTGGTAATCCGCCATCGTACCCTTCATGCCTTCATCCAGTTTCTTAACAGCATCGCGCAGGTCGGCAGCTTGTACCAATACCTGAGTGGATGTTTTCTTTTCAGCTCCACTCTTTTCGTCCAGAGTAATAAAGATCAGTTTACACTTGAACCAACGGTCGGCAGCCTCTTCTTCGCTGGGGAATAATTCACTATAGTTGGCACGTTTGATGTCTGATACTGTAAATTCGCCTGAAATAAACGGCGTCATTTCTTCAATGATGCGTGCTTCCGCTTCCGTAAAGCTGAGTGCGTCCACCAAATAAGGTTCTGTAACTTTCTTGTTCATACCGTTTTCCATCACTTTTTCGTAACGGATCTTGCACTCAAACCATGTATGCATTGCCATAATTCCTTTGTTTTTTAATTATGAATTTATATTCTTGTTATAAAACTGACTACAAAGATAATGCAATTTGAGTGCATAACTTTCATGCTCGCATGAAAAAGTTATGCTGAGATTTTTTATTGTTTCTTTTTATGACTGGTACTTCATCCTTGAAAATGTACTTCTACATAATTTGTCTCATAGTATCAGAAATATCTGTTGTCAAATAAAAGAGCCTAAATAGAGGCAATCGCCTGTATATCATTGATTGGAGGGAGTGTGATTTCTCGCTGTTATTGCTGTTCTTTGGCGCGTTAAACCTATAAAAACAACAAAATTATGGTAGTAGCTTATTTAAGAGTAAGTACAGAAAAACAATTTCTGGCTAATCAACGTGAAGAACTTCTGCGTTTTGCAGAGAAGAATGGATTGCAGATTGACAAGTGGTACACCGAAACGGTGAGTGGTAGTGTGAGAAGCAAAGACCGGAAGCTATCGGGGGTGTTGAACCGAATGCAAAGAGGTGACTCGCTGATTGTGACGGAAATTTCAAGATTAAGTCGTACAATGTTGGAAATCATGACGATTCTTAATTCTTGTATCAAGAAAGAAATTGTTCTGTACAGCACAAAAGAGGGGTATGTATTTCAAAATGACATGAACAGCAAGGTATTGGGGTTCGCATTCGGATTAATGGCAGAGATAGAACGTAATCTGATTTCCATGCGAACAAAAGAAGCATTGGCAAGGCGCAGGCAAGAGGGGGTAAAATTGGGACGAAAGAAAGGAACCTGTCCTGCTATGAGGGTACTTCGTGAGAACAAAAGACGTTTGATAAAAGATGCTCAACGAGGTGTTTCCTGTTCGGAGCTGGCTCGCCAGATGGGAGTATCCCGAACTACTATGCATCGTTTCCTGAAGTGTAACTAATGAGAAAACGAGTTGACAAGTTCCTGTTTCCAGGCACTTTAGTCAACTCGTTTCTCCGGGCAGTGGAATTCTTAACTATCCTACGGGAATTTCTTTATCTTCGTTTTCCTCTTTCATGCTTTTTCCACGTTTATGCAAACTTTTCAGTTCAAATGACAACATGATGCGGAAGAATCCGATAATCAGGAATGCGAATGAAATCATGTAAACTGCATAGAGAGCGCCTATTGCCGGTTGCCATAAGATGATGAGCGAACAAATTACGGCTAATATGCCGAAAGCAATATACCAGCCCCAGTCTCTTGTACCATATCTTTTCAGATCCATGGCATAGCCGACAGATGAGAAGCCCCGGAACATCAGCCAGAATGCAATAATGAAAGGAATAACTTCCATACTCAGTAATGGATAAGCTATCAGGTAGAAACCGAATATCATGTCGATGATACCTCCGGCCAGATACCAGCCCCAACTGGATACATTTTTCCGGTTGCTTACAGCAAAAGAAATCTCCAGCAAACCGCTGAATAACATGGATATGCTGAACAGGATACTTAAAACTGCGTAGCCGCTCAACGGTGCGAACATCAGGCTGACGGCAACTACTACGTAGAGTATGCCAAGCAAGAGAGAGAGCCACCAGTTTTTTACTTCGCATTGAAGTTCGTCAAATAAAGTTTTCATGCAAATTGAATTTTAAATGGTTATTGTAATCATGTTTGTGAGAGTAACAATTTACAGTTGGAAAAGTTTTGAGCGAACTTTTCTAACAGTTCGTTTGTTATATAAACATATAAAAAAAGAAAACTATGGCTACAACAAAATTCAAGGGACAACCGGTTAAGATTATCGGTGAGTTTATAAAAACAGGAACAGTTGCTCCTGATTTCGAGTTAGTAAAGACTGACCTTTCTTCTTTTTCTTTGAAAGATATGAAAGGAAAGAATGTGATATTGAATATCTTCCCGAGTTTGGACACTAGTGTTTGTGCAACGTCTGTGCGCAAGTTTAATAAGTTGGCAGCAAGTCTGCCTGATACCGTGGTACTGGCGATTTCCAAAGACTTGCCTTTTGCTCACGCTCGTTTCTGTACGACGGAAGGTATTGAAAATGTAATTCCTTTGTCTGATTTCCGTTTTTCGGATTTCGATGAAAGCTATGGCGTACGTATGGCAGATGGACCATTGGGCGGTTTGCTGGCACGTGCAGTAGTTATCATTGGTAAAGATGGAAAAGTGATGTATACTGAACTGGTACCCGAAATCACTCAGGAGCCGGATTATGACAAAGCAATAGAGGCTGTGAAGAAATAGTAAATTCAGATTTTTAAATAGCAATAAAAAAGATAAGGTGCACAAGGGTCGTGAGGCTATTGTGCACCATTTGTTTTTTATATAGTGAGTTGGCGTGTGAATTGATTGTGGATTATCTTTTGTGTATTTTATTTGCTTTATGGTGAGTAACTGACTTTTTTTGTTTTACTTTGTACCATGAAATCAAGTATTAATAGATAACAAAGAAAAATGGAACGAGGTTTAAAAGACTACGCCTTACTCATGCTGAAAGGTGTGGGAATGGGAGCAGCCGATGTGGTTCCCGGAGTATCGGGAGGAACAATTGCTTTTATTGTGGGAATTTATGATGAACTGATAGATTCGATAAAAAGCATCAACGGAAAAAGTTTAAAGTTGTTTTTTACAGGAAAATGGGGAGCGTTCTGGAAAGCTATTAATGGTAATTTTTTAATTTCCATTGTAGCTGGAATCGCTGTCAGTGTATTTTCGTTGGCTAAGATTATTACATGGTTGCTTACGGATCATCCGGTAATGGTCTGGGCTTTCTTTTTCGGACTGGTGCTGGCTTCCACTTGGTTTGTGGGGAAAGATATAAAAGAGTGGAATAAGAAAACAATTCCGGCTTTTATCATAGGAGTGGCAGTTGCTTATTACATTACGGTGGCAACTCCTGCTGAAACGCCATCCAATCTGTTTTTCATTTTCCTTTGCGGTGCGATTGCTATTTGCGCAATGATCTTGCCGGGCATATCGGGTAGTTTTATTTTGGTACTGTTAGGCAAATACTTCTATATAATGGAAGCGGTCAAGACATTTGATATAGTGACTTTATTAGTATTCTTGGCAGGCGCCTGTATAGGTATAACTACTTTTTCACGAGTTCTTTCATATGCACTAAAGAACTTTCGTAATATTACGTTGGCGGTATTGACCGGCTTTATGCTGGGGTCTCTTAATAAGGTATGGCCATGGAAAGAAACGCTTGAAACGTTCACAGACAGTCATGGAGTAGTGAAGCCACTGGTTGAAGCGAATATCCTTCCTAATCAATATATTGTTGAAGCTGTAGTATTGATGATTGTTGGTTTTTTCCTGGTATATTTTTTGGAGAAGCTTTCTACACGTAGCGCTAAATAAGGATACCCTCTACAATATAAAAAAACAGAGAGTAAAGCGATCAGCTTTACTCTCTGTTTTTTTTATTGCAATGCTTTTATGATATTTTGCATGTAAACAGCCAGATCTTCCCGGTCTTCATTTTCCATCATGGCCTGCATTTTCTCCAGTTCTTTCAGATCAAAGGGGCGGGTGCACTTCTGATTGTACTTTATGAAGTTTTCCTTATCATGCAACGTCATGTAGAGAACGGTCAACTTTTCATTGATACCTTCAAATTCCGGTTCTAACTCACAAACACGTTCAAAAGCTATTTTCGCATAATCCAGATACCCGATTTCCATGCTGTGCATACCTATTTCATTCCAGGTATCAGCGCTAGGAGCACAATTCAAGGCCTTTGCCCATTGCTTTATTCCCTTTTCGTAGTCACCTTCTTCGACGTACATACGGCCTTCAATCAGGTAGGCTTCAGGATCTTTCGGTTCCAGCTTTTGGGCTTTCTTACAATACTGGTGCGCTTTGCGCTTCTTTTTCATTTTGGAAAGGCAAAGCCCTGCATTGGCATATAGGCTGGGTAGAGTAGGTGCGGGAGTTTCTTCCGCTTCGTTAGCCTGGATTGCTTTTTCCAGATTTTCGTATCCTTCTTCCCATTCGCCTTTGGATACCTTGCATAAACCGATATAGGTATAGACAAACTCAGGAGCCAGCCCATGCATCTGCTCAGCTTTCTGATAACATTCCAGAGCTGCATCCTCATTACCCAACTGGTAAAAACAATGCCCTTTCATTACATAGGCGTCTGCAAATTCGTCATCACCTATCAATGCATAGTCGCAGGCATCAATTGCCTGGTCGAAGTTCAGATCTTCAAAATGGCATCTTGCCAGTCCGAACCAGTAGGGAGCCGAATATGGATTCTGATCTATCAGTTGGTTATATAGAGGAATTGCTTCTTCTATCATGCCTTTCCCATAATAACAGTCTGCAACTACGGCAATGTAAGCTTCTTCATCGGCATATTCTTCCTTTACCGGGTTGAGCCATGCCAGAGCCTTGTCCGGATAGCCCATATCGAGGTACATATAAGATACATCGACTACATTTGCCAGATCCTCTTTATCTTCAATCGTATCGAGTAACTGTTCGGCATCATCCAGCTTACCTTCACTTAGTAGCAAGTGAGCACGTACCACCTTGGCTTCCGGCGAATAGGTATCGGGAAGGTTTTCGATGATTTCACGTGCCTTTGCTCTTTTTCCGCTATCCAGATGCAGGTAAGCATATTCTATCATTAATGCCGTACTGTCGGGATGTAGCTTTAGGCCATATTCTGCAATTTCTAAAGCCTTATCATAATTCTTTTTGGTGCCATACCAGTCGGCAAGGTCAGCCAAATCGTCTGCGTCCAGATAAAATGGTTGTTTCGCGGACATTGCCAATTCATATTGTTCGGCAAGTTCCTGAAGTTCTTTATCTCTGCCGGACAGCAGGTTTTTATTGCTCATTAATAGTTTACTCCTATAATCCTTACTTTATTTGTTAATCTTGCCCCAGGTATCTTTCAACCCTACAGTACGGTTGAATACCATCTTTTCCGGTGTGGAGTCCGGATCTACATTGAAGTAACCGATGCGCTGGAACTGCAAGTAAGTAAGCGGTTTCATGCCTGCGGCATATTTCTCAATGTAGCAACGGGGCAGTATATGCAATGAATCCGGGTTGATGATTTCTTTCATCGCTTCCAGAGCATCGCAGTTTTTAGCTTCGCGAATAGCGGCAAGCTCGTCGCGTGGGTTCTCCACTTTCCACAGACGGTCGTAGAGGCGTACTTCGGCTTCGAGACAATGGTCGCAGCTGACCCAATGCAAGGTACCTTTCACCTTACGGTTTGCTTCGGGCATACCGCTCTTGGTGTTCGGGTCGTATTCGCAATATACTTCGACTATTTCTCCGGCTTCATTTTTCTTGCAACCGGTGCACTTTACGATATAAGCATTCTTCAGGCGCACTTCCTGTCCCGGAGTCATACGGAAATATTTTTTGGGAGCATCCTCCATGAAGTCTTCACGTTCCATCCACAGCTCACGGCTGAATTCGATGAAGTGACTGCCTTCTTCCGGTTTTTCCGGATTATTGATAGCTTCCAGTTCTTCCACTTGTCCTTCGGGGTAGTTGGTAATAACCAGCTTCACCGGATTCACAACGGCAGATACACGAATTGCGCGGGAATTAAGGTCTTCGCGCAGGGCGCTTTCCAGCAAAGCAAATTCATTGAGCGCATCATAAGTGGTATATCCGATTTTATCGATAAACTTGTGGATAGACTCAGGAGAATATCCGCGACGGCGGAAACCACAGATGGTCGGCATACGGGGATCATCCCATCCGTTCACCAGTTTCTCTTTTACCAGAGTCAACAGATTACGTTTGCTCATCAGCGTATAGCTGAGGTTCAGTTTATTGAACTCATACTGGTGAGGGCGGTTATCATTCAAATCCTGTCCTTCTTTCACCCAGTCTACAAAAAGATCGTAGAGCGGACGGTGAGGAACGAATTCCAACGTACAGAGAGAATGGGTTACGCCTTCGAAGTAGTCGCTTTGTCCATGTGCGAAGTCATACATCGGATAAGCTTTCCAAGTGGTGCCCGTGCGATGGTGCGGATGGTTCACTACACGATAAATGATAGGATCGCGGAAGTGCATGTTCGGATTCGCCATGTCAATTTTGGCACGGAGCACCATAGCACCTTCTGCTATTTCACCTGTATTCATCTTCTTGAACAAGGAAAGACTTTCTTCTATCGGGCGGTTGCGGTAGGGACTTTCCACACCCGGTTGGGTAGGAGTACCTTTCTGCTGTGCGATTTGCTCGGAAGTCTGCTCGTCAATATATGCTTTACCTTCTTCAATGAGGCGGATGGCAAAGTCCCACAATTGCTGGAAGTAATCGGACGCATAGTATTCATTACCCCATTGGTAACCCAGCCATTGAATATCTTCTTTGATGGCTTCTACATATTCCACATCTTCCTTGGTAGGATTGGTATCATCGAAACGCAGATTGCAGATGCCATTGTGGTCGGCTGCAATACCAAAATCAAGGCAAATAGCCTTGGCGTGACCGATGTGGAGGTATCCGTTGGGTTCGGGCGGGAAACGCGTTTGCACCTTACCACCGTTTTTACCCTCTTTTAAATCTTTCTCAACAATTTGTTCAATGAAGTTGAGGCTCTTTTTTTCGCCTACTTCTTCGCTCTTAATATCTGCCATAATGGTATGTATATATTCTAAAAATCAAGCTACAAAAGTAAGACATTTTTTTCGTTTATCCTTATTTCACGGGAATATATCCACTCTTTTTAATGATTTCCTGACCGGCAGGTGACAGGATGAAACTGATGAGTGGGTTTACTTGTCCGGCGTTTTCCGTATTATAGTAATAATACAGAGGTCGTACGATGGGGTAACTCTTGTCTGTGGCACTTTCCATTGTGGGCGGCGCAAAGTGTTTGCCGTCATAAGATACGGAAAGTGACTTGACGCGAGGGGAGAGATAAGCCAGCCCTACGTACCCTATTGCTCCCTTCGTCTGACTGACGGATTGGATAATGGCTCCGGTGGCGGGCATGGAAAGGCTACTGCTCATATAATTTTTATTTTTGAGAACGCTTTCTTTGAAAAACTCATAGGTGCCCGAAGATGTTTCACGGGAATATACTACGATTTTACGATCATCTCCACCCACTTGCTTCCAGTTTGTTATTTTTCCCCGGAAGATATCTTCCAGTTGTTGGCGTGTCAGTTGTTTCACGGGGTTGGAAGGGTGTACCACGACGGCGAGGGCATCGTAGGCGACGATTACTTCTTCTACTTCTTTGCCTGCGGACTTTACTTTCATTTTCTCGCTGAACTTGATGGGGCGGGATGCCATGGCGATATCCGTTGTTCCGTCCAATAAAGCGGAAATACCCACGCCGGTACCGCCACCCGTGACGGTAATCCGGGCATCGGGATTGAGCGCCATAAACCTTTCAGCGGTCTGTTGCGCTACGGGGAGTACGGTGTCGCTGCCTTTAATACGCTGTGCTTGCATGCTACTTGCAGCTAATGTCAGGAGTAGGATAATACTTATTCTTTTCATAATAGGTATTGTTTATAATTACTTTATGTAGTAAACTAATGATAGTATAACAACCTTCATACTACTCTTTTTGTTTATTCTCTGCAAATAAAGCAATCGTGTATTACGATGCTATTACAAAGCTTGTGTTTTTGCGGGTTGTAACGCTTTTGTAATATGTTTGAAACATTTCTTTCAAATGTTAGTCACACTCTCTTAACATCGGCCCCGTTTCTTTGCATGCAGAATATCAACAGGTATTTATGAAGAAACTTTTTGAAAAAATAGTAGAAGGTATATTGGCTTGCAGTGGTTTCGTAACAAGCATTACCATTGTGCTTATCATCCTGTTTCTCTTTTCCGAGGCGTTGGGATTGTTCAACAGCCGGGTGATTGAAGAGGGATATGTATTGGCATTGAATAAAGATAATAAGGTTACTGAGCTGACACCGGCTCAGATAAAAGATGTTTTCGACGAGGAAATAACAAACTGGAATGAGGTCGGAGGGCAGGATATGCCTATCCGGCTTTTCCGTTTGGAGGATATCACCCAGTATTATACCGAAGAAGAACTGGGCCCTTCTTATGAACACGCCGGAGCAAGAATTACCGAGTTGGTGGAGCGTACACCGGGCATCATTGCTTTTGTGCCGCAACAGTTTATTGTCCGGCAAGACTCCGTACACTTGTTGCGCGATAATACGATTTCAGTGAAAGACGTCTTTGCCGGTGCCGAATGGTTTCCTACGGCTACACCTGCCGCGCAATTTGGCTTTTTGCCACTGATAACGGGTACATTATGGGTGAGTCTTTTTGCCATTCTAATAGCTCTTCCGTTCGGTCTTTCGGTAGCTATCTATATGTCCGAAGTGGCAAATCCTAAGGTACGCAATTTGTTGAAGCCGATAATTGAGTTGCTGAGTGGTATTCCGTCAGTGGTATATGGCTTCTTCGGATTGATAGTCATTGTGCCGCTCATACAGAAAGTGTTCGACTTGCCGGTTGGCGAAAGCGGTCTGGCGGGAAGCATCGTATTGGCAATAATGGCATTGCCCACGATTATTACTGTGACAGAAGATGCCATGCGCAACTGTCCCCGTGCCATGCGTGAAGCCAGTCTGGCATTGGGAGCTTCGCAATGGCAAACTATATATAAGGTGGTGATACCCTATTCTGTATCGGGCATCACTTCCGGAGTAGTGCTGGGCATCGGACGCGCCATCGGAGAAACGATGGCGGTATTGATGGTGACAGGCAATGCGGCTGTTATACCGCATACCATTCTGGAGCCGTTGCGCACCATTCCCGCTACGATTGCAGCGGAACTGGGAGAGGCACCTGCCGGAGGAGCTCATTATGAAGCTTTATTCCTTCTGGGAGTAGTATTGTTCTTTATCAGTTTGCTGATCAACTTCACGGTGGAAGCTGTATCGGCCCGGAAAAGATAGTGTTTTACAGAGAAAAGTAAAATGAGTATGATAGATAGGAAACATCTTTCGCAACGCATTGCATTCGGTACATTCCGTTTGCTGAGCCTGACGGTGGTAGGGATACTCTTTGCCATTCTCGGTTTTATTATATATAAAGGTATAGGAGTTATCAGTTGGGAGTTTCTGACTACCGCGCCGAAGGACGGCATGACGGCAGGTGGTATTTGGCCTGCCATCGTCGGCACATTCTATCTGATGATAGGCAGTGCCCTGTTTGCCTTTCCGGTGGGAGTAATGAGTGGTATCTATATGAATGAATACGCTCCGAAGGGCTGGATCGTCCGTTTTATCCGCATGATGACGAATAATCTGAGTGGGATACCCTCCATTGTCTTTGGTCTTTTCGGTATGGCCCTGTTCGTTAACTATATGGGGTTTGGCGATAGTATCCTTGCCGGCTCTCTTACATTGGGATTGCTCTGCGTGCCTTTGGTGATCCGTACTACCGAAGAAGCGCTGAAAGCTATTCCCGATACTCTGCGTGAAGGAAGCCGGGCTTTGGGAGCTACCAAATTGCAAACCATCTGGCATGTGATTCTGCCAATGGCCATGCCGAATGTGATAACAGGGCTTATTCTTGCTTTGGGACGTGTTTCCGGTGAGACCGCACCCATCCTGTTTACTTGTGCCGCTTATTTTCTTCCTCAGTTGCCCACAAGTATCCTCGATCAGTGCATGGCATTGCCTTATCATCTATATGTTATTTCTACTAGTGGTACGGATATGGAAGCTCAGCTTCCGCTGGCTTATGGCACTGCTTTGGTTTTAATAATAATCATTCTCTTTGTAAATCTTCTGGCAAATGCCTTACGGAAGTATTTTGAGAAGAAAGTAAAGATGAACTAACGGGAATAATAAACAGTAAATGAAATGATTGGTAAAATAGAAGCAAATGATGTAAACTTCTGGTATGGTGACTTTCATGCTCTGAAAGGTATCAGTATGTCGATAGAAGAACGTTCGGTGGTAGCCTTTATCGGTCCTTCGGGATGCGGTAAGTCCACTTTCCTGCGGTTATTCAACCGTATGAACGATCTGATTCCCAATACTCGCCTGACAGGTGAAATCCATATTGACGGAAAGGATATCTACGGAAAAGATGTCCAGGTGGATGAGCTCCGTAAGAAAGTAGGTATGGTGTTCCAGCGTCCTAATCCTTTTCCTAAAAGTATTTTCGAGAATGTGGCCTATGGCCTTCGGGTGAACGGGGTGACGGACAATAGTTTTATCCGCCAGCGTGTGGAAGAGTCCTTGAGGGGTGCCGCCTTGTGGGAAGAAGTAAAGGATAAGTTGAAAGTTTCCGCTTATGCACTTTCCGGCGGACAACAGCAACGCCTTTGCATAGCCCGCGCCATGGCTGTGTCTCCCTCCGTATTGCTGATGGACGAGCCGGCTTCTGCGCTCGATCCTATTTCTACGGCTAAAGTAGAGGAGCTTATTCACGAGTTGAAAGAACAGTATACAATTGTTATCGTTACACACAATATGCAGCAGGCTGCGCGCGTTAGTGATAAAACAGCATTCTTCTATTTGGGGCAAATGGTGGAATTTGACGATACCAAGAAGATATTTACGAACCCCGAGAAGGTGGAGACTCAGAACTATATTACGGGCCGTTTTGGATAGGCATTTGTTTCATTGCTTGAAACTCTGAGTTTCTCGGCGTGAAACCAACAGTTTCAAAGGATGAAACTAAGAGTTTCACGGCATGAAACCGGGAGTTTCACACAGAGAAACTAAAGGTGGCTCGCTGCAAGACTCAAAAGAGTGACAGGTTTCCTCTAATTAATCATATAAGTAATCTTAAAATAGAAATTTATGGTAAAGTTTATCGAATCGGAACTCGTCTTACTTAAAAAGGAAATAGACGAAATGTGGACCTTAGTATATAACCAGCTCGACCGGGCAGGGGAGGCAGTCTTGACTTTCGACCGCGAACTGGCGCAGCAAGTGTTGGTGCGCGAACGTCGCGTGAATGCCTTGGAATTGAAAATAGACAGTGACGTAGAAGATATTATTGCCCTGTACAATCCCGTAGCCATTGATCTACGTTTTGTGCTTGCCATGCTGAAGATCAATACAAACCTGGAACGGTTGGGGGACTTTGCCGAAGGTATAGCCCGTTTCGTGCTGAACTGTAAGGAGCCTGTCCTCGATCCGGACCTTTTGAAGCAATTACGTCTGGAAGAAATGCAGGCGCAAGTACTTGCCATGCTGGAACTTGCCAAAAAGGCTCTTCAGGAAGAGAGTCAGGATCTGGCAACTTCAGTCTTTGCTAAAGACAATTTGTTGGATGAAATTAATGCTGAAGCTACTACGATTCTGGCAGGTTATATTGCTAAACATCCGGACAGTATTCTTCCTTGCCTGAACCTGGTAAGTGTCTTCCGTAAGTTGGAGCGTTCCGGCGACCATATTACCAATATTGCCGAAGAAATAGTCTTCTTTATCGATGCGAAAGTGTTAAAACATAGCGGAAAAACGGACGAACATTATCCTTTAAGCAAGAAATGAGTTCTTTTTTAGGTAAAATTTAGCGTTTGTTAGAAAAATGCTATATATTTGTCCATTGAAAACGATTGCGGATGTGGAAAGGCTATAGAAGTGGTAATAAAACCAAAGAAATTTCAAAAAGATGTTATAAGACATGTTTTTTAATTTGGTAAGTAACCTGAAAAGCCGCTATATTTGCAGCGTTATCCTGAAAACAATCTTTTTACCTTAAAAAAAAACTAATACCTATTGAAAACTGAAAAATGGGGCTTTGTGAAAAGCTCCATTTTTTTTTGCTTTATACTCATGCTGGTTAACCTACTTGTCCAGTACTCTGGGACGCGATACTATCTTTTACGCAATGTGCTTTTAACCTTGAAAGAACGGATTTGAAGAACGAGTTTAAAGAACGGATTTGAAGAACGGATTTGAATAACAAGGTTATGGCAGGGCAGTTTTTTTTCAATGAGCTACAGGCTAGGTTTAATCTGAGAGAACCGAAAGCTAATAAGCCTACGAACATTTATTTGGTGTGCCGAATAAGTGGAAAACAGGTAAAACTGGCTACAGGTGTTAAGATATATCCTGACCATTGGAATGAAAAGAAACAAGAAGCTTATATTAGTTGTAGGATAAGTGAACTTGATAATCTTAATAATACTATTGTAAACCAGAAAATTATAGAGATTAAGAATAGATTTTTACAGTATAAACATTATCTTTGTGATAATCCTAGCGAAATTGAGGATAGTATTGAAATTCTAAAGAGGTTCATATATAAAGATACTATTATGGAGAAAAAAAAGCAAGCTGTAAATGCAATACACTGGTTACGTAATACACTGGCTCTAGATAAGACTATAAAAGACAGTACAAGAAGTGATTATGTGAAGCAGATTAAATTTTTTGAAGAGTTTATAAATGACACAGGTAAATCCCCTATTAGCTTCATTGATATAAATCTGCCATTAATAAAAGATTATGAACAGTATCTTTTTAATAAAAAGGTAGGTAAAGGTAAAACAACTAAAACTACGACAGTTGGTAATAAAGTAGAGAAAATAATCTGTATTCTTGGAAGGGCAGAGCAGCAGGGTATGATTGATATTCATGAAGCCAAGCTTGATAAGTATAAGAAGCCTCAAAGTAGGCAAGGTGATGAAAATGAGATTTATTTAACAGAGGCTGAAATAAATAAAATCTATGCTTTGCAGTTAACTGGGGTAGAAGAAGAAGTAAGAGACTTGTTTGTACTTCAATGTTGGATAGGACAACGATTTGCTGATACTCAGTCAATCAATGATGGTATTATAAAAGACGCTCCTAATGGGAAAGGGAAGGTGATAGAAATTGTACAAGAGAAAAAAACTCATAGAGTATCAATTCCTCTTTTGCCTATTGCTATAGAGATCCTTGATAAATATAAGACTGGTTTTCCTCTTTATTCCAATCAAACGGCTTTAAATTATTTAAAGAAGATTGGAGAGAAGGCAGGTATAACAAGATCACATAATGTTACGGAAGATAGAGGAGGAAAAGTTTCCACGAAGCAAGTGCCAGCTTATGAACTTATTGGTACTCACACGGCAAGACGTTCATTCATTTGTAACATGTTGAAGCGTAACTATGATAGTCATATTATAATGAAGATAACAGGACATAAAACTACTGAGTCTTTTAAAAAATACGTTAGATTAACGTCTGAGGATGCAGCTGTATTAATGTTAGAAAAAGAATCAGTGAAGATAGAACAATCTAATGTGGTAATATCTACTACTGTTGCTAATCATGGTAATGTAGCAGAAGATACTGATTGTTTGGTGGATAAAAAGATAACTTTTGATGCTTTGCTGGACACTCAATTTTTAGCATCTAAAATCAATAAGGCAGCTGCATTGAAATCAAAGGTTGGTTACTTGAAAGATGGAAAGTTGTGCAGTTATGATAATGAGGTTAAGAACCTTGCAAATGAGATAGAGCAGTTTGCCCAGTCTTCTACTTCTGATTTTGATGTTGCAAAGAAATATGCAAAGCAGTTATCTGTTTGGAAGCAGTCTGACTTGAAAGATGGTTTTAAGGAACTCATAATTAAGTGCATTAAAATTGATCTTAGTGAGAATGCGGTTATGTTGTTTTTAGAGAAGGCATTAAAGATGGGTATCTTGGATCATGATAGTTTTGCAAATGTCAGTGAAATTGCAAAAGCTGTACTAGAGGCAAGAAGTAGAGACTTGAAGTAGTATGTTACATTTGCCAAGTTCCGAGCAGACTATTATCTGAGCTTCTGATTTTCCCCGACCGGCTAAGGATACGGGGCAAAATTGAGGCTCAGAGCATCCTTAACATGAAATATTCACAATTTTAACCTATCGTTTGTTGCCCTCCCCCGAAGTCCGTATCTTTGCATGTGATTAAAAGTCAGGAATGACCGGGCTGTCCGTCACCGAGATTTGCCACTAAAAACCTAAATCTACTCAAAATGAAAGAACTTACTTACGCAGACATCCGAAAACAGGCACTGGAGAACGGTATAAAAGACACAAAGCTACACATTGGGCTTTGGGCAGCTGAACTCTACATCAAGAAGCGCAAAATGAGACAAGGTAAGTCATATACAGTTTACTTTCCATTTCACAAGCTCACTTCAAAATCACTTTTGAACAGCTTAAATCAAAATCAAGATTGCTCCGACACAGTTTTTGTAAGCTTATAAGCTTCTCTACATGAAGTTTTAAGAAAGTTACATAACTGTTATGTCATCTCCAAGAAGTGCAGTATCTTTGCACCATCAACATGAGATAAGAGTGGTACTACTGAAACTCTTGAATTTCCAGTTTGAAGTACATCTGAACTCCAATTTACCCAATTGAAGCATATCTGAAACCTACCATTTGAATTTGTACCACTCACCACATCAAGATTCATATTTTATACATTTAACCCAATGAACTAATGTTAAGAAACTTAGACCTCAAAACTTCAAATGACTTCCTTGAAGACATTCCGAAAGCTATTTTAAGAAAGCGAGATGTTATTAAACTCAAGATGCAACGATTCAAAGACGTGAAGGTTTACTTATACAGTACCATATTACCAGAGTACTTATCAGGTAAGCACATGTTAGAAGAACTTGAATCAAATGTATTATTTCCGTATCTCATACCATACATCGCCAATACGACAATCTACAACCCTAGACTTGTCTTTAATAAGGTAGAGGGGGGAATTATACACATAGTCTTATGCTTTGAGCATGAGCCAAGACTATGCAAAGAGGTTGGCTCTGCTCTTGCCAATAGCGAACACTACAGATTACCACAACTAACAATTAATGAATTTCCTAATGAAGAAGGATGAATTTACTTTTGAAGAACTACGTGAGCTTGCATTGGCTCAAAATGTAGATGACAGCAAGACAACGATTGGTATTTGGGCAAAGCTCAATGGCTTTTCTAAGAAGCGCAAACAAAAAGATAACAAGGTTTACACCGTTTACATCAAGATGAACAATGATAAACTAAACTCAATTAATAACTATGACTGATTTAAAATTATGCAAGAAATTCAACGATGGGAAATACAATCATAAGGTTTTGGAACTAAATCAAAATTTGATAACCCTCAATGATTTGTTAAAAAGATTCACGGATGTTGGGGCTAGTATTACAACTACATTCTACAAACAACTATTACATTCTCCTAGTGAAGTGTTTGATGAGTATTTAGGAAATGAAGCTTTAAGAAAGCACTGGTATGGCGGTTGTAAATTACCAAGAAGTAAAAAAGGTAAAGAACGTTGTAGGATAAATCTTCTTCGGCTAAAATACAATAATACTTTGGCACTAATAAATTTTTATCATATAAACCCGTATTTAACAGATGCATTTGAAACCTTATACATCATAAAAGAAGGAACAGCAGTTAAAACAGATGATGCAGAGTTACATATAATGCAACAATGTATGGAGTTTACACCAACACATGAAGAAACTGATATTGAAAAAGTAATTAAGCAAATTAAAGAGATAAGAGAGGAAATGCTTAGTAATCCTTTCCCTCATCTAAAGTCCTAATTCCTCATAAAATAATTAATGAAGACATCCCATAGATTATGTGAATGAATATAGTATTAACAACCTATAGGGAGAACTGTACAAAACGGTTCTCCCTTTTCGTGTTTATAAGTATCAGAATGGCATATATCCTCAACTGGATATGCTACCAAATCCAATTACTTGTTACCATGTGAGCCTGCAACGGGAATCGAAAACATATTGGCATTTGAAGCTGTAGAATTCCAATGTTCAAATAGGGGTATGTTTTTTGAATTTACTGACTCTTCCATGTCTTATAAGCAGACAGGGCTATTAATATCAACAACCTACCTATGTGCTCACCAATAAGGTAAAATTCCCCATTGAAGCATTAACGTTATTGGATTATTTAGGTGTGCTTATTCCCTTTTTGGGGCGTGCTTATTCACCCCCTGCCTACATTCCTAGATACCATAACTCCATACAGCCCCCTGCAAAGTTCTAGCGAACTTTTGGGAGGTTGGCTAAGTAAAACACACAAATTAATTACACATGTGGCATTATAACAATAATTTTTATGAGAAACTAAGCGAACTGAGGAAAACAAACAAACTAAGTTCCACTAGAATGAGATTCTTATTAAAGACTAACCAGATAACCTTAATTAAACATATTGAGCGTTTGCCTTATGGACAGCAAGAAATTACCCTTCAAGACTTACACAGTAATGAGCAATAATCTTATACAAACTTTAGGTTGTGCAGATGTGTACAGAACCTACACTTTGCTTTTGATAGCAAATACAGAATTTTTAAAAACTAATACTACACTGGAACAACTTGCAGGGTATGTAGGAGAAACACTACAGAACTATAAGAAGAATAAAGGTACATTGTCATTTAATGATAAGTTAAGGGCTACAGGCGAAGTTAGCATAAATGATATATATTTAAATCGGAAAGACAGACACTATACCATGTATCAATTTGCCCAAGTAAGTTTTGGTAATTACAGAAGGATCAGTAGAGAATTCTATGATAATTACAATACTCTGGATTTGAAACTAAGAGGGTTCATTCTTAAATTGTTCAGTGCAGCAGAACCGCACAGTTATGTTGTCAAGCTATCCATAAGAGATTTGAAAAAACTTATTCACATGGGACATGACACAATTAATAAGTACATCATGAAATTAAAGGAAATGGACTTGTTAGATGAAGTTGGAGACTGTAAGATTTTAAAGGTCAAAGGATTAATAATAGATTCACCAAAGGATAGATATGTAGAGAAAACAATGGCAATGTTTGACCACATAATAGAATTTAATGAAAACAATAATAAATCACTGTCAAGAGAGTGCGTAATTTACAAGAAGTATAAGGAGAAAAACTTTGAAGGTGTTAAAAATATGCATGCATTTATGAAATCATTAGAAGCGGGTACAGTAGGTAGAACACGATATGCCCAAAAAGATACTACAGAGATAATTCTAACCTAGTAACGTAACGATGTATAAGCTCCAGACCATTCATAAGGTTTGGGGCTTTTTTTTGTATCATGCCAACTCAAAATGTAAGGTACTTAAATTTCTACCCCCTCCCCTTCAAGCATGAGAAGCATTTCCATTTAGACTTTACGTTCTTACGAAGTGATTACATTGATTTCAGAAGAATGGCTTACATGGAAATTTAAAAGAGATGTATGTCTCAAACGCTAATTTCGTGTTACCCTTCACACCCTTCCTACCAATCAATAGAAAAATGAAAGCTAAACATGAAACGGCTTCCCAACCCCAAACGAATGAAATTTTTAATTTGTCAGTTCTGCCAAGTGCAGATAATTAAAGACTGACTACAAAAACACACATTCGTAATGAGAGTGGAAAGTACTTTCATGCAAAGCGTTCTTTTGTCTACATTCAATTGATTACTAATCTTAAAACAATGCGTATGGAGAAATTAAAGATTGTATTAACGCTAGGAGTTATCTTAATCCTTCCTGTAGTCCTAATGCCACAGTTTTTCATTGGTTTACTTGTTCTGACTGTGGTGTGTTTCGCACTCAGACGAAGAGCTTTTTAATACTAACTTAATGAATTACAAATTATGGAAACATTACAGATTACGCCAATAATGGCACAAAGGAGAAGTTTAAATTTTGGTGAGTATGCAGAAGACGCTACTTTAGTAATGGAAGAACAACCCACAAGGGAAAAGAGACCGTTATTCATTGAAGCCAACACGATTGAAGCAAGTTTGGAGCATTTAAGAAATGATTGTATCATTCCTGTATTTGCCAAGGATAATGAGGCTACCTTATCTCATGTGGCTTTCATTGAAACAGTGCAAGACGCTGCAAGGACATTCTTTCAAGGTGAACAAATTGAATTGCCTGACATTCGTGTTTCTCATGTGATTAAGGGCAGAATACCAGAAGCAATCCATAAGCCTGCCAATCAATTACTGGAAAGTGACAAGACTATCTACTACGAAAGATGCGCTTTTGTCATTCAAGTTCCTACGATTTACGAGACAGTAAACGGTAACAGGTTGACTCTTACTATTGGTGGAGTTCGTGCGTACAACCATACGAACTTATACAGTAAGAAGACAGCAGAACGATTTAAAGTATTCATAGGCTTTACCTGTAAAGTGTGTACGAACTTGTGCGTATCAACTGACGGGTATCTTTCATGTTTGGAAGTTACCAATACGAATGAGTTGTACCGTGCCATCTTGGAATTGTTCAACCGTTATGATCCAGCCAAGCACATACATTTGATGCAAACACTTGGCAACTCTTACTTAACGGAACACCAGTTTTGCCAATTACTTGGGAGAATGAGACTTTACCAGTCATTACCACAGAGCCAACAGAAAACCATACCAAGAATGTTACTAACTGACAGTCAGATTAACAATGTGGCGAAGTCGTACATTCAAGATGAGAATTTTAGTAGCTTGGGGAATGACTTATCAATGTGGAAGTTCTACAATTTACTTACTGGTAGTAACAAGTCAAGTTACATAGATTCTTTCTTGGACAGGGCTTACAATGCTACAGAATTGGTTACTGGAATTACAGCCGCTTTACATGGAGATGAGAAATACCAATGGTTTTTAAGTTAGTGGTATTTGAGAATACACAAAATTGTCAAATGCTTAATTCTTGAAACTATGGTACAAAAGTTATTCTATGTATTGTTATTTGTCGCCACTATGCTTGTGGCTATGCTGTCATTTCCTCTAGTTGTAGTTGGCTACGTTCTTTTAATTGCCTATGCTCTTATTAAAGGGTAGTTCCAAAGGACATTTATATATTATGTATAAGTGTCCTTTCACTTTTTCATAGAAGTGAAATAAGGCTGGTTATCAGATGATTATAAAAATGCTTTTAATTTTACTTTCACTTGTATGGTTAAACCAATAAAATTGAAACTATTATGAGTTTAAAGAACAGTTATACAACAAGCGATTATTTGCAATGGGACAGCGCAACAAATCTGGTGAGGAAATTGTACAGAGATAAGGAGTATAGGATAAGTCTTCTTATTGGCTGTGGCATATTCTTTGGTTTGCGCATCTCTGATCTGTTACAACTTACTTGGGAAATGCTTCTAAATAAGGATGCAAAGTTTATTATTATTGAGAAGAAAACAGGCAAGCGCAGAGAAGTGAGAATTAATAGGGAATTCCAGAAACATATCAAAGACTGTTATGTGGCTTTAGGTATTCAAAACTTGAATGAACTGTGTTTCTTATCTGGAAGAAGTAATAAGGCTTATTCTATTCAATGGGTAAATATTGTATTGAAGGAGCTGAAAGAGAAGTATAGTTTAAAGATAGATCATTTCAGTACTCACAGTTTACGCAAGACTTTTGGAAGGAGAGTTTTTGAAGCGTCTGGAGAACATAATGCAGAACTTGCCTTAGTAAAGTTGATGGAGTTATTTAATCATTCCAGTGTTACCATAACTAAGCGTTATCTAGGTCTGAGACAGGAGGAAATCTTACAAACTTATGATTATCTTAGTTTTTAGTACATAAATTTAATTGCAAAATAAATACCTTTCGTTATCTTTGTGCCAATCCTAGCAATAGGAGGACATAATTATAAACGAAAGGCATTTTGTTATTGTCTCTATTCATCGAATCTTGCAAATTTGAAACCATACGGAGACGATAACAACAATGCCCGTGCTGATGTTTACTTTCTACTCTTATAGGGTAGCCTGTATATTATTGGCATGGGTAACTGTTGTTATACTTGTATGGTAGGTTTTGCAAGAACCTGATGAATGAGATATACAATAGTTTCCATGCCTTTTTTGTATGTAAAATTAAGTATCTATAGGAAACAGGATACGCAAAAAGCAAAGCCTATGGAACAAGTTAGTTTACATTTCTCTTCCCTTGGATTCTCATCTTATTTAGTTGATAAAGTATTAAAATGCTTGCAAATTTAGGCATTATGCATTTTTATCTAAATTTCTTTGTATGAGAATAAGAATTAATTAATATCTTTATTGCGGCAATAAAATCATTCTAGTAGCCTTATCAATGCTAGGCTCTATTGTTTTTCTAGTGCTTGAAGTAGTATGTAAAAAGCTTCTGTGGGAGAAGGAGAAAGCATGAATTAACAATTAAGTATAGGAGATAAGTTTACTAAGTTACAAGGTTTTTTTGTTGTTAGAGAATAGTATATGAATTGTTAAATCGTGACATTCGTGTTTTAGTGGGGTTATTCCCTCATGAAAGAATTGTATGTAAAACTATAAATATGATTAGAAATGGAATTATTAATGATCTTATTGGATAGAGGAAGGATGTCTGACTATTCAGATTCTTCCACTGGTTTTGGCAGTGTAATTGTCATATTATTGTTTATTATAGTCTTTATACTATCTGCTATAGTTGCACGTTGGAGAGAGAAAAATAAGTAACTTAATTTAAAAATATTACTCATTATGAAAACTTTAAAATTGTTGATGTCCTTATTCACTGTATTGGTTTGTTACTCATGTGTTAATAAAGTGTACCTTCCAGACATTGAAATCAGAGAAGTTAATTATGAAGAATACTGCTATTATCAAGGAGAACTTTATTCTGGAAAGATTTATAGTTCAGATGAAAGTTGCTGCACTATAGTTCAAAATGGAGTACCTATTGCTGCTTATGTACATTTCGAGAATGGACAAGTAGCTATTGAATATGATGGTAAAACAGCTAAATACTATGACAAGGAAGGTAATTCGTTAAGTAAGAATGAGTTTAGAGAGAAATATTCAGATTTTATGTATTCTTTAGAACACAAATTGCCTAGTAATATATAGTTCTTAGTGCATTTTCATAACAAAAGACTAAATTGTTAATTTAATAAGCTTCATATGAAAACTATAATTAATTTTTTTATTGTGCTGGTATGTGTAAGCGTTATTGGCTGCCAAAACACGAAAAATAATCTAACTGTTACAGACATTCAGTTTATGGATTATGTTTACAACCCAATTACCGAAGAAGGAAATATGATAAATTATAACGATTTCCCTTCAGATCGTGTAAGCAAAGAATTAGAGGAGTATAAACTCAATTTGCTAGGGAAGAAAGTTGATATAGAGTATTTTGACAAAACTATTAAAGTCAAAATAGGCAGTGGTAATCAAATGAGGGAATATTTATTAGAAAATGACGGTGATAACAATTATAGCAACTCGACTATGGATGTGCATATAAGTAAAAAAATGCATCGTGAAGTCATTACACTAAGATTAAATGCTCTTCAAGAATTGGAGTGTTTAAAAAGCTTATTTTCTGCGGATTCAATAGTGCAAGCTTACTATTATACCACTAAGGAAGTAGCTGAAACGGAGGATCGTAGTCTTGAAATAGAACTTCTCAATTATAAGCTAGATAAAAGGTGTTTTTATGATAAAGGGATTGTCGTGACTGTTAGAAATCAATAACTACATTGTATTGACAAATGAAGCCTACTATATTATTATTAATTATACTGTATAGCTTATCTGCTTGCCAATCCAAACAGCAAGTAACAGAATCTATTTCAACTATAGACAGTACATTACAAGCTAATGTTACTTCTGTATTGGAAAGTAAGTTATCAGAGATCAATGCCCAATCTGGGCAGGTAATTGTTATGGAAGTTCAATCTGGGCAAATAAAGGCTCTGGTTGGACTTACCAAAAAAGATAGTGCAGACTACCAACCATGCGAGAACGTCTGTGTACAACAGCCTACTGGCTTGATGCATCCTGTTTCACTACTGGCAGCTTTAGAAACTGGCAAAGTGAAATTAGAGGATAAAGTAGATACAGGCAATGGTATCTATCCTGTTGGCAATGAGACAATGAAAGATCATAATTGGCATAGAGGTGGATATGGTGAGATTACACTTCAAAGAGGCATAGCTTGTAGTTCAAATATTGCTACTACTAAGACTATGGAGATGGCTTTTGGGGACAATCCGCAGGCATACTTTGATTTACTTGCCAAAATGGATTATGGTAAACCAGATAGTATTACAGGGATTGCGAACTTGCAGCCTTATTCCATTACGGAAACTGATATGATTTGGCTTAGTATTGGGTACAATCAGTTCATTTCACCTATTCAAGTTCTGACATTCTACAATGCTATTACCAATGATGGAAAAATGGTGCAGCCTCAACTATACAAGGATAGTGTAGTAGTTATTAATCCTCAGATAGCAAGTAAGGCTAGTATTGACAGCTTGAAACAGGCTTTGGCATTTAATATCACTGATGGCTTAGGGCAACCTGCCAAGTCTGAAAAAGTAACAGTTGCAGGAAAACAAGGAACTTGTCAGGTTTCTACTAATGAGGATGGCACAGAGAATAAATCAGATACTGAATATGCAGTTGAGTTTTGTGATTATTTCCCTGTTGAAAATCCCCAATACAGTATAATTGTTTCCATTAATAAGAAAGGCTTACCTGTTAGTGGTGGATTGATGGCTGGTGATGTGTTTAGGCAGATTGTTGATAACATTATATCTTACGAAGAATGAGATTATTACTTCATTAGCAATACTATGCTTTATAGTAATAATACAAAGGTTTAATGAGAATTTTGCAGGAGAATGAAATTTGATAAAGGTTTAGCCTATAATGATGAATTAATGGCAAGTAATATGCTTAGAAAGATGATAAAACTCATAAATAGAATTTCATTATGATAGATCAAAAAGGATGTTGTCCTAATTGTGGAGCAGAAAAAGAGCACCAGCGTTTTCAGTGTGTTAATGTGGTGTTGGAAACAGATTTACAAGAAAAAGTGGATAATTACGATTTATTTATTGGTATCTGTCCTAATTGTGGCAGTAAATGCATGCTTAATAGAGAGTGTCCAACTCCTTTGATAAATGCAGATGCTGATAGCATAACTGAGGATGATAGAAAACAGTCCAATAGCTATGTTAAGAAAACAGATAAGGGTATTAAAAGTAATGAAGGGCTGATTAAACAAAGCAGAAGTACTGATACAGAAGAGTTTGTAAGCAATAAAGATACTAATAAGACCGTTATTAAAAGAAGAAGAAGAAGAGTAATAATAAAAAGAAGAAGGACAAGGGATTTACTTATTAACGTACTCAAAAATATAGGTTATGAACCAGAATTAGAAGAAACTACTGAAAGAATAAAGTTTACTGTTTTTTCCTATGGCTATATCTATATTGATGCTGACAATAGATCTCCATTTATTACTATCTGGAACATGAACTGGGCAAAAATCGGTTTAGATAACCCTAACTTAAATAAAATAATAGAGATTATAAATCAAGCCAATATACATTGTATGGCAACGATTTTTTACTCTATTGATGAAGAGGAGAAGGTATTTAGGTTACATTGCAAACGTGAAATTCCATTTGTTGTGGAGCTTCCAGATATAGAAGCTTATCTTAGCTTTAACATAGACCATTCTTATGATGCATGTGCAGATTTATTTGATAGGCTAAAACGTCAGAACATTTATCTGGAAGAATCCAAAGTCGATCCAGACTCAATTGGTTCTATTTGATAATGTAATGTGTCTCTGCTTAAAGTAGTGATTAGCTATAAATCAGAGAGATAGTTGTATCTTGGATCAGTATTTAATAATTCATACTAATTATAATTGAAAACTAACAAAATGGAAAACAATATGCTAATAGGGGCAATAGCGGGCGATATTATAGGCTCTGTTTATGAATATCGTTCAATGAAGACCACAGACTTTGAACTCTTTCTTAGCTATTCTTCTTTTACTGATGATACTATAATGACTGTTGCAAATGCTGATTGGCTATTGACTGGTGATAGTCTTTTGGGTATTATGCAAGATTACGGACATCGTTATCAAGCTAATTATGGCGGTTGGTTTCAGTCATGGCTAAGAGAAGAGAATCCTCAACCATATAACAGTTGGGGCAATGGCTCAGCAATGAGAGTAAGTCCAGTTGGTTGGGCTTTTGATACCTTAGAGGAAACATTAGATGCAGCTCAAAAGAGTGCGGAAATAACACATAATCATCCAGAAGGTATTAAAGGAGCACAAGCTACGGCAGCTTGTATCTATATGGCTCGTACTGGTAAATCAAAGAAGGACATAAAAGAATACATTGAAACGACTTTTGGCTATAATCTTAGTAGAACTTGTGATGAAATAAGACCTACTTATTACAGTGATCCAAGCTGCCAACGTACAGTACCAGAATCCATTATTTCTTTTTTGGAAAGTACTGATTTTGAAAGTGCCATTCGTCTAACAGTGTCTTTAGGAGGTGATGCTGATACCATGAGTTCTATTACTGGTAGTATAGCGGAAGCATACTATAAGGAAATACCATTATACATTAAAGAGGAAGTACTCAAAAGATTGCCTACCGAATTTATTGATATAATATTAAGGTTCAATGAGAAATTCATTAAAGAATAAGGCGTTATAAATTTATTTGCCTACTAGTAATGAATTGATGGTTGGTAAAGTATTTGGTGAGCTGCAAACAATGTGTTATTATAATAATAAATAAATATAAAATGGAAGGTTTGATAGTTTTAGGTTTAATACTAATAGTTGCTGCATATTTCTTTGGTAGAGTAGGATATGCTATTGAGAATAATAAAGAACAGTCTGATTATACCAAGAAGAATGAAATTATAGATGCAGCTATTAATGCAGAAGATAATAAAACAAGGAATTTGCTTATTAAGACATTAACTGAAATTGGTTGTGAACCAGAAGTTGATAAAGATGATGATATTTGTTTTAAATATCAAAATGAGGACTTTTTTATTACCGCAGATGATGCCACAGCTTTTATCATAATTTGGTCTAGTTTTAGAAACCTTTCTTTAAATAACCCTGATATAAGTATCCTAAAAGAAGCGATAAATCAAACTAACATGGATGGACGTATTACTTTAGCATATTCTATTGATAATGAAAAAAATGTTTTGTGTGTCTATTATAAACACTATTTGCCATTTGTGCATGGAATGCCTTTAATTCAAGAATATCTACAAAGTAATTTAGACAATTTCTTTTGGACACATCAGTATTTAAGTGACAATTTTAAATCTTTAAGAAGAGAATTTTACAACGCAGAGTTCAAAAGAACGAATTATGGTACATGGATTTATTAATAAGCATAAGGAAATACAAGAATACTCAAGCTCAGTACTTGATTTTGTAAGCTACTTCAAGTTTATTAATGACTATACTGACTATACTGTTGAAGAGTTTAAAACAATTCTCAGCAAACGTATGGAGAATACGTATTTTGATTTTAAATTCAGGCAAATTGCCAATTTAATACAAGATAAGGAAGATTTAACAAGTCTAATCAACAACACTCAGTTAGAAGTAGAATTAGACATCTACACACCAGATCACAAGTACAGTCCTAAGCATACTTTCGTTATGGAGTATAAGGAAACAGAAGACGCTACAACTACAATACATGTAAGAGTCTACTCTAAGAATGGCTTAGTTAAAGAGTACAGTATGCCAGCAAAAGGAATGTCAATGCAAGATCTATCTACTCTCATAGATAAGGAACGTAGCGTTAAATGATTACCTAAACAAGTTTCAATGGTAGCAGTACCAGTAATTATAACTAATAAAAAATAAATGAACTATGAAAGTACTAGAGACAATGGCAGCACTGTTAGAGAAGGGTAATATTGACCTAGAAGAGTTTGCCAAAGACCCTTACGGTGTTATTGACAAACTGGAAGATGAAGAGTTGAAGTTACATTTGTTATTAACGATGGAAATAGCTGATTAATAATAAAATAAATGATTTATGAGTAAATGGATTAAAATTATTAGATAGGGCTAAGTATAACAAGATCTACTACGACCCTGCTACTTGGGCTGAGTTTAATTATAGAAGCACTAATAATACCAAGTGAAATGAGAACTATAGAAATGGAAATGATTAATGGGAGTAAGACTAACAAGCTTAAGATTGTCATGGATTACACCAATAAAGAATGCTATCTAAAAGATGTAGATGGAACTACAGTCATTAATTTAGCAAATGTAAGGATTCCTTTTGCTTGTCCAGAAGAGGTATTTATTACAGAAGCAGTAGATAAATACATAGGTGTCATAAGAGACTTCATCATAGAAGGGCTTACTGGCTGTTATGTAGAGTATGATGAGAATGGCAAGGAGATATTTATTCCTAAAGAACTTAAATGAATTAGGAAAACTAGGATATAAGAATGGAGGTAAATTATGAACATAAGAAGAGTAAAGTGGAGCTATCTTAACATTAAGAAGCAGAAGTTAGAGTGGAAGTATGCATCTAAGCAGATTGACAATCCTAAAGGGTACATCTGTAATCCTATAAAGTCAAAAGAAATGAATAAGTGGATTGAAGAGGTGTTCGGAGATGACAGTATGCTAGATGAAGTAGATAAACAAGCAAATGAATAACCATAAATCTAAATGAATTAATATGAGAATGGAAATAACAATAGGTACTTTCCAATCACCTCAATCCTAACATCTATAAGATGTTAGTACCTTTCTTATTAATAGGAGGAATGAATTATGATAATGACAAACAGAGAACATACTAAATTTTGCGAGGACTTGTTCTCGAAGTTCAAAGCAGGAGAAATTACAGCAGAAGAAGTACGTGACGAATGGAACAAGGTAGATGGTATTG
This sequence comes from Bacteroides sp. 14(A), assembly GCF_000526555.1. NCBI lineage: Bacteria > Pseudomonadati > Bacteroidota > Bacteroidia > Bacteroidales > Bacteroidaceae > Bacteroides > Bacteroides sp. 14(A). The sequence goes on along the minus strand of NZ_JAGH01000005.1, from coordinate 1,172,937 downwards.
TATTTGCAGATCCACGTCCAGTTAACATGTCTGCCGACATCCTTAAAGAGATTGAAGACAAGAAACAGAATGATTATGCTAATAAAGACATTAAACAGACTAGTAAAAGAAAATAACATAGACCCAGAAGAGTTCGCTAAAGACCCTTACGGTGTTATTGATAGCTTGGAAGACGAAGAGTTGAAGCTATTATTTATAATGGCTATGGAACTGATGGACTAAGTAACAATAATCCTTATGTTGGAACTGGTGAGAACAATGGACTTAGAAATCTTAGGCTTTTGTTTAACCACATGATCAAAGATAAGGAGGAATTTATGAGAAGATTTAATAAGTATGGATTTGGAGTAGTTCCTGCAACTACTGCTATTAATAAGTATGACAATGAATGATGCATTTGTACCATGGTGGGGTAATAAAGAAGTAGTAACTGAATACGTATCTCCAGGAATGAGATACATAAGAGATGCCAAGACTGGCGAACTCTTAGCCTTTATAGAAGGAGAGGAAGATGATGACATGCTAGATAAACCAGATGAACAGACAGATAGCTTAAATTGATCTTTTTAGATATAACTAGAGAACCGTCAAGAATTCTATGATTTGGTACATATTAAAAAAGCCTAGGGTATTTTTAAGTAAGATAGGCTAATGATGAGGTAGTAGGTGAGATTTCATTTACTTCCTTATTTTTTTGTTACTAATTCTTTCTATCTTTAAGGCATAAATTTAATCAATAAAGATATGGAAGACATAAAGCCCATAGATAAGTTCACTTTAGACAGGTATGTAAAAGAGGAAGATGATTTGCTTGAATATGTAGAAATATTAGGATGCAAATTTCACCCTGACTATGATTTCATAAAGGTTAAAGAAAAGATAAAGAATAAAGCAGAAACAAATAAAGTAGGAGCAGAAGAAGCAGCATCAGAAAAAGAAGATGAAGAAAAAGAAGAAATAAAATTTGTCTCCATGGGTACAACTGTAACCCAAGAATTTATGAAACGATACAATGCAAAAGTACTTAATGCACACTATACATTTGAGAAATACCTACAATATGAAGATGTACAAAATACTCTGAAAGCATTGAACATAGATAGGGCGAAATTCTGGTATCTATTGCTATTTGTTTCAGATTACATTCATGGAAGCTGTTTAGAAGGTGCTAAGGTAAAAGAATCCTCAAAAATATTGGTAGAGAAACTCATGCAACGGATTGGTAAGAATATAGACAAAAGTGGCTCTAAAGTTTCTTTCATAAAACCTATGACACTAACATTAAAGATACCAGAAGAACGTCATTCTATCGAAATTGATGATCCCATATCATTAGCTTATGTTTATTATGTCTATAATGCAGGGAAGGAGTATTTTAACATTGACAAACCAACAATCTTTGATGCACAAGAAGCAGATAAAAAAGGTAAAGCAACAGAACCTGACACTGTTTTAGTGGCAATGTTCTATAATTTATTGAATAGTTTCCTTGAGTTATTGCCCAAAACAAATAAAAGTAAGATTGCAAAGGCATACACAACAGTCTCTTTAAATAAGACATTGTTAATTTCAAGACTAGTCTATTTAACTAATCTCTCTAAGGATGAACGTTATACTGGAATTGATAAGAAAAAAGAGAAACTATGTCCCAACTTCATAAAAGACCAGATAAAATCCTACAAAGATTATGAAATCCTTAGAGCTAACAAATTTTATATGTGATTCATTAATGGGGTAAATTATTGAGTTGTTTTTACCCCTCTTGCCATTGTTCAAAACATTCCCTTATTTTATATTCTCTCTCTATCTTTGCAGCGTTGGTAATGTTGCCAATTATTCTAATCTTTATAAATAATGAAAAAGAATATTTTAACAGTAAAAGACCTCTATGTTGGAGGTAAAATGATTGCTTTCATTAAAGGTAATCGTAGTGTTAATCCAAAGAACATTTCAAAAAAGAAAGAGTCCCTTGAGAAATTTGGAATGAATCTTGTCCCTTTAATGTATGTGGAGGGGCAAAAAGCGGTAAATGATGGCTGTACTTTGGTGCATCCTATTACGAAAAATGCTATACCTAATGAAGAAGCAAGTAAGTATGTTGCTATTATTGAGGGACAACATAGATATACGGCAGCTAAAGAAACAGACTTAAATGAAGAAATGCTGTTCTTGTATGAATGTTACAGCGATAAGGATACTAATGAGATTCTTGCTGAAACAAACACTGTCACTGACCCGTGGAGTGGTGCAGATTATGCTAATGGCGCAGCACTATTTAATCCCCAAAATGAGTTGGCAAAATTTACAAAAGAACTTGCCGATTTAGGTTATCCAACCACTACAATAGGGTATATTGCTTGTTTTGCTCCTGGTAAGTTAGGAAAGACAGCATACAGTAAATTGATTGCAGGTAAAGAAATAAAAACAGATTATAATCTGGAGCGTGCTAAATATTTTTTGGATGCAGCGCGAACTAAATTTAAAGATACCTTTATCTCTAAAAGATACTTGATTACTGTAGTAGCCGACCTGTCTACAGAACATGGGTATAAACGTGTTTGTGACGCTTTAAAACAAATGCCAGATGCTATAGTAAAAAGAGTACAGGAAGCTAAAAGTGAAGAGAAACAAGGTATATTGAAAATGACCTTAGTAAATCTACTCAATAAATAATGGAATATTATTTTGTAAGCCAGTTATCAAAATTGATAGCTGGTTTTTTTGTGTCCGATTACGATAATTTATGATTAAGTCGAATTGAAATTTAACTTTTGAGCATGGTTTATTCTTGTTTTTAATCTATCTTTGTGGTGTTCTTATAATGATTAAAAGTACAAGAATGAAGTACCATTTTCTTAAATCTCAGATAATCAGATAGGAAAAGAAAAGCTCCATTTTTTTTGTACTTATATTCCCCTTATTTCGTATCTTTGGAGAAGATAAGCTGCATCTCGGCAGAACTTTTTCATGCAAGCATGAAAATTCTGCGATCAATTTGCATTATCTTTGTGTTCTCCAAATAAGGAATTATAAATCATTAAATCGTAAACTGAATTATGTTTTCCGGAATAGTAGAAGAATGTGCCACTCTTGTGGCATTGGTAAAAGAACAAGAGAACGTACACTTCACGTTCAAGTGCTCATTTGTAAATGAATTGAAGATAGACCAAAGTGTATCTCATAACGGTGTATGCCTCACGGTAGTCAGCATGACAGAGGATACCTATACGGTTACAGCCATGAAGGAAACATTGGAGCGCTCCAATCTCGGGTTGTTGAACGTAGGAGACAAGGTGAATGTAGAGCGCAGCATGATGATGAACGGTCGCCTCGATGGACATATCGTGCAGGGGCATGTAGATCAGACTGCCACCTGTATCAGTGTAGAAGATGCCGAAGGAAGTTATTACTTCACTTTCCGGTATGCTTTCGATAAGGAGATGGCAAAGCGGGGATACATTACTGTGGACAAAGGCTCTGTAACGGTGAATGGTGTCAGTCTGACTGTGTGTAATCCAACGGACGATACTTTCCAGGTAGCTATTATTCCCTATACGTTCGAATATACTAATTTTCACGATATCAAAGTTGATAGCGTAGTGAACATTGAATTTGACATTATCGGCAAATATATCAGCCGGATGCTCCAGTTTAAATAATAGTTCACCACAGATTACACAAATAGCACAGAAATATTATCCTTTTATAATCTGTGTTTATCTGTGTAATCTGTGGTGCAATAAAAACATATATCAAATGGACTTTTTACAATTAGTAGCCTCCCGTCAGAGTGACCGCGCTTATGATATGACACGTCCTGTAGAGCCCGAGAAACTGGAACGGATACTGGAAGCTGCCCGTCTGGCCCCATCGGCTTGTAATGCGCAACCGTGGAAGTTTGTCGTAATCAATGATCCGGAACTTTCCGTTAAGGTAGGCAAAGCTACTGCCGGACTGGGGATGAATAAATTTGCTAAGGATGCCCCCGTTCATATTCTGGTTGTGGAAGAATCGATGAATGTCACTTCATTTCTGGGTGCAAAGATTAAGAATAAGTATTTCCCCTTGATAGATATAGGTATTGCCACTGCTCATATCACTTTAGCTGCCGAGAGTGAGGGATTAGGTTCTTGTATTCTTGGCTGGTTTGATGAGAAAGAGATTAAGAAGCTGACCGGTATTCCATCTTCTAAGCGCTTGCTATTGGTTATCACCATCGGCTACTCTGTAAAAGAGAAGAGAAAGAAGGCGAGGAAACCGAAGGAAAAGGTGGTTTCTTACAATAAATACTGATTCAGTGATAAAGGGTTAGTGATAAGTGATTAACAGATTGCGCTATGATACCGCATGGTACTAATCACTTATCACTAACCCTCCTAAAATTAAAGATCTTTCAGTAGCACATGGCTTGCGCTCTTATAATATTCTTCCCGTGCATTCATTAATACTTCCCATTGTTCGCTGAACTCTTTGTCCTTATCTATTTTGAAATCCTCCGAACCATGCGTGTCCAGTCTGTCTAACAACAGTGCGACGTTCATCTTATTAATATCCATGGAGGGTTGATAGCCGATATCTTCATTGTTTTCGTCTACTACTTCATGCAATAGATTTATTTCTTGTAACTCATATAGAATCTGGTGTGTCAACCGGATTGGTATCTGACACTCTTCGGATATTTCTTCTGCTGTATATGGTTTTGCATTCTCCTCAAATCTTTTGGCAATGAGGGACATGATAAGGATAGCCACGAAATCCCGATACCTCCGGCTGATATTTTTGGTGTCTTTGTCAAAACTGAAGTTCCGTATGTTTTGTCCCGCATACGTCAGTTCTGCACCAAACAGGCAGATTGTCCACGATATTTGTAACCATAGCAGGAATAGGGGAAGGGCAGCGAAACTACCATAAATAGCATTGTAACGCGATACCCACAACTGACCACTGATATATAGAAACTGGAATGCCTGGTGTGCCGTTCCTGCAAGAACCCCCGCAATGAGCGCATGCTTGAACTTTACTTTAGTATTCGGCATATAGATGTATAGGCCTGTAAACATGAACCAGGTCAAGGCAAAAGGTATGAGGCGGATCAGGAATTTCAGAATAGGAGCAAGCAGTACAAAATCTTCAATGTACTTCAGCGTTGTGCTCATGAAAATGGAGAGACCACCCGAAATTACAATTAAGATAGGCATCAGCAGGAACATAGAGAAATAGTCCGTAATTTTACGGTACATACTTCGTGCCTTTTTTATTTGCCAGATGCGGTTGAAGGTTATTTCAATATTGGTGATCAGGTTGATAACCGTCCATAGCAACATAATTAAACCTACTCCGATAAATATGCCGCTTTTAGTTTCAGAAAGATAAGAGTCTACGAATTGGAGGATGACTTCTGTGGTCTGGTTATGCCCTCCGAATCCCATTCGCACCTGATTCTCCATCAGATTGGAGAAGCCGAATCCACGTGCTATGGCAAATAATATGGCAAGTATAGGGACAATGGCAAGCAAAGTGCTATAAGTCAGTGCAGAGGCATTGTTTACTAGTCTGTCCTTGGTGAAGCGGTTGATACATAAATAAATGGTTTTGATTATATTGTAGAGGGAAAAAGTCGTTTTGGTGACTTCATCCTCTGTAATACGCCAGATGTCGTATGTAAGAAATTTCCAAAGAGCAGTAATACGTTTATTCATAATCAATGAAGAATTAGGAATGAAGAATTATGAATATAGAACGGAGAACTCTATCAAATTGTTGTATCATGCAGAAATTCTTCATTCCTCATTCTCTGTTCTTAAATTAAAAAAAAGCAGTCGGTCTGTAAGCCGGGTTCTGTTCTCTGTTTTCAGGAAGAAATCTTCATTATTCATTCATCATTCTTCATTCAGCAAAGTGTCTGTCATTTATCTGAGCCGCATGTCACCATACAGGCTTTAGCGGTCTACCCTCCGACATGGAGCGAGCAACTCTCATAGCGTCGGTTTACATGACCTTACAACTCCCAAGACGCACAGCCCTTGTGTCACCACAAGACTGGTAGGCTCTTACCCTACCTTCTCACCCTTACCCATGCCCAAGGACACCGGCGGTTATTTTCTTCTACGTTACTCTACCCTCGCGGACAGCTTTCTGTTAGGAAGTAGGATGCTCTATGTTGCCCGGACTTTCCTCATACGCCGAAGCGTAAGCGACAGACCGACCGGCTGCTTTTGTCCGGCAAAGATACGATTTTTATGCCAGCGGACACAGAAACTTGTAGAGTTTTTGTGTAAGGGAGGGCTTTTTCCGTATCTTCTCCATAATTATAGATACGGACCTGGTACGGACCGGATGCGGGGTAGATAACCTCCGGATAGCTTCCTTTTCTAAACACTTTCTTAATATTCCTGAAAATATATAACCAAAGTAGAAATTATTTCTAACTTTGCTAACACTTAATAACCCCCAAATCATTTTAGCTAATGAAGAAACTTATTCCTATCGTATCCCTGTTCCTTTTTGCTTCGTTGTATTCGGTAGCTTCGGAAATCGGGGACAGGACTATTCCTGCGGATGTAGTACAGTTGTCCGACAGCTTGAAGCGTCAGTATGCTCCTGATAAACGGGTAGCACTCTTTGATGTAGATTATTCCTTTTCCGGTAAAAATGTGATGTTACGTGGTGTGACTACTTCGGCCGAGGCGAAAGCTGCATTACTGAACGGGCTGTCGAAAGCTGACTATCAAGTAATGGACTGCTTACAGGTATTGCCGGATGAGGCTGCACTGGAAGGAAAAACTTATGGTATCATAAATGTATCGGTGTCCAATCTTAGGGTTGATCCTGACTTCTCATCCGAAATGATGACCCAGGGATTGATGGGAATGCCTGTCCGCGTATTACAGCGCGACGGTTGGTATCGCATTCAGACACCGGATAATTATATCGCTTGGGTACATCGTGTAGGTATTCATCCGGTAACGAAAGAAGAACTTCATGTCTGGAACAGAGCAGAGAAGATTGTGGTGACTTCTCATTATGGGTTTGTGTATTCTGAACCCAATCAGTCTTCGCAGACTGTTTCGGATGTAGTTGCAGGCAATCACTTGAAGTGGGAGGGAACGAAAGGTGCATTCTATAAGGTTGCATATCCTGACGGGCGGACCGGTTATATTTCCAAATCTATCTCCATGCCGGAAAAGAAATGGCGTGCCGCTTTAAAACAGGATGCTGCCAGCATTATTCGCACGGCACATACGCTGATGGGAGTTCCGTATCTTTGGGCAGGCACTTCTTCCAAAGGGATAGATTGCAGTGGCTTCATGCGTACCATTCTTTTCATTCATGATATCATCATTCCCCGAGATGCTTCACAGCAAGCGTATGTAGGCGAGCATATTGATATCGCTCCTGATTTCAGCAACCTGCAACCGGGCGACTTGATCTTCTTCGGACGTAAAGCTACGGCAGATCGAAAAGAACGTGTGGTGCATGTGGGAATGTATATTGGCAATAAACGTTTCATTCATTCGCAAGGTGATGTACACGTCAGTAGTTTTGATTCTGCCGATGAGCTTTTTGACGAATATAACCTCGGACGCCTTCTGTTTGCTACGCGCGTGCTACCTTATATAAATAAGGAAGCATCCTTGAATACTACGGAAACGAATCCTTATTATAAATAATAAAGTTACGAACTACAAGCTACAAGTAGCAATGCTCTCATTCTGCAAAGCTCTTGTAGCTTGTGGCTCCGTAGCTAGTAGCTCCTAACTTAAAAACAAATATTATGCAAAACAGAAGAGATTTCCTGAAAACAGCTGCTTTTGCCGCATTGGGCTCCGGTGTGGTTATCAATGATGTATTTGGAGGAGAAAGCGCTCCAAAACTGTTCAATATCAATAAAAGTGGTGTGAATGCCAGGATGAAATTGCGCTTCTTTCCATATGAGTTGAAGTTACGTCATGTTTTTACAGTGGCTACTTACTCACGCACTACCACTCCTGATGTACAGGTAGAGATTGAATACGATGGTGTTATCGGTTATGGTGAAGCTTCCATGCCGCCTTATTTACAGAAAGAACTGGGTACGATGGAAAGTGTACTGGCTTTCCTGAAAAAAGTTCAGGATATCATCGGACAGTTTTCCGATCCTTTCCAATTGGAGGATATTCTCGCTTATGTAGATAAGCTTTCACCGGGAGATGCCGCCGCTAAAGCTGCTGTAGATATTGCTTTGCACGACCTTGTGGGCAAATTGCTGAGAGCTCCGTGGTATAAGATATGGGGATTGGATAAGGAAAAAGCTCCTTCGACCACTTTTACCATTGGTATCGATACGCCGGATGTGGTACGAGAAAAAACGAAGGAATGTGCCGAGCAATTCAATATTCTCAAAGTAAAGCTGGGGCGTGAGAATGATAAAGAGATGATTGAAACAATCCGTTCGGTGACCGAGCTGCCTATTGCCGTCGATGCCAATCAAGGTTGGACGGATAAGCATTATGCCATTGATATGATACAATGGCTGAAAGAAAAAGGGATTGTCATGATTGAGCAGCCGATGCCTAAAACCCAGTTGGATGATATTGCCTGGGTGACACAACAGAGTCCGTTGCCTATCTTTGCTGATGAATCTTTGCAGCGTTTGAGTGATGTGGCCGGTCTGAAAGGTGCATTTCATGGCATCAATATCAAGTTGATGAAATGTACCGGTATGCGTGAAGGCTGGAAGATGGTGACATTAGCACGTGCTTTGGGTATGAAAGTGATGGTGGGCTGTATGACGGAAACATCCTGTGCTTGCTCTGCTGCTGCCCAGTTTTCTCCTGCGGTTGACTTTGCTGATCTGGATGGCAATCTGCTTATTGCCAACGACCGCTTCAAGGGAATGGAGGTCGTAAAGGGCAAGATCACGTTACCAGATTTGCCTGGCATCGGAGTTGTGAAACTGTAAGGATCCTGAATCGTAATTCAATTTCCGTTCTCAATTATCATCTATAAATTAGCTTATTATGAAAAAAGTATTGTATGCTGCTGCCTTGCTTTTCCTTGTAACTGCCTGTACTCCAAAACCGGAAAGCAAGCCCTATACCTGGGAAGATGATCTGCACCAACGCCTCCTCACTGATTTCTCTCGTACGGAAGATGAAGTGAAAGAGTATATTCGTAAGTATATCCCTGATGTTTCCGATGAGCAGATGTGCCAATGGGAAGCCTCCAAAGCATTGGAGTGTATGACTCTGAATGGTGAGAAGCGTTATTTCCGTAATGCCGCACCTAATTTATTCCGTGTAGACTCTGTCTGCTATCAGATAAAGGCTGCCAAAGATGGCGTCTCCTTCAGTGGCAGTGAAAAAGTAAATATGGAGAACCTGCCCGAAATCATTGCGAGTGTGAAAAAGAGTGGTAATCCTATCACTGCTCCCAAACGAATGCGGGTCACCTATACGCTCACGGTAGACAGTAATGCCGTTCCTGCCGGAGAGCTCGTCCGTTGCTGGCTTCCTTACCCACGTACCGACCAGTCACGTCAGCAAGATGTAAAATTCATCTCTGCCAGCGAATCCAAGTATACTTTATCCCCACAGGATTGCCTTCATAGCACTCTCTATATGGAAAAACGTGCAGTGCAAGATCAACCAACCGTATTCTCTGAAAGTTTTGAGTATACAGCTAATGCTGAATGGCATAATTTGAAACCGAAAGATATTCAGCCCTATGATACAACTTCTTCTATATATAAGGAATATACGGCTGAACGTGAGAAGCATGTCATTTTCTCACCACGTATGCGCGAACTTGCTGCCAAATTGACAGCTGGGGAAACCAATCCTTTGTTGAAAGCTAAACGCATCTTCCGTTGGGTGAATGATAACTTTCCTTGGGCTTCTGCCCGGGAATATTCTACTATAGAAAATATTCCCGAATACGTGTTAGATAATCATAAAGGTGATTGTGGGCAGGTTAGTTTGCTGTTTATTACGCTTTGTCGTATCAGTGGTATTCCTGCCCATTTCCAGAGTGGTTTTATGATGCATCCTAAAGCATGGAACTTGCACGACTGGGCGGAAATCTATTTTGAAGGCATTGGCTGGGTTCCTGTAGACCAATCATTTGGCATCCCTACTTTTGCCCGTAATGCGGATGAAGAATATTTCTTCTTGGGTGGCATTGACTCCTGGCGTATGATAGTCAACAGCGATTACGGTATGCCGCTGATACCCGAGAAAAAATATCCTCGTAGTGAAACGGTGGATTTCCAGCGTGGTGAAGTGGAATGGGAGGGAGGTAACCTTTATTTTCCGAAGTGGGATTATCACATGGATATAGAATATCTCGATAATTAAAGAGGTACTTTTCCCTGAAAACAGACCATCTATTTTAAACGGATAGATGGTCTGTTTGATTTTAACGCCTATCTGCCTTATTTTCACGTCAGTAAACGTGCATAAATGTAAAATTGTCAGGTTCTGTCGTTAACCGCTGTTAAGCCCCAAAAGTTCACTGTTAAAAGAGAACAAAAAAGAGTGACAAGCGGAATAAGTGAACGATTTTTGTCGTTATTTTAACGTCGAAATGTTAAACAAAACTTGAATATTAACAATTAAAAGAATAGAAAATTAGTATGAAACAGACAACAAAAAACATTCTCGGGGTTGCAGCTATCGTACTTCTCAGCTCAGGAGTAGCAGGTTTAACCACCTATAAGATGCTGCAAAAAAATATGCCTGCTGATAGTACCAGTGCATTCAATGAAATGTTCCAGCAAAATCCGAACGTACGTTTGGCCTCTTATAATGCCGTTGATGCGCAACCAGTAGATTTGACGCAAGCAGCAGAAAATTCAGTTCACGCTGTGGTGCATATTCGTTCTACTCAGACTTCCAAAGTTCAGGAAGTAGAAGTTAGAGATCCGTTTTCTGATTTCTTCGGTGAATTTTTCGGTGGTCGGGGCGGTACGCAAAGACGTCAGGTACAGACCCCTGAACGTACAGGCTTTGGTTCCGGCGTTATTATCTCTAAAGATGGATATATCGTAACGAACAATCACGTAATTGCAGGTGCAGATGAAATCAGTGTGACGTTGAATGACAATCGTCAGTTTAAAGGACGTATTATTGGTACGGATGAAGAGACAGACTTGGCTCTAATCAAGATAGAAGGTGATGACTTTCCAACTATTCCGGTAGGTGATTCTGATGCACTAAAAGTTGGTGAATGGGTGCTTGCAGTAGGTAACCCGTTTAATCTGACTTCTACGGTGACTGCGGGTATTGTCAGTGCTAAAGCACGCTCTTTAGGCATGAGTCAGCAAACTGGTAAACAGAGTATCGAGTCGTATATTCAGACTGATGCTGCAATTAATCAAGGTAATAGTGGTGGTGCATTGGTAAATGCTCAAGGTGAATTGATTGGTATCAACGCTGCTCTTTTCTCTCCGACTGGCTCAAATACAGGTTATGGTTTTGCCATTCCTACCAGTATTATGAAGAAAGTGGTTGCTGATTTGAAGCAGTTCGGTACGGTACAACGTGTGAAATTGGGTGTGAGTGTAACAGCACTTACTGAAGAGCCGGGCGACACACAGGTTGCTGATAAAGCTGGTAAGAAGTTGAGTGATATAAAGAAAGAAGCTAGAGAAAAATATGGTGTTATTGATGGTCTTTGGGTACGTGAAATCGTAGAAGGAAGTTCTGCTTCAGGTTCTGATATTAAAGTTGATGATGTAATCATTGGCATGGATGGTAAGGCTATTCATAAATTTGCTGACTTGCAGGAAATCTTGGCAAAACATCGTCCGGGAGATAAGGTACAAGTGAAGGTGATGCGTGATAAGAAAGAAAAGAATATAGAAGTTACGCTGAAGAATGAACAAGGTACTACGAAGATTGTGAAGAATGCCGATATGGATATTCTTGGTGCCGCATTCCGCCCTGTACCCGATGAATTGAAAAAACAATTGAATCTGGGTTATGGTCTTGAAGTAACGGGTGTTAGCAATGGTAAGATGGCAGAAGGTGGCGTCCGTAAAGGTTTCATTATCCTAAAAGTGAATAATGTACCGATGAAGACTGTGGAAGACTTGGAGAAAGTGATGAAAGAAGCTGCTAAGACTCAGGAACAGGTTTTGTTTATTACAGGTATGTTCCCCTCTGGAAAACGTGGCAGCTATGCAGTAAGTGTCGCTCAGGATTAATGGCTGGCATCGCTAAATTGTAGATTGTACATGTGAATAGGTAAGAAGATTGTAATATTAGCTAACAAAGAAGAAAAAGGATGTCGACAACTAACTTGTCGGCATTCTTTTTGTTTATATTGTATAGTGAATAAGATAAAAAAGTTAGGGCAAGTTTGCTTGTAACAAAATAATTTGTCGTAACTTTGCAACCCAAATCTGTTTTAGAAGAATGAGACAACTTAAGATTACAAAAAGTATCACTAACAGAGAGAGCGCTTCTCTTGACAAGTATTTGCAGGAAATCGGTCGCGAAGACCTCATAACTGTCGAGGAGGAGGTAGAGCTCGCTCAACGCATCCGCAAGGGTGACCGTATCGCACTGGAGAAGTTGACACGTGCCAATCTGCGTTTCGTTGTATCTGTGGCCAAGCAGTACCAGAACCAAGGTTTGAGTTTGCCCGACTTGATTAACGAGGGTAATTTAGGACTGATCAAGGCCGCCGAAAAGTTCGATGAAACACGTGGTTTCAAATTCATCAGTTATGCAGTATGGTGGATACGTCAGTCCATTTTGCAGGCTTTGGCAGAGCAGTCGCGTATCGTGCGTCTTCCGTTGAATCAGGTAGGCTCGCTGAATAAAATCAGCAAAGCATTCTCCAAGTTCGAACAGGAAAATGAACGTCGCCCGTCTCCCGAGGAGTTGGCAGATGAACTGGAAATCCCTGTTGATAAAATCTCCGATACGCTGAAGGTATCCGGACGCCACATTTCGGTGGACGCACCTTTTGTAGAAGGAGAAGACAACAGCTTGCTGGATGTGTTGGTGAACGACGACTCTCCTATGGCGGATCGCTCTTTGGTGAACGAGTCTCTTGCGAGGGAAATTGATAGAGCACTTTCTACGTTAACCGATAGGGAAAAAGAAATCATACAGATGTTTTTCGGTATCGGACAACAAGAAATGACATTAGAAGAAATCGGCGACAAATTCGGTTTAACCCGTGAACGTGTACGCCAGATTAAGGAAAAAGCAATTAGAAGATTAAGACAAAGTAATCGTAGTAAATTGCTCAAGTCTTATTTAGGATAAGTAAGAAATATCAATTTCCGACAAATAGAAGGAATTAAAAACCGGTAGGTCATGATCTGATCACCGGTTTTTTTGTTATCATTATTATAAAAGTGAAGATAAGCTGTATCTCAGCATAAAAAATGAATGAATTCTTTTTATTTTGCTCTCGGTTTGCATTATCTTTGTCGCCAACAATATATAATAAAAAACAGATTATGAAATACGTTCGTATACTTTTTGCTGTAGCTTTAGTTTTTATGGTATGTTCAGCATTCTCATTCAAGAAGGGTAAAGGAGAAAAAGCTGTGTATGCATTTGGTGTTGCTGCCTCTTTCAACGACACAGTAGTGTATTTTACTGATATTCAGGTATTGGACAGTGTGAAGCTGGATAAGGGTGGCTTCTTGCCTAAGCGTGATCTTTATACGTATCAGTTGAAGAATTATTTGGAATATGATTTGAAATCTCTTGATTATACGTGTATGATCTACTTTTCTGAAAACAAGAAGAAGTTAGAAAAGGAGGCTGCAAAAGTGAAGAGCAAGTATAAGAAGAATAAAACGATAGTATTGATGCCTATTGCTCCTGAAGCTTTCCGATTCAAGAAGCCGGAAGAGTAATTTGCTTTATTTCCTTAAGAACTTAAGGAATTTACTTAAATAATAGACCGTAGTCATGAAAACGAAACTTTACTTCTTTTTGTGGGTTTGTCTTTCTACATTGCTGATTGCATGTGTTGACGATGATATAGAACCGGATGTTGTTCCTGTAACAGGTGTGTCATTGAATAAGACTGCCCTTGCGTTAGATGAAGGGGAAAGTGAGAGTTTGATAGCTACTGTTATTCCGGATAATGCTACAAACAAAAAGGTTACCTGGAAATCTAGCGATACTAGTGTGGCTACGGTGAATGCAAGTGGAAAAGTGACAGCCCAGGCAACTGGAACTGTAGTTGTAGTGGTGATTACGGAAGATGGTGCGGAGGTTGCAACATGTACTGTTACTTGTGGTGATGGGGCTGTGGAACCTGAGATACCTGTAACCGATGTTGCATTGAATAAAAGCACTCTTTCACTAATAGAAGGGCAAAGTGAAAGCTTGCAAGTCATTATTACGCCGGACGATGCTACAAACAAAAAAGTCGCTTGGGTTTCGAATGACGAAAGTGTAGCGATGGTTGATGTAAATGGTAAGGTTACGGCTTTAAAGGCCGGAAGTACTACTATTGTAGCTGTAACAGAGGATGGTGCGATGACTGCTTCCTGTAAAGTGACTGTTGAGCCGGCTGCGCTTCTCAAAGGAACTCGTACGATTCTTGCATATATTGCGGCGGATAATACCCTTGCTTCATTTGCTTCTTTGGATTTAGCGGAGATGAAAGCGGGTATGGCGAAAGTTCAAGATTCTAATGTGCATTTTCTGGTTTATATAGATGATGGTAAATCTCCTCGTCTACTTGAGCTGAAGAATGAAAAGGGGGCAGTAGTGGAAACGGTAGTGGAAACTTATGGAAGTCGTAACTCTGTAGGTGTATCTGAAACGCAGGAAGTTTTTGCAAAAGTCTTTTCGAATTCCAAATATCAGGCTGACAGTTATGGATTGGTTTATTGGTCACATGGTGATGGATGGCTACCTTATCCGTTGCGCGCTGGTACTCGTTGGGTAGGCCAGGATAAAGGTAATGGTGATAACAGAATGAATATCTCTGAATTTGTTGAGATATTAAAGTCTGCTCCTCATTTTGATTTTATATTGTTCGATGCTTGTTTCATGCAAGCAGTGGAGGTTGCCTATGAGTTGCGTGATTATACGGATTATTGTATAGGTTCTCCGACTGAAATTCCAGGTCCTGGTGCTTCGTATGATGCAGTTGTTCCTGCTATGTTTTCTGCTGAGAATGCGGCAGTGAATATTGCTAAGGCTTATTATGAACCTTATGCGGCTAAATATGATGAAGGTAAAGGCTTGTCAAATAGTAATTGGACAGCGGGTGCCTCTGTGTGTGCGCTGAGAACTGATAAATTGGTTGATCTGGCAAGAATAACGAAACAGGTTTTGCCTGGATCAGTTGATAATGCGCAATTGCGCAGTTTGATTTTTGATTATGATAAACGTCGTGGTTCTGATGGATTTCAGGATGGTCATGTAGGTTATTATGATATGGCAAATATGATGAAAAAAATCATTGTTAATGGTGGTTATCTAACGTGGAGGCAGGCTTTTGATGCCGCTGTAGTATATTGGGCGACTACTTCTATGAATTATTCTGCTTATATTGGTATGTTTTCTATGGAAGGCACTAATGGAGTGTCCTGCTATATTCCTTCAGTATCTAATACTGTTACTGATAAAGCATATCGCTCTACTGAGTGGTATACATCCGCCGGCTTTGCCGCATTAGGCTGGTAATATTTTCTTTTTAATATATAAGTGTGGTGTTTGAGCCTGTAAATTAGCCTCAAACCAGATGTCTGTGTCTCTTCTTATGCGCCTAAATTAAGGGTATATGAACTTTCTCTCTTTGAATATGTAGTATGTTTCTAATGGACTTAATGTGCGCTATTTTGTTGTTGTATTGTGATTTAACATTATTTTCCATTGGAAATTATTTTGTTTTAGAAAATATTCTTTTCTTTGCACTATCAAAACTAAAATAAAGAAGTATGAAGTATATAATTATTGGAGGTGTTGCCGGGGGAGCTACGGCGGCGGCACGTTTAAGAAGAGTTGATGAGAAATCTGATATTCTTTTATTTGAGAAAGGGAAATACATTTCGTATGCAAATTGCGGCTTGCCTTATTATGTAGGTGGTGTCATCGCAGAGCGTGAGAAATTGCTGGTGCAAACGCCGACTTCTTTCGGCCAACGCTTTCGTGTAGATGTACGTGTGGAGAATGAAGTTATCGCTATTCATCCTAAAGATAAAACGATTACTGTTCGCACTGCAGACGGTCGCGAATATGAAGAAACCTATGATAAACTTTTGTTGTCTCCGGGTGCTACACCTGTTCGACCACCACTGGAAGGTATCGATTCTGAAGGAATTTTCACTCTCCGTAATGTTGAAGATACCGATCATATAAAGTCTTATCTTACGGAAAACTCCGTAAAGCGAGCGGTTGTAGTAGGTGCGGGCTTTATTGGACTGGAGATGGCAGAAAATTTGCATCATGCCGGAGTTGCTGTATCTGTTGTGGAAATGGGTAATCAAGTAATGGCGCCTATTGATTTTTCGATGGCTGCGCCTGTTCATCAACATTTGATACAGAAAGGTGTGTCGCTCTATCTGGAAGAAGGAGTAACTCATTTCCAGCGTACAGAACAAGGTATTACCGTCTTTTTGAAAAGTGGAAAAACGATTCCGGCAGATATGGTATTGCTTTCTATCGGAGTGCGCCCTGCAACGGCTTTGGCTAAACAAGCTGGACTGAAGATAGGTGAAGCAGGTGGTATCTGGGTAAATGAATATCTGGAAACTTCTGCAAAAGATATTTATGCTGTAGGGGATGCTATTGAATATCCGCATCCATTGACTGGGAAACCGTGGTTGAATTATCTGGCAAATCCGGCTAATCGTCAGGGACGTATTGTGGCTGATAATATGGTATTTGGTAATAAGGTTGCTTACGAAGGTGCTATCGGTACTTCCATCGCAAAAGTATTTGATATGACGGTTGCTTCTACGGGACTTGCTGCTAAGCGTCTGAAGCAATGGGAGATGGAATATCAAAGTTCTGTTACTCATTCGTCTTCTCATGCAGGGTACTATCCGGATGCATTACCCTTGACTTTAAAATTAACATTTCATCCTGTTACGGGAAAATTATATGGTGCGCAGGGTATTGGTTATGAGGGTGTGGACAAACGTATTGACCAGATTGCCGGCTTGATCAAGCGTGGTGGAACGGTATATGACTTGATGGAAACGGAGCATACTTACGCTCCTCCGTTTTCTTCTGCAAAAGATCCTATTGCTATTGCCGGATATGTTGCTTCTAATATTATCAGTGGTGCAATGCCTGTCGTAACTTGGCGAGAACTGGTACAGCATAAGAATGAAGTAATGTTAATAGATACCCGTACGGCTGAAGAATTTTCTTTTGGAACTATTCCGGGAGCAATTAATATTCCGTTGGATGATTTAAGAGAGCGTATGCTCGAAGTTCCTACTGACAAGCCCATTGTATTGTTTTGTGCTGTAGGTTTGCGTGGATATCTGGCACAGCGTATCCTGATGGGAAATGGATATAAGAATGTGCGTAATCTTTCGGGAGGATACAAACTGTATTCTGCTGCGGTTGCTCCGGTACCGGTACCTTCTATAGCGGCTGCTTCAGCTGATGCTCGCGTAACTTTTGGCTCTACTGAAACTTCGGGAACTGTTGTGCAATCCGATTTTATATTATCAGCTGGAGGTTCATCTAAAGAACCATTGAAAATCAATGCCTGTGGTTTACAATGTCCGGGACCTATCATGCAAGTGAAGAAGGCAATGGATACTCTTGAACCGGGAGAACAGGTGGAGATTGTGGCAACTGATGCCGGATTTGCACGTGATGCTTCTGCCTGGTGTGATACGACGGGTAATCGTTTGGTGGGGAGCCATGAAGATAAAGGACGCTATACGGTAGTTATAGAAAAAGGTAATTCGAATATGGTCTGCCCTTCTTCTACCGGAACTGTAGCAGCGGGTAGGGGAAAAACATTGATCCTTTTTAGTGATGATTTGGATAAAGCTTTAGCTACTTTTGTATTGGCAAACGGGGCTGCGGCAACTGGGCAAAAAGTTACGGTATTCTTCACTTTCTGGGGATTAAATGTTTTGAAAAAAGTGCAGAAACCGAAAGTAAAGAAAGATATTTTCGGCAGGATGTTCGGTATGATGCTTCCTTCCAGTTCTTTGAAACTGAAATTGTCTCAGATGAATATGTTCGGTACGGGAAGTCGCATGATGCGCTTTTTAATGAAGCGTAAAGGGGTAGATTCTTTGGAATCACTTCGTTCGCAGGCGCTTGCTCAAGGAGTGGAATTTATAGCCTGTCAGATGTCTATGGACATGATGGGAATCTGTCGTGAAGAGTTGTTGGATGAGGTAACTATCGGTGGTGTTGCAACTTACATGGAGCGCGCAGATAAAGCCAATGTCAACCTTTTCATATAGTTATTTGTTATTTAACAAATAAAGAAGAAAAATATATGGAAGACTTATGTAAAATACGTGATGTTTACCGGGCGATAGCTGAGTTTGAAACCCAATTTATGCAGCAATACAATCTTTCGCTGAATGAAGGAATGTTGCTCTGTACACTTCTGAATACTCCCCGGCTTACTTCCGGGGAAATAGCAGAAGCCTTGGGATTAACTTGTTCTAATACTTCCAAGTTGATACGTTCTGTCGAAGAAAAGAAGTTAATAGCCCGTATTATTGGTAAAGTGGATAAGCGCCAAATGCATTTTTCATTGACTGCAGAAGGAAAAGAACAAATCACTGCGATCAAAAGTACTACTCATGAGATGCCTGAACTCTTACAACAAATAGTGGGTTTGCTGGAAAAATAGAAGATGGAGATAATTTTATCTCCATCTTCAAAAATATTAAAAATTTTTCGTGGATTTTGCTTAAGATTGCTTTAATTTGCAGCTAATATATTAAGCATTATAGCAATTGAATATGCAAAAATTATTATCCTTGCCGCCTAATCTTGTGTCGGCATTCTATGAACTGGAAAATGTAGACCGTACGGAATGGTTTTGTACATCTGACCCTATAGGGATGAAACTGGGGTCGGGTGGTGGAACCACTTGGCTTCTGCGGGAATGGTATAGAAACCAACAAACAGAACACTCAACAGAGAAACGTATTCTGCTGCATGCCGGTGGACAAAGCCGCCGCCTCCCTGGATACGCTCCCTCCGGGAAAATATTAACTCCGATACCTGTATTTCGCTGGGCACGTGGACAGAAGTTGGGACAGAATTTATTGTCTTTGCAAGTTCCACTTTATGAGAAAATCATGGAACGGGCACCGGAAAAACTGCGTACTTTGATTGCGAGTGGAGATGTGTATATTCGTGCTGAGAAACCTTTGCAGGAAATACCGGATGCAGATGTGGTATGTTACGGACTTTGGGTAGATCCGGTATTAGCGACACATCATGGAGTGTTTGTTTCTGACCGGAAACAACCGGAAGCATTGGATTTTATGTTGCAGAAACCGTCATTGCAGGAACTGGAGAATCTTTCCAAGACTCATCTCTTCCTGATGGATATAGGAATCTGGTTACTGAGTGATCGGGCTGTAGAGTTATTGATGAAGCGTTCGCTGAAAGATGGCTCGGGTTCTGATTTAAAGTACTATGACTTGTATTCAGATTTCGGTTTATCCCTTGGTAATCATCCACGCATTACTGATGATGAGTTGAATAGGTTGTCTGTAGCTATATTGCCATTACCCGGTGGAGAATTCTACCACTACGGCACGAGTCGTGAACTACTTTCCTCAACTGTTACTTTACAAAATAGGGTGTACGATCAGCGTCAGATCATGCACCGGAAAGTAAAGCCCAATCCTGCAATATTTGTACAGAATGCAGAAGTAGGTATCTCTCTTTCTTCCAATAATGATAACCTTTGGATTGAAAATAGCTTTGTTGGTACATCATGGAAGATAGGTTCCCGGCAAATCATTACGGGAGTACCGGAAAATGACTGGACGTTAGAATTACCGGATGGAGTTTGTATAGATATTGTGCCTCTTGCAGAGAAGCATTGGGCAGTTCGTCCGTATGGTTTCGATGATGTATCTAAAGGAGATATCCGGGATGAAAAAACTTTGTATCTGGGGATTTCCTTCCCTGATTGGTTAGCGGAGCGTGGACTGACTCCGAATGATGTAACTGGAAGAAAAGATGACTTACAGGCTGCCGGAATCTTCCCTGTGGTAGAAGGTGTTGAGCAGATGGGCGCAGTACTTCGCTGGATGACTTCGGAGCCGGAATTGACAGAAGGTAAGGAAATCTGGCTGAACAGTCAACGTCTTTCTGCCGATGAAATCTCAGCGAAAGCTGATTTACGTCAATTATATGCCCAACGCGAGAGTTTCCGGAAAGGTAATTGGGAGTTGCTGGCACGCAATTATGAGAAGAGTGTCTTCTATCAGTTGGATTTGGCTGATGTTGCCGAGGATTTCCATTGTTTGAAGATAGATAAACCGGATGTGTTGCCGGCTGATGCACCTCAGATGCAGCGTATTCATAATCGGATGCTTCGGGCTCAGATAGATAAACTGAACGGAAAAGACTTTCTGAATGATGAAAAAGAGGCTTTCGGATTACTGCGCGAAGGATTACTTTCTGATTTATATGAAAAGAAAAGCAGCCCATATCTGAATGTATACAGCGATCAGATTGTTTGGGGGCGCAGTCCCGTACGTATTGATGTTGCAGGTGGTTGGACGGATACTCCTCCATATTCTCTTTTTGCTGGTGGGAATGTAGTGAATCTGGCGATTGAACTGAATGGACAACCTCCTTTGCAGGTTTATGTGAAACCTTGCAAAGAGTATCGCGTTGTGTTGCGTTCTATTGATATGGGAGCGATGGAAGTAGTGAATACTTTCGAGGAATTGCAGGATTACTGTAAGATAGGTTCTCCTTTCTCTATTCCGAAAGCAGCGTTGACATTGGCTGGTTTTGGTCCGGCGTTTTCAGAAGTGGTTTATCCTTCGTTGGAGAAACAGTTGCAGGCATTCGGCACAGGTATAGAGATTACTTTATTGTCTGCTATTCCTGCAGGCTCGGGCTTGGGAACCAGTTCTATATTAGCTTCTACGGTTTTAGGCTCTTTGAGTGATTTCTGTGGCTTGATGTGGGATAAGAATGAAATATGCCGTCGTACACTTGCTTTGGAACAGTTACTAACAACGGGCGGTGGTTGGCAAGATCAGTATGGCGGAGTGTTACAAGGCATCAAACTGTTGCAAACAGAAACCGGGTTTGTACAGAATCCGTTAATACACTGGTTGCCTGAACATCTCTTTACGCATCCTGAATATCGTGACTGCCACCTATTATATTATACGGGAATTACACGTACTGCTAAAGGTATCCTGGCAGAGATTGTGCGTTCCATGTTCCTAAACTCATCTGCGCATTTGGCTATATTGGAAAATATGAAAGCGCATGCATTGGATATGGCAGAAACCA
Source organism: Bacteroides sp. 14(A) (assembly GCF_000526555.1). NCBI lineage: Bacteria > Pseudomonadati > Bacteroidota > Bacteroidia > Bacteroidales > Bacteroidaceae > Bacteroides > Bacteroides sp. 14(A). The sequence goes on along the minus strand of NZ_JAGH01000005.1, from coordinate 1,151,494 downwards.
TTCAAAGGAACGACTTTGAAACCTATGGCGCATTGATTGGTAAAACGTGGATGCAGAACCAAGCTCTGGATTGCGGTACTAATCCTCCGGCAGTAGAAGAAATTATCAATAAGATTAAGGACTACACACTGGGATATAAATTGCCGGGTGCAGGTGGGGGAGGTTATTTGTATATGGTGGCGAAAGATCCGCAGGCTGCATTGCGCATCCGTGAGATACTGACGCAGGATGTACCGAACCCTCGCGCACGATTTGTAGAAATGGCGTTGTCGGGAACAGGATTCCAGGTGTCAAGATCTTAATTAAGATCGTTATTCGTGATGGTAAGGACCGCCATTGAGTATATTCATGGCCCGGTATAACTGCTCTACAAAAATCAGCCGTACCATCTGATGCGAGAAAGTCATTTTAGAAAGGGACATTTTCTCATGTGCTGCCTGATATACTTTGGGTGAGAAACCATACGGTCCACCGATAACAAATACAAGCCGTTTATTTACGGTGTTCATCTTGCGCTTCATATAGTCCGCGAACTCTATGGAGCGCATTTCTTTTCCCCCTTCGTCCAGCAATACAATCACGTCGCCCGGCTGGAATGCCTTGCATATCAATTCCCCTTCTTTTTCTTTCTGAACTTCCATTGAAAGACTTTTCGTATTCTTCAATTCCGGGATAACTTCCATTTCGAAGGATAAGTAGCGTTTAGTACGCTGTACATAGTCGTTAATGGCAGTTATAAAGTGCTGTTCTACAGTTCTTCCTACGACGAGTAATGTTGTTTTCATGCTGCTTACATTCTGATTTGTGCACAAAATTAGCGCTTTTTTATTGTATTTTACAATAAATGCTTACCTTTGCGTATCATTAATACTTGTGATTATGAAAAAACGAGTAGTTTTATTGTTGACCTGCCTTTTCTTATGGGTGTCCTCGATCTTTGCTCAGGACGTACCTGTGGGGGTGGTTGTGGCCTTCAAGAAGGGAAACTCTCAGGAACTAAACAGGTATCTGGGTGATAAGGTGGATCTGATTATCCATAATCGCACGACCAATGCTGACAAGCAAACGGCAGAAGGAACTATGGCTAATTTTTTTGCCGAGAACAAAGTCAGTAGCTTCAATGTGAATCACGAAGGAAAGCGGGATGAATCAAGTTTCATCATCGGCACTTTGGGAACCGCAAATGGAAACTTTCGAGTGAATTGTTTCTTCAGAAAAGTACAGAACAAATATGTTATACATCAAATAAGAATAGATAAAACGAATGAATAAGGAAGAAGAACTGATTGACAGGCTGATAGATCTCGCCTTTGCAGAAGATATAGGTGACGGAGATCATACCACCCTTTCGTGTATTCCCGCTACGGCAATGGGTAAATCCAAACTTTTGATTAAAGAGCCGGGTATTCTGGCTGGTATCGAAGTTGCCAAAGAAGTGTTCCGTCGTTTCGACCCTACTATGAAGGTAGAAGTCTTCATCAATGATGGAGCTGAGGTGAAGCCGGGCGATATAGCAATGGTAGTGGAAGGCAAGGTGCAGTCTCTGTTGCAGACAGAACGCCTGATGCTGAACATTATGCAACGCATGAGTGGCATTGCTACCATGACGCATAAATATGCCGAGAAACTGAAAGGTACGAATACGCGTGTGCTCGATACCCGTAAGACTACTCCCGGTATGCGTATCCTTGAGAAGATGGCTGTAAAGATTGGCGGTGGTGTAAATCATCGTATCGGACTGTTCGACATGATTTTGCTGAAAGACAATCATGTGGATTTTGCCGGAGGTATCGACAAGGCTATCAATCGTGCTAAAGAATATTGCAAGGAAAAAGGTAAAGACCTCAAGATAGAGATTGAGGTACGTAACTTCGATGAATTGCAACAAGTGCTTGATCTTGGTGGCATAGACCGTATCATGTTTGATAACTTCACGCCTGAAATGACAAAGAAGGCTGTGGATATGGTAGGCGGTCGTTATGAAACCGAGTCTTCGGGTGGTATCACTTTCGATACGCTGCGCGATTATGCCGAATGTGGCGTAGACTTTATCTCTGTAGGTGCTCTGACCCATTCTGTAAAAGGATTAGATATGAGTTTTAAAGCATGTTGACAAAGGCGAAAGGCTGTATTTAGAAAATAGCAAGAAGCCTCTCATAAGTTTGCCATCATATTGCAATCTTAATGAGAGGCTTTTTTCATAGATACTTGGAAAGTATGGAAAAGATAGATTGGAATAGGGTAAAAGCTACTATCAGAAATTGGAAGCCTGGCGAGTATATACGGCAAACTTCTATTGTTGTGATCGGTGTGCTGATAACCTTCGTTGGCAGTGAACTGGTCACCAGATGTTCGGAACAAGCGGATATTAAATCTACTATGTTGCTGATTAAGGATGAACTGAAAAGTAATCGGAAGAACTTTGAAGGTATTGTGTCTGAATTCAGCACAGATGAGCGCCTTTCTGCTTTGTTGGTGGAACATGATATGAATGTTCGGCTGATACCGGAAGATTCGCTGAAGCAATTTCGTTATTCTATAGGGCAGATTCGTAGTTTCTATTATACCCGGAATGCGCTGGACATACTTAAGAACTCTATGCTGATGCAGAAAATATCCGATAAAGAGTTTTTGCTTTCATTGATTGATGTTTATGAAGCATTAGAAGGATTTAAACTATCAATGAATGGGTATTATGATATGAAGGAAGATGCGGCTATTCCCTTTTATTTGACTTTGACTGATGAACAGACAAATACGGTTAATGAGGGAAAATGGGAAGCATGGGAAATATATCTTTCAGATAGGAAGTTGCGAAACTTTTTGAAAATTCCACAGGGATATTTTATTCCTGGCTATCAAGAACGTATAGAGCAAAAGATTGATAAGATGATTCAAACCATTGAACAGAAATATGGTTCAAGATAAATACTTATGGGAAATATAGATAAGATAAAGTCTACGATTAAAGGCTGGAGATTGGGAGATTATTTCCGCCAGTTCAGTATTGTGGTGGCAGGTATTATCGTTACCTTTTGGGGAAGCGATAAGGTTACGGAGCATAGTCGTCAAAAAGAGGTGCGGACCGCGATGCAACTGGTGGCGGAAGAATTGGAGTATAACAGAAAGGAACTGCGTAATATAAAGCACTTGTTGGATATAGACAGGAACATGAGTTCTTTGCTAATAGAGCATAAAATGGATATATCGGGAATACCGGCGGATACTTTAAGTAAGTATGACAAGCTTTTCAATAATATGAGTGAACTCTCTTATAAAACCGATGCATTGGATGTCTTGAAAGGTTCTTCGTTGATGCAGTATATTTCTGACAAGCGTTTGTTGCAGGATGTATTGCAAACCTATTTTGAGTTGGGAAGGCGGAAGAAAGATGTCAGTGATTACTATGCAGCAAAAACGGATGTAATTATGAAACTTGCCATGTCCAGGAATTTTAAGTTTGCTTTGAAAACTAACAATAACCTGCTGAATCAAATCTCATTTCTTATAAGTAATGATCAATTTGTCAATTTTGTCATAATGGTACCCGGTTTCTTATACTGGGAAGAATTTGATGAACTGGATGAAATGCTTGACAAGCAGATACAAACTTTGAAAGCAAAGTATAAATAATCTCCATTCTTTAACTTCTTTTTAGATATAACATTGCAGCATTCTACGGAAAGCTGCGTCTAACTAACAAACGACGCGAAGAGGCGTCCGTAAAAAATAGCACTGACATTGGAAAATGAAATAGAACTGATAGAGGGCTGCCGGGCAGGAAAGGATTCCGCACGTAAGGAATTGTATACCCTTTATTCCAAGCAGATGCTTGCGGTATGCTACCGCTATACGGGCGATGAAGATGCCGCGCATGACGTACTGCACGATGGGTTCATCAAAATCTTTACCCATTTCACTTTCCGGGGCGAATGTGCATTGGCAACGTGGGTGACAAGAGTAATGGTGACACAGGCAATAGATTATCTGCGAAAGCAGAAACGCATCACCCAACTGGTGGTGAACGAAGAACAATTGCCTGACATACCCGACGAAGCAAGTATAGCCGATAGCGGTAGCCGCCTCTCCGAACAGCAGTTGATGGCATTTGTGGCAGAATTACCCGATGGATGCCGAACCGTTTTCAACTTGTATGTGTTTGAAGAGAAATCACACAAGGAGATAGCGGAAATGCTTGGGATTAAGGTACATTCATCCACCTCGCAACTGCATCGCGCCAAGAATTTGTTAGCAAAAAGAATTAAAGAATATACAGAGTATGAAAGGAAATGATGAAATAACCGGTTTGTTCCGCAGTCGCCTCTCTGGGGCAGAGATGACGGTGCGGGATGGCTTTTGGGAGGAGCTGAAAGGCGACCTGTCAAGAGTTGAAACCGATGCAACCAATACTTCTGCAGCTACTAAACGTTCTGTCCTCACTCCACGCTTCTACCGGGTGGCTGCGGCGGCTTCTGTAGTATTAGTGCTTGGAGCTGCTTCCGCTGCATTCTGGTACTTCTCTCCGAAAGATGAGATTCAGGAAGCATTCACCAAGGTGGCTACACTGACACCGGAAGGTAACTTGAATGGAGATGTGGTGCAGGAAAAGTTCCCCTCTATTCATGAGACTAAACTTACAGCGCAAAATCCTGGTCATAAGAATCCTGTACCAGTATCATCCGGAGGCATACTTGCTGCGAATGGTGATGATGAAGAGACTGTATCAGTCACTGTCTCCATTACAATTTCCCAACGCGTATATGGCAATCACCACCAAGGTAACGGAATGTATGGTCAAACAGCTTCATCAAGGAATGAAAATAATCATCGTGTCACGGCTACTGATCCCGCTGTCACAAATTCAGAGCTTGGCTCAGATTCCGATAAGGCGCTCCCCATTACCAATGCGGGTGGTTGTGCTAAAAAATGGGCTTTCAAAGCAGGTATAGGTACAGCGTTGCCAAAGGGGGACTTCGGGATACCGTTCACCGCAGGGGTTTCTGCTGAGCGTCATTTGAACAAACATTTTTCTCTGGAGGCAGGTTTGCAATACAACCGTCTTGACGGAGACCATGCGATACACACACTGGCTGTTCCGGTAAAACTGAATGCGGTGCTGGCAAGCAATTCTAAAGTAGACTTTTACGCTACATTGGGTGGTGCTGCCGAGAAATGCATAGCCGGAGCTGAAGACAATGGTTTTGGAGCAGAGCCTATACAACTTTCCATTGCGGCAGGTCTGGGAGTCCGTTATAAGTTGAACGACCGGATTGCTCTGTTTGCAGAGCCTACGGTATCTCATCATTTTGATACGGATTCGCAAACAAAAACGCTGCGAACGGAACGTCCAACGAACCTTAATCTACTTTGCGGTGTTCGTATGACATATTAACCTTAATACAATGCAACAATGAAAGCAATTTCTAATATACGTGCCGTAATGGCCATTTTGATATTCTTCTTTTCTCTTTCTTTTGTATCATGTACGGAAGAAACGTTGGACTACAATAATCCTGACGTGGATTTATTCGTCAAGCAACTAAAAGCTGGAAAATACTCTGTCGAAAGTCCGGAAGGTCTGAACACTATTCCCCGGTTTACTGTTGATGACATAGGGGACTTGTTGAAGTATGCCGAAGATTTGACGGTAATTCCTTCTTTCCCATTGGCTCCGGTTTCTTATTCCGCAGGTGGCAAGCTTCGTTTAGGTGAGTGTATTTTGTGGACAGTAGAAACAATCCGTTTAGGGCAGAATGCTTCGATGGGGTGCAAAATGGTACATGTGGATGCAGAGAATTATGAAGGCATTTACTTCTTATCGGATGATGAAGTTCTGGATGCTTCCGCCCGTTATCGCCGCTGGTGGGAAAACCGCAAATACCCCCGTACGATGTGGACCATAGACCCTTGTTATGATGAACCGCTTTGTGGAAGCGGATATATGTGGTGGTAAGAAAATAAATAAATGAGAAAATATTGCACTATAATCGGACTGCTTTTAGTAGTAGTCCTTCCCGTTTGCGCTCAGAACTGGACACCTCAGGACTCTCTGCGATTGCGCCGTCTGCTGGATGGAGAAGGAGAGATTAAGCTGAATCCGGAAGTTCTGAAAGAGATGGGAGTACAGGAACCTCTGAGCAAACAGCAGATATCGATGGAGAAACAATGGCTGGATTTCAACACAACACTTCCCGAAATACCAAATACACCGAAGAAGAAAGTTGTTCTTACCTTGCGCCCGTATACTGCAACTACGAAGTACAATTGGGACCCGGTGTATCAGAAGAAGATTAAAATAGATAAGAACACGTGGCGAGGGGATCCTTTCTATGAACTTAAAATACTTCGCATTTATTCCGATTGGGCAAAGACGCCTTTCGAAAAGGGTGTCCGTAAAAGTATGGATGAAATAGAGGCAACCGGAATGCGCTACCGAATGACAGAACGGGCTAATAATATGGCTGTAGGTAGCTGGCAGGGTGCTAGTGGCGGTTTAGGATTTTCCGGTGATTTTATGGCACCTTTTACCAAAGAATTCTGGAACGTCAAGGGACGTAAGCGCCGTGCCCGTACGCTGGAAGTGTTACGTGCATATGGAGACTCGATAACGGTACGGGGTAAAGAACCTGTCAAGACGATTAAGAATTAAGGATTTGTATAATTTGAACATCCGGTGATATGTATGTTGTAAATTCGTATTTCCGGGTGTGTTTTTTATTACAATTCGCCTTTTCTTCCGAACCTTTCATCCTTTTTTCTTGTTTCTTCCTAATAATCCCTAAACGGAAAAACTATGAACAGAATTACTTCCCTTTTCGGAATTCGATATCCAATAATCCAAGGTGGTATGGTTTGGTGCAGTGGCTGGCGCTTGGCGTCGGCAGTAAGTAATGCGGGTGGACTGGGCTTGCTTGGGGCAGGTTCCATGCATCCTGAAACGTTACGTGAGCATATCCGTAAATGCCATGCTGCTACACATAATCCTTTTGGAGTCAATATTCCATTGATGTATCCGCAGATTGAAGAAATCATGCAGATAGTGGTAGAGGAAGGAGTCAATATAGTTTTCACTTCCGCCGGAAGCCCTGCCAAATGGACGGGATGGCTGAAAGAGCGGGGAGTGACAGTGGTGCATGTGGTCAGTTCTTCCCGCTTTGCGATGAAAGCCGAAGAGGCGGGTGTGGATGCTGTTGTTGCTGAGGGCTTCGAGGCCGGTGGGCATAACGGAAGGGAAGAAACTACCACTTTGTGCCTGATGCCTGCCGTGCGTGCTGCTACTACCTTACCATTGATTGCTGCTGGAGGAATTGCTACGGGTGAGGCTATGCTTGCTGCACGGGTGTTGGGAGCAGAAGGAGTACAAATAGGTACGCGTTTTGCATTGACTCAGGAAAGTTCAGCTCATGAATATTTCAAGGAATATTGTTTGCGTTTGCAGGAGGGGGATACCCGGTTATTGTTGAAGAAGCTTGCTCCGGTACGTTTGGTGCGGAATAATTTCCGTGACGCTGTAGAGGCAGCCGAAGCCGTGGGGGCTACACAAGATGAACTTCGTATTCTTCTGGCTCATGGACGTGCCAAGAAAGGGATTTTCTATGGAGATCTGGAAGAAGGAGAACTGGAGATTGGTCAGGCTTCTGCATTACTTTATGGTAAACAGATAGAGACGGTTGCTGAGGTGATGCAGGAACTGACAGAAGGGTATAGAAGAGCGTGGGATGCGCTAAAGGAATAAGAATTTAGCTATATGAGACGATGAAATTCGTCCCATGAGATGAAAAAATTTGTATCATGAGGCAAAAATAAATGTCTCGTGGGTCAAAAAGATTCATCTCATAGGACGAATTTTTTTGAATAGGGGGAATGAAATGGAGTCATTTCACTTTCTTACCGTCCAAAATAAAAAATGGGGCTGTACGTCAATCTGTACAGTCCCATTTTTATGTTTTCCGGTTGTATCCCTATGATTTAGGTGTGCCGGAATTATTTGTTGTACTAGTTGGATTTACGGTAGGATTTGCAGTTGGTGTTGCCGTAGCTGTGCTTGTTGTGCCTGCTGCTGTTGCAGTGGCTGTTGCTGCGTTTGCTGCAACTTTTGGTTGTTCTTCCCAATGGAAGGGTTCGAAGTTAGTATTCGGATCAACCCAAGTCGGTTTCTTGCAAGCGTAAATGATGAACGGAGCTGCCACAACAACGATGGCACCGATAATCAATACGGAGAACCAAACTGTATTGCTACCCGTTGAAATCTGGCTAGGCGGGATAAAGCTCAGGATGAATGCCAACAGAGAACCACAGAAACCGAGTCCGCCGATGAACCACATCAATCCATTACCACCCTTACCGATACGGAACGGACGGTTCAACTTCTTCATCTTGTAACGCAATACGATAGCTCCTGTAAACATCAACATATACATGATAAGGTAAAGAACTACTGTCAACTGTGACAGGATCTGATAGAAGCTCTGTACGGAAGGCATTACTACGAACAAGAGGCTCAATACTGTTACAGCACCACCTTGTACGAACAGGATGTTCTTCTGTACACCCAGTTTGTTTGTCTTCTGGAAGAACGGGGGCATGTAACCTGCCTTACCTACGGCAAAAATACCTTTGGACGGACCGGCAACCCAAGTCAATACACCTGCCAGCACACCGAATGCAAGAGCAATAGCGATGATCGGTGATAACCAGGAAGCATGGATGTACTTGAAGTAATTGTCGAAACCAACCAGCAAGCTTTGTGTCAGACTGATGTCTTTGGCCGGAATGATAACACCCAGTGCGAAAGTACCCAGTACGAAAATGATAACTGTGATAGCTGCACCGATAAATACTGCTTTCGGATAATTCTTGGAGGGGTTTTCTATATCCTTAACGTGGATACCGCCCATTTCCATACCGGCATAAAAGAGGAAGATACTTGCGGCGAGTACGACGTTGTCGAAGTTCGTCAGATCGGGGAAGAAGCTGCTGTGGAAGTCCAGATTGGAGTGTCCGCCTGTAGCCAGATAAATGATCCCCAGGATAATCAGTAAGGCTGCCGGGATAATGGTACCAACCATACCGCCGACTTTGGCTACCTTACCTACCCATCCCATACCTTTCAATGAGATGAAAGTGGCGAGCCAGTAGATGATGAGCACTACGGCGAGTGTGTAGTACTTGTTACTTGCCAACGACATATCGTGTGCGTCGTTCATTCCGATGAAGGCGATGGATACAGCACCGAATGTCAATACGGTAGGGTACCAGATAGTACTCTCAATCCATTGCACCCAGATGGCAAGGAAACCGAGCCGCTTACCGTAGGCTTCTCCTACCCAGCGGAACACACCACCTTGTTTGTCCTGGAACATCGCAGCCAATTCCGCAGCGACAAGTGACGTCGGTATAAGGAATACGATAGCTGCAAATAAATAGTAAAAGGCCGAACTCATTCCGTACACGGCCTCGGCAGGTAGTCCACGTAGGGATACTACTGCCGTTACATTCATGATTGCGAGGGTGAACACACCCAGCTTCACTGTTTGTTTAATATTTGCCATAAGTTAAGGTTTTAGGTGAAAAATATGTTTTAAAATCAGTCTCTATAACAACGACCCGGTGGAGTTGTTTTCAGGGATAAAGTGAAAGTTGGTAAATTAACACTTAAACAAATGTCTTGTGCAAGACGTTTTAGGGCAATCGGGCAGAAATCAATAATATATTAAATCAGAATAAATAATAGGTATTATTATGAAAATGGCTCTTTCAGAATTTGCATTACGAGAGAAGGGAATTTATGGTGTCTTACACATTGTGATTCTGTTACTTTCGTTATTTTTAGTGGTTAGTATTTCAGTAGATACATTCAAGGGTATTCCTTTCTATACTCAGACGGTATTTATGAAGGTTCAGTTTGCCGTGTGCATCCTGTTTTTGCTGGACTTTATTTTGGAGTGGTTTTTAGCAAAGCATAAAGGACGTTATTTTGCTACTCACTTCGTTTTTCTTCTGGTAGCCATCCCTTACCAGAGCATTATTTCCTGGGCCGGATGGACGTTTTCCGAGGAAATCACTTATTTATTGCGTTTTATTCCTTTAGTGCGCGGTGGTTATGCGTTGGCCATTGTGGTAGGTTGGTTGACGTATAATAAGGCATCCGGTCTGTTTGTTACTTACCTGACGACTTTGCTTGCTACGGTTTATTTCTCCAGTCTGGCTTTCTATGTTATGGAGCATGGGGTGAATACATTAGTTACAGGCTATGGGGATGCTTTGTGGTGGGCGTTTATGGATGTAACGACGGTTGGTTCCAATATTATTGCTGTGACGGTGACGGGGCGTGTACTGTCAGTTCTGCTAGCAGCATTGGGGATGATGATGTTTCCGATATTTACGGTGTATGTGACGAGTCTGGTGCAAAAGAGGAATCAGGAGAAACAAGAGTATTATAAGGAGTTGCAGGGAGGGGATATAAAGTAATGTTGTGTGTGTGTACTTTTTCTTTCGGCTTGTCCCGAAAGAAAAAGATACCAAAAAGAAAGGGACCCCGGCTACGTCTCCGGTGCTACTCCGACACTGTCATTCGCAGACGGGGTTCGAACTCGCTTCGCTCAGACAGATCGCCCCTTACCTGCGCCTGACAGTGCCTACGCTTACGCACCTGCGCCTATGCCGGAGGGCTGCGCGGTAGGGTGCTGCGCTATGGCGATAGTTATGTGCTGGAGGTGTTAATTTATATTGGTGCGGTAATGAGCTATATTCCCATTAGGACTGAACGTACTTCCCACTACGACTGAAGCCACTTCCCACTACGACTGAACTAGTGTTCCACTACGACTGATCTTAGTGGAACACCAAGTAGACTATCACACAAGAAGTTATATTCTTCAGTTCACTTCTATATAATGCATATCGGTATAGTAATAAGTTCTCACCACAGAGTAACACAGAGTTTCACAGAGTTTAATTGATTTGAAATCAAAAGAATAGAACTCCGTGAAACTCTGTGTTACTCTGTGGTGAATGAATTCATAACCGAAAAGAAATGAATTAATTTAGCTGATAGCTTCTATAGTTTACAAGCCGTATATTGAGTATATATAAGTACAGGCGCCGCCTATCCTCTCCGGACTGACGACGCCTTTTATTTATGAAAAAGAGAGATTGTCTTATTCTATAATAGTCACACGGTCACCATTGAACACGCCCAAACCTAATTTGTTCATGATATACTTGATGGCGAGTTGTGATTTAACAGAATTTCCTGCTTCGTCCAAAGGAGGTGCAAATGCAGCTGCGCCGAATACACCGGGCAGTACAGACATAACTCCACCACCTACACCACTCTTGGCAGGTATACCGGCAGTGTACATCCAGTCACCTGAATGTTCGTAGAAACCTACGGTAGAAATCATGGAAGTAATCTTCGGAGCTAATGAAGCTTCAAACACTTCTTTCTTGGTGACAGGGTTTACACCACTGTTAGCGATGGTTCCGGCAGCAATCGCCAGTTGTCCGGCAGTGATACCTAATGAGCATTGACGAGTGTACAGGTCGAGTGCCATATCCGGATTATCGTAGATACGGTTGTAGTTCTTCAGTAACCATGCAATAGAGCGGTTGTTGAAGTTCGTAGCCGTTTCCGACTTATACAGCTCATCAATCAATTGTGGAGCTGAACCGCACAAATCAGTAATATTCTGAACGATAGCTTCCCATTTCTTATCTGAATTGCCCACAGGCTCAACCATGGAACATGCTGAGATGGCACCTGCATTTACCAATGGGGTAGAAGGGTGATCATTCTCCAGCAAAATGGCGATGATTGAGTTGAAAGGTAGTCCTGTAGCATCTGCACCAATCATATCCAGCACCTTCTGTGCTCCGTATTGACGGAGGATGAGGATGGCTGTATGTACTTTGGAAACAGATTCTATACCGAAACGGTAGTCAGTGTCACCTATATTAATGGTTTGTCCGTTCATCAGACAGATGCTGATGCCGAACAGATTCTTGTCGATGTTGGCAAGGTAGGGGATGTAATCGGCATTTTTTCCCCCGGTGTTACCCTTCACCTGTTCATAGGCTTCCTGGGCAACCTCTTTTAGTTGAGAGATTGAAATCTTTTTATCCATACGTTTTCTTTTTAGAATTGACAAGGGGACGAGTTGGCTTGTCCCCTTGTTGATTGGTTCCCTTAATTATTTCGCTGCTTTGTGAGCTTTACAACCGTGATTAAACACTTTAGCTTCTACTGGCAAGTTCTTTTCCTGAGCCATGCGGGTAGGAGTAGGATAATCCAATTTTTCCAGTTCAGTGATGGCATTCTTGATGTCGCCCAGCAGCATGTCTGCCATGTCGCGGCTGAAGCCCTGGCGTACTACCACACGCATTACGACGTAGTCGTCCAGTTTAGAAGGTAGGGTATAAGCCGGTACCATCCAACCATGTTGCGACAGTTTATCCTGAAGATCGTACAACGTCCATTTAGCATTCTTGGCGTATTCCGGTTTCATGTACCAGATGAACAACGGGTTCACCACTTCTTCTGAATAGTTGACGAACGGTTCCATCTTAGCGATTTCATCATGGATATACTTCGCGATGGTCAGTGAGTTATACTGTACCTCTTTGTATCCCTGGAATCCTAAGCGAATGAATTGGTAGTACTGACCCAGGATTTGAGCAGCAGGACGGGAGAAGTTCAATCCCACCTGAGTAATGTTTGCACCCAGATAGTTTACGCTGAATGACATTTCTTCGGGCAGATATTCTTTACCTTTCCAGCAAACCCAACCCAGACCCGGATAAACGAGACCGAATTTATGTCCGCTGACACTGATAGAAAGAACCCACTTCAAACGGAAGTCCCATTTCGTTTCAGGATAGAGGAACGGCAGGATGAATCCACCACTGGCAGCATCTACATGGATAGGAATATCGTAACCGGTCTTGGCGTTGTAAGCATCGAGAGCTTTGTCCAGTGCTTCTACGTCATCGTTCAGTCCGGTCCATGTCACACCCTGAATAGGTACGATACAAATGGTGTTTTCATCACACATCTTTAAGGCTTCTTCCGGATCAAGAGTAGTCTTGTCAAGGGTCAAAGGTACTTCACGCATTTCAATCTGCCACAACTGTGCGAACTTTTCCCACACTACCTGGAAACCTGTTGAGATAACGAAATTAGGTTTATCGAAAGGTTTGCCTTGAGCCTGGCGTTTTTTACGCCAACGCAGCCAAGCTGCCACACCGCCCAACATACATGCTTCACTTGAACCAATGGCCAGCGCACCTGTTTTCCAAGTATCCTTTTCCGGAGAGTTCCACAGGTTTGCTACGATGTTGATACATTTTCCGTTCATCACGGCGATACGGGGATATTCCGTTTCGTCAATGTAGTTAATGTTGATCGCCTCGTTCATCAGCTTGGTGGCGTAATCGTCCATATAAGTGGTAACGAAAGTGGCCAGGTTCAGACGGGGTTGAGTTTGAGCGAAAGTTTCGTCTTTTACCATCTGATAAGCAATCTCGGGAGTAGTAGGTCCATCAGGGATCTTCTCTACCGGAGAGGGTTGCAACATTCTGTTTGATCCAAACACTTCTGTTTTGGCATCACCTTTTCTGAAATTTACATCTTCCATTTTACTAATATTTTAGTTTAGGTTTAGGCGGCGAGGATTTTCCCCGTCGAATTTCCCAGAACAACGGCGTTTGCAGAGGAAAGTTCCGACGTTTTACATCTTTTGGCGTTTATTAAAGGGAAGGTAAATGATAATTTAGGAGTGTAGCTATTGATATTCTGACTATCTCAATTCCCCTCCTCCTCCGAGGAGGAGAGTTTAAGATACTCCCGACTGGCATTCTCTCTCCGTTAAATGATTATTTATCCTTTCCTCCTTTTTTGAACTTTCTATAACCATAATTGTTTCTCTTGCACTATTTCAAACCCTATAAATATATATGTGTATATGAAAATCAATACCGGCCGGGGAACCATTCCTCTTATTACATTGATCGGCATCTGGTCTATTTCTGCATTGACCTCTTTGCCGGGATTGGCTGTTTCTCCTATTTTGGGGCAGCTTTCCACTACTTTTCCGGATGCTTCGGAACTGGATATTCAGATGCTTAGTTCTTTACCGTCGTTATTGATTATACCTTTTATTTTGTTGGCGGGCAAGTTGGCTGAGAAACGCGACTTTGTCCGTCTGTTACGCGCGGGGCTCTGGATGTTCGCCGCGAGCGGGGTGCTGTACCTGTTTTCCACAAAAATGTGGCAATTAATAGCTGTCAGCGCCCTGCTGGGAATTGGTGCGGGACTGATTATTCCGCTTTCTACCGGATTGATTTCCCGTTATTTCACGGGAACCTACCGGGTGAAGCAATTTGGATACAGTTCCGCCATTACAAATGTTACGCTGGTGGTGGCAACCGCTGTTACCGGCTATCTGGCAGAAGTGAACTGGCATCTGCCTTTCCTGGTCTATTTACTACCTTTGGTAGCCATCATACTCACCATCCATCTGAAAGACGAAAATGCGGATGGTGAAGCACAAGTCACTTCATCGGATAAATCTCCTGCCGATACTTCTTCATCGGCAGAAACGGCTGCTCCCGCTATCCCCGGCAAGTATGGTATTCATGTCCGTCATCTGCTGCAACTGATGCTTTTTTATGGGCTTACCACTTATATTGTATTGATCGTGACGTTCAACCTTCCGTTCCTGATGGAGGAACATCACTTTTCCAGTGGGAACTCGGGAATGATGATTTCCCTCTTCTTCCTTGCTATCATGGCACCCGGTTTCTTTCTGGGGCATGTTGTAAAGTATCTGAAGGAAAAGACGAAGTTTTACAGCCTGCTGTGTATTGCACTGGGGTTGGCACTGATATGGATTTCTCCCAAAGAATGGCTGATCATACCGGGCTGCATACTGGTAGGATTGGGCTATGGTGTTATCCAACCGTTGATCTATGATAAAACGGTGGATACGGCTGTTCCCCAGAAAACCACGCTGGCACTGGCTTTTGTGATGGCAATGAACTACTTGGCTGTGCTGCTTTGTCCGTTTATCGTAGATTTCTTCCAATCATTGTTTCATGTACGTTCGCAGGAGTTCCCATTTATCTTTAACCTTTGCATTACGATACTTGCATTGATATGGGCGTATAGGAGGAAGACGGATTTTCTGTTCAGGGATAAACTGTGATTGATCATTTATACAAAGAAAAGGAGTTCCATAAAAACGGAACTCCTTTTCTTTGTATTTATAGCTACTTGTTATAGTTCTATCGGTTCATATTCCAGTCCGAATACATCCGCTACAGCTTTATAAGTAACTTTACCTTCCACTACGTTCAGTCCCAGTGCCAGAGCGGGATCGTCTTTACATGCTTTTTGCCAGCCTTTGTCTGCCAATGCTACGGTATAAGGTAGTGTGGAGTTCGTCAGTGCCATAGTTGAAGTGAATGGTACTGCTCCCGGAATATTGGCTACCGCATAGTGCACGATGTCATCCACTACATACGTCGGTTCGCTGTGGGTGGTAGGATGAGAGGTTTCAAAGCATCCGCCCTGATCTATGGCAACATCTACGAGAACGGTTCCCGGTTTCATCATCTTCAGCATATCTTTGGTAATCAGATGTGGCGCTTTATCTCCCGGAATCAGTACGGAACCAATCACGAGGTCTATGTTGGGCAATTCCATCCTGATGTTATGCATAGAAGAATAGAGAGTTTTTACATTTTTTGGTAACACTTCACTGAGGTAGCGCAGGCGCGTCAGATTAATATCGGTGATTAATACTTCCGCACCCATTCCGGCGGCCATCTGTGCAGCATTGGTTCCTACTACACCACCACCCAGAATTAATACACGTGCAGGACGGACACCGGGTACGCCACCCAGTAATTTCCCTTTTCCGCCTTGCGGCTTTTCCAGGAAACGGGCACCTTCCTGTGTAGCCATGCGTCCGGCCACTTCACTCATGGGGGTGAGCAATGGGAGGGAGTGGTCTTCTTTCTCTACGGTTTCGTAAGCGATGCAGATACCACCGCTTTCTATCATGGCTTCGGTAAGTATTTTATCGGCGGCAAAGTGGAAATAGGTAAATACCACTTGACCCTTTTTAATCAGTTTGTACTCGGGGGCGATAGGTTCTTTCACCTTCACAATCATTTCAGCTGCGGCATACGTAGCTTCGATGGTTGGCAGCATTTTCGCACCCACTGCAATGTACTCTTCATCAGGAAAACCGCTGTTTGCACCGGCAGATGCCTGTACATACACTGTATGACCTCTTTTCACCAACTCGGCTACTCCGGCAGGGGTCATTCCTACACGGTTCTCGTTGTTTTTGATTTCCTTAGGTACTCCGATAATCATAACCTTGCAATTTTAATTGGGGGTTAAACATGTCGCAATGTAGCGATTTCCGTGTTTCGGTGTACTTCGGGAATAGGTGTTTTACAACAGTATTTTTATACAGGTTTTAATCTGGAATAATCGAATGCCCCCTGAGTTTCAATATTTTGCTCAGGAGGTAATTCTTGTATGAATATGAAATGATTAGTGCCCATACCAGTCGTATTTTTTCTCCTTGGTACTTGCTTTATCCTGTTTTTGCAACTGTTTTTGTGTACTGTGCAAACGGCGCATAGTAATAATCGTAAATACGACGCCTAAAATGATAAGCACTACTAAGACAATGCTTGCATAAATAAAAATAGTATGGCTCATAAACTTCTGTACGGTGTTTTTAATTAGTTTGTGCTGCAAAGATATGGCTTTTGGCGGATCCTGCAAGCATATTCCTAATCAAATTTCCATCCCTGCGTCTCCTTCGCTGTTCGTACCTTCCTGCCAGGGATTGATACTGACGGTGGCGTTGTACTAAGTCTACAGGTGCGCATGGTAGTAAGCGTTCGGATACGTACTCTTGGTTATCTCAAGGGAGAGTGTTCAAAGCTTCGCCTCCTTCTTCTCCTTCGTTTTCGTCTTCAGGTTGTTTATATGCGATAAATATTTATCGGGTAATATTTGCTTGCATTTCTTTATAATCTACCCGGAATAATGTACATTTGCCCGACAAATTATTTATCGACCTATATGAAACATACTATATTATCCCTTATACTTCTGGCATGGGGAGCGCAGGCTTATCCGCAAACAACGGAGAATGTGTCTTCCGATGCTACTTTTACCCCTCCTTTTGATTTCCCCATCACCTTCTCCGGGAATTTCGGTGAGATACGTGCCAACCACTTTCATGGCGGATTGGATTTCAAAACAGGAGGAACCATCGGCAAACCGGTACATGCCCTGGCCGAAGGATATATTTCGCGTATTCGCGTCACGCATGGTTCGGGATATGTGCTCGATGTAGCTTATAATAACGGATATAAAACCATCAACCGGCATCTCAGTGCTTTTGTGGGTGATGTGGCACGCCGTGTGGAAGACCTGCAATATGAAAAGGAATCATGGGAAGTGGAGATTACTCCCGAACCGGGTGAATATCCGGTGAAGGCAGGGCAGGTGATCGCTCTGAGTGGTAATACTGGTTATTCTTTCGGGCCACACCTGCATCTGGATATGTTTGAGGCGGATACGGACGATTATATCGACCCGTTGCCCTTCTTTAAGAAGAAAGTGAAAGATAATACGGCTCCCCGTGCCGAAGGCATTATGCTTTTTCCTCAACCGGGCAGGGGAGTAGTAGACGGAAACCAGAAGCATCAGGCGTTTCCGCTTACCCCAAAACAACTTATTACTGCTTGGGGATTGGTAGGTTCCGCTATCCGTGCCTATGATTATATGGACGGGGTGAGCAATCGTTACGGAGTACATACTGTTATTCTGGAAGTAGATAGTGTGGAAGTGTTTCGTAGTGTGGTAGACCGTTTCTCGGAATATGAAAACCGGATGATTAATTCGTGGACATACGGTCAATATATGAAGTCGTTCATCGAGCCGGGAAATACATTACGTATGCTGCATGCTCCCAATGGAAACAGGGGACTGGTTGATATTAATGAAGAGCGTCCCTACCGCTTCGTTTATACACTGAAAGATGCGCTGGGAAATACTTCCAAAGTACGTTTTACGATACATGGAAAGCGTGCGGAAATAAAACCTGTGGAGCACCGGGAGAAGTACATTTTTCACTGGAATAAAGTAAATATCCTGCAAGAGCCCGGTTTGAATCTGGTTATCCCCCGAGGAATGCTCTATGATGACGCATATCTGAATTATGCCGTGCGGGCTGACAGTGGAGACATTGCTTTTACCTATCAGTTGAACGATACCCGTATACCTTTGCATGGACGTTGCGAATTAACTATCGGATTGCTCCGCCGTCCATTGGAAGATATGACGAAATATTATGTAGCAAGTGTGAGTAATCGTGGAAAGAAATATAGTATAGGTGGCAAGTATGAAGACGGATTCATGAAGACGACGATCCGTGAACTGGGCACTTATACTGTTGCCATTGACACCGTACCGCCCCAAATCACTCCGCTCAATCCAAAACAATGGGGGAGCGCGGGACGCATCACTTTCAAGGCAAAAGATGGAGAAACCGGTATCAGTAGCTACCGGGGAACCATAGACGGAAAATATGCTTTGTTTGGCAAGTCCAATTCCATCAGTGGAAATCTGGTTTGCGAACTCGATCCGAAACATGTGAAGAAAGGGGGGCGGCATGTTGTGGAGATGACCGTAACGGATGGTTGCGGTAATCAGACGACGGAGCGATTTGAGTTTGTCTGGTAATGGAATATATTAATCGATAATTAAAATAACTGAAGTATGAAAAGTAAAAGACTGACTCTTTCCGTCTTATGTATGGTGGCAGCCGTAGCGCATGCGTTGGCTTGTACCAATCTTATTGTAGGTAAAAATGCCTCTACTGACGGTTCTACCATCGTTTCCTATTCTGCCGATTCCTACGGGTTGTTCGGTGAGTTATACCATTATCCTGCCGGCGTACATAAGAAAGGTACTCTGATGGATGTACACGAGTGGGATACCGGTAAATATCTGGGCCAGATAGAGCAGGCTCGTCAGACTTACAATGTTATTGGTAACATTAACGAATTCCAGCTCACCATTGCCGAGACCACTTTCGGTGGTCGTCCGGAATTGGTAGATACTACCGGTATCATCGATTATGGCAGTCTGATTTATTTGGGACTGCAACGTGCCCGTACGGCCCGCGAAGCTATCAAGGTGATGACTGATCTTGTGCAGGAATATGGTTATTACAGCAGTGGGGAATCTTTCACGATTGCCGATCCTAACGAAATATGGATTATGGAAATGATAGGTAAAGGTCCTGGTGTACGTGGTGCCGTATGGGTGGCCGTACGCATTCCGGATGATTGTATCTCGGCTCATGCCAACCAGTCCCGTATCCACCAGTTCGATATGAATGATAAGAATAACTGCCTCTATTCTTCCGATGTGATTTCTTTCGCTCGTGAAAAAGGCTACTTCACTGGTGTGAATAAGGATTTCAGCTTTGCTGATGCGTATGCTCCTCTGGATTTCGGTGCGCGTCGCTATTGCGAAGCCCGCGTATGGAGCTATTTCAATATGTTTACCGATCGTGGTGAGGAGTTTCTGCCATACATAGAAGGTAAGACTAATCAACCCATGCCGCTCTATTTGAAGGCAAACCGCAAAATCTCCGTACAAGATGTGAAGAATGCCATGCGCGACCATTACGAAGGTACTCCGCTGGATATCAGCAAGGATTTCGGTGCAGGTCCTTATCACACTCCCTATCGTCTTTCTCCGCTTTCTTTTAAAGTGAATGGTCAGGAATATTTCAACGAACGTCCTATTTCTACCCAGCAGTCCGGTTTTGTTTTCGTATCTCAGATGCGTTCTACCATGCCCGATGCTATCGGTGGTGTGCTCTGGTTCGGTACGGATGATGCTAATATGACAGTGTTCACACCTGTATATTGCTGTACCGATAAAGTGCCTGTATGCTACTCTCGCGTAGATGGCGCCGACTATATTACTTTCTCTTGGAATTCTTCTTTCTGGATCTTCAACTGGGTGGCGAATATGGTTTATCCCCGTTACGATCTGATGATTGGAGATGTACGTGCAAGCCAGTCGGAGATGGAAACCACTTTCAATGATGCACAGGAAGGAATCGAATCAGCTGCATCCAAGCTGTATTCCAAAGATCCTGCCCGGGCAAAAGAGTTTCTGACTAACTACACGAATATGACTGCACAGAGTACGCTCGATACCTGGAAACGTCTCGGCGAATTCCTTATCGTAAAATACAACGATGGTGTGGTGAAACGTATGAAAGACGGTAAGTTCGAACGTAATTCCATCGGTCAGCCGGCTGGTGTGATACGTCCCGGATATCCGAAAGAATTCCTTGAGGAATACGTAAAACAAACCGGTGATCGCTATAAGATGCCGGAATAATACAGTGTAAATCTTTAATGAAAATGTAGGAAATTTGAACTTATTCGCCTACATTTGTGTCTTGTAAATAACAGATATATTTTAACCTCTAAAATAACAATGATTATATGGAAAATCAGGAACTTATCAAACAGGTAACTGAGAAAGCCCAGAGATGGCTCACCCCGGCTTATGATGCCGAAACTCAGGCGGAAGTGAAACGCATGTTGGAGAATGAAGATAAAACCGAATTGATAGATTGCTTTTATAAGGATTTGGAGTTCGGAACGGGTGGCTTGCGCGGTATAATGGGCGCAGGAACTAACCGTATGAATATTTACACGGTAGGTGCAGCTACACAGGGCCTTTCCAACTATCTGAACAAATGCTTCAAGGATAAAGAACAGATTTCTGTAGTGGTAGGTTATGACTGCCGTAACAATAGCGACAAGTTTGCCCGGATTTCTGCAGATATCTTCTCTGCAAACGGTATCAAGGTATATCTCTTCGACGATTTGCGTCCTACACCGGAAGTTTCTTTTGCTATCCGTCACTTTGGTTGCCAGAGTGGTATCAATATCACAGCAAGTCATAATCCGAGAGAATATAATGGTTATAAGGCTTATTGGGATGATGGTGCACAAGTACTTGCTCCGCACGATACCGCTATCATTGACGAAGTAAATAAGGTGACTGTTGATGATATCAAGTTTGAAGGTAACAAAGAGTTGATTCAGATCATTGGTGCTGATGTAGATAAGGTTTATCTGGATATGGTTCATTCTATTTCTATAGATCCGGAAGTTATCAAGCGTCAGAAAGATCTCAGCATTGTTTATACTCCTCTGCATGGTGCAGGTCGTGTGCTGATTCCTTCTTCTCTGAAGGAATGGGGATTTGAGAATGTGAATTGTGTACCCGAGCAGATGGTGAAGGATGGTAATTTCCCGACAGTGGTATCTCCGAACCCTGAAAATGCTGAGGCGCTTTCTATGGCTATCGCATTGGCGAAGAAGATCGATGCTGATATTGTAATGGCCAGTGACCCGGATGCTGACCGTGTAGGTATGGCTTGCAAAGATGATAAAGGTGAGTGGGTGCTTATCAATGGTAATCAGACTTGTCTGATCTTCTTATATTACATTATCAAGAATCGTATTGCAATGGGTAAGATGCAGCCGAATGACTTTATTGTGAAGACCATTGTAACTACTGAACTGATTAAGGCTGTCGCTGATAAGAATAAGATTGAAATGCGTGATTGCTACACCGGTTTCAAATGGATTGCACGTGAAATCCGTTTGAGCGAAGGCAAGCAGCAATATATTGGTGGCGGTGAAGAAAGCTACGGCTTCCTGGCAGAAGACTTTGTTCGTGATAAAGATGCCGTTTCTGCTTGTTCATTGTTGGCTGAGATCTGCGCCTGGGCTAAGGATCAGGGCAAGACGCTGTATGATGTGCTGATGGATATCTATGTAGAGTATGGTTTCTCTAAAGAAACGACTGTAAACGTAGTGAAACCCGGTAAGAGCGGTGCGGATGAAATCAAAGCCATGATGGATAACTTCCGTGCTAACCCACCGAAGGAAATCGGAAGTTCACCTGTCAAATTGATCAAGGATTATAAGACATTGAAGATGATCGATGCTCAGGGAAATGCTGTTGATCTGGATATGCCGGAGACTTCAAATGTTCTTCAGTATTTCACGGAAGACGGTACAAAGATTTCTGTTCGTCCGTCGGGTACAGAACCGAAAATCAAGTTCTATATCGAGGTGAAGGGCGAAATGGGTTGCCCGAAATGCTACGCCAGTGCTGATGCTGAAGCAGAAGAAAAAGTGGTGGCAGTACGTAAGTCACTCGGCATCTGAGAAAGATAAACTGCTGTAAGGCAGAAGGAAAGGTGTAATCCTGCGAAGGGTTGCACCTTTTTTGTTTTTTATTCGTTAGCGTGGACATTCTTTCCGTTTTAAGGTTCTTTTGCTTTCTTTAAGTCAACTCTGAAATCATTCTCTGTTAAATGCCGTTTTATATGCAACGTATAAACCTAACCTAAACCTTAGTAATATCCATCAGGATGATAAAAGGGGATTTTGGCAATTAGTGGCGTAAGAGCGTTTTCAATAGTGAAAGCATCGGTTGAGATAAATTGCTACTATCCTCTTTTTTTCTGATGGATATATTTTAGAATTACTTGATGAAGGTCGAATGACCGGGAGATGAGAAAATATACAGATTGCGGTTGCATGCTAATTGGTTGATGTGAATGAGAGTCGTTTCATTCGTAGTTGTTCGTTTGTTGAATGCATGTCCTCCGCAATCTGTTTTTATTTGAATGATTTCCGTCTTTTAATTATTGCTTAGCCACCAGTCTATCATTTTTCGTGCTATGCTCAGTTTTCGTGGAATTTCCGGCATATTTTCTTTTGAATAGAATGCTCCGGCACTGAGCTCGTCTTTCTGTAACTTGATTTCCCCACTTTCATAATCAGCAATGAAGCCTACCATCAGTCCGCTGGGATAGGGCCAGGGCTGGTTGCCGAAATAAGTGATATTCTTCACTCGTAATCCGGTTTCTTCCATCACTTCGCGTTGTACGCATTGTTCCAGAGTTTCTCCTGCTTCGAGGAAACCGGCTACCAAACCATAGAATGTTCCGCGGAAATTGCGGGCATGTACCAGCAAGATTTCTTCCCCGCGGCGTATTAGTACAATGATAGCTGTAGAAATAGGTGGATATATTTCGTAAGCACACGAAGGGCACTTTTTCATGATAGGGGTCTTATGTTCCGTAGGCATACCACACGCGGGACAAAAACGGCTATGCTGATCCCAATACAGTATCTGATATGCTTTTCCGGCAGCTTTATATTCGTCCAGAGTGATGTATTCGTAGGAACCCCGGAGGTTGACCATAACCCATTCTTCAGTTTCAGTAACGAGCTGTTCAATGGCGAATGCATGTACCATTTCATCCGTGGGCAGAAAAACTTCATGGATCGTACTACCTGAGCCGGGGGCCAACGGTGGTTCTGTACCATAAGGTACACTGTATTTAATCTCTCCTTTTTCTGTTTTCTCTTTTTTCAGCAACAGTTGGTCTTTGAAAAAGATGAACCACTGTGTAGGGCCCTGTTTTTTACTATTCTTCATTCCTGATAAAATATCTGTTTAAAAGATTATATATTAGCTATATTTTTTCAATACAGCCATTAATTTAGCCCGGTCTATGGGTTTAACAAGATACTCGTTGCATCCTGCATCCATAGCAGTTAGGCGGTCATTCTCAAAAACGTGTGCAGTTAATGCTATAATGGGTAATTCTGCATTGAATTTACGGATTTCAGCTGTAGCTGTCAGTCCGTCCATAACAGGCATCTTCATATCCATGAGTAGCAGATCTATGTGACGTTTATGTAGTATTTCTATGGCTTCCTGACCGTTGGCGGCATGCACCAGATTAAAACGTTTCCGCAACAAAGCTGACACTAACTGGTAATTGCTTTGAATATCCTCGGCAACCAGGATTGTTTTACGTCCGGGAGTATTGCTTGACGAGGTTCCGGCAACTATATCTTTTTTATCTGATGAGGTTACCCTTTCTGTTCTTTGCTGAGTAATTTCGGATGGTATTTCCACTTCACAAGGTAACAGTGCCCAGAACAATGAGCCTTTACCGTATTCTGATTCAAATCCTACATTACCTCCCATTGCTTCCGCAATTGCTTTACAAATAGATAGTCCCAAACCTGTACCTTGTGCAAATTCGTCTAATTTCTCAAACCGGTGGAATACTTTGTTTTTCTTTTCGTCCGGTATGCCGATTCCCGAATCTTTTACATAAAAATAGATTCCCTCTTCTCTGTATTCATAGCCCATTTCAATAGTTCCTTCCGTGGTATATTTAATGGCGTTGGTTACATAGTTGGTAATGATTTGTGCAACGCGATTACGGTCGAGAGTAACTAAACAGTGTTGGTAAGGATTGACAGCTACTATTTGTATTTTGGGGTTTGTGGCCCTTTGCTTCATAGAAGCAAACATGGAGTTGAAATAGTCCGTCAGGTCGAATTCTTCATATTTCAATTCTACAGAGCCGGCTTCCAGTTTGGACAAATCAAGAATATCGCTGATCAATTTCAGTAACATTTCATTGTTATTATTAATAATCTGCATGTAATCCTCCTTCTCTTCATCGCTTGCATACATCATCAGTCCGGAGAAACCGACGATGGCATTCAGCGGGGTACGGATTTCATGACTCATGTTAGCTAAGAAAGCGGATTTGAGTTTGTCTGATTGTTCAGCATGCATCTTTGCTATCTGCAATTCCTTAATCATCTCTTCACGTTCGGTCACATCGTCTACACGGATGACAATGCCATCAGCTGTACCGTCTTCAAGAAAAACTGGAGTTCCATATACTTCGACGACGTGTGCATTATCAAGTTTAAATTTGATGAGTTCTGTCTGACGGGATTGGAAAGCACGTGATAATATACACTCCTCGCACGGTGAAGTTCGGTTGTGGGCACTTTTATAGCAAAGTTCACCTTGCTTGTAGGCTTCGAAAGACAAGCTTTTTGAGCAGGAGGAGACATTTTCCCACTGTACGCGATAGTCTCGGGTGATGTATGCTAAGCCGGAATTGGTATTGTTGAGTACTAATTCATTCAAGGTAACCAATTTCTTCAGTTCTTCTTTATTTTTGAGTAATGTCAGTTCTGCTTGTTTGTGTGCATCTATGCAGATGGTCATGCCAAACATATATTTATAGGGAGCATCATTCAGGGTGCTTGTTTCCAGCATGCCACGGGTTTGCCACCATTGATAAACTCCGTTACCGTTTAAATCGAGTTGGTATTCCAATTCCCAAATACCATTATCCTGTTCAACAACGGCTTGCAGGGAATCATGGAATTTTTGTTTGTCATCAGGATGCACACAACTCAGAAATTTCTCCACCGAACAGATCTCAGAAGCCTTTTTGGTAACTTCATTGAACCCTTCGCCAAAACTTATCCTGTTTTTGTCCGGTTCAAAGAACCAAGTAAAGGCATTCATAGCTCCCAGAGTGATTGAAAGAATCTGTGCGCGACGTTTAAGTTCATTTTGCAGACTTTGATCCCAACGGGTATTCAGTAGTAAACGTTTTCCATCATCTTCGATAACGCTCTTGCGCACGATTGTATCATAACTGCGCCCGTCTTTCAGGTTTACACGCTCTAGTCCCAGATAAGGACTACCGGTATTGAAGACCTCAAGATCTGTTTTTTGAATACGTGCCACTTGTTCTTCATCCATGACATCGTATGTTGTCGTATCTTCGCTCGTACCGAACATACGTTTACTTTCTTCATTGCAGAATATATAACGGAAGTTATCTTCTACATCTTTTATATGGATGGAGAGCGGAATATTATTCAATATCTTATCCAGAAGCTGCTTCTTTTTATGGATATCTGTATTGTTTTTGCGAGTACCCACGTATTTAAGTACCTGTCCGCTTTCGCTATAAGAGTAGGGGGAGCCGTTGACGAAGCAATATTGCCATTCGGAAGAACCGAATAACTTGATGCGTCCTTCGAATGTGAACGAGAAGTCTTCACCGCTATTCATTCTCTGCATGATGCTGACCATTTCTTTACGGTCTTCAGGATGAATCGTTTCTAAATAAAGATCTATTGACAGGGGACGTGATTTGTCATATCCGTTCAGAGGCTCATTGTCACTAAAAAATAGCCGGGAGTTGACATCAAACTCCCAAAGCATGATATCTGCTGTTTTTATGGCTATCTCTGTCTTCAGACGGCTTTGGCGGAGCATCTCTTCTTTCTCCAAAGACTCTGTGATGTCTTCCATGATAATAACATAACTTGCCAATTCCCCGTTTGGGTTACGAATGGGTTGCCCATTACATTCCAGGTAACGAATGCCGGTATATACGGTAGTGATGTAACCGTCTACTTTTCCAAAATCATACGGAAAGGAGGTGGATATGGGTAATCCTGCTTTTATTGCATTTTTAATTTCGTCGGTCACTACCGGACTGTCGTATATGTTTGGATGACTTTCTGCCATCTCTTCCATATCTGTCCCAAATATGCGGCAGAAACGTTCGTTGAAATACAATATCTTTCCTTTAGCGTTATAGACAGCTACTGCTACCGGAAGTGAGTTGAGGATAGTCATGCTCTGGTTATAAAGACTATCATATTGCTGCTGTAGTTTAACATGTTCGGCAATATCGTTTGCTAGTGAGTGCTTCTGTTCTTTTTCCATGCGTTTGAGCTGTTATTTGTCTAAGTTCGTAAATACACACATAAAGATGCATCTATACAAGTAAAAAAATACTGGCTAAGGATTCTTAATTGAGAAAGGCTATGCATGCCGCTGCGTTAGCTGCATGAATCATTCTACAACGGATAAATCCGTCTTGTATAAACAAATGCTGCATGATGACATGCTGCATAGCTGAATTGGAAAGCTGGCTGAGACGATTTTCTATCATACTCTGTTGCTATTACTTGAAATAATTTATTTCAAGGCGCAAACATATATAAAAAAAATCATTTTCAGTCTTTCTCTCAGCAGAAAAAAAACGAAGATTATCGTGATATTTTTTGGTATGCAATCCTGGGCGTCCCATTTGAGACATAAACCGTCCCACAACGGATAAATTCGTTTCGCGCAAGGAGATTTTGCATGATGATATTGTCTTTATGTGTGTCCGCACGTAAGTTTGGATATTGCTTGGTGCACCAATTTAAACAGATATCGCCAATGCCTTTGTAACTTCCGTCGGAAGCGATACGGTGAATCACATAATAGGGATCATCATTCAGCCAGGCTCCATCTTCGATAATGGAATAAAAGGGGTCGGGACTCGGAACAAAACAAAATGTTCCGACGATTTTTCCGTGTTCATCTTCGCATGCGTAGCAATGTCCGTCGGTGATTTCTTTGGCAATCAGTTCACGCTGCGGGTAGCCGTTGAGCCACTGGTTTCCGTTTCCTACGGATGCCATAAACTTGCGGGCATGATCGAATATCTCCATCAGGCGGTCTAAGTCAGAAAGTTGGCTGGGACGAATTTGTATCATATCTGTAAACCTGTTAAGTTGCTTAATTCCGGAATACAAATGTACATCATTATTTTTTATATTACCCTTTTCTTTTTCCTTTCATTAGAAATTCTTCAAAGAATGTATCGCGGTAGCTGTTGCCTATGGCAATCTCATAATTGCCTATATAGATGTCATTGTTATCAAATGAATCGATGTGACGGGTATTGACGATATAGGACTTGTTTACACGGAGGAACAGATCCTGGGGCAAGAGCTCGGAGATGCCTTTCATATTCATACGGGTTATGATGCGCTGCTCCGGTAATTGAAGGATTACATAGTCTTTCAATCCTTCGATGAAGAGAATATCGGCATAGTTTACTTTGAAATATTTCCGTTCGGACTTGACAAAGAAATACTCGGAAGATACATTGGCTTCAATAGCCTCTTTCTCTTCTTTCATCAATAAGGAATGATAGGAGAGAGCCTTCTGTACAGCTTTCTGGAAACGTTCTGTTTCTATCGGCTTGACCAGATAGTCGATGGCATCGACTTCATAACTATCCAGTGCATATTCCGTATAAGCAGTGGTGAAGATGATAAGTGTTCGTTTGGAGACAGTATGTGCGAACTCTATGCCGGTGATACCGGGCATCTGGATATCCAGAAAGATCAGGTCGACAGAATGTTCTTCCATAAACCGTGCGGCGGACACTGCATTGTTGAACATGCTCAGTAAGCAGAGCTCTTTATTTTCTTCTACCAGCATTTCCATAGCCTCGCGTGCCAGGGGTTCATCATCTATTATAATACAATTCATAAGTTCAGCTTTAAATTTACTACATATTTGTTTGCTGTTTCGGACACTTCCAGCAAATAGCGACCGATATATAAGAGTTCGAGCCGACGTCGGATGTTTGTTAGGCCGATTCCGCCTACACGGCTCTTGCCTGTTGCTATGGCAGGCTTGGAGTTTTCACACAGGAATTCCAATTGATTATCATCAACTTTGAAGAAAAGGTGAACGTATGACGGATGTTCACTATCGAAATTATGCTTCACTGCATTCTCTACAAAAGGAATGAATAGCAAAGCCGGCAATTGTATGCCATCGATATTACCTTCCTCTGTAATATTGTAGTCAAAGTGGTCACGCCGTACTTTCTCCAGATTCAGATAATCGTTCAGGAAATGGATATCGGAACGGAGAGGTACATGTTCGCGGAAGTTATCATTCATCTGGTAACGCAATAAATCTTCAAGCTTGAATAATACTTTAGATGCTTCTGCGGGATTTTTTCGAATGAGTACATTGGCATTATTCAGCATATTGAATAAGAAGTGAGGATTTATCTGGTTTTTGAGAAACTTCAATTCAGAATGCAGAGTGGCAGATTGGATCTCATCTACACGCTGGTTATAGAGTATCCAGTGACGGAGCAGGAGTATGGCGGACATTCCAGCTACGGTAAATCCCATGGCTAATACTCCTGATATGGCATTTACCACGATAGGTAACAGACCGTTATCGGATGGGGGAACAGAAATATCTATGGTGAAAATTTGGAATATGGCTACAGCTATAATGACTATCAGACTAACTCCGGATACACCGAGGGCATATATCAACAGGCGATTTTTCAGCAGGAAGCGAGGGAATAGCCAATAAAGATTGATATAGAAAACTGCATCGATGGAAATAAAATAGATGGCCCATCCCAGCAATCTTTGAGGGAAGCTGAGTGGTCGCATGGGGACATTCCAAAGTATGTTTACTGTAATCATAAATACCACGAATTGCAGAAACAGATGCCTTGCCGTCCGATAACGTGGAGCAAGCAGGAAATTGGTAAAACGGTTATTGATCATTTTCCACCTCCTTTCAATTCAAGCTGAATGCTTTGGCCGGTTAATTCCAGCCGGTAGTTCTCTCCGTATTGCAAATCAAGACGTTGCCGGATTTTATTTAATTCCTGTTCCGGTTCCAAGCAAAGTCTGGATACCTGGCAGTTGAACTTAATATTCTCATCTTCTGCATGCAGATGGATGTCAATGGATGCAGGATGTTCTTCCTGTGTTTCGATTTGTTTTACGGTGTACTGTATAAAAGGGATGAAAAGCAATGGGAATACAAAAGTGCGTCCTGTCTCTCCCGATGCGTTCATGTGGAAATCAAATTTGCCGGAGACAAGTTGTTCCAGTTCCAAATAATTGGTGAGGAATTTGATTTCTGTATTTAACAGCACTTTTTCCCGGTTACAGTCATACAGCTGATACCGGAGTATCTGGCTCAGTTTCATTAACATTTTCGAAGCCTTTCCCGGATTTACCAATGCCTGTTCTCCTGAATAGTGGAGTACCCGGAATAACATGGAAGGACTAATTTGTTCTTTCAGATGTTCTATTTCAGACTGCAACCTGATTTTTTCCAATTGCATCACTCGTTGGTTTTCCAGTATCCAAAGCCGCAGTAAGACAGTCATGCCACCGCCCATGATACTGAGGAGCGTTAATGGGAAAGAGGAAAGATAGTCCATCACAAATGCCACTTTAGAGTATCCGACATAAATGTTAGGAACTGAAAAGATATCGGATACAATATACTCCTGTGTAGCTTGAAAGATAAAAACTACGATTAAAGCGGTTGAGAGGGAAAGAATATATGTCAGATATCTTTGTTTGAGCAAGTAACGGGGTACCAGATAGAGCAAATTGAAATAGAAAATGGAACCATAGAGCAGAAACATATTGAAGATAAGAAGATAGGTCCACTTCCCTAACATCTCTATATAGCCCTGACAACTGAATAATACCAGATTACAGGCTATGACAAGCAGTGCCACGATGACAGTGATATGTCTGGCTACCCGGAAGCGCGAACTGACGAGGAAGCGGTATAGAAAAGAATTATCATTGCCTATAATAGGTATTACTTTCATGGAGGTATCTTTCATTTGAGGTGACGAAGATAGAATAAATTCATATAAAACACTGGATTATCCTAAATTAAAACTCTATTTTGTAGCTGATATTGGTCAGACCTGTTTTCTGTTCACTTACCTCTATCTTTCCTGTTTTTATATTATAGAGGTGCTGAATGAACTCTTTGCTGCCCGTAAAGTTGAGGCCTTTCACGGAGAATTCATGAGATACACGTCGTTTATTGATGCGGTAGCTTACTGTATAATTACCAATCAACATCGGAGAACGTTGAATGGAATATGCCCGCATTTCATCATACTGTACTTCTTTATCGGGGTGATCCATCGTTGCTTCCACATCTATCGGAGCATAGCGTTCTCCGCCTTGCAGAGTGAGCTTCAGATTGACACTGAGAATGTTTTGTTTATTGCGTCCCAACATCCATTCTTTGCCGATTAGCCCGTTCAATACATATTTTCGGTTAAAGTGTGTGTTGTGCCAGACACCGTCGCCACCGCAATAACGGGAATCGAACAGGGAGGCAGTTATCATGTAGTAGAGGCCTTTGTTCAGTGCTCGTTCCCATGTGAAGTCTACACCGAAGTTGCGCCCTCGTCCTTTGTTCACTAAAGCATTTTCCACGAAAAACTCATCTCGGTTAAGCACTGAAAAAGAACTATCGCGCATGACGGGCACATCGTATAGGAACTGAATGTAAGGTTCCACTTTCAGACTTGTATTTTCTGAAACCTTATAGGCGAATGAGAGCATCAGATGGTGTGCTTTGGTGAAATCGAGGTTTTTGTTTACTGACCGGTCACCGGTACTTTGTGTCTTTACAAAGTAAACGTCCATTTTTTCCATACGGCTATACATACCATAAGCCAAAGCAAAGGAAGTCCGGGTATTTGTTTGCCATTTCAGGCTGGCACGTGGCTCAAGGGTCCAACGATTATTTAGTGTGAGTAGTTGTCCGTGCAGGCCGAAGTTCAGGCTTAGTTTATCGTTTATTCCCCATGCGGAACTGTTGTAGGCTGAAATCAAACTGGTGTTTCCGTCTCCTTTTGAGATTGTTTCCAACGGTTGGTCAATGAATGGAGCAAGTTCTAAATTCATGTTGTAGAACATTTGTGTAAAGGTTAATCCGGTTTTATTGGTAAAACGGTTATTTACTTTCCGGTTCAGTGACGAAGTCAGTATCAGGTTTGTGCTTCTGCTGTTCTGATCGATGTTAGGTGAAGGATTAAATTCTCTGTCATAAGTGGTTTGTATGGCTTCTTGGTCGGAATAGGTTCCGGCAAGTGTGGTTTTCAGCAACGTGTTTTCATTAAAGAAGTAGCGATGGGTAACACCTCCGGCTGCCATGTACTGCGTAGAACGTCCCTGTCCGGCATCTTCCAGATAATCCCATTTATCCGGATTCTTTTCGAGTGAGCTTTTATATTTGTCAAGTAATGCAGTGCCCCATACGGCGAAAGTGCCTGCGTGGCGGGTGGGGAAGTTTAGTTTGAAGTTCAGGTCTTGATAGTCCATCTTTCCACCTAAGTCAACGTTCAGTAATCCTGTAGTGGAGTAGCGGTAATTGAAGATATACGAAGCCTTATGTTTCTTGCTTAACGGCCCTTCGGAGGCGAAATCTATTCCCATGATACCTACCTGGAATGTGTTTTCATTTCGCTGGTTGTTTCCGTTGCGTAGCTTCATGTCGAAGACACCGGAAACAGCATTGCCGTATTCTGCCGGAAAAGCACCTGTGAAGAAGTCGGAGTTTCCTAAAACTTGTGCACTGAGTGAGGACAGAATTCCACCTCCTAAGGTGGCGATATCTGCGAAATGGTTTGGATTGGGAATTTCCACATCTTCCAGTCGCCACTGCAATAAATGCGGGGCATTACCGTGGATAGATATACCATTGTTGGAAACGCTTGGCGTTACTCCGGCAAATGAAGCAACCAGTCGGGCCGGATCATCAAATCCACCTGCATAGCGACTCGCTTCTTCCACGCTGAGCATACGTGCTCCTGCGACAGCCATTTTATTCATGGCTTCGTTCCGGTTGTGCGCACGGACCACTACTTCGCTCAGTTCGTTTACGCTTTCCTGCAAAGCTATTTCCAGATAAACTTCCTTAGCGGAAGTCACCAGAATTTCCCGTACAGTCGCTGACTCATATCCCATGAAAGAAGCTTGTACAGAATGACGGCCTACCGGAACTTTTGGAAGTGCGAAACGTCCGAGACTATCGCACATCATCCCTAATCCCGGAATATCCGTCAACTGTATCGTAGCATACGGAATAGGATGTCCTGATGCCCGATCATTGACTACTCCTCGCAGTGTTTGTACGGGGCGTCCACTACTTTGTGGGATATTCTCATTATCAGTCGATGCTTGTCCGGGGATATTAGAAACTTCTTTTCCGAAAGAGCAAATTGAAATTAGTAATGCAATTATTACTAATACTTTAGTTTTATCCATCTTTATCGTTTTTGGTTTAATGCGACAAAGATAGGTCTCCGTAATACGCTACTCTTTTATTTGAGACGAACCGGATGGCTTTGTAGACGAAACTCGGAAATAGCGGCTAAAGCTTGCTCTGCTTTTTCTTCAGGCACAAAAATGTGATCATGGTAGTACGCGGCAACCACATTGGCACTAATATTCTTTTCTGCCAATTTAGTTGAAAATGCGGCTGTTAATCCAACAGCGTCCAAGCTTGAATGTACATTTAGGGAAATGAGCTTATAAACAGATTCATAATTTATATTTTTATCAATAGCCTCTTGTTGGGTGATGATAAGCGTCAGTCCCTCTTTTTCATGGAAAAAGCCGATGGGGTTCAATTGATGTACATCATCCCAGTGGAATTCGGGAAAAGTACAAAAAACAAAACTGCGTTCATCCAGAACAGGATCGATACTGGATAATAATGTCCCTAAATCTTTGATGCCTGCCATAACGTATTGATTTATATTCTTTTTCTTTTCATTGATGAAGTGATTCTTAATATGCCTTCAATTGCAAAAATAGTACTTTTTTATGATTTAACGGAAGAACCTTTATACTTACGGCTCCTTCTTGTCTTATCTATTCATTTACGAAAGCCTTACCAGTTATATAACTCATACGTGTTGAGTTGTATAACCCAGGCTGTATAAGTTGTATAACTGGTAAACCTTTTCGTAGTAAGTAAGAGAAAAAAGAAGTTAGTAAGCTATTTGCTTTCTAACTTAATCCATGATTTACAGTTTATTTCTTTCAGAAATTCCTTATCATGTGATATGGCGATTACCGTTCCTGTATAGTCCCGGATAGTTGCTGTAATGATCTCGATACTTTCAATATCCAGATTATTGGTCGGTTCGTCCAGTATGAAAACATCTGGGGTGTTATCTGCAATCATCAGGCAACAGAAGGAAAGGCGCATCTTTTCTCCACCACTAAGTAACCTGCAAGACTTGTTCCATGTAGCTGCTGGGAAGAGATAACGATTCAATATCGTTTTCAGCTCATGCTCCGGCAGGTGGCGCCGATTGAAATATTCCGCTTGTTCCAGAATACTATATTCATTATGGATAAGAGAATATTCCTGATCCAGATAAACTGTGCTGAAATCAATACGGTCAAGTGTTCCACTGACGGCAGAAAGATCTCCGCA
The DNA here is from genome assembly GCF_000526555.1 of Bacteroides sp. 14(A). Taxonomy (NCBI): domain Bacteria; kingdom Pseudomonadati; phylum Bacteroidota; class Bacteroidia; order Bacteroidales; family Bacteroidaceae; genus Bacteroides; species Bacteroides sp. 14(A). Next base: position 1,117,416 of record NZ_JAGH01000005.1, on the reverse strand, counting down.
AAGTAGTTTCAACAATGTGGTTTTGCCGCTGCCATTATTGCCTTCAATATATAAGCGGTCGCCACTCCGTAACTGAAAGCTTAACGGTGTTGTCCACATGGGTTGGGGAGCATCCGGATATTGAAAGTTCATTTCTTTTGCAGTAGCCAATACCTTACCTTCGTGCAGAGTGGAGGCATTGAAATTTGTTTTTAATTTCTCTACAAGGGGAAGAGTACTTTTTATGTTTTGCATGTCCTGCTGTAACTTTTCAGCTTTCTCGGTATGTACACTTTTTAGTTTATTAGTACTTACTTCCGCCCTGTTTTTCATAGTACCCATCATAATGCGGGGAATACCTTTCTTGATAGCAGCCTTTTCACCCCGTACATTCTGTTTTGCCTTTTGTTCCGCCAATTCACGGGCAGTTTTCCGGGCAAGTCGCAGGGCTTTTTGCTTTTCTTCCAGTTGCTCTTGCAGGGCGTTCAGTTGGATTCCTTTTTGTTCCTTAAAGAAATCGTAATTGCCGCCATAGAAAGTTAGTCCGTTAGAGGCTAATTCACAAATGGCAGGTAACTGGTTTAGTAGGGTACGGTCATGGCTGATAACAAGTACAATGGCCGGAGTGCGCCGTACGAAATCATATAACCGTTGCCGTCCTGTTGCATCCAGATGGTTTGTTGGCTCATCCAGCAGAATAGCGACAGGTGAGTGCAATTCCATGCCGGCAAGAAAGATACGTGTTTTTTCTCCCCCGCTTAATCCGCCCATCAGACGGGAGAGGGGAATACCATCCATTCCCCAGGCCGACAAGGCAGCTTGGGCACGTTCTTCAATATTCCAGTCATCATTCAGTGTGGTGAAATGTTTTTCAGATACATCTCCGTTTAGAATGGCATGTAAGGCTTTCAGTTTGCCATCTATCCTTAAAGCCTGTGCAATGGTCCGGTCATCATATTGCCCGAAATGTTGAGGCACATAATAGAGATGTTCCGGGTGGCTGACCGTTCCGGTTGTAGCAGATAAATCACCTGCAATAATCCGCATTAAAGTGGATTTTCCGCAACCGTTGTTTCCAGTCAGCGCTATTTTATCTCCTGGGTTGATAACAAGGTTCAAATGTTGGAATAAGACTTCTTTGTCGGAATGGACATAGCTAAGATCTCTGATAATAATACTCATGGTAAATACTGTGTTTAAAGAGGTGAATACACTGTACCCAAAAATGCTTTGGATACAATAAAATCTCGATTGTGGAGGGGATAGACAAACACAGTATTGGCTAAACATTCACGTTTGTGATGCTCAGCGTTCTGAATTATAAAGCATGTAAAAAGTGATGTTTACCGAAATGTTTGTCTTTACTTGGAAATTCTCATCGTAGTAATTATTAGTTAGTGGGTGCAAAGATAGGTATTTCTTTTGGATATTGCAATATTACTATTAAAAGGTGGATATTCTGAGTATTTCGATAAGCCTTCGATTATTAGACTTTTAGGTAAAATACCGTTTTTAAGAAGATTTTCTTAAATTGTAGAATAAAACCATATGTTTGCCAAATAAAACCATATATTTGCAAAATATAGGGTGTATCTCGTCAGAGAACAATTAATCATTATATTTAATTTATCTCAATAAATCTCGTATGAAATCTACTGATTCCGAACAAGAAGGAGTCGGCATGGAACTGGAACAGTACCGTAACCGGCTCGAACAAATGGTCGAAGAAAAATCTAAGGACCTGATTGCCATCCAAGAAAATCTGGAAGCAACCAACCGGCGGCAGGCATTATTCATAAAAGTATTGCAAATATTACAACTGGAACCGGACATACCCACAGCCATGAATATGGCACTTGCAGAAATCGGTCGTTATACCGGCGTTGATCGTTTGGCAACATGGGAAAACCACCTTGACGGAATTACGTACGGATGCACCAATGAATGGTGTAACGATGGTATTGAACCGGCTATAGATTACTTGCGGAGTATGACTATTGAAGCGGGGAAGCCTTGGTTCGATATGCTCGAAGAAAACCATATCATCTGTACGTCTGATATTTATTCACTTGATCCCTTTATTACTCAGATGCTTGAAATTCAAGGTGTAAAAGCTATTGCTGTTTTTCCTTTGTCGCAGTTAGGGGTGCATTTCGGCTTCCTGTCATTTAACTTTTGCTGGAATAAGCAGTGGGACGAAAAAGATGTGGAACTAATGAGCCAAATATCGCAAATTGTATCTACCGCTACGAAACGCTGGCAAGTAGAAACTTCCCTGCAATTGTCTCAGCGAACCATGCAAAAGGTGTTGGATAATATCAATGCAAATATCTTTGTTTGTGATTATGATACACAGAAGGTGCTTTTTGCAAATAAGCCTTTTAGGGAAGAAGCCGGACAGGTTTCGGGAAATGCAGAATGCTGGAAAATGCTGAATGCAGGATTGAATGGATTGTGTGCGCATTGCCCGAAACCACAGTTGCTCGATGCTGATCGCAAATTTACAGGTGTTCATTTCTGGGAAGACTATAATCCAATTACCGAACGTTGGTATACCATCCAGAGTATGGCGATAAAATGGCTCGACGGACGATGGGCAATCATGGAATTGGCCACTGATATTACTACTCGTAAGCAGGTAGAACTGGAGCTGATTTTGGCAAAGGAAAAAGCGGAAGAGTCGGATAGACTAAAATCAGCATTCCTTGCGAACATGAGCCATGAAATACGCACTCCTTTGAATGCTATCGTGGGCTTTTCAAGCCTGCTTGCCGAAGCTGATGATGATGAGCGTGAATCATACATGTCTCTGGTAGAGGAGAACAACGAACTGCTGCTTAATCTTATTTCTGATATTTTGGATATTTCTAAAATAGAGGCCGGTACAGTAGAGCTTATTATAACAAGAGTGGATGTGGCCCGACTTTGCCGCGAAGTCATTTCCACCTGTTCGCATAAAAAACATGAGGAGGCGGTGGGGTTACGTTTTGACGAAAGTTCACCGCAGATAATGGTTGATGCCGATAAGAATCGAATTATGCAGGTGCTTTCTAACTTCATAACTAACGCTTTAAAATTTACAACCAAGGGATCGGTCACTCTTTCCTATAGATTGGAAGATGACGGTCTGTTGCATTTCTGTGTAACGGATACCGGTAAAGGTATTCCTGCTGAACAGCAGCATGAGATTTTCAGTCGTTTTGTAAAACTCGACTCTTTTTCACAGGGTGCCGGTCTTGGTTTGTCTATATGTCAGAGTTTAGTAGAACGGATGGGAGGACAGATTGGAGTAAACTCCCGTGAAGGAGAAGGTTCGTGTTTCTGGTTTACACATCCGTATACACTCGATGCCTCATTGGATTCGGATGTTGTAACAAAGGGTGGAGAGCAAGTTATAAAGATCGTTTCAAGGAACTATAAACCTCTAATTCTAGTGGCCGAGGATATAGATAGTAACTACTTGTTGATCGAGGCGCTTCTCAGAAAGGATTACCGTCTGCTGAGAGCACATGACGGCAATGAAGCTATAGACCTTTTCAATACTCAAGCTCCTGATCTCATTTTTATGGATATGAAGATGCCGGGTATGAACGGGATAGATACAGTCGTTATGTTAAGGGAAAACGGTGCTCAGGTGCCCATCATTGCACTTACGGCATTTGCTTATGACGATGATAGGGCATTGGCACTTAATGTGGGTTGCAATGACTTTTTGACCAAACCAGTTTCGCCACTCGAGTTACGCAGGATGGTCAGTAAATGGATAGGGAAATAAGTTTTGGAAGTATTATTCCATAGAAGACGCGTCAAATGATAAAGGCAGCAAAGCGCCTACGCTCTTCATTTCGTAAATACCCTTTTTCCCGAAGAGTAAAATGCGCATCGGTTGTTTGAAGCGTTTTTCTGTTTCAAGCATCACTTGACGGCATGCACCACAGGGTGGAATCGGATCATCCAAAAAATCCCGTTCATTGCGTGCAGCAATGGCAAGTGTTTCTACTGCCTGATCGGGATATTGGGAGTTTGCATAAAACAAGGTAGTACGTTCGGCACAAAGTCCCGATGGATAAGCTGCGTTTTCTTGATTGGTACCTGTGACAACTGTACCATTTGCCAAACGTGCAGCGGCACCCACGGAGAAGTGCGAGTAGGGGGCATAACTGCGTTGGGTAGCTTCGCGTGCGGCATCCATCAGTTGGCGGTCAGCATCACTTAATTCATTATAATCGTATATTTTAATGTCAATTTGTAAGGTCAAATCTTTCATAAGGCAGTGATGTATATTGTAATTAATGTTACAAAGTTAGAAAAGAGATTGGTAATTCCAATTCTTTTTAAGATTTTTGTACCTCAACTTTTACTGATATGAATAGAATTAACGCTATCAGACTCACTGCAATCCTGGCACTTCTGGTTTGTACCGTTGCCGCCCAGGCACAGCGCCGGAATACCCGTTACGTGGAATATATAGAGAAGTATGCTCCGCTTGCCGTACAGCAAATGAAGGAACACAAGATACCTGCCAGTATTACCCTGGCACAAGGGCTTCTTGAAAGTGGTGCCGGACAGAGTGCACTGGCACGCAAAAGTAATAATCATTTCGGCATTAAATGCGGTAGTAACTGGCGTGGACGTACGGTGCGTCATGATGATGATGCCCGCAATGAATGTTTTCGTGCATACAGCAATCCCAGGGATTCTTATGAAGATCACTCCGCTTTTCTGAAAAGGGGTGCGCGTTACGCTTTCCTGTTTGATCTGAAAGTTACAGATTATAAAGGTTGGGCACGCGGTCTGAAGAAAGCCGGATATGCAACTGATCCCTCTTATGCTAATCGACTGATAACAATCATAGAGGATTATGACCTTTATAAGTATGACAGTCGTGGCATGAGTAAGCGTGAAGCCCGTAATTGGGAGAAGGAATTGAAGAAGAAACCCTGGCTGGCTAATCCGCATCAGGTATATATAGCTAATGACATAGCTTATGTTGTAGCTCGTGATGGCGATACTTTCCGTTTCCTGGGTAAGGAATTCGATATCAGTTGGAAGAAACTGGTGAAGTATAATGATTTGCATAAGGATTATACATTGGAAGCGGGTGATATTATCTATTTGAAAAGTAAGAAAAAGAAAGCCTCTAAACCACATACAGTTTACATTGTGAAAGATGGTGATTCCATGCATACCATTTCACAAAAATATGGTATACGGTTGAAGAACCTGTACAAGATGAATCGGAAAGATGATGAATATATACCGGAAGTAGGTGACAGATTAAGATTAAGATAAAAACAGATTGCATATACTAAAAATGACCGCTCATAAGCGGTCATTTTTAGTATATGGCAGAGGCTTGTAACAGAAATATAATTTGCTTGTAACCGGAAAATCCTTCTCTTGGGCATACTTTTGCATTTTCTTTTAAAATATTCCGGTTATGGCGACAGGTGACTCTTTTTACGAGGACGAGTACTTGCTTTCCTTGCTCAGACAAGGCAGTCAGGATGCATTTACGCAGATATATAATAAGTACTATTCTATGCTATACTCCTTGTCTTGCAAGTATTTGCAAGACAGAGAACTTGCGGAAGACGTGGTTCAGCAGGTATATTTGCGTTTATGGGAATCCCGTTCTTCTGTTTGCATTACAGCGAGTCTGAAAAATTACCTTTATACAATGGCGAAGAATCATGTTCTGAATATGATTCGTGATAAAAATGAATGGATAGTCAGGCAATATGAAAACATCCAGCAAGAAAATGATATTGCAGACGATGGTTTGCAGGAAAAGCTGGAGGAAGAAAGAAAACTGAGTTGCTTCTACCGGGCTGTGAAGCAATTGCCGGGAGCTAAGCGGGAGATATGTTTGCTGAAGATATATGAAGGGTTGAATAATCAAGAGATAGCTCATAGACTGAATATACCTGTGGGAACAGTGAAGAACTATTATACACAATCCATACAGTTATTGAAATACTACCTCAAAGAATTATATTGATGAATGCAATAAAAGATGTAATGATGAATAAGGTACTTGCTGGTGAAGCCGGTAAGGAAAAGGCACGTGAGTGGGGACGTTGGCTGGCTACGGATGAAGGGCAGGCGTATCTTGCTGCGCAAATGGATGCCGATTTCTTTGAGGAAAGAGAAAATATGGATGATGGTATCTGTGAAGAATCCCGTAAAAGGGTATTCTGCAATCTGCAAAAGAAAATTTCGAGAAGACGTTTTGCCGGACTAACTCTAAAAGTGGTAGCGGCGATGGTACCCGTTGCAGCTGTTATAGCCATATTACTCTATCTTAATACGCAGGTTTCTCTTTTTGAACCTCCGTTTTACCAGGATATCTATGTGGCGAAGGGAGAACGGATGCAAATAGCTTTTCAGGATGGTACCCGTGTTTACTTGTATCCCGGTTCCCGTCTTTGTTATCCGGATAAATTCGGTCTGACGGAGCGTAGGGTGACTTTGGATGGGGAAGCTTATTTTGAGGTGAGCAAGAATTCTCACAGACCCTTCATTGTTGATTTGGATAAAGCTTCTATCCGAGTGACAGGAACTTCTTTTCATTTGCAGGCCTATGCTTGCGAACCGGACATCACAGTTGAACTGGATGAAGGGCAGGTAGATTTACTATATGGTGACCGGCAAGAATACTCTTTGCGTCCGGGCGAATCACTTATATATAATAAGGTGAAAAACGCTTGTATACTTCAATTACAGGAAGGAGTAAGCGGGCTTATTCGTTGGAAAGAACAGGAGATCGATTTCCGGAATACTCCGATGAAGGAAGTGCTGAAAGAATTGGATTTGCATTACGGTGTCCCTTTTTGTGTCGGAGATACGGTTGTCTATCAGTATTCTTATACTTTTTGCGTGAAGAAAGCCTCTTTGGAAGAAGTGATGAAGACACTTGAAATAATCTCCCCTGTCCGTTTTCAGAAGGGAGATACCATCCGGGTACGGATGAAATAGCATTGACATGTAAAAGACATGTTCCCGTTATACACTTTAGCTTACCCTTTGTGTCAATAGTACGTATAAAGATCATATTGAATTAATTTCATTAATCATTTAACGTATAAAAATGAAACGAGGTATTTTGATTGTTTTAATGGCTTTTCTGGGCTTGACTTCTGTTATGGCTGCTCAGAAAGTAACTCTGAAGTGTAGGGAAGTTGCCTTAAAGGAAATCTTCGCTAGAATTACGAAACAGACAGGGCTGACGGTAGCCTATAGTTCGCAGGTGCTTAATGTAGATACAAAAATCAGTATTGAGACAGAGAATGCGGAAATAACAGAAGTCTTGGAGAAATTGCTACCCGCTACAATAGGGTATAAGATCGAAAACAGTTCAATCCTGATATTCAAAAAAGAAGTTTCCAAGAAAGCTTCTACAGTCAGGATGAAGGGAATTGTTTTTGATAAGAAGACGCGGGAACGGTTGGCAGGTGTAACACTGGTTTTGAATGATAATCCGTCTGTAGGTACCATTACCGATATAGATGGAGTGTTTCAAATAACTGCTGCCCAGGGGAGCAAGTTGAAAGTGTCCTATATAGGATATGAAACGCAGCTGGTTGCTATAAGTCCGGTCGATGAATTGAAAGTGGAACTTGATCAGGATAACTTCAAATTGGATGAGGTTGTGGTAACAGGCCAGGGGGCTGAGGTGCAAAAACGCCGGTTATCATCGAATGTAACCACTGTTAGCAGTAAGGAACTGGAACGTATGAAACAGGGGCGTATAGACCAGGTGTTGCAAAATGCTCTCCCCAATGTGCAGATAACGATGTCCAGCGGCCAGGCAGGTGCAACTTCACTGGTAAAGTCAAGAGGTCTATCTTCTGCTTTTTCTAACTCTACTCCCGTGATTTATGTAGACGGAGTGCGTGTGGATAATATGAACACAGGTGCAACTTTGAATAACTCATTAAGCGGAAACAGTGCAGTGACCGGTTCTATCGGTGATATTCCGATGGAGAATATCGATCACATTGAGTATGTGACGGGTGGTGCGGCCACTACCCTCTATGGTTCAGATGCAGCCAATGGCGTTATTCAGATTTTTACAAAGAAAGGAGCGGAGCAGAAGACTACGTTCTTTGCCGAAACTCAATTGGAGGCGGATATTGCTTCTTCCCAGTTTTATCATTTTAAACGTACCAAAGAATTGTTGCATCAGACAGGATTCACACAGAAGTACCGTGTCGGCTTTGACGGTGGAACAGAGAAGTTCGGTTATAGTTTTGGCGGCAGCATGAGTAACGGTACGGGAACTCTGATAAAGAACGGTAACGAGGATCGTAAATATGACTTGCGCTTTGGTTCAAGAATGAAATTCAATGAACAGTTTGAATATCAGAACTCATTTGGTATGGTGATAGAAGACTTTGCGAGAAGCCGCAACGGTAACCAGGGAGGATATACCGGATTATGGTTTACGGAAGGCGCTGCGGCTACTAATTTCAGGTATACGGATGCAGCGGGCGAACTGGTGAATTATGGCGCTGATCTGGACGCTTTAGATGACTATACTTTTGCTCAGATGAAGGCTTTTGTTACGAAAGCGGAGGCATTGCAAAACAACCGTGAGTCCGTAAAGCGTTTTCAGACTTCCCAATCTCTGAGCTATGCTCCTCTGGCTAATCTGACTTTCAAAGGGGTATTAGGAGTAGATTATCGATTGAATACCAATAAGAACATCATAACTAATGAATATCTGATTCACACCCAGCAGAAGCCGGAAGGAACTTCAGATGCAGGCAGTATCTCCAACTTCGACCGCAACTATTTCGGTCTGACTTTGGATTTAAACGGACAGCATAAATATCGTTATAAAGATGTTTTTAGTCTGATCTCTACGGCAGGCTTCCAGTTTTTTAGCACTTATGACCACCAGTCGGTATATAATGGAACAAACGTACGTGATGGTGCCCAGATAATAGAGGGTGCGGGAACGTTAACTTCTAATGAATGGCTAAGCTATCTGTATAATTACGGCTACTTTATTCAGGAAAATATCGGTTTCCTGGACCGCTATTACATTGATTTGGGATTGCGTTCGGACTATAATACTGCTTTTGGTGACAATGTAGGCTGGCAGTATTATCCCAAAGTAGGACTTTCTTATGTTCTCTCTGAAGAACCTTTTATGCAGAGACTGAAAGAGAATAATCTTGTAAGCAGTTTCCGTATTCTGGCCAATTATGGTATTGCCGGTAGTTATCCTCCTGCTTTTGAATATCAACGTACTGTGGCGTTCAATTCTTTCCAGGGAGGACAAGCCGCTTCTTTTGGTAAATATGGAAATCCGGATCTGGCACCTGAAAAGAAACATTCGTATGAAGCCGGTTTTAATGCTGTGCTTTTCAACCGTGTATTGAATTTGGGATTTACTTATTATTATGCTCTGACCAAAGACGCTCTTTTCAGTATTCCGTCCCTTCCTTCATCCGGTCAGTCTGCCAACTATTTGTCTAATGTCGGTGAAATAGAGAATAAAGGTATTGAATTGAGCATTGGGCTGCAATTAGTGGATACAAAAGATTGGAATGTTCGCCTGAATGCATCTTATAATACGAATCATAATAAAGTACTGAGTATTGGTAATGCAGTTCCTTTTGCTATTGGCGGTTTCTCTTCGCGAACGGTTCAAACGGTGGTAGCTGAAGGAGAACCGGTAGGTTTCATCCGTGGTTATAAGGCCGTACTGAATCCGGATAACTCACTGAAGGAAATTCTTCCTTTACAGAATCTGGGCTCTACACTTCCTACAGCTTATGGTAACTTCTCTTTGTCGGCAAGTTATAAGAATCTTTCGTTCATGCTCAGCGGTGATTATCAATATGGAGCTTATGTACATTCGTTCGACCGCCAGTTCCGTTTCTCAAAGGGGCTGAAAGACGATGCTATTCCAGAGAAAGCACTGGAAGGACTTGACCAGGGGGCTAACTGGCTTAATTTCACTAACTTTTTCGTAGAGAAATCAGATTTCCTGAAAATTAGGAATATCGGAATAGCTTATGATTATAAGCCGAAGAAGTATCTGAAATCAGTCAATCTGGCTTTCAATGTTTATAATCCGTTTGCCTTTACAGCCTCATCGGTAGACCCGGAAGCTGCCCTGGCAGGTGCCCGTTCGCAAGGTGCAGTAGCGGTAGGTGGATTGAACTACTCTTCTTATTCCACTCCTCGTCAGTACGTGGGAACGATACGTGTCTCTTTTTAATCATTAGTTTAACTCATAAATAAATATAGATATGAACATTAAGAATTATATATTGATAGCTTCCCTGGCTTGTGCCTGTTCGTCTTGTGAACTTTTACAGCCGAATGAGATCATTAATCCGAATGTAGATGAAGATACATTTCTGAAGACCCCTAATGCCATGAGTACTTGGGTGAACGGAGCCAACCGTTCGTTTGCCACGATTATCGGTTCGTATGTGGAATTGACTGAAATACTCTCCGATAATTATTTTAATAACTATAGCCAGAGTAGTAAGGTTTTCGATTTTCCCACTATCCTGTATACGGATATAGATGTAACCAATTTGCAGCGTCACGTAGGTACATTGCGGGAAACGGCGATCCAGGGATTGGAAGTAGTGGCTAAGGCCGATGCAACTACTACAGATGAACAACGCTATAATCTCTATTATATCAAGGGATATTCTTATCTCCTGGCAGGAGAATATTTCCGGGCGCTCCCTGTTGAAAACGGGGGAGAGGTAAAGGGCTGGAAGGAGAACCTGAATCTGGCTATCTCTACATTTACGGAAGCTCTGAAATTTACAAGTGATACGGATGAGACAGCGTTTATCAACACCTTGATAGCCCGTGCCTATTATCGGCTCGGAGATAAAGTAAATGCAGTGAAGTATGCCAGCAATGTCTTGACGTTGTCGACGGATTTCACAAAACAGGTGACATTTGATGGAGAGAATAATGTGATAAGTTCTATTCAGGGATATATTTATGGCACTAATTTCCAACCACTGCCCCGTTTGGATTTCCTTGATCCGAAATATTTTCAGACTAAGGCAAAAGAGGCACGTCCTATCTGTATTGCCAAAGCGGAAGAACCCTATCTGATTTTGGCTGAAGCTGCTTTAGCTGACAACGATGTAAACGGAGCAAAAGGTTTTCTGAAAACATTGTTGACGCTTGTTAGCAATCGTCCGGTAGCAACAGACATTAATGATCAGTTGGAAGGACGTTATAACGGAGGGTATAAAGAATATCCTAACAGTTCGGAATACCGGGTAGCCGCATCTTCGGAGGATGAATTCAGGAGCGGACTTGTGCTCGACCGTCAGTCACCTCATTTGATTTCTGTTCCTTATATTTCCGGTACTTCCGTTACAGAAGAAATGATTGATGCTCCAACCACAGTCGATGGGCTTTTAGAAGTTCTTTATCTGATGCGACAAGAAATCTTTATGGCAGAAGGCAGACGTGCAGCCGACTTGGGCATTCGTTTCCCGGTATGTGAAACGGAAGCCGCAAATACACCTTCGGCAGCAGAATATACCACTGCACAAATTCCTTCTTTCATTCCTTTGAATCAGGATATGGATGCTTTTGAAATGGATAAGGAAGCGAAAACGGTTGTGATTAAATATAATATGAACCGGATTATCGTACAGAATAAATCTTCGGAATATGTAGCGCCTTTCTTCAATTAAATAATAATCCCCTATGTAGGTATTACTAATATATAATGCCGGCATAGGGGATAATTTGTATAATATCCGGAGTTATAACCGAAGAAGTTGGGATATTAGAATGATAGTCTCATTGTACAACGTATTCCTTTTGTCTGAATGTCCGGATGGTTGCGATAGTTTAATCGCCAGACATAATCAACGCGAAGGAACTTAAAGATATTCTCAACGCCCACACTTGCTTCCATATAAGGAGCCTTTCCCAATGTATATGAACCCTTTGGGAAAAGATATAGCCCGTCCCCTCCATTCTTAGGATTATTCTTCTCCGTCAGATGTCCCCATAAACCACGGAAACAGAATACCTCCCTTGCTTTCAATTTCTTGATGAGAGGCAGACGATTCAGAAGATTTCCATTCATATAGTATGTCAAATCCCAGGAAACATATTCGTCACTGATAAACTCCATGGCGTTCATATTCGTATAAGCTTCCGGCTGAATGGTATAAGAAAGGTTTGCATTCGGCAGAATTAACAGCGGATACGGAACTTTGCTCCATACCTTTCCGGCTTTGGTGATAATGTCGATATATCCAAAAGCTGAAAACCAGAAACGTTTCTGTATGCCGATATCCGTACGATGATAATCGTAGGATGAGCCAAGCAGGTTTTTCTTTGCCATGACATGACTGAAATTAAAAATTAAAGCATCAAATGTAATTGGAACACGACTATTGCGAGTCTGATAGAATTTTTCATTTTTGCCATAACGGAGCTTCAGTTCCAGTTCCGTCATATTATAGTGCTTGACATCGCTGATGGTTCCGTCTGCATTGATACGGTCGAAAACAGCATATTCCGTGGCATATTCGCGACGGTTACGAACAATGGCATTATATGCCAGTCCGTTATACTGTTCGTAAGAGTAAGTCAGCTCAGCTTGTCGCAAATAAGTTGCCCGTGTATCCTTCTGACGTCTGATACTTAGAAGGACATTATCCTTGCTGGTGTACATATACTGCTGTCCCAACTTGTTAATATCATACATATATTCAAGCCGGATTGAATTTATCGGAAATTCCTTGCGGTATTCTTTGCGTTCATTGAATGAATATTCAACAAGGGCATTATACTTCAGCTTTTCATCTCTCGTTCCATACGCCATATAGCCATCGAAGAACCAATTTTTATTGAGTGCGGGCGTCGTTGTGCCTCCCACCCGAAAGCGTGCCCCTTCGATTGCACTACCGCTAATGGTAGAATTCATCGGACCAAATTCGAATTTATTCATAGCCGGGTCTTTATTGGTAGGGATATAGCCCGACACGAGAGTTGTGACGACCTTTTCCGTTACATAAAATACCGGAACAGAGCGTAATTTCACCATCAGTTTTTCCACGGAGTTCGGATTCTTTTTGATTGCTTCTCCCGGACGATTGCTTATCCAGAAATCATCCGGCTGGCGATAAGCATCTTTTGAGATGATGACAGGTGCACTACTTTTAAAGATTTGGGCTTGTTCGGCATTGGGTTCTTCGAATGACTGGTTGCTATAGACATTCAAACGCCTTGCATACATTCCTTTAGTTTTCTCACTTAACTTGAAATTTACGCTGATATCGTCTTTCTTAATAATACGGGTACTATCTGAGGTCCGTTCGAATATCTGCTCGATAGTCATTCTGGAAACAAAATTCAAATTGATATCCTTAGGAACATTGAGGATTGCTTTTTGGACAAAATAAGTGGAGTCGAGCGTGACATACAGATGCCCGGTAAAACCGAAGGTTTCCGAATTGAACGGAACAAATCCGAGATCCACACACTTTTGGCCATTTACGTTTAATGTATCCATCAGATAGTATTTATAATAGTTCGGTCCGATTGTGGAAAGCGGGCTTACAAACCTCTGTAGAAATAACGGTATGTCATTTTGGAAAATGTCGACTTCCCTGAATACTTCGCTCAAAACCTGCTGGATACCGTCGCGCGAGAATATTTCATCTACACCGGACGATTTGTTTCCTTTTACTATATGTTTCTTAGACTTTGGGTCCTTACGGTAATAGACCGTCTCGACTTTTTCTTTTTCCGAAACCGGCAGGATGGTGGTGCCAATATCAAGCGTATCGACAAAATCGGCCAGGAAATCGAACTTGCCTGGCTTGCCATTCTTTTTAGGCTTTGGTTCATACTCATTCATGGCGAAGACCATTTTTTCATACCGGTCGTATTGGAAATAGTCATGATTATGGGGGTCATTACTTTCACGTAGAGCAATCACCTGCCTCACAAATGTAACAGCTGGGTTTTCTTTCTTGCTGTATTTCTCCTTTTGAGGTCTGACAACCACTTCATTCAACATAATTCCATTTGGAACTAATTGTATTTTCAGGTCATTGGTTTTCCCCGGGATGACTTTCATTTGTTTCTTGTCATATCCCAAATAAGATATTTCCAGAATCTTATCGATGGTTGGAGTAGAGAATGAAAAGTTCCCATCCCCATCGGTGGCTGCTCCTATGGTTGTACCCTCAAATTTAAGAGATACATAAGGCAACCTTTCGCCTGTAATCGAATCGGTTACGATTCCTTTTATTATTGTATTCTGTCCATTCGCCACCCACACGAAGAAGAAGGACGCTAACAAAAAAACAATCTTTTTTCCCATTGTAATCTCCTATTAGTTAGTCGGAGAAGTCATATTGCGTATAATTCTTGCCCTTCTCATTCATGCGTAAACCTTTAAATTCGGATGATTGAATATCGATGGTAAGTACGAACGATGTGAACATCATCCTGCGCTTAGCTTTTGCATCCGGAATAATCGGAGTGATGGTCAGCGCACAGAGATTCCCTTGTTTCGTAATTTCCATGTCGGCCACTTCTTTGATATCCGTACTGTCGCTATCGCTCGAAAGTAGATTCCTGAGAACAATCAGAAGAACTTCAAATTGCTTATGGGTTACTCCCTTAGCTATGCTTTCCTGACCATCATTGATCATAGTGAAGACACCGTTGTCCATTATCAGCATATCTTTCCCTTCATTAAACGTCATGTATGCTTCATTAGGCTGCATGAAGTGAAATTTACCTTTGGTAACAGCGTCTTCTGCCACTGCTGCATGGTGCTTAGTCCGAATCACGGTAGCTGTGAAGGTATTTATGCCTTTGTATCGTTCGGCAACTTTTCGGATATCAGCTTCTTGTGCCGATAAGGCGGTACACAAGAGGATGGCAGTGATAAATAGGATATATAATCTTTTCATACATGTAGTTTAAGTATAAAGTCCTCCATTAATTGAAATCACATTACCGGTAATGTAACCGGCGTTTGGCGAAACCAGAAAGCCAACCAGTTCGGCCACTTCCTCGGGAGTACCGAAACGATTGGCTGGAATGGTTTTCTTCAGTGCATCTTCGTCGAGTCCCTCTACCATATCTGTTCTGATAAATCCGGGGGCGACAGCGTTGACAGTCACATTTTTGCGTGCTACCTCCTGAGCCAGTGCTTTCGTGGCGGCTATGATGGCTCCCTTTGCTGCGGAATAGTTGGTCTGTCCCGGCATTCCTTTGACACCGCTTACGCTTGCCATATTGATGACACGTCCGAACTTACGGGCCAACATGGATTGCAGCAAGGGTTGTGTTACATTGTAAAAACCATCGAGACTGATGCTGAGTACACGATGCCAGTCGTTTTCAGGCATGAATATCAGGAGATTGTCACGGCGTATACCAGCATTGTTAACCAATACTTCGATGTATTCTTCAGGATGGGCGTTCTCCCATGACTCGATGGCTTTGCTGGTCTGTTGCCGGTTGCTTACGTCGAACATCAGTATCTCGCCATCCTGTCCGGCCTGGCGTACCAGTTCCAGAGTCTTTTGGGCCTCTGTGGCGTTACTTACATAGTTGATAATGATGTGGTAGCCCATCTGAGCTAATTTTACACAGACAGCACGGCCAATGCCACGACTGCCTCCGGTTACTAATGCATACTTCATTGTTAGGTCTATTTTAGTTTTTTACTATATTCCATATCGGTTCCTTTCCTAATACTTCAGCACAAGTGAAGAGCGCTGTCATGGTCACACCGTGTAACCCGTGCAGCATCAGATTCTGTCCCGTAAGAAGCAGGTTGGGGATGGGTGTACGTGGTGAGAGCAGGGTTATCATCGGATTTCTGAAATCCTTGCGCAGGCCATAAGCTGACCCCTCAGGTGTGAGAGTATAATTACGGTAAGTGAGTGGCGTGCTGGTGTAGCATCCGGTGATCCTATCACGAAGGCCGGGAATGAAACGTTCGGCAAGGGTGATACATTCGTCTGCGACACGCTTCTTCATCGCTTTATAATCTTCACCACGACGGCCCACTTCGGTATGGCTCCATTGTTCACACTCACTCCAGTTCATTGGGGTGAGGAGATCTACCTGTTGTACATACTTACTGCCATCTTCCGGTATGCGGCAACTTACCAGTACTCCGCTTACAGGATTGTTTTTCAGATGAAATGCCCATACATCCGGTTCCTTATAAATATATTGGTTCCAGTTAAAGTATCTGAGAGTTTGCGGCTTGATGCGGAGCGATACGGTGAACATGCCGAAAGTATTCTCCAGATGAGTAATTCTGCTGCGATAAACTTTCTTCATCCTGCTGCTTTGTTTCACCAGATTGCAGGTGACAGCAGGATGGATATTGCTGATAAAAATAGTGCCTT
Organism: Bacteroides sp. 14(A); assembly: GCF_000526555.1. NCBI lineage: Bacteria > Pseudomonadati > Bacteroidota > Bacteroidia > Bacteroidales > Bacteroidaceae > Bacteroides > Bacteroides sp. 14(A). Next base: position 1,101,040 of record NZ_JAGH01000005.1, on the reverse strand, counting down.
CGTAGATTTCTCCATTAGAGCATACTGCATGCACCAGTTTACCATCTTTTTCCACTAACTCCCGGACTTCGGCATTACAGATAATCTCGCCACCATGCATACGAATGCCATCAGCCAGTGAGTTTACTATCAGAGAACCGTCACCTTTTAATCGCCAACTGCTTTCGATGAAACTTCCGTTACCATGAGCGAAGGTGAACAATGGAAGAGATTCTTTCCGTAATTCCATTTTCAGGGAAGTGCCACAGAGTACATTTATCAGTAGTGGATCATGGAATGTCTCTGTCAGATACTGATAAGCGCTTGTTTCAAAAAGCCGGGAAAGTAATGATGACTCTCCGGTTTGAGGATTTAACGCATCGAATTGCTGTTCACCGCACTGTTTCAGCATATCTGCATATTTGTTCAACGCATCACGTTCAGCTGGAAAGGCTGCTGTCAATGTTTCGACAAATGCATCATATCCTTGTGCGAAGCTGAAAGTCTGATTTCCGATTGTTACCCGGTCGAAATGGTTGTCAAGGCGTTGCCATGGAAGACGTAGCAGTCCCAGATGCCTGAATGCAGAGTGTAGTGATTGTCCCTCGTCCAAACCTCCTACATAGTGAAAGCCTGTATCGAAAGCCAATCCATGCCTTCTGTAGCTTTGGAGGCATCCACCTGCTTGTGTTCCTCTTTCAAGCAGAAGAACGCTCATACCGGCTTTCGAAAGAATGTGTGCACATTCCAGCCCACCCAGTCCGCTACCTATGATAACTGCATCGTACTTCATTCTTTATTCTTATTAATCATTCTGAAAATGGCCGGTTGTACCACATAAGAGATCACTACTGCCGAAATCATGCCCACAAGAGTGGAGAATCCTACTGATTTGATGGCAGGATGTTCGGCAAACAGCATGGAACTCACGGTAACAATCAGGATAAATGCACTGAAGAATATAGCTGTTTTGTGATAACCCAGCAAGCGCGAGTTCTCTTTACCGCCAATAAGTCCGTTCATCACGAATATGCTATAATCAACCCCTATACCAAAGATAAATGTGGAGATGATAATGTTGATGAGATTGAACCGTACATCAAAAATCACCATTGCCCCCAACACTATAAGCCAGCTCGACAAGATTGGCATAAAACCGAGCAGGGTATGCTTGATATTGAAATGGAAACTGAAGAAGAGTACGATGAGTACAAAGAGCATGGAAACCCATTGCAGCACATTGAAGTCGTCATTCAATTGGATCAGTGTATCTGTAGTATAATAATAGGTGTCGAGCACAAGCAGGCTAGGTGATGAAACTATAGCCTCACAGATACGGTTATAGTCACTTTCCTTGCTATGAATAGAGTCGTTTTTGCATCTTACGGATGTAAAGCACAGATACTCGTCGTTGTAGGACTGTTCCATCAGAGTAGACTGGTAGCCTTCCGGAATAATACTTGCTTCATAAAGAGCGTCAGGCTCATAATCAGCAGTTGCAAATTCAAAGAAAGGAGAGAATGCATCGGGAATAAGACCGGCTTCGGGAGCTGTCTTATTGATTAAATCATGTACAAGTTGCAAGCGTTCTCCGGTCCAGAAGTTTTTCCATGCGTCAATGCGTTCTTGTTGTACATGCAAGGGTACAAATATTTGATTCGTATGGGTATAGCTCTTCACAAGTCCGATATTTTGCAGGGAATCGAGTTTGGCAGCCATGATTTCAAAATTCTCTATGGCTTCTTCCATCGTTGCCCCTGAACTTGCGAAATACTTCTGCTTGTCACCTGTATGGGTTTTGGAACGAAGCAGATTCTCTGAATATGAAGTACTTTCGGCTTTATAGCCTAAGTTGTGCATGTCGGCATCGAATTGTGTTCCTCCGGCAATATAGAATCCTATACACACTACCGCAGCGGTAAGTATGGTGAAAAGCAGGGGCTTTTTACGGTCGAAGGGGTAAGCATTAATACGGTCGATGATGGCGAATGCACGGTGATTCAACTTGTTTTTCCTTGGATTGAGGAACTGTGGTAAAAATACCAGGCTGAAGAATGTAGTCCCCACAATGGCGAAAGCAGCGAAGAGACCAAAGTCCTGTAACAGTTCTGTCCGAATGAAGATAAGTCCCATGAAGGAACCAATGGTGGTAAGGCATCCTAAACAAACAGGTTTGACCTGATCGCGCAACACTTGTTCGGGATCACTGATATATTTATAATGCGTAATGATATGCAGTACATAGCTGAGTGCCACTCCCAGTACTACTGCTCCGATACCGAGTGCCAACAATGAGAAATGTCCTTTTATAAAATACATTGCAGCAAGTCCGAAGAGAGTGCCGAATACCACGGGAAGCAGTAATAGCGGTATGGTATTGTAGTTGCGGAAGCAGATAGAAATAAAGATAAGAACCAGTACTAATGAGCCGATAATAGTTCCTTTCAGGTCCGATTTTATTCGCCATGAATTATAGAATCCACTGGCAGGAGTACCGTGATAGCTGATTTTTACGTCGGGAGCAGAGGCGGAAAACTGTTCTATCTGATCATTCAATATGCGGAATAGGGTAGAACCCTGTCCCGTATTGGTGGCTGAATACATGGGTGTAATAAATGCTACACACACTGTGGAGTCTTGGACGAAGAAATGCCCGTTAAGGGTTTTGTAGCTGCCGGCTGCCCCTTCGGTAAAAGGTTTCATCTGTTCCATAAGTAAACCACGCAGTCCTACAGGATCCATCTGTATAAGTTCGGGAAACATACTTCCCACCGGACTCAACAAGTCATCGTGGTTAGCTTTCATTTGCTGCTTCATGTGTGGATAGGTAAGCATCGCATCGAGACGAGTGTAGATGCTTGTATCGATATATGCCGGTAAGTGCGCACTCATATAATCGATAACGTCCAGCATCAGGTCATCGGGCAATCTGTAGAAAATATTCCCGATGACCTGCTGTGTTGAGTCCATGGCTGCATTTCTAGATTCCAGAGAATCAATGAAAGCATCACATATTTCGGTTATATGTTCCACAGAGGCTCCATTCTTTCCTTCAAAGAGCAAGAATGTTTTATCCTTGATGCGCAGGTTGGCAAAGGCGAGTTTGGTAGTACCATCTTCATTTTTCGATGAAGGCATCAGTTTGTTGATGTCTTCTTCCAGATATATTTTTGAGGCAAAATATCCGAAGAAGGCATATAAAGCAATCATTGACACCCAGAAAACTGCGCGATGATTACGGAAAAAGCGATAAATCTTTATGCAGAATTCTGTCATACTACCATCTCTTTATATCTTTATTATTCACTCTGCCCGAAGTGTGATTCTATATAGTCATAGAGATTGTTGAAGGTCTGAATCTTCTGTAAATCGGTTACGGGAATTTTGATCTTGTAGGTATGCTGGATAATGGCTACAAGATCCACAAGACTGAGGCTGTCCAACGAGAGTGTTTCCTTTACATTGGCATTCGGTGTAAAAAGGTCCTGATCAATTTCAAATTCTTCAGCCAATATGGCATTTACCTGTTCAATAATACTTTCACGTGTCATAATAATTTTCTTTTTAAATGGTTACTATAAATTTCTTACAATAAGGGTTGAGTTTGTTCCGCCGAATCCAAAGGAATTGGAAAGGAACATATCAAAGTGCGCTTCGCGCGTTTCCGGTAATATATGGATACGGGTAGTTTCCTCATCCGGATTTTCAAAGTTGATGTTTCCTGCTATAAAGTCGTTCTTCATCATCAACATCGAGTAGATCAGTTCGCTGGCACCAGCCATCCACATCTCATGCCCTGTCTGGCTTTTGGTGGAGGTTACGGGAACCTTGCAATCGCCGAATATCTGAGCTATGGCTGATGCTTCTCTGCTATCTCCGATACGTGTAGAGGTGGCATGTGCATTGATATAACCTATTTGTTGGGGGGATATACCCCCCTTGTTCAGACACAATTCAAGCGAACGGGCCGGCCCTGCTACATTGGGAGTGGAAATATGATCCCCATTGCCCGAGAATCCCCAACTTACTATTTCTGCGAGTATGGGTGCCCCTCGCTTCACGGCATGTTCGTAGCTCTCTATGATTACTGTTGCCGCACCACCACCGGGTACCAGACCGTCACGGTCGCGGTCGAACGGACGGCTGGCATTGGCGGGATTGTCTTCACGTATAGAGAATGATTGGATGCCGTCGAATGAAGCCACGCTGTATAAGTTGGTTTCCTGAGCACCGCCGCATATAATGCAATCCTGCATTCCGCTACGTATAAGTGTGTATGCCAATCCTATAGCCTGGGAACCGGATGCACATGCGGCTGAGGCCGTCAGGTTAATACCGCGCAGTTTGAACAGGCAGGCAAGATTCATCGTCACGGTAGAGTTCATCGACTGGAAAATGGCACCGCTGCCGCAAGCTGATGTATCCTTGAACTCACGAAACTTATCGAGCGCCTGCATGGTAGCTTCAGCTACGGAGTCGTTTCCATAGATAATGCCGATCTCATTTCTGTCTATATAATCTTGATCCAGCTTTGCATTTTCGAGGGCCGACCGTGTGGCCATATAAGCATATTGAGCTTCCTCGGGCATGAAATGCCGTAAATTGCGTGGGATGAACGGTTTAAGGTCAGGACGCTCTACATCTGCACATAATGCGGAACGGAATCCGGCATCTTTGCGTTCCTGGCTGAAGATAATGCCGCTTTTTCCGGTATATAGCGAATCGCGTACATCTTCGAGTGTTTTTCCGAGGCACGACCATATCCCCATACCTGTGATTACTACTTTTCTTTCCATATCTCTTTTTATCGTTATTATAATTTCTTTTTATAGCATCGTCTTCTTTTTGTCAGGGTGGGATGCAGGGGCTTCCATTGAGTCAGTTCTTTTACATTGTCTTCCAGTTGCGGACCTGTCTCAGCCCATTTAAAGTGACGCTCATTATAAACCGGTATAAGGTCATCGAAGAATAATGCATTTACCCCCAGTCCCTGATAATCGGGACGCACCGCTATCAGGAGCAGTTCGGCTTTTTCCTCTTTTTTCCATTTCAGGGCACGAACCAGATGATACCATCCTAAGGGGAAGAGTTTTCCTTTGGCTTTTTGCAGGGCATGAGACAGACTTCCCATGGTGATTGCCACTCCTATAACTTCTTCATTCTCATTTTGTATGACGGGTAGCATTTGCTTGTCTATCAGTGGGAAGTATCGTTTGACATACATATCCACTTGTTTGTCTGATAATTCTGTATAGCCGAAGAGGGGAGCATAGGCAGTGTTTAAGAGTTTGAATACTTTTCTTCCATAACCGTGCTTTACAACATCAGCGTTGGTTAATTTCTTCACTCGTAGTCCGAACATCTCTTTCGAAAGTTGGGTCACACGGGCATATTTAGACGGTATTTCTTTGGGTACTTCAATGCAAACCTGCACCCAATCCACTTCCTTTTCATACCCTAACGTGTCCATGTGTTTGGGATAGTAGGGGTAGTTATATATTGTAATCATTGATCCCAGCTTATCGAAATCTTCAATAAGCATCCCTTCCTTGTCGAAATCGAAAATTCCCATCGGGCCTTGTATATAATCCATACCATGTTCCTTGCCCCATTGCTCCACGGTTTTCAGCAGTGCGGCTGATACTTCCAGGTCATCAATAAAGTCTATGAATCCGAATCGGACGTTCTTCGTTTGCCATTTTTGGTTGGCTCGATAGTTGATGATACCCGCTATGCGGCCAACCGGTTTTCCAGCTTCGTTATATGCAATAAAAGGTTGTAGGACGGAGTATTCCAGTCCTGCATTCTTACGCGGATTAAATGTATTACGAATATCCATTTCCAAGTCAGGAACGTAGTATGGACAGTCTGCATACAACCAGTTTGTGAACTTCACAAAATCGTCCATTTCACGCTTCGTTTCTACTTTTTTTATACTGATATTTTCCATAATGAGGGTAAAAATATAAAAGGATTTTCTTATCACAAAGAGGATGAAATAAGTTGCGCCTTATTAACCAATGTTTGAGGATTTCAGAATATCGTTGACCGCTATGATGTGTTTATCTGGGAAACTATGACAATATTATTGATGCGTATATTGTCCTCTTTTTAGTTTGATTCTAAGCTATTCATTTGTTTTACACCAGGGATCATTTCGTGCAGGACTAATGAATAGTATGTTTATCCTTAGGAACAATTGGGTGTTGACCTTGGTCAACAGGCTTGTTAACCAAGGTTGACGGATTCGTTAGCCAAGGTTGATAGGCCTGTTAACCAAGGTCAACACCCGATAAGACTTACTGTGGAGATGAAGAACAAGCAGGGCAAAAGTAAACGACTGCCTGTCTGTTGCTAAATAACTGCTGATGCTTTTATTGTGAATGGTGTGGGATGAACTTCCTGAAGTATGATATACTTATCCGAAAATGTACAGAGTGTTCGATATCGGACACTCTTCTTTTTTCTCTATCGTCTTGTTTTCAGTTACTTACATTTTTGGCACGCATTTAGTATATATAAATAATGTGAATAATATGCCTGTTCGTTTTTGAAAGCGGAACAGGTTGAAAACTGATAAAATAATAAATAACTCAATATTCAACATGGACAGAGAAATTCCGAAAGAAGTGCGTAACAAAGAGCGCAACAAGAAAATTATCCGCTACGGTGGCATCGGCGTGGCAAGTGTAATCGTTATCAGCGTACTCATCTCATTTATGCGTACGGGAGTGAAAACAAAAGATCTGGTGTTTTCTACGGTTGATAAGGGTACGATTGAAGTCAGTGTTAGTGCATCAGGAAAAGTGGTGCCGGCTTTTGAGGAAATCATCAATTCACCTATCAATACCCGAATTGTTGAGATATATAAGAAAGGTGGAGATAGTGTGGATATAGGTACACCAATCTTGAAACTTGACTTGCAGAGCGTGGAGACGGACTACAAGAAATTGCTGGACGAAGAGCAGATGCGTAGCTATAAGTTGAATCAGCTTCGGGTGAATAATCAGACCAAACTGAATGATCTGGCTATGAAGATTAAAGTATCGGCCATGCAGTTGAACCGTAAAAAAGTGGAATTGCGTAATGAGCAGTATCTCGACAGCTTGGGTTCGGGAACTACGGATAAAGTGCGTCAGGCTGAACTCAGCTATAATGTGGCCCAGTTGGAATATGAGCAGCTGGAGCAGCAGTATGATAATGAAAAGGAAGTGCTTGCTGCCGAATATAAAGTTCAGGAATTGGATTTCAGCATATTCCGCAAGGGACTTGCCGAGATGAAACGTACGCTGGATGATGCACAGATTCGCTCACCGCGTAAAGCTATTCTTACCTATATAAATAATCAGATTGGTGCGCAGGTTTCACAGGGTAGTCAGCTTGCAGTGATTTCCGACCTCAGCCACTTCAAAGTAGAAGGTGAAATAGCTGATACATACGGTGACCGTGTGGCAGCGGGAGGCAAAGCGATTGTAAAAATAGGCAGTGAGAAACTGGAGGGTACAGTTAGCAGTGTGACACCGTTGTCGAAGAATGGAGTGATCTCTTTTACGGTACAGTTGAATGAAGATAATAACCGTCGTTTGCGTTCGGGCTTGAAAACGGATGTCTATGTGATGAATGCAGTGAAAGAAGATGTAATGCGTATTGCTAATGCTTCTTATTATGTGGGACGCGGTGAGTATGAGCTTTTCGTTCGTAACTCTGATAAAGAGATTGTGAAACGTAAGGTACAGTTGGGAGACAGTAACTTTGAGTTTGTGGAAGTAGCCAGCGGCTTACAACCGGGCGACCAGGTGGTGGTGAGCGATATGAGCAACTATAAAAATAAGAATAAGTTGAAACTGAATTAGCTGTAAGTAACCTGATACATAAATCTTATGCACAGGTTTATATCCCCTATAGTGTATCCTCCTATGTGATAATCATTAAAAACGATGATACTATGATTAAACTTTATCTTAAACAAGCGTGGACCATGATAAAGCAGCATCGGCTCTTTACCGGAATCTACGTGGTGGGTACAGGACTTTCAATAGCCCTTGTCATGACACTGTTCATTATTTTTTATGTGAAGTTTGCGCCCATATATCCCGAATATAATCGCAACCGGATGCTGACTGTAACGAAAATGAAGTCTTATCCTAAAGATAATGATAAGAGTTGGAACTGCTCTGCCGTTAGTTATGATGTAGTGAAGATGTTGCAAGATTTGCCACATCTGGAAGCCATTGGTGCAACAGCAAGTAACTATCGTGAAAATTACGTAGAGGTTCCAGATAATAATGAGCCGATTAGCGTAACCCCGCTTTATACTGATGTCGGCTTCTGGAAGGTTTTCACTTTTCGATTTCTGCATGGAAAACCTTTCACGCAAGCGGATATCGATGCGAAACGCAGGGAAGTGGTTCTTCCGGTGAGCGTTGCAAGGAAACTGTTTGCTACAGATGACGTAGTGGGAAGGCGCTTTAATATGGATGCACAGGAATATCGGGTTTGCGGAGTGGTGGAAGATGTTTCTGCCGCTACGCCTTCTTCTGTGGGAGATATGTGGTTACCGATAACGCTTAATTCCTGGGTTACTTCGGATGCTACCGGGAAATTGGTAGGTAGTGTCGGTATATATATGACCGCTCCTGATGCTGAGGATAAAGAAGCCTTAAAGGAAGAAGTGCGTGAAGTTTTCAGAAAATTGAATCTTGCCTCCGATAAGTACATGAATGATTTAATGGGGCAGCCCGATGATTATTGGGCCAGTACATTCCGGTTCGACTCTTGTTCAGCTCCTGATTTGGCTTCTGAGTTGAGAATGTATCTTTATATGTTGCTTGCTTTACTTTTCATTCCTGCAATGAACCTGAGTGGTATGATGTCTTCACGTATGGACGAGCGCCTTTCCGAGTTGGGAGTACGCAAAACTTATGGTGCTACTAATATGAGGCTTATAGGGCAGGTATTATGGGAAAATCTCTTGCTAAACGGCAAGTGACTGGATACTTACTCTCTTTGACAGTTATACAGATGTGGAAAAAACTCCTTTCCTCTCATTCGAGATGCTTTTCAATCCGACGGTATTCTGTGCGTCATTCGGACTTTGCGTGCTACTGAACCTCATATCTGCACTTATTCCTGCAATATGGGCATTGCGCCGAAACATTATTCAGTCGTTGAACTCTAAACGTTAAGATGCTATGATGAAGATAATAAGACACCAATTATGGAATCAGCGCCGGCAGAATGGTTGGATATTTGTGGAACTGGTGGTCGTGAGTTTTTTTCTCTGGACAGTAATCGATCCTATTTATGTATTGACATCCAATCTTGCCATTGATCCCGGTTATAATGAGGAACGGGCGTATGCCCTTTATATGGAATACTATGATGAATTGCATGGTAAGTATGACAAAACCCAGGACAGCACTGCGATTAAGCAGGAGAATCTGTATCGTATTACCCGCTTGGTGAAGAACTGTCCGGAAGTGGAAAGCTTTGCCTTGGTGACCAGTGCCAGCTTCCCAAACAGTTCTTCGTGGAATGGCGCGGAATACTTCAATGACACATTGAAGGTACATTCGCAATATTACCAGTTTGTACAGACAGAGGGGGGAGATGTATTCCGTACGTATGGTATGAAGGATGCCAAGAGTGGACAGATAATGTCTTTGCCCGAAGATTGTGCTGCTCGTGAAGGGGTATTTATTACAGAACGTATGGCAGAAGAGCTTTTTGGCACCACAGATGCGGTAGGTAAAAGGGTGAGGTATAATGACAGTACTTTCCATGAGGTTATGGGAGTATTGCAGGATTATAAACACCGGATTAATGAACAACCGGGTAATCTGTTGATACAGGTAAATAGTAAGGTAGGGAATCACAGTTGGATTCAGTGGATGTATATGTTGACTTTCAAATTGAAACCCAATGTGGATATCCCGACTTTTGAGAAACGCTTCAAGGCGGAAGTGGTTCCCCAACTGAATGTAGGTAATTTCTATTTTACCAAGTTGGGACGTTTTGCAGATATCCGCCACAAATATGAAAATGAGAGTGGAGTGACGAATACTTTACGCCTGCAATATTCATTGGCAGGATTTGCTTTGCTCTGCGTGTTCCTTGGTATGGTAGGCACATTCTGGATACGCTGTAATGCGCGGAGGCAAGATATCGGATTGATGCGCAGTATGGGAGCTACAAAGAAAGTTATCCGCAATCAGTTTTTGATGGAGGCATGGCTACTGGTAACAATCGCATTTGCAGTTTCTCTGCCTTTGACTATGCACCGTATCTATGTATCAGGTTTTGCCAATCCGTCTGAGAATGGTAATCCTGTATACTGGCAAAACCAGCCACTGACGCATTTTCTGATAGTCAGTGTACTGGCGTATATCGTATTGCTTATTATTGCATTGCTGGGTACGTATGCACCCGTCACCCGCGCGGCAAAGATATTGCCTGCTGAAGCTTTAAGAGATGAATAAAATAACGATGCGGACAGCTGAAAACGGACAGAGTGTTCATTTCCGAACAGCTGCTTGGAAATGTAAATGATTGATAATGAATGTATGTTTGCTTTGGCATACCATTTGACTGAAAGCTGTGAAGAATCTATAAATTGAGAACTGAATAAATCAATAACAATTAAATACTTACCATTATGATTAAATTGACTGAGATAAACAAGATTTATCGTACGAATGAGATTGAAACCGTGGCATTGGAAAATGTGAACCTCGAAGTTGAAAAGGGAGAATTTCTCAGTATCATGGGACCTTCCGGTTGTGGAAAATCTACATTGCTCAACATTATAGGGCTTTTGGATGCCCCCACGAGTGGGATCATTGAGATTGGTGGTACTCGTACAGATGGTATGAAGGATAAGCAACTGGCTGCTTTCCGTAATAAGAAGCTGGGCTTTGTGTTTCAGTCTTTCCACTTGATTAACTCATTGAATGTGCTCGATAATGTAGAACTTCCTTTATTATATAGAAAGGTGTCTGCAAAGGAACGCCGCCACTTGGCAGAAGAGGTGTTAGCAAAGGTCGGTTTGAGCCACCGTATGCGTCACATGCCTACACAACTCTCCGGTGGTCAGTGCCAGCGTGTAGCTATTGCCCGTGCCATTATCGGTAATCCTGAGATCATTCTTGCCGATGAGCCGACCGGTAACCTGGACTCTAAGATGGGTGCTGAGGTAATGGAACTGCTGCATCAGTTGAATAAGGAAGACGGACGTACCATTGTAATGGTAACCCATAATGAGGAACAGGCAAAGCAGACAAGCCGTACCGTGCGCTTCTTCGACGGACGCCAGGTAGAATAAGAATTGTAATTAGTAACTCGTAATTATTATGATGCAAACTATTCGTCAAGCCTTTACGATCCTGAGGCAAAATCCGTTGCTGAGCACTATATCCATACTGGGTACGGCTTTTGCCATCACCATGATTATGGCTATCGTGATTACCTGGCAGACGAAGTATGCTGACTTGGAGCCGGAAGTGAACCGCAGTCGTTGTCTGTATTTCTCTGCTATGCACATGCAGGGAAAAGAGAATAAGGATAGGAATAATTATAGCACTCCTTCGGCTGCGTTTATGAAAGAGTGCATACAGTCAATTCCGGAAGTGGAAGCTTGTACTGCATTTACAACGGCAGATGTTGCACTGGTATCTTTAGCTGATGGTAACAACCGATTGAAAGTTGATGCAATGAATACTGATCCTGAATTCTGGAAAGTTTTCAGTATGCAGTTTCTTGGTGGAAGAGCTCTCACTGAAGCCGATCGGGGAGGAGATATGCGCTCTATCGTTATTTGTGCTTCTGTGGCCCGAAAACTTTTTGGAACAACAGAGGCTATTGGGCAGCAAATATTGCTGAATAGAGAACTGTCGCGTATCATCGGAGTTGTGAAGGATGTTTCTGTTACTGCCAAAGATGCTTATGCTCAAGTATGGGGGCTGTATCATACCGATGAATTGAAAGTAACTGGTTGGTGGAGCTATCTGGGTGGAAAAACGATTGCAGTATTGGCACGTACTCCTGATGATTTTCCTGCTATCAGGCAAGGAGTTGAGAAAAGAGTGAAGGATGTCAATGCCGGTCTGGAAGAAATGCAGATGGACATTATGGAGCAACCTGACAATATTGTGGCACACGTGAACCATGTTTGGGCTAATGTAGGGCCGGATCTGCCGATGCTTTATCTGCAATATGGAATTGCCCTGTTCATCATTTTGCTGGTACCCTCGCTCAATTTGTGTGGGCTGAGCAATAGCCGTATGCAACAGCGCGTTAGCGAACTGGGTGTACGCAAAGCTTTCGGGGCAACCGGTAGCACGCTTATCCGTCAGATATTGAATGAGAATCTGGTACTTACATTGATAGGAGGCGCAGTAGGGTTGGTATTCAGTTATCTTGCTGTCTACGTTATGCGTACGTGGCTGTTCACTAATAGCCAGAATATCGGTACGGCAGGTGATTTCAGTTTAAGTATGGACGCTTTGTTCAGTCCGATGGTGTTTGTATTGGCTTTTGTTTTTTGTCTGGTGATTAATCTGTTGAGTGCAGGATTACCCGCTTGGCTTGCCACCCGCCGTACAATTGTAGACTCATTGAACGATAAATAAAAAGGAGACCTTATGAAATTCATATTACATAATCTACGCATGATTTGGTCGCGTTTCCGCAGTAACGGATGGGTGCTGGCTGAACTGTTCCTGGTGTTTGTCGTGATGTGGTTCCTTTGTGACTCATTGGGTTGCCTCAAGTACACCTTTTACCGTCCTCTTGGTTACAACATTGACCACGTATATAGACTTACAACGATTATAGGCGGCGCTACAAGTGATACAACTTTGACAAATGCCGACAGATATCTGCGTGCATTGAAGAAATTGGAGCAGGAACCCAGCGTTGAAGCAGCTGCCCTGTGTTACTGGAGTTTGCCGATGCACGGAAGCAACAGTTACAGTTCATTGGCTGCACAAGATACTATAGGTGTAAATGCACGTATCATCAATACCACTGGTGGATACATTAACGTTTTCCGCATGAGTGATGATCCGCAACGTCCCTTTGTGGAGACTCCTTCAGGGTGGGACAATGTGATGTTGAGTCAGGCTGCTTTCGACCGTTTTCAGAAAAGGATGCCGACGTTCTCGTTGGATACACCATTGAGCAAGTACGGTGACTCCACATCAGTCGTCACGCAAGGTGGAAAGATTGAAGCTTTTAGAACCTATCGCTATGGAAGTGATGCTCCTTGCTTTTTCTATCGTATGGATGAAAATCTGATTAAGAGACATTTTACTGACGAGTGGGCACAGATAGTCTTTCGTGTGAAACCTGCTGCCGATGGTCCGGATTATCGTACAAATTTCATTCGTGAGATTGCGCCAAGACTGGATGTAGACGATCTGTTTGTGGCTGATGCTGTACCTTATACCGAACAGCAACTGCAATTTGAAGTCATGAACGGTGATACGGATAAAGTGAATAGCCAAGCTATTGTTGTGCTTTTTTTGCTTGTAAATGTATTTTTAGGATTGATAGGCACTTTCTGGTTCCGCACTCGTCGTCGTCGCAGTGAGATCGCCTTACGACTGGCAATGGGGAGTACAAAGAATCAGGTGTTCAGGTTACTGGCGGGCGAAGGATTATTGTTGCTGGCATTAGTAACAATACCTGCCATGATTATCTGTTATAATATAGGAATCGCAGAATTCACCATAGGACGAACGGAGCTTATTTCTACCTGGCCGGTAGAGTGGAGTTTTGTACGCTTCCTGCTTGGTTCTTTAGCGGCTTGGTTCTTGATAGCACTTATGGTGATGGTGGGTATTTGGTTTCCGGCGCGGCAGGCGATGAAAATACAGCCGGCTGAAGCTTTACATGAAGAATAGAAAAGAGAAATAGTAAAAACAATTTTAAATAGCAAAACTTATGAAGACTTTATTTATAACTTTGAGTTTATTATTTGCCGCAGTAGCCGGCACAGTATACGCAGCTAATGAAAAGGACCCGCAGGTAAGCGAAGTTCGTAAGGTGGAAGCTTTTTCTTCTGTAAAGGTAACATCTGTAGCGACGGTGTATTTCACGCAGAGTAATTCGTATTCTCTGAAAATAGAAGGTAGGGAAGAGTATGTAACCACTACTACTACAGAAGTGAAAGGAGATTGCCTGATTATCGGTTTCAAGAATAAGAAAGATGGTGATAATAATCGCAACAAAGGGGTGACCATCTATCTGAGTGCACCCGATCTGAAAGATGTAGAGTTTACTGGTGTAGGCTCTTTCAATTGCGAAGGTGCGCTGAAACTGAATGATGTCAAATTCGAGATAGAAGGCGTGGGTAAAGTGAATGTGAAAGACCTGACCTGTAAATCTTTAGTTGTAAAGATGGAAGGTGTAGGTAAAGCTGATATCCATGTGGATTGTGACCGTTTGCGTGCCAGTATGGAAGGCGTAGGCAGCGTTACCCTGAGCGGACGGGCACGTCAGGCAGACATCTCTAAGGGTGGTATTGGTGGAGTGAATACACGTAACTTGAAGATTGGAGAATAATGATAAAGCAATATTTTACTCAGGCCTGGGCACAGCTTCGGCAACAGCCGCTGATAAGTGCTGTCAGCATAGCCGGTACGGCACTTGCCATCTTCCTCATTATGTTGGTGGTGATGATGCAGCAGGTGAAGGTGGCGCCTTTTGCTCCGGAGAGCAACCGTGACCGTTTTCTGCATGTCCACTACATGAGTATTACGAATAAGAATTGGGGTGGTGGTAGCAGTAACGGTCCGATGGGACTCAAGACGGCACGCGAGTGTTTCCAATCCCTGAAAACACCCGAAGCTGTGACTATCTACACCTGCATGGTAGTTTCTACGCCTGTAAACTTGCCGGGACAACCCGGCACAGGTATCGACCTGCTGCAAACGGATGATACTTTCTGGCATGTGTTCGATTTCTCTTTTATTGCCGGAAAACCCTATGATCGGGCTACATTCGATGCCGGACAGCCGGTAGCAGTGATTACCGAAAGCGTAGCACGCCGATTGTTTCAGACGTCGGATGCTATCGGTCGTGAGTTCCTCCTGAACCATGCGCCATACAAAGTGGCGGGCGTGGTAAAGGATGTTTCTACACTGGCTACCGTTGCTTACGGGCAGGTATGGGTACCTTATACTTCAACGGAAATAACCAAGGATACTTGGAGTGATGAGCACATGGGTATGATGAGTTGCACCATCTTGGCACGGAGCCGCGATGACTTCGAAGCTATCCGTGAAGAAGCGGAACGACGCAGGCAAGAGTACAATGTCATTCTCGGCGAGGATGGCTATGAACTGATTTATCGTAATCGTCCTTATGATCAGGAGAAGAGTTCGATTGCGTTCAGTGCCAATCAGGAGCCCGACGTGGAGCAGCATCGCCGTCAGCGTATGATTATTTTTATAATCCTGTTGATAGTACCTGCCATTAATTTGAGTTCGATGACTCAAAGCCGCTTACGCCAACGTGTGGCAGAGATAGGCGTACGCCGTGCATTCGGATCTACGAAGATGGAACTGATGGGGCAGATTATTTCAGAGAACTTGGTAGTGACGTTGCTGGCTGGTGCTTTGGGGTTGTTGTTGAGCGTGGCGTTTGCTTATCTGGGTAACTCGTTGCTGTTTGCACAGGAATTCAGTCAGACGCTGAGTCCTCCGGCAGTGGATGCCGGTATATTGTTGCATGCGTCTACTTTCGGTTGGGCATTGCTGTTCTGCTTTGTGCTGAATTTGTTGAGCAGCGGTTTCCCGGCGTGGCGTGCTTCAAGAGTGGGAATTGTAAATGCATTGGGCGGTCGCCTACATTAATCACTAAACATTAATCATTAAAGAAAATGACCAAGAAACTTCTTGTACAAATAAAGAATGAATGGCGCAATAATCTCTGGCTGGCGCTGGAGCTACTTGTGGTGAGTGTAGTGATGTGGTATGTGGTAGACTACCTGTACACCCGTGCCGCCACTTATCTGGAACCACGCGGATTTAATATAGAAAATTGTTACCTGATAGAGTTGGGTGAACTGACGCCAAAGAGTCCGGATTACATTGCCGATCGGAAATCCGAAGATACTCACAATGATATTGCCGAACTGGTAGAAAGGTTGCGTCGTCGCCCGGAAGTGGAAGCTGTCAGCCTTTCACAGAACTCCTATCCCTATAATGGAAGTAACAGTAGTGGAGAGGTGAAAATCGACACGTTGAACTCTCCCGGTTGGACTATCCGTCGCATGGTGACCCCCGACTTTGTCCGTGTCTTCCGTTATCAGGGTGCACAAGGTGAGACGCCCGAACAAATGGCTGAAATGCTGGAGCGTGGTGAGATCCTTACTTCTAACAACCTTTATAGTAAATATAATCGTAAAATGACTGAATTCATAGGTCAACGCTTTCAGCTTTTTGGTGATACAACGAGGACCTATCGTCTGGGAGCTGCATTACAAAACGTGCGTTATCATGACTATGATCAGGCCCGCAATTCGTACTGTTTCTTATGTAAGCAGTCATTCTACTATGTAGGTTTGGAGCTTTGTGTTCGTGTTCGTGAGGGACAGGACCATGATTTCATTCAACGGCTGAAAGCAGACAGTGAAGCTCAGTTTCGCGTAGGTAACCTCTTTATTTCAGAAATTCGTTCTTTCCATGATATACGTCGTAACTTCCAGCAGGCATGGACCAATGATATCCGTAACTATGTAATGGGTATGGGATTCCTGCTTTTGAATATCTTCCTCGGATTGCTTGGTACATTCTGGTTCCGTACCCAGCAACGTCGCTCAGAGATTGCATTGCACAAAGCCCATGGGGCGACGGACAGTGCTATCTTCAGCCGATTGCTGAGTGAGGGTTTGCTGTTGCTGGCAGTTGTTACGCCTATAGCATTGGTTATAGACTGGAATCTGGCACACATGGAACTGAATTCATGGAGAAATAACACCACGCTGGAGTGGGACCGATTATTGCTTTGTGCAGCTATCAGCTTTGTATTGATTGCTCTGATGATTGCCATTGGCATTGGTATTCCGGCACGTAAGGCAATGAAGGTACAACCGGCTGAGGCTTTACATGACGATTAAATTACTTTAAAATATGATACGACTCTACTTCCTTCAAGCCCTCTATCACTTGCGTGAGAACCCTATCATTACCTGGGTGTCCGTGTTGGGTACGGCAATGGCCATCTGTATGATTATGGTGCTTGTCATCACTTTCCAGGTGCGTCTCGTAGATTGTGAGCCTGAAGTGAATCGCTCACGTACACTCTACGTACCTTATATGTCCGTCAAGCTGAAAGGGAAATCGGACAATGAATCGGCTAATGCTTCTATGTCAGTGCGTACTGGACGTGAATGTTTCCGTGCGTTGACTACGCCGGAAGCTGTGACTCTAGTCAGTAGTGCTGGCAAAGTGCGTGCCTCTGTGCCTGCCGGATCGAAAGCTACTGCTGATATGGTACAGACTGATGAAGCTTTCTGGAGCGTTTTTAGTTTCCGTTTTCTCAGTGGTGCAGGATTTACCCGTGCTGATTGTGATGCCGGATTACCGCGTGCCGTGCTGAGTGCTACGATTGCCCGTCAACTCTTTGGTACTACCGATGTTGTCGGGCATACGGTGCAATTAAACTATATAGATTACACAGTTGCAGGTGTTGTGGCAGACGTATCTATGCTTGCTACGGCCGCTTATGCACAGATATGGGTACCTTACACCGCAGCCGATGCGGAATCCCTCTCTTGGCAGGATGACACGATGGGACCTATGCATGCGGTTATCCTTGCCCACTCATCGGCGGACTTTGATGCGATCCGAAAGGAAACAGAACTCTTACGCCAAAAGTATAATGACGGATTACGGGATGTAGAGATTTTCTATCGCGGGCAACCCGATACACAACTGGCTTATCTCTATCGCCGTTGGTACGCTGAACCTGATGTTCCCGGAGTTATGTTACGTTATGGTATCGTTATCGCCATCTTATTATTGGTTCCGGCAGTGAACTTATCCGGTATGACTCTTTCACGTATGCGTCGCCGTATGGCGGAGATAGGTGTGCGTAAGGCTTTCGGCGCTACTGGCGGTGAACTGATACGGCAAGTTTTCTTTGAGAATTTTGTACTGACGTTGCTGGCAGGTGTTGTCGGATTAGCGTTGAGTTATGCAGCCACATTCCTACTGAATGATTTTCTTTTCAGTAATTCGACAAATGCCTACCTCAGTGGAGAGACAGCACTGACCCCCGGTATGTTATTATCACCGTGGGCTTTTATAGCAGCTTTCGCATTCTGCCTCCTGATGAATGTACTTTCTGCAGGTATTCCTGCATGGCGTGCGTCGCGGATGAATATTACTGATGCAATAAACCAAAGATAGCTATGAAGAATCTACTTACACAAATTAAAAATGAATGGCGAAGTAATCTCTTTCTACTCGTAGAGTTACTGCTGGTTTTTGCTGTACTTTGGTACATTGTAGACTGGGTTACTGTCACTGCGCGCGTTTATCGCGCTCCGATGGGCTTTGATACGGAACATTGCTATAATTTGTCTTTCAGTACCTTGACATCCAAGTCGGCACTTTATAATCCTGAACTCACAGTTGAGGATAATATAGATGCTTTGCTTGAGATAACCGAACGTTTACGGCATCGTCCGGGTGTGGAGGCTGTCTCCATTTCACAGAACTGTTACCCTTATAATGAGGGAAGTAACAGCGCTCAGTTTTATTTGCAGGATAGTATTCATGTGGGTGCTTACCTGGTTTGGTCTGATCCGGATTTCTATCGTGTTTTCCGTTATCAGGCAGTTGATGGAGGCTCTTCCGAGCAACTGGCTGCTGCTATTTCCGACCAAACCATGATTATCACGTCCAATGTCACTGAGGATTATCCGGTACTTGATTTACCCGATGCACGTCCGCTATTGAATCGTGAAGTGGCTCTGACTTATCCCGATCGTGGGTATCATCGTCGTATTGCTGCCATTGCCGTTCCTGTGCGCCGTTCTCATTTTGAAACATCGCACGAATGGGGTGGGGCGTTTATCGGGAATAATCTGAATAGAGATGAGCTGATTAATGAGCTGGGTAACGTGCGCTACGTCCAGGTGAGTCTCCGTGTTTCTCCTGATGCAGACAAAGACTTTGTAGATGCACTTATGGCAGATGCCGACCGCTTATATCGGGTAGGTAACATCTTTCTGTTGGAGGCATCTTCTTTCAGCGATATTCGTCATATCAGCGAACTTGAAGATGTGAACGAAGTGAAGACACAGCTTTGCATCCTGTTCTTCTTGATGCTGAATATCTTCTTGGGAGTGATTGGTACATTCTGGTTCCGTACGCAACATCGTCGCCGTGAAGTGGCATTGCGTATGGCAATGGGATCCAGTCGTCGCGGCATTTTTCTGCGCTTGATGGGAGAAGGCATATTACTCTTGACGGTAGCTGCTATTCCTGCATTGATTATTGCTTTTAATGTGGGTATTGCCGAGTTGGTGGATATCAGTAAAATGCAATTTACAGTCGACCGGTTCCTGATTGCAGCTATACTTACGTGGTTGCTTATGGCGTTGATGATTATTGTCGGCGTCTGGTATCCTGCTTATAAAGCCATGCAGTTACAACCGGCGGATGCCTTGCACGACGAATAGTCAGTTTTTCTTCTATATGTGCACCTTTTCTTTTGCATGGGGTAAAAGAAAAGGTGCATTCTGTTCTGTATTTCAATATAATCCGTATATTTGCGAGGAAAATTCATAGCACATTTATTCAAAACAGAAGAAAAACGAGATATGAAGAGACGCTTATTCCTCGTGATGCTGATAGGCCTGTTTCCTTGCATTGTATTTGCCGGACACCTTTATGCTGCGGAACGTACATACAACGTGCTTTTCATCCAGTCATATAATCATCGTACTCCTTGGAATGACCGCTTGACGGAAGGAGTGCGTGATGGCCTGTCACGTGGAGGTATAAAAGCGAAAGTCACAACAGAATATTTGGATGCTGATTACTGGACTTTTGCATCTGAGTGTGTCATTATGCGGCGTATTTGTGAACGGGCACGTCAAAAAAACACGGATATTATTATTACAAGCAGTGATGAGGCTTTTTATACATTGATGCATTGTGGAGATTCCCTGCCTTATAAACTACCGGTTGTGATATCGGGTATCAAATATCCCAATGAAAAGCTGATCTCGAAGTTACCCAATGTTTGTGGGTATACATCCAAGATTGATTTCGTGCACCTACTCGAAAATGCACGTCGTGTATTTCCCAATCGTACAGAAGTTATTTGTGTTTCGGACAGTAGTCTTTTAGGACTTAAAGGTGTTGCTGAACTGGAGCGTATATGGCCCAATTTCCAGGAGCTTCATCCGGAATATAAGATGAAAGTAATGAATGTACAGTCACAGGCTCCTAATCCTGTCATTTCCTCTATTTGTTATGATTATAATGCCTATAACCGCATTGTCATTGCCCCCAAATGGACACCGTTCCTTTCTTTCATCGGAAAAAACTCTAAAGCTCCGGTTTTTGCCGGACAAAGTCTGGCATTGACTAACGGAGTATTCTGCGTGCACGATATGGAACCTTACGAAGGAGCTAATGCGGCAGGAAAGTGTGCTGCACAGGTGTTGCAAGGAGCTATCCCTTCGGTGATAGGGGTCGTGGACCTTCCCGGTAAACTGCTTTATGACTTCAAGCAGTTGGAATTTTTTAGAGTGAATGCGGATAAAGTGAGTGATAGTGGCATTATCATGAATGCACCGCTGATGGAGCGCTACCGTATCTGGTTTGTGCTTTTTTACTCTGTCGTGGTAGGTGCATTGGTCTTTCTTGTTATCTGGCTCTATCGCTTGAACCGTCATGAATCACGTCGTCGTATGCACGCCCAGACGCGTTTGCTGATACAGAACCGCTTGGTGGAGCAGCGTGACGAATTTGATAATATCTTCTGTTCTATCCGTGACGGACTGATAACTTACGATACGGATTTCCGTATACATTTTGTCAACCGTGCTTTGATGTTGATGCTCGAACTGGACCCTGACACTCATACGGCACGTTCTTACGAAGGGCAGATGGCAGGTTCCATCTTCCACATTTATTCAAACGGAGAAGACATCCTGCAATCATTACTGAAACAGGTGAGGACAGAGCGTCGTGTAATCCCTATTCCGGAAAAGGCTTTCATGCAGGAAGTTCATAAGGGAACCTATTTTCCTGTTTCCGGTGAAATTGTGCCGATTTACTCCAAGAACAAGATGACAGGTATGGCTATTTGTTGCCGCAATATCTCGGAGGAAGAAATGCATAAACGCTTCTTTAATCTGGCTGTGGATGCAAGTTCCGTATATCCTTGGCAATATGATGTACGTACGCACAGTTTCCATTTCTCAGGTGCATTGCTCGATTACTTCGGGCTTCCCGGCAAGCAGACCATCTTGCGGAAAGAATTGGAGCTTTTTATTCATTCGGATGATTTGGAAGAGGCTCGTCAACATTTCACAGCTATTTTTAAAGGCGAGGAAATGGATACCCGGATGAGTTTCCGTATGCGTAGCGGAGAAGGTAAATATGAATGGTGGGAATTCCGTAGTGCTTCTTACAATGGTCTGGATTCCGAGGCACCTTATATGGTATTGGGTGTTTGTCAAAGTATCCAGCGTTATAAGGCTACCGAAGAAGAGTTGATAGCAGCCCGTGACAAAGCTTTGCAGGCTGATACTCTGAAGTCGGCTTTCCTTGCCAATATGAGCCATGAAATCCGTACTCCGTTGAATTCTATCGTCGGTTTCTCTGACTTGCTGAAGGACATTGAAGCATTCAGTCCTGAAGAAGTGAAACAGTTTGTGGATACGATCAACGCGAACTGTACTTTATTGCTGGCACTGATTAATGATATTCTCGATCTGTCCCGTATCGAGTCCGGTTCAATGGACTTCCGTTTTGCCGGATACAACCTCACGTTTGTGATGCAGCAGATCTATGACTCTCAGCGCCTGAGTATGCCTCGGGGGGTAGAGCTGGTCATGAAGCTGCCCGAAGGTGAGGGTAAATCGATAGTAACGGATTCTGTCCGTCTGAAACAGGTGATTAACAACTTCATCAACAATGCCAAGAAGTTCACTACTCAAGGTTCTATCACTTTCGGTTTCCAGACAGAAGAGCCGGGCTATACCGTTTTCTTTGTGGAAGATACCGGAAGCGGCATTTCAGAAGAAAATCAGCGACGCATATTCGAACGTTTCTATAAAGTGGATAGCTTTACGCAAGGTGCCGGCCTGGGACTGAGTATCTGCCAGACTATTGTAGAGCGTTTCAGAGGGGAAATAAACGTATCTTCTGAATTAGGAAAAGGTACACGCTTTACAGTACGTGTACCTGATTTTAATGAATAGTATTATTCAACTCTTTTGCATCCGTTCGCTTGCAGGAATTCATCCAGCAGTATTTCGTAATTTCCCTGTATCAGGATATGATGGTTTCCCAATGGATTTTTGAGGAAATACTCTGCGGGTGTATCCATTTTAATGCGTACCTGTGTGCGGCACATATTAATGTAGTTCGTATTCTCAGTCAGGGTGCCTGTGCTCAGGTAATATTCGTCCAGACATTCTCCGCCACATTTTACCAGAGTGACGTGTCCCGTAGGCAGGATTCCCTGAATACCGATACCCATCTCTGTTTCAAAGTGATTGCGGATGATGTATTGTTCGGTTTGTGCAATACCCACGGTGCAGTGAGCAAGTACGATTTCGTTGGTGCGTGCATTGATCATGGAAGGGTTTGCCATGAAAGAAGCCTTGCCGGTCAGCACTTTTACGGCAAGTTGGGTAAAGATAGATTGCAGGTCACCTTCACATCCGGCAATGATACCGTCATCGTTCAATAGGGAGAGGGCGAGGCATCCGGTGGTTCCGGTTTGTTCTATCAGTTTAAAACAGCTCAGGGTGAGTGCACTCAGTTTTTCTTTCTCCACAATCCGTTTAATGGCGCGATACAGGCGCATGGCTTTTATCAGATCCTCCGGTGTAGCTTCGCGGCAGGCAAGAGCTTTACCGGCAAAAGCAGCGCAGGCTTCGCCCACTTCGTCGTCTGTTACTTGATTGTAATATTCATAAACGCGTTCCAGTGAAATGTCGGTGTATTCAATTCCCCAGCGCCGTTTGGAAAGAAGGTAATCTACATTGCTGGCAACAAGCCAGGAAGAGGGGGAGCCTATTACGCCGATACGCGATCCGAAGAGTGCTTGTTGAGCTTTGAAGTTACTGTGGAGTACGAAGATACGTTTGATGATTTCGGGTAGTTCTCCGTGGAGGATTTCACTTTTCATACCCCGGCCACGTAGCCAGGACGAGATTTCGAGAGCGGCGGCCAGTGAGTTTTGCATACCGTCCGCCAGTAAGATTGCAGGGCGGGGCAGAGACTCGAAGTGCTGGATAACCAACCGTTCTACACCGCCGGTAGCAATGAAAAGCAGGCTGAAATCGTCTTTAGTGAGTTTGTTTATGTTTTGATATTCTACAATATTTACAGTGAAATATTTCTCCAGTTCGTTTAATATAAGTTCGTGTGAGCCGAGAATGGATGCTTGTTTATGCAGCAACGATGCAAATGTTATCAGGTTTAATACCATGGCATTGTATATGATTTACGATTTGACACTCAAAGGTACAATTTCTTTTGAATTCATCACTATCTTTTAAGTCATAGCTAGTGTTTTTAAACTTTTTTGCCAATGCTTTCCCGTCATTTCAAATAAAGTGTTACTTTTGCACCTTCGATTGCATATATATGAAAGTGTATCGTCAATCGTTAATATTTATTTGTCAAATTGTAAAAACTTAGACATGCCAGCAATATCTATTCGCGGAACGGAGATGCCCGCGTCTCCTATCAGAAAACTGGCTCCTCTGGCTGACGCAGCCAAGCAAAGGGGAGTGCATGTATTCCACCTGAACATCGGACAACCCGATTTGCCCACACCGCAAGTCGCGATTGATGCGATACGCAATATCGACCGGAAAGTTCTGGAATATAGTCCCAGTGCAGGATATCGCAGTTACCGTGAGAAGCTGGTGGGCTATTATGATAAGTTCAACATCAAACTGACGGCAGATGATATCATCATTACGTCCGGTGGTTCGGAGGCGGTATTGTTCTCCTTCCTGGCGTGCCTCAATCCGGGTGACGAGATTATTGTTCCCGAACCGGCTTACGCTAACTATATGGCGTTTGCCATCTCTGCCGGTGCTAAGATACGCACCATTGCCACTACCATAGAAGAAGGTTTTTCGCTTCCTAAAGTAGAAAAGTTTGAAGAGCTGATTAACGAGCGCACCCGGGCTATCCTGATCTGTAATCCTAATAATCCGACAGGTTATCTTTATACCCGTCGCGAAATGAACCAGATACGTGACCTTGTGAAGAAGTACGATTTGTTCCTCTTCTCCGATGAAGTGTATCGTGAGTTTATTTATACGGGTTCTCCTTATATCTCTGCCTGCCATTTGGAAGGTATTGAAGACAATGTGGTACTGATTGACTCCGTATCCAAGCGTTACTCGGAATGTGGTATCCGTATCGGTGCTTTGATTACGAAGAATGCGGAAATACGTAGTGCTGTAATGAAGTTTTGCCAGGCACGTCTCAGTCCTCCGTTGATTGGTCAGATTGCTGCCGAAGCTTCTCTGGATGCCGATGAGGATTACCTGCGCGATACGTATGATGAATATGTAGAACGCCGTAAGTGCCTGATAGACGGACTGAACCGTATCCCCGGTGTGTATTCGCCTATTCCTATGGGAGCATTCTATACAGTGGCAAAACTTCCGGTGGATGATTCCGATAAGTTCTGTGCCTGGTGTCTTTCTGACTTCGAGTATGAAGGACAAACCGTATTCATGGCACCTGCTTCCGGCTTCTATACTACTCCCGGTTCCGGTCGGAATGAAGTGCGTATAGCCTATGTGCTGAAGAAGGAAGACCTGACCCGTGCGCTTTTTGTCTTATCAAAGGCATTGGAGGCATATCCGGGAAGAGTTGAATAAATACGTAAGAAGAACACAAGTTATTATGACATGAGTTTAGCCCTGTTTTTGGCCCGACGTATTTATCGCGACAGCGATGCGGGAAAGCAAGTTTCCCGTCCTGCCGTGCTCATTGCCCTGATAGGTGTTGCTATCGGTCTGGCGGTGATGATTATCACGGTGTCGGTGATTGTCGGGTTCAAGAACGAAGTGCGTGGTAAAGTAATAGGTTTCGGTGCGGACATTCAGATAACGAATTCGGATGCTGCACGTTCCTACGAGACGCGTCCTGTGGTGGTGAATGACAGTGTCATCTCCATTCTATCCGAATATCCTGAGGTGAAGCATGTGCAGCGCTATTCCACCAAACCGGGCATGGTAAAGACTGCCGAGGATTTTCAAGGCATGGTTCTGAAGGGGATAGGACCAGAGTTTGATCCTGCTTTTTTCCGTGAACATCTGGTGGAAGGAGAGTTACCGCAGTTCAGTGATACGGCTTCTTCCAATCGGGTAGTCATTTCTAAGGCACTGGCTACAAAGCTGAGGTTGAAACTTGGAGATAAGATAGATACCTATTATATCCAGGATGATATTCGTGCCCGCCGTTTGCAGATTGTAGGAATTTACCAGACTAACTTCTCGGAATACGATAACCTTTTCCTCCTTACCGATTTATATCTTGTAAACCGTCTCAACAACTGGGAACCGGGGCAAGTGAGCGGTGCAGAATTGCAGGTACGCGATTATGATCGTCTTGAAGAGATCACCTATCAGATTGCTGCCGACCTGGACGGAATGGAGGACCGGTACGGTGAAGACTATTGTGTGCGCAACGTAGAGCAGCTGAATCCCCAGATATTTGCCTGGCTCAGTATTCTGGATGTGAATATCTGGGTAATATTGATACTGATGGCAGGCGTAGCAGGTTTTACCATGGTGTCCGGCTTATTGATTATCATCATCGAACGTACTTCCATGATCGGCATACTGAAGTCTCTGGGCGCCAATAACACCACCATACGCAAGGTATTCCTTTGGTTCTCAGTCTTTCTTATCGGTAAAGGTATGCTATGGGGCAATGTCATCGGACTGGCGTTCTATTTCTTGCAAAAGTGGTTTGGTATCTTCAAACTTGATCCGGAGACGTATTACATGGATACCGTTCCCGTATCCTTCAATATTCTGCTGTTCTTATTACTGAATATAGGTACTCTGCTGGCATCTGTCCTGATGCTGTTAGGCCCCTCTTTCCTGATTACACGCATCCATCCCGCTAACTCAATGAGATACGAATAAAAGTGATTAGTGTTTGGTGATAAGTGATTAGCGCCATTCGGTATATTATTTTTTAGACGCGGATGACACGGATAACGCGGATTTTTTTTATCCACTTTTATAGCGCAGCCTTTTAAATCCGCGTTATCCGTGTCATCCGCGTCTAAAAAATTATTTATCATTTAATTCATAACCGAAAAGAAATGAATTATTCCAGCCTACTCTTATTTTCTCAGGAAACTACTTTTCTTTCTGAATAGGCAATACAACTTCCAGCGGAGTGATTGCATAGGC
The DNA here is from genome assembly GCF_000526555.1 of Bacteroides sp. 14(A). Taxonomy (NCBI): domain Bacteria; kingdom Pseudomonadati; phylum Bacteroidota; class Bacteroidia; order Bacteroidales; family Bacteroidaceae; genus Bacteroides; species Bacteroides sp. 14(A). The sequence goes on along the minus strand of NZ_JAGH01000005.1, from coordinate 1,074,414 downwards.
TGTAGAATATCAAATACCGGAAGCGTAAAGATGTAACGTCGTTTCTCTCCGAGATCCTTTGCCGTCTTATTGATAATCAGCGCTTGCAGGGTGTATCGCAAGGCGAACAACAGAAATGCAATGCCGGCTGCCAACCAGTGAAAATTCAGTATCCCAATCACCAGAGCGGTTATCCATGCTGCATGAAACAGTAACCGTGTAGTAGTTTCAAAGCCCGATAAATAGCGTTGGATACCCCGGTAGAAATGTGCTGTACCCATATAGCTGATTTTCTCTTCCCGCCAGTCCTTGGCACGGTAAACGGGTTGCACACGTACCACTGCATTGGCATCGGTCTCTATCCTCGTGTTCTCGGCCGTAGCTGTCTTATTGATGAATAAATCATCATCTCCGCGTTGCAGGTTCAGGTGTGCTGAAAAACCTTTCTGGGCATAGAATAACTCTTTCCGGTATGCCATGTTGCGTCCGATACCCATATAAGGCTTTCCCGCCAGTGCATAGCCCAGGTAGCGCATGGAAGTAAACAGATTATCAAAAGATACCCGTTTGTGCAGCCAGCCTTTTCCACGTTCGTATCCGCTGTATCCCAGTACGATTTGCGCACGGGAGGTAAAGTTGCGTGCCATGGTGCGCAGCCATTGGTTGCTTTCGGGCAGACAGTTTGCATCGGTAAACACAAGCCAGTCATATTTGCTTGCCTTTATTCCGAGAGTGATGGCCAGTTTCTTGCGGCTGATGTAGCGTGAAGAACTGGGCACGAAGCTATGATACAGGTTCGGGTACTTTTCCCCTTGCAGAGTCAGGTAATCTTCGCTTTCATCCGTGTTGCCATCATTGATGACGATCACTTCGAATTGCGGGTAATCCTGTTCCAGCACAGCAGGCAGATTACGGCGCAGATTTTCCACTTCCTCGCGGGCATAGATGATGACCGATAAAGGAGGCAACTCCTGTGAAAAATGTATGTCACTTCGCTTTACGGCACGGCTACGGGCATGTATACGATTATAAAGACAAAAGTAATAAAGGAGTTGAATCAGGAAAAGGATACCGACAGCGGCAAGTAATGCTTGTTCTGTAGTATTGAATGTTAATGCTTCCATGTGGTCGTATGACGTTTTTTGTGTTGCAAATGTACACAAAAAATATGATTATACGACAGGTACCACCACAAACTTGCTTTTCGGGAAATACTTATCCAGATACCGGTGGATATACTGCATCGTATCTTCTTGTATTGTAGTATCTTCTACGGTAGGATAGAGATTATACAGCACTGTATCCAGTTGTATTCCTCTGCTTCGGATTGCCTCGAAGCTGAGCAATGTATGGTTGATACTTCCCAGCTTGCCGGAAGTTACGAATATCAACGGATATTGTTTTTCTGCAATGTAGTCAATCGTCAGGTAATCCTCGGTAAGGGGAACCATTAACCCGCCTGCACCTTCCACGAGCACCACATCGTAGCGTCGGGCAAGTTCTTGTGTGGCACGTTCTATCTTTCCGAAGTCAATCGGACGGTTGTCAATACGTGCAGCCAGATGAGGAGAGCAGGGATAAGAGAATATCTCAGGCATGGTCAATCCCTCACGGTCTTCCTCCGTCATGCCGATGCCCATGAGACGGCGGTGCAGGTCTATATCCTCGGAATAGCCGATGTTACCTGTCTGGATAAATTTCTGCGTGATAACACGTTTACCGCTGCCAATCAGTTGACAGGCATAATAAGCTGTACAATAAGATTTTCCGGCATCCGTATCGATACCGCTGATAAAATACACATTCTTTTCCATTTCCTTTAATACTTATAGTTCACCACAGAGTAACACAGAGTATCACAGAGTTTAATCAGTTTGAAATCAAAAGAATAGAACTCTGTGATACTCTGTGTTACTCTGTGGTGAATAGCTCATTTATATATCTTAATCTTTTTTCTTCGTGTAACAATATAAATAGGATGATACGTCAGAGTGACATTTCCGTCCTCCCGTCTGAACTGTTCGGTATAGCTGTTGCAGAAAGTCTGTAACCGTCCCCGTGTCCATACTTTCTTTTCCGTTCCTGTCACTCCGGTTTCCTTCAGATGTTGCAACACCTGGAGTGGGGTGCTGAAGGGGAGGGAGACTATTTCCTCTTCAGCATACACAGTCTCAAAATGAGGAGCAAGGAGTTCTTTCAGCGCTTCTATGGGCAGATAATCAAGTCCATGTCCTGTGAGCGTGCGGATTTCGCGCATATTTTCAGTACCGAAGGTGCTGAAAGCCAGATAACCGTCTTCCGACAGGAAACGATGACAGCGGGCGAAGAACTCCTTCGGATCATTGAACCATTGCAAGGTAGAGCAGGAAGTGATTAAATCCGTCTTTTCGGGGAAGTCCAGCGCTTCAGCATCTCCGGGAATGAACCGCACGGTATCTTGTGGAAGCAAATCAGTGAGACACTCTTTCATCTCCGGACATAGATCGTTCAGCAGCAGGCTTTCCGGTTGCAACTTGTGCAGCAACAACCTGGAATAGCTGCCGGTACCACATCCGAACTCCACGATACGGCGAAAGAGCGGAGAAGCGCGCTCCGTCAGCAGTTGCAGCATTTTCTCGGCTACCTGTTGCTGTACGCGGGCTTCGTGCGAGTAAGTATCCCGTGCACGGGCAAATCGTTCCGCAATCAGTCTTTTGTCCATATTTCCTGTAAATAGTATCGGAACAGTTCTACTTGATAATGGGCATCTTCTGTGTAATGCACCCGTAAGGTTTTCCGGCTGATTTCCGCTTCTTTTCGCCAGGCATTCAGCTGATTATCGGGAGGAATGATGCGGTCGTTGTTTCCCACTACCGCCTGTTGCCAATAGAACGAAGTGGCGGGCAGCGAGAGATACATGCGTTCTATTTCCGCCAGTTCCTCTTTCAGCTCCTCCAGCGGCCGCCTGGGTGTAATGTTCAGGAACTCTTTGAAGGCCTCCCCGTTGAAGCACATTCTTCTCAGAAACTTATGCAGGGAAGGGCCGGTCAAACCTTCCAGGGTTCCGTGATAGATTGCAGTCGGAATGCCGTATGTATCATCAATAGGATAGGGGGTTCCATTGATGGCTATACTGTTTTTGATGACGAGAGCTGTATCCGTTTCCTGCAATTTACCCATTACTTGAGTTGCCGCCCATACTCCCATTGACCATCCGATGACATTGATTTCGCGGTATTCTTTCAGCAAGGAAGCATCAAACTCCAGTGTCCGGTAATCGTAGCAGAGCATGTAGTCACTGTCCGCAGGTTGATAATCTTTGAACGGTGTTTCGTCGGCTCCCCATCCGGCAAAGAATAGTAATAACCGGGGATGTCTGTCTTTTATGATATAAACTTGCTTCATAATTCTGTATCTTTTTTCTAAGGTACGCGGACAACACGGATGAAAAATTAAAAATCCGCGTTCGTCCGTTTCATCCGCATCGTCCGCGTACCTGTATTATTATTATTTAATATATTTTACTAGCTTCCTGACTTCTTCCTCCCTTATTTCCGCCGTCAGCGAAAAGCGGATACGCGATGTCCCCTCCGGAACCGTAGGTGGCCGTACAGGCAAGGCATAAAAGCCATGCCGTTGCAACTCCTCGGCCTTCTGAATAGTCTCTGAGCTTTTCCCTACAATCATAGGAACTATATAACTGGCACTCGGACACTCATATCCCTTCTCTTTCAGAGCCTCGCGAAGAATATTGCTGATATTTTCCAAATGTATTCTTCGCTCCCTGAAACCACCCAATCGGCGGACGATAAACAAAGTCCATGCGATATTTACCGGAGGAAGAGCCGTTGTAAAAATAAGTGTTCGCATTCTGTTCACTAGATACTCCCGGATGGTGCGTCGGCAAACAATGTATGCTCCGGCTGATGCGGCTGCTTTGCCAAAAGTGCCTACCAGAAAATCAATCTCCCGGATGCATCCGGTTTCTTCGGCGCAGCCCAGTCCTTGTTCGCCCCGTGCTCCGAAAGCGTGCGCTTCGTCCACGTAGAGCAATACGTTTTCGTACATCTGTTTCAGCTGTACCAGTTCTTTCAGATCGGCAGTATCTCCGTCCATGCTGAAAATACTTTCGGTGACGACAATCACCTGTCTGTATGCCGCATGATTTTCGGCGAGCAACCGTTCCAATTGTTTCAGATCATTGTGCCGGTAGCGGATACATTTGGCTGACGAAAGCCGGATGCCGTCGATCAGGCTTGCGTGTACCAGCTTATCCGCCAATATCAGTGTTTGCGTATCGCTCACGGCGGGCAGGATACCCGTATTGGCATGATAACCGCTGTTGAACACCAGTGCCGCTTCCGTTCCGAACAGCTGTGCAAGCGTCTGTTCCAGTTCCGCATAGACGATGAAGTTACCGGTCAGCAGGCGCGATGAGGAAGAGGTGGGCAGAAAACTGTCGGCTGTCAGTTCTTGCAGAAACTCTTCCCGCAAGTTGCGGTCGGCAGCCAGCCCCAAGTAATCATTCGAAGAAAGATTCAGCATACGCTGTCCACCTTCGATAACCTCCCGTCCTTCATGGATCAGGGCGGGCAGGGTTCGCAGGTTGCTGCGCTCTTTCAGTCCTTGCAGCTCTTGCTGCATTTGATCTGTTACATTCATCCTATTTCTCCTATAATCTTCAATAATCCGCTTGTCAGCTTTGTCAACTGCTCCGGTTCTATGATGAACGGTGGCATAATGTAAACCAGCTTGCCGAAGGGGCGCACCCAAATTCCTTCCTCCACGAACCGTTTTTGCATCCACGCCATGTCTACCGGGTCTTGTACTTCAATCACACCGATGGCGCCCAACACCCTCACATCTGCCACCTGTGGAAGTGCCAGCGCAGGTTCCAGTTCACGCCACAACTGTTCTTCAATGCGGCTCACTTTTCCCTGCCAATCGTATTCGGATGACGTCAACAGGCGTATGGAGGCGCATGCCACTGCACATGCCAGCGGATTTCCCATAAATGTGGGGCCGTGCATGAAAGCTCCCGGTGCATGATTGGAAATTGAATCCGCCACTTCGTTTGTGGTCAGTACGGCGGACAGCGTCATGTATCCGCCCGTCAGCGCTTTGCCTATGCACATGATGTCCGGTTCCACGCCTGCATATTCCCAGGCAAACATCTTGCCTGTACGCCCGAATCCGGTGGCTATCTCGTCAAAGATCAGCAGAATGTCATATTCCTTGCATATTCTGGCGGCTTCACGCAAGAATTGCGGATGATAGAACCACATGCCGCCGGCACCCTGAACGATGGGTTCCAGAATCAGTGCAGCCAGTTCCTCGTGATGCTTTTCCACAATGTCCAGCAGTTCCAGTGTGTCGTCGGCATTCCAGTCGCCATCAAAGCGCGATTGCGGACGGGAAGTGAAATACCGCACCGGCAATGCCGAGCCGAACAGGGAGTGCATTCCGGTCACCGGATCGCATACGGACATTGCGTTCCAGGTATCTCCGTGATACCCGCGACGGATGGTTACGAAATTACTTTTCTTTGTCAGATGCGCCCGTCCGGGAGCCGACTGACTTTTGGCATACCAATACTGTACAGCCATTTTCATGGCTACTTCCACAGCTACCGAACCGGAGTCGGCATAAAATATCTTTTGCATGGATGGCGGCACCAGTGGCAACAGCAGTTTGCCCAGTTCTATCGCCGGATCATGCGTCAGTCCGCCGAACATGACGTGTGACATCTTTTCCGTCTGTTCCCGAAGAGCCTGGTTCAGCACCGGATTGTTGTAGCCGTGCACCATGCACCACCAGGACGACATACCTTCTATGAGCACCTGTCCGTTTTCCAGTGTGATGGTTGCCCCGTCTCCCCGTTTCACCTTATACACCGGTAAGGGGTTGGTGGTCGATGTGTAAGGATGCCACAAATGTTCCCTGTCGAACTGTGAGTCGCTGAAGCGGTAGCCTGCATCTTCTATCAGTGCTTTGTCTTCTGAGACTTTCGATCCGAGGGTCGTGAGCAAATCTCCCACGATGGCGGAGTTCACACCTATGTATAAGGATTTTTTCACGGCTTCCTTTGTCAGTTGAGAGCGTCCGCCTGCAAAACGCAGGTAGGCTGTGGGGTTGATGAAGCGGAACAGGGCGATGGTGGTCAGCACTTCTTCCTCGGTCAGCCGGGACTGGCTTTCCAACGGTGTTCCCGGAATGGGCTGCAACAGGTTCAGCGGGATAGAGGGCACTTCCAGATCTCTCAGTGTAAAAGCGAATTCAATCCGCTGTCCGGCTGTTTCGCCCATGCCGATGATGCCGCCGCAACAAATATCCATTCCTACGCGACGGGCGGCTGCCAGGGTTTGTAGTTTTTCTTCCTGTGTGTGCGTGCTGCACAGGGTGGGGAAGTGGCTTGGGGCGGTTTCCAGGTTGCAGTGATAGCGCGTCACGCCTGCCGTATGCAAGGCGCGCAACTCGTCTTCATTCAGCAGTCCCAGCGAAGCGCAGAGTTGGATGGAGCTTTTCCGTCTCATATATCGGGCGGCTTCACACAGTTTCTCCATGTTTTTCCCCGAAGGCTTCCGCCCGCTGGTCACCAATGAGAAGCGGGCTACGCCTTGTGATTCGTTGTGCAGTGCATGGCGCAGGCACTCATCCTTATCCACCAGATCGTAAACATCCGCTTTCGTCTTATAGTGTGATGATTGTGCGCACCATTTGCAGTTTTCGGGGCAGCGGCCGGACTTTGCATTGATGATGGAGCACATATCGAACTCCTGCGATGCCCGTGCGGCGGTGATCTCGTGTGCCGCTTCATAGAGGGCTTCCTTATCCGGCTGTGTGGCCAACCATTCCGCTTCTGCCTGTGTGATGGGGACATCTTGCAGTACTTTGTTTTTCAATTCTTCTACTGTCATATTCTTACTAATTTAGCAAATTCATAGGAGTTATCATTTCATTAGGAATTAAAGGAGGTAAAGCCGATACTCCTGAAAAAAGATTTTTGGGAGCTACTTCCTTTACCTCTAAATACATGTGACGCGAATCGTGCAAATCTGAAAACAGCATTTGCATGATCCGCGTCACATGTGTTCCACTCTTATTTATAATGGTGTTTATATCCAACCCCTGTCTTGTTTTGAGATAGGGGGGATTTACATACTTTTTCCCTTTAGGACCGATTGTAGCCGGGCACAAAACAGGCATCAATCCTCTGAAACCGAAGATTTCGAGCTTTGTTCCCAATCCGTTCTCGCTTCCCAACGGTATGCCTATGTCAGTTTCCTGTCCTTTACCGTTGTCTGTATCTTCCAGGCTCTGCCTGCCGCTTTTGCAGCCGGCTGATGTTCCGGACTTTTGTTTGGAGAGCGAAGAGTCCGCCACACTTTTGGGCAGGCAACCGATAGTGACGCAACGTCCCAGGCTGGCAAATGCAGCATAGGCTTTCCGGCTCCATTTCCTGAAGCGCAGGGTCGTTCTATTGAGTTGTCTTTTTCTCATGGGGTTTCCGGATCGGTTCAATGCCGTTTTTCGGTATTATTCTTGTTAATCGGCCGCAAATGTAACAAAAATATTTTTCTCTTTATAACGATTGAAGGCCTATGATCGCATGAATAAAAAATAGTTCCCCCATGTTTCACAACGTAGAGCCGAAATTCCATCGGACGTTGGTACACTTGGTACAGAGGTTCACCGTTCCCTTTGCTTCACACACACGCGCGTAATATATAAGGTGTACACTCAAGAGGAAAATGTGGCAAATGACAGTAATCCGCTGTCATGGGGGAGCTTTTACGTTTCGCCTCACCGACGAGCAGAAGAAGGAATTCAAGGCCTATGGGATCTCGCCATTACCTCCGCTTCCACTTGGCTGAAGCACTTGTGGAAATACGGTCTGTTGGAAAGCGTAGCCGTAAATGGAACTTATACAAAGTCGGATAAGCGGTGAGGAATGATCAGTGGTGGGGACAGAGTGGTGGGGATTCACACCTTATTATACGCGCACGTGTGTGTGAGGCAAAGGGAACGGTGAACCTCTGTACCAAGTGTACCAACCCCACCATTACAAAACCATACCTCAACTCCGCAAAAATGAATCTCAACCTTACCTCGCTAAACCTCAGCTCTGCAACGCTAAACCTCAGCTTTAGGTTCTCAAACCTTAGCTTTACACTTCCAATCCTCAGCTTTAAGGTTCTCCCAGTACTTTTCCCCGCCTCTGTCTACGCGCACGTTGCGCGCACGCATATATAATAATGTACCCCCTTCCAGCTCCTTTCATCCCCCCCTTTCAAATTTATGTTCTACAACATCCTTATCAATCAGCCATTTACGAAATTGTTTCAAAAAAGTTTCGAAAAAAAGACAGATATGTTTGGAGTGAATAGATATATCGGCTACTTTTGCACCCGCTAACCAAGAGACGGTCAGCCTTGAAATTGACATTCTGACAGAAACGGCGTAGGAACTCCAACGTTTTTCTTTTCTTTAGCCTTTATTCCGATCAGGAATACAGCATTCTAAAAGAAAAAAGAAAAAAACTTCCGGAAACATTTGGAAGATATGCTTAAAAGTTCTTACCTTTGCACCCGCTTTCCGAGAAGAGGCTGACACAGAGTCGGCTTCCCTGATAGAGGCGGCGCTAAGAACTTCTTCTTCTTTTATCTCCCTTTCGCAAAGAGAGACGACGAGAAAAAGAAAAAAGAAAAAAACTTTCGAAATTATTTGGAAGATATACTTAAAAGTTCTTACCTTTGCATCCGCTTTCTGAAAAGAAAAGCAGTTTTAAAAAGAAGCGATCTTTGAAGAATTTACATAAACAATACAAGTAGTACAAGAGCAGGTGCTTCGCAAATTAGTAATTAAAAATTAATAATTAAAGCGCAGCATCTGGGTATAAAAAAAGAACCGTCAAGTAACTTATATATATAGGTAATTTGAAGACTTTTAATAAACCGAGCGTCCTGAACAGAGCAAAAACACTGTCGCTTTTTAATTATTAATTATTAATTTGCGCAGTCACAATACTTTTACAATGAAGAGTTTGATCCTGGCTCAGGATGAACGCTAGCTACAGGCTTAACACATGCAAGTCGAGGGGCAGCATGACCTAGCAATAGGTTGATGGCGACCGGCGCACGGGTGAGTAACACGTATCCAACCTACCGGTTATTCCGGGATAGCCTTTCGAAAGAAAGATTAATACCGGATAGTATAACGAGAAGGCATCTTCTTGTTATTAAAGAATTTCGATAACCGATGGGGATGCGTTCCATTAGTTTGTTGGCGGGGTAACGGCCCACCAAGACATCGATGGATAGGGGTTCTGAGAGGAAGGTCCCCCACATTGGAACTGAGACACGGTCCAAACTCCTACGGGAGGCAGCAGTGAGGAATATTGGTCAATGGACGAGAGTCTGAACCAGCCAAGTAGCGTGAAGGATGACTGCCCTATGGGTTGTAAACTTCTTTTATATGGGAATAAAGTGAGCCACGTGTGGCTTTTTGTATGTACCATACGAATAAGGATCGGCTAACTCCGTGCCAGCAGCCGCGGTAATACGGAGGATCCGAGCGTTATCCGGATTTATTGGGTTTAAAGGGAGCGTAGGCGGACTATTAAGTCAGCTGTGAAAGTTTGCGGCTCAACCGTAAAATTGCAGTTGATACTGGTCGTCTTGAGTGCAGTAGAGGTAGGCGGAATTCGTGGTGTAGCGGTGAAATGCTTAGATATCACGAAGAACTCCGATTGCGAAGGCAGCTTACTGGACTGTAACTGACGCTGATGCTCGAAAGTGTGGGTATCAAACAGGATTAGATACCCTGGTAGTCCACACAGTAAACGATGAATACTCGCTGTTTGCGATATACGGCAAGCGGCCAAGCGAAAGCATTAAGTATTCCACCTGGGGAGTACGCCGGCAACGGTGAAACTCAAAGGAATTGACGGGGGCCCGCACAAGCGGAGGAACATGTGGTTTAATTCGATGATACGCGAGGAACCTTACCCGGGCTTAAATTGCATCTGAATAATTTGGAAACAGATTAGCCGCAAGGCAGATGTGAAGGTGCTGCATGGTTGTCGTCAGCTCGTGCCGTGAGGTGTCGGCTTAAGTGCCATAACGAGCGCAACCCTTATCTTTAGTTACTAACAGGTCATGCTGAGGACTCTAGAGAGACTGCCGTCGTAAGATGTGAGGAAGGTGGGGATGACGTCAAATCAGCACGGCCCTTACGTCCGGGGCTACACACGTGTTACAATGGGGGGTACAGAAGGCAGCTACACAGCGATGTGATGCTAATCCCAAAAGCCTCTCTCAGTTCGGATTGGAGTCTGCAACCCGACTCCATGAAGCTGGATTCGCTAGTAATCGCGCATCAGCCACGGCGCGGTGAATACGTTCCCGGGCCTTGTACACACCGCCCGTCAAGCCATGAAAGCCGGGGGTACCTGAAGTCCGTAACCGCAAGGAGCGGCCTAGGGTAAAACTGGTAATTGGGGCTAAGTCGTAACAAGGTAGCCGTACCGGAAGGTGCGGCTGGAACACCTCCTTTCTGGAGCGACGCTCAGTCAAAATCAGAGATTTTGAAATTAATAATTAACAATTATAAATTAAAAACTCTCTGTACTAACAAATTAGAAGTTGGTTCTTTTGACATGCTACATAAGAACCTCTTGCACTACGCGTAGTTGTTTATATAATATATATTGAGAAAGAAGAAGCCGAGCCGCAAGGCGAGGTTGAACTCGACAGTCCTATAGCTCAGTTGGTTAGAGCGCTACACTGATAATGTAGAGGTCGGCAGTTCAACTCTGCCTGGGACTACTTCTTAAATTAGAAATTAGAAATTAAAAATTAAATTTACGACATCGCATTTTAATTTATAATTTATAATTTTTAATTAATGAAGGGGGATTAGCTCAGCTGGCTAGAGCACCTGCTTTGCACGCAGGGGGTCAACGGTTCGAATCCGTTATTCTCCACTCTGATAACAAATTTAATTATTAATTATTAATTTGTTAATCAACCGTTCTTTGACATGATGTACAAAAAAAAGTAAAGTTATAACAAGCTGAAAGTATATATCGAGCCATACGGCTAGGTAAGACTAAAAGTAAGTAAGGGCGCATGGCGGATGCCTTGGCTCTCGGAGGCGATGAAGGACGTGATAAGCTGCGATAAGCTGCGGGTAGGTGCAAATGACCTTTGATCCGCGGATTTCCGAATGGGACAACCCAATATCTTGAAGAGATATTATCCATCTTACGATGGAGGCGAACGCAGGGAACTGAAACATCTTAGTACCTGTAGGAATAGAAAATAAATAATGATTCCCCAAGTAGTGGCGAGCGAACGGGGAATAGCCCAAACCATATGTGTTACGGCATGTATGGGGTTGTAGGACCACGTCGTGGGACGAAAGTTAGTGAGTAGAATGATCTGGAAAGTTCAGTCATAGACGGTGATAACCCGGTATACTAAGCTAACTGAACCCTAGTGGTATCCTGAGTAGCGCGGGACACGAGGAATCTTGCGTGAATCTGCCGGGACCATCCGGTAAGGCTAAATACTCCCGAGAGACCGATAGCGAACCAGTACTGTGAAGGAAAGGTGAAAAGCACTTCGAACAGAAGAGTGAAATAGTCCCTGAAACCATGCGCCTACAAGCGGTCGGAGCAGTTTAAACTGTGACGGCGTGCCTTTTGCATAATGAACCTACGAGTTACTTTTTCCGGCAAGGTTAAGGATCTTGAGATCTGCAGCCGAAGCGAAAGCGAGTCTTAACAGGGCGGATAGTCGGAAGGAGTAGACGCGAAACCAAGTGATCTACCCTTGGCCAGGTTGAAGGACAGGTAACACTGTCTGGAGGACCGAACCGATAAGCGTTGAAAAGCTTCCGGATGAGCTGAGGGTGGGGGTGAAAGGCTAATCAAACTTGGAGATAGCTCGTACTCCCCGAAATGCATTTAGGTGCAGCCTTGATTTATACTAATATGAGGTAGAGCGACTGATAAGATGCGAGGGCTTCGCCGCCTATCAAGTCTTGACAAACTCCGAATGCGTATTAGTTCTATATCAGGAGTGAGGGCATGGGTGCTAAGGTCCATGTCCTAAAGGAGAACAATCCGGACCATCAGCTAAGGTCCCGAAATAATTGCTAAGTTGATCTAACGAAGTCAGATTGCTAAGACAGCTAGGATGTTGGCTTGGAAGCAGCCATTCATTTAAAGAGTGCGTAACAGCTCACTAGTCGAGGAGTTTGGCGTGGATAATAATCGGGCATAAGCAATTTACCGAAGCTATGGGATGTGCAAACATCGGTAGGGGAGCATTCTACTCAGCGTCGAAGGTGAAGCGTAAGCTTTGCTGGAGCGTGTAGAAAAGCAAATGTAGGTATAAGTAACGATAAAGGGGGTGAGAAACCCCCTCGCCGAAAGACTAAGGTTTCCTGATCAACGCTAATCGGATCAGGGTTAGTCGGGTCCTAAGGCTCAGCCGAACGGTGAGGCCGATGGCAGAACAGGTTAATATTCCTGTACTACCTTAAAGAGTGACGTGGAGACGGAGGCGTGACAGTGCCGCGAACTGACGGAATAGTTCGTTGAAGGGTGTAGATGTTGATCGGGGCAGGCAAATCCGCTCCGAGAGTCGAACCTGATAGTATGGAGCGTTCTTCGGAACAATCCAATAGTGCATGTAAACATACTCCCAAGAAAATCCGCTAAACTTAATCTTTAAGGTACCCGTACCGTAAACGGACACACGTAGTCGGGTTGAATATACTAAGGCGCTTGAGTGATTCACGGTTAAGGAACTAGGCAAATTGACCCTGTAACTTCGGGATAAAGGGTCCCCACTGCGAGGTGGGGCGCAGAGAATCGGTCCAGGCAACTGTTTAACAAAAACACAGGGCTATGCCAAATTGAAAGATGAAGTATATAGCCTGACACCTGCCCGGTGCTGGAAGGTTAAGAGGAGATGTCATCGCAAGAGAAGCATTGAATTGAAGCCCCAGTAAACGGCGGCCGTAACTATAACGGTCCTAAGGTAGCGAAATTCCTTGTCGGGTAAGTTCCGACCTGCACGAATGGTGTAATGATCTGGACACTGTCTCAACCGTGAGCTCAGTGAAATTGTAGTATCGGTGAAGATGCCGATTACCCGCGATGGGACGAAAAGACCCCGTGAACCTTTACTATAGCTTAACATTGAATTTGGGTAATTGATGTGTAGGATAGGCCGGAGGCTTTGAAGCAGGTACGCCAGTATTTGTGGAGTCGCTGTTGAAATACGGCCCTTTGGTTATTTGAGTTCTAACTCGCTGATGCGAGGACACTGTTTGGTGGGTAGTTTGACTGGGGTGGTCGCCTCCAAAAATGTAACGGAGGCTTCTAAAGGTGCCCTCACGCCGATTGGTAACCGGCGGCAGAGTGTAATGGCATAAGGGCGCTTGACTGGGAGACTTACAAGTCGATCAGGTAGGAAACTAGAGCATAGTGATCCGGTGTTTCTGTATGGAAAGGACATCGCTCAAAGGATAAAAGGTACTCCGGGGATAACAGGCTGATCCCTCCCAAGAGCTCATATCGACGGAGGGGTTTGGCACCTCGATGTCGGCTCGTCACATCCTGGGGCTGGAGAAGGTCCCAAGGGTTGGGCTGTTCGCCCATTAAAGTGGCACGCGAGCTGGGTTCAGAACGTCGTGAGACAGTTCGGTCTCTATCTATCGTGGGCGTATGAAATTTGCGTGGCTCTGACACTAGTACGAGAGGACCGTGTTGGACTGACCTCTGGTTTACCAGTTGTGCCGCCAGGTGCATTGCTGGGTATCTAAGTCGGGATTGGATAAGTGCTGAAAGCATCTAAGTACGAAGCCAGCCACAAGATTAGATTTCTTAGGGTCGTTGAAGACTACAACGTTGATAGGATGCAGGTGTACAGGTGGTAACATCATAGCCGAGCATTACTAATTGCCCGTTCACTTTTGGTCCTTGCCTTGTATGGCAGGTATATACGTTCAGTTTAAAATCTTTGCTTTTTGCATCATGTCTAACTTATTTAGGTGACTATAGCATCAGGGTTCCACCTCTTCCCATTCCGAACAGAGAAGTTAAGCCTGATCACGCCGATGGTACTGCGTCAAGTGGGAGAGTAGGTAGTTGCCGTTTTTTAGAGAGAAGCCTCCATATCGAAATGATATGGAGGCTTTTTGTGTTTATAGGTATAATATTTGTATAATGGTTACTTTCAGTAGCTTTTTTTCCTCTTTGAACCTTCTATTTTCCTTTTTCAGCAAGCAATTTCTTTTTAGTTTGAAACTTCATCCTTATCTTTACAGAATAAAAATGGTATAAAAAGGCTTTTTTTGAAAAATAGGACGTTTTTATTCCATTCTTTCCCCCTTTTTTCTAAGGGATTTTAGTACTTTTGGACTCGAATCTAATAAAAAGGGAAAAAATCGCAATTATATAATTATTAAAATTACTCCTGTGTATATGGAAAACAAAATTCAAGAGTTGACTGATAAGATTTACCGCGAGGGGGTCGAAAAAGGTAACACTGAGGCCCAGAAACTTATCGCTAACGCTCAAGATGAAGCCAAGAAAATTGTGGAAGACGCTCGTAAAGAAGCTGAAGCAATTGTGGCTGCCTCTCGTAAGTCTGCCGATGAACTGGCAGAAAATACCAAGTCGGAATTGAAATTATTCGCCGGCCAGGCAGTGAATGCACTGAAGTCTGAAATCGCTACACTTGTGACGGATAAGATTGTCAATGCGGATGTGAAAGCATTTGCTGCCGATAAGGATTATCTGAACGCCTTCATAGTTGCATTAGCTTCCAAATGGAGTGTGAACGAGCCTATCGTGATCTCTACCGCCGATGCCGACGGCCTGAAGAAATACTTCGCCGCACAAGCAAAAGCGTTGCTGGATAAAGGTGTGAAGATAGAACAGGTAAATGGTAATAAGACGTTGTTCACCGTTTCGCCTGCCGATGGTTCGTACAAAGTAAACTTCGGTGAAGAAGAATTTATGAATTACTTCAAAGAATTCCTGCGTCCGCAATTAGTGGAAATGCTGTTCTAAAACCACAGGATATGAGTAAATACTATTACTACTTGGTAGCCGGTTTGCCCGAACTCACTTTGGAGGATAGCAAACTGAGCTATACGGTAGCTGATTTCAAAGCGGAACTGTATCCGGATTTGTCCGACGAAGATAGACGGTTGATTGACCTGTTTTATCTGAAGTTTGACAATGCGAACGTTCTGAAATTACTAAAGGATAAAGACGCTGCCATTGACTCTCGTGGAAATTATTCCGCAGAAGAATTGGCTGAGTTTATCTCATCGCTTAAAGATGGTGACGAGGTGGCTGATGCCGTATTTCCTTCCTATCTCTCCACTTTTATTTCAGAATATTTCAATACTCCTGCCGAGGATGATTTTCTGCATGAGGATCGTCTGGCTGCGCTTTACTATGCGTATGCAATGAAGTGCAGGAATAAGTTCGTGTCTTCCTGGTTTGCGTTCAATCTGACAATGAACAATGTGCTGGTGGCACTGACTGCCCGGAAATTCAAGATGGATATCGCTCCGCTGATAGTGGGAGATACGGAAGTGTGCGAGGCTTTGCGTACATCCGGTGCCCGTGATTTCGGGCTGACAGGAGAGGTGGACTTCCTGGATCAGTTGGTGAAGATCAGTGAAACCGAAGAGTTAGTGGAACGGGAAAAGAAAATTGACCAGTTACGTTGGAATTGGATGGAAGAAGCTACCTTCTTCAACTATTTCACTGTAGAGCGTCTGTTCGTTTTTCTGCTGCAACTGGAAATGATAGAACGGTGGATTTCTTTGGATAAGGAAAAGGGTAATCAGCTGTTCCGCAGCATCATAGCAACGCTGAAGGATGAAGTGCAGATTCCCGCAGAATTCAGATAAAATAAATAACATAATTATATGGCAACAAAAGGAACTGTTAGTGGCGTTATCGCCAACATGGTAACCCTCGTCGTTGACGGCCCGGTGGCACAGAACGAGATTTGCTACATCTCGACCGGCGGTGACCGACTGATGGCGGAGGTGATTAAGGTGGTAGGTACCCATGTGTACGTGCAGGTGTTTGAGAGCACCCGCGGACTGAAAGTAGGGGCTGAAGCCGAATTTACCGGACACATGCTTGAGGTGACATTAGGCCCGGGTATGCTTTCGAAAAACTATGACGGTCTGCAAAATGACCTCGATAAGATGGATGGAGTCTTCCTGAAACGCGGACAATATACCTATCCGCTGGACAAGGGAAGCAGATGGCACTTTATGCCTCTGGTGAAAGTGGGTGATAAAGTGGAAGCTGCTGCCTGGCTGGGCCAAGTGGATGAAAACTTCCAACCCCTGAAAATCATGGTGCCTTTCACTCAAAAGGGTGTATGTACCGTGAAATCCATCGTAGACGAAGGTGAGTACAGCATCGAAGATATCGTAGCCGTACTGACTGACGAAGAAGGGAATGACATCCATGTGAACATGATACAGAAATGGCCGGTGAAACGCGCCATGACGAATTATAAAGAAAAACCGCGTCCTTTCAAACTGTTGGAAACGGGTGTACGTGTCATTGATACCGTGAATCCTATCGTAGAAGGTGGTACGGGATTTATCCCCGGCCCGTTCGGTACGGGAAAAACGGTGCTTCAGCACGCCATTTCAAAGCAGGCGGAGGCGGATATCGTAATCATTGCTGCCTGTGGTGAGCGTGCCAATGAGGTTGTGGAAATCTTTACGGAATTTCCGGAACTGGTTGACCCGCATACCGGACGTAAGTTGATGGAGCGTACAATCATTATCGCTAATACTTCGAACATGCCGGTAGCTGCCCGTGAAGCATCTGTATATACGGCTATGACGATTGCAGAGTATTATCGTAGCATGGGTCTGAAGGTATTGTTGATGGCTGACTCCACTTCCCGCTGGGCACAGGCTTTGCGCGAGATGTCCAACCGTATGGAAGAGTTGCCTGGACCTGACGCATTCCCGATGGACTTGTCTTCTATCATCTCCAATTTCTACGGACGTGCCGGATATGTGGTGCTGGGTAACGGTGAAACGGGTTCTATTACCTTTATCGGTACGGTGTCTCCTGCCGGTGGTAACTTGAAAGAGCCTGTAACGGAGAATACGAAGAAGGTAGCCCGCTGTTTCTACGCTCTTGAACAGGATCGTGCCGACAAGAAGCGTTATCCCGCCGTGAATCCGATTGATTCTTATTCTAAATATATCGAATATCCTGAATTTGAGGAATATATCAAAACTCACATCAATGGCGAGTGGATCGGTAAGGTGAATGAAATCAAAAACCGCTTGCAACGCGGTAAGGAGATTGCCGAACAGATCAATATCCTGGGTGATGACGGTGTACCTGTAGAATATCATGTAACATTCTGGAAATCAGAATTGATCGACTTCGTAATCCTGCAACAGGATGCTTTCGACGAAATTGACGCTGTAACGCCGATGGAGCGCCAGGAAGATATCCTGAACATGATTATTGATATCTGTCATACGGAGTTTGAATTCGATAACTTCAATGAAGTAATGGATTATTTTAAGAAAATGATCAATATCTGTAAGCAGATGAACTACTCGAAGTTCAAATCAGAAGAATATGAAGGATTCCGTAAGCAGTTGCAGGAACTGATTGAAGAACGTAAAGCCTAAGGAAAAGTACAATTTACCATTTACAAGGTACAATTTGCCGTTCGGCATGTGTGTGTAGGTGGTAAAAAGTTAGAATGCGAAAATTGTAAATTGTAAATTGCTAAATTGTAAATAAATAGATGGCAACAAAAGCATTTCAAAAAATATATACCAAGGTCACTCAGATTACGAAAGCTACGTGTTCGCTGAAGGCAACAGGGGTAGGGTATGATGAGTTGGCAACCGTAAACGGCAAGCTCGCCCAGGTGGTGAAGATTGCCGGTGACGATGTGACTTTGCAGGTATTTGAGGGTACGGAAGGTATCCCGACCAATGCGGAGATAGTATTTCTGGGTAAGTCGCCTACGCTGAAAGTGAGCGAACAGCTTGCGGGACGTTTCTTCAACGCTTTCGGTGATCCGATTGACGGTGGTCCGTCTATCGAAGGTCAGGAAGTGGAAATCGGTGGTCCGTCTGTGAACCCGGTACGCCGTAAACAACCGTCGGAACTGATTGCGACTGGTATTGCAGGTATCGACTTGAACAATACGCTGGTATCCGGACAGAAGATTCCGTTCTTTGCCGACCCTGACCAGCCGTTTAACCAGGTAATGGCGAACGTAGCACTTCGTGCCGAGACGGATAAGATCATCCTGGGCGGTATGGGTATGACGAACGATGACTACCTGTACTTTAAGAATGTATTCTCCAACGCCGGTGCGCTCGACCGTATCGTCAGCTTCATGAATACAACGGAGAATCCTCCGGTAGAACGTTTGCTGATTCCGGATATGGCGTTGACGGCAGCCGAATATTTCGCTGTGAACAATAATGAAAAGGTATTGGTACTGTTGACTGATATGACCTCTTACGCTGATGCGTTGGCGATTGTATCCAACCGTATGGACCAGATTCCTTCAAAAGATTCTATGCCGGGTTCTCTTTATTCGGATTTGGCTAAGATTTATGAGAAGGCAGTACAGTTCCCAAGTGGTGGTTCCATTACCATTATCGCAGTGACAACATTGTCCGGTGGCGATATTACGCATGCTGTGCCTGATAATACGGGTTACATTACGGAAGGTCAGTTGTTCCTGCGTCGTGATACAGATATCGGTAAGGTTATCGTTGACCCGTTCCGTTCACTGTCCCGTCTGAAACAGCTCGTTACAGGTAAGAAGACGCGTAAAGACCATCCGCAGGTGATGAATGCTGCTGTACGTCTGTACGCCGATGCTGCCAACGCCAAGACGAAGTTGGAGAACGGTTTCGACCTGACAAATTATGACGAACGTACCCTTGCATTTGCCAAGGATTACTCCAACCAATTGCTGGCTATTGATGTGAACCTCGATACAACTGAGATGCTCGATGTGGCTTGGAGCCTGTTCGGTAAGTATTTCCGTCCGGAAGAAGTGAATATCAAGAAAGAACTTGTGGACCAATATTGGCCCACAAATTAAAAATTAATAATTAAAAATTAAAGCTACGCGGTAAGGACGGATAATGTGATTGATCAGAGGGCTGTTGCTTTTGGGGTTAGGATTGTGAAAGCTTGCAGGTTTTTACAAGAAAACAAAAAGGAATTTGTGTTATCAAAACAAGTCCTTCGATCAGGAACAGCAATAGGAGCTATGGTTAAAGAGAGTGAATTTGCTGAGAGTAAAGCTGATTTTGTTCATAAATTGAGCATTGCACTGAAAGAGGCAAATGAAACGAAATATTGGTTGCTTTTATTGCACGAAAGTGAATATTTAGATGATAGTTCTTATGAATCGGTTAATGAAGATTGTTTGAATTTGATTCGTTTACTTGTTTCTATTATTAAACGAATGAAATGCGCAGCTTGATTTTTTTATTAATATATAATGTGATAAGTATGAGCCTTTAATTTTTAATTTAAAATTTTTAATTAATAAAGTGGCTATAAAGTTTCAATATAATAAAACTTCCCTCCAGCAGTTGGAAAAGCAACTGAAAGTGCGGGTACGAACACTCCCTATTATCAAGAATAAGGAGAGCGCACTACGCATGGAAGTGAAGCGCTGCAAATCAGAAGCTGCCGCGCTGGATGAGAAGTTGGAACGGGAAATCCAGGCCTACGAAGCGATGTTCGCCCTTTGGAATGAGTTTGACTCCTCATTGATAAAGGTGAGCGATGTACATCTCGGCGTGAAGAAGATTGCCGGTGTACGGGTGCCGCTGCTCGAAAACGTTGATTTCGAAATACGCCCCTACAGCCTGTTCAATGCCCCCAAATGGTATGCCGACGGCATACATTTGCTCAAGGTGTTGGCACAGACGGCTATCGAACGGGAGTTTATCGTCGCCAAACTGGGCTTGCTGGAACATGCACGTAAAAAGACTACCCAAAAGGTAAACCTCTTTGAGAAAGTGCAGATTCCAGGCTATCAGGATGCTCTGCGAAAGATCAAGCGCTTCATGGAAGACGAGGAGAACCTCTCCAAGTCATCGCAGAAAATCATGAAATCCCATCAAGAGAGTAGGAAGGAGGCAGAAGCATGATTACAAAAATGAAGAAGCTCACATTCCTTGTATATCATAAGGAGTACGAGGCATTTCTGAACGGAGTGCGCGAACTTGGAGTAGTGCACGTGGCTGAAAAACAGCAGGGAGTAGCTGATAATGCAGAGTTGCAGGACAGCATCCGGCTTTCTTCGCGTTTGCAGGCAACATTGAAAATGCTGCATGGATTGGGCGAGGCGAAGGAAACTACACCCGCTTCTGCTGCCCGCGGGCTGGAAGTGCTGGACGAAGTGGATGTGTTGCAAAGTGAAAAGACCAAGCTGCAACAACAGTTGCAAAACTATCAGAAGGAGAAAGCCGCCCTGGAACCCTGGGGTGATTTCGAGCCTGAAAGTCTGAATCTTCTGCATGATGCCGGCTTTACGGTAAACTTTTACTGTTGCTCGGAAGGTAGCTATGACGAAGCTTGGGAGGAAATTTATAATGCGATGATTATCAGTTGTGTATCCTCACGTATCTATTTCATTACTGTAACTAAGAATGAAGTGGAAGTAGATTTGGATGCAGAGCAGATAAAGTTACCTCCTTATTCATTGACCCGTGTGCAGATACTTTGTCAGGAGACTGAACAGGCTTTGGCGGACAATGACCAAAAGCTGGCTGTGCTTGCTGAGAAGGAGCAACCTTCATTACAAGCAGCCTTGAAGGAGGTGAACACTGAAATAGAGTTTTCTCAGGTGATACTGAACACAGAGGCTACAGCTGGAGAAAAACTAATGTTGCTGCAAGGCTGGGCGCCGGCTTCCAAAGAAAAGGAAATTGCCGCATGGCTGGATGAACAGCATATCTATTATGAGATTACGAATCCGACACCGGAAGATAATGTGCCTATCCAATTGAACAATAAGGGGTTCTTTGCCTGGTTTGAGCCGATATGCAAACTCTACATGCTTCCGAAATACAGTGAGTTGGATCTGACACCGTTCTTTGCACCGTTCTTTATGGTGTTCTTCGGGTTGTGTCTGGGCGACTCCGGTTACGGGTTGTTCCTGTTCCTTGCCGCTACGCTGTACCGTATGTTCGCCAAGAATATCAGTGCTACGATGAAGCCGATTCTTTCATTGATACAGATATTGGCTGCTTCTACATTCTTCTGTGGAATGCTGACGGGTACGTTCTTCGGAGTGAGCCTCTATGACATAAACATACCTTTCTTGCAGTATATGAAGGATCATTTGTTCATGGATAATAATGCCATGTTCCAGTTGTCACTGATACTCGGTGTGATTCAGATTCTCTTCGGTATGATACTGAAAGCAGTCAATCAGGCTATACAGTTCGGCTTTAAGTATGCCGTAGCCACTATCGGTTGGATTGTGTTGCTGATATCCTGCGGAGTAGGATTCATGTTGCCCGAAGTGATGCCGTTGGGTGGTACGGTACATCTGTGCATTCTTGGTGTGGCTGCCGTTATGATATTTCTCTTCAACAGTCCCGGTAAGAACGTGTTTATGAATATCGGACTGGGTTTGTGGGATTCTTACAACATGGCTACGGGTTTGCTGGGCGACGTGCTTTCGTATGTTCGTCTGTTTGCCCTCGGTCTGTCGGGAGGTATCCTTGCGGGAGTATTCAACAGTCTGGCTGTGGGCATGAGCCCTGACAATGTGATTGTCGGTCCGATTGTGATGGTACTGATATTCGTTATCGGACATGCTATTAACATGTTTATGAATGTACTGGGTGCGATGGTTCACCCCATGCGTCTGACTTTCGTGGAGTTCTTTAAGAATTCCGGTTACGAAGGAGGCGGAAAAGAATATAAGCCATTTAAAAAATAACAATTATAGAATTAAAAATTAAAACAATAAAAAACGTAAGATTATGGAAATGAACTTATTGATTGCCTACATCGGCATCGCAGTAATGATTGGTTTGTCTGGCATCGGTAGTGCCTATGGAGTGACGATTGCCGGTAACGCAGCTATCGGTGCTTTGAAGAAGAACGACGGTGCATTCGGAAACTTCCTCGTATTGACAGCACTTCCCGGTACGCAGGGTTTGTATGGTTTTGCCGGTTACTTTATGTTCCAGACTATTTTCGGTATCCTTACTCCTGAAATGACAGCCATCCAGGCTGCCGCTATTCTTGGTGCAGGTATCGCCTTGGGATTGGTTGCCTTGTTCTCAGCTATCCGTCAGGGACAGGTTTGTGCAAATGGTATCGCAGCTATCGGACAAGGTCACGATGTATTCAGCAATACATTGATCCTTGCCGTATTCCCGGAACTTTATGCTATCGTTGCTTTGGCTGCAACATTCTTGATTGGTAGCGCACTGGTTGCATAAGAATCTATTTCTGAATAATTTGCTAACCCAGGGTTGTCATTCCGGTGATGATCCTGGGTTTATTGTTTCCAAATGCCACACTTGAACAAGGCAAATGCCACACCTCGTTAAGTGAAATGCCCTTCTAACTATTTTTCGCAAACGATTGTTTATGCATATTTCATTAGTTTTTTCGATTAATAGGCTATTTTTCAAAGAATAATGTGTATTTTTGCAGCCGGTATTAAGTAATAGAGATTAAAAGTAATATGACTAAAGAGCTGTTAACCCCCGACTACATCTTCGAGTCAAGCTGGGAAGTATGTAATAAGGTTGGAGGTATCTATACGGTTTTGTCCACGCGAGCAAATACCTTGCAGGCAAAATTTCATGATAGATTGTTTTTTATAGGGCCTGATTTTTGGCAGGGTAAAGAGAATCCTTTGTTTATCGAGTCCGATAACCTTTGTGCAGCATGGAGAAAGCATGCAGCTGAGCAAGATAACCTTTCCGTCCGTGTAGGACGCTGGAACATTCCGGGCAATCCGATCGTTATATTGGTTGATTTCCAACCGTTTTTCGCACTGAAGAATGATATCTATACAGAAATGTGGAACCGCTATCAGGTGGATTCACTGCATGCATACGGTGATTATGATGAAGCATCCATGTTTTCGTATGCTGCCGGAAAGGTAGTAGAGAGTTTTTATCGCTACAACCTGACGGAGACAGATAAAGTGATTTATCAGGCACATGAGTGGATGACCGGTATGGGAGCCCTCTACTTGCAGACTGCTGTTCCTGAAATCGCTACGATATTTACCACGCATGCCACGTCCATCGGACGTTCCATTGCAGGTAACAATAAGCCTCTTTACGATTATCTCTTCGCTTATAATGGCGATCAGATGGCGGAAGAGCTCAATATGCAATCCAAACACTCCATTGAAAAACAGACTGCGCACTATGTAGACTGTTTTACGACTGTGAGTGAAATCACAAATAACGAGTGCAAGGAATTGCTTGATAAGCCTGCCGATGTAGTGCTTATGAATGGTTTTGAAGATGATTTTGTACCGAAAGGAACGACGTTTACCGGAAAACGCAAACGTGCGAGATCTACCATGTTGCGCGTTGCCAATTGCCTGATGGGTACGGATATGGGTGATGATACGTTAATTATCGGTACCAGCGGTCGTTATGAGTTTAAGAACAAAGGCATCGATGTCTTCCTTGAATCACTGAATCGGCTGAACCGTGATAAGAACCTGGAGAAGAATGTATTGGCATTCATCAATGTGCCAGGATGGGTAGGTGATGCCCGTGAAGACCTGCAACAGCGTCTCAAGAGCAAGGAGAAATTCACTACTCCGCTGGAAGTACCTTTGATTACTCACTGGCTGCACAACATGACGCATGATCAAGTGCTGGACATGCTGAAGTATATGGGCATGAGCAACCGTCCTGAGGATAAGGTGAAGATTATTTTTGTTCCCTGCTATCTCGACGGAAAAGATGGCATTATAAACAAGCAATATTACGATTTGATATTAGGAGAAGATCTTAGTGTCTATCCTTCATATTACGAACCTTGGGGCTATACCCCGTTGGAAAGTGTTGCTTTCCATGTTCCTACCGTCACGACCGATCTGGCAGGTTTCGGACTTTGGGTGAACAGCCTGAAGAACCAGCATGGCATCGATGATGGGGTAGAGGTACTTCACCGTTCGGATTACAACTATTCTGAAGTGGCTGACGGTATCAAAGACACCATTTCGGCATTTTCTGCAAAGACGGATGCAGAAGTGAAAAACATTCGCAAGCGTGCCGGGCAAGTGGCTGAACAGGCTTTGTGGAAGCATTTTATTGAATATTATTATGAAGCCTATGACTTTGCCCTTCGTCATGCGATGGAACGTCAGTTAGGTTAAAATAAATATGAATTATTAATCAATCAAGTAATCATACAATGAAGATTAAAGTTAGTAATGTAAACACTCCGAACTGGAAAGATGTGAATGTGAAATCTCATGTTCCTGCCGAGTTGGAGAAATTGTCTGAATTGGCACATAACATTTGGTGGTCTTGGAACTATGAAGCTACTGAACTGTTTAAAGACCTTGACCCTGCTTTGTGGAAAGAAGTTGGTCATAACCCCGTCCTTCTGTTGGAAAGAATGAGTTATGCTAAACTCGAGGCGCTTGCAAATGACAAAGTAATTCTGAAGAGAATGAATGACGTCTATGCTATGTTCAGAACGTATATGGACGTGAAACCTGATCAGAAGCGCCCTTCCGTTGCTTATTTCAGCATGGAGTATGGTTTGAACCAGGTACTTAAGATATATTCTGGTGGTTTAGGTGTTCTTGCCGGCGACTACCTGAAAGAGGCTTCCGATAGCAATGTTGACCTTTGCGCAGTAGGATTCCTATATCGTTACGGTTATTTCACGCAGACCCTCTCAATGGATGGCCAGCAGATTGCCAACTACGAAGCTCAGAACTTCGGTCAGTTGCCCATCGAGCGAGTGATGGACGAGAATGGCAATCAGGTGATTGTAGATGTTCCTTATCTGGATTATTTTGTTCATGCTTTTGTATGGCGTGTAAACGTTGGACGTATTTCTCTCTATCTGTTGGATACGGATAATGAAATGAACAGCGAATTCGACCGTCCTATTACTCACCAACTCTATGGTGGTGACTGGGAAAACCGTTTGAAACAAGAAATATTGCTTGGTATCGGTGGTATCTTGACACTGAAGAAACTGGGTATCAAGAAAGATGTTTATCACTGTAACGAAGGACACGCAGCGTTGATCAACGTTCAGCGTATCTGTGATTATGTAGCTGAAGGCTTGTCTTACGACCAGGCTATCGAACTGGTACGTGCTTCTTCTCTGTACACTGTACATACTCCGGTTCCTGCCGGACACGACTACTTCGACGAGGGTCTCTTCGGTAAGTATATGGGTGGTTACCCTGCCAGAATGGGTATCAGCTGGGAGGATCTGATGGATCTTGGCCGTAATAATCCGGGCGACAAAGGCGAACGTTTCTGTATGTCCGTCTTTGCTTGCAACACTTCACAGGAAGTGAATGGTGTAAGCTGGTTGCACGGAAAGGTTTCTCAGGAAATGTTCTCTACTATCTGGAAGGGCTATTTCCCCGAAGAAATGCATGTGGGTTATGTTACGAACGGTGTACACTTCCCGACTTGGAGCGCTACCGAATGGAAACATCTCTATGCTGCTAACTTCGATGAAAACTTCTTGTATGATCAGTCTAACCCGAAGATTTGGGAAGCTATTTATAATGTGCCCGATGAAAAAATCTGGGAAACACGTATGGCTTTGAAGAATAAGTTGATCGACTATGTTCGTAAGCAATACCGTGAAACTTGGCTGAAGAACCAAGGTGATCCTTCACGTATCGTTTCTCTGATGGATAAGATCAATCCCAATGCGTTGCTGATCGGTTTCGGTCGTCGTTTTGCTACTTACAAACGTGCTCACTTGCTGTTCACTGACCTCGACCGTCTGGCTAAGATTGTGAACAACCCTGACTATCCGGTACAGTTCCTGTTCACAGGTAAGGCTCATCCGCATGATGGAGCAGGCCAAGGTTTGATTAAGAGAATTATCGAAATTTCCCGTCGTCCGGAATTCCTGGGTAAGATTATCTTCCTGGAAAACTATGATATGCAGCTGGCTCGCCGTCTGGTATCCGGTGTAGATATCTGGTTGAATACGCCGACTCGTCCGCTCGAAGCATCCGGTACTTCCGGTGAGAAAGCGTTGATGAACGGTGTTGTAAACTTCTCCGTACTCGACGGTTGGTGGTTGGAAGGCTATCGTGAAGGTGCAGGTTGGGCGCTGACTGAAAAGCGTACTTACCAGAACCAGGAACATCAGGATCAGCTCGATGCAGCTACTATCTATAGCATCCTTGAAACAGAAATCCTGCCGTTGTACTATGCACGCAATAAGAAGGGATACTCTGAAGGTTGGGTGAAGACTATCAAGAATTCTATTGCACAGATTGCACCGCACTATACCATGAAACGTCAGTTGGACGACTATTATAGCAAGTTCTACACTAAGCTGGCTAAGCGTTTCAGCGCATTGTCGGCTAATGACAACGCCAAAGCAAAAGAAATTGCTGCTTGGAAAGAAGAAGTGGTGTCTAAGTGGGACAGTATTGAGGTAGTGTCTTATGACAAGTGTGAAGAATTGCTTCAAGCTACTATCGAAAGCGGTAAGGAATATACCATTACTTATGTAATCGATGAGAAAGGCTTGAATGATGCTATCGGTCTGGAACTGGTAACTACTTATACTGCCGGAGACGGTAAACAGCATGTTTATTCTGTTGAACCGTTCAGTGTAGTGAAGAAAGAGGGTAATCTTTATACCTTCCAGGTGAAACATAAATTAGAGAACGCAGGTAGCTTTAAAGTATCCTACCGTATGTTCCCGAAAAACTCTGACCTGCCTCACCGTCAGGACTTCTGCTACGTTCGTTGGTTCGTGTAAGAGTTTAATCTAACAAAATAGAGAAGCTGCTCACGGGAGGTTTACTAAACTTCTCGGGGCAGCTTTTCGCTTTTTTATTCACCTTATAGTATATGTACTATGAGACATTTACTTCTTTCATTGAGTTGTTTGTTTGGTATAGTTTCTGGCGTGCCAACAAATGCTGAAGTTGTGCATATATGCTGATTCACTGCTGAAATAGTGATCCCTCCCTCTTATTGAACAAGTTCCGATAGATGCGTGTTTTATTTATACGACTAATAAAAAATAATTCGTATGAAGAAAATTGTATTACTTCGCCATGGCGAGAGCGCATGGAATAAGGAAAATCGTTTCACTGGTTGGACCGATGTAGATTTGACAGAAAAAGGTATTGCCGAAGCTGAAAAGGCGGGACAGTTATTGATAGATAATGACTTCCAGTTTGATAAAGCCTATACTTCCTACTTGAAACGTGCAGTGAAAACACTGAATGTGGTATTGGATCGTATGGATCAGGACTGGATACCGGTAGAGAAATCCTGGCGCCTGAACGAGAAGCATTATGGACAGCTTCAAGGTTTGAATAAGGCGGAAACTGCTGCCAAATATGGTGAAGAGCAGGTGTTGATCTGGCGTCGTAGCTATGATATTGCTCCGCATGCACTGACTGAGGATGACCCTCGTAATCCGCGTTTTGAAGCACGTTATAATGAAGTGCCCGATGCGGAACTGCCCCGTACCGAGTCTCTGAAAGATACAATCGAACGCATCATGCCTTACTGGAAATGTGTGATCTTCCCGAATCTGAAAACAGCCGATGAGCTGTTGGTTGTGGCACATGGTAATAGTTTAAGAGGAATCATCAAGCACCTGAAACATATCTCCGATGAAGATATTGTAAAGCTGAACCTGCCCACCGCCGTGCCTTATGTTTTTGAATTTGATGATGACCTGAATTTGCAAAAAGACTATTTCTTGGGAGATCCGGAGGAAATAAAGAAGTTGATGGAAGCAGTAGCAAATCAAGGAAAGAATAAATAGAATGAAATCAGTATGAAATATGAAGTATTAGGTATCAGGTATTAATGATGCGTGGCCCTTAATACTTCATACTTAATACTTCATATTTAATTTTCTAGCCCACTAATTCGTTCAATATCGTGATACTTAGAAATACTCCAATTGCTACACAGAGTGCTATTAGAATCCAGTTGGTATATTTGGCACTTGGTTTTGTTTCTTTATGCAGATTCTGGTCGAAGTAATTCTTGAAGAAGAGATAAATGGCAGGAACGGTTGCACTTGCCAGCAATAAATCTTCGGGAATTTTGTAGATGTACACTTTAGAAAACGCTATCAATGCCCAGTGACAAAGGAAAAGTATTACAAGCAGATTCACTTTGCGTGAAAATGCCAGTAGCAACCCGATGGTGAATACGGCCACGGAGCAGGGCATCACACAGGTGGTCATCATTGGGAATTCCATGCCCCGTGCCCATGACAAGAGAGGGTAAAGGAATGGCATGGCATACAGTATGTAAGTCAGTTTGTCATATTTGTGATAACGTTCAAACGGAGTATAGTTTGTAATGAGGTCCCATAGCCAGATAAGTGCAATTATACCCCAGAATATGGCAAGTATATAATTGTAATTCCGGTCACCACAATAGATCATGTAGTAGACGATAGAAATCCAGCTATTTAAAAATACCATATATCCCTTCATCAACCGCTTTATCAGCAGTGTCGGTTTTTGATAAAGTAGTACGGTCAGCAGGATACCTGCAATCGTAATAATTACCTGGAAAATCCAGGTTGCTTCATTATATTGTGCGATTGTTTTCCAAAAAACTTCCATACGCAATCTTTTAAATTTTAATTTTCAACTTTTAATTTTTCTCGTGTCTTGTCATGGAGAAAGCCCGTTTGATAAACAAGAACAACGGTATAGTGGCGCCCACTGCCAACATGAAGATGACGCTACAAGTAACGATTGTGTTCGTGAATAAGTCTATCAGATACTTTTCTTGCAATTCCGGTACTTTCATATTCTGCATGAACATGATGAGTGAGAATACTATTTTGTAGGCGTACATACCCGGAATCATAGGCAGCAATGCAGGGATGTAGAGCACAGTCATGGGACAATAGATACGTTTTCCCAAAACAAGACTTCCCATACCGATACTGAAAGAAGCAAATAGGGATGCAGTAGCGATATCTACTCCCAGATAGGTCATCAGACAAAAACGCAGGGCATGGCCGATAGCGGCAAGTAAGGCAATGGAAGGAAAAGCGCGCAAGGGAGGATCTGAAATCGCTCCGAAACCGATGGCGGCAACTGCGGCAAATATGCCGTCCGTAAGTATATCAACGAGTATCATAATAAACTGTTTCTAATTAACATAAGAGTGCAGGAGAGTCCTACGGAAATACATAATACCAGCAACAATGCCTGGATGAGACGGGTGCAGCCGGTTAGTACATGTCCCTCAACAATATCAATGACACCATTCAGCAAGGGGACGCCGGGCACCAGATAAAGAACACTTGTGGCAATGGCTATCTCGGCTGTCGTTTCCAGCGTAAGCGCTGAAGAAGCAACCATGGAAGCTACGAATGCAGATACAATGAAAACAAGATAATGATTGATTTTCTTCTTCTGCATAATCTGTTTAATGTAGAAACCGATGAGTGTTGCGGAGAATACAATGAGACGCGCTGTCCAGTCACCACCAAACAGGGCGCAGAAAGAAGCATTGGCAAAACCCACTAGAAACAATGTACAAAGCGGGTCCATCTTCGGTCGTGATATTATTTTCTCATACTTGTCCCAAAGTGTTTCCAGAGGTAAATGATTGTCGTAGGCTTCCCAGCTAAGCGCACTCAGTTCAGCGTTCAGTTCGAAACTGATGGGGAAAGCGGGAATAATGGCTACTTCATTGTAGACTTCCGTGCTGTCAATGTCGCATACACTTACCACCATGGTCTTTTGGAAAAGGCTCATTTTCACGTCTACGTCCAGTGACTTTCCGATGCGACGGGTGTTTCGTATCACGCGTGAAGTGTGTACGCCGGACCCCATAAGACGATTAGCATACTCCAGTAAAAACCGGGTAATTTCTTTTAATTCGTTTGGCGAATTCATACTTTAAAATGTTATCCTAATATTATCTATTCTTGAAAAGCGCCGCAAAGGTAAGGCTTTTTGAGGAAAGAAAGAAATGATAATAAGTTATAATTATGGGAATTTCTGAAAGGAGGGAGGAAAGAAAGGAGAGCTTGAGATGATGGCGGCATCTCAAGCATACTGATTATTAAGCAATGCGAGGTACGGGATTATAATTGTATGTCACTACCTCTTCTGCCTGCAATGAAGCCTGTACGTCAATCAAGCGTTGGTTTTTGCTTCCGCGGAAGCACAGGCTTTCATCCCGTAGTTCCTGTTTGAATTTCCCGTCTACCAGTACATCGATATACTGCAATAGTTTGGCCTGTAGTGGGTTGCGTAGCAGAGTCTCAAAAGTATATCCTGTATAGCACCAGATGTTCTTGCTACTTTTTTCCTTGATGGCACATGCCAGTTCTGTAAATCCCTCAGGTTGGTACATCGGATCTCCGCCACTGAATGTTACGTCTGCAAAATTGTCGGCAAGCACTTTCGCCAGAATTTCGTCTGTCGACATCCAGCGTCCCCGGTTGATATCCCAGGATTCAGGGTTATGGCAACCGGGGCATCTGTTCGGGCACCCGGCAGCATAAATGGAGGTCCGGAAGCCCGGACCGTCCACTGTAGTATCTTCTATAATGTCGAGGATAGAAAGCATGATTCAATTAAAAATTAAGAATTAAAAATTAAAGGTTGGTGGGAGGGAATGAAATTAAGGGCTGCTTCGTTATTGCGCAGCTCTTTAATTTTAAATTTATAATTTTTAATTATGAATGACACGGTCGTTGAGTTCCGCCAGTTTGGCATTGTTCCAGCGGTCGGTAGTACCTACCAGGTAACCGGTGATACGTTGTAACTTATCGATGTGCGTACTGCCGCATTTCGGACAGGCTTCCAGGTTCGGAGTAGAGTTTTCATATCCACATTCCAGACAGCGGTTGCGGTTATGGTTTACTGAGCCGTATCCGATATTGTACTGATCCATCATGTCCACTACACGCATGATGACCTCAGGATTGTGTGTCGCATCACCGTCTATTTCTACATAGAAAATATGTCCGCCACGTGTCAGTTCATGATACGGAGCTTCCACTTCTGCCTTATGGCGGGCGCTGCACTTGTAGTACACAGGTACGTGATTGGAATTTGTATAGTAATCCCGGTCTGTAATTCCCGGCAATACACCGAACTTCTTACGGTCTGCCCCTGTGAATTTGCCGGATAGTCCTTCGGCAGGCGTAGCCAGTACACTGTAATTATGGTGATACTGATCGGAGAATTGGTCGGCGCGGTCGCGCATATAAGTTACTATTTTCACTCCCAGTTTTTGTGCTTCTTCCGATTCTCCGTGATGTTTGCCGGTAAGGGCAACCAGACATTCTGCCAAACCTATGAAACCTATGCCCAACGTTCCTTGATTGATAACAGAGGCGATTGTATCGTTTGGTTTCAGTTTTTCGCAACCTACCCATAGAGCAGACATCAGCAATGGGAATTGCTTGGCAAATGCGGTTTTCTGGAACTCCATACGTTCGTGCAGTTGGCGTGCAGTGACTTCGAGCATTGCATCCAGTTTTGCGAAGAATTTGGCTATACGCAATTCTTTATCTTCTATCTTCATACACTCGATAGCCAGGCGTACGATATTAATGGTAGAGAAAGAGATATTTCCACGTCCGATTGAAGTTTTCGGTCCGAAACGGTTTTCGAATACACGCGTACGGCATCCCATGGTGGCTACTTCGTGCTGATAGCGTTTCGGGTCATCTGCCTTCCACTCTTCGCTTTGGTTGAAAGTAGCGTCCAGATTGAGGAAATTCGGGAAGAAGCGGCGGGCCGTCACTTTGCAGGCAAGCTGGTAAAGGTCATAGTTCCGGTCTTCCGGCAGATAGCTTACACCACGTTTCTTTTTCCATATCTGAATAGGGAATATGGCTGTTTCGCCGTTACCTACACCTTGATAGGTGCTTTTCAGAAGTTCGCGGATGATGCAGCGTCCTTCGGCGGATGTATCCGTGCCGTAATTGATAGAACTGAATACTACCTGGTTGCCACCGCGTGAGTGAATGGTATTCATATTATGGATGAATGCTTCCATTGACTGATGTACACGTGCTACAGTCTTGTTAATGGCATGTTGCACAATGCGTTTCTCGTCAGACAGTCCATCCAGCGGTTGTTGCAGGTAGTCTGTAAGTTCTTTCTGATATAGATGTGAATAATCCTTTCCGTTCAACTCTTCCAGATTCTTGATTTCTTCGATATAGCTGTTGCGCACGTAGGGCGCCAGATAAAAGTCGAATGCCGGGATAGCCTGGCCGCCATGCATTTCATTCTGTGCAGTTTCCAGTGAGATACACCCCAGGATACTTGCGGTTTCAATACGTTTGGCAGGACGGGATTCACCGTGTCCGGCAGAAAAGCCGCAGGTCAAAATACGATCCAATGGATGCTGAACACATGTCAGGCTCTTGGTAGGGTAGTAGTCCTTGTCATGAATATGCAGGTAATTGCCGCTTACGGCTTCCAGTACTTCGTCGCTTAGCAGATAATCATCCACAAAGGGTTTGGTCGTTTCACTGGCAAACTTCATCATCATGCCTGCCGGGGTATCGGCATTCATGTTTGCATTTTCCCGTGTCACGTCATTGGATTTTATTTCTATAATCTCCAGAAACATGTCGCGCGTCTTGGCTTTACGGGCAATGCTGCGCTGATTGCGGTAAGCGATATACTTCTGTGCTACATCTTTCCGGCTACTCTTCATCAGTTCCATTTCTACGGCATCCTGAATGGCTTCCACCGTCATTTGTGCACTTCCCTTGAAAGATATATGATCTGTGATTTGGCGTATCAATTGCAAATCTTCGCCTTTATCCGTATGTAACATAGCTTTACGGATAGCAGTTACTATTTTCTCTTCATTGAAGCCTACTACACGTCCGTCTCTTTTGATTACAGTCTGTATCATGGTCTCGTTTTAATTTTTTAGTTATCCATTAGAATTGGGACTGCAAAGGTATAAACTTATCTATAAGTTTTTGTTTTTGGGAAACTTTTGTCGGTCTAAAATATGTTAATCAGTTGATTCTTAGAAATGTATGATTGCAAAGTGGATAACTTTTTGTTTTAGCCGATTTTGAAAAGTTGTTCAAAATGGAAAACTCTGTGTAGTAGGTAGATACAAAAAAACTCCCTTGCTACACCTATTTGTAACAAGGGAGTTTATGCTATAAGAATAAATTCTCGATTGTGATTATTCTTTTCCGGACAAAGATTATTTCAATACTTCAGCCAATTTTTCCTGTAGACCTTCACCGTGCAGCCCGCGTGCGATGATGGTTCCTTCACCGTCGATCAATACAGTGTGAGGAATGCTGCTTACTGCATATAGTTGGGCACCTTCGCAGTTCCAGTATTTCAGGTCGGACATTTGCGGCCAAGTGATATTCAGTTTCTGGATAGCATCTTTCCATGCTTCGCCGCTTTGATCCAAAGATACACCTACGATTTCAAAACCTTTGTTTTTGTATTGAGCGTAAGCTTCTACCAAATTGGGCATTTCACGACGACAAGGACCACACCAGCTTGCCCAGAAGTCGATGAGTACCACTTTGCCTTTACCTACATAGTCAGACAACTTCACTGGTTTTCCGTCAGGAGTTTCCATTTCGAAATCTGTAAACTTCTGGCCTACAGCAGTTGCTTTCATCTTTTCTACATTTTCTTTGATTTTGATGATTACTTCATCATTTGCAAATTCAGCCGGTATCTGCGGTACCAGCGGATCCAGTTCATCTACTTCAAGGTAGTAGTAGTTATTCTTCAGCAAATGAACACCTACGAGGTTTGTGATATTCTTAGCGATACCTGCCTTGGTGATCTCCATTGACTTTTCTTGTAGGTCATTCATTTCCTTCATTTTGGCTTCGCGCTGTTCGTCAGTCAGTGTAGTATCTGACATAGACTCGTATATAGTCATCATTTGTTTGTTCAGACCGTTCAGTTGAGCTCTGATTTCCTGGTAAGCATCATTGCTTGGCGTACCGGTAGCGGAATCATTATCACGCGTCAGGTTGATGTTGATGTTACCGTTTTCAAGGAAAAAGTCCATTAATATGCCTTCTTTTCCTGCCGGTCTGTAAGTCACGTAACGGTTTACGGCAGTATCTTGTACACCTTTGAAGGTGAATGTGCCTTTTGTGATAACTGCGGAGTCAACTTTTACAAGATTTCTTCCGTCTACTTTTTGCAAAAATACGGTGTCGCCGTCAGCTCCACCCTCTACAGTTCCGGTTACCACGTAACCTTTGTTTCCGCTACAGGCAGCAACGATGGCGGCCACAGCGAGCAGATAGATAAATTTTTTCATTGCTTTTATTATTAAGTAAAAATATGTAGCTACAAAGATAATCAATAAAAAATCCCCTCCGGCATAACCGGAGAGGATTTTATAGTTTTAATCCCATTTTTTGTAATCGTGCTGTGCTTACTATTATTCAGCAGCAGCTTCGGCTGCGGGAGCTTCTTCGGCGGGAGCCTCTGTTGCTTCTTCAGCAGGTGCTTCGGCAGCAGCTTTTTCTGCTTCTTCAGCAGCTTTCTTTTCAGCCAATGCTTTAGCTTTCTCAGCGTTCACTTTCTTTTCGGCTTCCAGACGTGCTTTTGCTTCAGCTTTCTTAGCTTCTTCGTCTTTAGCTTTCAAGGCAGCCAAACCGCTTTGTTTGTTGTTCTTCCAAGCTTCAAATTTAGCTTCAGCTTCAGCTTCGCCAAATGCGCCTTTAGTTACACCACCCAACAGGTGTTTTTTCATGTAAACGCCTTCGCGTGACAAGATGTTACGAACAGTGTCAGTCGGTTGTGCACCTTTCATAACCCAGTCAAGTGCGCGGTCGAACTTCAAATCTACTGTGGCAGGATTGGTGTTCGGATTGTACGTACCAATCTTCTCAATAAATTTACCATCACGTGGTGCTCTTACATCTGCAATAACGATAGAGTAAAAAGCATAGCTCTTACGTCCATGTCTTTGCAATCTGATTTTTGTTGCCATTTTAAATAATGTTTTAAATAAATGATTTGAATTATGCTACTATCTCGTAATAGCGGCTGCAAAGGTAGGACTTTTTATTTTGATTGACAAAGAGTTTGCTTATTATTTTCAGTAAATCAACTATAAAAAAAGGATGAATTTCATTAGAAATCCATCCCTCTTTTTAATAACGTATTATCTGAGAATGATTAATTCTTCGGTAATGCTTCTTTAACTACCATCGGACGGCCTCCGTATTCAGCACCGTTCAATGCATTGATAGCGTTAGATGCTTCTGCAGAATCCGGCATTTCGATGAATGCGAATCCTTTAGATCTTCTTGTTTCACGGTCAGTGATGATTCTTACTGAGTCTACTGTTCCGTACTCTTCCATAACTTCTCTCAAATCTGATTCTCTAACCTTGTAATTAAGGTTACCTACATACAAATTCATAAATCTAAATAAAATAATAAATTAATAATTCAATAAACAAAGTTTTTGGAAGTTGTTAGGTCAGAGATGGAAATACTCAATGTAGAGGAAATACATACGTGAAATAATCAAATCGAATAAACTTTCTTATTGTTCGGGTACAAAGTAACGCATTCTATTTTAATAATGCATCATCTTTTACCATATTTTTTTTCGATATTTTCATTTTTTATTGGATATGGGAGATTTTTTACGAATATTTCCGTGGATATCTCACTAATATTGCCAGTAATGCACATATTCCCATTGTAAACGGATAATACAAGCTACCGATAATGCTGATGGGAGAAATTCCCGCTAATCCGGCGGCAATCAATAGTTGCGCCCCGTAAGGAATGATACCTTGTATCAGGCAGGAGAAGGTGTCCAGGATACTGGCTGTCTTCCGGCGGTCCAGATGAAAGCGTTGGGCGATGTCCTTGGCTATCGGTCCGGTGGTAATGATGGCGATGGTATTGTTGGCGGTGCATAGGTTGGCAATGCTGACGAGTGCGGCGATACTCAGTTCTGCACCTCGCTTGCCTTTTACGTGACGTGTCAGGCGGGAGATTATGAAATCGATGCCTCCATTATACCGAATGGTCTCAAGCATGCCGCCCGCAAGTAAAGTGATGATGATAAGTTCTCCCATTCCCGTGATGCCTGTTCCCATGGCGCCGAACCAGTCGAAGAAAGCTGTGCTTATGTCTGTTCCGCTTGTAATGATGCCTATGATGCCTGTGCTGAGAATCCCCAGCAGTAAAACCAACATTACATTTACACCTGCCACTGCCGTACCCAATACGATGAGGTAGGGGATAACCTTTATCCATTCAATCGCTTGCGTCTGTGCAGGGGCTGATATTGATAATCCCTGGAATATATAGATACATAATACGACCAGTGCTGCCGGAACCACAATCATAAAGTTCACCCGGAACTTATCCCTCATCACACAATCCTGTGTTTTGGTGGATGCAATTGTTGTGTCCGAAATAAAAGAGAGATTATCTCCGAAAAATGAACCGCCCACTACAATGGCAACCATATATGGCAGATCTATACCGGTTTTTTCCGCCAGTCCGATGGCTACGGGCGTCAGTGCTACAATTGTTCCCACACTGGTGCCGATGGAAAGTGAAATGAAACAGGCAGCGATGAAAATTCCTGCCAGTAATAAATTGTCCGGCAGAATACTCAGAGTCAGGTTTACTGTAGCGTCGATTGCTCCCATCTGTTTGGCGCTTTGTGCAAAAGCTCCGGCAAGGATGAATATCCATATCATCAATATGATATTCTTATTGCTGGCTCCTACCGAGAATTGATACACCCGCTTTTCCAGACTCAATCCGCGCGTCAGTGCGATGGCATAGCAAGATGACAACAGGAATGCTACCGTAATGGGTACTTTATAGAAATCGTTTACAATCAATGAAGTCACCAGGTAAAGGCATAAAAATACCGCCAGCGGGCTCAATGCCCACCATCCACCTTTTCGTTTATTCGCTGTATTTGTCATTTTAATATATATATTGTAATACGGAATTACTTCACCACAGAGTAACACAGAGTCTCACAGAGTTTAATCAATTTGAAATCAAAAGAATAGAACTCTATGATACTCTGTGTTACTCTGTGGTGAAACATTTATTCGCTGCAAAATTATAAAAAACAAAGAGCGGAGCAAAATAGTTTTTGCCCGCCCTCTATCTCTATAATTGTCAATTGTTATAGCGTTACTCCCGTTTTGAAGATTGCGATTTCCTTGTAACCTTTCTTCTCGTTGTTCACGAATTCACCACTTGCCACCTGGATAATGTAATCGATAAACCGTTCGCAAGTCTTTTCCATCGGCTCGTTTTCCACGATAACTCCTGCATTGAAATCAATCCATCCCGGTTTGTTCTTTGCCAGAGTGGAGTTGGTGGAAATCTTCATGGTCGGCACATACGTTCCGAATGGTGTGCCACGTCCTGTGGTGAACAATACCATGTGGCAACCGCAGGAGGCCAGTGCTGTTGCTGCCACCAGGTCATTTCCCGGAGCTGACAACAAATTCAATCCTTTTACTTTCAGACGTTCACCATACGGCAACACACCTTCCACGTAGCTTTTGCCACATTTCTGGGTGCATCCCAAGGCTTTGTCCTCCAAAGTTGAGATACCGCCCGCCTTGTTTCCCGGAGACGGATTTTCACCTACCGGTTCGCCATGTGAAAGGAAGTATTCCTTGAAGTCGTTAATCAGTTTCACAGTTTCTTCAAATAATTCCTTGTTGCGGCAACGGTTCATCAATATGGTCTCTGCACCGAACATTTCCGGAACTTCCGTCAATACGCTCGTACCACCTTGTGCCACCAGGAAATCGGAGAACATACCCAACAGCGGATTGGCTGTGATACCGGAGAAACCATCCGATCCGCCACACTTTAAGCCTACTCGCAATTCACTCAGGGGTACATCCACACGTTCGTCCTTGCTGGCTTTTTCATACAGCTCCCGCAACAGTTTCATACCTTCTTCGTACTCATCGCCTACTTTCTGCGTTACCATGAATTTTACACGGTCTTCGTCATATTCTCCCAGGAACTCACGGAACACATCCGGCTGATTGTTTTCACAGCCTAAGCCCACTACCAGCACTGCACCTGCATTGGGGTGCAATACCATGTCCCGCAGGATTTTCTTAGTGTTTTCGTGGTCGTCTCCCAGTTGCGAGCAGCCATAGTTGTGAGGATATGCCATAATCGCATCCACTCCTTTGCCGCCGGTTTCCCGACGCAGACCTTCGGCCAGCTGGTTGATGATACCATTCACGCAGCCTACGGTCGGTATAATCCACACCTCGTTGCGAATTCCCACTTCGCCATTTTTACGGCGATAACCTTTGAATGTCAGGTTCTTGTGTGGAATATCCAGCGTAACGCTTGTCGGATTGTATGTATAATCCAGCAATCCAGCCAAATTTGTCTGGATATTATTCTCATTCATCCAATCCCCCTGTTTCTTAGTCGTGCGTGCATGACCGATAGGGTACCCATATTTAATGACGTTTTCGCCTTCTGCAAAGTCTTTCAATGCAAATTTATGTCCGGCGGGCACTTCCTCACTCAGAGTGATTTCCGTCCCGTCCACCGTGAGCTTTTCTCCTGCCGGCAGTGTCACGATAGCGACAGCTACATTATCTGCAGGGTTGATTTTAAGGTACTTAGTTTCCATAATTACTTTATTATTTATTTGAATAAAATTCAATATTCTCTTTCGTAAGCAAGTCTATCGGCATAAAGTTTTCTCTTGGTACTTCCTTTTTGAAGATCAGGTAGTCGCACAATGCTTTGATACCATCGAACCCTTGCAATTCAGGCTGTTGGGCGATGAGAAAGGATACACTGCCTTCCATCAGGCATTTCACGTTGCGTTCCAGCAAGTCATATCCCATCAGTTTAAAGTCTGTTTTTTGTTGCTTCAATAAATATTCTCCGACAATGTAAACTTTCGAATTGAAAGTGATGCCATTCTTTACGTTCGGATGTTTTCTGAAAAAATCGTTCAGCATCTGTGCGTCATCACTGTCTCGCTTGGCGTGCAGG
This sequence comes from Bacteroides sp. 14(A), assembly GCF_000526555.1. NCBI lineage: Bacteria > Pseudomonadati > Bacteroidota > Bacteroidia > Bacteroidales > Bacteroidaceae > Bacteroides > Bacteroides sp. 14(A). Next base: position 1,035,170 of record NZ_JAGH01000005.1, on the reverse strand, counting down.
TTCAGTTCCCAGATGCGGCAATCGGAGTGATGCTTCAGCATGTATTCACGAAATCCGATTTCCCGGCGCTCTTGCTGGTTAGAACCTACAATACCTTCGTTTATCTTGCGGAAAATTACGATTTCCCGTTCCCCGCCTGCAAGCAACATCATCATTCGTGCGGCAAAATATCCACTCTGGTGCGAATTCTGTCCGAAAAAGGAGAGGGCAGGCTGATCTTTCAGATTAGAGTCTATATATATATAAGGTATAGAACGTTTGTTCAGTTCCTCTGTGAACGGTTTCGTATATTGCGGTACGGTAGGGGCGAACATAATCCCGTCCGGTTTCTGTTCCAGGATATTCCGGGCAACATCTCCGAATGAATGATAATCGAACGGATCGTAATAGGAGAGGTTCACGGAGATATTGAAGTCCGAATACGCTACCAGTGCGTCTTGGATACCGGCTTCTACGGCAGTCCAATATTCGCCTTTCTCATGTTGCGGCAGCAGGCAGGAGAATGTATATTTCTTGTTCGATGCCAGTGCGCTGGCGTACATATTGGGTTGGTAATCCAGCTGTTTCAGAATTTCCTCCACCCGTTTCCGGCTGGCTTCCGATACTCCGCTGCGTCCGTGTATCACCCGGTCTACTGTTCCCACCGATACATCCGCCATTTTGGCGATATCTTTAATGCGTATTCTTTCAGACCCCATATCAATTTATAATTTGACAATTTACAAAGTACAATTTATTGTGTGCATCAGATTTTGTACATTTCCCTCCTTTTTTATGTTTTCAAGGGGATTATTCAGCCCGTTTGTACATCGTAAATGGTAAATTGTACTTTTTGTTGTGTCCGCACACAATAATAATCTTAATATTTTCGACACAAATATATGACAATTTTTGTAATTACGAAAATTGTTGTATCTTTGTGCTCGCACACGAAGGCTATGAAGAACGAACCTTGTTTTAGTTTACTCTCCATAGTATCAAGTTGTTAAGGTGGTTTTTGACCTTAAAATGACAAATTGAAAGTTATAAATTAATCACATATTAAAAAAATAATAAGATTATGGGAAAGAAAGTCGTTACATTAGGCGAGATCATGTTGAGATTGTCCACTCCGGGAAATACCCGTTTTGTTCAGTCTGATTCATTTGACGTAGTATATGGTGGTGGTGAAGCAAATGTAGCTGTCAGCTGTGCCAACTATGGACATGACGCTTACTTTGTGACTAAATTGCCGAAACACGAAATCGGTCAATCAGCTGTGAACGCACTGCGCAAATATGGTGTAAAAACAGATTTCATTGCCCGTGGTGGCGACCGCGTAGGTATCTACTATCTTGAAACAGGTGCTTCTATGCGTCCCAGCAAAGTAATCTATGACCGTGCACATTCTGCCATTGCTGAAGCAGATGCAGCTGACTTCGATTTTGATGCAATCATGGAAGGTGCCGATTGGTTCCACTGGTCCGGTATCACTCCCGCTATCTCCGATAAGGCTGCCGAGCTGACAAAATTGGCTTGCGAAGCTGCAAAACGTCATGGCGTTACGGTATCGGTTGACCTCAACTTCCGTAAGAAACTCTGGACGAAAGAAAAAGCACAATCCATCATGAAGCCGTTGATGCAGTTTGTTGATGTTTGTATCGGTAACGAAGAAGATGCAGAGCTTTGTCTGGGCTTCAAACCCGACGCTGATGTAGAAGGTGGAAAGACTGATGCTGAAGGCTACAAGGGCATCTTCAAGGCAATGGCTAAAGAATTCGGATTCAAATATGTTATTTCTACTTTGCGTGAATCATTCTCTGCAAGTCATAATGGCTGGAAGGCAATGATTTATAACGGTGAAGAATTCTACGAATCTAAACGTTACGATATCAATCCGATCGTCGACCGTGTAGGTGGTGGTGACTCTTTTTCCGGTGGTATCATCCACGGTCTGCTGACGAAGCCTAACCAGGGTGCGGCTCTTGAATTTGCCGTAGCTGCTTCTGCTTTGAAGCATACTATCAATGGAGACTTCAATCTGGTATCGGTAGAAGAAGTTGAAGCATTGGCAGGTGGAGATGCAAGCGGACGTGTACAGAGATAAATTCATGTACAATTTACCATTTACAATGTACAAATAGCGGCAAATGACGAGAGAGGAGATGAAAAACCGCTTAAAGGTATTTGCGGTACGAGTTATAAAGTTGGTAGATAAACGTCCTAATACTCCGGCAGGAAGAGCTATCGGAAACTAAGTAGTTCGTTCAGGAACTTCTCCCGGAGCAAACTATAGAGCCGCTTGCATTGGAAAGTCTGATAAGGATTTTCTGAATAAATTGAAAATGGTAGAAGAAGAACTTGATGAAACTGCATATTGGTTGGAGTTGATAATGGAACTTGAACTTGTGAAACCCGAATTGCTGCAAGATTTGCATCATGAAAATAAGGAACTGGTTAGCATAATTGTAAAGTCTATAATCACTATGCGCAATAAGCAGAATATAGAAATAAAGTAATAAAGTAATAATAACAGATGTCTCTGTATAATGTCCGCATGGTTAAATTGTACATTGTACATTGTAAATTGTAAATCATAAGATGGCTAAGTTTGATAAAATAGCAGTATTGAATAAGATCGGCTCTACCGGAATGGTGCCCGTCTTCTATCATAAAGATGCAGAAGTTGCAAAAAAAGTAGTGAAAGCGTGTTATGAAGGTGGTGTTCGTGCCTTCGAATTTACTAACCGTGGTGACTTTGCTCACGAAGTGTTTGCAGAAGTTGTGAAATTTGCAGCGAAAGAATGTCCGGAGATGGCTATGGGCGTAGGTTCTATCGTTGATTCAGCTACGGCTGCCCTTTACTTGCAATTGGGTGCTAATTTCGTTGTAGGCCCGTTGTTCAACCCTGAAATCGCTAAGATTTGTAACCGTCGCCTGGTTGCTTATACTCCGGGATGCGGAAGCGTTTCAGAAGTGGGCTTCGCACAAGAGGCAGGATGCGATCTTTGCAAGATCTTCCCGGGTGATGTGCTTGGCGCAAAACTGGTAAAAGGCTTGTTGGCTCCGATGCCATGGTCTAAGCTGATGGTGACCGGTGGGGTAGAACCTACTCAGGAAAACCTGACTTCATGGATCAAAGCCGGTGTGTTCTGTGTGGGTATGGGATCTAAACTCTTCCCGAATGATAAAGTTGCTGCGGAAGACTGGACTTATGTAACAGAAAAATGTAAAGAAGCTCTGGCTTATATCGCAGAAGCTAGAAAATAAGATATTTCATTTTGTTTAAAGGTGTTTAAAGGGGACAACCATTGGAGTTGGCAGATCGTGCCACTCCAGTGGTTTGTTTTTTATATCTTGTACTGATGTATGTCCCATCGCTTCATTATGATGCAAAGGAAGAAACTTATGTGGGCGGGCTCTTTTGGGATGGCCGCTCTCCTTCATTGAAACATCAGGCAGGTGAGCCTTTTCTATGCGTCCTATTATCCTGAATTGGTATACATTTATGGTGAAACGTCCGATATTAATTCAATTTATGCTCATATAACAGATGCTCTAGCTGCTTATCAGCAGTCCGAGGAAGTAAACTCCTTTTCTTCTAAATATGATGCTTGGATGCAGGGTAAAGCTATTTTTACTGAGGCAGAGTTGCACGGGATGAATTTGTTTGGAAATAAGGGCATGTGTGCTGAATGTCATATATTGAATAAAGATGAATATGCCAGACGTGTTCTTTTCACAGATCATACTTATGATAATCTTGGCATTCCTCGTAATCCTGGGAATCCTCACTTTCATGTGCCTGCCGATTATTTTCTTTTGACTTCGGATAGTGTAGATCTGGGATTAGGTGCTATTGTGAATAAGGAAGAAGAAAACGGTAAATTTCGCGTACCTACTTTGCGTAACATTGCTTTGACTGCTCCTTATGGACATAATGGCTATTTCCAAACTCTTGAAGAGATTGTGCATTTTTATAATGTACGTGATGTAAGCGATGAGTTTCCTCCGGCTGAGTGTCCTGCTACGGTCAATCGTGACGAGTTAGGCAATCTTGGTTTAACCCCGAAAGAGGAAGCTGATCTTATTGCATTTATGAAAACGTTAACAGATGATTTTAAATCCGTCCAGAAGTAGTTTATACTGTGAATAATGGCGGATAAGTTTAAAATAATGTTATAAAACATACTTTTTTTTGTGCTACTGTTTGCGCACACGGGAAATCTTCCTATCTTTGTATCGCAGTTGGGAAACTGCTCATGATTTTGACTTTTAAATAAATTAGTTTTGTAGTTTTCAATAAAGGAATTAGTTAGGTAAAAAGATTCGTTAATAGTTTTTTCATAGGCTAAAATTTGGATTTAGAAATTAGGTAATTAGGTATATAAAGGTAAAAGAGAAAGTTTGTTTTTATAGGTAATTAGAAGTTTGATTTTTGGGTAAAAAGAAGATTGATTTTTAGGTAACAATGATGCAGTTTAAAAAGAAAAGCCTCTATGGCTTTTCTTACAGAGGCGAGAGGTTCGTGAGAGCTTGCTCGTTTTTTTGTTATATACTTCTCTTTCTATAACTTTTGTTCGGTTTTTATTTCTTTTTTGTATCTTTGTTGCAATTGTATTCAAATGAATACTTTAAAGCAAAGATAGGCAAGTATGGAAGAAATAAGCAGTCAAGATATACGTTGGAAACAGCGTTTTCAGAATTACGAGAAGGCATTCAAACGTTTATCTCGTGCCATAGAAGTTGTAAAATCCGCTCCTGATGATGATTTGTTGCAATCCGGGCTCGTTCAGACCTATGAGTACACATTTGAACTGGCATGGAAAACATTGAAGGATTATCTCACGTTAGAAGGTTTTGAGGTGCGTTCCCCCCGTGAAACGATTCGTCAAGGCTTCCAGAGTGGATATATCATGAATGGAGAAGATTGGTTGCAGGCATTGGCCGACCGTAATCTGACCACTCATATTTATGATGATGAAATTATTATTCGGGTACTGAATGATATCTTTGAGCGTTATTTTTTTCTGCTTCAAGACTTTTATGTTTCTTTTAAAGAAAAAGCAGATGAATAAGATTCTGTGGCAACAATATGGATTGAGTGAAATAAACGGGAAGCGAATCATTGATGTTCTTTCTCGTTTTTCAGAGGTGCAAGAAGCTGTTTTGTTCGGTTCTCGCGCCAAGGGCAATTATAATCGTGGATCAGATATTGACATTGCTGTAAAAGGAACCATTTCAAAAGATGTGCTGTCGGCATTGCTTGTTGCTTTCGATGAAACAGTTCTGCCTTATTTTGTAGATATAGTGGTTTATGGACATATCAAAAATTTGGCATTGAAAGAGCATATTGATAGAATTGGAATTTGCATTTATTCAGTGCTATGAAAATGAAATCAGACGATATGTATGTCGCATGAGAGCCTGCAAGTTTTTTATGTTCCATTACGAAAATGGGATATTTTCTTTTTTTAAGAAATGGTGATTATTTCAGCCATTTTTTGTATATTTGTGCCATTATCTACATAAAGTTTTAATTTTGGAACAGGTACTGCTTATACTCGATTGGATCTTATACGTATTGTTTGCAATAAACGTATTGTATTTATTAGTTTATAGTTTGGCATCGCTCCGGTGTAAGCCTGATAAGGCAGTATCTGCGAAAGAATGCAAACGATTTGCTTTATTGATAGCGGCATATAGAGAAGACGCTGTTATTATGGATACTGTACAAGCTTGTTTGGCGCAGAATTATCCAAGTAATAAGTATGATGTGGTTGTAATTTCAGATCATATGCAGTCTTCAACGAATGAGAAATTGCGTGCATTGCCTATTAAGTTACTTCAAGTGGATTTTGAAAAAAGTACGAATACTAAATCTCTGAAAACTGCTCTTGAATATCTAGGGGAGAATTCATATGATGTTGCTTTGATTATCGATGCAGACAATATTATTAACTCTTCGTATCTTTCTGAGGTAAATAATGCGTTTGCAGATCCGAAAGTGCAAGTTGTACAGACCCATCGTGTAGCAAAGAATTTGAATACGGATATGGCTTATTTGGATGCCATTAGTGAGGAAATAAATAATTCAATATTCCGTCTGGGGCATGTCAATTTAGGAATGTCAGCAGCCCTGATAGGTTCCGGTATGGCTTTTGAGTATTCTTTGTTCTATAAAGCGATGATGAGTAATACTTCAGTCGGAGGCTTCGACAGAGTTCTGGAAATGAAATTGCTTTATCATCGTATTTTCTTTCATTACTTGCCAGATACCTATGTGCTGGATGAAAAAATACAGAAGACTAAGAATTTCTATCAACAGAGAAGGCGTTGGTTGTCTGCGCAATACTATAGCTTCGGTGAGTTTGTTCATCATTTGCTTCCAGCTATCCGTGAACGGAAATGGGATTTTTGTGATAAGTTATTTCAGCAAGCTTCGTTCTCACGGGTCTTATTGTTAGGCTTTACTTTTATTTTTTCTGTGTGTTTTTCAATATGGTTTCCGATGTTAGCGTGTAAGTGGTGGGTGATATTCGGATTGTTGTTATTGGCATTAGTGGTAGCTATCCCTCGTCGTTTCTGGAAATGGCGCTTGGTTAGAGCAGTATGTTTTGTTCCCTATTCGTTTCTATTGATGTTTTTTAATTTATTTCGGTTGAAAGAGGCTAATAAGAGATTCATTCATACAACACATGGAGTGGAGTGATTTTATCTTTCTACTTTATAACATTGAGTAAGATATAAAATGCTATGTATAAAGTAACTTTGGGAATTCCTATTTATAATGGAAGAAATTTATTAGAGCGTTCATTATTGTCTGCACTCAATCAAACGTATCCATATATTGAATATTTATTTATTGATGATAAGGGAGATAGTATGGACATCGTTCATCGGATTGTTGCGGAACACGAACGAGCTGAGTCTGTTCGGATTATTGATCAAGGATATAATCGTGGTACAGGTGCTGCTCGAAATGCAATTATCGAAAATGCAACTGGGGATTATTTATTTACGATGGATTGTGATGACGTAATTACTACGGATTGTATCGAAATACTCTGCAATAAGATGCAGGAACATCCTGTTGATTTTGTAGCGGCCTCTTTTCTTCGAAGAGATTTGGCTGGAACGATAACCCCAGGATGCTCATACCCCGATATAATAATTGAAGGTGGAGAAAATCCTGTCGCAGAATACCGTTATGGGCAAGGTAAGGAGATATTTGTCGCTATTTGGAATAAATTATATAAGGTGGACTTTTTGCGTCAAAATCACGTTCAATGTATATCATATCATTTGAATGAAGATCCTTGGTTTACATATCAAGTAATGATGTATGCCCGTTCTTGTCAGCTGATATCTGTTTGTACACTTTATTATACTATAAATCCAGTTTCGATAACAGGACTGATTGCTACCGAAGGATATTCTGAACGTACTGCTCGGCAGTATGTGGAGATCGAGAAGTTAAAGGCTGAACTCGTTTCTTTGTATGCAGCAAAATCCTTTTATATAGGGGCGTTAGTTGATATTATTTGGATGGGTACTTATTTCGCTTATAGAGTGCTTGCTTCTAAACAGTTGGCTAAAGATATAAAGAGAGAATTTGCTACGTCTCTATTGCGACGTAAATTTGTTTTTCCGGAAAAGTACTCAATAAATAGAATGTTTATTAAGTATCTCATGCTCTATGTTTTTTGGGGATTGCCTGTATGTTTAAAGTATCATCTACTTTTTTTTGCTGTTTGGGCTAATTTGAAAAATAGGATACGACGTTGGGTTCATTTTTAACCGTTGAAGAATTCTATTTTTGTCAGTAAATACTAAGGCTGAAAATGAAAAGAGAGGTTCACCACCTCTCTTTTTCTACCTTAAAGCACGGACATTCTTTCGTCCACTCCATCGGCTCCACCTCCCCATTTCCATTCACATCCGGACTCAAATCCCGATGTCCCACCACTTTTGCTTCCGGATAATCCATCTTCAGGGCTCGCACCAACACTCGCAATGAATGCCGTTGCCATTCCGTCCGTGTATCCTTTGCTATCCCATGGCAGTCCAAGCCGCCCTCATAGCAAATTCCGATACTATGGGCATTGTAGCCCTTCGCGTGGGCACCGACCCTCTCGACCGGGCGTGTGGATCGGATATCGCCGTTGCGGCGGACGTAGAAATGATAGCCTGCGCCATCAAAACCACGGCGGCGGTGAGCGGTATCCAGGTCGCGCTCGGTAAAGGGGCGGTCCTCGCGAGTGGCGCTGCAATGGATCACAATTAGATCAATTCTTCTCACAGATTCATCGCGTTTGCGCTAAAAGCGCCTATTACGGCTGAAGCCACTGCGATGATTAATTTCAGGATCTTGTCCCAAGTCGTTTTTTTCATATTGATAAGTGAATTAGTGATTAGTGATTAGTGATTAGCGGGCTGTGCAACCTTTATCCCAACGGATTTTCATCCAGGCCTCCGTCTCCGCCTTCTCCGCTGCCACCGGAAGAGGAACCGCCGCCGTTGCCGGACGAGCTGCCATCTTCCGATACCAGTTCGAAGACGATGTTGTTCGGTCCACCTTTTGTAGTGGCGATGCTGTCGTTTGCCAGTCGTAGGGTGTTGGCCACCTTGAAGCGGATGTTGACACGTTTGATATTCTTCACTGTACAATCCTTGGCCGCATCGGTGGCAAGGCATTTGAAGGTGGTGTGGAAAATCCCGAAGCCGTCCAGGCGGACGCTGTTACCGTCAGTCATTGTTTGGCGCATCTGACGCACGATGGCCTTGCCTACATGTACCACGTCCTCGGCCGACATTCCGCCCAGGGCTTCGATGTCCTGTGCGATACGTTCAAGATCGAACATTTTCGCGTCTTTCGGTTTACGTTTCAGAGTGTAAACCATGGGAGATGTTTTATCTCCGATTTTCTTGTGGCGCTGTGTGCGCACTACTAATGCATTTGCCATAATTTTACAAATAATTTAGAGTGAATAAATGGTGAATTATTTCATAACCTTTCCGATAGTAAGGAAGACACCTTTCTTCCGGTTTGGTTCAACAAAGATAGAGCATGCCATCAGTGTGTATGGAGGTTCGGAGAGTTTCGTGGAGGTTTACGGAGGAAAAAAGAGCTTTTCGGAGGATAAACGTTGGGAAATGCGGGCAGACGGTGCGAAACAGTGTGAAAAAGGGAAAGGGAGCCCTAAGGCTCCCCTAAAACATTGACGATCAAACGTACTTGGGCAGGTGTGTAGCACCTGTCGGTGCGGCTCAGTCCTGTTTCCTGCAGGCGCTGCTCCAGCCCGGGAGCTTTTCGTATCCACGTGTTGAAGCGGTTGACGGCTGTCTGCTGAGCTACTCCGCGAATGTAGCACATGGCCAATTCGCCTTTCCCGTAGCTGCGTATCACAAAGCAGACTTCTAAAATGGAATCATCAGTTTTTTGCATATTCAATAATGAATGTTTTGTTGTTTATATTGGATGCTTTTAATTGTATGTAAATGTACTGAAAATTAGTCAAATAAGCAACCTTGTCCCGAAGTATTTTCAAGCCAATTTTCATTGTCGAATACCGTGTTTATCGGTCCCGGTTTGTCACCGTCCGGTCCGTGCACAATGGCTTCTTCGCAGGGCCAGTAGCGTCCGTTGATGCGGTTGTAGACGAATTTGGCGTTGGTGTGGGCACTGCCCAAATGCTTGAACCGGACTTTGTCAATGTGGATGGTAACGATTTCCTTATCGTCGTTGCGATCTACGATAAGACAGTAGTCGGCCATGTTACCGAAGTTGGCGGAACCGTTAATGTCGTTCATCTCTGCACGCCGCCGTTCGCCGTTGGTGGTGTTACGGTTCACCTTGCGCGGATGCGCCACGAGGATAATGAGGCACTTGTGTTGCTGGGCGAATCGGCTCAGCTTGTTCAGCAGCGAGGTGATGTATTGCAGTTCCGTTTGTCCCGGTTCCAGTTGCTGGTCGATGCGGTTTAGCGGATCTATGACAAAGATGCGCATCCCGCGGCGACGTACCAGTTGGCGGGCTTTCTCAAGGATGCAGTCCACGGTGTAGCTTCCTGTGTCCGGTAAGATGTGCGTCACGTTGTCCGTCAGCCAGCGCACCACCCGGTTGTAGAGGGTTTCCGTCATACCCGCTCCGGGGCGGAAGGGATGCCCGGTCAGCTTTTCGGAGAGCTTGGCCAGATGGTATTCCATGGGCATGTTTTCGGGACTGAAGTAGCCGATTTTCCACCCGTGCCTCAAGCAGAGGCGCAGGACGAGTTCGTCGATGAATTCTGACTTTCCATCTCCGGGAAAGCCGCTCGTTACCACGAAACGTCCGGTTTCGAAAGTGCAGTTCTCGTCCAGATTGTCCCAGCCCGTTTCAGCGCCCCGTTGAAGGCCGTTTTCGAAGAGCGTGCGGAAGGCATCTTGGCGGTCTTCGGCGGTGAAGACGCCTTCCAGCGGGATTTCTTCGGCCTGCGCCAAGGTGATGAGCAGGCTTTCGGCTCCGTAGCGGATGAGATGCTCGTTGGCATCCTTGCATTCCGGCCCGAAGTGTACCAGGCGGCAGCGTTCGGCTCCGAGGCGCCGCACGAGTTCCCGTTGCAGCAGCCGGCCGGAGTTGTCCTCGTCTGTGGCGATGTAGATGAGTTGCTTCGGCTCGAAGTGTGTATCCACAAAGCGGTCCATCCAGGTGAGGTTGTTCTGCGCGCCGGCGGGCACGGAGATCACGTCCTTTCGTCCGGCGCTCATGAAGGCGGCGGTGTCGAATTCGCCCTCGGTGATGATGCATTCCGGAGTGTCCAGTATGGCGTCAATGTTGTAGGGGATCAGCTCAGCGCCCTTCACCATCATGAAGTGCTTGCGGCCGCTGCGGTACTTGGTGTTGATGAGCGTGCCATTTTCGAAATAGTTGAAGCAGAGGCAGTTTTCCAGTTCGTGGCTTTCGGGCAGCATGATGCATTCTTCAGTGATGCGCAGTTCGGCCAGCAGATGTTGCGCCAAGCAGCGTTCCTGTGTCCAGTATCGTTCCAGGTTCTCGCTGAGTTTTGTCTTGGCGGCGTCGAAGACGGGGCGGCGGAAGTGGGAGGGGAGCTTGCTGGTACGGTTGTATTTTTCTTTTAACTGTTGCCGTTCCCGCTCTTCGGCATCATCGGGCACGTAGAACTTGTGACCGCAGTGATGGCAGTAGCATAAGCCCTTGTCCAGATCGATGGAGAACGATTTGTTGCCTTTGTGTCCGCGGGTGGCGTTGCACTCCGGACAGATGGTTTTGATTTTGCCGCTGGTACGACCGTGGGTGTCGATTCCGTACTTATGAAAATTTCTCATTGTTTGTTGGATTGTTGAAAATTATTTTTGGAAAGTCATTTGTGAAGTCGTTTGGAAATGCCACACTTCAGTATCCCAAATGCCGCACTTCGTGGGGGCAAACGCCACACTTGGATGAGCGTGATCTGTGGCATTTGCTTTGTTCAGCTGTGGCATTTGCTTTGTTCAACTGTGGCGTTTGCCCCCACGAAGTGCGGCATTTGCGAACTCCATGAGTGTGTGGATTCATTCCAGAAAGCGGTGGCGTCCGGTCGGGGAGGGGCATTATCGGGAATAGTGCAGCCCAGATAGGTGCGTCGGCCGTCAATGCGCTGTTCGTAGCGGTAGGGGTCGGGCGGGGCGGCGGATTTCTGCTTGGCGTCAAGTGCCAGTAGGGTTGCGTACAGGGCTTGCGAAGTGCGTTGTCCGCCTTTGGTATAGTTTGCGAAATAGCGGCGCGCATCGCTTTCATTCAGCAAGTCGTGCCATTTGTCGTAGACTTCGACATGTTGTTTGAAACAATCCACAGCCACCTTGATGTGGCGCATCAGTAGTGCACCGTAGCCGCTGTGCATGCAGGTTGCTTCGAGCCAGGGCGTTTTTTCGACCAGTCCGTCCACCAATTCCCGCCAGGGACGTATGGGATACAGCGGTGCTTGCGGCCGACCGAAGTCGTCGCAGACGGTAAGCGTAGTCGGAGAATTGTTGGCATCATTATCAGCATCAGCAGTAGTTTCTTTTTCTTTTGCTGCTGCTGTTATTATATCTTTTATATTCTCTTTAAATACTTTGCAGACTATTTCTTCAACGGTGCTGTCTTTTAGCGTGTTACCTTGATTTTTGACCTGGTTTTCCGGATTCAGCTCTGACGTTTTTTGCCGAATTTCATCATTTTTTGCATCGGAACCGACGTTTTCTCCAGCATTTTTTGCCGTTTCTTTTTCCTTCTTCTTCACCGGATTCAGTTCTTCGGGGCTGAAAAAGCCGTCTTCTTCAAGATTGAAAAGTTGGAATTCGGAGATGATTTTCTTCAGGTAACTGAGCGGCATCTTTTTGCTCTTGCAGTAAGGGCGCAGATATTCCAGTTTTGCTCTGGGGGCAGGTAGTATGGAGAGTTTCTCGATGATGATCCAGTAGGCTCCGGTTCCTCTGGGGCCTTCCTTGTCGAACAGATCTTGCATTCGTGGGTCGTGCATGGCCATGAGCGGGTGTTGCAGGTAAAAATTTCTTTTCATTACAATTGCTTTAAATTTGATTAATTACTTGTGGGAAAATGTTGCGTAAGGCGGAGTAGCCTGTTGTGGCGGCGACGGCGTTTTTTCGTAGCGTTTTCTCTTGACGGCGTCAAAGGTAAGCATAGCCCAAAGATTCTGGATGTACGGTCTGTCCACTGCTTGTCCGTGTCAGAATAGCTTCCGGACAAGGTTTAGTGGGCCTGGACCGTACATTAGAAATGAATGGTTACTCATTGTTAAAATTAAGGTTTATTATGAATTGGGGGAGCCCTGACACCGAAGAGAGCATTACGATAATTACATGCAATCATCTGGCCGTCATTTTTTTAGCTTCTTTTTGCTCGGGGCCTGGCTGTATCTGTGAGTGACCTCGCGAATGTGTCCCAGCGCTAGTTTCAGGCGTACGCTGATATTGCCTTTGCCTTCAAGCAGATCCTTCACGCCTTGGGCGAAAAGCTCCAGTACGATAAATTCCAGTTTTACATGGTTTGTTTCGATCAGAACGTTGAAGATTTCTACATGATCTCCGTTAGTAACGGATAGCTCAAATGTTTTTTTTCATGATTTTTGTATTAATAAAATAAATGGCGGCAAAGGTAGAAATACCCGGAGAGGGAGTCTGGCAATTTTTGGGATATAATTGGTGTTTACTGTTTTGATGAAAGAAATCCGCGGAAGGTGCCCCGGATAACGGCCGCTGCCAATCGAAATTTACCGTGTAGCAGATATACCATTGCCTTTTTAGGCGCGGCAATGAGAGAAATGTATAGGCAGGACAGGATCTTTTCGCCGCCCGGTATGTTTCGACGGGCGTACAGGATGCGGGCGCGTGAGAGATAGAATTCTCTTAAGGGGGTTCCTTTCTTGGCAGTCATGCTTTCCTTGTGGTAGACTACGGCTTCGGGTTCGTACCATAATTTATACCCGGCCCGGTGTAGCTGTGCCGACCAGTCAAATTCTTCATAAAACAGAAAGTAGATTTCTGTCATTGTGCCTGCTTGTTGCAGGGCGTCACGACGCACCATCATGGCGGCGCCATGCAGGGAGGCGGTTTCGCATGCTATCCGATAGCTGGGCTGGTCTTTTTCGTTGAAGCCGATGGCGGCATTGCGTAGTGTGATGCGTGAGAATGGGGTAAAGCCGGCGTATTGTAGTGTGTCGGGTGCGTAGCTGTATTTTAGCATGGGCGATACACCGCCGTTTTGGGGGTCTGTTTCCAGCCGGTGGATCAACGTTTCCAGTATCGGTTCTTTGATAATCGTGTCATTATTGAGGAAAAACAGATAGTTGCCTTCAGCTACTGTCAGTCCGGCGTTGTTGCCTCCGGCAAACCCGGTATTGGTGTTTTGTACGACTTTTACTTCGGGGTGGCGCAGCTTGATTTCATCGGCCTCGGGCATGCGGGAGCCGTTGTCCACTACAATGATTTCATAGGGGTGGGTTTCGTGCTTGCGGAATGAGGCGATCATTTCGCAGGTGTCGGCAAGGCCGTTGTAGTTGACGGTGATGATGGAGACCATATTTATAAATTTTCAATTTTCTTTAGTTGCTTATACTCTTCCAATGTGAGCAACTTTTTGTGAGGTGCTAATTTACGCATTTCATATTTAATGAGATACCATATTCCTTTCATTAATTTCCTAAACTCTTTCAAAGTATTGCTGCGTGGAAAAATCTTCTCTACCATTTCCTTGGTCCATGGTTGGATGAAAAAAGAACGATAGTATTCTTCTGTTGGATTGACAATGAAATCAATATCGTTTTCCCATTCGTAGCGATTGACTGCTAATTGCGGCTCAGATAGTTGAAGAATTTTATAGGTTAAAGATTGATATGGAAGATAGTTGAGAAACAACATTCCGTAATCATGCATATAGTGGGGCATTTGAGATTTCTCAAAGAGTATTAGCTTTCCATCTATTGACAATATCGCCCATTTATGCGATTTTTTTGGAAAAAGAAATTCTCCTAATAAACTTGGAGTTTCTATATATCCGCGTTTAGCAACACGGCAATGTTCTTTTATAAATTGCGTCGGATTTTCTGCATGTTCAAGAACCTGGTTACAAATGATATAGTCAAATTCTTTGTCTTTAAAAGGAAGATGCTCTCCATCTGCATTTACAAATACTTGATGCGGATATATTTTTATATCTCCGCTTCGATGGTAATTATCATTGATAAACTTTTCAACAATAACATTAGCTCGATGGGATGGATTATGTCCGGAGCCAACTTCAACAACTTTATCACTCCTGCGAATTTTTAAATCATACCTTGTATGTGGTATACGTTTTCTCATTTTTTATTTATTTAATATTATTATTAGTTCGATTTTTCATCCAATATACAATCCAATTTCTAAATGTAATGTATTTAGATAACTTTAATCGATGGAAACGGCAAATAGTTTCTATTTTTTCCCAAAAAGCCATTTTATGTCCTGCCCAGATAACAGCATTTAAATTCTGTACTAAATATTTATTGATAACTGCTGTCCATTCCGGATGTGACTGTGTTAAACCATATATCTGTGTACAAACTGTAGTATAGCCTTCAATATTTCGCATTCCAAAACGCTGAGTCATTATGGAATTATTTCGTATTCTTCTTTTAAAGAAAGTTTCTGAAATGTACCGTGCTCGCTCTGCATGTAAATAAATTTGTATGGAGAAAAAGTGATCTTCGTGGATAATACCTGGAGGGAAACATTTGAAAAAGCTATTTAGGAAAAGGCGATTAACCAAACATAGGCAAACAGAACTTAGAAATAGTTTATTATCAAGTTCGTAATTCAGCAAATCTATTCCTTTTTGTACTGATTCTTCTATGCGGCCTTTTCTGTTATAATTAGGAATATTACTATTATCCAAAGATTCATAAATGGGTTCTGCATCAAAAAAAATAAAATCTAAATTATCTTTTTCACATATATTATAACAACATTGTAGAGCCTTTGTGTCTAATAGGTCATCACTATCCATAAAATATAGATATTTGCCGGTAGCATATTTCATGGCTTGATTACGTGCAACTGATAGTCCTTGATTAGGTTGTGTATGAGATTGTATACGAGAATCTAACGCTTCGTATTCCTTGATGATATTTATACTATCATCTGTTGAACCGTCATTAAGGAGAATGATTTCTATCTCCTTTAGGCTTTGGTTACGTATACTATTTATAGTATCATGCAAATAAGCAGCAGTATTGTATATCGGTATAATGACAGATACTTTAGGCTGTGAAAGATATTGTTGAATATTCTTGCTCATCTTTTTTTTATTTTTAATGTAATCTTTTTAACCTTAGAAATGATATCATATTCTTTTGTATATTGAATATATATTCCCCAAACAATAATACTAAAAACAGTTTTGAAAATCAATGATATAACTATATTCCATTGTTCTGAAAATAAAGATATCAAATATAATATGCTACCGATAATAGCGCTCACAATAATAGGAGATAATAGCTGTTTGTAGAAAAAAAGAATTTTGCGATGTAACATGCAACTATATAATTGCCAATAACATTGAATGAAATTTATACAAAAAGAAATAAAGATGCACCAAGCTATTGCTTCTAATGAACTGAAATAGAATATACCAATTATAATGCTGCTTACACTTACTATAGCAGAAAATGTGCCACTTATGAATAACCCACGGGTATCATTTCCAGCTTGATAAAATGAACCTGATGAAGATAGAATTAGTTGGATTCCAACAGTAAGAGATAGTATCTTGAAAATAGGAATAGAAGGTATCCATTGCTTCCCGAACACACATAATACTAATTCTTGAGCACTGAAAAAAAGTAATATTCCAAGTGGAAATCCAATGAAAGCCAATAAGCGTGTAATGCGTTCATGAGAATAAGCCAATTTTTTCATATCATTTTGATAGTCACTCAGAATAGGATGCATTACAGGAGTGATAACATACGTTATATTCTGCAAAGGTAGCATCATTAAGCGATAAGATTTTTCATAATATCCTAATGGGGTCATCCCCATATATTTACCGATAAGGAGTTTGTCTAAGTTGCGGGTAAAGTAATTGACAACATTGAATAGAAACTGATATATAGAATAATTCCAGATTTTCTTTACACTTTCTATGCCTACTGTCCATTGAATTTTTTGAGGATATTTTTTTAATGAAACTCCCAAAATAAGGGCACTAGATAAAATTGGTTGTATAGTTAATGTATATAGGCCAGCTCCTAGTAGAGCAGCAATGATAGAAAGTATTCCAACTGAAAACTGAATGAAAAAAGTTCGGTAGGCTATAAATTTAAAGTTCTTGTTTTTATAAAATAAGGTATTTGGAACAATGGAAACAGCAGAAAAAAACAGACTGATTGATAGCAGATGACATATATGAATGAGTTGGTTATCTCTGTAATATGAGGCAATACCCCATGCAGAGAAAAAGAATAAGATACTTAGAATGATACCCAACCATATGGTAAACATATAGATATTGTTTATATCTTTGGGGGTTAGTCTTTTATTCTGAATAATTGCAGAGGAAAAGCCTATGTTGGTAAATATGTTGAAGAAATTGATAATAACTGTTGCAATAGCCATCACACCAAAGTCGTCTGGGCGTAATAAACGAGCTAAAACAGCCATTACTATCAGAGAGATAATAATACCTGAATATTTGGCGATTGCTGTGTAAAAAACGCCGGAGAGCATTTGTTGCTTTATACTTGTCATTAACAATTATAATTTAGAATCTTCTTGAAAAATTTTATCTTTACATACCTTTTTCATTTGCTCTTTCCAGGATAAATGTTTGATAGACTTTCTAATTTCTTCTGGTGGTATAGATTGTGAGTGGCAAAAGTTAATAATTTGCAAGATGTTTATGGGACTTTCATTAGCAGGAGCTTTCAATATATAGGGCATGTAATCAAAATCGTCATCCGTTTCTGAATAAATGAAGGCAAAACCACGTGCTGCATACTCTCTATTTTTTAGAGTTTTTATATTGAATATTCCACTGCGATGCCGTCCTAAACTACCGATAGCAAAATCTGCATGATTGAAAAGTTCGTTTAACTCCTCACCATGTTTGGCACCATGTAGAATGACATAAGGGGCTATTTTATATTTCTGTATGGAGTTTATAATCTCATCTTTTTCCCTTTTTCCTGCTATATTACCTACAAGATGAAAGTAAACTTTATACTCAGGATTTTCCTTGTAGTACAATCCTAAACCTTGGATGAGACGATCAAAACCGTGCCAGAAGTGTATCTCGGCAACACCTATTAAATGTATCTCCTTACTTAAATCATGAATGTCTTTTCTCAATGGTATGTTCGAAAAATCGATGCCATTAGAAATACGTATAGTACGTTGCCCGAAAATTTTCGTGTCATTGGAAAATGTAATAATAGCATCTATATATTTACAGAAACTATACCTGAATAATTTATCAATATAGAGGTAAATTTTTCGTGCAGAATTACTGAATTCATGGTCATAAGGATAAGTAGGTATCTCTACAACTATTTTAATCCCGTTTTCCTTTAATTTTTTTACTAAGTGTATGGTAAAGGGATTGGCATTATGGTAATATCGTATATATACCCAATCTATTTTATTCTCTATAGCGTATCTTTTGATGGCAGTAAAATCAATACGTTTTTTTATTTTAGCTTGTATTCCAGTTCCTAAATCAGCAATTATTTCATCATTAATTAACCATTGTCTATGTCCTTCAGAAGATACATCATAATGACAAGTACTCACATCCATACCACACTCTTTTAGGGCACGTATTTGATATCTGATTTTTTTGCTGATTCCATTATATTCTTGGAATCCGTGAAAGATAATAAATAGCACTTTCATACTTTTATCCATTGTTTTTGTTCCAGATCATATCTTTTTATTACTTTAGCTGGATTACCTACTGCAATACTATAATCAGGAATGTTTTTTGTAACGACACTTCCTGCACCTATTTGACAGCGTTTTCCTATATGTACTCCTGCTACAACAACAGCATTAGCTCCAATATGTGTGTCTTCGTCAATTATGACTTCTCTTTTATCGAGTTGCTGTTCTGAAGAGTTTTTAGTGCCATCCTGATAGCAATGATTGAATCCTGAAATAAACACGTGTTGGCCTAATCCGCAACCATCTTTTATGATTACTGGACCAATAACAACACTACCTATCCCAATTCGTACTTTGTTACCTAAAATAACATCTCCTGCACCATTATTAATTGTGGTAAAATCTTCGATGGTACATTTTTGGCCTATCTCAAATCGCTTCCATGGAAATACATCTATGCGTGATCTTTTCCAGCGAATAATACTACCTTTGCCCTTTTTATGTACAAATGGATTAAAGAAAAGCTTAACCCAAAGACGTGGTTTAGGATTATCGGGAGGACTGATTAGCCAGCTGCTAAATTTCAACAGCTTTTCGTTCTGCTTTATATTCCGTTTTAACTTTTCTATCATCATTTCTTATCGTATTATTTTATACCCCCATCGTTCATTGTCGGATTCAACAATAATTAAATAAACTCCTTTAGGATATTCTCCAATACTAATATATGATTCTTCCTGAGTGAGGAGAATTTGTTTTAGCACATTGCCATTTAGAGAAATAATCTTTAAGTTTTTTCCGTTCAAACATTGAACGAAAATTTGTTCGTCTGAACTTTTGTATACCACTGGGCGTTTAGAGTTGATTATATCGGTAATATTGCTCACTAATGGAAAATCTTCTGTGTAGTCTATCTCATTGTGTATGGAATATTGATTCATAGATTTAAAACTCGGAGTTGTGAAAGTATACAATGTTAGCCCACCGTCAGGATAACGTCCAAATGAGGTTGTTTTATCATGGGAAGCATAGCAGACAGAATCTACTAATATCACTTCATTAGTTTCATCTATTTTAGAAAGATATACACTACCACCTGTTTTGCTCAACTTAAAGTTAGTATGTAGTATACCTCGCTCAGGCTTTTTAGAACACCATATTATACTATATCCGCCAGCTGGAATAGTCGTCTTTTTACTGTCAGTATCTGCAAATTGAAACATTGTAGGATTGTTCTTCTCATTTGAAATGTAATATTTAGAAAAATCTATTGATTCACTTGATGAATTGTAGAGTTCTATCCAGTCTTCATATTTATAGTTATCATCTACATAAGAAGCGTTATCTGCAGATATTTCATTGATGAAAATACCATTACGACGTACCATTCCACTTGACTCATATATTGCGGTCACCTGCATATCTTTTTCTACGGATAATTCTATTGATGTTTCAGTTTGTTTTCTTATATTGTTATCCGAATCTATAATATTCCAATATGCAAACTTTTCACCTTGATCGTAAAGCGGTGCTTGTAAATGTAAGGATTTGTTTTCAAACCATTTACCATCATAAGGTAATACTGGAATTTGTCGTTTGTTGAATAAAATTGGAGTTCCTGTATGTGTTGAGTTGATATTTAGAGAATGAATTTCTCCTAAAGAAAAATTAGTCTTTAAGTGATCGAAAATTTGAGAACAAGCAAGTGCCTCATATTTTATTGTATTCTGAGTTGTCTTTTCCAATTCGCTTTTTCCTTGAGTTGGCCATTTTTCTTGGTAATAAGGGTATTCAGTTTCAATAGCTTTTTTCATTTCTGTTAAACGTGTTTTAAAACGTTCAGGGGCATATACAGAGCTTGCTACGAGAGACTGTACTGTGATATATTCATCTTTAAATTTTTCATTATTAAGAAGGTATACAATAAGTTTGGTTGAAAGTAGAGTGGAGGTACTCTCTATTAGAGCTTGTAATTTATTAATAGGACTTCCACCTACAACCCATTGATCCAAATCTTGTAATATCCATTTCCATTTTCCTCCTTTTGCATGGGGACAGAAAACCAGCTGATTATTATTAGGCCAATCCATATTTTTCCCCATAATTTGGATAGACATATAATAAAGAAAATTATCTATATCCAT
The DNA here is from genome assembly GCF_000526555.1 of Bacteroides sp. 14(A). Taxonomy (NCBI): domain Bacteria; kingdom Pseudomonadati; phylum Bacteroidota; class Bacteroidia; order Bacteroidales; family Bacteroidaceae; genus Bacteroides; species Bacteroides sp. 14(A). Next base: position 1,014,645 of record NZ_JAGH01000005.1, on the reverse strand, counting down.
TAATTCGCATATTTTTTCATAATCTTCATTTTTGCTGAAATTAGAAGAACGTACTATATTTTCAAATTTATTCCAGTTTTCTTTGCTTCCATTAGATACTACTGGTCCCCAAGCAAATTCTATCATATCAAAATCTGTTTCGGATAACCCATAATATGAATATATCATATCTTTGTTTTTCCGTTCACGGAGGTTATAAATTCCCCAATATTCCCCGTTTAAATAGACTACTGCGGGAATTGCAGCTTGGTAATTAAGAGGCGTAACGTCTGCAAGACTTTGTATGCAAGCATCATGTACTAACTGTACAGTAGTCGAAAATTGCCCTCCACTTCTGAGTAAGAAGCTTTTATAGCGTAAGCCTTCGCGTGTTGGAAATAAGGGTACATCAAATCTTTTTTTACCATGTTTTGTTTTTCCTTTTATTTTGAAAGATTTTTGATCATATCCTCTTGAAGCATTTCCACTAATAGCTAAACCTATTGGTTGGCTAATGCTTACCTCGCGTTTCTCATCTTGGAACTCAATATAGCCCCAACGTGTCCAGTCACGGTTATAATTTGCCTTAGGATTGTTTGCTGTAAGAATAATGCCATTTGTTCCTATACAATAAATGCCTATCATGTCATCGTATAAGTTTTCTGGGGCAGTAGTTAGGAAAATGATTGGGAGATTTTCTGGTTTACGCTTATTAATCATATAAGTATTAGTGGCAATTAATCCATCTAAACATCCGTCTTTAAAAGCTCTTGCACGTAATACTGTTGTTGAGGGGATGGTTATTTCATTCGTATAAAGTGTACTCTCAAGAGTTGGTTCTGAAGCATCAGTAGTATAATAAATTTGGGCCCCCTCTGTTCCACAGGTAATTTTGACTTTAACGGTACTTTCATAAAATCCACTTTTTGTAGAAATTTTCGGTGTTTTTATGACTTCTGTAGCTGTTACAGCCTTGTTATTGGTGTTACCAAAAGTGTTCCTTATAAAATAAACTAATGGAGAAGTTGTATCACCATCAACTGGGCGTCCATAACTAATATTGGGGTATTGTTGACCATAATTCATGGTATCATATATATTTCCATTCTTATCCGCTACAGATAGGAAACCACCATCATCGGCATCAGTATCTAAAGAATAGCCTGTTTTGCTATTTATTAATTCATCATTTAGCCATACAACTGCATATCCTTGGGCTGGTAAAATACGATCATCTGAGATTTTGTATTTTAAAGGTTGTTCAGAATCATCAGAGAAGTACAGATTTTTTATGTTTATGTCAGTATTTGAGCAATTGTATAATTCAATCCATCCTGAATAATCATAATTTGGATCTAGTTCCTGGTTTACATTACAGATGGAGATTTCATTAATAAAAATCTGGGCATGCAGGATGTTAGGTACGGAGAATAAGATAAAAAAAACTCCAAATAAGAATGCTATGATGTTGTGTGTCGTTTTCATAATATCATCATTTTATATAACAATAATGTTTGCTTTATAGTAATGCGTTTTGATAGATGCTCGTTAATTGATTAGCTGTTTGCTTCCAAGAAAACTGCTTTACCCGTTCTAATCCATAATTTTGTTGTTGTTGGTACAACACATTGTCTGTTTCCAAACATAATAATGCATTAGCAATCTCTTCTGGTTTATAAGGATCGATAGTTAGTGCCCCTGGACCTGCTACTTCAGGCATAGATGAAGTATTTCCTGTAATAATAGGTGTACCACATGCCATAGCTTCTAACATTGGAATTCCAAAACTTTCTCGTAGTGACGGATAAAGGAAAGCAAATGCTGCATTGTAAAGAGTTGCTAAATCATGATTGCTTATATAGCCTGGATAATAAAGATGAGATTTTATATCAATAATATTTTCTTGTTGCAATAGGGTATTGATATATTCTTCTTTCAGGTCAGCAATGAGTAATGGACGTTTAATCGTAGACCGATGTAGATAGATACTATATGCTTTTAAAGTACGAGCAGCGTTCTTTTTAGGATCTGTATTACCGAGGAAAAATAGAAAATCTTTTTCAGGGATGTATTTATGAACAATATTCACATCTGCTTCTTGTTGGTAGAAGTGAGTACTATATCCATTGTAGACAGCTGTAATGCGATCTGAAGGAATATTTAGAGCTTGACGAATACGATTACATTCGAAATGTGATACAGTAATAATCCTTTTACACTTCTCTAGAATACGTGGAACCACTAAACGACGATAATACCATCCCATTTCTTGATAAAGTGATGGACTCCGATGTTGACGAGGTTCTAAATAAATGATATCATGCAATGTCAGAACTAAGGGTACCGGACATCTTATAGGGGCTGTGTTAGATGTACAATGTAATAACTCAACTCCTAATTGCTTAACAATTCGCGGAAGCCCCACTTGTTCCCAAAGAGGATAAGTCGGATATTTCAGTTCAATAATTGAAAGGTTGGCACTGTTTTCTATGCAGCGGTCCTCACCTGGTGCGACAATGACATAATATTCATTACCATCATTTCGTCTCTGCAATTCACGTATGGTTTCTAACGCAACAAAATCCATTCCATGTTTATTGAGACGAAAGATACGTTGGGCTTCGATTGCTATTTTCATATTTCTTTTTTCTGTCTTCTTTCTGTTTTTTTCTTTCTTTTACCACCTCCAAATAATCTTGTTATGTGGCTGAAGATTGATGCAAATACTAAAATAGGAAGAGCCCATATGGCTTTTTTGAAGCGCTTATTGACTTCGCCATCTGGCAGAGCCATCAAAAATGTAATGCCAATGACGCCAAGTAATATGTACCATTTGAAGCTGAGAGTCCAATCAAGTAATGTGATTCCAATAGCGCATAATCCAATAAGGGCAATTAAAAGGAAACGGGATGGCATCAACCATTGGAATAGTTTAAGAGCATAATCCCATTCACCTCTTAATAAGGTTATTGGTAATTTTTTCAGTGCAAAAATAGTACTGCTATATTGTGAACGAAGCCAACTAATACGTTGCGCTTCATATCCATTAGCACTTTCTTCTTTCTTACTGTAACATACAACTTCTTCTAAATATTCTGTGTATATATTTTGTTGTAATAGAGCTGTTTCCATAGCTTTACTTAAATCTGCTCCTTTCAGAGTAGGGGCTATCTCGTGAAACATTGTAAAATCAAATGCCATTGCTGAACCTATGAGTGCGGATGAAAATCCCATACGAGTATGAGCTTTACGGAAGATATTATTATTGATTTCTTCACTAGTGGCATTCAATACAGCAATACTGGTTGTGAGATTTTCTGTCATGCGATGCGCCTGTATTGCATCGCAACCAGAATAGTATGCATTATTGAAATAATTCAGGGCACTAGGTACAATGCGGTTGTCTGAATTAAATATAACGACCATATCATATTCTTCAGGAGAATATCGTTCCATAACTTGCTGGATAGCATATACTTTGGTGCATTGTTCTTTGTCTGGGACAACAATGTTTACTGGCATTTGTAGCAAGGTGACAAGGTCTTCTTCAGGTAACTGGGTTGCTGCAACTGCAATGTCGTACTTTTCACGTGGGTATAACTGGGTATCCAAAAAGTGATTAATGGAATTAATAACTTCTTTACCATTGCGTAATACTGTAAATAACACAAGAAAACGATATTGAGTTTTTGCCAGCGGGTAGGGGTTTTTGTATTTGCCTAATGAAAAAAGAGCACATACAAAAAGGTATAATACCGGAATAGCTAATAGCAGATATAATACAGCATCGGCTATTTGTAAGGCATTGTTGTTTTCGTCTACCCACCAATCGGGATTGAATATGGAAAAGATATCGCTCATAATAAAATTGTATTACTTGTTTTTTTATTTGAATTCTGGTTACATTTACTGATCTGCTTATCTATATATGCGCCATTCATTATAAATGCTAAAGATGCAACTAGTACGAAGTTTGTAGGAGGCTGTCCCATTCCCTCTCCTACATATCCATTGAGCCACATTCCAAATGTACCGCATGTTAAAGCGGCTAATGTGTGCATCAACTCTCGATTTTGGATACGAAACATGACTATATAACAGCACCGTAATAATATAATGCCATATATTATGAGTTGGAGAACTAAACCTACAATGCCGGTTTGTATCCATATACTTACATAATATGAATCAGGTGGGAGATTACCTTCTATGTAACTACCATCTTTTGCAGGCCACAATTTAGGAATATCTTCCTCTAATCCTACACCCAATGGAAGAGTTTTCAGATATTCAGCAATCTGTTTTCTATTCTCTATGCGAACATTATATGAGGCATCCTGCGTTGGTTGGAATGCTGTTCGCATACGGCGTATAAATGAATTCCCATTTCCTATGTTAGTAAAAGAAAAGAATGCAAATAAAAACAGTCCAGTAATAGCAGATATCATCATTACTTTTACACTTTTACAAAGTAGACAATATAAGGCTATTCCTCCAAGGGGAACTATTATCGCACCACGTGTTCCCGACATCAATAATCCTATTAATCCCATCAAGGCTATACTTCTATAAAACCAGGCTAACCATTTTTGGCGAGTGTGAAAGCCTACAATCGAATAGACAATAGTAATGATTCCCATGTGTGGACCAAAGTTACCTGCATCAGAAAAAAATGAAAAATAGCGGATACCACTATTTAAAATATGAGTTACAGCTCCACCATTAATAAGCCATATCTTTTCTGCATAATCGAAGCCAACATATCTTTGATATAATAGTTTTAAAAAGGCTGTAATAGTGAAGATTCCCCAGACGATTAATCCTCTTTTTAACATTTTGGGGCTATCTAATAATAGACAGGAAATGAGATATAATACGAGGGTGCCTACTATCCAGTTACGAATTCCCGCAGTAATACCTTCAGAATGGATACCCGGGTTGACTAATTGAACTAAGATGAATAATATCCAAACAATATAAGTAACAGTTAATACATTTATTGCATTGGATAGTTTTATATCAGATTTCTTACGAATAGAAATAAATAAGATTGATATGAATATATAGACCAAGAGTATATCTAAGCCCACACTTAAACCTTCTTTACGGCTATAACGCATGATGACCATAAAATAATATGCATAAGTTGCATATAGCAAATATCCAAAGCGAGGAGTTTGAAGTCCGTATATAAGTATAATACTTGCTAAAGGAAAACAAATGACTGCTATTGCTGCAATTAAGTTTTGAGTAATAATGGCATAGGCAAGAGCTGCCAATCCCGCAACAAGCAAAAAGTGAAATAATGCTTTAGGGGGCAATTCACGGATAGAATGTTGATTATTATATGCCATTTTTATCTATATCTAAATGATTTGTTTATTTTACTGCTGCTTTTTGAGAAGTCAGCCCTAGTTGTGCCAAGCGACTAAAGAATGAATGAATTGGCATTTTAGGCGGTAACTCACCTGTAAATGATTCAACAACATCACGATCAGCATTATTTAAGTACAGCAGGAATGGAGTTGTTTGCAAGGCTTCTTTTATGGGATCAAGGGTGGCATCGTCACTGTTTCGCCATAAACGACAAGCATTTGCTATTAATAAATTTGCATCAGCCTTTTGAAGCACCGGTAATGGTATAGATGCATCTTTGATTGCAGGATATTCTACTAAAATAATGTCAGGTATCTGCTCAACTTCATTGAGTTGCCAAAAATCAGATAACTGTTCTGCTTGTACGTATCTTTTGTCTTCGGTTTCAAAATCTAAGTCATGCCGTACTAAACGTACATGAAGTCCTTCTGATTTCCAATATTCCATGAAGTACTTAATTAAGAACGATTTGCCTTCTCGAGGATTAATACTTAACAAACTGATTATGGTCGTTTGTCCTGGTTTCATATATTTATTTAATTGACGGCAACTATAAGCTGCAGCAATACGATTGCAGGCTTTAAGAAAACCACGGTATTTCAGGTTACTGATACCATTGAAGGCTGCAATGACGGGTAATCCCGTGAGACGCTTGCTGCGGTAAGGATCACGTAACGTACGGTCAAGCAATTCTATAAGAAGGAAATAAGTAATAATGAACACTATAGTACCTACAAATGCAATGAGGATGTAAAGTAAACGTTTTCGCCCATTATCTGTTAATGGATAATCTGGAGGAGCTACTGTCTGTAAGTTACTTGTGCTCATTTCAATATTTTTGAGACGGAGATTTGCATCTGCCAGTCCCTTGAGTTGTGTGCGATAGTTGTCTTCAGCAATATCAATAGCACGCTGTTTGCGATTTACTTGCGTACCGATAGGGGACATGTGACTGTATTGGCTAAATATATCTTCTTGACGTTTTAACAGTACTTGCAATTCTGCTTTAGCTTTTGCTTCATTGACACATGCAGTCAGCCACTCATTTACCATACTTTCAATACCGACACCTTCTTTAGTAAAATTGTATTCATTAAGATTGTCAGAAATATGGCTAATATTGTCTTCAGCTTTTTTAAGAGCTTCTTTTTCTTTGCGTAATTTGCTATCAGTTTGCTGATGTTTATCAGTGGTAAAGATTTCTTGCTCCATAATGCTTTGGTTCAGTGTGCTGACTTTATTTAATTCTTGCAACAAATTTGTGTTGCTACGAATTATTTGAGCGCGTACATCCATTCTTTCATCAAGCATATCGCGCAAAGCTACAGCACCTTGATAGATGCGCTCGGCTTCTTCTAGACGATCTTCGACTTCATAGCGGGTAAATGCTAATGCTTTAGTTTCCTCCGGATAGTTTATAACACGCTCTTGCACATTATAATTCATCAAATCGTCTTCTTCCTTATTTAATGCTATTTTAGCGAGCCGTACTTGTTCTTGAAAATAAGCGATTACATCATTTGTTGATTTGAAACGAAGTATTTCGTATGCTTTTATTAATTCATCAATTAAAATACTAACTGTTTTTTGAGTGATGCCTGGATCGGCAGAAGTATATGTTATTTCAAGTATATCACTATTTCCTGCACGTTTAATATTTATACTCTCTAAGGCAGCTGCACTATAAAATGCAACTGGACGATTAAAAATTGAATATACGAAATTATTACTGCTCTCTTTCCGGTATGCAGTAAGATTGGCTAATGTTTTCTCAACATCTTTCCGATCTACTAAAGCTAATACTTCTTTTGGAGCCATTTGTAATAACTGCCGATAATGTTTAGCTTGGATATATTGATTGTCTTTCCATTCTTCACCGTAGGTAAGCGAGTTAGCTAATAGACGAATAGAAACCTTTTCTAATGTGCCTCGTGATTTTGCTATATTTATAAGGTTGTCGAAAGTACTGGTTACTACTCCAAAATTAATAGCAGAACCATCAAGAGAAGTAGAAGTAGTAATACCAGCATATAAGCTACTTTTCACGGTATAGCTATATGGAAGAAACTGAGTGAAGTAGATAACTAGACTTGTAACAAAAATAGTTCCCCACAATAGCCAATAGCGAATGCGGTAAAGAAATTGTGATATGAATCGCATTATATCCATAAGGTATTTACTTTTCTTTGATGATTTTTACATTTGTCAGCATCTCTAGTAACACAATAGAATTGTGTAGAGCTACACGACTTTGTTCGTAAGTTGTAACCGCACCAGTACGTCGGGCGCGCTCCAATGAAAGTGAAATGATATTTATTTTTCCTTGTATAAAGTCATTTTCTGATATTTTCATTTGTGCATTATATAATGCGGCTGTTTCTGCTTTGGCTTTGATAGTAGCTAATTGTTCAGTTACAGCATTGTAGGCTTCTAATACTTTCAATTTACGTTCTTCCATTACTTCATCTTGAGTATATTGTAGCTGTTCTATATTGTAACGATAATTTTTGAGCTTTAATGGACGATTAAATAAATCACCTAAACCGATACTGACACTGGCCCCTAAATTGAAGGTATGACGTGTACCAGTACTTGTAGATTGGTACCAATCTACAAGTGTTTCACTACTTTCACTTAAAGTATTAAAACGGCCAAATGCATAGTTGCCATTTAACCGGAAATAGTTCCACCAACTACGTTTTTCAATACGATATTCGTTTTTTTGTTGTTCTACCTGTGACTGTGCTCGTTTTACTGTGGCATTTTCAGATACAGCATCCAAAAAAACAGATAATGGAGGTAATTCTAACTTTTCAATTTCAAGAGGTACTTCTTTTCCTGTTTGCATTACTGTCACAGTTTCCCATCGTGCATCTTCCATCTTTAGAAGTTCTAAAGCTTTTATACGTTCTTCACGAGTCATAGTCTGTTCTTGGGCACTAACTTCCACAGGGATAGTAAATAATCCCCAAAGGGTTACGCTACAGTAAATGAGTGTAATATACCTTTTTATCATTTTCTTATTTGCTGTATGATTAATATTGTAATTATACATTTTCTTTTTGTACAAATGCTGTCAACGTCTTAAAAATAATTTTCATATCTAACCAAAATGAAAAGTCTCTAGCATATTTGATATCCAACTGTTTTCGTTCCTCTGCAGACATTTTACCTGCACCACCTCGTTTTTCTACTTGCCATAATCCGGTTAGGCCGGAAGGAGCCATAAAGCGATCTATATAGGCGTCACTTGTTAGTAATTCTGCTTCATAAAGTGGAAGAGGACGATTTCCCACAATACTCATGTCACCTTTCAAAATATTAAATAGTTGTGGTAATTCGTCAATACTATATTTGCGAATGATACGTCCTACTCGTGTTATGCGTGGGTCGTTTTCAAGTTTAACAAATGTATTCTGTTGAATTTTCTCTTTCTTCTTGATAAAATCTTCTTCAGAAATCACGAAATCGTCTGAAATTAAAAGGTTTTCTTCTTCATCAGGTGTTCCTGAAAGATCATCAAAACGAATTTCAGGCCCTTCATCAGAATTTTCAACTTCCTCAATTTGATATTGATTGAGAGCATTCAGTTCTTTCAAACGCTTATCTGCATTAGTATACATAGAACGAAATTTCAGAAAATCAAAAATCTGGTAGTTAGAACCAACACGTTGCGATTTGTAGATAATTTTTCCCTTACTTTCCAAACGAATGGCAGCAGCTGTTCCTATTAATATTGGAGAAAGAATAATTACAGCGGTACCTGCGAAGAGTATATCAAACGTACGTTTCCATAAAGGAAGGCGAAACGTATTCAATATCTTGCGATGGGTTTCACTAAATTCTTTCAGCTTGCTTTCTTTCCGTGCTTTAAGATAAACGGTCATACGTTGAATACTATCTTCTTCAGCATGGGGTGGAAGTGTGTTATTAACTCCGGCTTGTAGGTAATTTTTTCGGTCTTCAGCTTTTAATGCTTCAGTAATAAGGGTGATATAGAGTCGAGGATAACGTTTACGTAGATAGCTAATTTCGATATAATCAGCTTCACGTAAGTCGGTTTGTTCGTAAAGAATGGATATGTTATACCGATCACGAATACCATCAATAACTTTTGCCGCTTTCTGTGAAGAAGATACGGCAACGAACATACCCCCTGTAACTTTGCTCAGGTGATCAATTATAATCCGGTTATTTCCGATATAGATATAGTATAACATGTGTCTTTACGTGTTTTTGTTATTAATCAGATGAATTTCTTGAGGCGCACTTTCAACTCCATAGGATTGAAAGGCTTCAGTATGTAGTCCACAGCTCCTTCTTCAAGCAAACGGATACGTTCAGTAGTACTTTCTTCACTAGAAAGCATCATAACGGGAATGTGCTTAAATAACTCATTACTTTTAAGGTAATGGAGGAATTCCGAACCTGTCATTTTCGGCATACGTATGTCGGATATGATCAAGTCTGGTTCATTACCTTCGTGTAACCAATCGATAGCTTTTAAGGGATCTTCACAGTACACAAAATCATACTCTTTTCCCAAATACATAGAAAGTACTTTGCCTATGGAGGCTTTATCATCCACTAATAATATCTGTTTCATTATTATAATTTATAATTGTTCTCTACCTGTTATTTATTATCTATAAACTTTTCCTTCATTAGGGTACTTATACCAATCTTGGCTAACGTTACGGTTGCGAGCCCAGTCTAAAAACTTAGGATAAGCACAGTCGTTGTTATCTTTTTGATTACTGATATTGATACTTTCGTTGGGGTAACGGAAATTAGGAACACAGATTGCCCATGTGTTATTACCAGCTAATTCAAGATTGGTCTCTTGAACAGTACCCGCATTAGTAGCACCGTATTTCCAGAATTCATAGAGGTGGACTTCCACACGCTTTTCCATGCTTTTATATTTGTACGCAATGAAAAAGTCTAAATTATCTTTGGTGATGATTGGATCTTCCTGTTGATAGGCATTGTTTTGCTCTATTTTAACTTTGCAAGTGTAGACTGGGGCTGTCGCCTTTCCTGTATTTACCATTGTTCCGGAAGATACCCCAAATACTCTGTGTGCATTTCCAAAAAGTGGGATTGTCATATCGTTCTCAATACCTGTACTGAACATGGAATTAAGCAAAGTTGCTTGGAATTGATCTTTATCTCCACTAAAACTAATATTGCCAATAGCTGATTTTTCTATTCCAACAATACGTAATCCGGCACCAATCGTTTTGGTAGCTCCGGCAGCTGCTAAAGCGACATTAAGATAGGTGGACGTGATTTTATTGTCTGCTCCACGATCGTATTCAATGGTTACATCCAATACGATGTCATTAAAGTCGTAGTCTCCTACAAGAGGATAATTGTCTTCGAATACATAAGTATAAGGCATTGGATCAGAAGGAATTTCACTTCCTTCTCCTGGATTGTTACCTTCACCGGTACAGTCTCCTTTAGGGATGATGACAGGGGATTCTCCCCATTTAGAGAAGTAAGTCAGTTGGCCTATGTATCTCCAAGTATCATTGCTCCAATTACTATTAAAACTGTTAAACTCAAAATAAATATTTCCTTGGGCAGTGTTAGGATTAAGTTGAATATCTGCTAATGTCCCTACTTTAATGAGTGAGGGTTGCGAACTACCTGTAAATATTGTCTGCATAAAAGACGCTTTATTTATGGTAATCATGCAATTGTCACCCAGAGTTATTTTCTTCCCTCCCCAAGTTGCAGGGTATTCATTGATAATGGCGGCACAATTATCACCAAGAGTTAAATCTCCCCGGAATTCGCCGGCTATATCTAAGTAGCACCCATTTTCAATATAAGTATTGTTAGTGGTTGAGGTGATTTTTGCATGTCCTTGGTTAATTAGCTTTCCGCCACTGGTTATATCTAATGTTCCTATTTGAAGAGTACCATTATTATATAAAATACCTTGGGTGTCTATACCAACATAAGATACCTGAAGTGTGCCGGCATTATAATTATATCGCTTGTAAGATCCGTTGGAATAATAAATCTTGTTTCCGTTTACTATTCCGCCTTTATATATCATTAAACGGCTATTTTCTATAAATGACAATGTTTGAGAATCCGGGATTGTGATTTCTCCTCCATTCATTACATAGAAGTCTATTCCACGTTGTATATTTAATCCCATAGTGGGATGCCATTTACCTAAGATGATAATAATGGCAGGATTATCATAAGATAAACCATTTTTATTGATAACACCTGTATATACGTTTCCTGCTGATATCTTATATACTTTTCCATTCAATAAATCTGTTTGGGACGTAATCTCTTCCGCCTCTTTTAGCATTGCATTGATGTCGGTTTCTGAATATTCAGGGGTGTATGTTTCAATTGAAACAGATCGTGTCATAGAACGTGTATGGGTAGCATTGCCGAATGTTGTGCTCACTTCTCCATTAACTATAGATACATAGCGGACCACGTTACGGTTATGCGCATCAGTACGGCATACAAACACATCTGTTAATGTGATAGGACAGTCCATTGTAGTAATGAAAGAAACATTATTGCTCATAGTTCCTTCTGCTAATAATTTAGCTGTGGAATTTACTATTAAAGGATTGCTGTCGTAAATGCGAATGATGTAGTCTGTTTCAGAGTCTTCGTATACACTTATGTTAACTTTTACTTGTTTGGTCATTTTCCAATCCATCTGCGGGTCGATGTCTTTGACAGGGAACTTATCCTCATAAGTTGCTTTAACCTTTTCGGGGCTAAAGACATCTTTTTCGCAGCTACTAAGAACACATAAAGTGACTAATAGGGCTGACAAAAATAGACTTATTCTAAGTTTCTTTTCCATGACCTTGTTTGTTTTGCTTGATTAATAACAAAAATACGTACAATTAAGATAATAACAATTTTTATAAGGTTTAAAAAGATTGTTTATTAGTGATTTTTAACTATATGATGAGGTATTCTGAATAATACCTTTCCTTATTGCTGAAAAAGCCGATGAATAAAGAGATTCATCGGCTTTTCTCATCAAGGAATTTTTGAATTATTCTTTAAATACTTGACCATTGTGAACTGTGTACCAATCTTTATATTCTTTGCCACCACTGGTTACCCAGCTAACAAAGTTTGTGTACACATTTTTGATATTCTTATATTCCAAAGGCCATGCAAATTCTGTCGGAATAACAATCCCCCATGCTAAGTTTTCAGAACTCAGATAATAACATTTTGCTTCTGCAGATGATTTATCATTTCCTTGTCCAAATAGTTTAGTGTTCCCTAGGTCGGTAGGAGCATACCCAGCTACATGTATTTCTGTACGTTTGATTTTAGAACTTGCCTCTTTTGATATAATAAATACATCAAGCTGGTTGATATTGAGATCCTTGGGTTGCACTGCACCTTTTCTGAATTCTATGGATATTTCAAATTTAGCGCCGTTCTTATTGTTACTGTTATTTGCAAGGGTATTGACATAACTCCTGTCATTTTCTGAATTGCCTATGAAGCGGTGCGCATCATTGCAAATGATGATTACAGGATTGCTTTGATTGGCTTCAAAACCCAATGGAGTGGAATTGCTTGTGACACCTTCTACGATACCTTTCAGCTCTACGACATTGGAAGCTGCAAATCCCAGGAACTGAATGCCTAAACCGAGTTTCTTGCTGGCACCTACAGCTTGTAAGGTTCCGTTGAGTGTGTATGTTCCTACAGAGCCGTCTTCATGCTGGGCAAAAGTTACTTTATCGATAGTGGCTACAATGTCATTCAAATCAAAGTCACCGTAAGTGGGCCAATTGTCCTCGAATGCAAAAGTATAGTTGGTTGCATCTTCAACGATGATCGGGAATTCCGGATCACTTGGGTCACCACCTTCGTTGCCACCGTTGATTATACCGCTACAAGATTCGATGGAATGTTTGGATTCATCGTAACCGGTGGTAGCACATGTAACGTCAAGCTGTCTATATTCGTTTGTATCTTCCCTCTCAAACACTAAATTGCCACTAATACTGGTTTTTCCGTTGTTTTTTAGTGTGAGCTGACGAATTTTTATCATGGATATTTCACCTTGTTCGCCAACGATGTTGTTGGGTGCATTGCCTAAAATGAAATTATCAGCTTTTATGATTGAGCTGTTTCTCATTTTGACATCAACCTTTTGATTACAGGTGATGGTCGGAACAGGTAGCCATTCGTTTGCTGTTTGACTCCAATCACTTGTAATAGATCCATTATCCAAAATTAAATTAACGAAAGTAAATTCATTTCTGATGATAAATGCACAGCTATTATATATCTCACCTACTGCTGTGTTATAGAAATCAGTAAGTTGAACAAGTCCATCGTTATAAACTGAAGCGCCATTGTTCCATGTTGATCCTGCCAAAGTGGCTTGGTAATGATTGATGAAACTTGCCGTACCTGTATTGTTATTGGTTGCAAGTGTTCCATTGAATTTCACATCACCATAGTTGAATATCTGACTACCGTTGATCAGGATATCTTCGCAATTTTCTATATATGATTTATTTAGTACGGTAGTTTTTATAAATTCAAGTTTACCCGCGCTTAATACACCGTAGTTAAATACTTGAGCACTATTGAAATAGCCTGTTTCTGTAGCTTTAATACTTCCGTTTTCACCAATGTATATTTCAGGTGTGCCAATATTTACCTTTACGTTTGTTGCATTAATGGAGCCGTAGATTTTGGCTGGACATCCTAAATAGAAGATGCCGCCTTGGGATTCAACACTTCCTCCACTTTGAATAGTAAGAGTGTTTTGGGCATCGATTGTGATGTCTTTTGAACCAATTATCTTACCGCCATTCATCACATAAATATCAAGTCTGGAGGCTAGTTTTTTACCTGATGCAGACAAATCCCATACTCCTTGAACAAATACAGTTGCTCTGCCGCTGCTTTCGTGAACTCGTATATTGTCTTTGAAAGGGACGTCATCTGTGTATTCCGTTCCGATAATGAATTTAGCTCCGGCGTTCAAAGCTCCCGGATTATACTGAACATAACCGTCTGAAACCGCGGGTACTTCAGGTATTATTTTTGTTTCATCATAGAGAGGCTTGATATCTTCGCTGTCCTTATGGCTTGGTTCTATGAAGCCTGCTCGTTTGGCGGCTTCGAATGCTGAACCTGTATTTCCTGTAGCTCTTGTGTCAACTCCGGTATAGTACAACTTGAAATTCATTGAGCCGCCATTCTCGGGAACTGTACGTGCGTACACTTCTTTCCGTTGCTTCGGGTCGGTCTGACGAATGTATAGTTTCTCAATGGCTGTAGGCACATTGATTTCTGTGATGTAACTTGTGTTCCCGTTTGTTACACCTGCTGCAATTGGCGTTGCATTTTTATCATGCAATGGATTGGTGGTGAATACTTCAATCAAGTACTTGTACTGACCATTGAAGTCGTCCTTTACCTCAATATTGAGCTTTACTGGGGTAATCATAGTCCAACCAAAGCCATCCGGGGCTGCAAAGCCTTCCCCGAAAGGATTTTCTGCTGGAGGTGCCTGCGGTTCCTTACTGGGATCGTACACGTCACCCGCGCAACTGGCTAAAAATATGGTGCTTACCACAGTAGCCATTACTGATAATCGGTTAATTAGTCTCATACTTGATAGAATAATATATATGAATTATAGCTTATTTTTTATTAATTAACTGTCGAAAATGTGCATATCTTGCATATTCTCGCCACAAAGATAACGATAAATTTGATATAATAATAAAAAAGTTGTTTTTTTGTTTCAGTAAGATGCTTTATTTATTAAAAATGAGTGTGATATATATAAATGGAGAACTTGTAAATTTTATCCAGTGGTTTTTTGAGATATGCAAAATAAAGCGGGTTATAGTCAATAAAAAATGTTTTATCGACTATAACCCGTTGATTTTAGACTGAATATTTTTTATCTGCTATTTAGTGATTTCTCCCGCAAGGTCAGAGTTCATCCGGTAGCGGATTTCGGCTTGATTGAGACCATGGCCAAGGAGGAACATAAGTTTGGTTACTGCACATTCGGGAGTACTGTCGTATCCGCTGATGACGCCTGCTTGCAGCAATTTCAGTCCGGTTTCGTAGCGTCCCATTTCGACTACGCCACGTTGGCATTGAGTGATGTTAACAATAATGATGCCACGTTCTGTGGCGTCCTTCAGTTGGCGGATGAACCATTCCTTCTGAGGAGCATTTCCGGAACCGAATGTTTTGAGTACAACCGCTTTCAGACCCGGGACATGGAGAACAGAATTGATGATGCTTTCCTGGATACCGGGAAAAAGAGTGAGCATAACCACATTGGTATCGAACAGGTAATGAGGCTTCATGGGACGCGTCGGATCAGGACGGCGGATGATGTGGGCGTCATATTTGATGTGGATGCCTGCATGGGCCAATGAGGGATAGTTGAATGAACGGAATGCGTTGAAGTTTTCGGCATTGATCTTTGTGGTGCGATTACCGCGCATCAATTCATTCTCGAAAAATATACACACTTCGGGAACGATGGGGGTACCATCGGGGTTCTTTGCCGCAGCTATTTCTATAGAGGTAATAAGATTTTCTTTTCCATCTGTACGCAGAGTGCCGATAGGAAGCTGAGAGCCGGTGAGAATAACGGGTTTAGCCAGATTCTCAAGCATGAAACTGAGAGCAGAGGCCGTATAAGACATGGTATCGGTTCCATGAAGAATGACAAAGCCGTCGAAGTAATCATAATTGTAGTTGATAATCTTTACGATTTTTGCCCAAAGCGAAGGCTCCATGTCAGAAGAGTCAATAGGAGGATCAAACTGATAGGAAGAGATGCGGTAATTGAAACGTTTCAGTTCGGGAACATGTTTGAGAAGATGATCGAAGTTGAAATTTTCAAGCGCACCTGTCTCTGGGTTCTCTATCATGCCGATGGTTCCACCGGTATAAATTAGCAACACGGATGGGTAGTCAGTCTTCATAAACATAACCGGGTTTGATTATTTTGGGTGCAAAGATAGGAAAAAAATAGTGATTAGGGGTAAGTGGTTAGTGATAAGTGACATTTTGCCATTACAATGTCATTTACTTATCACTAATCCACTCCTTTCCAATCACTTCTTCAACCCTTCTTTCAACTGTGTGATCGCCTTTTCCGCATCTCCTTCAGCTTCATTCAGCAGGGTGACGAATCGGCTACCGATGATAGCACCGGAAGAGTTGGCACAAGCGGCATCAAATGTCTGTTTGTTACTGATGCCGAAGCCAACCATGCGGGGATTGCGCAGGTGCATATCCTGTATCTTTTTGAAATAAGCTTGCTTCTGGCTATCGAAATCTTTTTGGGCACCGGTAGTAGCAGCGCTGGATACCATATAGATGAAGCCGTCGGTATGTTCGTCGATTTCACGGACACGAGCCTCGCTGGTTTCGGGGGTGATGAGCATGATGACACGGATATCGTAACGGTCGGCAATAGGTTTATACGTTTCTTCGTAATCTTTGAAGGGAAGATCGGGAATAATAACGCCGTCGATGCCACATTCTACACATTTCTGACAGAAAGCCTCGAACCCGAATTTCATGATAGGGTTGAGATAGCCCATCAGAATGAGGGGGATACGGACATCGCTACGGATATCGCGGAGCTGCTCAAACAAAATACGCAGCGACATACCGTTGCGAAGAGCACGGGTAGCAGCTTCCTGGATAACAATGCCGTCAGCCATTGGGTCACTGAAGGGAATACCGATTTCAATCGAATGGACCCCATTGCGTTCGAGGGTGCGGATGACGTCGGCAGTACCTTCCAGGGTTGGACAACCAGCACAGAAGTAGATGGACAGCAAGTTTTTAGGGCTGTCCTGAAAAAGTTGATTTATACGATTCATGATGTTATTCTAAATTTAATTCGTTCTTAATTCTTTGAGAAAACGTTCGATCCGTTCCACATCCTTGATGCCCGGAGATGTCTCGAAGCGACTGTTGATATCGATACCGGCAAGGCGGGGATGGTGGAATTCTTTCAGAGCTTTGACACTGTAAGAATTGATACCACCGCTAAGCAGGAAGGGGGTACTACCAGTGTAACGTTGCAGAATGCTCCAGTCGAATTGCTGTCCGGAGCCACCGTAGTGGACGGTACGTGTATCGAACAGATAGTAGTCGCAGAAACCTTCATAATCAGATACGGCAAGAAGATCCTTGGGCAAAGCGATGGAAAACGCTTTGATGATCCGGATACCCTGTGAATGAAGGGTGCGGCAATATTCGGGTGATTCGTCACCGTGCAGCTGGACGTAGTTCAGACCGAAACGGTCGACATACATAAGGATGTTTTCTTTGGTTTCGTTGACAAAAACACCGACACGTTTGGCAAGCGTAGGCAGGTACCTGGGTATCTGGTACAGGTATCTGGGGGATTTGGGGTAGAAGATAAAACCGATCATATCTACACCTAATACTTCTACATCGCGGATATTGTCTGCATCGGTCATTCCGCATACTTTGATCATTGTATTCATGGGCTTATGTACCTTAAAAATCACGAATATATGACATTATGTGTGAATTTCCAAATTCATACGCCGTGAATGAGTTCTTCCAATGTGCTTCCGGGATCGTCTGTACGCATGAATGTCTCTCCCATAAGGAAACCACGGAAGCCTGCTGAGCGTAGCTCACGGATGGTTTCAGGGTGCGAAATACCACTTTCGGAAACGAGCAGCGGAGGCGTCTGAAAATCAATTTCAGCAACAGCATTTTTTAACTCTTCTGCAATGCGGAAAGAGTTTTCTATGTTGGTGACGAAGCTGCCCAAATTACGGTTGTTGACGCCGATCATATCCGTCTCCTTATATATATAGGAGAGTTCGGAGATACTATGCACTTCGAGCAGAACTTCAAGCCCAAGTTCGTGTGCCTGCATAGTGAGTGTGTGGCACTCATCAGGTGTGAGGCAGGCGGCAATGAGCAGCACTGCATCGGCACCTACAATGCGGGCTTGCAGAAGCTGATACTTGTCGATGATGAAGTCCTTACGCAGGATCGGGATGTTGACCAACGGGCGTGCTGTACGGATGTCACGCAGAGTTCCGCCGAAGAACTTTTCATCCGTGAGGATGGAGAGAGCGGAAGCTCCGGCTGTTTCATAAGCAGGAGGGATGAGGTCGGCCTGTGCACTTTCCTTGATCCAGCCCTTGGAAGGGGAACGGCGTTTGAACTCGGCAATGATGCCGGATGAAGAGTTTGCGAGTGCACGCTTCATGCTGCGGACGGGCGTTGTGCCGGAAGCTCCGGTTCCGACAGTTTCCTGCATCATGGCAGCAGCTTGCTCTTGCAATTGACTGAGGGAGACTGCTTGCTTTTGCTGCTCTATCTCAATCCGCTTGTGGGCGATGATTTCGGATAAAATATCTTTCATTGTTTTTGTTTTTTGAGTTGACGAGGGGACGAGTTGACGAGGGGGGAAGGGCTGCGCTGTACTTGTGAGCGAATTTGCCCAGCCATCATGCCGAAAGGCCTTGTTCCCTTGTTAACTAGTTCCCTTGTCAACTATTAATCATTATAAACTTCTTCAACGTCTCCAGCGCCCGTCCACTCTCCAGCGATTGGCGAGCGATGGCAATGCATTCTTCGATTTCCTTTTCAGGTTCCATCACTTGGATGGCGAAGGCGGCGTTGACAATGACACATTGTGTTTGGGCACGTGTGGCACGGTTATTAAGGATGTTATCAAAGATGCGGGCGGCATCCTCTTTGCAGGCTCCGCCGAAGAGCTCTTCGGGTTGCGCGGCATTGAAACCCAGCGCTTGGGGACGGTAAATCCGTTCGTAATTGCGCGTCATAACTTTGAATTCGTCCGTGAGGGAGATTTCGTCGTAGCTATCGAGACTGTTGACTACCGCAAAATCGATACCGAGTTTGTAAAAAACATTTGTGTAGAGTCGCATCTGTGCAAGATCGGCCACACCGAGCAACTGGTAAGTAGGCTTGCAAGGATTGACAAGCGGGCCAAGAAGGTTGAACAGTGTACGTACTCCCAATGCCTTGCGCACAGGGCCGACGAACTTCATTGCCGGATTGAAAAGTTGGGCGTGCAGGTAGGCGATGTTACACTCGTCCATGCTGCGTTTCAACTTGTCGGGATCATTGGTGAAGCGGATGCCGTGTTGCTCCATGACATTGCTTGCCCCACTGACGGAAGTGGCACCATAATTGCCGTGTTTGGCAACTTTGTAACCGGCTCCGGCCACCACAAAACAGGCACAAGTGGAAATGTTGAACGTGTTCTTTCCATCACCTCCCGTACCTACGATATCGATAGGCCGATAAGGCGCGAAGTCGATAGGGATACGAGTCTCCATAAGGGCTTCGCGAAAGCCGATTAGTTCATCTACTGTGATGCTACGCATCTGAAATACAGTGAGTAATGCGGAAATTTGTGCTTCGGGGTAAGCTTCCCGGGTGATGTTCAGGAGAATTTGCTTGGTTTCTGCCGAAGTAAGCTCTTCGTGGTTGAAGAGACGGGTTAATATATCTTTCATTTTCTTATTTACGATTAGACGATTTACAATTTACGATTGAAAATTCTGTTGTGTTCGGAATGCCTCACTTTAGTGTTTGAAATGTGGCATTTCAGAAGCCTTTCAGCCAGTTGCCTACAATCTGTTTTCCATCGGGAGTCAATACCGATTCCGGGTGAAATTGGATGCCGTGAACATCGTATTCCCGATGTTTCAGTGCCATGATTTGACCTTCGGAGCTGATGGCGGTGATAACCAATTCTTCGGGAAATCCTTCCGTATCCACTACCCAGGAGTGATAACGGCCGACTGGAATTTCAGTAGGAAGACCGGAGAAAATGTAATCTTTATTCTTTATTTTTACATTCGTTTGTATGCCGTGAAAGACTTCACTCAGATTGGTGAGCTTCCCGCCGAATGCTTGTCCGATGGCCTGTTCACCCAGACAGACGCCAAGTATGGGTTTTCGTCCTGCGTAAGTGCGGATGACCTCTAATAATAAGCCTGCCTCCTCGGGAATGCCGGGGCCGGGTGAAAGGATGATCTTATCATATTTCTCCAATTCCTCAAGCTCAAACTTATCATTGCGTAGCACATCTACTTCTGCACCGAGTTCTTTTACCAGATGGGCAAGGTTGTAGGTGAAAGAGTCGTAGTTGTCTATGATTACTGTTTTCATGATTTCATTTACAATTTACAATTTACAAAGTACAATTTTTAGTACAATTTACAAAGTACAATTTGGCTGCGCTATGTACGCCGCATGGCAAATTGTACTTTGTACATTGTACATTGTACATGAATTTACATTTTCTCCGCCATTACGATTGCCTTTTTCAGTGCTCCCAGTTTGTTGTTCACCTCTTGCAACTCATATTCTTCATTGCTCTTGGCTACGATGCCGCCGCCTGCCTGAAACCAAAGTACACCGTTGCGACTGACGAAGGTACGGATGGTAATGGCCTGGTTCAGTGAACCGTTCAGTCCGATGAAGCCGATGCAACCGCCGTAAGCGCCGCGATTGTGCGGTTCCAGTTCGCTGATGAGTTGCATGGCGCGTACCTTGGGTGCACCGCTCAGAGTGCCTGCCGGGAAGGTGTCGATGAATGCTTTGATGGGGCGGGCATCTTCGTTCAGCGTACCACTGACGCGGCTTACCAGGTGGATAACATGACTGTAATACTGCATTTCCTTGTAGAAATCCACTTTTACATCGTGGCAGTTGCGGGAAAGATCGTTACGGGCGAGATCGACCAGCATGACATGCTCTGCATTCTCTTTGGGATCATCATGCAGGTATTGGGCGTTCAGCGCATCCTGTTCGGGATCTCCGGTGCGCTTGGTAGTACCGGCAATGGGGTCGATGTAGGCGTAGCGGCCTTCGATGCGGCAGTGCGTCTCGGGTGATGAACCGAAGATGCGGAAACCTCCGAAATCGAAATAGAACAGATAAGGAGAGGGGTTGATGCTGCGCAAGGCACGATAAAGTTTGAAGTCATCGCCTACGAAACGTTGTTCGAAACGGCGGGAGAGAACAATCTGGAAAACATCCCCACGCAGGCAGTGGGCAATTCCCTGACGGATATTTGCTTTATGCTGTTCGTCGGTCAGTGGGGAAGTGGTTTCACCAACGGCACGGAAATCGTAGGCGGTGTAATTGCGGTTATTGATGGCTTTCTGCACGGTATCCAGTTCACTTTCTTCACCGGGGGCAAGCATTTCAAGAAGTACCATTTCGTTCTTAAAGTCGTTGAAGACAATGAGGTACTGATACAAGATGTAGAGCATATCCGGTGCGTCGTTGGTGGCTTCGCGGCTATCTTTTACGGGAATATTTTCAAAATAGCGTACGGCATTGAAAGAGGTGTAGCCATAAAGACCGCAGTAATTGGCATATTCGCCTTCCACATGGAAGCGGCCGAGGAAATCCTCTAAAGCTTTTTCTACAGGATATTCCGGTGTGATGGGACGTTCTTCGCGAGTGCCGTCGGGTAGGCGGAAGATGGCTGTTCCATGGTCGATGCTGACGCTTGCCAATGGACAGAGTCCGATAAATGAACGGTTATTTTCACTGCCGTGATAGTCGGAGCTTTCCATGAGTGCACTTTGGGGAAAGACGTCGCGGACTTTAAGATAGGTACTTACAGGAGTGTGCAAGTCCCCAAGAATAGTACGACTATGTGTTTGATAGTTATATGTATTCATAACCCTTTAATTTTTAATTTATAATTTTTAATTATTAAGATACGTCTCTATATCCTTGTCTCCACGTCCCGAAACGGTCAGTACAACAACATCATCGGGTTTGAAATTCAGCTTTTCGAGGGCACCGAGGGCGTGGGCACTTTCCAGGGCGGGGATGATACCTTCCAGTTTCGTCAGCTCGTAGGCGGCGCGGATGGCTTCATCATCATTAACAGCAAGTACGATGGCACGTTTTTGTGCAGCCAGATTGGCATGCATGGGGCCGATACCCGGGTAATCCAGTCCGGCAGAGATAGAGTAGGGTTCTTCGATCTGGCCGTCTTCGTTCTGAATGACGTAAGTGCGTGCACCGTGAATAATTCCCATCTGTCCGAGGGCGATGGTAGCGGCAGTCATACCCGTATCTATTCCTTTACCACCGGCTTCGGCGAGGACGATCTGCACGCGGCTATCGTCGATGTAATGGTAAATGGTTCCGGCGGCATTGCTACCACCACCTACACAAGCGATGAGATAGTCGGGGCAGTCACGGCCTTCTTTCTCAATGAGTTGCTTTTTGATTTCCTCGCTGATGACGGATTGCAGACGAGCCACCATGTCGGGATAAGGATGGGGACCGACTGTGGAACCGATGATGTAGTACGTATCGGCAGGATGACAGCACCAGTCGCGGATTGCCTCGTTGGTAGCATCTTTCAGCGTCATATTTCCGGAAGTGACGGGGATGACGGTTGCACCCAGCATTTTCATTTTTTCTACATTGACATGCTGGCGTTCTACATCCGTTTTTCCCATGTAGACGATGCATTCCATGTTCATCAGGGCACATACGGTGGCAGTAGCTACGCCGTGTTGTCCGGCACCGGTTTCGGCGATGATGCGATGCTTGCCCATGCGGCGTGCCAGAAGAATCTGTCCGATGGTGTTGTTAATCTTGTGAGCTCCTGTATGGTTCAGGTCTTCACGTTTGAGGTAGAGCTTGCAGCCATACTTTTCGGAAAGCCGGCGGGCATAGTAGAGTGGGGAAGGACGTCCTACGTAGTCACGCAGCAGTTGGTCGAACTCTTGCTTGAAATCTTCGCTTTGCAGTACTTTGAGATAGGTGTTCTGCAACTCTTCCACACATTTGTGGAGTATTTCGGGAACATATGCTCCACCGAATTCTCCGTAATAACCATCTTGATTTACTAAAAAACTCATAATCCTATTTTTTATTTAATTGTTTACGATTTACTGTTTATCTCAAAACCGGATAAAAGAAAAGAGCCCTGTCGCAGGTTGCGACAGGGCTCTTTCTTAATCTATATTATGTTCACATATATACATACGAGCGCTGCTCCCTTACGACTGTCGGAGTTGTAACGGGCGCCACCACCAATATGTATTTATGAGCATTGTTTTCATTGTCTTTTTGTTTTAGCTGGGGGCAAATGTAAGCACTTTGTTTTAATTACCAAAGAATTTCTTGCTTTTTTTCTTTCAAAGAACATTTTTCTTATAAAGTTGTTCTATAGGGGTATTTAGAACAACTATTATTCACAATAAAAAAGAAAGGATGAACTATGAAGCGAAAACATTTAGTTGCCATTGGCGTATCGATTGCTATTCTCTTGTTACTTTATTGGCTATTGGTGGCCGAAGATATGAATGCTTGGCTGAACGTTAATTGATTTTTCGTGACTTTCTTGCGGAGTTGTGCGGATAAAAATGTATCTTCGCAAAAAATCATAAGCTCATGAAAGGAATAAGTAACTCATTTTTGCGTACGATATGTGCGCTGATAATCGGTTTGGTATTGGTGATGTTTCCCAATGAGGCCGGAGACTATTTTGTAATAACGATCGGTGTTGTGTTTCTGATACCGGCATTATTAAGTATCATCGGGTATTTTGCCATGAGTGCCGAAGAGAGACGTCGCCTGCCTATCGAAGGAATCGGTAGCCTGCTGTTTGGTCTGTGGCTGATCATTATGCCCGGTTTCTTTGCAGACTTGCTGACGTTTGTACTGGGATTTATCCTTGTACTGGGTGGTGTGCAACAGATTGCGTCGCTTTCTGCCGCCCGTCGCTGGATGCCGGTTCGTGTGGGATTTTATATCATTCCGGTGCTCATTCTGATTGCAGGGCTGGTTGCCTTGTTCAATCCGACGGGGGTACGTTCCACGGCATTTATCATTATCGGTATCACCAGCATAGTATATGCAGTTTCCGAATTGATAAATTGGTTTACATTTACTCGCAAACGGCCGAAGGCACCGGGTACGCCGGGAGCTTCTTCAAAGGCTGTAGATAATATTGAGGACGCGGAAATTATAGAATAAAAAAACAGATCGTCTGTTGAGCTAAAACAGACGATCTGTCGAGTAGAAACGGATGGTCTGTTGAGTGTGAACGGACCATCCGTTTTTTATTATTTCAACCATTCGTTTATTAACTCCATAACTTTTGCCTTTTCGGCTTCGGGCAATGTGTTGATACGTGCCAGATGGCTGCCATTCGGTTGGATAAATACATGAATATTCTTCTTGTTCTTCAGCCAGGTGACGCCTGCGGCTGTCCATGGGTCGTTCTGACCGTAAATGAAGATCATCTTCGGGTCCTGTTTCTTTAGAAACTTGGTTATTTTCTTGCTTAAAGTTTTGTCGAAAGGCATATCTTTCAACTCTTCGGGAAGCATCAGACGGTGCAGATAGCCTTCACTGGACTGGATGGAGAGATACTGCTTGAACGGTTGGACGTCATAACCATAGTATCCCAATTCACGGGCAGCTTGTACAAAAAAAGAAGCATTGGGACTGTCGGCGGTGAAATATCCCGGTTCACTGATGGCAAGCAGATGAGAGAAAATTTCATCATCAGAGGCTGTAGTAGCGGGTATGGAGCTGATAGGAGTACCCCACTGCCACAAAGCGAAAGAATATTCCAATACCGAGTAATCGTAAATTTCTTCAATCGGTGCACGGAATGAATAATTCTTTTCAGTGCAATACTTTTCAAAACGGGGAAGTAAAGTTGCTTTCCGTTTCAATGCTTCCAATTGGAAATCTTCAATTTTCTTGCGGTTTTCCGGTGTTGAAACTTTATGCAGGAAAGGCTCATGACGTCCATCTTCTACTCCATAACAAAGCGGAGCTACGTAAGGAACGGAAATATCTACATCATCCGGATAGAAAGTGCGGTAAAGAAGGGTAGTCTGTCCTCCTTTGCTGATGCCGGTGGCGATCCATTTACCCGGATAAATGTTTTTGAATGCGGTGGTGATGGCATGTAAGTCGTCTGCAGAGTTCTCGGCTGTCAGGTATTGCCAGTCTTTGGGTTCGGGGGTAGACTCAAGGAAGTAGCGATATTCCACGAATATCATGTTGGCATTGAGAAGTTTTGAAAGCTCTTCACGATATTGGGAACGGAGGGCGTAAGCGGCGCCATAGCCTTCGGTAACGATCACTGTGGGGCGGTCGAAGCCGACATGAGAAACGATAACGCGTTGGCGAAAACTGCCTTTCTCCGGATGGCGGTGATCCAGCGGTTGGGTAAAATAGGTCACGTATTTCTCTGAAAACTCAGAAGTTTCCAGTGGGCGGATTTCTTTAATGGCGGAAATCGCACTGATTTTTTGCTCCAGAACGGTCTGTGCGAAAGAAGAGGCCGATGCTGATAGCAAAACAAAGAGTAGGAGTGCTGCATAGCGAATGTGCATGTTCTTCATAATGAATCGTTTTTAATTTATCATCTGGTTTTGTAAATATTGACAAAGGTACGAAAAAGTGATATGCTGGAAAATAAATTACGATGATATTTTAGTTTTCAAAAAAAGAGAGAGAACTACCTCCCGGCACCTCTCCCCCTGCAAACTTAAAACAACCAACAAAAGAAATAGAATAATTTTATTAGTGATCGTTAATCACTTCTTCACTTATCTTATAAACAAGAGTTCCCTATATTTTGGCAGTGTCCACATCTGGTTGTCGACAATCAGTTCCAGCTTGTCGATATGATAACGGATCTCTTCCATTGCCGGTACGATGGTGTCGTGGTAGGCAATGGCTTTCTCACGTTCACTTTCGATCTTGTTGGCCACTTTGCGGGCTTCGATCATGGCATCTACATGCTCTTTGATGAAGGCGGTGCGGTCGGCAATCTCTTCGATGAGTTCCAGGTTCTTGGCAGACAGTTTTGCAGCTTTGTCGCTTGGAAACAGCTCCTTCATCTTGTAAACGTTATCAATGAGATCCGTTTGATACTGCGTGGCTACCGGGATGATGTGGTTCATGGCCAAATCACCTAATACACGAGCCTCAATTTGAATTTTCTTAGTGTAAGTTTCCCATTTCACTTCGTTGCGGGCTTCCAGTTCTTTCTGAGTCAGTACACCGGTATTTTCGAACATGCGGATACTTTCCGGCTTCAGATAGCTGTCGAAGATGAGAGGTACACTGGTTTCGCAATCCAGACCGCGTTTCTTGGCCTCTTCTTTCCATTCGTCACTGTAGCCGTTGCCATCGAAATGGATGGGCTTACAAATCTTGATGTATTTGCGGATAACCTCAAGGATAGCCGAAATCTTCGGTTCGCCCCTTTCGATGAGTTCGTCCACATCTTTTTTGAATTCTACCAGTTGCTCGGCTACGGCGGCGTTCAGGGCAATCATGGCACAGGCACAGTTTGCTTCCGAACCTACGGCGCGGAACTCAAAACGGTTTCCGGTGAAGGCGAACGGACTGGTGCGGTTACGGTCGGTATTGTCAATCAACAATTCCGGAATCTGCGGAATATCCAGTTTCATGCCTTGCTTGCCGCTAAGGCTTACGAGATCATCCTTGGTACTCTCTTCAATGTGTTCCAATACCTGCGACAACTGTTTGCCCAGGAAGCTGGAAATGATTGCGGGAGGTGCTTCGTTGGCGCCCAGGCGGTGTGCGTTCGTGGCACTGGAAATAGCGGCTTTCAACAATCCATTGTGCTTGTAGACTGCCATCAGGGTGTTCACTACGAAAGTGATGAAGCGCAGGTTTTCTTCGGGTAGTTTACCCGGGCCCATCAGTCCGATGCCTGTATCCGTACCCAACGACCAGTTGTTGTGCTTACCGCTACCGTTGACGCCTTTGAAAGGCTTTTCGTGCAGCAGTACGCGGAAGCCGTGGTTACGGGCTACTTTACGCATCAGTGCCATGACGAGCATGTTATGGTCTACAGCCAGGTTACATTCTTCGAAGATGGGAGCCAGCTCGAACTGATTGGGGGCTACCTCATTGTGACGCGTTTTAACGGGGATGCCGAGCTTCAATGCTTCGATTTCCAATTCCTTCATGAAAGCTGCCACGCGGGTAGGGATGGCACCGAAATAATGGTCTTCCAACTGTTGGTTCTTGGCACTGTCGTGTCCCATCAGCGTGCGGCCTGTCATCAGTAGGTCGGGACGTGCGGCATACAGACCTTCATCGATCAGGAAATATTCCTGTTCCCAACCCAAGTAGGCAACTACCTTCTTCACTTCCGGATTGAAGTAACGGCATACGTCTACGGCAGCTTTGTCTACGGCACGCAGGGCTTTCAGCAACGGAGCTTTGTAGTCCAGTGACTCACCGGTGTATGCTATGAAAATGGTCGGTATGCAGAGCGTATCATCGACGATGAAAGCCGGAGAAGAGGGGTCCCATGCGCTGTAACCGCGTGCCTCGAACGTATTGCGGATGCCACCGTTAGGGAAGCTGGATGCATCCGGTTCCTGCTGAACGAGCAGTTTGCCTGTGAATTCTTCCATCACACCGCCTTTGCCATCATGCTCGATGAAAGCGTCATGCTTCTCGGCTGTACCCTCAGTCAATGGGTGGAACCAGTGGGTATAGTGGGTAACACCCATTTCGAGTGCCCATTTCTTCATACCGGCTGCCACTTCATCAGCAATGCTGCGATCCAGCGGAGCACCATTGTCGATCACGTCAATCAGTTTGGCATATACCTTGCTCGGCAGATACCTGAACATCTTTTCCTTGTTGAACACATACTTGGCATAATATTCCGACGGACGTTCCGCGGGGGCTGCCACTGCAACGGGTTTCTTTTTAAACGCCGTTTCTACTACTCTGAATCTCAATTTAGACATACCTTGTAATTGTTGGTTTATAAAAACTATTTGTTAGAGTAAAAAAAACTTTTTTTCTTTATCCGTTATAAGCTGATTCACCATGCTCGTAGATGTCGAGCCCTTCTTCTTCAACACGTTTTGAAACGCGGAGACCGTGTATCCTATCGAGTCCTTTGAAGATGAGAAATCCCATGCCGGCTGCCCATGCACCTACTACGAGGGCGCCAAATACTTGTGCTCCGAGGAATCCCCAGCCTGCACCATAAAAGAGTCCTTCGCTGGTAGACAAGAAACCTGTGAGAATGGTACCTGTGAAACCGCAGACCCCGTGTACGGAACTTGCACCAACGGGATCGTCAATCTTCAGCACTTTATCGATGAACTCAACCGAGAATATCATCAGGATGCCACAGATTGTACCGATGATGACAGCACCCAGCGGAGAAACCATATCACAGCCTGCCGTGATACCTACCAAACCTGCCAGGATACCATTCAGAGTCAAGGATAAAGATGGTTTGCTGAATTTTAACCAACTGACCACCAGTGCGAAGAAACCTCCGGCACAAGCTGCAAGATTCGTGGTGAGGAAGACGTGTGAGATAGCCATTGCATCGTCCGTAGAGGCTGCTGCCAACTGTGAACCGGGGTTAAATCCGAACCAGCCGAACCATAAAATGAATACACCCAGCGCCGCCATGGTGAGGTTGTGTCCCGGAATAGCTCTGGATTTACCATCTCTACCGTATTTACCGATGCGTGGACCAAGGATGGCTGCACCTACCAGCGCAATCCAGCCACCGACGGAGTGAACAATGGTGGAACCTGCGAAGTCGTGAAACGTGGTGCCGAACAGATTCATCATGAACGAACCTTCTTCGCCGTTCATCAACCAGCCACCGCCCCAGGTCCAGTGACCGGAAATCGGATAGATCAGTACGCTGATGAAGATGGTGTAAATCAAATACATGGAGAATTTGGTACGTTCGGCCATGGCTCCTGATACGATAGTAGCTGCTGTGGCACAGAATACAGTTTGGAATACCAGAAAGCCTTCTGTTGGTAATCCTCCTCCATCATAGAACGAGAGGTTGAAGAAGTGGGGCATTCCCACGAAACCACCTACGCCGAACATCAGTCCGAAACCGATGAACCAATAGAGTAGGGAACCGAACATGAAGTCTACGAAGTTCTTCATCAGGATATTGGCAGTGTTCTTAACCCGGGTGAAACCGGCTTCTACCAATGCAAAGCCCGGTTGCATGAAAAATACCAGCATAGCGGCGAGTAACATCCATACTGTGTTGAGTCCGTTTACCAGTTCTCCGACGGTGGAGGGGGCTGATGATTCTACAGTAGTCTCTTCTAATGTAGCTATAACAGCGGTTGTTGTAGCTGATATACTATCCGTTGCTGCGGAAGTTTGTGCAAAAGTCTCTGTTGTTGTGCAGAGTGCCATAAGGACAGCAAGGGCTATCCACAGCCTGGCAATGCTGCGTTTACTATATTTATCCATAAAATCTTTTTGCTTTTAGTTGTACTTGTATTCTTAGTTTTGTTAAGTAGCTCTTACAGCTCTCTGGAAGATGCTCTTAACAGTTGCGGTTTGGTGCTGCCTGGACTATCTTTCCTGTTCAGCATTGTAGAGGGCGATGTCGCCACGTTCGGCGGTGCGGATGCGGATAGCGTCTTCTATGGGGATGATGAAGATACGCCCGTCGCCGATTTCTCCGGTCTGTGCGGACCTGATGATGGCCTGCACGGTCTTTTCGGCGTTCTTGTCGCGTACCACGATAGAGATCAGGATACGCTCAATGGAACTGGTGTCGTACATTACACCGCGGTAGATGCGTGCCTGACGGGATTTTCCTATTCCCCGGACGTCGTAGTAGGAGAACCATTCGATGTCCGCTTCGAGCAATGCGTCCTTTACATCCTCGAATTTTGTCTTGCGGATAATTGCTTCAATCTTTTTCATACCTTAATACATTTACGTTTTTTTTAGTTGACGAGGTTTTTTAGTTGACGAGTTGACAAGGACCTTTCGGGGTGTCCGTTTCTTATCCTTGTCTCCTTGTTCCCTCGTCCCCTCGTTCCCTATTTTACTCTCTCTCAAAAACTAACTCCGAATACGAAGTATGCACCCTGCGTGTGTGGATTGAACGTCACTTGTGCAAAGGTGGGCAGCGAAAAAGAATTTGTGAATTTGATTTCTTTTTCTGCTTTCAGTGTGAGGTTGGTTACGTTGAACTTGTTGGCATACGCACCTTCCCATGGGGTAAGACCGACTTCTGCCGACCAGTCCAGGCCACCGAGTTTAAAGGGTGCGCTGATGCCTACATACGTGGAATAAGCTCTGTCACCGTTCTCCTTCGTATAATCATCTCCGGCAAAGTAAGTGTTCCAATTCAGTGCCAGCGGACCGAAATCATATCCCAGAGTGGCTTCGAAGATGTGTACCGTGCTATGTGCGCCATACTTGAAATAATCTCCTGTATATCCGCCATCCTCTTTGTGGTAGGAGAACCAGTAATCTGTAACGGATACGTTGAAACCGCCTGTATTGTAACCCAGTGTGAGGTCGATTTCCCTGGCATCTTCCTTGTCGATGCCTACCGAGCCCCAAGCTGTCAGTGACAAGCCCTTGTAGCTGACTCCCATGCTGGGCTGGATACTTACACCACCGCAGTCTGTTCCACGCCAGATGTAGTTGCTTACAAAATCTGCACCGACTGAGGCCTCCACTTTATCCTGTGCCTTTGCTGTGAAAGGCATTGCTGCTGATAATAGCGCGATGGCTATCATTCGGAATTTTACGCTTTTCATTTTCATACCTATTTTACCTTTTAAGTTTAGACAAATTGCGGATGATCAGTCCGGTGAAACTATAGTTTTATTTTAGTTGTTATCTTTTTCATCTTCATACCAGCCATTTTCTGATTCTCCTCATGGCTTCCACACAATCTTCGTGATTCCCGAAGGCGGTCAGGCGGATGTAGCCTTCTCCGCTGGGGCCGAAACCTACACCGGGTGTTCCTACTACATTGGCTTCGTACAGCATCTGTTCGAAGAAGCGCCAGGAACCGATGCCATTCGGTGCTTTCAGCCAGATGTAAGGAGCATTCACGCCGCCATACACTTTCAGTCCGGCTGCTTCCAGACCCTCTTTCATGGTTCGTGCGTTGTTCATATAATAGTCGATGTTTTCCTTTATCTGCTGCTTGCCTGCCGGGGTGTAGATGGCTTCGGCAGCCCGTTGGGTGATGTAGCTGGTACCGTTGAATTTGGTGCATTGACGGCGGTTCCAAAGACGGTTCAGCGGAATGCGTTCACCGGTCAGGGTGGCGGCTGTCAGCTCTTTCGGGACTACGGTGTATCCGCAACGGACTCCGGTGAATCCGGCTGTCTTCGAGAAGCTGCGGAACTCTATGGCACATTTCTTGGCACCTTTTATTTCGTAAATGGAGTGGGGAACGTCTTCTTCCTGTATAAACGCCTCATAAGCGGCATCGAACAGAATCAGAGTGTCGTTGGCAAGTGCGTAGTCCACCCATTTTTTCAGTTGTGATTTGGTCAGCGTTGTTCCCGTCGGATTGTTCGGGTAGCAAAGGTAGACGATGTCAATCCGTTTGTCCGGTATCTCGGGAACAAAGTTGTTTTCGGCGGTACAGGGCATGTAGGTCACGTTGCTCCATTTGCCGTCTTCTTCCAATACTCCGGCACGGCCACACATTACGTTGCTGTCTATATATACCGGGTAGATGGGGTCTGTCACTCCCACGCTGTTGTCGTGGCGGAGGATATCGCCTATGTTGCCCGTATCGCTTTTGGCTCCATCGTTTACGAATACTTCCGTAGGGCTAAAATGAATGCCTCTCGGAGCATAATCATGTTTGATGATCGCTTCAATCAAAAAGTCATATCCCTGTTCGGGACCGTATCCGTGGAAGGTACTGGCATTTGTCATCTCGTCCACTGCCCTGTGCATCGCCTCGATGCAAGCCGGTGGCAGTGGCCGGGTAACGTCTCCGATACCCAGGCGGATGACCTCTTGTTTAGGGTGCGTTATCCTGAAAGTATTCACCTTTTTAGCTATGTCTGAAAATAAGTAACTTCCCGGTAGTTTCAAAAAATGTTCGTTTACTAATGCCATACTTTCTTGTTGTTTTAAGCGTTATTTAGGTTAGTGATTAACGTTTAGTGATTAGTGATTACACTGGATGCTGAATAGGGTTAATCACTAATCACTAACCATTAATCACTAATTATCTTTTCTCCGTCGAACACCCGGACTGCTCCTCCCGTCATCCATACGTGATCCGTTTTTTCGTCCCATTCGATGGTAAGTGAGCCTCCATCCATAATGATGTCTGTTTTTCTTCCGGATTTTCCGGTCAGTGCGGCAGCTACTGCGGTGGCACAGGCTCCGGTTCCGCAAGCTTGGGTGATGCCCGAACCTCTTTCCCAAACTCTCATCCTGATTTTCCCATGCTCCAACACCTGGGCAAACTCTACATTAATGCGGTCGGGAAACAACGGATGATTTTCCAGTTTCGGACCGATGCTTTCGAGGTTGATATCTTTAATATCTTCTACAAAGATTACCAGGTGAGGATTTCCCATTGATAGGGTGGTTCCGGTGAATTTCTGTCCGTTGGCTTCAATGGGTTGTTCTTTCATATCGGCGGGACGTCCCATATCCACGGTTACGGTGTTCACTTTTCCGTCTTCTACATGGAGCTTCAGTATTTTGATGCCCGACAGGGTATCAAGGCTAACGGCTGTTTGGGAAGTCAGACCGTATTCATATAAGTATTTACCGATGCAACGACTGGCGTTGCCGCACATTTTGGCTTCGGAACCATCTGCATTGAAGATGCGCATACTGAAATCTGCCTTGTCCGAACTGCCGATGAGTACCAAGCCGTCGCTTCCAATTCCTGTATGCGGGGCGCTCCATTCAACCGAAAGTTTTTCAGGGCTTTCGATGGGATATTTCAGGGTGTTTACATAAATGTAATCGTTGCCTGCTCCGTGCATCTTAGTGAATTTTATAACTCTTGTCATTTTGTACTCTGTTGGTGGATTAATCTTTCTTTTTGTTTTATCACACTGCAAAGATACGACGTTTTGCTAAATTATTTGTAGAATACATATCTTATTTCTATTGTTTTTATTTATTCTTTCAGTCGCTGCAAATATACGGTATTCAAGTTTCAAATTAAAAGTTTGCGGGTACATATTTGTATAAATTGTTATTTATGGAATTATTTCCGCATATTCATTCTATGTAGATAGTGGCGTAAATACGTGTTTTAAGTGAAAAAATGGAGTTTATGGGGTGAAAATGAAGATTTGTATATGACAGAATGAAATTGTTTTCTTCTTTTTGCTGACTAAATGATCTTTTGTATAATGCCACACTATTACAAGCCAAATGCCACACTTTAGCTTCCGCAATGCCATTCATTTGAGCCATCGAAGTGTGGCGTTTGAATTGTTGAGGTGTGGCATTGGGGGAGTTAAAGTGGGGCATTGGTACAGATTGGAAAAGTAATGAGTTTTCACCACAGAGTAACACAGAGTTTCACGGAGTTCTATTCTTTTGATTTCAAATTGATTAAACTCTGTGAAACTCTGTGTTACTCTGTGGTGAATTAATTCATAACCGAAAATAAAGAAATAAATTTAACTACCGATCTGCATTACTTCTTTTTCAATATCTCCTGCAATAATACCGGTTCGTTGGTGGTGATGAAATCCGCTCCCTGGCTGATGAGCCATTCCATATCTTTGGCATCATTTACTGTCCAGGCGTTAACCTTCATGCCAAGGTCGTGACATTCTTTGATCCACTCGGGATGTTTTTTGAAGACGGAGAAATGGTAATCAGGACCGGCACAACCCATGTCTTTCAGTTCCTGCGGATTGAGGTCACCTTCCAGATAATATACGGGAGTACCTTTAGGAGCCAGGCGAATGAATTCTTTGGTCGCATGGCGTGAGAAAGTGATGTATTCGGTACGTTCTTCCAGTCCCATATCCTTAATCATTTTCACAATTTGCTCTACGGCGAGCGTTTCCCGTTCGGGAGTCTTGTGTGCTTTGAGTTCCAGGATAAGGCGGGTTTTCAATCCTTTGGCTTTATCGAGGTATTGCTGAAGGGTAGGGAGGTTCTCACCGTTGTCGAGGGTGATAGAGGTACATTCTTTCTCGGTGGATGTTTCCATGCGGACACCTTTGAATACACCGTCGTGGTCTACGATAAGTTTGTTGTCGGCAGTGAGCCAGACATCGAACTCGGAGCCGTAGCAATGAATGGAGTCAGCTTTCACCAGGGCGGCAATACTATTCTGGGCAGAACCGTCGGTCTTCCAGAAACCACGGTGGGCAATGACTTGGGTGTTTTGGGCCTGTAGGATGCCGCATGCGGCAAGAGACATAGCGGAGGCAAATAACAGTTTTTTCAGTTTCATAGTTCCTTATTTATAATTCTGCCGCAAGGTACAAAATATGTCTGAAAAGTGATGTTTCATTTATGTTATTAATGCGAATCAGGAGATAAAGGTGTTATCTCCTTTACCTCCTATTACCTGCGTATACGGCGTCTGCGTCTGTGGTGACGTTTCTTCTGCTTATAAATGCTGATCCGTTTCCAGACAATCCACACAAACAGTATTCCGAAGACTGCAAAGATGAGAAGCACGATACCCGTATTCAGATTATCACCTTTGACGCGGCTCCACATTTCGAGAACAAGCTCTGTGCGGTCACCGAAATCACGGATCATGGCGCAACGCTCCACGACTTTACGGTCAGGGTATTGTATCGGATTGATTTGAACGCTGTCTGCACCTGGACCGAAGAAATAACTGAGGTCGGAGAACTGTTCAAGAGTCGTGTCGATCTTTGCCTCCATAATCTCGGGCGTTGCTACGGCACTGACGTAGCCGATGGCATCCATATTGCGCAGAGCAATATCCGGCTGGCAAAGATAATTGATGAAGTAGCTGGCAGCTTTTACGTTGCGGGCATACTTGGGGATGGCCCAGCCATCGTACCAGATGTTGCTGCCTTCACGGGGAACCACATAGTCCAGGTCCACGCCTACAGCTTCCGCTTCGTCAATGGCCCAGACGGCATCGCCACTCCAGGTAAGGTTGAGCCATGCTTTGTTTTTCGTCATCATTTCTTTGCCGAAGTCGGCTTCCCATCCGGCAATGTTGGGTTTCAGATCTTTCAGGTATTGTTCTGCAAGGGCAATGGTTTCAGGGGAATTGTCGTTCATCAGTTGCTCCACGGTGATGGTGCTGTCGGCAAGTTGCCGGGCATGGGCATAGATGATGGCAGTGCCGTAGGCATCGCGGTAACTGTCTTTCATCAGAATCTTACCACGGTTGACGGCATCCCAAAGGCATCCCCAGGAGCTGACTTCTTCAAGGGTCTTGAACTTCTTGTTATAGAGTATTCCGGCGGTACCCCACATGTAGGGAACAACGTAATCATTGGTGTGGCGACCGGGCTGGCTGATCTTCTCCAACTCTTTCTGAATATACGGGGAGATGTTGGGGATATAGTCCGGAGTCTTCCCAAAATTGCGGTTGATAGGGAGGAGGAGATCTTTCTTCAACATTCGTTCGATGATGTATTCCGAGGGGCATACAAGGTCGAAATCTTCCTGTCCGCGCTCTATCTTGGTGAGCATGATTTCGTTGATATCGAATACCTGGTAGATGATGCGGATATCTTCGCCTGTCTGCTCTTTGTACCAGGTAGGAAATTCGGCGAGGACTTCTTCGTCAATGTAATCTGCCCAGTTGTATACTTTCAGTACACGGCTGCGCTTCTCACTGGCACCGGTACAGGAGGCAAGGAGAAGAATGCAGAGAAGGAGGGGGATGTATTTCTTCATTGTTTATAGGGGTATATAGTAGGTAAATGATAATTTAGTGGTGTAGCTATTTATGTTCGGACTATCTCAATTCCCCTCCTCCTCCGACGGAGGAGGAGAATTTGAGATACTTTAGTCTTTCATTTTCGCTCCGCTAAATTATTATTTTTCATTCTTTCTTGTTTCTTTCTGCTCTCTTATTAATCACAATCAGCAATACTAACACCGTTACAAAAATGATTGTTGACAGTGGGCGCAGTTCAGGAGTCAGTCCACCCTTACGTGCATCCGCATAGATGTATGTCGACAACGTTTCCAATCCTTCATTTCCGATAGTGAAGATCGTTACTGCGAAATCATCAATGGAAAGCGTGAAAGCGAGGATGAAACCACTGATCATTCCCGGCAGAATTTCCGGGAAGATGACTTTGCGAAGCGCCTGGAAAGGAGTAGCTCCGAGGTCGAGAGCTGCTTCGTATACATTCTGATTCATTTTCTTCAGACGGGGCATCACGCTAAGTACCACATAAGGGGTACAAAAAGTGATGTGTGCCAATACCACCGTAGTAAATCCCTGCGAAATGCCAAAGCTGACAAACAGCAGGAACAGGGATACACCCGTAATGATATCCGCATTCATCATCGGAATAGCATTGGTGAAATTCATCACCTGACGTGCTCGGGAGCGCAAGTTAAAGATGCCGATAGCTGCCAGGCTTCCCAGCAGGGTAGAGGCTGTGGCGGCAATTGTAGCAATGGCGAATGTGTTCCAAATGGCATTCATCAGTGAGTGATGCATGCCGCCTGTAAATAGTGAACTGTATAGTTTGGTAGAGAATCCTGTCCAGTTACCCAGTACCTTGGCTTCAGTGAAAGAGAAGATCATAATGATCAGGATGGGCGAATAGAGCAGGGCGAGCAGAAACCAAAGATAGCCTTTCGCCAGAATACGTGTCATCATATCACACCTCCGCTTTCATTTTGTGCACTGTCGTCCTCGTTGGTAAAGAGGGCGGTGACGCCAATCAGCAACAGCATGATGAGCGACAAGGCAGCGCCGTAGTTCCACATTCCGTTATATATATTTTCTTGTACGGTAGTACCGAACAGCTTGATGTTGTTCATCGTCAGCAACTCGGCAATGGCAAAGGTGGAAACCGTGGGCATGAAAACCATCACCACACCACTCATGATGCCGGGCATCGAAAGGGGGAGGATCACTTTACCGAATACCTGTACAGGCGTAGCTCCCAGGTCTTGGGCTGCTTCTATCAGACTGCCATCCATCTTCTGTAACGTATTGTAGATAGGGTATATCATGAACGGCAGGAAGTTGTAGACCATACCGAATACCAAAGCTCCTTCGCCCAGCGGCAGGTTGAGGAAATCAAACAATGCCACCGTGGCAAGTGTACGTATCAGGATGTTCACCCACATAGGCAAGATGAACAGTACAACCATGGTCTGGGAAGTGTTGAAGCGCTTCTGACTGAGAATATAAGCAGCCGGATAACCGAGCAGGAGGCATACCAGAGTCGTGATGACAGCTATTCCGATGGAGTAGACGAATGTGTTGATAGATTCGGGATGCATCATGAATTTGCGGAAGTTGGCAAACGTGAATGCGCCTTCAGCATCGGTGAAGGCATAAACCACAATGAGCAACAGAGGCATCACAACGAAGATGATGAGAAACAATGCGTAGGGAACTGTCCAGTTCCGGCGACGCATGAAGAAACGGGATATATTACTGAGCACTTCCTTTCTTATTAGCAGATTCGACAATAGGGATAGAACCGGTGGTCTGTGCCGGCGCAACAATTCGTATATTTTCGGGTGCGATGGTGATGCCGACACGGTCGCCGTCGTCCCAGACGTCAGTGGTGTCTACAAAGATATCCTCGTCCCAATCGGTAAACACGGTGAGATGGTAATGGTTTCCTTTATAAAGGATGAATTTCACTTCGCCCGTCAGATGGCCGTCTTCTTCATTATCTTCGAGGATGACGTTTCGGAAATCTATTTCTACAAGGACGGAACTGCCCGGTTCGATGTCCTGCACTTCGGCACACTCAAAGGTGTAACCGAGGAATTCGACGTGTGTGGCGTCTATGAGCTTGCCTTCGAAGGTGTTGCAGGTGCGTTCTTTCTTCATTACGTGAATGTCGAAAGGTTTCACGAGCAGACCGACTTCCCGTCCGGCTTCGAAACTGTGATAGTCCTGCACCATGAATTCGTAGCCCTCGTTAGTCTGTACCATCATTTCGTAATGCACGCCTTTGAAGATGCAGGAGGTGACAGTACCCATCAGTTGGGCAGCGGCAGAAGGTTCGAATATATAGATGTCTTCGGGACGGATGACTACATCGACGGGAGTGTTTTCGCCAAAGCCCTTGTCGACACATTCAAATTCGTGTCCGGCAAAGGATACGGCTTTGTCCTGAAGCATGAGGCCGTTCAGGATGTTACTTTCTCCGATGAAATCGGCAACGAAAGAGTTGATGGGTTCGTTGTAGATGTCTGTCGGCGTACCTATCTGCTGGATGCGGCCTTCGCTCATCACGACGATGGTGTCGCTCAGAGTAAGGGCTTCTTCCTGGTCGTGGGTGACGTAGACGAAGGTGATTCCAAGCTTCTGGTGCATCTCTTTCAACTCCATCTGCATGTCTTTACGCATTTTGAGGTCGAGGGCGGCGAGGGGTTCGTCCAGTAACAGCACTTCGGGTTCGTTGACGATGGCACGGGCGATGGCAACACGTTGTTGCTGTCCGCCGGAGAGGGAGTCGACGTCACGGTCTTCGTAATCCGTCATACCTACCATGCGGAGGGCTTGTTTCACCTTCTTGCCAATGGTGGCTTCGGGCATCTTTTTGAGCTTCAGTCCGAAAGCGATGTTGTTGTACACGTTGAGGTGGGGGAAAAGGGCATACTTCTGAAAGACAGTATTCACCGGACGTTGGTGTGGCGGTGTTTGCGTGATGTCTTTTCCGGCGATGGTGATGATACCTTCCGAGGCGGTCTGGAAACCGGCTATCAGGCGCAACAAAGTAGTCTTGCCGCAGCCGGAGGGGCCCAATATCGTTACAAATTCGCCCTTACGGACAGAGAGGTTTACATCATTCAGTACGGCTTTGTCTCCGAAGTATTTCGATACGTGCTCTACACCGATGATGCAGTCAGACTTTTGCATAAGCGTTATTAAGTGTTTAACCTAAAACTAATAGAACGAATTCTGCCTTTCTAAAAAAGCGGGTACAAAGGTAGGGAATAAATTGGGAAAATGAAAGTGCTGCCTTCGATTTGCATTATCTTTGCAACTTGGATAATCAATCATTTCGTATCTGCTTGATACACAAATAGCGAATGCTATGATAGAAAGTTGTTGGTAACGATTTGGCTACAGCAGTCTTGCTCCAATCTTCTGTGTTATGCTTTGTCAAACAACTCTGATACAAAAGTAGCTAAACTTCTTAATCGAGCAAAGAGTTTGGCTACTTTTTAAACTATATTCTATTAATAATCCATTTTCCAGAGTTTCCACCTTCCCGCGTTAAAACGCCATTCTCCCGTAATTGGTCTATTATTTTTCGAACTTGTCGCTCACTCATATTTAATTGTTTGGAAAGAGCGGCTCTTGAAATAGATGGATTTTCTCTTATTATTTCTAACAATCTTTCCTCATTCATTGGAACGCTTTGGAACGCTTTTGGATCATCGTTGGAACGCATTGGATCACCTTCTTCATTTACACGCCAAATAACAACTCTGAAATCTTCCTCTTGATAGAACTCTGGAGTTTTTAGCCCATACTCACGACACTTATTGATGATGTCTTCTGTGCCTGTACCAACCTTCTCTATGTATCCGTTCCAATACATAGGGTCAGCAAGTAGTGGATTAGCAGGCAAAGACTTATGAGGACCATGCAACTTTTGCACTGTCAATCCATATGGCAATGTGCCAGGATTCCAAACCTCCAATCTGTCACGAAACAACATTATCTGCACACTGGCATTACTTGTATAATCCCGATGGCATACTGCATTCACTATGGCCTCTTTTACAGCATCAATAGGCAATTCTGGGCGTGTCGGTATATCCGCTTTCTCACCTTTTGCGCGTGTTCCCACCCAATTATTGATACGGCTCATCACGAAACTTGTGGCTTGATCAACAAGTTCAAATACATCACCCCTGTATATTTGATATGCAGGCATCGGCTTTTCCACCACATTTCCATAGAACTGCACACATTTAACCTCAGACGTAATGAAATATTTCTGAGGTTTCTTCCCAAACAGCAGTACTGCCGCATTTGCCAATCTGCCTTTATCGTCTATCAAGTCAAGATGCGTAAGCAATGACATAGGCGATGTTTCCACCGGAAGAGGGAAGTTACGCTTAGTGCGTGCCATGTGGATAAAATTCTTCATCTTATCCTCATCCAAATCTTCCAATGTCGCTCCATTGTCATTAGAGGCATCAAATGGTCGCCAGCGGATATATTCTTTCTCTTCCAGATAGCGGATTAACGAAGCATATACAGAAGTACGCAATCCGTCAATATCTACAAAAGTTTTACGCACAATATCTCGTTCTACTTTTCGGATTAAAGCGGTTTCTTTTGGATGTCTCTTTTCCTCTCCAATACTCTTGATGTAGATTAAGCGACTTTTGTGAAGCGTTGCTGCCAAATCATATTCTCGTTCTGTAGGAGAAACACCCTCTTCATCCTCATATCCATAAAGATTGCCATACAAACCTAAGTATATATCACATTGTTCTACTTCTTTTAAATAAACGTGACTTGTAGGGTATTCATTGGCTGGGACTTCTTCAAATATAAATGGTTCAAAGAATTTACCCAACAGAACATCTGTTCGGATATAATGACAAAGCATAGCTCGCTCTTCGGCAAATTCACTCTGCACACTGCTTATGAATATTCTGATTCGTTTCATAATCATGATTCTATTCATCTTTAATACTTTCTAATGTTGTCACAAATGGGAGGTACCTGATTTCGCCCCTTCTTTGCGTTTTTAATATATTGACATCTCCAAAATCCGCAGATATTAGGGGGGCATACTCAAGCAACAAAAATGTCACAGCATCTTTCTCCAGTCTAATCAGGTAGTCTTCCGGAACATGATCCTTATCAACAAATTTTGGTTCTTTAGTCAGTTGGAATGCTTTGGGGTTACTCCAATAATGGAACATCAGATATTTAATGCTTTTATATGCAGCAATCTGTTCATCCTTAAGCATACTTTCTTTGATCCCCAATGCAATTTTCCCTGCTGTTTCAGTTTTCTGCCGAGCTCCACTACTAATAGCATACATTAAAATAAGATTCAGTTTTTTATCTATGAGTTCATTGCATTTAATACCAGGTAAATCAACAGGGATGCTACCATAGATAAAAATGTCCTCTGCAACCATCCTTGGAGCATTGTCCTCAAGTATATCATATTGCTTAAGTATATGATGTTGTTGTAGGGATATGATTTCTGAATCGGTCTTAATGATATCCTTTGTTGCAGTAATCTCTCGGTCTCTCCAATCTTTAACCTTCTGAATTGTCAACTTTTCGATGGCTCGAATATAAATCTCCATAAACTGATAATCAATTGAACCAGTAGAAGTTACAGGAAGTTCTAATTTATCCTTAACAATTTTTGATTTTGAGATTGAATCACCCCATGAATATATAGGTTTCAAACTTTTATTGAGAGTTGCTACCATGAATAGTTGGATAAGTTCTTTTCGCAAATTGTTATCCTTAGCATATAAAACCAAGTTGTGACTGTCATTAGAAAAGAAGTCCTCGGCTTGATAGGTAATAACCATTGTCTTGCCTCCAATCATAATGGCATTCCCTTTTTCTATTTGATTATTATCGTATGAAATATATGCATAGACAGAGTTGTTGCCTTCCCCTGCCGTAACATAAGGAATTGTACCACTACCTGCAACTATAGAACTTTGTAAGATGTTATGAGCATTGTTTACATCAAAAATACCATTTGTTCTTTTCTTTTTCTTGTCATCTGTTACATAGAATGATTTAAATATGATTTTTCTATTGTTCATATTATCAATAGCATTCTTTTCCTCCTCCGTCAGTTCACAATTATCAAATCCTGAAACTTTTAGATACGCCTCCATCTCACGAATGCGAGATTCCTCCATTTCGCGAATGCGAGATTCCATATAAGCAAAATCTATATCTCCTGTTTTTGTAATAGGTAAGTGAATATACTGTTCTTTAATCTTAGACCATGTCCCCATGTTGTTATATGAAAATAATTTTCTCATAAACGACATGGTAGATACAAGATATAGTCCAACATTACGATTCTTTATCACATTTCCAGACAATGAGAAAACATGATTATGGGTTGCCATCTTATATTTAAAGTCGCGGTAATAAGTATTGCCCCAGAAATCAACAGTAATAGTATTGTTGTTAAAAACTTTTGCTTTTCTATCAGTCTTTCCTTTTATTCCTTGCGCTTCAACCCCAGAATTGATGAAATAATTACCTTTACCATTTATGTCTTTCTGCTGTAAATCTGTGTCACCTGTTTGAGCAGAGAATAAATGTCCTATTTTAAAGTCTTTATATGCCCACGCCTTCAACGTCCTAAGTCGTGGGCTTACTGTTTTCCCAGGCTGGACTCTCCTTTAAGAACTTGTCCAACCTTCCATGAAAGATACTCCTTGACTACGTTTTGGAAGTCCTCCTCAGTGG
This sequence comes from Bacteroides sp. 14(A), assembly GCF_000526555.1. NCBI lineage: Bacteria > Pseudomonadati > Bacteroidota > Bacteroidia > Bacteroidales > Bacteroidaceae > Bacteroides > Bacteroides sp. 14(A). Next base: position 971,822 of record NZ_JAGH01000005.1, on the reverse strand, counting down.
GCACGGTATCTATCTTTTGATGTTGCCCATATGTCCAATCTTTGCCGGAAAGGCTGATATAGTCCTCGGTATAGTCATCCTTGAAATAATGCAGGTTCTTATCATTAGCGCCCTTACCATAACGCACAAGGTTAGCAACCTCTGCATATCTTTCTTTTGCATTATCTGTATCGCGTAAGTTTACACTCTGCCCTGACTTCTTTCTGTTCATACGAGTATATCCGTCATTACTGAAATTGATAAAACGAACCACATCATTTTCTGCGTCATGAGGTCGATTTACCTCAAATACATAGATTGCAGTCTGTACACTCGCCTTTCCACAGAAGATATCAGCCATTTTGATAGATGCACGCAGGGTGTTGTTTTTTAGAATATTGGTAGTAAATGGAACTCCATTACCACTACCTGCATTTTCTTGTATCAATATGGCAGCACGTCCGCCATGGGTCATCTTTTCTAATGCCTTTTCTACAAACACAAAGCCTTTTCCGTCCGCTGAATATGGAGGATTGAGTAAGAATACATTAGCTGGGAAGGGCTTGTCTTTCTTTTTACCTTGTTTGTAATTTCCATCATACTCTAAAGAATTACTATGAATGATGTTGGCACTACCATCCTTCATCAGAATCATATTCAGAACGGCTAGCATATAGACATCGGCTAACTTCTCAATGCCGAGAAGTTGCTCCATCTTAATCTTTAGTATTTTTTCTTCCAATTTTGTTGGACTATCTTGGAGCTTTTGCTTAGCATCATCGATCATCTGATGCATGGCTGAAATAAGGAAGCCTGCCGAACCTGTCGCAAAGTCCCAAACGTAAGAATTCATATTTACCTCACAAAGCTTTGCCATCAGCTCTGTAACATAGCGTGGAGTCAGAACAACATCATTCTCGCCTCCATCAGGAACTGCTACCCATTCATTCATTACATTGAATAGGCGACCTGTAAAGTCTATGTTATGTAATTCTCCTGTAACGTATGGTAGAATATCGCGTTTTACATCAGCATAAATTGTATGTAGTTTACTTTCTCCATTTATCGGCACTTGAAGGTTTGATTGAGTAAATACAACTTTGAGTATGTCTGTAATCATCTCAATCTTTTCTTCCGGTAAGTTTTTATGTGCCAAATACATCCTAATTTTGCTCATCACGACTTGCCCATCGTTGTTCTCATCATCCTCTCTACCAGCCAAGTCTTCAACCCGAAGAGGTGGGACTCCTTCAGCTCCAAGGCCAGCCATAATTAGGCCAGCAACAAGTTGAACTCTATTATTTACCACAATTTGCTTTTCATCATGCAAACTTTGGTTTAAAGCTTTCAATTTACGTTCGATTTCATCCTCAAGAGCAAGTTTTCGTTCTTCTAATTCTTCGGGAGTTAGAGCGAGGGTGCCAATTTTCTGAACAAATTCCTTGACATTGCTATCTAGCAAGAAGGATATATCTTCATATTTCCCTACATGTTTGGGAACGAAAAGATTATCTTTGGAAATATACCAAACGTCAACTTCATGAATAGTTTTCCCTGCTTCTTCATAACCATTCACCCCAATAGCAACAACTTCATTATATGATTCAGCGTATTCTAATATGGCATTGGCATAATGAACTGCTCCATTAACAGCATACTTTGCTATATTCTGGTAATTGGGCTCTGAATTCTTCTTTGTATTTTCTACATCTCCCTTGTCGTTCGTTTTTATTAAATCACCTTTTTTCCCTTTCACCTCAATCATTACAGGTATCTTGCACCCGTTGTCAGAAATCAGTATATATTTGACATCTGGATAGTTCTTTCCCGAACCACCTTGCTTGCTTGGTGCCTTTTCAAGCGCATTTTCAATTTCGGGATTAATATATTCAGTTTTAGTGTAATACTTCTGTCCGTTGAATTGTTTTTTACACCAATCCTCAATCTGTTCTTCTATGCTTTTTATTTTCTTTGCCATTGTAATTCAAGTGAACTTATTATATTCTTAAATCGATCATTAATAGTCTTTACTTTATTTCAAAACGTTAACTATAAATCAATTTTTTGATTGTATAATTAGTTCTCGTACATCAACCTCTAATAAGGTTGCAATCTTCACGAGTGTCGCCAAATCCGGTTGAGCCACATTAGAACACCATTTAGATACAGTTGACGGATTTTTACCCAATTGTTCTGCCAACCATTTGCCTGTACGTTTCTTTTCTACAAGCACTATTTTAAGACGATTTATATCCTCCATCAGAATCAATCTATTGAATTTAACGCAAAGGTATTTATTTTATTGAGAACAAAAGAGTATTTGCCCAAGAAAATTTCGCAACTCTGCAAATCTCTCGACTTCGGAGGGAGAAGTTCGCGGAATGTGGCAAGGTATGTTCCGGCGAACATCAAGTTTTCAGCGGCTCAATTCATTTTGAGCCGCCATACCTTGCTGTGTTCAATAGAACACAAACCCGAAGCTTGAATTCATGGTTTATAAATGGCAGGATTGTTATAGCATCGGCAAGCAATATGCCAGTTTGCAAAGTTTGTGGGCAATAAGGCTGTATGGTTTGCAAACCAGCCTGCCGTATAGCTGGTAGGTCTGCTGGCTGACCAGTCTGTGGTAAATGTCGAATTGTGAACTTTTGTTTCTTTGAGGGAGGGATTCTTCCTCTCAAATGCAAAAAAACGGATAGCGAAGCAATCAAGGCTCTGCCATCCGTCTGATTTTCTGTTTCCCATCGGTCGGTTATCTCCTCTATGGGTGCTTTACCTGTGCGACCTTGAAAGATGCAATTTTTTTCGGATCAATACACTCGAAGAATGAAAGGATGATTGTTCCGAAAACGGTTTACCGCTTGAATTTGCAGATTTCAAAACCAGTTCGCACAGACCTTTGCACCCGTTGAGGAATGAACGTATGATGGGAATTAACAAAAATGTATGTATGAATTGGTTGTTGCGTATGAATGCCTGCTTTGATGCCAGCAGACGTTCTTGTTGATTCCGCATAGTTTCGCAACAGCTTTTATCCCATGTCGACAATTGGCATAGCAGGGTACGGGTAACAACTTATTTCCCTCTGCCATTCCGCTGTACTTCTCGATGATATGTTTGGCTGTATAGAGCAATCGGATATTTGTTTCCGTTCCCGTCTTTTGACGGTTGGTCTTTATCCACAAATGACCATCGAATGATGTTTGAAGGTTATCGGTAGTTAAATTATATATATTCCTCCAACTCAATCCGCTGAAACAACAGAAGATGAAAAGGTCTCTAATCAACTCGTAACTTTTCTTCTTGAATGTACCATTGATGAGCATTGTGATTTCTTCTTTGGTCAGAAATTCTCTTTTGGTTTCCTCTTTTGTGATGCGATAGGTATAAAACGGGTCGAGTTGTAACCAACCGTTGTTAATGGCTGTGTATATGATACTGCGGAACAGTATCATATACGACCAGACGGTATTTGTGCAATGGTTCTTCTCGGTGCGAAGGAACAACTCGAAGTCGGTGATGAATGCAGGGGATAACTCACGCAAGGTAATATCACTCACCTTGTAGCGATGCTTGATGAATACCTCCAAATGGTTGTAAACGGTACAATACTTCCAATAGCTGCGTTGGCTTTTCATCTTACCTACTTGTTTGGTATAATCTTCATTATGCTGTTGAAATACGGCAAGCAAGGTTTTATGGTTCTGTCCCATACCCAAGAATGCGTTTCTGACTTTCTCTGCCGACACATAACCGTCTCTTTCTATAATTTCTTGATAAGCCTTGTTGATACCTACTCTGATTTTATCCAACATTCGGTTGGCTTCTTGTGCAACAACGCTTCTTCCCGACATTCTGCTGAGATTTATGTTCCACAACTTTTCCTCCACATCCAATTTGCAACTGAATTGGGAAATCTTGCCGTTCACTGTGAGACGGTACATTACAGGCACAAGCCCGTTCTTCTTCGGGGCATTGCGTTTGAGATAGAATAATACTCTGACAGTGCTTCTGCTCATAACTCTACTTTTTTGTTTGCAAAATTATTTATGGTAGAGTCGAATGACGGTAAGCAGAACACAGCGTATCGGTACAGAAGAATCCGGCAAAGTGAAACCATAACGAAGATATGAGAAACTTCACTACATTTGCAGCCACAATCGCTTAACAAGTATTGCCATTCAATCTGTTACAGCCACCAAAACAACCTTTCAAAGTCAAGATTCAAAGTAACGGGATAGTAACGAAACTCTGTCATTTCTTGGCTTTTCGTTGGCTTTCGATGGCACCGCAACATTTTGGCTAATACTGTTAAATCGCTAACAGACAACATTCTTTCCCCGTTTTGCACTCACTTTCGTTTCTTTGTTGTATCTTTGAAGAAGATAAAAATGAACGAGTTCATTTTATACTGTTCTCGGTTTACATTATCTTTGTAGCATTAATGAATACTATTATAGTAGAAGGAGGCAAGGACATGGGTAACAGAATATATCCTATCGGGATACAAAACTTCGAGAAGATTCGTAAGGAAGGATACGTTTATGTGGATAAAACTGCATTGATGTATAAGTTGGTGAAGAGTGGTAGTTACTATTTCCTTTCCCGCCCCCGCCGTTTTGGGAAGAGTTTGCTGATTTCCACGCTCGAAGCCTATTTTGAGGCGAAACGGGACTTGTTTGAAGGCTTGGCGGTGGAAACTTTGGAAAAAGACTGGGTGAAACGCCCCGTGTTCCATCTGGACTTGAATATCGGGAAATATGATACGCCGGACAGTCTGGACAAGATACTGAATGAAACGCTTGATTACTGGGAGTCACTTTACGGAATGCGTTCTGCCGAAACGACTCTTGCCTTGCGCTTTGCAGGAGTTGTGGGACGGGCCTATGAGCAAAGTGGTGAGCGTGTAGCCATTCTCATCGACGAATATGACAAACCCTTGCTCCAAGCTATCGGCAACGAGGAACTGCAACGCGAATTCCGCAACACTCTGAAACCTTTCTATGGCGTACTGAAAACCATGGACGGCTGCATCAAGTTTGCCTTGCTGACGGGAGTGACCAAGTTTGGCAAAGTCAGTGTGTTCAGTGACCTGAACAATCTGAATGACATCTCCATGGACGAGCCGTTTATTTCCATCTGTGGAATCACTGAAAAGGAGATACATCTTAATTTTGAAGAAGACCTGCACGAATTGGCAGCCGCGCAGAAAATGACGTATCAGGAAGTGTGCAATGAACTGAAAGCGTGCTATGACGGTTATCACTTTACAGAAAACACGGACGGCATCTACAATCCTTTCAGTTTGCTGAATACATTCTTTAAGATGAAATTCGGCAACTATTGGTTTGAAACCGGAACGCCTACTTACCTTGTGGAGTTGCTGAGACGCAATCATTACAATTTGGAGCGCATGGCACATGAAGAAACGAATGCTGATGTACTGAACTGTATTTATGGCGACAACGAACCCATACCGGTTATTTTCCAAAGCGGTTATCTCACGATAAAGGGATATGATAAGGAATTCGGTCTATACCGTCTCGGTTTCCCTAACCGGGAAGTGGAAGAGGGCTTTATCAGATTTCTGATGCCGTTTTATACCCGCTTCAATCAGTTAGAAGCACCGTTTGAGATACAAAGATTTGTTCGTGAGATACGTTCCGGCCAACCTAACGCTTTCTTTAAGAGGCTGCAAAGCTTTTTTGCCGACACACCTTATGAATTGGTGAAAGACTTGGAATTACATTACCAAAATGTGCTGTTTATCGTCTTCAAGCTGGTGGGTTTCTACACACAGGCGGAGTATCACACTTCGGAAGGGAGGGTGGATCTGGTAGTGAAGACTGCCGATTACATTTACGTCATGGAATTCAAACTGGAAGGTACTGCAGAAGAAGCTTTGCAGCAAATAGAAGAAAAACAGTATGCTCTTCCTTTTGAGGCAGACCCGAGGAAATTATTCAAAATAGGTGTGAACTTCAGTAATAAAACAAGGAATATAGAGAAGTGGGTTATTGAATGACAGATTTGTGTAATTCGCGTTCTTTTATTCCGTTTTGACACTATCTTATGCGGATTGGAGTAGAGAGTCCTTTTATATTTCATCTTTGTTGTGTGTTAAGTTAACGTAAGTTCCTAATTTCTAATTCTCAAAATTAGAAAAATGGTATTGGACAAAAACAAAATGGAAGAATTAAAAAATAAAAAAAAAGAAAAGTCGGAAAAACCGGCCCGAATACTTGACTTCGCCTTTCGGATGTCGTATCTTTGCAGGGTAGTTGATAATAGAGAATTCATACGACTTGTTTTCTAAGATAATAACAGACAAAAAATAAGAAAGGCGGTAATTTCAATAGGAAGTTATCGCCTTTTTTGTTGATATTTATTGGATTCGGGCTTAAAAGAGGCTTTTTATGTTTTTAATAAACGTTGAGCACATTCTTTAAAAACGTTCCTGTTATTCTTTAAAAACGAATAACAAGAAGCTTAATAAAGCAGAGAAATGCCTGTGATTTGTCTATATTTGAGACTGTGATAAGAACCTTTGGTATTCTGTTAATATGCTTCGTTTGGTAAATTGTTTATACGATGATGCTTGAAAATACCATTCTAAATATATGAATATTTAAAAAATGATAGTAAATGGGTGCAGAAGGAGTAATAAATCATAGAAATAATGATTATCTTTGTGATGTTTCATTGCTAAAAAGAATACTTTTATGGATTTTAGTGTTAAGGATAAAATAGAGTATATTGTAGCTCTGATCAGTGAGTTTGCTAAGCTACATTCGCTTGCTCCCAGCCAGGCATACCGTTATCTGGATCGGTATAAAGCTATTGATTTCATAGATAAACACTATGGTATTGCTCATACACAACGTTTTGAGGATGTAATATCAGATATTACGGCTTATTGTCAACGTTTTGGAGGGGCAATAAAATGATTCTTTATCATGGTACAACGGTAGATATTAAGGAAATTGATCTTCAAAAATCAAAACCTAATAAAGACTTTGGAAAAGGGTTTTTTGCGTACTCTGTATACATCGGATACGTATGCAAAATTGCAGGATGCTAAAACCGGACTTTATTTTCAGAGTCCTCGCTATGTGTATGACTTTTTGAGGAATGAAATTAAAACTGGTAAAATGTCATAGCTGACAGAAGCTATATATTATTATGGATTCGCCCCGCCAATTCTTTGCAAAGAGAATGGGCGGGGCGAATCCATTATTAATCAGTAAAGACTCATTACCCGGCATATGTTGCCTCGTGCACATCTGCCACCGCCCGTCCGCTCGGATCATTTTTCCCTTGCAACGTGGCATCCCAGGCAAGTGCTTCAGCAGTAGAGCAAGCCACGCTCGGCACACTGGGCACGCTTCGGGCAGCCGACTGACTGGGGAAGTGCTCTTCGAAAATGCTACGATAGTAATATTCCTCCTTATTCTGTGGCGGATTGATGGGAAACCGTTCGGCGGCATGTTCCATCTGATGGTCGGTGACGGCGGCCGAAGTAATGGCTTTCAATGTATCAATCCAATTGTAACCGACGCCATCGGAAAATTGCTCTTTTTGCCGCCAGGCAACACTCTGAGGCAGCATATCTTGAAAAGCTTCGCGCACAATGCGTTTCTCCACTTCTTTGCCCGGACACATCTTGACGGCAGGGCTGAGGTTCATTGCCACATCCAGGAACTCTTTATCGAGGAAGGGAACACGACCTTCCACACCCCAGGCAGAAAGGCTCTTATTGGCACGCAGACAGTCGTACAGGTGCAGCTTGGAGAGCTTACGGATCGTTTCTTCGTGGAAAGCCTGCGGTGTGGGGGCTTTGTGGAAGTATAGATAACCACCGAAAACCTCATCGGCACCTTCGCCACTAAGCACCATTTTGATACCCATAGACTTGATGACACGTGCCAACAGGTACATCGGTGTGGAAGCACGTACAGTGGTAACATCGTATGTTTCGATAAAGTAGATGACATCACGCAAGGCATCAAGTCCTTCCTGAATGGTATAATTGATTTCATGGTGAACAGTGCCGATATATTCCGCCACTTCACGGGCTTTAATTAAGTCCGGTGCACCGCGCAGGCCGACGGCGAAGGAGTGGAGTTGAGGCCACCAGGCTTCGCTCTGGTTATCAGTTTCAATGCGCTTGCGGGCATACTTCTTGGCAATGGCAGAAATGACGGAAGAGTCGAGACCACCACTGAGCAGAACACCGTAAGGAACATCGGACATTAACTGGCGTTGCACGGCAGCTTCAAGGGCGAGTTTTACGCTGTTGATTTCTGGTTGGGTAGCCCGGCGGGCGGTGGTGTCATTGGCTTTGACGGCGGCATAATCGGTCCAGGGGCGTTGATACCAACGATGCATTTTTCCTTCACGTCCCCAGAAGTAATGTCCGGGCAGAAAAGGCTCGTAGATATCACAGAAACCTTCGAGAGCTTTCAGTTCGCTACCGACGTAGATATGTCCCTGGTCGTCACGACCGATATAAAGAGGGATTACCCCGATAGGGTCACGGGCAATCAGATAATCGTCTGCTTCCTCATCGTAAAGGGCAAAGGCGAAGATACCGTTCAATTCTTCGAGGAAATGAATGCCTTTATCCTTATATAATGCGAGGATGACTTCACAGTCCGATCCTGTACGGAAAGCATACTTGTCGGCATAGCGGGAACGGATTTCCCGATGATTATAGATTTCACCGTTGACGGCAAGGATTTGCTTGCCATCCGGAGAATACAATGGTTGTCCGCCACTTTCCGGATCGACGATGGAAAGACGTTCGTGAGCCAGGATGGCACTACCGCCTACATAAATACCACTCCAGTCCGGTCCGCGATGACGGATTTTCTGCGCCATTCGAAGCGCTTTGTTTCTCAATTCCTGGGATTGAGATTTGATATTGAAGATACCTACGATTCCACACATGATACTTAGTGATTAGGGGTTAGTTACTCAAATACTTGTCTATCCGTTCTGCCACTCTCCGTCCGTCCGCCAGTGCATGCACCACAAGGCTGGCACCACGTGCCGCATCACCTGCTACGAATACATTTTCCGGAAATTCCGGTTGTTCCGGTTTCAGGAAGCCCATGGCTAGAAGCACCATATCGGCGTCTATCACTTCCTTCTTTCCGGTAGGTTTCATGGTAGGGCGTCCTCCATCCTGAGCCGGAATCCATTCCACTTCTTCCACCTCTACACCGCAGACTTTTCCATTCTTGCCAATAAACTGATTGGATGCCAGTGACCAGCGGCGCGTGCAACCTTCTTCGTGACTTGAAGTCGTCTTCAGTACAATGGGCCATTGCGGCCAAGGAGTAGCGTCATTGTGACCTACGGGAGGCTGTGGCATGATTTCAATCTGTGTCACACTCACGGCTCCCTGGCGGATACTCGTACCGATACAGTCTGATCCTGTATCACCGCCACCGATGACGAGAACCCGTTTGCCCTTGGCATTTACCAGACGGTCTTTGGGGAACGTTTCTCCATCGAGGATATGATTTTGCTGGGACAACATTTCGAGGGCAAGATAAATACCTTTCAGTTCGCGTCCGGGGATATTGAGGTCGCGTGCCTGTGGCGTCCCGGTGCAGATGCAGTAGGCATCAAAGCCCGCGGGGAGTTTCTGTACATCTACCGTTACGCCCATTTCGAACTTGATGCCTTCGGCTTCAAGCACTCCCATCCGGCGGTCGATTACTGCTTTATCGAGTTTAAAATTAGGAATACCATAGCGCAGTAATCCGCCGGGCATGGGTTTGCTGTCAAAAAGAGTCACTTCATAGCCTTTAGCATTCAGCCGGCAGGCAGCGGAGAGTCCCGCAGGACCTGCACCGATGATGGCAACCCGCTTTCCATTACGTTGGGGCTGAATGGGCACGATGTAACCTTCGCGAAAAGCCGCTTCAGCAATAGCCGCCTCGTTTTCACGAATGGTGACAGGTGCATCACACGAAAGCTTCAGTACACACGACTTTTCGCAAAGTGCCGGACAGATGCGTCCGGTAAATTCGGGGAAGTCGTTTGTGGCGGCGAGCACTTCGTATGCTTCGCGCCATTTACCTTTATAAAGTGCATCTTGAAATTCAGGTTGTTTATTGCCCAACGGGCATGCCCAGTGACAGAAGGGTACACCGCAATCCATGCAACGTGATGCCTGGAGTTTGCGTTCGTGACTGTTTAAAGTTTGCTCCACCTGACTGAAGTCGGTGATACGTTCGTGGACAGGACGGTATCCCGCTTCCTGTCGTGGTATGTTTAAGAATGCTTTTGGATCTGCCATTTTTAGATTTATGATTTGTAATTTATTTTTAGATTTATGATTTCAGGTTTATGATCTCTGCTTAGGCTTACGCTATGGCATGCCCTTATGATACCGTCCGGCAAGTCATAAAATCATAAATCTGAAATCATAAATCTCTTAATAATCTCTCTGCATCTCTGCAATCTTCTGTTGCAGTTTCCGCATTTGCTCTTCTTGCAGTACCTTCTTGTACTCGATGGGGACTATCTGGATAAACTCATCCACATATCGGTTCCAGTCATCAAGCATAGTGCGTGCCAGGTTGGAGCCTGTATAGAGGTAGTGCTGACGGATGAGTTCGTGCAACTCCTTACGATAGGAGGCTTCTTCGATGAGGCTTAGTTCCACCATTTCCATGTTACAGAAATAATCGAAGTTTCCATCCTTATTCCATACATAAGCTACACCGCCCGACATACCGGCTGCGAAGTTGCGCCCTGTTGCCCCGAGGACTACCACACGACCGCCCGTCATGTACTCGCAACAATGATCACCTACACCCTCTACTACGGCAATGGCACCGGAATTGCGGACAGCAAAACGTTCGCCTACGCGCCCATTGATGTAAACTTCACCACTGGTTGCGCCATAGAGCAAGGTGTTTCCTGCAATCGTATTCTTTTCGGCCTGGAAGTTAGAGCGTACCGGAGGTAATACGGCAATCCGTCCACCCGAAAGGCCTTTGCCGAGGTAATCGTTCGCTTCACCTTCCAGCTTGAAGTTAACACCCGGTACAAGGAAGGCACCGAAACTTTGTCCTGCAGAACCTTTGAATTTTACGTTCAACGTATGTTCCGGCAGTCCCGCTTCACCGTACTTCGCGGCAATGGTACCCGAAAGCATAGCTCCGCAAGCACGATCCGTATTGGCAATCGTATATTCCAGTGAGATTTCTTTCTGGTTTTCCAGAGCTTCGGCAGCGGCATGCAGCATTTCAACGTCTTTTACGTGGTCGATGCCGTGTTGCTGGTCGATGGTGTGGCGGATGGCTGCACCATTATCGACACGTGCCAGTATTTTGTCGAAACTAATTAGGGATTGCTTGGGCGATTCGTTTTCTGACTTGCGGATAATAAGATCCGTGCGTCCGATGATATCATCCATACGTTCCACACCGATTTCGGCGAGATATTCCCGCACTTCCTGCGCCAGGAAAGTGAAGAAGTTCACCAGGTATTCGCTGCGTCCGTGGAAGCGCCGGCGAAGTTCCTCGTTTTGCGTTGCCACACCCACAGGGCAGGTGTTCTGATGGCATTTGCGCATCATGACGCAACCCAGTACAATCAAAGCGCTGGTTGCAAAACCGAACTCTTCGGCACCCAGCATCGCCATCAGTACGATGTCGCGACCGGTTTTCAATTGCCCGTCCACTTGCAGCATCACTTGCCCGCGCAGACCGTTCAGTACAAGAGTCTGTTGCGTCTCGCTTAGTCCCAGTTCAGGAGAGATACCGGCATAGCGGATGCTGGAGGCAGGAGAGGCGCCCGTACCACCTTCCGCACCGGAGATGACGATAAGGTCTGCTTTTGCTTTGGCCACTCCGGCGGCAATGGTTCCTACACCGCTTTCGGCTACCAGCTTCACACTGATCTTGGCACGAGGATTTACATTCTTCAGGTCGAAGATCAACTGTGCCAGGTCTTCGATGGAATAAATGTCGTGATGGGGCGGGGGAGAAATCAATGAAATGCCAGGAATGGAATGGCGCGTTTTCGCAATCACCTGATCTACTTTAAAGCCCGGTAACTGACCGCCTTCACCCGGTTTGGCCCCTTGTGCCACTTTGATTTGTATTTCATCGGCATTCACCAGATACTCCGTTGTTACGCCGAAACGTCCCGAAGCTACCTGCTTGATGGCGCTACGCAGACTGGTTCCGTCTTCGCGGGGCGTGAAGCGTGCGCTGTCTTCGCCGCCCTCACCTGTGTTGCTGCGTCCGTGAATCCGGTTCATGGCAATGGCCATTGCCTCATGCGCTTCTTTGCTGATAGACCCGTAACTCATGGCACCCGTCACAAAGCGGTGCATGATGCTTTCTACCGGTTCAACCTTATCTATAGAAATGGGGGCACGGCGGAAATCCAGGAAATCGCGCAGGAAGATAGGCGCTTCTTTTCCATCTACCAGACTGGTAAATTCTTTGAACTTCTTATAGCTGCCCAAGCGTGTGGCAAGTTGCAAGGTAGAAATGGTTTCCGGGTTCCAGGCATGTTTTTCTCCGTCTTTACGGAAAGCATACAAACCGTTGTTGGGGAGTAATCCGTCTACCTGTGCGGCAAAACCTGCATCGTGGAATGCGATTGCATCGCGTGCCACTTCATCCAGCCGGATACCGCCTATTGTGGATCTCAACCCGCCGAAATAAGCATTGCTGAGCTCTTCACTCAAACCTACGGCTTCGAATATTTTCGCTCCCCGATACGAGCGGATGGTACTGATACCCATCTTACTCATGATCTTGAACAATCCCTTGCAGATGGATTTGATATATTTCTTTTCGGCTGTGGCATAATCCAATTGGATTTCTTTCTTCGCCACCAGCTTGTCGATCACGGCGAATGCCATGTAAGGGTTCAGGGCGCTGGCGCCAAATCCCAGTAACAGGGCTGCGTGCATCACCTCGCGTATTTCACCGCTTTCCACGACCAATGCCGTCTGTACGCGTTTTCCTACCGAAATCAGGTGGTGGTGTACTGCGCTTACTGCCAGTAGGGAGGGGATAGCCGCATGAGTGGCATCCACATCACGGTCGCTCAATACAATGTAGTTCACCCCTTCGCTGACGGACTCTTCCGCTTGCTTGCAAAGTGCTGTGAGTGCTTCCTGCAATCCGGCACGCCCCTTTGCTACTTCAAATAGCAAGGGTAGTTTCACTGTTTTGAAACCTTTGTAGCGGATGTTGCAAAGAATATCCAGTTGTGCATTGCTTAGGATGGGATGGTTGAGGCGCACCATCTTACAATGGCTTTCGCTGGGTGTCAGGATGTTCATGCCCACGGCACCGATATATTCCGTCAGTGACATTACCAGTTCCTCGCGTATCGGGTCGATAGGCGGATTGGTGACTTGTGCAAACTGTTGTCGGAAGTAATTGTACAGTAGTTGCGGCTTATCCGAAAGCACGGCAAGCGGCGTATCATTCCCCATTGAGTGGATAGGCTCGGCACCCGTGGTACACATCGGGACGATGAGCCGCTCTACATCTTCCTTGGAATAGCCGAAGGTGCGCAGCATCCTCTCGTAATTCTCTACGCTATGGGGGACTTTGCGCCCGCTTTTCAGCTCATTCAGTTCGATGCGGTTCGTTGCCAGCCAACTGCGGTAAAGCTTGGCTTCGGCCAACTGTTTTTTCAATTCTCCGTCGTAGTAGATTTCGCCTTTTTCGGTATCTACCAGTAGTATCTTACCCGGTTGCAGGCGTCCCTTTTCTTTGATGTCTCCCGGTTCGAAATCCATCACGCCCACTTCGCTGGCCACTACCATCATATCGTTGTGCGTAATCAGATAGCGTGCAGGACGCAATCCGTTACGGTCGAGCATACCGCCAGCAAAACGTCCGTCGCTGAACAGCAAGGCGGCAGGGCCGTCCCAGGGTTCCATCAGGATGGAATGGTATTCATAGAATGCTTTCAGATCTTCGCTGATAGGGTTCTTTTCGTTGAAAGATTCCGGTACTAGCATGGCCATGGCATGCGGCAGGCTGAGGCCTGACATAACGAGGAATTCCAATACATTGTCCAGTGAGGCACTGTCGCTCATTCCCGGCTGAATGATGGGGCGTATCTCCCTGATGTCGCCCAAGACGGGAGAGGAGAGCACACTTTCACGGGCTTCCATCCAACCCCGGTTGCCGCGGATGGTGTTGATTTCGCCGTTGTGGGCCAGGAGGCGGAACGGTTGTGCCAGTCCCCAGGTAGGGAAGGTGTTGGTGCTGAAGCGGGAGTGCACCAGTGCTATGCCGCTGGTGAAGTAGGGGTTTGTCAGATCGGGGAAGTAGCCTCGCAGTTGCAGTGAAGAGAGCATACCTTTATAGATGATGTTCTTCGTGGATAGGGAGACAACGTAGAAATCTTCACGCGTGGCAATATCGGATTTGCGTACTTTGTTTTCTATTCTTTTTCTTATGAGATAGAGTTTACGGTCGGCTGTCTCGCTTTCCGTAAATCCGGTGATGAAAATTTGTTTGATATCCGGTTCGTTGGCAAGTGCCGATTCTCCCAGAATTTCTGGACAAGTGGGCACATTGCGCAGGTGCATCAATGTCAATCCTTCTTTTTCAATCTCTTCGATGATGATACTTAAGATAGCACCCTGGTCTTTCTCATCTTTCGGTAGAAAGAAAAGACCTGTACCGTATTTCCCTTTCTCGGGAACAGGAATACCCTGCAAAAGAATAAACTCGTGCGGGATTTGCAGCAGGATGCCGGCACCGTCTCCGGTTTTGTTATCCGCACCTTCGGCGCCCCGATGACGCATGTTCTCCAACACCTTCAATGCAGACTCTACCAGTTCGTGTGACTTGCCTCCGTGGATGTTCACTAACATACCGACACCACAAGCGTCATGCTCGTTCTCTGCATCATACAAGCCCAACTGCCTGGGATGTCGTTGATATACAGGATGTTGGCTTTCTTCCCTTCCCTGTTGTCCGGCTTTTCTCTTTGTTTCGTTGTTAAAAAGTTCTTCTTTCATCTTTTTAAGTTTACTTTATTCTGTAGTAATACCTATTATTACTATCAAAATGTTTGGCAAAAGTATTAATTTAATTTCAAATTGGTATAATAATATGGGTTTTTGTGACTTGCAAAATGTCTGTTTATTGGATCTGTGTTTTAAATTGAAATAAAATATACGCTTTTGTGTTTTGAATTGAAGTAAAATGCGTGGTTTATATTCTGTATTGTAAGTACGCCTTTCCCTCGTTCGAGAAATTGCCATAATGCCAAATAGCCAAAAGGGAAGTGCATGACATTTTTTTTGTTTCATCCTTATCCGGATATAACCAAGTCCGTACCAACTCCGTGTCAAGTCCATACCAACTCCGTACCAAGTCCATTCCTATAAATACGGAGATGGTACGGACTTGATACAGTGTTGGTATGGGATTGACATGGATTTAGTCTCTTTACCCGTTGGCAGAATTGATTTCTTTCTTTAGGGTATGAATAAAATGAGTATCTCTACATTAAGTAAATAGAGTATCTCAATTCCCCTCCTCCGTCGGAGGAGGGGTGCCCAGAGGGCAGGGTGGTAGGTAAAGCAAGAAATACCGATGAATCATATCAATAAGGAATTCTTTTCTCACCTACCACCTCCCCCTACGGGTACTCCTCCTCCGACGGAGGAGGAGAATTGAGATAGTACTGTTTAATCACTTTTATTCATTACTTTTCCATTATGAATTAATTCCGCCAACAGGTTCTCTTTATCTTAATTGGCCTTTTCCTTTGGCCTTGGCAATTTGGCTTTTTGGCAATTTGGCAACCTTGAAAAACGACAGTCTTTATCGGATTGGAAGATTTTTCCGCTATCTCCTTTCAATATAAAACTAAAATTCCATTGCTTGCTTTGAATTTATAAAATTACTCCTTTTGCTTTAATAAGTTTGTTTTCTTTAACTTTTTGACAAGAAAATAACTTTTTTCTATTCTTTTGATAAATAAATAGGCAAAACATTAACTTTATGTTCTCGGGTTTTTATATCTTTGCAGCGCAAAATCAAATATTAATTAGTATGTGTGGAATCGTAGGCTATATTGGTCAAAAGAAAGCCTACCCCATTCTTATCAAAGGATTGAAGCGATTAGAGTATCGCGGATATGATAGTGCAGGGGTAGCATTAATCAGTGATAACCGACAGTTGAACGTTTACAAAACGAAAGGTAAGGTTTCGGAACTGGAAACTTTCGTTACTCAAAAAGATATTTCCGGTAACATCGGAATTGCCCATACCCGTTGGGCTACGCACGGGGAACCTTGCTCCGCTAACGCCCATCCTCATTATTCCTCTTCCGAACATCTCGCTCTCATCCACAACGGCATCATCGAAAACTACGCCGTCCTTAAAGAAAAACTCCAGGCCAAAGGCTATTCATTCAAAAGCAGTACGGACACCGAAGTACTGGTGCAACTGATAGAATTCATCCAGAAATCCAAAAATACAGATCTGCTGACTGCTGTGCAATTAGCGTTGCGTGAAGTAATCGGCGCTTATGCCATTGCCGTGCTGGATAAGGACAATCCGGATGAGATTATAGCAGCCCGCAAGAGTAGTCCGTTGGTGGTAGGTATCGGTGAAGATGAGTTTTTCCTGGCTTCGGATGCTACGCCGATTGTGGAATATACAGATAAAGTCGTATATTTGGAAGATGAAGAGATCGCCGTCATCCGCCGCGGAGAGAAACTGAAGGTGGTGAACCTGAAAAATGTGGAATGTCCGCACGAAGTGAAGACGGTGGCACTGAATCTGGGACAGTTGGAAAAGGGTGGTTATCCGCACTTCATGCTGAAAGAGATTTTTGAACAGCCCGATTGCATTCATGACTGTATGCGCGGACGTATCAATGTAGAAAGTACAAATGTGGTGCTTTCCGCAGTGATTGATAACAAAGACCGCCTGCTGGCAGCCAAACGTTTCATCATCGTGGCGTGCGGTACTTCCTGGCATGCAGCGCTTATCGGAAAGCATCTGATAGAAAGTCTTTGCCGCATTCCGGTGGAAGTGGAGTATGCTTCGGAATTCCGTTACCGTGATCCGGTGATAGACAGTAAGGATGTGGTGATTGCGATTTCGCAAAGTGGCGAGACGGCGGATACACTGGCAGCTGTGGAACTGGCGCGGAGTCGTGGGGCATTTATCTATGGCATCTGTAATGCGATTGGTTCGTCTATTCCGAGGGCTACGCATACGGGTTCTTATATCCACGTAGGCCCTGAAATCGGAGTGGCTTCCACCAAAGCGTTTACGGGACAGGTGACAGTGCTCACCATGCTGGCGCTGACGCTTGCCAAGGAGAAGAATACGATAGATGAGGGGCAGTTCCTTGCCATTGTGCAAGAGCTGAACCGCATTCCTGATAAGATGAAAGAAGTGCTGAAGCTGAATGGCAGCATTGCAGAGCTTTCCAAAATCTTCACGTATGCGCATAACTTTATCTATCTGGGACGCGGATATTCGTATCCCGTAGCCTTGGAAGGTGCGTTGAAGCTGAAAGAAATCTCTTATATCCATGCCGAGGGTTATCCGGCTGCTGAAATGAAGCACGGGCCTATCGCACTGGTAGATGCTGAAATGCCGGTGGTAGTGATTGCTACACAGAACGGGCTTTATGAGAAAGTATTGAGTAACATACAGGAAATCAAGGCGCGTAAGGGCAAAGTGATTGCCCTGGTGACAAAAGGGGATACGGTTATCAGCAAGATTGCCGATACTTGTATCGAGTTGCCGGAAACAATCGAGTGCCTCGACCCGTTAATTACTACAGTACCGTTGCAGTTACTGGCCTATCATATCGCAGTATGCAAAGGGATGGATGTGGATCAGCCGAGAAACTTGGCGAAGAGCGTCACAGTGGAATAAAGAGGGTAATACGAAATAAATAGTAAACGATAAATTGTACTTTGTACATTGTAAATTGTAAATGAACTGATGGAAGAACTGAAGCATGAATGTGGCGTTGCCATGATACGCCTGCTGAAACCTCTGGAATACTATGAACAGAAGTACGGCACATGGATGTACGGTTTGAACAAACTCTATCTTCTGATGGAGAAACAGCACAACCGCGGACAAGAGGGCGCCGGTATAGCTTGTGTAAAGCTGGAAGCAAATCCCGGTGAAGAGTATATGTTCCGTGAGCGTGCACTCGGTTCGGGTGCCATTACCGAGATATTCGGTACGGTGCAGAGCAACTTTAAGGATCTGACAAAAGAGCAGCTTCATGATGCGGATTATGCTAAGAAGTACCTTCCTTTTGCGGGCGAGGCTTACATGGGGCACTTGCGCTATTCCACTACCGGAAAGAGCGGCATTTCCTATGTGCACCCCTTCCTGAGGCGTAACAACTGGCGGGCTAAGAACCTTGCTCTTTGCGGCAATTTCAACATGACGAACGTGGATGAGATTTTTGCACGTATCACTGCTATCGGCCAGCATCCGCGGAAGTATGCCGATACGTACATCATGCTGGAACAAGTGGGACACCGTCTCGACCGTGAGGTGGAGCGCCTCTTCAATCTTGCCGAAGCGGAAGGATTGACAGGCATGGGCGTGACTCACTATATAGAAGATCATATGGACCTGGCAAACGTGCTGCGTACTTCGAGCAAGGAGTGGGACGGAGGCTATGTGATATGCGGACTGACGGGAAGCGGTGAATCGTTTGCCGTGCGCGATCCGTGGGGAATCCGCCCCGCATTCTGGTATCAGGATGATGAAGTGGCAGTGCTTGCCAGCGAACGCCCTGTGATACAAACCGCTTTCAATGTACCGGCAGCCAGCATTAAGGAATTGATGCCCGGACAAGCCTTGCTGATTAACAAGACAGGCAAGCTGCGTACCACCCAAATCAATAAAGTACGCGAGGTGAAACCCTGTTCTTTCGAACGTATTTATTTCTCACGAGGTAGTGATGTGGATATTTACAGGGAACGTAAACTATTGGGTGAGAAACTGATACCTAACATCTTGAAAGCCATCAATAAAGACCTTGACCATACTGTGTTTTCCTTCATCCCGAATACAGCGGAAGTTGCTTTCTACGGCATGTTGCAGGGATTGGATGATTATCTGAATGAAGAGAAAGTGCAACAGATCGCTTCCTTGGGACATAGTCCCAGTCTGGAGGAACTGGAACAGATACTTTCTCGCCGTATCCGTAGCGAAAAGGTAGCCATCAAGGATATCAAACTGCGCACGTTTATTGCAGAAGGAAACAGCCGCAATGACTTGGCTGCGCACGTGTATGATATCACCTATGGCAGTCTGGTGCCGGGTGTAGACAATCTTGTCATTATCGACGACTCCATTGTACGCGGAACTACTCTGAAACAGAGTATCATCGGTATTCTCGATCGTCTGGGTCCCAAGAAGATTGTGATTGTTTCTTCTTCCCCACAGGTACGTTATCCTGATTATTACGGCATCGATATGGCAAAGATGAGTGAATTCATTGCTTTCAAAGCGGCCATCGAGTTGCTGAAAGACCGGGATATGAAAGATGTGATTGCCGCTGCCTACCGCAAATCGAAAGACCAGGTAGGGTTGCCGAAGGAGCAAATGGTGAACTATGTGAAGGATATCTATGCACCCTTTACTGACGAGGAAATCTCCGCCAAGATGGTGGAACTGCTGACACCTGCCGGAACAAAGGCGAAGGTGGAAATCGTATACCAACCGTTGGAGGGGCTGCATGAGGCTTGCCCCAATCATCGGGGAGACTGGTATTTCAGCGGTGATTATCCTACGCCGGGCGGGGTGAAGATGCTGAATAATGCCTTTATTGACTATATAGAACAAGTATATCAATTTTAACGAAATAGTGTTTAGTAATAAGTGATTAACGTTAATCACTTATTACTAAACACTAATCACTAACTAACATGAGAAATGTAACTCTTATCCTCGACGACGGGAGCCGCTTCCACGGCAAGTCGTTTGGCTACGAAAAGCCGGTAGCGGGAGAGGTGGTTTTCAACACAGCTATGACGGGGTATCCCGAGAGCTTGACTGACCCCTCGTATGCCGGACAGTTGATGACGCTCACTTATCCGTTGGTGGGCAATTATGGTGTGCCGCCTTTCACTATCGAACCGAATGGACTGGCTACCTTTATGGAAAGTGAACGTATCCATGCGGAAGCCATCATTGTAAGTGATTATAGTGAGGATTTTAGCCATTGGAACGCTGTGGAAAGCCTTGCTGATTGGCTGAAGCGTGAACAGGTGCCGGGCATCACAGGTATCGATACGCGTGAGCTGACAAAGGTACTCCGCAAACATGGCGTGATGATGGGTAAGATTGTTTTTGATGATGAACCGGAGAATGTGCCTGATGCCGTGTATGCGGGAGTGAATTATGTGGATAAGGTGAGTTGCAAGGAGATAATCCGGTACAACGAAGGTGCGGGTAAGAAGAAAGTAGTCCTGGTGGATTGTGGAGTGAAGAGCAATATTCTTCGCTGTCTGCTGAAGCGTGATGTGGAAGTCATCCGTGTGCCTTGGAACTATGATTATAATGAACTGGAGTTTGACGGACTTTTCATTAGTAACGGCCCGGGTGATCCGGATACCTGTGATGCTGCGGTGCAGAATATCCGCCGGGCAATGAAGAATGAAAAACTACCTATCTTCGGTATCTGCATGGGAAATCAGTTGCTGAGTAAGGCAGGAGGAGCAAAGATATACAAGCTGAAATATGGTCATCGCAGTCACAACCAGCCGGTGCGTATGGTGGGCACAGAGCGTTGTTTTATCACTTCGCAGAATCATGGTTATGCAGTGGACAACACTACGCTGACGGAAGATTGGGAACCGCTGTTCATCAATATGAACGACGGGTCTAATGAGGGTATTAAACATAAACGGAATCCCTGGTTCTCTGCACAATTTCATCCGGAAGCTGCCAGCGGGCCGACGGATACGGAGTTTTTGTTTGATGAGTTCGTGAAACTGCTGTAAAATAGTATCTAAATTCCCCTCCTCCGACGGAGGAGGGGTGCCCAAAGGGCGGGGTGGTAGGTAAAAAAATTCCTTAGCCTTATAATTCATAGGTATTTTATTGCTTTACCTACCACCTCCCCCCGTTGGGGTACTCCTCCTCCGACGGAGGAGGAGAATTGAGATAGATTTTAGAAATATAATGAATAAATAGAAATGAAAGAAAACAATATAAAGAAAGTCCTGCTACTCGGTTCCGGTGCACTGAAAATCGGCGAGGCAGGTGAGTTCGACTACTCCGGCAGCCAGGCACTCAAAGCCTTGAAAGAAGAAGGTATCTACACCGTTCTTATCAACCCGAATATCGCTACTGTGCAGACTTCGGAAGGCGTTGCCGACCAGATTTATTTCCTGCCTGTCACTCCTTATTTTGTAGAGAAAGTCATCGAAAAAGAACGTCCGGACGGCGTTATGCTCGCCTTTGGTGGACAAACGGCATTGAATTGTGGTGTTGCCCTCTACAAAGACGGAGTTTTTGAGAAATATGGTGTAAAAGTTCTCGGTACTCCCGTACAAGCCATTATCGATACGGAAGACCGTGAGATTTTCGTGCATAAGCTGAATGAAATCAATGTAAAGACTATCAAAAGCGAAGCTGTAGAAAATGCCATTGATGCCCGTCGTGCTGCTGCCGAATTGGGGTATCCGGTGATTGTCCGCGCTGCATACGCGCTTGGTGGACTGGGTTCCGGCTTCTGTGACAATGAAGAAGAACTGGATGTGTTGGTTGAGAAAGCTTTCTCCTTCTCCCCGCAGGTGCTTGTGGAAAAATCCTTGCGTGGATGGAAAGAAGTGGAGTATGAGGTGGTGCGCGACCGCTTTGACAACTGTATCACCGTTTGTAACATGGAGAACTTCGACCCGCTGGGTATCCATACGGGAGAGTCCATTGTTATCGCTCCGTCTCAGACGCTCAGTAACTCCGATTATCATAAGTTGCGCGAACTTGCTATCCGTATCATTCGCCATATCGGTATTGTAGGAGAATGTAATGTGCAGTATGCTTATGATCCTGAAAGTGAAGATTATAGAGTGATTGAAGTAAATGCCCGCTTGAGCCGTTCTTCTGCTCTGGCTTCTAAAGCTACGGGGTATCCGCTTGCTTTCGTTGCTGCAAAACTCGGTCTTGGCTACGGATTGTTCGACCTGAAGAATTCTGTAACGAAAACCACAAGTGCTTTCTTTGAACCTGCATTGGATTATGTGGTCTGTAAAATACCCCGTTGGGACTTGGGTAAGTTCCATGGTGTAGACAAGGAACTGGGTTCCAGCATGAAGTCAGTAGGCGAAGTGATGGCTATCGGCCGTACTTTTGAAGAAGCCATTCAGAAAGGTCTGCGTATGATAGGACAGGGGATGCATGGTTTCGTAGAGAATAAGGAACTTGTTATCTCTGATATAGACAAGGCGCTCCGTGAACCGACGGACAAGCGTATCTTCGTCATATCCAAAGCTTTCCGTGCCGGATATACCGTTGATCAGGTGCACGAACTGACGAAGATCGATAAGTGGTTCCTGGAGAAGCTGATGAACATAATGAACACCAGCAAAGAGTTGGAACAGTGGAGTAAGAACCACAAACAGATAGCCGATCTGCCTTTGGAATTGCTGAAAAAAGCCAAGGTACAAGGTTTCTCCGATTTCCAGATAGCTCGCGCCATCGGTTATGAAGGAGACATGGAAGACGGTATCCTCTATGTACGCAATCATCGTAAGAGCGTTGGCATTGTCCCTGTGGTGAAGCAAATAGACACTCTTGCTGCCGAATATCCTGCACAGACTAATTACCTGTATCTGACGTATAGTGGCATCGCTAATGATGTTCATTATCTCGGCGACCGTAAATCCATCGTTGTACTCGGTTCCGGTGCGTATCGTATCGGGTCTTCCGTAGAGTTTGACTGGTGCGGTGTACAGGCACTGAATACCATCCGTAAAGAAGGGTATCGCAGCGTTATGATTAACTATAATCCCGAAACCGTATCTACGGACTATGATATGTGCGACCGCCTCTACTTCGACGAACTTACCTTCGAACGGGTAATGGATATCCTTGAACTGGAAAATCCGCACGGGGTGATTGTTTCTACCGGTGGTCAGATACCGAATAACCTTGCCCTGCGTCTAGATGCGCAGAAGGTGCCTATACTCGGTACTTCCGCCAAAAGCATTGACAATGCCGAAGACCGTGAGAAGTTCTCTGCCATGCTGGATCGTATCGGCGTAGACCAGCCTCGCTGGCGCGAGCTTACGAGCATGGACGACATCAACGAGTTTGTGGAAGAAGTAGGTTTCCCGGTACTTGTGCGTCCGTCATACGTGCTTTCAGGTGCTGCAATGAACGTTTGTTCCAATCAGGAAGAACTGGAACGCTTCCTGCAACTTGCGGCCAATGTATCGAAGAAGCATCCGGTGGTTGTCAGCCAGTTCATTGAACATGCCAAGGAGGTGGAGATGGATGCAGTGGCACAGAATGGGGAAATTGTGGCATACGCTATCTCTGAACATATTGAGTTTGCCGGGGTACATTCGGGTGATGCTACGATTCAATTTCCGCCGCAGAAGCTTTATGTGGAGACGGTACGCCGCATTAAGCGTATCAGTCGTGAGATTGCACGCGAACTGAATATCTCCGGTCCGTTCAATATCCAGTATCTGGCCCGTGAGAATGACATCAAGGTGATTGAATGTAACCTGCGTGCATCCCGTAGTTTCCCGTTCGTCAGCAAGGTGCTGAAGATTAATCTTATCGAACTGGCTACGAAGGTGATGTTAGGGCTTCCGGTAGAAAAGCCGAATAAGAATCTCTTTGAACTGGACTATGTAGGCATCAAGGCCAGCCAGTTCTCTTTCAATCGCTTGCAAAAGGCCGACCCGGTGTTGGGTGTGGATATGGCATCTACAGGTGAGGTAGGTTGTATCGGAAGTGATACGTCCTGTGCCGTACTGAAGGCTATGCTTTCTGTAGGCTACCGCATACCGAAGAAAAATATCCTGCTTTCTACCGGTACACCGAAACAGAAGGTGGAAATGCTTTCCGCTGCCCGTCTGCTTCAGCAAAAAGGGTATAAGCTCTTTGCAACGGGAGGTACCAGTAAGTTCCTTACGGAGAATGGGGTGGAGAATACGCAGGTGTATTGGCCCAGTGAGACTAACCAACAGCCGCAAGCGTTGGATATGCTGCACAAAAAAGAGATCGACATGGTGGTGAATATTCCGAAGAACCTCACTGCGGGTGAGTTGAGTAACGGATATAAGATTCGTCGTGCCGCTATCGACCTGAATGTTCCGCTGATTACGAATGCCCGCCTGGCAAGTGCTTTCATCAATGCTTTCTGTACGATGACGCTGGATGATCTGGCAATTAAATCGTGGGCGGAGTATAAATAATCTCTGTATAACAAAGTGAGAAAAACATTTGTTAGTCAAAGAGAATGGTTTAACTTTGCATTTACAACTATAAAAATATAGGAGAGTATATTATGGATACAACGATGGAAACCATTTCATTTGAGTTGCCGAAAGCTGACTTAAAGTTATTCAAAGAATTGGCAAAGAAGATGGGCTGGACTATTACTGACAAAAAGTCGGGTATAGAAAAGGCTATGGAGGATGTGAAGACCGGGCGCGTGTATAAAGCAAAAGATGCAGATGAGTTATTTAAGCAAATATTAGGCTGATGGCATATACCTTGATATATACCGGACAGTTCAAGAAAGATTTAAAGCGTTGCCAGAAACGAGGATTAGATATTGAACTTTTGCATAAAGTGATAACTCTTTTACAAGAAAACGGTTCTTTGCCGACTGAATATAAACCTCATATATTGTCGGGACAATTTTCAGGATATTGGGAATGTCATATAAAGCCGGATTGGTTGTTGATATGGGAGCAGAATGATAAAGAATTGACTTTATTGCTGCTTAATACTGGGACACATTCGGACTTGTTTTGATAACTTTAGAAATAGCAGGTCTCGTTGCATTGCAAAGATGTAACGGGGCTTTTGCTTTTTATATGCTGCAAAACATATCACTATTTCTTGCTGATTCAGAATAAATAATCTTTCTTTGCACCAGCACAGTTCAGCATAGTTGTCTGTGTCATCCTTACTTTGATTAAACCTGTATACGCAATATGAAAACAATTTTCGGGCAACAAACGACGAAGGTAAAACAACTGGCCGATTTGATCAGCCAGGACATTTCTATGGGACGTTACAAGACGGATACCGCCCTGCCTTCCATCAATCAGCTGAGCCACGATTATAAAGTTTCCCGCGACACGGTTTTTAAAGCTTTTATTGATCTGAAGGAGCGGGGGATTATCGACTCTACTCCTGGTAAAGGTTACTATGTGGTGAACCGCCAGAAAAATATTCTGCTGCTGCTCGATGAATACTCACCCTTTAAAGATACGCTGTATAACAGCATCATCCGCCGCCTTTCTACGCGTTATAAGGTAGACCTGTGGTTTCATCAGTATAACGAAGCATTGTTCAATGCTATTCTTCGCGATTCCATTGGCCGCTATAATAAATACGTGGTAATGAACTTCGATAATGAAAAGATTTCTCCTTATCTCTATAAGATAGACTCTTCCCGCCTGTTGCTGCTTGATTTCGGGCAATTTGATAAGCGGGAGTACTCATACATCTGCCAGGACTTCGGTGAAGCCTTTTACGCAGCTATGGCTCAATTGTCAGATAGGTTGCAGAACTATCGCAAGCTTATCCTGTTTCTGGCACGGGAAAGTAAGCATCCCAAGGAGACGTGCGATTATTTCAGGAAGTTTTGTGCAGATCATCAATTGGAATGTGAGATAATAGAGACTTTGGACGACAGGGAAGTGCATTCCGGTGAAGCCTATATCGCCATCCGCCAGGTGGATGTGGTGGAGATTGTGAAGAAGAGCCGTGCGGCAGGTTTGACGTGTGGTATTGATTTCGGCTTGATAGCCTATAATGATACGCCGGCTTATGAAGTGATTGATAAGGGAATAACAGTGATGAGTGTTGATTGGCAAAAGATGGGAATCCTGACGGCAGATTTCATCTTGAGTGGCAAACCCATACAGGTTTGTCTGCCGACGGAAGTAAATTTAAGAGGCTCTTTATAGCCTTTTTTTACAAACTGATTTCAGCACAGTTCAGCATAGATAATGTTTTATTAACCAAATAAATGATAGCATGAAAAAGTATCCGAAAATCGGGATTCGTCCCACTATCGACGGCCGCCAGGGTGGCGTACGTGAAAGCCTTGAAGAAAAGACAATGAACCTGGCTAAAGCAGTAGCCGAGTTGATCACCAGTAACTTGAAGAATGGTGACGGAAGTCCTGTGGAGTGTGTGATTTCAGACAGTACCATCGGTCGCGTAGCCGAAAGCGCGGCTTGTGCCGAGAAGTTTGAACGAGAAGGCGTGGGTTCTACTATCACAGTGACCTCTTGCTGGTGCTACGGTGCCGAGACTATGGACATGAATCCGTATTATCCGAAAGCTGTTTGGGGATTTAACGGTACGGAACGTCCGGGAGCTGTATATCTGGCAGCTGTACTGGCAGGACATGCACAAAAAGGATTACCTGCTTTTGGCATTTACGGACGTGATGTGCAGGATCTGGATGACAATTCCATCCCTACCGACGTTGCAGAAAAACTGCTTCGTTTTGCACGTGCCGCACAGGCAGTAGCGACCATGCGCGGAAAATCTTATCTGTCGATGGGTAGCGTATCTATGGGTATTGCCGGTTCTATTGTGAATCCGGATTTCTTCCAGGAATATCTGGGCATCCGTTGCGAATCTGTAGACCTGACTGAAATTATCCGTCGCATGACTGAAGGTATCTATGATAAGGAAGAGTTCGCTAAAGCCATGGCATGGACAGAGAAATATTGCAAGAAGAATGAGGGCAAGGATTTCAATCTCCCCGCAAAGACCAAGACCCGTGAGCAAAAAGACGAAGATTGGGAGTTTATTGTGAAGATGACCCTTATCATGCGCGACCTTATACAAGGTAATCCGAAACTTCGCGAAATGGGATTCAAGGAAGAAGCACTTGGACACAATGCCATTGCCGCCGGTTTCCAGGGACAACGCCAGTGGACGGATTTTTATCCGAATGGTGACTACTCCGAAGCTCTGCTGAATACTTCTTTTGACTGGAACGGTATCCGTGAAGCATACGTAGTAGCTACTGAAAATGATGCCTGCAACGGTGTAGCCATGCTCTTTGGTCATTTGCTGACAAACCGTGCACAGATATTCTCTGACGTGCGTACATATTGGAGTCCTGAAGCTGTGAAACGTGTTACGGGTAAAGAATTGACCGGTTTGGCAGCTAATGGTATTATCCATCTGATTAACTCCGGTGCTACCACTCTGGACGGTACAGGCCAGCAAACAAATACACAGGGTGAACCTGTCATGAAACCTCATTGGGAAATCTCCGAGGCTGAAATGGAGAAATGTCTTGAAGCTACCACCTGGTATCCCGCTAACCGTGATTATTTCCGTGGAGGTGGTTTCTCTTCCAACTTCCTGTCGAAGGGTGGAATGCCTGTAACTATGACCCGTCTGAATCTGGTAAAAGGCCTTGGCCCTGTGCTTCAGATTGCTGAGGGATGGACGGTAGAGATTGATCCGGAAGTTCACAAGCTGCTGGATGAACGTACGGACCGTACTTGGCCTACTACTTGGTTTGTGCCCCGTCTTTGCGATAAACCGGCATTTGAAGATGTGTACTCGGTAATGAATAACTGGGGAGCCAATCATGGTGCTATCAGTTACGGACATATCGGTCAGGATTTGATTACGCTGGCTTCCATGCTTCGTATTCCTGTTTGCATGCACAATGTGGATGAGAAGAAGATATTCCGTCCTGCTGCTTGGAATGCATTCGGTATGGATAAAGAAGGAGCTGATTACAGAGCCTGCACAACGTACGGACCTATCTATAAATAACAAATAGAAATAGACATGATAACAAACGAACACATAGAACAATTCATAGCCCAGGCGCATCGGGTAGGAGATGCCGGATTGACAATATGCAGTAGCGGCAATATCTCCTGGCGCATTGGTGACGAAGTCCTGCTTTCCGGAACAGGTTCATGGGTACCTTCTCTACCTAAAGAAAAAGTAGCTGTCTGCCGCCTTTCTACAGGAGAAGTATTGAATGGAGTGAAACCCTCTATGGAAAGCGGTTTCCATCTCGGAGTACTCCGTGAGCGTCCTGATGTGAATGTAGTTCTGCATTTCCAGTCACACTATGCCACGGCTGTGGCGTGTATGAAGAATCGTCCTACGAACTTCAACGTAACAGCAGAGATTCCCTGCCATGTGGGAAGCGAGATTCCGGTAGTTCCTTATTATCGTCCGGGATCGAAAGAATTGGCTCAGGGAGTGATTGATGCTTTGAAAGACCATAATTCCGTCCTCTTGCTGAAACATGGGCAGGTGGTGTGTGGCAAGGACTTCGACCAGGCTTTTGAACGCGCTATGTTCTTTGAAATGGCATGCCGCATCATTATCCAGTCCGGAGGAGACTACACAGTACTTACTCCTGAAGAGATCGACGATCTTGAAACATACATTTTAGGAAAGAAGACTAAATGATGAATACCTATCTGGCAGTAGATTTTGGAGGTGGAAGCGGTCGCGTTATGGCCGGTTCCATCTGCCAGGGTACGCTGAAACTGGAAGAGGTGTACCGCTTTCCAAACCGTCAGGTGCGGATGGGAAACCATGTGTACTGGGATTTTCTGGCTCTGTTTGATGAGATGAAGAACGGACTCCGGCAAGCGGTGCGCAAGGGATATCATATCAGGAGCATTGGCATTGATACCTGGGGTGTGGACTTTGGAATGATAGACCGTAACGGTAACTTGCTGGGAAACCCAGTGTGTTATCGTGACCCCCGAACGGATGGTTTGCCGGAAGAGTTTTTCGGTGACAACCTTGTTCGGCATTATTCCGAAGCCGGCATACAAGTGATGTCCATCAATACACTTTTTCAGCTTTACAGCATGAAGAAAAGCGGTGATACGCAATTGGAAGTTGCAGACCGTCTTCTGTTTATGCCCGATCTTTTCAGTTACTTCCTCACAGGGGTGGCAAATAATGAATACTGCATTGCATCCACCTCCGAACTGCTTGATGCACGTAGCCGGACTTGGAATCAGCCACTCATCCATCGCTTGGGAGTACCTGCACATCTCTTCGGAGACATTGTGATGCCCGGTACGATACGTGGCAAACTGAAACGGGAGATTGCCGAAGAAATTGGTCTGACGGATGAAGTGGATATCATAGCTGTCGGTTCGCATGATACGGCAAGCGCTGTTTATGCGATTCCTTCGACACAGGTGGATAAATCCCGTTGTGCCTTCCTCAGTTCCGGTACGTGGTCTCTGCTGGGTGTTGAACTGGATGAGCCTATCCTCACGGAAGAAGCTTGCCGGGCCGGCTTCACCAATGAGGGCGGGGTAGGCGGTAAGATTCGTTTTCTTCAGAATATCACCGGGCTTTGGATCTTGCAACGTCTTATGGCACAATGGAAAGAAAGAGGAGAGCGATGTGAATACGATTTCTTGCTTTCTGCCGCTGAATCTGCGGATATTCCATCCGTCATTGACGTAGATGATAAAATATTCCAGAACCCTGTGGATATGGAGGATGCCATTGCGGAGTATTGTGAAGCGCACGGACAGCCTATACCGGAAACTTACGGTGAGGTAGTGCGTTGTGTACTCCAATCACTCGCCCTGCGCTATAAGCAAGGAATAGACCAACTGAATCGTCTGCTTCCCGCTCCGATAGAACAGCTCAATATCATCGGTGGCGGATGCCGTAATTCACTGCTGAACCGCCTGACAGCCGAGGCTTTGGGTATTCCCGTCTATGCCGGACCTGTAGAGGCAACCGCTATCGGTAATATCCTGGTGCAAGCCATTGCCAAAGGAGAGATCGGCAGCCGTGAAGAAATCAAAGAATTTATTTAATAACTTAGCCGGAACGCAGATAAACACTGCTTTGCGTAGATAATTATCGTATCACTTTTTAATCTGCTAAAATCTGTGTTTATTTGCGTTTCAATATTGATTTACTATGGACACATCAATCAAACGTTATCCCGCCAAAGAGCATCATCAGCCGGTGGAGCGTATCTGCCGGACACTGGAACTCCGTGACGATCCGCAGTTGATAGCCGAATATCGTCGCCGGCACAGCCAAGGGACTATCTGGCCCGAAATACCTGCCGGTATCCGTGAAGCCGGTATTCTGGAAATGGAAATATATCTTTTGGACACCCGCCTGTTTATGATAGTCGAAGTGCCTGTAGGGTTTAACTGGGATGCAGCTATGGAGCGCCTCGCTTCCTTGCCCCGACAACAGGAGTGGGAAGACTATATGGCCATCTTCCAGCTTGTGAAACCCGGTTCCACAGCCGCCGAGAAATGGCAACCGATGGAGCGTATTTTCTACCTTTATGACTAATCCCAGCCAAAGAAATAACTACCATGAAGAACAACACTAAGAAAAACAGCATTATCAGTAAAGACGGAGTAAGCTACCTCATTCCGTTCATTCTTATCACCAGTTGCTTTGCCTTGTGGGGCTTTGCCAACGATATCACGAATCCGATGGTGAAAGCCTTTTCCAAGATTTTCCGTATGAGTGTTACCGACGGGGCACTGGTGCAGGTGGCTTTCTATGGCGGATATTTTGCCATGGCATTCCCCGCAGCTATTTTTATCCGTCGCTTTTCATATAAAGCAGGGGTACTGCTGGGACTGGGATTGTATGCTATCGGTGCATTCCTGTTCTATCCCGCCATGCTGACGGGTAATTACTATCCCTTCCTTATAGCCTACTTTATACTGACATGCGGACTCTCGTTTCTGGAAACCAGCTGTAATCCCTATATCCTTTCTATGGGCGATGAAGCTACATCCACACGCCGACTGAACCTTGCACAGTCTTTCAATCCGATGGGCTCGTTATTAGGTATGTACGTGGCGATGAACTTTATTCAGAATCGCTTGAACCCGATGGATACGATGGAGCGTAGCCAGCTTTCGGATACAGAATTTGCTGCGGTACGTGATTCAGACCTGATGGTACTGATTGCGCCTTATCTGATTATCGGGCTTGTCATTTTGGCTATGCTGATCGTGATCCGTATGGTGAAGATGCCGAAGAATGGCGATCAGTCTCATAACATCAACTTCCTGCCTACATTGAAACGTATATTCGGTATACACCATTACCGCGAAGGAGTGATCGCACAGTTCTTCTATGTAGGTGCGCAGATTATGTGCTGGACATTTATCATTCAATATGGTACGCGCTATTTCATGTCGGAAGGAATGGAAGAGAAAGCTGCGGAAGTGCTTTCACAGCAATATAACATTGTGGCTATGATTATCTTCTGTGCCAGCCGCTTCATCTGTACGTTTATCCTGAGGTATCTCAGTCCGGGGCTGTTGCTGAAAGTACTGGCTATTGCAGCTTGCTTCTTCACGGCCGGGGTGATTGGTTTCCAGGATATCTGGGGAATGTACTGCCTCGTAGGAGTATCTGCTTGTATGTCTCTGATGTTCCCCACAATCTACGGTATAGCATTGCAGGGATTGGGTGATGATGCCAAATTCGGTGCTGCCGGATTGATTATGGCGATTCTCGGAGGTTCGGTATTACCTCCGGTTCAGGCAAGCATTATAGACTGTGGTACATTGCTGGGTATGCCTGCTGTGAACCTGTCATTCATCCTTCCGTTCATCTGTTTTGTGGTGATTGTGATCTATGGACACCGGTCTTATTGCAGGGAAAAAATGCGAAAGTAATTATAGATACATCTGAATTTGATGATGGAGAACCTTTTATAGAAAAAAAGGTTCTCTTTTTTATTTATATAATTGTATTTCTTCTTTTTTTGCTACTTTTGTGTTGCAAAATGAAACAAGCAAATATTTCGCATAACATAAAATTCTTCTGGTACAGATGAAACAATATCTTCTATTTCTGTTTTTCTACCTCTTGTCTGTAAATTGGGCTTTTGCACAAAAAGATGCGATAGAGGGTAAAAGTTATATCCTTTGTATAAACTCATATACGGAATCATCTCCCTGGAGTAGTCGGCTCATTTCCAACGTTACGGAATTCGTTCAAAAAGACCCTGGAATCACTCTTTACGTAGAGCATCTGAATATGTTGCTGGTTGAAAATGATTCCATTCTGGAAGAATCCAAGCGCAATATATTCGATAAATACAAAGGTCGTTCTCCACGCATGCTGTTATTACTGGGAAATTCGGCATTGTTGTTGCGGGATGAATATAGAAAAGTTTGGGGAGATATTCCCATTGTGCTTTGTGCACAGGAAGATTATTTAGATTCCTATGAGGCTTATATCCACAGGCAGCCTTCTACGCCTGAAGAACGAACTCCTCTTTCTTATTTGGTTGACCCCTACAATTTAGTTTATCTGTACGCTGATTTGTATATCCCGGAAAACATTCGCCTGATGAAACAGATGATTCCCGGAATGAAAGAGCTTATATTTATAGGTGACGGGCGCAAAGTCAATCAAGACAACTCCGCACTTATCAAGCAAGAACTGAATACGAAATATCCCGATATCAAGTATAAATTTTGGTCTGCTGAAAATATGACGACCAATCAGCTGTTGGATTCCCTGTATTTCGTAGACACTAAAACAACGGGAGTTCTGTTCGCCTCGTGGTTCTACAAATACGCATTTGCCGGTACTAGCATGTTAGCCACTAATTCTCATAAGCTTATAGCTGCTACTTCCGTTCCTATCTTTTCTTTGAGTATGGTAAATATAGCAAGTGGAAAAGAAGGTATGCTGGGTGGATATACTTACAATCAGGATCGTTATGATGCAGCATTGATTCAAACCATTTCGGATGTGTTGAAAGACAAACAGGCACGCCATATTCCTTGCTATATCCCCACAGACGGGGCGCCTGTTATTAATTATGAAATACTGGTACGTGACGGGCTTTCTCTTTCCACGTGTCCTGCCAATACCCGTTTCCTGAATAAACCGCCTACGTTTTGGGAGCATTACCGGTATTTTATCTTGGGAACTCTTTTCTCTATTTTGCTTATTACACTGCTCTTCCTGTATCGTATTCGCAACTTGAATGCATTGAAGAAAGCACAACAGAACGAGATAGATGCAATGGCTACTTATAAGATGTTAGTGAACAATATGCCCATACTCTATATGCAGGAAGAGTTGGTGACCGATAAGAACGGTAATCCCATCGAATTGATTTATCGGAATGTAAATTCGGAATTTGAGAAACATTTCTATCGTAAGGAAGAGGTCATAGGCAGAAAAGGAAGTGAAATATTTCCGGAATCCATGCCCGAATTCCTGCATTTTACAAAGATGGCGTTGACGGAGAAAAGAGCCATCACATTCCCTTACTACTTTAAAGCCATCGATACTTTTTACGATGTGGTATTGAAAGGAACCCATCAGGGAAATATGATTGATATCTTCTGCCTGAACAGTACAGAACTGCACAAAGCACAGCAAAAGTTGAGTGCTACCAACAGTAAACTGGCGATGGCTCTTGATGTTGCCAACATCGTACCCTGGAAGTGGGATCTGAAGAGCAAAACAATCCTGTGTGATATCAATAGACCGATTGAACTGAGTACTGACGAACAGGAGGTGGAAGATTCACAACTATCTGTGCCCGATTCTCAGTATTTCTCAAAAATCTTCAAGGAAGACCGTGAACGGGTGAAACAGGCCTACCGGGACTTGATAGAAGGACGGGTGGAAAAAGTGAAAGAAGAATACCGCATCGTCAATGTGCAGAAAAACAACCTGCACAAGGTGGAATGGGTGGAAGCACAGGCTGCCGTAGAAGCTCGTGACGAAGATGGAAAGCCATTGACACTGGTAGGCTCGTCGCTTGTCATCACCAACCGGAAGAAAATGGAACAAGAACTTACGACAGCAAAAGAGCTTGCCGAAGAATCCAATCGTTTAAAGTCGGCCTTCCTGGCTAATATGAGTCATGAAATTCGTACCCCGTTGAATGCTATTGTCGGTTTCTCGGGGATATTGGCGTCTACCGAGGAAGAAGAGGAAAAACAGGAATAT
Source organism: Bacteroides sp. 14(A) (assembly GCF_000526555.1). Classification (NCBI taxonomy): domain Bacteria; kingdom Pseudomonadati; phylum Bacteroidota; class Bacteroidia; order Bacteroidales; family Bacteroidaceae; genus Bacteroides; species Bacteroides sp. 14(A). The sequence goes on along the minus strand of NZ_JAGH01000005.1, from coordinate 937,650 downwards.
GTCAGCATCATCGAAAACAATAATACCTTGTTGCTGCAACTCATCAGTGATATTCTTGATTTGTCGAAGATTGAGGCGGGAACGTTGGAGTTGAATTACTCTAATATCGAACTGAATGAGTTGATGAGGGAACTGGAGCGTGGTTTCTTGTTGAGAGTGAAGACGGATGCGGTGAAACTGGAGTTTGTGGAACCTGCCGGGCCATGTATGGCTTATACGGAAAAGAACCGTTTGTCCCAATTGATGATTAACCTTGTGACAAATGCCATTAAGTTTACCGAAAAAGGCAGCATTCGTTTTGGCTATGAAATGCGGGAGAATGAATTATATTTCTATGTGACCGATACCGGATGTGGAATTCCGAAGGATAAGCAACAAAACATTTTCGGGCGTTTCGTCAAGCTGAACTCTTTTGCCCAGGGAACAGGGTTGGGACTTTCTATCTGTAAAACACTGATGGATCATATGGGTGGCAGAATCGGCGTGGAATCGGAAGAGGGTAAAGGCTCTACTTTCTGGTTTACGCTTCCCTACAAACCGGCTGTGAAGGAAGACAAGAAACAGATGCCCAAAGATATTCAACCAGTTTCGATAGAAAGAAACAAATTGACCATACTGGTTGCAGAAGATAATGCAAGCAATTATAAGCTTTTTGAATCCATCCTGAAGTACGACTATCATTTGATTCATGCCTGGGACGGTATGGAGGCTGTGGAAATGTTTCGGGAACATAATCCTCAGATTGTATTGATGGATATCAATATGCCCGTAATGGACGGATACGAGGCTACCCGGGAGATCCGCAAGTATTCTGCAAAGATTCCTATTATTGCCGTTACAGCCTTTGCCTATGCTTCGGATGAACAGAAGGTGATGGAAAGCGGATTCGATGGATATATGCCCAAGCCTATCAATGCCAAGTTATTGAAAGCGCAATTGGTGGATATTATGCAGAAGCGTATCATCTTGTTATAAGATGAAAGTTTCTCATTTTCAGTTGAATGTTTTCCAATGCTGTGTTTCAGCACCCGCAATGCCACACTTCGTGGGTGCCGATGCCACACTTGGACGAGTGTGAAGTGTGGAGTTTGCCCCGTTTAGGTGTGGCATTTGCCCTGCTCAGGTGTGGCGTTTGCCCCGCTTAGGTGTGGCGTTTCTTTTGATATTCCGCCGGTGTCATCCCCGTCATCCGTTTAAAGAATTTGCTGAAGAATGACGGATTGGGAAATCCCAGTTCATCCGAGATTTGGAATACCAACAAGTCACTGTGTTTCAGCAGTACTTTGGCTTCAAGAATAACGGCTTGGTTAATCCACTGCATTACCGTCTGCCCGCTTACTTCACGAATAACCGTGCTCAGATAATGAGGAGTCAGACACAGTTTATCTGCATAGAAACTGATGTTACGTTCACGTTTACTGTGTTCATTAACCAACCCGATGAAGCGGCGGAATACTTCTTCCTGGCGTGAGAGCTGCAATGGGGCGGACTCTTCATTCTTTGCATGTATATACCTTATATTATAGAGTAATGCCATAATCAAGTGTTGTACCACTTCCCGGCGGAATGGCACTTTGTGCACAGCATCCCATATCATTGAAAAGAAAGCATCGATTTGCGGTAATTCTTCCTCTGTGGGCGAAATGAAAATGCCATGCTTTGTGTACGAATCCGTCAGTGCGCCTCCCTGTGCGATGGGCAAAAAGTTATTATCGGGAACAATGACCTGAAAGTCATAATCCTCACTGATTTCCACAATTTCTATCAGTGAATTGAAAGGGCTGATAATAATCATTGGTTCCTTTACCTTATATTCTATCAGATTGATGGAAATCCGTGCTTCACCTCTCAGTATCCGGATGATTCTGCTTTCTTTGGCGCGATAGGGCCTCCCTGTGCTAAAGAGGATACTATCCATTTGGGCAAAGCTGATGATAACACCGAGATCACGGCTGATAAAGCGAAAACTGTTATTGTTTACGATGTTTGGATTACTCAGCAGCTCGCCAAGCCCAAGCTCCATAGGTTTGCTCTTTTCCATATCCTTTTCCTCCTTTAATTTATCTATATCTGTGGCAAAGATAAGAAAACATAGGGTTTTCCTGTCTTTTAATACTGGTAATCGGATAAATAGAGCATCATTGCACACAAATAGAATGTATCCATATACTTTTAAGCTCTATCTTTGCGTCCTATAAAGAAATAAACAAGAAATGTATATGGAAATGAAACGAACTATTCTCTCTTTTTCCTTTGTTCTTGCGGCAATGCTGGCACATGCGCAGCTCACGCTGGAGGGATGCCAACACTCGGCACAGACCAATTATCCGCTGGTGCGGCAATACGGTCTGATAGAGAAAGCCCGGGAGTATAACCTGGAGAATGCCGGAAAAGGCTATCTGCCACAATTCACCCTTTCAGGAAAAGCAACCTATCAAAGTGATGTTACAAAGCTGCCGGTGGACGTTCCGGGAATCGATATAAAAAGTATGCCCAAAGATCAGTATCAGGTGATGCTGGAAGTGTCGCAGAACATCTGGGACGGTGGAGATATCCGTTCCAAAAAGCAACTGACCCGGGCTACTTCGGAGATAGACCGTGGGAAGCAGGAAGTAGATATGTATGTGCTGAATGATCGTGTGAATCAGCTATATTTCGGCATTTTGTTGCTGGACGAACAGTTGAAACAGAATCAGCTTTTGCAGGAAGACTTGGGACGCACCCATCAGCAAGTATCCAACTATATAGCAAACGGCATTGCCAATCAGAGCGATCTGGATGCCGTAAGCGTGGAGATATTGAACACGAAGCAGAAACGCATTGAGCTGGAATCTTCGCGACAGGCCTATCTGAGTATGCTCTCTATCTTTATAGGAAAGGAAATCGCTTCCGGAACTACATTGGAGAAGCCTGCCGATACTTTTGAATCCACTTCATTGGTGAACAACCGTCCGGAACTTCGCTGGTTCGATGCCCAAGGCGGACAATTGAACGTACAGGAGTCTTCATTGAAGACGCGCTTCCGTCCCCGCTTCGGGCTGTTCGTGCAGGGAGCTTACGGAAATCCGGGATTGAACATGCTGAAAGATGATTTCTCCGCATACTATGTAGCGGGAGTCCGTATGTCGTGGAACTTCGGTAGCCTTTACACGTTGCGCAATGATCGGAGGCTGATAGATAACAACCGCCGTAAATTGGAGACCAGCCGCGATGTGTTCCTATTCAATACCAATCTGGAATCTACCCAACAAAGCTCGGCCATCCAGTCCATGCGCCGACAGATGGTGGATGATGATGAGATTATCCGTTTGCGTGTCAACATCCGCAAGGCCGCCGAGGCTAAAGTGGAGAACGGTACGCTGACCGTAACCGATATGCTTCGTGAAATCACAGCTGAGAATCTGGCACGCCAAACCAAGGCTTTACACGAGGTACAGTTACTGATGAACATCTGGAATCTGAAATATACATTGAATAATTAAAGGCATAAAAATATAGATCATTATGAAATCAAGGAACTTACTGGGACTTTGTTCCCTATTGGCCCTCTTTTCCGCTTGTGGAAACGGTGCCCCGAAATATGATGCAACAGGAACGTTTGAGACTACGGAAGTGCTTGTATCTGCCGAAGCATCGGGGCGCCTGCTTTATTTTGATATCGAAGAAGGAATGTTGTTGAAGGCCGGTGAAGAAGTCGGCGTAGTAGATACCGTACAGCTCTACTTGAAGAAGCTGCAACTGGAGGCGAGTCTTAAATCCGTCGAAGAACAGCGTCCTGATATCCTGAAACAGGTAGCCGCCACCAAAGAACAAATATCTGCCGCCCAACGTGAACGGAATCGTGTGGCGAACTTACTAAAGGTAGGTGCGGCAAACCAGAAACAACTGGATGATGCGGAAGATCAGCTTGAAGTGCTCCGCAAGCAACTTGTTGCGCAGAACTCTACCTTGTCCAACAGTCACCAGAGCCTGACATGGCAAAGTTCATCCGTCGGTATTCAGGTGGCACAGGTGGAAGACCAGTTGAAGAAGTGTCACATCACCTCTCCGATAACCGGCACTGTACTGGCAAAGTACGCCGAAGCGGGAGAGCTCACAGCTATGGGCACTCCGCTTTTCAAAGTGGCCGATACGGAACAGATGTACCTTCGTGCTTACATCACCTCCGAACAACTGTCGCAGGTAAAGCTGGGACAGAAAGTAACCGTCTTCTCCGATTACGGCACCAATGAGCATAAGCAGTATCCGGGCGTAGTAACCTGGATTTCGGATACCTCGGAATTTACCCCGAAGACTATCCTGACTAAGAATGAACGTGCCAACCTGGTGTATGCCGTGAAGATTGCCGTGCACAATGACGGGCTGTTGAAGATAGGCATGTACGGGGGAGTGGAGTTTAGTGATTAACGGTTAGTGATTAGTGATTAATTTATGGAACATGCGGTTGTTGTAGATAACGTTACCAAGAAATATGGGGCGGTGGAGGCGTTGAAGAGTGTTTCCTTGACGGTTCCTTCCGGAGAGTTGTTCGGCATTATCGGGCCTGATGGGGCGGGGAAGACTTCTCTTTTCCGTATCCTCACCACCTTGCTGCTTCCCGATAGTGGAAATGCTTCGGTGTGCGGTCTGGATATAGCGAAGGATTATAAAGAAATCCGTCGTCGCGTAGGCTATATGCCGGGACGCTTCTCCCTCTATCAGGACTTGACGGTAGAAGAAAACCTGAACTTCTTTGCTACTGTTTTCCATACCACCATTGAGGAGAATTATGAATTGGTGAAGGATATCTACCAGCAGATAGAGCCTTTCCGCAAACGCCGTGCCGGAGCTTTGTCCGGAGGTATGAAGCAGAAACTGGCGTTGAGTTGTGCGCTTATCCATAAACCGGATGTGCTTTTCCTCGACGAGCCGACAACAGGTGTAGACCCTGTTTCCCGCAAGGAGTTTTGGGGGATGCTTCGCCGGTTGAAGGAACAGGGCATCACCATCATAGCCTCTACACCTATTATTGATGAGGCACGCCAATGTGACCGCATTGCCTTTATCAATGAGGGGCAGATACATGGGATAGATACTCCGGAACGTATTCTGAATCAGTTCGCAAGCATTCTTTGTCCGCCGGGGCTGGAACATGGCAAGGTGGAACAGAAAGATGAGTATGTCATCGAAGTGGATAAGCTCACCAAACGTTTCGGCAATTTCACGGCAGTGGATCATATCTCTTTCAAAGTCCATCGTGGCGAGATATTCGGCTTCCTGGGCGCCAACGGTGCCGGAAAGACTACTGCCATGCGCATGCTTACCGGATTGAGTCATCCCACAGGAGGCACGGCCCGCGTAGCCGGTTTCGATGTTGCTACACGGACGGAGGATGTGAAAAAGAATATCGGCTATATGAGCCAGAAGTTTTCTCTTTACGAAGACCTGAAAGTGTGGGAGAATATCCGGCTGTTTGCCGGGATTTACGGCATGGCAGAAGATGAAATAGCCCGCAAGACCGATGAACTTCTGGAACGCATCGGACTGAGTGCCGAGCGTGATACGCTGGTAAAAAGTCTGCCGCTGGGCTGGAAACAGAAACTTGCTTTCTCCGTTTCCATCTTTCACGAACCGAAGATCGTCTTTCTGGATGAGCCGACGGGTGGGGTGGATCCTGCTACCCGTCGCCAGTTCTGGGAGCTTATTTATCAGGCTGCCGACCGGGGGATCACTGTCTTTGTCACCACCCACTTCATGGATGAGGCCGAGTATTGCGACCGTATCTCTATCATGGTGGATGGCGTGATCCGTGCTCTCGATACGCCCGATGAATTGAAACGGCAATTTAAAGTTGCTACAATGGATGATGTTTTCCAGCAGTTGGCACGGGAGGCGGTGCGTACGGCGGATTAGCCGATTCATAACATAATTAGTAAGAACAATGAAACAATTTATAGCTTTTGTCCGAAAGGAATTCTTCCATATCTTCCGTGACAGGCGAACCATGCTGATATTGCTGGGTATGCCTGTGGTGCAGATTATCCTTTTCGGCTTTGCCATAACCACGGAAGTGAAGAACATCCGTGTCGCCATTCTCGACCCGTCGAACGATGTTGTCACCCGGCGCATTATCGACCGTCTGGATGCGAGTGAATATTTCTCCGTCACCACGAATCTGAATACTCCGGACGAGGTTGAGAAGTCTTTCAGACGGGGAGACATTGACCTGGCAGTCATCTTCAGCGAGCAATTCGCGAATCACGTTTATACCGGAGATGCTTGCGTACAGTTGGTGGCCGATGCTACCGACCCCAATACGGCAACCACACAGACCGGTTATGCCGCCAACATCATATCCTCTGCCGGACGCGAAATGCTTCCGGCGGGAATGCAGGTTTCCACTATTGTTCCCGAAGTGAAGCTGCTTTATAATCCGCAGATGAAGAGTGCCTACAACTTTGTGCCGGGTGTGATGGGACTGATCCTGATGTTGATTTGTGCCATGATGACTTCCATATCCATTGTCCGGGAGAAGGAGACAGGAACGATGGAGATATTGTTGGTTTCTCCGGTGAAGCCATTGTTTATTATTCTTGCCAAGGCAGTTCCTTACTTTGTGCTTTCGTTTGTCAACCTGACAACGATTTTGCTGTTGTCTGTCTATGTGCTCGATGTTCCCGTGGCGGGTAGCTTGTTCTGGCTGATTGTGGTATCGCTGCTCTTTATCTTCGTTTCCCTGGCTCTGGGCTTGCTGATATCCTCGGTGACGCGGACGCAGGTTGCTGCCATGCTTGCATCGGGATTGATACTGATGATGCCTACCATGCTGCTCTCCGGTATGATATTCCCCATAGAGAGCATGCCCTTGCTGCTTCAAGGCATTTCGGCCGTACTTCCTGCCCGTTGGTACATTCAGGCTGTGCGGAAGCTGATGATCGAAGGAGTGGACATTTCACTGGTATTGACGGAAGTCAGTATTCTTGCTGTAATGGCGGTTGCGCTGATTACGATTAGTTTCAAGAAGTTTAAGAACCGATTAGAATAGGAGAGTGGTGGTATGATAAAGTTTCTGATAGAAAAAGAATTCAAGCAGTTGCTCCGTAACTCGTTCCTGCCGAAGATGATTCTTATCTTCCCCTGTATGATTATGATACTGATGCCCTGGGCGGCAAATCTGGAGATAAAGAACATTAACCTGAACATTGTGGATAATGACCACAGCGTCCTTTCGCGCCGCCTTGTGGATAAGATCGGTGCATCCACCTATTTCCGTACGACGGCCCTTCCTGATACTTACAATGAAGGATTGCGCTCCATCGAAATCGGTTCGGCAGATATTATCCTGGAGATTCCCCGCGATTTCGAGAAGAATTGGGTGACGGGCAACAGCCCCCGCCTGTTGGTTGCCGTCAATGCGGTGAACGGTACAAAGGGAGGATTGGGCGGCTCGTACCTGTCTTCCATCATTAATGACTATACCCGTGAGTTGCAATCGGAATCACCGGCAAAGGCAATGTCTGCCGGGATGGGATTGCCCCGGATCGGTATTTCAACGCAGAATTTGTATAACCCGCACCTGAACTACAAGCTCTTTATGGTTCCGGCATTGATGGTGATGTTGTTGACAATGATTTGCGGCTTTCTTCCGGCGCTCAATGTAGTAGGTGAGAAAGAAGTGGGCACTATCGAGCAGATCAATGTAACGCCTGTCTCCAAACTGACGTTTATTCTTGCCAAGCTGATACCTTATTGGCTGATAGGTTTCATTGTGCTTACGATATGTTTCTTTCTGGCATGGCTGCTCTATGGCATTCTTCCTGTGGGGCATTTTGTGACGATATATCTTTTTGCAGTGGTCTTCCTGTTCGTGGTCTCCGGATTCGGTCTGGTGATTTCCAATCATTCCGCTACGTTGCAGCAGGCCATGTTCGTCATGTGGTTCTTTATGCTGATACTGATGCTGATGAGCGGCTTGTTCACTCCCGTACACAGTATGCCGGAGTGGGCACAACTGATTGCTGCGCTCAATCCGCTGAAATATTTTGTAGAGGTGATGCGTACCATTTACCTGCGGGGTGGTGGCATTGTGGAGTTACTTCCACAGTTGGGAGCATTGACGACCTTTGCGGTGTTCTTTAATTTGTGGGCGGTGAGGAGTTATAGAAAGAGTAGTTGAGATTACTCTTTCATAATCCTTTTGATCTCCGCATCCAGCGAAGCTTTCTCCGGGATATTGAGTTTCGGCCTTAACCGATAACGTATCCTGGTGACGCTGGCGGAGGCTATACCTAATATCCGGGCTATTTCTTCGGTGCTTTGATTGAGCAGGATGAGCATACACAGCAATTCTTCATTCTTGGTGATATTGGGACACACATCGCGCAGGCGGATAAGTGCCGTAGAATAAATGCCGGAGAAGGCGACACGGAATTCAGCTTCTTCTTTGGGTGTCAGCATGGTGGGAGACAGAGTTTCCATAAGCTTGTTGAGTTCGCTACCGGATTGGTTTGAGGTTTGTATTTCAGCCAGTTGCCGAAGCAGTTCCTGGTTGTGTTCATGAAGTTCATGGCGCGATTCAAGAATTCTTTTCAATTCCTTTTCCTTTTTATCCAGGCGGATGGAGGTGATTTCGAGTTCCTTTTCGTCCAGTTGATGATGTAATTTCAGAGATCGGTGTCTGTTCCAGAACCAGGTGGCCAGGAGCAGGATAAAGAGGATGGATGCAATTGTGCCGATGGTGTATGTGCGGATAACACTGTTGCGTAAGGCTATGCCTGCTGTGAGCAGACTATTTTCCTGTTCCACCTTCTCCGTCTCGTAACGTATATGCGAGGCTATGGATTCGCGAATGGATTTTCCATGAATTACAGAGTCGATAATCATATTATAGCGGGGGAGCAGTTCTTTTGCAGCTTTCATCCTGTTGGTACGGTGGTAACTGTCGAGCAGTAACCGGTTGTTGTGATTTTCGGTTTCCATATCTCCGCGGACTTTGGATAAGTTGACGGCTTTTTCAAGCAACGGGATGGCTTCTTGGTATTTTTCGGCTCTGTACATGGCATTTCCGTAGCCCATGTAATAATCCAGCAGCATATAGCCGGGCACTTTATCTTTTATTTCTTCATAGTGCGTCAGGACTTTCGGCAGGGAGTCCGGGAACTGGGCTTTGGCATCCAGCTTTTCCATCTTTACACGTATTTGTCCGCGCGGATTGGTGGCTCTGATGTAGAAGCTGTCGGCAAGGTTGAGCGCGAGGAAGGCTGAGTCGATGAGGCCCATTCTTTTATAAATCAGGGCTCTCCTTTCGTACAGGCTTGCCGCCATACCCCAGGTCTCGTTATCTTCACGGAACAGGTGGAGTCCTTCATTGTTGTAATGCAAGGCTCTGTCGAAGAAGTTTAGTTCGGTGTAATTGCCGCACAGGTTGATTGCGGCAAGCATCGCCCCACGCGGATTCTGCGATTTATTGCTTTGTTCCATGACCTCCTGACAGAGGCTGATGCCTTTCTGGAATTCATTCTTCCGGATGTAGATGTTTGCCAGGTTGGCCATGGCCTGCGGATAGAGTCCGGTGTCGTCGTATGCTCCGTTTCTCATAGCTTCGGCGGCTCGCAGCAGGGTGGGCTCTGCCCGTGTTTCGGTGGAGTCGACGGCCATATAGGTGATTCCGGCGGCTATGGTGCAAAAGAGTTCACTGGAAGGATCATCATTTTCATTTATGCTCATGGCTTGGTCGAGGAGTTGGCAGGCTTCGGCACGGCGGCCGAGGGTTTGCAACATTTGTGCGTCGCATACCAAAATCTCGCGTTGGCAATGATTGGATAGTATCGGGTGGTTCATTTCCCTGAGCCGGAGGAAGTGTTCGTGTCCTTCGGCTATTCTTCGGGAATGATTGTATGCGAACATTAAGTGCCTGATTGCGTAGGATATCAGACGGCGGGCGTCGTCAGGAGATAGTCCGTTGGGGTGTTGGCTGCTTTTGACGGGTAGCAGGAAGGCGGAGTCGAGTAGGGAAATAGCGCTGTCATATTCTTTGTCTAGCCGGAACTGATTGGCTTTTGCCAGTATGGCTATACTGTCTGCATGGAATTGCGCAGGTGGATGGGTGCTGCCTGGCGGCTTGTTGCAGCTTACTATGCCGGATACGAGAATGATTAGCGGGAATATAAAATACTTGTTCATTTTGTTTAGGATACTTGTATAGGTCTCAAATATAAGTAAAATGGGTGGGTTAATAAAATGATAATTTGAAAATGTTAGAAAACTGATAATAAGGACGTTCATTACCGGGAGTTATCATATTCTTTTCTAAACTCCCGGTAATTTGATGAATTTCCTGTTATTTGGGGCAGGAGAGTTTAGGGTTAATGCTCGTTTTCATCATCGATAGTGGGTGTCCAGGCGGGATTGCTTCCAATCCATTGGGATTGTTCACCAACACTTTCGTTGCAGGAATAAACAGTAGCATTGCTAAGTTCTCCTATCAAATATCCAAGTCTCACAGTTTCTTTAGAAGTAACATTAAAATCTGTCGTTAAATTCCGGTTGAGATGGTATTTTCCCCATGTGATATACCCTGCAATTCCTCCAACATCCACTGGAGAGAGGCAACGTCCGGTTATGGAGCCTTGATTGCAGCATCCCAAAACCTTTCCGGCCATACTTCCCCCAATTCCACCTACTGATATAGTATAATTTGTATTTGAACGTTCTGGGTTAGAAAGTATAATGGAAGAAGCATTTATACAATGCTTATGCTCACTTCCTAGTATGCCGTTTTGTCCTATTATACCTCCAATACGAACTAAGCTTCCTTTACAACTTACATCACTTTGTCCTGTTGACGAACAGTTGTTCATATGGGCTCCTGAATATCCAATTATACCACCTATGCATAAATAGCCATAGGCGAGGTTCCCGCCTGATATTTTCATTTCTCCCGACATTGTACAATTGTAAACTGTTATTTTCAGCGTAGGTCCATGTCCAATGACGCCACCTACACCAAAATATAAAGTGCTTGTTCCTTCAGGCGATGCAAAGGACCATGTAATATTAGCCGCTATATGGATATTTTCTATCAACATACTACTTGTAGTTGTCAAGTAACCAAAGAAGCCGAAGTTTTGTAGATCATCAGAAAAACTTCCTTTTAATTCGCCGCTTATGGTATGTCCGCCACCATCAAAGTTTCCACTAAAAGGCTTGGCATATGAAATCCCTACTGGCGTCCATGTATCAGCCGTGACCTTTATATCCGTAGTTAATTTAAAGAACTTATCCAGATAGCGTTCTCCCGCTTGTACTTGTTCAATTAAATATTTCAAGTGTCCGGCACTCTCTATCAGGTAAGGGTTATCTTTCGTGCTACCTTTATTATCACTCTGATCCCAAGTGTTGCCTATTACATCATTATCGAATATAGCAGCAGTCCCATAACCACCTTCTATTCCCCCAAAAGTAAGCTCCGAATTATAAACCTTGCCTGCCTCATAAGGAAAATCTCCACTGAAAGAAACCGTGTAACTATAAACCATCCCGTCGTCGCCTGTCACGGCAAGAGCCAGTTTCTCTTTCAATGTGGAGGGAAGAATGGCCATGTAAGCAGTGAATTTTTTGCTACTGGCACCGGATATAGCCGCAGTAAGCTGTTTGGCAGTAGTGACGTTGCTTTCATCACTTGCTTTCTGGGAGATGGCTATACCGGCATCATCCTGTGTGCTTAGAGTGATGTATTTAGGAACAATGCCATCAGGAAGAGTTACCTCAAACTTCAGAACAGCTATTTTATGCTTAAAGCTTATTTCCGAAATCTCCGTACCGGAAGCAGTAGTCTGTGCAGTCATAAAGTTGTAACCGGACAGATGGACAAAAGGAGCATTTGCATCGATAACCTGCCCTATAACATTAAAGTAGCAATCCTCCCATCTTTTCTCAGCTTTTGATGCAGGAAAGAAAGCATGCTGGGCATCCTCAACCGCATTTCCTGTGAAAGTAGCAATCTTGCCATCACCATCAGTAGGTCCTGTCGTAGTAAAGACCTCAGTCGTAGTACCATAAAGTTTAAAGGCATCATTTGCCGTCCACCTTAGTATCAGGCCGTTAGCACCATCCTCTTCATGGCTTATGCGGGTGATAGCTCCGCCTTGTGTGACGGTAACGGATATTTTTTCTTTTCCCCCGACAGAAGTATCCTCTTTTAGAACTTCATCCTGGGTACATCCCATTAATACCAATAGGAATACTGCAAAGAAAGGTATCGCAATCTTTATTTTCATAGTTTTATTTTTCAAAGGTTAGTATATCGTTTATCAAGTCTTCCAATTCGCTTATGCTACTTGAACTGTAGCGTTGGGTAGATCTTCGGGAACTACGTCCACCAGGCATACCAGGGTTACCACCGGGCATATTGCTCAATGCCATTACACCCTCACTTTCCATTTCTATGATCTCTATTTGCGGAGTCACATACTTTGCTTTTCTCTCTTCTTTCATATTTCCTTTTTTAAAGTTGATAGTCATCTTGTATTTTGATAGCAAAACTAACGATTCCACTATTAGAGAAGCCAAATCAGGACTGTACAATTCAATGTACAATTGCGTGGTTTATTCCACATTTTATCCTACTTTTGCATCCAAATTAATTATATCTGATATCCTAATGAACACGCAGACAACTTATCTCGCCTCTAAGCCGCATTATGAAATCCTGGATGGATTACGTGGAGTGGCAGCTGTTATGGTCGTAGCCTTCCATCTTCTTGAAGCACATTCGGGTGGCAACCATCTCGCACAAATCATTAATCACGGCTATCTTGCCGTCGACTTCTTCTTTATGCTTTCGGGCTTTGTAATCGGTTATGCCTATGATGACCGCTGGAACCGGATGAGTATCGGCACTTTCTTCAAACGTCGTGTCATCCGCCTGCATCCTATGGTAATTATGGGCAGCATTATCGGTGCCCTTTTCTTTTTCCTACAGAAATCCCCCTGCTTTCCGAATATGGATAATGTATCGGTAGGAACAGTTCTGATAATCATGCTTTATGGCTGTACGCTGCTTCCCCTTCCTTTGAAGTGGGACATTCGCGGGTGGACGGAAATGCACCCGTTGAACGGGCCGGCATGGTCACTCTATTATGAATATATCGGCAATATCCTGTACGCACTGTTTGTCCGTAAGTTCAATAAGGTTGCCTTGTCCATCCTTGTTTTTCTGGCAGCTTGTGCCACTTTGCATCTCTGTCTTACGGCGCCCAATGGTGATATCGTGGGCGGATGGGCATTGAATTGGGAACAGCAGTATGTGGGCTTCGTCCGTTTGCTCTATCCGTTCTTTGCAGGCTTGCTGCTTTCACGCTTAGGCTGGCTCATACGGGTAAAGAAACGCGCATTCTGGTGGTGTAGTCTGATGATTGTGATAGTTCTTTCCGCTCCCCGTATTGGCGGTGAAGATGGCTTCTGGATGAACGGACTCTACGAGGCACTTTGCATTATCTTCATCTTTCCGGTCATTGTTTCGATGGGAGCCGGTGGCAAAGTGACGGGAAAACGCTCTGTAGGTATCTGTAAGTTCCTGGGCGATATCTCATATCCCGTTTATATCACTCATTATCCGTTGATATACACATATACGGCCTGGGCATGCAACCATAATGCGACCATCACCGAAGGTCTTCCTTATATGATACTGACCTTTGTCGGAGCTTTCGTCCTTGCTTATGCCTGTCTGAAGCTCTATGACGAACCGGTACGCAAATGGCTGACCAATCGCTTTCTGAAAGGAACGCGTAAGGCGAAATAAATACATCCGGAGATATAAAAAGAAACGGGCAGCTTCTCGTAAGAGAGGTTGCCCGTTCTGGTTAATACATCTGTTGGGTTCACCGGAAACCTTATTTCACTTCAATAGATTTCTTGTTTTTCTGTTTTTCTTCGGCTGAGAACTTCGGCAGATTGATGTTCAGCACGCCATTTTCTACTTGTGCTGCAATCTTTTCCTTGTCCACATTGTCCGGCAATATCATGGTCTGTTGGAACTTAGAGTATGAGAATTCGCGACGCAGATAGCGACCGTCTTTCTTTTCCTCCTTGTTTTCAGTCTTCTTTTCCATGCTGATAACCAGATTGTTGTCTTCGTCGATATGAACGTTGAAGTCATCTTTGGTCATTCCCGGAGCAGCCAATTCTACTTTGTACTCCTTTTCCGTTTCCAGCACGTTGATAGCCGGAGCGGTTGCATTGGCTTTTTCCATCCATTCGTTATCAAAGAAATCATTGAAGATACTTGGTAACCAATTTTGAGTTCTTCTAACAGGCATCATAATTTTAGTCTCCTATCCTTTAAGTTAAACATTCGGTTAGTTCTGAACTCCCGGTCTTGGACTGCTTTCGGGAGCCGTTTCTTAATCACTCCCATGCGGTTCCTGAACCGTCGTTCACAAACATAATCGCAAAACGTATGCCAATTGATTTTAGTTTCGCTGATTAACAAAATGTCACTAAAGTTCTGACAAAATTACTTGTTTTATGCCGTTTTGTACATTTATTATATAAAATTGCTTTCGAATACTATGAATGTGAAATGTTTCGCCTCCGGTTTACTCGTTTCCTTGATAGTCAAAATAATCAAAGTCAGCCTGTGCCTTTGAAGAAGCGGATACGGCATACAAGCCCAATATGATACCGGTAAATCCGCCGGCAGTTTCGGTACTGAGATAGCGCGTATTCATCTTGGCTATTTCCTGGAACTTATTTCCGGTGGTGGAATAGCCGAATGAATAGAACTCATTATTCCCTTTGACCTGAAGCTGCACTTTTCCTTGAGGGATATTGATTTCCTTTTCTATATGTTTCAGTTCTCCCAACTGATATCTTAGGACGATAGACTGCTGTCCCTTGGCATCCTGCCTTACAAAAAGATCATAGTGCGAATGATTCTCCATGAATACCGTAATTCCGGTTTCGTCCTGCGGTTGCCCTTTCTGTAGTTCAACGGATGTTCCGGCTGTGAAGTCGATATGTTGCTGTCTGCGGCCGATGAAAGTGGGAGAGTCCATACTGTTCAGATTGACGGGAGTTGCTTTCAATCGGAGTGTCTTACCGTTCAGGATGTAGTTCTCCTGTTTGGGATTGCGCAGATAGATCCATTCCGGTCCCAGTTTCTTGGTATTGAAGGTAATGCGGGGAGCTTTCGAGTCAAAAGGTTGCTGTGGAAGAGTGGGGACATCCATCTGTAAGGCTATGGTTCCATCTCCATTTACCACAGGCCAGGCATTCTTATCCCATCGTACAGGTGCGATAAACGTTTCGCGCCCCAGCAGATGGTGTGAGCCGGTTTGCGGACGGAATGCGAGACATACCATCCACCACGAACCATCGTGAGCTTCTATCAGATCGGCATGACCGGTTCCCTGTATCGGACTGTTCTGTGCGTTTTTGTTTATGTGTGTCAGGATGGGGTTGGCAGGATTACTTTCATACGGGCCGTCAATATCCCGGCTACGGGCAATGGTTACCTTATGACCATATTCAGTACCTCCTTCGGAAATCAGCAGATAATACCAACCATCTTTCTTATAAATATGTGGCCCTTCCGGATGGCGTCCGCCCGTACCGTTCCAGATACGTTTGGATTCGCTTAACTGTTCTCCGGTCATCGGATTTATTTCGCACAGGTAGATGCCTACATCCGGATTGCTGACCAAATAGCACTTTCCATCTTCAAAATAAAGGGATGGATCAATACCTCCTTGCTTTATCCAAACCGGTTCTGACCATTCACCACGTGGATTTGTGGTGTGAACCAGGAAGTTCCCTTTGTCCGAAACATTGGTGGTAATCATGTAAAACACTCCCTCATTGTATCGGATGGTAGGGGCGTAGATTCCGCCCCATGTGCCGGCATTGGTTAACTTTACCTGTGATTCCCGTGTCAGGCAATTCCCTATCTGTTCCCAGTTGACCAAATCCTTACTATGAAACAGGGGTACTCCGGGGAAATAACAGAAACTGCTGTTGACCAGATAATAGTCTTCGCCAGCACGGCAAACACTCGGGTCCGGATGGAAGCCCGGGATGATTGGATTTTGGTATCCTTGTTGGGCATGTGAGAGATTTGCCAGTCCCATCATAATAAAGATGGATAAGATGATTTTCTTCATATATGTGCCTTTTAAAATGATATTATTGCAGTTTGAAACGCATTCTCCACCGTTTGGCTTCTTCATTCCAGTCGTGGCTGATGACTTCGAAGGTTCCTACTTCAGAGGTATTTTTTACGTGCGTTCCCAAACAAAGACATTCATCATAATTGCCTACTTTCACTATGCGTACGGTTTCCGAAGCATCTTCCGGCAGTCGTTTCAAGTCAAAGCGTCCTTGTGCTTCTTCCTGCGTGATGAATTCTGTGGTAACATCCAATCCTTGCGCAATCACTGCATTTACAGCTTCTTCCAGTCGTTTTACATCTTCTTCGGTAGGAGCAGTTTCCAAAGCATAGTCCAGCTTACTTTTCTTTCTCTCTATATGTGCGGATACTGACCGTCCACAACCGAAAAGATTCATCATAGTACGGTTAACTATATGCTCGCAGGTGTGCATAGGAGGATATTCCTGTTTGTTGTGGTCGTTGAGTTGAATTTGTTGTTCCATATTATTTAGTAACTTTTTATTGTTTATATTCTCAAGAATACTTGCTGACTTTAAGATTGATTTCTAATTATGGTGAATTCGCCATAATTAGAAATATAAAGTTTCTCCCATATACCAAGATATTCTAATGTATTTCTATTTCTTAGTTGGTCGAAAATAAAAAGATCCCCTTTGACCTTTTAGGGTATCTGTAAGGCATAAATAATCTTCATTATTTACGTTAATGATTAATATCATTAATCTTGCCATAATAATATTTTTGCGTAAAGGTAGGGCTATATTCTGATATTGAAAAGATTTATATTGTAATTTGTTTAGGCTGTATTTAATTAACCTGTATACATGGATAGATATTTTTTGTTTATTGTAGTCGTTGGTTTTGCTTTTTTCTAAACCCCTCGAATTCGAGAGGTTTTCAATCAGAGTTATATAATATCTCTCACAATTCTAAGTATCCGGTTATCTTTTTATATCTCTTATTTTCGTTTTAAATACGAAATAAGTCTGCTGAATATATTTTTCTTTTTGGGGAGAGATGCATTGCAATTATTCTCTCGTAGAATTTTATATTTAGGATCAGGATTTTCTATCCACAGTTTGAAGAACCTGAGAATATATTCATACCAATTCTCTTTTGTTAAAGATGCATCATTCCAATACCATTGCTCCCCTAATGCTTTCAACTCGTCTATGGCATTAGATAACAAATAAAAATCGTATAAGAAGGTGTTGTACTCATTATTTATACATTCTTGTTCAAGTTTATTTAAAGCAGCAGACACTTTATTCTTATCAGGAGATTGTATTACTGATTTTACTATGAATAAGCTATATAATATAATGATAGAATTTGCGTCGATTTCGTTAAGGTGCAGTTCCTCGAAAATTTTATCTGTTAATTCTGTAAATTCAAAAGGATTGCAATGGATGTCTTCACCAGCTAATATAAAAAGATTTTCCGTCTCATATCCGGCCATCAACATCTCTAAAGCCCAATCTTTCCATTGGGTATTGATGTTGAATTTTTGTTGCTTATAAACCAATATCTCTGCTGTAGATGGCACTTTCTGTAGTATCTCATTGAGGGTGGCGTCAAGTTTCACTATATCAGTAAGTGGGCATTCCTGCCTGTCTTTATCGTTGGTTTGAAGATTTTGCTCCATATTTTAATTACTTCTGTTTATATATCTATTTTCATATTAAAAGCATAATTATCAGCACTATTCTCTGATTTATATCTGGCTGCCTTATTACGAACCAATGTCTCGTTAACATAATGTCCAATCTCGTGCAATAGCAAACGTTCCAGATAATACCTTCTTGCGCTTTCTTCTGTAAATTCAATATACCAATTATCTTTTTCTTTTTGAGGTTCGGAAGCATAGCCCTTATACCATGTCAGTAATTTATGGGTAGGCCTTTCTTTCCCAAGAATAAGTTGATTGCTTTTCGGAAAAGGATATAGGGTAATGAGGCGAACACCACTACCAACCGTATAAACTCCTTGATATTTTTCTTTCTTATTTGTTTTTCGTAACCAAATATGTGTCAGACCTTCTACATGTTCAGATGGAAGTTGTGCTAATACATTTTTTATATCATCTATTGTTATAGGGAAATAGAAGTCTTTGGACGGATTCTCTACCATATAGATAGGTAACTCGTCGAACTCTGATGGTTTTAATAATGAGTGTTTTCTTTTTACAATATTATCTTTCAATTTGGGCCATCTTCTTCCGCCTTTGACGTCTCCAAAGGTACGACTCTTTTTCCAGGCTGTTTGTTTTCTGCTTTGTCTCATAATTATTCTCACCATCTATTTAGGTCGATACCTACAAAAGTAGCTATAACCAATGAAATTTACTAACTTCTTTCTTTTTTCTTTAAACAAAATCCTCTTGCAAAAGCGCTTGTGAGTCTTACAAGTACTTTTATACAGCGCAACACATACATAATTAAGATAAATACTTCTCCCACAAGTAACGCAACGGTCCGAACAACCTCCCGGTCACACTCCGTTCATCCGTCATAACTTCTGCAATTCCGGTTAGTTCACCTTTAAACTCCAGTACTTTCCCATAAGACGTCTGTAAGTCTTGTGGTAAGCTTACGGTCACGGTATACATGCTTTTATCATCAGTCAATAGAGAGACGGATACCACTTTTCCCGTCAGAAATCCGAATTCCATATAAGGATATCCTGTCACACTGATATTTACCCGTTGTCCGGGTTTCACTTTGCCCGAACCGTTAACGGGTAGCTTTATCTTGCCGATAATATCCCCGGTCTGCGAGGCCACGATGGAGAAAACTTTATCTCCGCTGTTCACATTCTGATTCTTTTGCCATACATCGTTGTAAGATAGTATGCCATTTGCCGGACTAATGAAGAGATATGTCATTTTCCAGTCCTCAATGCCTACCTGTAGCTCATCATAAGCAGCTTTTAATGTTGCCACTAAGTTGTTAGCCTCCCGGCTTCGTTCCATTTGAGTTTCCAGAATATTTTGTTGCAACTGTGCTTCCTGTATTTTGGCGGATGAGAGCGAAGTCATCATTTGCTCTTGTCCCTGCTGCTTGTTCAGAAATGCCTGTTTAGCCTCTTCATAGTCCGATTGTGCCGTTAGTCCTTCACCAAAAAGTTTCTTTTCCCGGCTGTGTACAGTCTCAGCTATACGTACCTGTTCCTTATCCAGTTCTGCCTGACGATTCAGATGTTTTATATAGTTGCGATATTCCTGCAATTCCTTGCGAGTTGCCTCTATTTTCTGTTCGTAAAGATCTAAAGACAGGAAATTACGATAATCTGTCAGGCTCTTGATAAATGTGGCATAGGCCGCCTGTACACTGCCCAAAGCTAATTGTTCGGGAAATACAGTGCTGTGTATGCAACTATCTGTCAGGCAGAAATCCTGCAAGATTTTTTCCAGTAGTAAAACATCCTTTGTCTCTGCCGGATTTTCCAGCACGGCAATGATCTTACCGACTTTCACCTGTTCCCGGTCTTTGCCATATACTTCCTTTATTTTCCCATTTCCCCGTGCCACTATCCACACGGGGGGATGCTCCGTAGTGACCGTAATTTCCGCACTCACTACATCCGGATACTTAAAGAAACATCCTCCGATAAAGAACAGGGCCAACACAGTGAAGAATACTGTGATTCCCCACCTTACCAGCGCATGTGGCGGACGTGTCAGTATCTCCTGCACCTCCTCACACCTCAGTTCAATATCTTTTTCTTCTTTTTCCATGCCTCTCAGACTTCCTGCTTATCAGAGTTCCAACTGGTTTTTCACTAACCTGTAATAGATACCTTTCTTTACAGTGAGTTCCTCGTGTGTTCCCATCTCTGCTATATGTCCCTGTTCTATTACTACTATCCTGTCTGCATTCCTGACGGTACTCAGCCTGTGAGCTACCACTACTGATGTCCTTCCTTCGAAAAACTTCTGCAAATTCTCCATGATGATGCGCTCATTGTTAGCATCCAGTGCATTGGTAGCTTCATCGAAGAAGATGAATTCCGGATTCTTATATACGGCGCGGGCAATGAGGATACGTTGTTTTTGTCCCTGGCTCAGTCCATGCCCTTCTTGTCCTATTTTTGTGTTATATCCCAGCGGTAATTCTGCTATGAATCCATGTATGTTTGCCACTTCTGCGGCGTGGCGCAAGCGTTCTTTATCTATGTGTTCCACTCCCGGCGCAATGTTTCCCGCGATGCTATCAGAGAAGATAAACCCATCCTGCATTACGACGCCACACTGCTTTCTCCACTCTCGGATACTATAATTTTCTAATGGCGTATCTCCCAACAGTATTTGTCCGCTTGCAGGCGGATAGAACCCCAATAACAACTTTACGAGTGTTGTTTTTCCACTTCCGCTCATACCAACCACGGCTGTTTGTTTTCCTGCTTTTATCTCCAGATTGATATTATCCAGTGTCGGAAATTCGCTCAACGGGTCGTATTTAAAATTTAGATTCTCTATTCTCAAATCTTTTCCCACAGGAACTTCCCGTATCAATTGTTTTGTTGGTTCTTCTTCATCCGGCTTGTCCCGCACTTCACCCAGACGATTCATACTGAGGCGTGCATCCTGCATGTCGCGTGCGAAAGTTATCAAATCATTCACAGGACTGTTCAGTTGCCCAATGATATACTGTACGGACAGCATCATACCCAGTGTCATTTCTCCCCGTACCACAAGGCTTGCTACCAATCCCGTTATTATAATGTTCTTGGTTTGGTTTATCAATACCGCTCCCGAATCCTGATATTGTCGCAGGGCAAGGCTACGAATATTCACTTTGAACAATTGTGCCTGTATGCGTTCCCATTCCCACCGTTTTTGTTGTTCACAGGCACTCAGCTTGATTTCCTGCATACCATTTACCAGTTGTACCACTGTACTCTGATTGGCACTCTGCTGTGCAAAACGCTTGTGATCCAGTTCCGCCCGCTTCTTCATGAAAAGCCAAACATAAGCCACATAGAGCACACTGCCTCCCATGAAGATAAGGAAAATCATCCAATTATAGAGTAACAGTACAATACCGAAAACCACGATGTTGAATGTAGAAAACACTACACTCAAACTACTTCCCGTCAGGAAATTCTGAATACGTGTATGGTCGTTGATGCGTTGCAGGATATCTCCTGTCATTTTAGTGTCGAAGTATCCCATAGGGAGCTTCATTAGCTTAATAAGGAAATCTGAAATGAGGGCAATATTGATACGTGTTCCCAGATGTAACAATATCCAGCCACGAATAAATTCCACAGCACTGCTACTGAAACTCAACATGAGTTGAGCTATCAGTATTAGGTATATAAAGCTAAGGTTTTGATTATTAATTCCAAAGTCTACGATGGATTGTGTAAGAAATGGGAGCATTAGTTGTATCATGCTGCCTAAGAGCAAACCTAACAACAGTTGTCCAATCAAATTTTGATAGGGGAGAAGATATGAATATAGAAATCTAAAACCTTTACGGTCAATGGTTTCATCTTCGTCTTTCATCGCATAGAATTCGGGAGTCGGTTCCAGCAACAGCGCAACCCCTGTGTTTTCTCCATTCTTTCGCGAACTTATCCAGCAACGGCTAAATTCTTCTTTGGTATATTTCAGTTTTCCCGCTCCGGGATCGGCAACCCATACTTGCTGATTATTCATTTTATAGACAACAACAAAATGTTGCTGGTTCCAGTGTATGATGCAGGGTAGGGGAACTTCCTTTAACTGTTCATAGGTTCCTTGTATAGCAATACTACGAAAACCGAGTTTTTCAGCTGCCCTACTTATGCCCAGCATAGATACTCCTTCACGAGTTATAAATGATTTTATTCTCAAATTTTCCAGCGTATAATGCTTGCCATAGAAAGCAGCTATCATACGTAAACAAACTGGACCACAGTCCATAACATCATATTGAGTATAATAAGGAATTTCCTTCATTGTATATAATAGGCAAGAAAATAAATAACTACTATTAAATACCATTCGACATTATAAAGTAGCTAAATCCGAAAATCTAGCAATGGTGCTAGTGCTTGCCCTGTCTTTTCAAATTCTGTCATTATATAATCTAATGTATCCTTTATTCCTTCTTTAAAACAATACTTTTCAAAATCATCTCCATCAGCAACATATGTTGTCTTTTTATGACAAGGTCCATAACAAATAGGAAGAAATCTACATTCTTTACAATACTCATTTTCAAAAGTAGTATGTATAATCTTATGCGCCAAAGAATTTCCCCATAATATATTTCCATCATCTGTAAGGATGCCATCTTCTTGAGTTTTTTCAAAATTTAAAGCAGTACATTTAAAAACTCGTCCATCGTAATTGATAACAGACTGATTAAAATTATCGGCATAACACGAAGTCTCTGTTGAACAATGTAAGATCTCTCTTTCTATTTGAAATCCAGCCTCTTTAAATTTAAACTGGAGATCACCAATTTCTCTCATCGTTAATCGTTTACTTTCTTTGTCTTGCCATACCTGTTGCAATAAAACTTTTATATTAGCTCTTATATCTTTAGGAAAAGAATCTATAATGCATCCAATAGAGCTAAATGATTTGCTCGTATAATTAATTCTTAAAGATAAATTTTGGGGTTTTAGTTCACGAGTCAATAAAATTATATTATGAACTATCCTGTCATAACTTCCTTTATTACTGTGCGTATATCTAATAGTATCATGAATATCTTTAGAACCATCCAAAGTTATTTGAAAAGACTGCATATTTACCTTTTTAAAGAAATCTATCATTTCTGTATTTATCAAATATCCATTGGTCGTAATTCCTGATATAAAAAACACTTTTTTTTCTTCACATACACTTTTAGTAAATTCTGATATTGGTTGTACCATGTTTTTATAACACAACAATGGTTCTCCACCAAACCAATCAAGCTCGAAATATTGTATATCTTGTTTGGAGACAATATTGTCAATTAATTTTAGGATACGCTGTTTTACCTCATTACTCATATACTTTTTATTGTGCGTTTCATAACAATACCAGCATGAGAAATTACAATTGAGAGTAGGGTTTATTGTTAATCTATAACTAGGATCTCTAAATACAGTTAGCCTTCTTTTCAATAAAGCATCTTCATAAAATGCACGATCTAATTCAGTGCTTTTTATTATTCCCAGCTTTACCATAGTACTGTAGAATACCTGATTTTCTTTTCTTAGTCCCTCAAGATTACTTTTATAATTCAAAAGTAAATTGTATTTTTCCAAATCAATAGCAAACAATAATTTATCTACAAAATTAACGCCAATAACAGTCTTCCCAATTACTTTAAAGTAGTTGAACTTGCTAAATGAATAATGATCTGTCATAATATAAATTTAAAGGTTAATAACATTATCGGGTAGCAATTCAAATTACTACCCGATAGTATTTTCTAGAATTTATTCAATTCTATCGCAATTCACACATTTTTAGTATAATACAATTAGTCAGGGCTACAATAGCATGTACATTCAAAATGTGTATTTTTATTTCTCATACTACTTACCGGTCTATTGTCACATAAACATCCGGTAGCTTTATTAAGGTTACTGGTTTTAAAAAACTCTAATCCACCCTTTAGTTGTGCAAGTTCTTTCTCATTCAGATAAAGAACTGATTTTGACTTGTTCTTTTTCATAATTTCAATTTTTAAAGTTAATATTTATTGAGTATATCTATTGCTTTTAGCATTGCAACATCTATCCCCTTTATATATTCATCAACAGTAGGTTTAGCTTCTATATCTGGTAATATGCCTTGATTGACAAAAGGCTTCATACTATATGGATATAATGCTCTGAGTGTACATAAACGTGCGCATGCTTCGTGGGGAAGTTCGATGACAAGCGGAGCTCCCGTTGATCCAGCTGTTTCTTCTCCAATAAGCACTGGACGCCCTGGCATCTCATAAATATTTATAAGAAAGTCTTCGCAAGCGGAAAAAGAATAAGTGTCTATCAAAATGGCAACTGGACATTGTATAGGTACAATGCTTTTATCCCTTTCTATGACTTCCGCGGGGAATGTTTGATAGGCTTTATATTCAAAATAGTCTTTGTAGTTATTATCGTAGTTTCCTTGTGCACGACCATAGCCAAGATTTGTTCTGGACTGTGTACCAAATGACTTAATGGAATCTGCTTTAGTGAGATGCATCTGAAGACGGAGAGCCACATCGGTTTCACCTCCTCCGTTACCACGTAAATCAATAATCAAACCTGTAGGATTTTTAGACTTGATTTCACTCATCGCGTTATCTATTTCATCGCTGATCGATTCTGGAATAAATCGACTGATTTTCAGTACGGCAATCTTGTCTTTCCAATCATATGTCACAGTTTTTCTTGATCTCTGCTTTATTTCAGGGAAATATTTATCCTGATCTGTACGCGTAGCTTCTCCATCACGTATGATATTAAAGTCTATTACTTTTCCATCAGAGCATAGAGCTTTACCTTTTATATATGTTCCAGCTATGCCATTAAGCAAAAAAGTACCGGCACTATTCAGTATATAATTAAGGGTTGATCCCGTTCTTTCAGGTATTACGTATTTTTCAACATATTCTAACGTAGGCATATCCTCTATTTCAATTATCTCGGCACCCAATAGACGTGGATCAACGTCACTACAGTTTAGTCTATAATTTACAAAATAGAATTTATCACCAAAGCGCTTTGTTGAATACTTCGGATAATCGATATCTTCCATACCAGAATCGGGCATATCAAGCAACTCTGTATGAGCATCTTTAAAAGAACGGAGAAAATTAGAGAGTTCCTTATAATAATCCACATCATTTGTTGTGACAAGTACTTTTTTCATGGTCTCACGATAAAGGCTGTCAACGTCAAAATCCAGTCGGTCAATATTTACAAAGTTATATTTTACTTCTGACCATAATAGGCTAAGTCCATATACTTTGTCCTCTAAACTATTTACCGATTTTATATTTTCAGATGTTTGTTGAGCCATAACACTAATATTAAGTCCAATACATATGTACAAAAGTAATTTATATTTAAGCATAACTTCTGAATAGGTTTATAAAGTGTTTTTTAAAAGCGAGCGGTAATAGTGATAAAAATTATTCTAATACAAAATTACCTTCTAATATTATGTCATCATATTCAATTCTAATTAGATAATAGCCACTCTTTTCAGTACTCAAATCTATAATAATACTATTGAGATTATTGTAATTTTCTAAATAGATAGTCACACCTGTTGTTTCATTTATTATACTAATAGTAATAGTAGGCAATAAATCTTCAAAATCAAGGCTTATTACATTATTATATAGCCAAGCATAAATTGGCTGAAAAGAAATGCTGCGTCTTATAGGAAGATCTCCACCGATATCCCCACCTCTATCTTTCGGCCTTTTATCTTTAAATTCAATTACTTGACTAGTAATAAAAGTCTGGCTATAAATATTTATATTTCCTATAGCTAATAACAAGAAAAGTAATAGTGCTTTCATAATAAATGTGATTAAATTGTTCTTTTGTTACAAAATTAACCGCATTTCATATAAATTGCTGTCCAAAAAGTGCCCGATTTTGTGCCTTCAATGTTCAAAAAGTGCTTAAAATTAAACTTTAAGTTCTTGAGACAATGATAACAGCACATCCTTGAGCAATTTACCTTTAGGCGCTTTTATTTTTTGCAATAGATTTTTTGCTTTTAGTTGAACGGTACTACGAGCATAGCCTTTGATAAAATGGCCTATATGTTTAACTGGTATTTCAGCCAAGTAGAGACAGCATATTTGAATTTCTTCTCCTGACAAATTATATTTTGTATTTAGGTGAGTGATGATTCCATTCCATTTTATATTTGTCAAAACAATCAAATGCTGCCATTCCTCCTCATTAAGATTTTCCTTTGTCTCAACTTTTATTAATGTACGCGCTATGTCTTTTAATTTAATATATACAGCTGAACTTTGATATTCTTCTTCTATAATTGAGTGTTTCCTAATTTCCACCTTTAACTTTGGTTTTTGCTGTTCTTCTGCAATTTTCAGCTTCTTATTTCGTCTAATGTAATTCATAGCAATAGCACATCCTGCAATAGAAAAAAATGTAACCAATACAATAATAGAATATAGATATTGCTTTCTGATTTTATCATTATTAGATTTTTCTTGAGACACTATATTCTTGAGTATAGCATGTGTCTGTAACTTTTGTTGCGCACTATCCATATAGGCAATCTGCTTTTGTTGCATTTTTGCGATAATTTCTGTTTTTCCATGTATTTCTGCAATTTCAGCTAATCGCATACAAGCATCTGCTTTAGTATCATAATATCTATCTTCTGTAAATACACTTTGTAAATATACCTCGGCAGAATCATATTGTTCATTTTTAAAATATGCGTCGCCTAGCAATAGAGAAGCTCTACATCGATGTAATGTATCTCTTTGGGAGTAATAGTTAAGCTTGGCATATTGAAGTGCCTTCTCTATTTCTCCCATTTCGCAATAAAGTGTACTTAAAGATTCATATACAGGAGTTTTTACAGTAGTATCTGAAAAATGTTCAGCTAATAACAATGCCTGTTGCATTTGCAGTTCGGCCCTTGAATAATAATGTTTTCCTCTCTCAAGGTTAATCATGCCTTGTTGTGATAAAGCATAAATTAGAGAGATAGTATCTTTTTGTTGAATAGCAAGTAATTCTGCTAATTGATAGATAGAATCCGCTTCTTCATTTAATTCTTGGACATAATATAAATAAGCAACATTACTATATATCAATGCTGGCAATTCAATATTCTTTGCCATTTTAGCAAAAGAATGCGATATATGATACTCATCTATAGCTTTCAGATGTTCACCTTTATCCCTCCGCACACATCCCCAATAATAATGTGCCTTTGCTTGCATCTTTGTATCTCCAATAGAATCATAATAATGAACCGCTATCTGTATCAATGAATCATCCTTCTGTACAACGAAGTTTTTATCTTGCGCTTGCGTCAGCAGCAATGCATAGTATGCATTATCAGCTCGTGTAGAAAGTTTTTCGGATGAAATGCTTTTAAGAATATTCAAGGCACTATCCGGACGCAGCTGCATAAGTGAGTCTGCCTTAAGTAATTGCTGGTTGTAGTCCTGCCGAATGGTACAAGACGATAGCAAAGACATAGCGAATAATATAATAATGACAGTATTTTTCATATTGCTTGTCGTATTTTCAATTAGATATAGTCCACTTGAAGAAGTGGTATTCCTTTATGCTACTAAGGTACAAAAAATATTCTGATGGAAGCATGGCAAACATTATAAAGAATGAAATATTATTCATAATGGTACAAATCACTGAATCATTGACACCATTTGTCACTACCATGTAAAGTAAGCTGTTAGTAATCCGAAGAAAAGTAAAGGCTTTAAACTGTAAACAGTAAACTCGATGATGTGCAGAAAAGTGCAGCTCATTATTTGCGGTGAATTACACTTTCTCTATATTTGCAATATTCTCAAATACCGAATGTGCATATAAGCAAAAAGAGCAAGAGACCGAAAAATGAAAAGTTACCAATGAAACAAGAAATCTACAATACGCTTGACAGGTTAGGTATCGACTACACCCGTTTAGAACACCCTTCCATTATGACTATGGAAGAAGGTATGACTATAGCACAGAAACTGGGTGTTTCATCCTGTAAGAACCTGTTTTTGGTCAACAAACAGAAAGAGTACTTTTTGCTTCTACTTTCGGGAAATAAAAAACTATCAGCCAAAAGTATTGCAAAGCAAATAGGAAGTTCACACCTTTCTTTTGCTTCTGATGAAGATATGGCAACACTCCTTTTTACAACACCCGGAGCTGTAAGTATTCTCGGACTTATTTATGACAAAGAGAATAAGGTTAAGTTATTAATTGATAAAGACGTTATCCAGGCAGATTATATAGGCTGTCATCCATGTGAAAATACTTGTAGCCTGAAAATAAGAACAAAAGATATATTAGAAGTTTTACTTCCAGCGATTAATCATGCTGATTTTGAAGAAATAAATACGGAACTATAAATGAATGTAAAGAAGCAAAGAGTAGCTCAATAAAAATAGTTGTTTACAACATTATCAAACAGCACTTTTGTATATTTGCAAATCGCTATAAATATGTATGCATTAAAGACATTCAAAAAGTATGGATTATATAATATTCTACTCATTTTATAGAAGAAATACCTTAAACTTATGATTATTCTTATTGCAGGAGATACGCATACGGGAAAGACCCTGTTAGCACAAAAGCTATTGGAGAAATATAAATATCCCTACTTGTCAATAGATCACTTGAAAATGGGAGTTATTAGAAGTGGGCAATGTAAATTGCCTGCTGATAGTAATGATACAGAACTAACAAACTATCTGTGGCCAATCGTCAGGGAGATGATAAAAACCTGTATTGAAAATTCCCAGAATATGATTATTGAAGGATGTTATATTCCTTTTGGCTGGGAAAAGGATTTTACGGATGAATATGTAGAACAAATAAAATACGTATGCCTTATATTCAGTCAGGAATATATAAAGCATAGTTTTCAGAATATTCTGGAATATGAAAATGTTATAGAAAAAAGGCTCTCAACAGATGTAACCTTTGAGGATGTAAGTAAAACCAATAGGTATAATTTGGAACAATGTATATCAAGAAAGTATAATTATATTCTAATAGACAAGAACTATCAAATAAATATAGATGATATAATATGAATTATATCTTCTTCGTCTCCGTTCTTAAAGAATATACTTACTTACATGTACATGTTAGCGCTACTCACATGCACATGTTATCCTTCTCTACATGCACATGTCAATATTGCTAACATGTACATGTAAGCATCTCCATTCTTTAAAAAACTATCGTCTTTACTTTAAAGATATTGTGATTTAAGTGCTATCCGCATGGGATTCTATTAAATTTTACTTATTTTTGCATAGAACTTCTTGTAGAAGTAACCTTTAACCAATCGAAACTCAGATGAAGAAAATAGTCACATCCTTATATCTATTATGTTGTGTATGTATGTGTCAGCTCCATGCCGCCAACAATGTTGTAGACTCCCTTTTATCCCAACTGGACCATGTAATTCAAAACCGCCCTGTATACATCGAGCAAAAAGAAAAGAAGCTGAACGACCTGAGACAAGCCTTGAGACAACGCATTTCTGACGAAAACCGCTTTACCCTGTTGGGGGAATATCTGGATGAATACCGTTCCTACAACACCGACTCTTCGCTCTACATCTCACGCGAGAGATATCAGGTAGCCCTGCGAATGAAAAACAAGGAACATCAGGACAACGCCCTCATGAACACTGCCGAGATTATGGGCACAGCAGGCATGTATAAAGAAGCAGTCGACCTGATGCACAACGTACAAATCAATCATCTACCTGATGACCTGCACCCGTATTATTACCATATTTACCGTACCGTCTATGGCCTCATGGCCGATTATGCCGTTACGGAACAGGAGAAAAAACTCTATGCCGAGATAACGGATAGATACCGTGATTCCCTGTTGCTGGTCAACAAAGACAATCTTCTGGTGTACACGCTGATTCAGTCCGACCAGCACAATGTGCGGGGCGAGTTCGATAAAGCCATCCAGTTATTGACCGACTACCTGGCGGGACAGATAGACAATGTGCACGATGTGGCAATCTGTGCCTACACTTTATCAGAATCATACCGCCTGAAAGAAGACACAGAAAAAGAGAAGGAGTATTTGATTCTTTCCTCCATTGCAGACATGAAGTCCGCAGTGCGCGAATATATTTCTTTGAGGAAACTGGCTGTGCTGCTCTATCAGGAAGGAGACATAGACCGCGCCTATTCGTATCTGAAATTGTGTATGGACGATGCCGTGTTCTGCAACGCCCGGTTGCGTATTCTGGAAATCCTGCAAATTTTCCCCCTCATCAACGACACTTACCAGCAAAAGGCCGAAAAGCAACAGGAACAAATGAAATGGGCGTTAGTCTCTATCAGCTTGCTGTCCATCTTCCTACTGATTGCCATCTTCTATGTGTATAAGCAGATGAAACGCGTAGCAGCCGCACGTCACGAAGTGATAGATGCCAACAAGCGTCTGAAAGAATTGAATGAAGAACTCCACCGCTACAATCTGCAACTGAAAGAAGCCAACCACATCATTGCCGAAAACTCCTACCTGAAAGAGGAATACATCGGCCGCTATATGGACCAGTGTTCCGTATATCTGGAAAAGATGGATAACTATCGCCGTTCATTAGGCAAGATAGCCGCTACGGGCAAGGTAGATGAGCTATACAAAAACATCAAATCTTCCAAGTTCATAGAAGAAGAACTGAAAGAGTTTTATGCCAATTTTGATAATACCTTCTTGCAACTGTTTCCCACTTTTGTAGAAGACTTCAACACCCTGCTTGCCGAAGGGGAGCAGATTTACCCCAAGGCCAACGAACGAATGAGTACCGAACTGCGTATCTTCGCCCTTATCCGTTTGGGAATTACTGACAGTGTGAAGATTGCCCAATTCCTGCGCTATTCTGTGACTACCATTTATAATTACCGTACCAAAGTTCGCAATAAAGCTGCGGGCGACCGTGACCAACTGGAACAGGAAGTAATGAAAATAGGTAAGTCGAGAGACTAAAACCACACTTTTAAGGCATATAAGTGTCTTTTTTACGCTTATATTTTTACTACTTTTTTGGAACAATGCATCTTCTTGATAGCATTGATTATTAGTGTTTTATGTCTTGTAAAACACCTAAAACTACTACTTTTTCACTCTTTTCCCCCTTATTGCTTCCTCTTATCAGATACATTTGCATTGTTCCTTCACAGAGGGGACAAATGCATGTGAATCTATATTTTTATTACTAACTTTAAACTCTTATATTATGCAAAAGTACAAAATGCCGATCAGGCTTCGAATCATGGTTTGTCTGATAGGAATGTTACTTCCGATGTGCATGTTCGCACAGCAAATCACAGTACAAGGTGTAGTGAAAGACCAGACCGGAGAAACCGTTATCGGTGCCAGTGTGGTGCAGAAGAACACAACGAACGGTACGATAACGGGTATTGATGGCGATTTCTCGCTGAATGTGCCTTCGGATGCCGTTATAGTAGTTTCATTCGTGGGCTATAAGTCTTTGGAAATTCCCGTGAAAGGACAGAAACAGATTATGGTAACACTCTCGGAAGACAGTGAAATGCTGGACGAAGTGGTGGTTATCGGTTATGGAACCATGAAGAAAAGTGACCTTACCGGTGCTGTTTCCTCTTTGGGAAGCAAGGACATCAAAGATGCTCCCGTTTCTAATCTGGGACAAGCCATTCAGGGCCGCATCTCCGGTGTGCAGGTAGTGGATGCCGGAAAGCCCGGTGACAATGTATCTATCAAGATTCGTGGTCTGGGTTCCATTAACAACTGCGATCCGCTGGTGGTGATTGACGGTGTGCCTACCGACCTGGGACTGTCTTCACTGAACATGGCGGATGTGGAACGCCTGGACGTATTGAAAGACGCATCGGCTACAGCCATTTACGGTTCGCGTGGAGCCAATGGGGTAGTGATGATCACCACCAAGCGAGGAACGGAAGGGAAAGGCAAATTGTCGGTATCGGCTAATTGTGCTTTCCAGAATGCCACGAACATTCCTTCTTTGCTGAACGCAAGCCAGTATGCCGATTTGAGTAATGATATGATGGTGAACAGCGGTCGCAACCCGAACCCGAATTGGGCAAATCCTTCGGAACTGGGTGCAGGTACCGACTGGATGGACGAATTGCTGCGCACGGGTGTGATGCAGAACTATACGGTAAGTTATTCCGGAGGAAATGAGAAGTCTCATTATTATGTATCCGGTGGTTTTCTCGATCAGTCGGGTACGGTGCGCAGTGTAAACTATCGCCGTTTTACGTTTCAGTCCAACAGCGACGCACAGGTGCTGAAGTGGTTGAAGTTCTCCAATAATATCACTTTCAGCACTGATACGAAGGATTCGGGCAGCTATAATATCGGTGATGCACTGAAAGCTCTTCCCGTTCTTCCGGTGAAGAATGAAGACGGCTCATGGAGTGGGCCGGAAGGTAATTCGGAATGGTACGGTAGCATCCGCAACCCGATAGGGCCTACGCAACTGAACAAGAGTCAGACGAAAGGTTATAACTTCCTTGCCAACCTGACAGCGGAACTGACTTTTACCAAATGGCTGAAATTCAAGAGCACTTTCGGTTACGATGCCAAATTCTGGTTCATCGATAACTTCACGCCGAAATATAATTGGAAGCCTATTCCAACGGAAGAAACTTCACGTTACAAGAGCGATAATAAATCATTCACTTATCTGTGGGATAACTATTTCCTGTTCGACCATACCTTTGCAGAAAAGCATCGTGTGGGAGTGATGGCAGGTTCATCTGCACAGTGGAATGAGAATGATTACCTGAATGCGCAGAAGAATGTCTTCATGTTCGACAATGTGCATGAAATGGATAACGGTCAGGAGATGTACGCCATCGGCGGCAGTTCCAATGAATGGGCATTGCTCTCTTACATGGCACGTATCAACTACTCTTACGAAGACCGCTATATGCTGACGGCAACTGTCCGCCGCGATGGTTCCAGCCGTTTCGGCAAAAAGAACCGTTGGGGTACTTTCCCTTCTGTATCTGCCGCATGGCGCATTTCGCAGGAAAGCTGGTTCCCGAAGAATGACGTTGTGAACGACCTGAAAATACGTGTAGGATATGGAGTGACGGGTAGCCAGGCAAGTGTCGGCAATTATAGTTACCTGGCATCTTACAACACCAGTGTATATCCATTCGGAACAACGAGCGGCAATCAGACCGCATTGGTTTCCTCTACGCTTGCCAATCCTTACATCCATTGGGAAGAGGTGGCACAGACGAATATCGGTTTTGATGCTTCCCTGTTCAATTCACGGATCGTATTTTCGCTGGATGCTTATCTGAAAGAGACAAGGGATATGTTGGTAAAGGCATCCATCCCCATCACATCGGGATTTGAAGATACCACCACTACTTATACGAATGCCGGTAAAGTGCGCAACCAGGGCTTGGAAATGAGTCTGCACACCATCAACCTGACCGGAGAACTGGGTTGGGAAACAAATGTGACCGCCACTTATAATAAGAATAAGATTAAGGACCTGAACAGCGCGGTTCCTTACTATATCAACCAGATCAACAACTCGTATGTGACGATGCTGGCAAAAGACTATCCGATTAATGCCTTCTACGGCTACGTGACGGATGGCTTGTTCCAAAACCAGGCGGAAGTGGATGCGCATGCCGTGCAGCCGGGAGCTGAACCGGGTGATATCCGTTTCAGGGATTTGAACAACGACGGTGTCATCAACGACAGTGACCGCACAGTGATTGGTAATCCCAATCCCAGTTGGTTCTTCTCAATGAACAATAACTTGTCTTATAAAGGATTCGAGCTTTCCGTATTCCTTCAGGGAGTGGCCGGCAATAAGATTTATAACGCCAACAATATCGACAATGTCGGTATGGCTGCCGCATACAACCAGACGACTGACGTGCTGAACCGTTGGCGCGGAGAGGGGACAAGCTACTCCATGCCGCGTGCCGTGTTCGGCGATCCTAATCAGAACTGCCGTGTATCCGACCGCTTTGTAGAAGACGGATCTTACTTGCGTGTGAAGAACATCACTCTCTCTTATACCTTCCCGAAACAATGGTTGCAGAAGTTGCAGATAGAGAATGCACGCCTTTCCCTTTCTTGTGAGAATGTGGCTACCATTACCGGGTATTCCGGTTTCGATCCGGAGGTGGATATCAACGGTATTGATTTGTCCCGTTATCCCATTTCCCGTACATTCAGTGTAGGATTAAACTTTAACTTTTAATTGATTTGGATATGAAAAAGATAACAAACTTACTATACGTGCTGGCTGTATTGATGCTGGTATCATGTAACGACTTCTTGGATAAGTCGCCCAAATATGCCGTTGATCCTGAAACAACCGTGACCGATGATGTGGCCGTGGCACTGACAAATGCTTGCTACAAGGCGCTTCAGTCTTCCAATCTCTACAACCAGCGTATGTGGTCGCTGGATATCGTTGCGGGCAACAGCCTGGTAGGTGCAGGCGGTGGTACAGATGGTCTGGAAACCATACAGGCATCCAATTTTATCACGCAGAGCGATAATGGTATGGCCCTGTATATGTGGCGTTCTCCGTGGGTAGGTATCGGGCAGTGTAACATTGTGCTGACCAGTCTTCCGCAGGCCGAAGCCGTATCGGAAAGCATAAAGAACCGTTGTATGGGTGAAGCATATTTCCTTCGTGCCCATTACTATTATATCTTAGCCCGTTTGTATGGCGGCGTTCCTTTGCGTCTGGAACCTTATAATCCGGGTGAATCTACTGCAATAGCACGCACTACGTTGGATCAGACTTATGAGCAGATCATTTCGGACTGTAAGAATGCGGTCGATTTGCTTCCGGCGAAAGCGGAATATAATGAAGAAGAAAAAGGACGTGCCTGTAAGGATGCCGCCCTTGCCATGCTGGCGGATATTTACCTGACACTGGCTCCCAACCATACGAGTTATTATGAAGACGTGGTGGAACTGTGCAATGAGATTACGAACCTAGGTTACGACCTTTCCACCTGTAAGTATGAAAATAACTTCGATGCTACTATCAATAACGGTCCCGAATCTCTGTTTGAAGTGCAGTATTCCGGAAGTACGGAATATGATTTCTGGGGAACGGACGGTCAGTCTTCCTGGCTTTCCACTTTCATGGGGCCCCGCAACTCGGACTTTGTTGCAGGCAGCTACGGCTGGAATCAGCCTACGGAGGAATTTGTGAGCCAGTATGAAGAAGGTGACAAACGGAAAGAACTGACGGTTCTTTATGCAGGTTGTCCGGACTTCGACGGGAAGACTTACAAGAGTTCTTATTCCAATACCGGATATAACGTGCGCAAATTCCTGGTGTCCAAGACTATTTCGCCGGAATACAATACGAACCCCAATAACTTTGTTGTGTACCGCTATGCGGATGTCTTGCTGAAGAAAGCGGAAGCGCTGAATGAAATGGGACAACCCGGCCAAGCTGCCGCTCCCCTGAATATAGTTCGCAAACGTGCCGGACTGCCGGAAGTTTCGGGCCTGTCACAGGAGGCGATGCGTGAGAAGATTATTCACGAACGGCGCATGGAACTGGCTTTCGAAGGACATCGCTGGTTCGATATGATCCGCGTCAATAATGGAGAATATGCCATCCGTTTCCTGCAATCCATCGGCAAGAACAGTGTGAACAAGAGTCGCCTGTTGTTCCCCATTCCGCAGACGGAAATGGATGCGAATATACTGATGACACAGAATCCGGGTTATTAATCACTTAAATCAGAAGAAGAATATGAAAAGAAATATTTCACATTTAGTATTTGCATTGCTGGGTTGCATGGCACTGTCTGCATGCGTGGACAATGACTATATGGAACTGGACAAGGGGCACAATGAACTGGTGCTTTCCACCAGCAACACGGAAGTCGTTTTGAACGAACAGGCGCATGGCGATGATGCCTTGGAACTCTCCTGGACAACGGGCACGAATTATGGTACGGGAAATAAGATTTCCTATACACTGGAACTTGCCAAGGCGGGCAGTAATTTTGCCGCTCCTTATGTGGCTTTGGAGAATGTCGTGCAAGAATATACCTGGAAGAAGAACGTGGAGGAATTGAATAACATCCTTCGTGAGCATTTCGGTGCGGAAACTACTGAAAACATTTCTCTGGAAGCACGCCTGACAGCTAAAGTAACGGATCGGGAAGAGACGCAGGTGGCCACCACCTCTTTTAGTGTCACTGCCTACAAACCGTTGACTTCCACTCTTTACCTGATAGGTGATGCCACTCCCGGCGGTTGGAGTGCGGACGATGCAACGGAAATGACCCGGAAAGACAATGGTATCTTTACATGGACGGGAAAAATGACTGCGGGTTCCTTTAAGTTTATCACTACGCTGGGTTCTTTCTTGCCGTCGTACAACAAAGGAACTGACGGAAAGCTGGTGCTTCGTACCAGTGCCGATCAGCCGGACGAATCGTTTACGATTGAAGAAGAGTTCAACTATATTGTTGAAGCGAACCTGTTTACCGGTGTTGTCACCTTGACTCAGACCGAGAACCTCAGACCGGTTTACGATCAGCTTTATTTCGTTGGAGGTATGAACGACTGGGGATTTGTGCCGATGAAAAAGGATGTGCTCGATCCGTTCCTGTTCCGCTATGCCCGTTTGTTTGATGCAGGCCAGGGCGGGGAATTCAAGTTCGGAACTTCGGAAGGAAGCTGGGAGAGCATGTATAAAGCAAAGAATGCCAATGCCGCTTACACCGATACGGAAATGGTATTTGTGAAAGGGTTCGATCCTGACAATAAATGGGTGCTGAAAGATGCCGAATGTGGTAAGGCCTATAAGATATGTGTCGATATCCGTGCAGGGAAAGAGCGCATGATGATGAGCGAATTTGTTCCTTATGAGATGATTTATATGGTAGGGGATGCTGCGCCTGCGGGATGGAGCGTTGGAGATGCTACGCCGATGCAGGCCACGAATAATCCGTATGTATTTACCTGGCAAGGTGTACTGAACGTGGGTGAGTTGAAGCTGACCTGTGATAAGAAAGAGGACTGGAACGGTGCCTGGTTTATGCCGACCGTAGCTGATAAGCAGCCTTCGGGCGAGACGGAACCGATGTTGTTCCTGGATAAGGCCAGCGATGCTTTCAAAGCTCAATACTTGGATGTAATGATTGGAGGTATCGACCTGAAATGGAAGATTACGACGGCTGGTTCTTATAAGATTACTCTGAATCAGTTGGAAGAGACTATTTCGATAGTAAAACAGTGAAACGATGAAATATATAGTTTATGCAATGGCTGCCATGTTCTTTTTGGCTTCGTGCAGCAAAGACAATGATGAAACCGGCGGTGGTAACGGCGGTGGAGGAGAAACCGGAGGAGTGACTGATGTCACTCCCGTTACCTCCGATTTAACCGTGAACCTGACTACTGACAAGGCTTGTTACAAACCGGGTGAAACCGTTTCCTTCACAGCCGATGCCCTGCCTGCGGGAGCAAAGGTACGTTACCGTACTTTGAATAAGGTAATCTCCGAACAGGCAGTCGCAGGCAGTTCCTGGACGTGGACTGCCCCTGCAACGGATTTTACCGGATATCTGGCAGATGTCTATCGCACTAAAGAAGACGGTACGGAAGTCATTCTCGGTACTATTGCCGTCGATGTATCCAGCGACTGGACACGCTTTCCGCGTTATGGCTTTGTCGCCACTTTCGACGCTTCTAAAACGGAAAGTAAAATTCAGGAGGAAATGGCTTTTCTGAACCGTTGCCATATCAATGGTGTGCAGTTTCAGGATTGGCACAACAAGCACCACTGGCCATTAGGCGGTACGCGTGAACATCTCGATGCGGTATATAAGGACATTGCCAACCGGGATATCTATACACAGTCGGTAAAGGATTATATCCGAATTCAGCACTCGTTTGGAATGAAGGCGATGTTCTATAATCTTTGTTTCGGTGCGCTCGATGATGCAGCAGGTGACGGTGTGAAAGAAGAGTGGTACATCTTTAAAGGTACAGGACATACGGATAAGGATGCGCATCCATTGCCCGACAGTTGGAAAAGCAATATCTATTTGCTCGATCCGGGTAATGCCGAATGGCAGGCATATATTGCCCAGCGCAACGATGATGTCTATGCCAATCTTGACTTTGACGGCTATCAGATAGACCAGTTGGGAAATCGTGGCGACCGCTATGATTACAAGGGGAATAAGGTGAATCTGCCTAAGACTTATGTTTCGTTTATTGAAGCTATGAAGGGGAAACATCCTGATAAGCGCTTGGTGATGAATGCAGTAAGCAGCTATGGTGCATCCCAAATTGCAGGTACGGGGAAAGTGGATTTCCTGTATAATGAAGTTTGGGGGGATGAAGCTGATTTTACGGATTTATATACGATCCTGAAAGCGAACCATCAGTACGGAAATCAGGCATTGAAGACGGTATTTGCGGCTTATATGAATTATGAAAAAGGTTCCGGTGAGTTCAATATGCCGGGAATCTTGCTGACGGATGCGGTGATGTTTGCTCTGGGAGGTTCGCACTTGGAATTGGGAGGCGACCACATGTTGTGCAGTGAATATTTTCCAAATACCCGTTTGCAGATGAGTGATGCCTTGAAGACGGCTGTTGTGCGCTATTATGACTTTATGACTGCTTATCAGAATCTTCTTCGCGATGGCGGGGAGGAGGAGAAGGTAACTTTGGTATGTACGGATGCAAGCAAGAATCTGAATCTGAACACTTGGCCGCCACAGAAATCAGCTATTACTTCTTTTGCCAGAAGGGTGAACGGCAAACAGGTGGTTCATCTGCTGAACTTCCTTAGTGCAAACAGTTTAAGTTGGAGAGACCTGAACGGGACAATGCCCGAACCACGGTTGGTGACTAAAGTGCCCTTGAAACTGAATGTTGCGGGGAAAGTGAGCAAAGTGTGGGTAGCTACTC
The DNA here is from genome assembly GCF_000526555.1 of Bacteroides sp. 14(A). Taxonomy (NCBI): domain Bacteria; kingdom Pseudomonadati; phylum Bacteroidota; class Bacteroidia; order Bacteroidales; family Bacteroidaceae; genus Bacteroides; species Bacteroides sp. 14(A). The sequence continues at coordinate 898,862 of NZ_JAGH01000005.1, read as the reverse complement.
CCGATGCACATGCCGGAGCTTCGCAGGAATTAGCTTTTGAACAGAAAGACGGAGCGATAACCTTTACGCTTCCTTCACTGAAATACTGGAGCATGATTGTAATAGAATAAATTATAAAAGATATAGAACCATGAGAAAATATATATATTTATTTTTAATACTGTGTTGCCTGTCTCCGCACTTATATGGCGGAAATGTAACGGGAAACTGTACTTCTTATTCGCAGGAAGGGAGAGACGTTACGTTTCATTTAGACGATAATTCAGCTGTGCAGTTGCAACTTTGCAGTCCCTCCGTTGTGCGCGTCTGGTTTTCGCCGGACGGTAAGTTGCAGCGGGGAAATCCTTCCTTTGCGGTGATTAATGAAGAATTGGAAGATGTAGGCACTGTTCGGGTGGACGAACAGAATGCCTGTTATGAGATATTTACACCTAAATTGCGTATCCGCATCAACAAGGCTCCGTTCAGCTTGCAGATATTCGACAAGTATCAGAAGCTTTTGTTCAGCGACTATGCCGACAAGGGGCATATCAGCGATGGAGAGCGTAAAGTGGAGTATAAGACCCTGCGCCGAGATGAGCATTTCTTCGGTTTGGGTGAGAAGACCGGCAAGCTGGACCGCCGAGGCGAATCTTATAAGATGTGGAACAGTGATAAACCTTGTTACAGCGTTGTGGAAGATCCCCTGTACAAAAGTATTCCTTTCTTTATGAGCAGTTATCGCTATGGTATATTTCTGGATAACACGTATAAGACAGAATTCAAATTCGGCACTGAAAGCCGTGATTATTACAGCTTTGAAGCTCCTGGTGGGGAGATGATTTACTATTTCATCTTCGGTAAGGATTATAAGGAAATCATGAAACAGTATGTCGCATTGACCGGACAACCCATCATGCCTCCGAAGTGGGCGCTGGGCTTTGCACAATGCCGCGGCCTGCTGACTACCGAGAAGCTCTCTTATGAAATAGCCGAAGGATACCGTAAGCGTGGTATTCCTTGCGATATCATCTATCAGGATATAGGCTGGACACAATACCTACAGGACTTCAACTGGCGGAAAGAAAACTATCAGAATCCGAAGAAGATGCTTGCCGACCTGAAAGCGATGGGTTTCAAGGTGATTGTTTCGCAAGACCCGGTTATCTCTCAGGCTAATAAAAAACAATGGGAAGAAGCGGACCGCTTGGGTTATCTGGTGAAAGACTCCACTACGGGTAAGAGCTATGATATGCCTTGGCCGTGGGGTGGCAACTGCGGTGTGGTGGACTTTACCATTCCCGAAGTGGCGGACTGGTGGGGAGCTTATCAGCAGAAACCGATAGATGATGGCATTGCCGGCTTCTGGACGGATATGGGTGAACCTGCCTGGAGCAATGAGGAACAAACGGAACGTCTTGTAATGAAACACCACCTGGGTATGCACGATGAAATTCATAACGTGTATGGTCTGACCTGGGATAAGGTGGTAAAGGAACAGTTTGAGAAACGGAATCCGGATCTTCGTGTCTTCCAGATGACACGTGCCGCCTATGCAGGATTGCAGCGTTACACCTTCGGCTGGACCGGAGATTGCGGCAATGGAGATGATGTGCTGCAAGGCTGGGGACAGATGGCTAATCAGATCCCGGTACTTTTATCTGCCGGACTGGGTGTGATTCCTTTCGTAGCATGTGACATTTCCGGTTATTGCGGGGATATTGAAGATTATCCCGCTATGGCGGAACTTTATACCCGTTGGGTACAGTTGGGAGCGTTTAATCCTCTGAGCCGTATTCACCATGAAGGAGATGTGGCGGTAGAACCGTGGCTTTTTGGGGAGGAAGCGGAGAAGAACGTTAAAGCTGCCATAGAAATGAAATATCGCTTACTGCCTTATATTTATACTTATGCCCGCGAAGCGTATGAAACGGGTTTGCCGATTATGCGCCCTATGTTTATGGAATATCCGGCGAATTTGGAAACAGTCTCTACGGATGCACAATTCATGTTTGGTAGCGAACTGCTGGTAGCTCCGGTGGTGAAGAAGGGGGCAACTAATAAGAATGTTTATCTGCCCGAAGGTACTTGGATTGATTATAATGACAAGCGCACGGAATATAGCGGCGAACAGTGGACTACGGCAAATGCTCCGCTGAATATCATTCCTATGTTTGTGCGGAAAGGAAGTATCATCCCTCAGATGCCTGTGATGAATTATACGGATGAGAAAGCGGTTTATCCGATTACATTTGAGGTATTTCCGGCTGCGGCGGGCGACGAAACGTCTTTCTCCCTGTATGAAGATGCAGGAACTGATCTGGGGTATCAGCGTGGGGAATTTATGCGTACTCCTGTATCTTGCCGGACAACGGAAAAGGGATATGTGCTCGAAATCGGGGAAAGGGCGGGAGAGAAGTATGCTCTTCCGGGAGAACGCAACCTGATGTTTTGCATTTATACCGGGCAGATGCCGAAGGAAGCACTTATTGACGGACAGAAAGTAAGGAAGATGAAAGCGGAAAAACTGAATGAAGGAATGGAAATGGAGTTCAAGGTTACTGCATGGTGTCCGGATAAGAAACAGAATCTTTGTATGTTGAGATTGCCGGATGACGGGGTGAAACACACGATTGAATTTATTTATTAATAGCAACCATAAAAAGTATAGTTATGAGAAAGTTAATGCTTAGTGCAATTTGTCTTCTTTTTGCCTTAGCGGGGAAAGCAGAAGGAGTGTCGTCTCCTTCGGGCCAGGTGAAGCTGGATTTTGAATTATCAAAAAATGGCGCTCCAACCTATCAGGTGGAGTATAAAGGGAAATCCGTGATTAAGCCCAGTACCTTGGGACTGGAATTGAAGAATGCCAATAATCTGCTGGATGGTTTTGAAGTCCTGAAAGCTTCTACCTCTACCTTCGACGAAACCTGGCAACCGGTGTGGGGAGAGACGAAAGATATTCGTAATCACTACAACGAATTGCTGGTTGAATTGAAACAGCCCGCTACAGATCGTTATATGAACCTTCGTTTTCGTGTATATGATGATGGTGTAGGATTCCGTTATGAGTTTCCGCAACAGAAGAACTTGGTTTACTTCGTGATAAAGGACGAACATACCCAGTTTGCTATGACGGGCGATCATACCGCCTGGTGGATTCCCGGTGATTACGATACTCAGGAATATGATTATACGGAATCCAAACTTTCGGAAATTCGCGGTTTGATGCAGGGAGCCATTACTGATAATGCGTCACAAAACCAGTTTTCGCCGACAGGTGTACAGACTTCCCTCCAGATGAAAACAGCAGACGGAATCTATCTCAATCTCCATGAAGCTGCTTTGGTGGATTATTCGTGCATGCACCTGAATCTGGATGATAAGAATCTTATCTTTGAATCCTGGCTGACACCGGATGCACAGGGCGATAAAGGGTATATGCAGTCACCTTGTCACACTCCGTGGCGTACGGTGATAGTCAGTGATGATGCCCGTGAAATGCTGGCTTCCAATCTGATACTGAATCTGAATGATCCTTGCAAGTATGAGGATACTTCCTGGATTAAGCCTGTGAAGTATGTAGGCGTATGGTGGGAAATGATTGCGGCAGGCAAGCCGTGGGCTTATACATTTGATCTTCCTTCCGTAAAACTGGATGAAACGGATTATACGAAAGTGAAACCGAATGGTATTCACCCCGCCAATACGGAGAATGTAAAGAAGTACATTGATTTTGCTGCGGAGCATGGTTTCGACCAGGTATTGGTAGAAGGCTGGAATATCGGTTGGGAAGACTGGTTCGGCAACAGCAAGGATTATGTTTTCGACTTTCTCACTCCATATCCTGATTTTGACATCAAATACCTGAATGAGTATGCTCACTCCAAAGGTGTCAAACTGATGATGCATCATGAGACATCGGCTTCCGCACGCAACTACGAACGCCACATGGAGGCTGCCTATGACTTGATGAATCAATACGGTTACAATTCCGTGAAAAGCGGTTATGTGGGCAATATCATTCCGCGCGGCGAATATCATTATGGGCAGTGGATGAACAATCATTACCTGTATGCCGTGACCGAAGCTGCCAAGCATAAGATTATGGTGAATGCCCACGAGGCTGTACGTCCTACTGGTTTGTGCCGTACGTATCCGAATCTGATAGGAAATGAATCTGCCCGTGGCACGGAATATGAAGCTTTCGGAGGCAGCAAGCCTTTCCACACGACCATTCTTCCTTTTACCCGTCTGCAAGGCGGACCGATGGATTATACGCCGGGTGTCTTTGAAATGGATATGAATAAACTGAATCCGAATAGTCACGCTCATGTAAACTCTACATTGGCGCGTCAGTTGGCACTCTATGTCACGATGTACAGCCCTTTGCAAATGGCAGCCGATCTACCTGAGAACTATGAACGCTTTATGGATGCTTTCCAGTTCATTAAAGATGTGGCTCTGGACTGGGATGACAGCCGATACCTGGAAGCAGAACCGGGGCGCTATATCACGGCTGCCCGTAAGGCGAAAGGTACGAATGATTGGTTTATAGGTTGTACCAGCAGTGAGCAGGGACATGCTTCTACTCTGAAACTGGATTTTCTGGATGCTGATAAACAGTATATAGCTACTGTTTATGCGGACGCAAAGGATGCTGATTATAAAACAAATCCGCAGGCTTACGTAATCCGCAAAGGGATTGTTTCTCCTAAGACCGTGCTGAATTTGAAAGCGGCTCCGGGTGGTGGTTATGCCATCAGCATTATGGAGGTGAAAGATAAGGCGGAATTGAAAGGATTGAAAAAACTGTCCGGTAATATCTGATAAACCGGAATATCTGATAGATAAAAATCCCCTTCCTCAGCTCTCCAATCACCAAGTACGGTAATTAGGAGTGAAGGAAGGGGATATTGTTTTTATTTGAATAAATCTTTCATATAGTCCAGTGAGCGGCTGATATCGAAGTAGATTTGAGTGCCCTCATAGTATGGGCTGCTTTCAAATTCCATCAGGTCGCACTTGTTCACCAATGATTGTTGCTTCAGTCCTTCTACTTTGAAGACATTGTTTAATATCTGATATTCATCATTGACGCTGATGACTTTAAATGCTGTATCTTCGCTTGTGCCATCTCCACTGGAGATGATGGCAGAGGAAAGTTTTATGTATTTATCTATATAAGCCTGAACTTCTTCTTCTCTTTGCAGCTCACTCGCCAGATTCACGGCATAAATGAGTAATTTAAGAGATACAGGATTCTTTTTCCGGCATTCTTTTAATAGGGTATAGGCTTCTTCCCATTTCTTTTCTTCCATTAGCGTCTCAAGCTCTTTCCAAAGCTCCATACTCCCTTTGTATTTTGGGGTGAAAGAATGACCGTAGTAGATTAGCGCGTAATCGTTTAAGGATAATAAGCTGTCATTAGCTTCAAAGCGTTCAATCAGCTGTTGGTAATCATCCGACTGGTTTTCCACATACTTTTTAATAGTAGCATAGTTTACTTCGATATTCTCTTGCGGGAATACACATACAGAGAGTAGAAGAAGATTGATGAGTAACAGTGTTCTTTTCATGGCATTATTATTTTAAAGTATTACCACAAAGAAAAGCCTTTTGCGAGGATATTCCAAACGTATGGACATAAAAAAAGGAGTACCGCTGTACTCCAACCTTTGTTAACCTTAAATCTAATACTATGAAAAACACAGTGCAAAGGTACGGATATTCTGCGTATTTCCAAATGATTAGACCTATATAAGTGTTTTTATAACACTAATTAAAAGTTAGGTGTTGTTTCTTTACTTTTTTTCAGGGTTTTATTCGTTGATACGCTCTTTTATCTTTCCCCAGGCATGTGTATCGAACAGGCAACTTTCGCGCATGGTGTGATACATTTCTTTGAAACGGGACATGGGAATAGTGAAGCTCAACAAATTGGCCTCAAAGTGGGGACGCACGGACGGATCGAAGAAGCCGAGGATACAGCGTTTGCTCCCTTTTTGGTTTTCAGTAACAGCAAAACTTACAACGGAGCTGCAACCGGACCCAAACGGTGTGATTACGGCATCAAATGCTTCCGTATCGTAAGAAGCCCATGTGACAAGTCCCGACAAAATATCGGGCGTGGCAAGGAATAGCAAACCTTCTAAATGATCGAAAGAAGTAATCTTATCAATCCGGGCAAAATGCAGGTAAGCCTTTTCCGTGCGTTGCACTTGGAGTTGCTCTATGTAATTTATTACCATTTCAGGAGTCTTTTTGTACTTCTCTTTCAGAGATACGAAGTTAGGTACGTGTATCGGCATTTCCGTGAAGCCGGTGTAGAATTTTCCGCCGCCACATCCTATGACGTCGCTGTTCAGGCTGATGGTTTTACCTTCTCTTACCTGTTGGAGGCCCTTGAAGAAGCAACCGCCAATTTTTTCTGTTTCGCTTTCCTGTTTATCAGAGTACCAGAAGGCGATGGGAAGTTCGGCACGTTCACCAAATGCTTCCCGATAATTAGTCATAAAAGTATGTATATCCATGATAACAGAGTTTTGGTTTGGAAGTAAAGATAACAATTGATTGCCGGATTATTGAGGATTTTACTTATTTTTGCATAGAAAACTATAATTCCATATTGATTATGAAAGCACGCATTTCCTGTTTCTTTCTACTTGTTTTTTTCTTTGTGCAGATGGTGAAAGGAGAAGATGACACTTTGTGGCAACTTCATGCTTCTGATATAAATGCTCCTTATGTAGGCGCCCCTATGGCGAATGGCGGAATCGGTATTCTTCCCTGGAAAGAACCTTTCTCAGTGCGACAGGTGATGCTGAATCATGTGTTCGATACGGATGGCCCTCAGGGGGTAAGCCGCGTGTTGAAAGGAATCAATCCTTTCCTGATGTCGATGGATGTAGATGGAAAAGAGGTGAATACGGAATGTATCACAAACTGGAAGCAGTGTGTTGATATGAAAGAAGCAACTCATAACAGCAGTTTCCGGGCAGTCGGGAAAGTCGATGTGGGTTATAGCATTTGCGCTTTAAGAAATATGCCTTATGCGGGGCTTATCCGTGTGGAGGTGAAAGCTTTGTCCGATGTATCCCTGAAAGTTGCTGCCCGGATGGATATTCCCCAAGAATACAGTCAGCCGACACAGCGCTTCCGGAAAATGAGGGCGGATGATACACAAATGTATATGCTACAATCTTATGCTGTATCTGCTCATCGGCAACAAAAAGTTTCCGCTTCTTCCGCTTTTATTTTTAATAAGGGAGCAGTACAAGAGCCTCTTTATGATGAAGTGACTAAAGAGATGTCTTTCGTACTTAATCTGAAGAAAGGAGAGCAGATATCTTTTGCTTTGGTGGGTTCTGTATGCTCCGCCCGTGACTTTAGCGATCCGTATAATGAGGCTGAACGGCAGGTGATTTATGCTATTCATGAAGGTACAACTTCGCTGATGGCTGTACATCGTAGTCTTTGGAATGAATTGTGGGAAAGCGATATCCTGATAGAAGGGGATGACGAAGCACAACGGGCGGTTCGGTTTGCACTTTTCAACCTTTATTCTTCTTGCAGGGAAGGAAGCGGATTGAGCATCTCGCCCATGGGACTTTCTTCGCAAGGTTACAATGGACATATATTCTGGGATTCGGAACTTTGGATGTTTCCCCCGATGCTGTTGCTGAATAAGGGAATTGCCGAATCTATGATCGATTATCGTATTGACCGTTTGATGGCTGCCCGCAAGAAAGCAATGGCATACGGTTTCAAGGGAGCTATGTTTCCTTGGGAGAGTGATGATTACGGGGAAGAATCGACTCCTACTTTTGCTTTGACAGGTCCTCTGGAGCATCATATCACTGCGGACATCAGTATTGCCTGCTGGAATTATTATTGCCTTACCCGTGACGGACAGTGGCTGCGGACGAAAGCATTTCCGCTGATGAAAGCGGTTGCTGACTTTTGGGTAAGCCGTGTGACGCGTAATGATGACGGTTCTTACTCCATTTGCAATGTAGTGGGAGCCGATGAATATGCAAATGGGGTGGATGATAATGCTTTCACAAATGGTGCGGCTATCCGGGCTTTGGAATATGCTTGTGAGGCGGCAAGGATATGTAATGAGCCTGTTCCGGAAATATGGGAAGAAGTGGGCAAGGGCATCCGTATTCTTCGTTTTAAAGATGGAGTCACTCGTGAGCATGCCACATACAACGGTGAGATGATAAAGCAGGCGGATGTGAATTTATTGGGATATCCATTGTATTTTGTCGGGGATGCTGAATCGCAAAAGAAGGATATGGAATATTATGTCGATAAGATTGATCCGCAGAATGGTCCGGCCATGTCTTATTCCGTATTCTGTGTGCAGTATGCCCGGATGGGGGATGCGAAGCGTGCCTATGAGATGTTCTGCCGTTGCTATCAGCCGAACTTGCGTGCTCCTTTCGGTGTATTGGCGGAAACGCCCACCAGTGATAATCCTTACTTTATGACGGGAGCAGGCGGATTACTGCAAGCTGTTATAAATGGCTTCTGTGGATTGCAGATAACGGATGGCGGTGTGGAGCAATTATCTTCTATACTTCCTGCACATTGGAAAAAGGTTACGGTGAAGGGCGTAGGACCGGAGAAAAAGATGTATGTACGTGAGAGGTAGGAAACGTATGGGCATAAAAAAAGGAGTACCGCTGTACTCCAACCTTTGTTAACCTTAAATCTAATACTATGAAAAACACAGTGCAAATATACGTACTTTCGGGATAACTGCAAATTATCCAAATAAAAAAGTATGTTCTATAACATTAATTAAAAATATAGACTTGATCTTATATCTTTGTTAACCTTTAGCCTCCTGATACATAAACCGTTTAATAGATTTTTTGGCTGTCTTTTCAAACTCCTCAAAATGTATCTTCACCTTTGATATCTGGCAATAAGCCGGTAATTGCTGGTTGAGTTCGTTACGGTTAGCTTCCATCATACGCTCTACATCCGTTTGTTGCAGTCCATTGGCAAATGCATCGTCAAAGTCCGGATAAATCAGTGCTACCAATTTTTCTTTTTGCAACACAATGAGCGACTCGGAAACGTAAGGCATATTATTCAGTTTGCTTTCAATCTCTTCCGGGTAGATGTTTTGTCCGCTGGAAGTGAGCAACATATTCTTGCTACGCCCGCGCACAGTTACATAACCTTCCGCATCCATTGTGCCTAAATCGCCTGTATGCAGCCAGCCATTTACGTCAATGATTTGTGAGGTTGCTTCCTGGTTCTTATAATATCCCAGCATCAGGTTGGTACCCCGACAAATGATTTCTCCCGCCACCTTTTCCGGATCAGACGAATCGATCTTCACTTCCATGCGTGTGGTTGCCTTACCGCATGATGCCAACTTCAGGGTTTCCCATCGGCTGGAACAGATGATAGGACCACATTCCGTCATACCATAAGCGATGGTGTAGGGGAAGCCTATCTGTTTGAGAAAGCGCTCGACTTCTGCATTGAACGGGGCTCCACCAACGATAATTTCATCGAAGTTACCGCCGAATATTTCCATTGCTTCTTTGCGTGCAAGAGCTCTGATCTTGTCATTGATGATAGGAAGACGAAGCAGCAACTTACCTATTTTATTATCTACACGGGGCAGAATATTCTTCTTGATAATCTTTTCTACAATCAGAGGTACGCATGAGATGACACGTGGTTTGATTTCAGCGAAAGACTGTGCGATAATTTTAGGAGTCGGCATGCGAGTGAGGAAGTAGAGGTGTGCCCCGGCTGAAAAACCGTAGAGGAAATCGTAAGTCATTCCAAACACATGTCCCATAGGAAGCATGGCAACCATATTATCGCCCGGTTTCACCGGAAGCATCTCATGGCAGTAATTCACGTTGGACCAAAGGCTGCGATAGGGGAGCATAACACCTTTGGAATATCCGGTAGTACCGGAGGTATAGTTAATGATGGCAAGTTCTTCCGGTTCATCCTTCCGATAACAGATGTGTTCGGGACGGAAGTTTTTAGGATAGCGTTGTCCGTAGAGTGTATTGCGGTGCTCGAAAGCTTCCATCAATCGTTTGTCGCGACAGACTACAGGGGTGAATTCAGTCATCAGAATAACGCCCAGCAATTGCGGCATGGCGTCTTCATTCAGGTTTTCCCACACTTGGTCTCCCACAAAAAGCAGTCTGGCTTCTGAGTGATTGACGATATTATGTATATTATCCGCTTTAAATTCGTGAAGGATAGGCACAATAACAGCTCCATAAGTGATGGTTGCCAGGAAAGTAACTGCCCAGTGTGCACTGTTACGACCGCAGACGGCAATTTTATCACCCGGCTGGATACCGGCACTTTCCAGTACAATATGGAATTTTGCAATCTTGCGAGCCACGTCTTTATATTGGAGAGTAGCACCTTTGTAGTCAGTCAAGGCGTTTAAGTTCCAGTTCCGAATGATGCTTTGTTCAATGTAATCAATGAAGTGTTGTTCCTGTTCCATCTGTTAAATTTGCACACTTTAGTTAAAACTGCGCAAATATAGAGCTAAATGTGATGTCGTGCAAGTTTATATATTTATTCTTTGGTGGGAGGCGAAAGAAAAAGAAAAAATAACCAATTGTACTTTCTTTTGCCTTGATGCAAAAGAAAGATACCAAAGAAAAAATCAAGGCTGCACTTCCGGGGCTACTCCGAAAGTATTTTCAGCTAAAGGGCAGGAACTCGCTTCGCTCAAACAGCCTGCCCTTCTTAACGCCGAAAACACTTTCTACGCTTAACGCCCCTACAGTGAGGCCGGGAGACCATTCGGTATGAATGGGGGAAATATTACGTGGTTGCATTACATAGCATCTGTGATGCATAGTCCTGTATCGCGCAGCCTTCGGGCATAGGCGTAGGTGCGTTAGGCGGAGATATTGTCAGGCGCAGGTAAGGGGCGATTTGTTTGAGCGTAGCGAGTTCGAGCCCCGTCTGCGCATGGCGGTATCGGAGTAGCACCGTAGACGTAGCCCGTGCCCTTTCTTTTTGGTATCTTTTTCTTTCGGGCAAACGAAAGAAAAAGTACACACATATTAATCACTACTCTTCTTATCCGAAATCAGCAACAACTTATCCCCCAAATGTAATTTCAGCGATCCGTTCGGTATCAGGAATTCCGTGCCTCGTTTCACAATCATTACGAGTGCTCCATTAGGCAGAGTGATATCCTTCAGGGTATCGCCTTCTTCCAGCATCTCCGTGGTAACGGTCATATCGCTGAGATCACTATCTATTTCTTCGGGCAATTCCACACCGAATTCATTACCGGTCTTCTCCAGTGGAGTAGAAAGTTTCAGTAAGCGGGCAGCTAAGGAAACGGTAGTACCTTGGATAACGAGAGAAACAATCGTGATAAAGAATACGATATTGAAGATCACGTCGGCACCCGGTACTTGCGCTACTACCGGATAAGTGGCGAAGATGATAGGCACTGCTCCGCGCAAACCTACCCAGGAAACGAAGAGTCGCGAACGGTTTGTAATCTTCTTACCGAAAGGCAGCAAGCAGAGGAAGACACTGAGCGGACGACCAATAACAATCATAAATACACCGATAAGCGTTGCTACCAAAGCGATATCGAGTAATTCGTGAGGATTTACCAACAAACCGAGGCAAAGGAACATGATGATTTGGAACAGCCAAGTCAATCCATCCATGAAGGTATAAATCTCTTTGCGATGCATTATCTTGTTGTTACCTACCATAATACCGGCAATGTAAACGGCGAGGTAACCATTTCCTTTCAGAAGATCGGTAATGGAGAAAGTGAAAAATACAAATGCAAGCAGAAGGATGGGATAAAGGGCCTGATTATCAATGTTGAGTTTATTCAGCATGAGGATGGCAAGTTTGCCGAGAAGGTATCCGGCAGCCGCACCTACTATAAATTGGATAACGAATGAACCGAAGATACCTGCAATACCCATTCCACCGGATTGTATGAACTGTATCAGCACGATGGTAAGCATGTAAGCCATGGGGTCATTACTACCACTTTCGAGCTCCAGCATGGGACGAAGGTTATGTTTCAGATTCATTTTCTGCGAACGCAAGATGGCGAATACAGAAGCGGAATCAGTAGATGACATGGTGGAAGCAAGTAGTAGGGATGTAGTGATAGGAAGATAAATATTTGACCAACTCATGCCGGAGATCCACCAGATGAAGAATCCTGTAAAGACGGCGGTAAGCAGTACGCCGAATGTGGAGAGGACAATACCCGGAACAAGAATCGGTTTAATTTCGCTGAATTTAGTATCCATACCGCCGGAAAACAAAATAACGCTAAGAGCAACCATACCAATAAATTGTGCTTCTTTAGCGTTATGAAACTGTAGTCCGAAACCATCGCTACCGAAAATCATGCCGACGACAAGGAACAGTAACAGGGCAGGGACTCCGAATCGATAGCCGGTCTTGCCGACAATAATACTAATGAAAAGTAAGATAGAACCAATTAAAAGAATGTTTTCTGCTGTAAAAATCATAAATTAGGTATTATTTAAGTTGTTTATTCAAGGATTTAGTTATCGCAAAGCGAAGTTACGTCTATTTTTAAACAATTGCAAGGTGTAAAATGTTCAGATTGAATTTTACTTTCTTTTCATATAATCCTTCATTACAAATTTTCTTAATTGAATTTTAGCACAAACATAGTTTCCTTTCCGGGATGCAGGGAAAGGCTGCCACCTGACAGGCGCATTATTTGACGGGAAATGCTCAATCCGATGCCGCTGCCACCTTCTTTTGTGGTGAAGAAAGGTATGAAAATGTGTTCTGCTACTTCAGGAGGAATGGCAGGACCGTTATTGGATACTTCGATGAGTACGGCTTCATTTTCATTGCAATAAGCGTGTAAGGTGATGATGCCTTCCGGAATTTCTGCTGCTTCGATGGCCTGAATGGCATTTTTCAATAAGTTGATGAGTACCTGTGAGATAAGGTTCTCATCTGCATAAAGAATAAGGTCATCCGGAGTGATGTGGGAGTGGAAAGTGATATGGGAATCAGGATATTGATGCCGTGCCAGTTCCACCATGCGGTTGATAAAACCTTTGACGTAGAACAAGGAAGGTTCCGGTTTGGGGATACGGGTGAAACGGCGGTAATTTTCTACAAAAGAGAGAAGTCCTTTGCCCGTGGTGCTGATGGTGTGCAGGCCATTGCGGATTTCGTCAGCAGTTTCTTTGTAGGAAGAAATGGATTCACTTTTCGCTTTTAATTCTTCGCTTCCTTGTATCAGCGTCAGCAATGTATCGCTCAGTGAAGTGATAGGAGTGACGGAATTCATAATTTCATGTGTCAGTACACGGGTCAGGCGTATCCAAGAGTCAATTTCCTTTTCATCCAGTTCGTTATTGATATCATTCAGGGCAAGGATACGGAAATGCTCCTGACGGATGGTTATGTCGGAGACGCGGATGGAGAGATTGACTGTGCCGCGTTCGTTGGACAGGCGGGTTTGCAACTTATCTCCGGGGTGGCAATGGGCGAAAAGTCCCATAAGATTTGCATCAATACGGTTAAGTTGGCTGACATGGGTGAAGACTTCCAGGCCTAACAGGCGGAGGGCTTCGTTATTTTTCTGGTAAACAGCACCTGCATCGTTCAGTACCAGGATACCGGTATTGATGCAGTCGAGAATGAGTTCGTAATACTTTTCCTGTTGTGCCGTTTCGCTCTTTACATTATATAATATAGAAGCAACACGGTTCAGGGCTTGGTTTACAATATGGTTGTCCGGAATATCTTCGTGTTCGGAGAAATGGATGGATGCATCGTTGTTTTCAATGGCATCGAGCAGAAACAGAACCTTCTGTGTATGCCGGCGATACAGTTTCCATTGCCAGCGCAGACTCGTTAACAGCAGCAAGGAAGAGATGACGATCCATAGAAGGTCTTTATAAATAATGGATACCGTGACAGCTCCCGCCAACAGGAGAGAGATGACGATACGGAAAAGGTAGCGGTCGGTGATGTATCGGTAGTAATGTTTCATAATCCGAACTTTTTCATTTTGTTATAGAGAGTCTGCCGGGTGATGCCGAGTTGTGCGGCAACAGCGGATAGATTGCCGTTATAGGTATCCAGAGCTTTCTGTATCATTTTCCGTTCCATTTCTTCAAGGGTGGCCGCTTCTGTACCGGCATCGCTTCCGGTGCGTGAGGTTTCGGGACGCTTAGGTAGCTGGAACAGTTCTGCCGGCAGTTCGTTGCCGTCGCAGATAATGACTGCTTTCTCTATGGCATGCTCCAGTTCGCGGATATTTCCGTACCAGGGGTGTGTTTTCAATTTGGTACAGGCAGCATCGGAAAGCCGTAATAATGCTTTGTCATATTGCTTGCAGAAGCGTGTTATAAAGCGTTCGGCAAGAGGAAGAATGTCTTCTGGTCGTTCGCGCAAAGGCGGTATTTCAAGATGGATAGTATTGATGCGGTAAAGCAAATCTTCACGGAATTCATTGCGTTGTACCATCTCGTTCAGGTTGCGGTTGGTGGCACAAATCAGACGGATGTCAACAGCGATAGGCAGGTTGCTACCTACACGGACAATACTGCGGCGTTGCAATACGGTCAGTAGTTTGGCTTGCAGGTGATAGGGTAAATTGCCGATTTCATCGAGAAACAATGTGCTATGGTCTGCTGTTTCGAACTTACCGGGACGGTCTGCGTATGCATCTGTAAAAGAGCCTTTTGTATGTCCGAAAAGCTCGCTTTCAAAGAGGCTTTCGGTGATGGCTCCCATGTCTACAGCAATCATTTCTTTCGTACGGCGGGAAGAAAGTACATGAATTTCACGTGCCAGCATCTCTTTTCCCGTACCGTTTTCTCCGGTGATAAGGATATTTGCATCGGTTATGGCGACTTTCTCCACCAGCGAGCGCAGTTGCTGCATGATGGGACTTTCTCCCCAATACATGGCAGGGGCTACAGGAGAGGCATTTTTTCCATTATTCTTATTCTGAATGGCTTGGGCTGCATTCAGTAAGGTTTCCACCAACTTTTGATTATCCCATGGCTTGACAATAAAGTCTGTAGCGCCCTCTTTAATGCCACGCACGGCAAGATCAATATCTCCATAAGCAGTGAAAAGAACCACAGGTAAGGAGGGATGAAGGCGTTTGATCTCCTGCAACCAGAATAATCCTTCGTTTCCGGTATTGATGCCTGATGTAAAGTTCATGTCAAGTAACACCACCGATGGAGTTTCTTCACGTAACACAGAGGTAAGTGTGACAGGTGAAGTGAGCGTGATGATCTTTTCGAAATGGGGTTTCAACAGCAGTTGCACAGCGGTGAGCACACCGCGGTTATCATCGACAATGAGGATATTTCCGGGCTTTTTCATACGAGAGTTTCTTTTGAGGGGTAAAGATAAGGAAGTTCAGCGAAAAAAATGAAAGATACTTGTCATATTTTCTACATATCGGCGTAATACGAATAACTGACCTTTGCCTGCAACTAAGAATACAGACACTATGAGATTACGTACTTTTTATTCTACCATTGTGTTGTCTGATATCCATTTGGGTACCTCTCACTCAAAAACTGTTGAAGTAAGCAACTTCCTGAAATCCGTCAACTGCCGGCGATTGATACTGAATGGTGACATTATCGACGGCTGGGCCTTGAGCAAAGGCGGCACCCGGAAGTGGCAGGCAAAGCATACGGATTTCTTCAAAGTTATCATGAAGATGATGGAAAAGCAGGGAACAGAAGTGATCTATGTTCGTGGCAACCACGATGATTTCCTGGATGGGTTGGCACCGATGACATTCTATAATATAAAGATTGTAAGAGATTTCATTCACGAGAGTCACGGCCGGCGTTATTTTGTGACGCACGGAGATATTTTTGATACTGTCACTACACGGATGAAGTGGCTGGCACAGTTGGGAGATGTGGGATATACATTTCTATTATGGCTGAACCGTATTTATAATGTGTATCGTGCCCGGCATGGACAACCTTATTATTCTTTGTCACAAGCGATTAAACAAAAAGTAAAATCCGCTGTTTCTTATATTTCCGATTTTGAGGAGGAACTGGTGAAGTTTGCCCGTACACGTAAATGCGACGGTATCATTTGTGGGCACATTCATCATCCAGCAAATACTTATTATGATGATATACATTATCTTAACTCCGGTGACTGGGTGGAAACTCTTTCGGCACTCGTAGAGGATGAAGACGGGAATTGGGAAGTGTTACGGTATGAGGATATGCTGATGAATGAAAAGTCTGAAGAGCGCCTCTGTAGTTAAAATCGTGAATTATAAATCGTAAATTACTAAATTATAAATATAAAGATGAAAGTTCTTTTTATTGTTCAAGGAGAAGGCCGCGGTCATCTGACGCAAGCCATCACGCTGGAAGAAATTCTACGGCGCAACGGGCACGAGGTAGTAGAAGTACTGGTGGGAAAGAGCAATACCCGTCGCCTGCCGGGTTTCTTCAACCGCAGCATACAGGCACCTGTGAAACGCTTTCTCAGTCCGAACTTTCTGCCTACACCTGCCAATAAGCGGGTCAGCATGTCTCGCAGTATCGCATATAATCTGATGCAAGTTCCTGCTTATCTGCGTAGCATCTGTTATATTCACCGGCGTATCCATGAAACTGATGCGGATCTCGTAATCAACTTTTATGAGTTGTTGACGGGCTTGACTTATCTTTTTTTCCGCCCTTCTGTACCGCAGATCAGTGTCGGCCATCAATATCTTTTTCTGCATCATGACTTTGAGTTTCCCCAAAAGAATCCCGTGAGCCTGCTGATGCTCCGTTTTTTTACGCGACTCACGTGTATCGGAGCCAAAGAGAAGCTGGCTCTCTCATTCCGTCCGATGGAAACGGACGAAGAAGCGCATATACGCGTGGTACCGCCTTTACTGCGGCGCGAAGTGCTTTGTTGTGAAGCTGCTTCTGGAGAGTATGTGCACGGTTATATGGTTAATGCCGGATTTGGAGAAAGTATCTCCCAGTGGCATGAGCAGCATCCTGAAGTGCCTTTGCACTTCTTCTGGGACAAACCGGATGAGCCGGAAGTGTGCCGGATGGATGAAACATTGTCATTTCATCAGTTGGATGACGAAAAATTCCTTCGCTATATGTCGGGTTGCCGGGCGTATGCCACTACGGCAGGTTTTGAATCCGTTTGCGAGGCTATGTATCTGGGTAAGCCTTTACTGATGGTACCGGCGCACATTGAACAGGATTGTAACGCTTATGATGCGGCACGCGGCGGAGCAGGTATTATTTCCGATAATTTTGAGGTAGACCGTTTGTTGGAGTTCGCCCGGAGTGAGTATCAACCCGAAGAGAACTTCCGTAGCTGGGTGCGCAGTTGTGAGTGGCGGTTGCTGAACTGTATAGAAACAGCGGAAGGAATAGGCTTTATAAATGATTATAAATTGATCTATGAATAAGAAAATAGCCTGTATTAAAATAAAGAAGGGGAAAATTAACTTCCCCCTCTCTTTTCTTTTGCTTTTGCTGCTGCTTGGGTAGCGGTGGTTTCTGTTTCTTCTGTTTGCTCTTCGGTGTTCTTTTCCGCTTCTTTTTGTTCCATTTCCCGTTTCAGTCTTTTCAACCTCCACTTATTCCAGAACATAAGCTCTTTCCATCGGTTGAAGTCCTTCTTGAAAATGATACCGATGCCTTGCGTTGTCAGATTGGTTCTTGTATAATAGCGGTCGTTCGTCTCATTATACGCTTTCAGGCGAATATCTCCGCTACGGTTCACAAGCCATTCTGCTTCAAAGTCACCTACAAAGTTCGTATTTGCCATCGGATTGTCTCGGTATCCGAAGTTACCATTGATAAGCAGACGATTGTTCAGTAATTGCCCCGATAGCATTCCTTCGAATTCCATATCCGTCCAGCCTTTTTCTCCGGTGCTGAGGTTGGTACCTATATTCCAGTTGTTACTATTAATAATGTTGGAAAGTGCATTGTTTAGTTGTCCCGAAAGGGTGGATGAAAGCACAGAAGTCATCATATTCGAATTTTGTGTGGCATCTACATTCTCGGGTGTATAGAATTTGCCGATACCTAACAGATAGAGGATCTGCATATTCATTTGTTCGTCCGTTGAAATGTAGTTACGGATAAGGGCTTGCACTTCATCCCGTTCATTAGGCACTTCCAGACTTAATTTGATGTCCGGAGAAGTTAGTTGCCCCGTCAGGTTCATGATACAGTTTACACGGATACTCGTTGGAATTCCGTAGTTGCTTACATTCGGCACCAAGTCATTCAAGGATGCGGAATTCACCATATAACTTGCTTGGATATCCATGGTGGCATCCAACGGAGGACCGTTGAAACTGATAGTGCTTCCATCTTTGATGGTAAAGTCCTTGCGTATTACCTCTTGCAGGCTGAATTTATAAACTCCCTGGCTGATACGATAATTACCGAACATCTTCACATCGTCAGCCTTGTTATAAAATTCCGTACGGATATTTCCGGATCCTCGTCCACTGATGTAATCACCGGCGATGGGGTCCATCACTATCTTCATGCTTGCATCCGGTGTAGCTTCTACGAGCAGGTTCAGGCGGATATCCGTGTCACTTTCTTCCTCCTGCTGTATCTCTTGTTGCGCCAGTTCATAGTCGGAAATCAGATTGATAGAATCCAGCACAGCCCGGCGCGGTGTCTTATCCACGAATTTGATGAATTGGTTGCTGGCGGCTGAAGATACATTATCCTTTATATATACGAAGTTGGTATTCCGGTTGGTCGTCATGGCTACATCGATATTGACTCCATCCCTTGCGTTACCTGCTATCAGGGCATTCCCCGTTCCGTATACCGTTCCATAAAAAGGAAAATCCAGTGACTCCTTCGTATTCATTACCAGCATGTTGTTCACTCCAAACTGGAAACGGTATTCCAGGTTCTTGAAATGCTCATAATGCAGATAACCGTCTACATGCCCTTGATTGCCTTGTGTATCGAATATCCGGTTATCTTGGAAAGTCAGTCCATTCGGTTCTATGCGAATACTGTCTTTTATAAAGAAAGTGGTATTCAGTACGTCTACCTTCATGGAGGCATTGCCAAGTACGCGCCCTTCCATGGTGAGCCCTTTGAATTTGCCATAGAAATGTACGTGACCGCTGGCACGTCCGTTAAATTCAGGTGTGATACTACTCATGTAGTGTTCTATGAATTTCAGATTGGTGTTGTCAGCTTCAATCTGTAAGTCAAGCGCACTTTTAGGTTTTATGGGATATATGTAGCCATATACATGACTTTTAGCTGTATCTTTTTCATGGATATGGGCATCGAGATAGATACCTTCTACTTCCTGATGCCATTCTCCGTGAATGTTGGCATCGCCCAATAAACCGTCATTTAGTCCAAGGTCCCGGATGAAAAGGTCAGTATACATAACAGGCTTCTCCAATACTCCGCTGGCATAGGCAGGACCAGTAGCTTCTCCTTTAAAATTAACTCCAAGGTCGGCAATATCAAATACGTAGCCTATATTGATATCTTTTAAATCCAGGCGTACCGTATCCTGAGGTTGTTTTGAGATAGTTCCGTTGATGCGCAGGTATCGGTCTTTATGGCTGAAATAAAAGTCGTCTATATATATCTTTCCGGAGTCGATTACCACTTTTGACGGATGTATTTCCCATAAAGTGTCATTCAGGATAATATCCGTTTTTTGAACATCGACGACGGTTTTCAAAGCCGGAATACTCTTGTTTGAGCGGGAACGCTTTTTGTTCTGATCCTCAGCTTGTGTGCGGATGAAATGTGTAGCAGCAGCTAATTTGCCACTATATGTGACAGCGCTACTGTTTCCCCAATTCAGAGAGGTCTGAATAAGGTCATCTTTGGCTTGTGCGTCTAACGATACGTTGATGGAACCTTCCGGTTTGCGATTACTGAATCGTACACGTGCATGAAATTTATCACCGGGATTCTCACACAAGATCATACCCGATTCAAGGAACTTGTCTCCATAGCGCAGACGCGGGAAATATCCTTCTACTCGCAGGCGCTGTGCTTTGTCATTAAAGTATCCTTTTAGGGTAGAATGTGTATAGACCTTAACCGGAATATTAAAGATGGTGGAGAATAAATCCGTATTAAAGATATTTATGTCGAAATGGAAGTTATTCTCACTTTCTATGTTTTTTTTGTCCGGCAATATTAGAGCAGGAATATATCTTCGCATGATGTTCAGTACACTGGCGGGTAGTGTGCGATAGGAATAATCTCCTTCAATACTTGCATTCAGGAAATTAGAGGTTATTTTTAATTGTTTATGCGATTCGTCTTCCTGAGTGGCGGTTATTTTTAAGTTGTCCAGAAAATAGTTTCTATCGGGTGCTGTGAATTGCAGGCTGTCAATATTGATCTCTCCATTCATTTCATCGATGGAACCACCGGTGAAATCAGCCGTTAACTGAACAGAGACTGCCGTATCTTCATATTTAGGTGTCAGGTGAAGCTCGTGGGGGCGTACATTACGGATATTGGCATGGAAATTAAAAGTCGGTACACGACTGGCTGTATTAATGCTACCATTTAGCAGAACAGAACCGTTTTCGTCATCCAATGCTATCTCTCCGTTGAAACCGCCTTGTTTATATTCTCCGTCGAGTGTGATGTTCTCATAGTTATAATCACTATAGTCGATGGAAGCGATTAATCCCTTCATTACTATGGAAGGATATTGCTTTTCGTAGTGGTTGCCTTCGACTTTGAGATTGAATGTGACCTTTCCTAACTGGTCGTTTGCCAGCATATTGCCTAGCTCAAACTCTTCAGTCTTTACTGCACCCGAATAAGAAAAATAACCTTTTTCTTTATTTGAACTTAATTTTAAGTCGGTCTTGATAGAACCTATATCGGTACGCACTAGGCCATAAGTTACAATATCTGTGAAATATCCCGAGACTTCCCCATTAAACGAGATGGTGCCTAAGCGTTGCAGTACCGGAGGAACACCTTCGTAGTTTTTACTTAAATTGCGAACGAAAAATGCAATGCCTTCCGGATCAGCATATAAACTGGAAAGGTTGCCGAATACGAATGCATCCTGAGGATGCGACAGGTCTTGCAAGGAAACATCTCCCCTTAAATGAAAATGCTGGTTTCCTGTAATTGACAGATGAGGACAATTCAACTGATTGATAGTACCGTTAGCTTCCAAAGCCACTTGCAAATTTTCCTTGAAAGGGGAAAAGGCCGGAACAAAGGGGGCGAGGTCACAAAGAGTAATGTCCGAAGGAAATATCCGCAAGGAAAAGCGTACATCATTGGTAAAGTTTCTAAAAGCTCCCAAGCTGTCATATTCCATATGGATGGTATCCATTGCAAGCGAAGTATTCGGCAAATCAATCGCGAAGTTCTCAATGCTCATCTTCTGATTGTTTGCTACAATCTTGAAACTTAGTTTTTTTAACTCAAAACCGGAATTTTCTTCTTCAATGCTTAGGCGCTTCACAGCTGCATTGACAGAGTCATTTTGGAGCGCTTTCAACGAGATATTGGCGATGATGTTTCGTAGCTGTATATGTTGTGCATTGAATTTTCCGGGTGTCTCTTCTGCCGACAATACGTTATAAGACATCTTACCGCGTCGTATCAGCAACGAGTTGATACGTATGTCCAGATTACTTTCCTTTTTGATGGTATCTTTAGAGGCAAATGCATTGAGTACGAACTGGAAGTTAGGAATGTCTTCTGGTGTCTTTTTTTCCAGGTTGATGTTGAAGCCGAATAACTGTACGTTACTGATCGATACTTTGCCCTTGAACAAGGGAAGTATATCGAATTTTGCAGAAAGGCGGGATACTTTTAGCATTTCCTTGCCTGACTGGTCGTTTAACAATAAGTCGTCAATAATAATGCGGTTCAGTAGTCCCATATTGATCCGCCCAATGGTTAGTTGTGTACCCAGTACATTAGCCAGTTCGTTCGCAACGAGCACAGATATTTGTCGCTGAACGTAAGGAATGTTCAACAATAATATAGTCCCGATATACAAACTAAGTATAATACCGAGCACCCAGCGAACTGTCTTCTTTAACTTTCTGATAGGCGGTTTGTTTGAATTAGCCAACAAAAATATGAAATAATACGTTATCAATCCTACTTTTATCACTACTTTTGCAGCGTTTAAACGTAAATAACGATATGAGTACAATAATTTTAGGAATAGAAAGCTCTTGTGACGACACCTCTGCTGCCGTCATCAAAGATGGGTATCTGTTATCGAATGTCGTTTCCAGTCAGGCGGTGCATGAGGCCTATGGCGGTGTGGTTCCCGAATTAGCTTCACGTGCACATCAGCAAAACATCGTTCCAGTGGTTCATGAAGCATTAAAACGTGCCGGAGTAACTAAAGAAGAATTGAGTGCGGTGGCGTTTACAAGAGGACCGGGGTTGATGGGTTCTTTGTTGGTGGGTGTGTCGTTTGCCAAAGGTTTTGCCCGTTCCTTAGGTGTTCCAATGATTGATGTTAATCACTTGACTGGACATGTGTTAGCTCATTTTATTAAAGCAGAAGGTGAGGATACTATTCAACCTGAATTTCCTTTCCTTTGCTTGCTTGTATCAGGGGGAAATTCACAGATTATCCTGGTAAAGGCATACAATGACATGGAGATTTTGGGCCAGACAATTGATGATGCTGCAGGGGAAGCTATTGATAAATGTTCGAAAGTGATGGGGCTGGGATATCCCGGTGGTCCGATTATTGATAAACTGGCTCGCCAGGGCAATCCGAAGGCTTTTACTTTCAGTAAACCTCATATTCCCGGATTAGATTATAGTTTCAGTGGTTTGAAAACCTCATTTTTGTATTCTTTGCGTGATTGGATGAAGGAAGATCCTGATTTCATCGAACATCATAAGGTTGATCTGGCTGCTTCACTTGAAGCTACTGTTGTAGATATTCTGATGGACAAACTTCGTAAGGCTGCAAAGGAATATAAGATTAAGCAAGTAGCCGTGGCTGGTGGGGTTTCTGCTAATAACGGCCTGCGTAATGCTTTCCGTGAACATGCTGAAAAGTATGGATGGAGGATATTTATCCCTAAATTCAGCTATACAACGGATAATGCTGCCATGATTGCCATTACTGGTTATTTTAAATATCAGGATAAGGATTTCTGTTCGATAGATGCGCCGGCTTATTCGCGTGTCACATTGAAGTGAAAGGAGTTTTAGAACATTTCTTTGTCCGCACCGCACCCGGTCCGTGTCTGGGCCGTACCTGCTCCGTATCTGCTCCAAAGCTATAGATACGGAGCAAATACGGTCCGGACACGGTTCGGGTAATATCAGTAGGAAAAATAGAACAAAAATATAAATTATATATAATAAGGTATATGAAACTGGAAGAAGAAGTCGGTGAATTACTAAAATCGAAGAATTTATCCCTTTCCACCGCAGAAAGTTGTACAGGAGGAGGTGTTGCTGCTTTAGTGACTTCTGTTCCGGGAAGTTCGGAATACTTCAATGGGGGAATTGTGGCTTATTCCAATGAGGTAAAGATATCTCTGCTTCATGTTTCTGCTGAAACATTGGAAAGGTATGGAGCCGTCAGTCAGGAAACAGTGATTGAAATGGTGAAAGGTGCGATGAAAGCATTGAAAACGGATTGTGCTGTTGCCACATCCGGGATTGCCGGTCCGGGAGGAGGTACATCCGAAAAACCTGTCGGAACAGTGTGGATTGCGGCTGCCTATAAAAATGAAATTGTAACTTTCAAACAAGAGGGGGATGACGGAAGAACCAGGAATGTGCAAAATGCTATTCAGAATGCTTTAAAGATGCTCCGTACATGCTTAAAATGAAGAAAAATGCTATCAGACGGTGAATTATTTTATGAAAAACTTGTTTGGTATCGATAAAAGTACTTACTTTGCGCTCTGTTTGAAATAAGTATAGATAAAAACTATAAAAATAAGATAGAAATGTCGAAGATTTGTCAAATTACCGGAAAGAAAGCCATGATTGGCAACAATGTTTCACACTCAAAGAGAAGAACTAAGAGAACCTTTGATTTGAACTTGTTTAACAAAAAGTTCTACTATGTAGAGCAAGATTGCTGGATCAGCCTTAGCATTTGTGCTAACGGTCTGCGTATTATTAATAAGAAAGGACTGGACGCTGCTTTGAACGATGCAGTAGCAAAAGGTTATTGTGATTGGAAAAGCATTAAAGTAATTGGCTAAAAGTAGAGGAGAATACTGATTATGGCAAAGAAAGCAAAAGGTAACAGAGTACAGGTGATTCTGGAATGCACAGAACACAAAGATAGTGGTATGCCGGGAACTTCTCGTTATATCACTACAAAAAACAGAAAGAATACAACTGAAAGATTGGAATTGAAGAAATACAACCCGATCCTGAAGAGAGTAACAGTACATAAAGAAATTAAATAATAAGGTATAACCCATGGCAAAGAAAACTGTAGCAAGTTTGCACGAAGGTTCTAAAGAAGGTCGTGCTTATACAAAGGTTATCAAGATGGTTAAGTCACCCAAAACTGGTGCTTACACTTTTGATGAACAGATGGTATTGAACGAAAAAGTGCAAGACTTTTTCAAGAAATAAGATAGTCTGTCGAAAGACGTTTGAATATAGAATCCTCTTATCGTATTCCGATAAGGGGATTTTTTTTGTACTTTATCCCTGTACTTTCATTACTTTGTTATATCTTTGTGGCATAATGTATTGTATTAATAGATAGAGTATGGGATTTTTTAGTTTTTTCTCAAAAGATAAAAAGGAAACATTAGATAAAGGATTATCTAAGACAAAGGAAAGTGTGTTCGGAAAAATTGCCCGTGTTGTGGCAGGAAAGTCGAAAGTGGATGATGAAGTGCTTGATAATCTGGAAGAGGTGTTGATAACATCGGATGTAGGTGTGGAAACGACATTGAATATTATTCAACGTATAGAGAAACGCGCTGCGTCAGAGAAATATATGAATGCGCAAGAATTGAACACCATTTTGCGCGATGAAATCGCTGCCTTATTGACGGAAAATAATTCAGATGATGTGGATGACTTTGAAGCTCCGATTGAGAAGAAACCTTACGTTATTATGGTAGTGGGAGTGAATGGAGTCGGTAAAACGACTACTATTGGTAAATTGGCTTATCAATTTAAAAAAGCTGGTAAAAGTGTTTATCTGGGTGCTGCGGATACTTTCCGTGCGGCAGCTGTCGAACAATTGGATATTTGGGGGAGTCGGGTAGGAGTACCTGTAATCAAACAGAAAATGGGCGCTGATCCAGCTTCTGTGGCTTATGATACTTTGAATTCTGCTGTTGCTAATAATGCCGATGTGGTAATCATTGATACTGCCGGACGTCTTCATAATAAAGTAGGCTTGATGAACGAGTTGACTAAGATTAAGAATGTAATGAAGAAAGTGGTTCCTGATGCTCCTAATGAGGTTTTGCTGGTTTTGGACGGTTCCACCGGGCAAAATGCATTTGAGCAGGCTAAACAGTTCACATTGGCTACGGAAGTGACTGCGATGGCTATTACTAAATTAGATGGCACTGCGAAAGGGGGAGTTGTTATTGGCATTTCCGATCAGTTCAAAATACCGGTAAAATACATTGGTCTGGGTGAAGGTATGGAAGATCTGCAGGTGTTCCGTAAGAAAGAATTTGTTGATTCGTTGTTTGGAGAGAATGCATGAAGCGGAAAACCATTGATATTATAACGTTAGGATGTTCTAAAAACCTAGTGGACTCGGAGCATTTGATGCGGCAATTAGAAGAAGCTGGATATCATGTGACTCATGATACGGAAAAGCCTGAGGGAGAAATTGCAGTGATCAATACTTGTGGTTTCATCGGTGATGCAAAGGAAGAGTCCATCAATATGATTTTGGAATTTGCACAGGCAAAGGAAGAAGGGGATTTAGAAAAATTATATGTAATGGGATGTCTTTCGGAGCGTTATCTGAAAGAATTAGCTATCGAAATTCCACAAGTAGATAAATTTTATGGTAAATTTAACTGGGTGGAGTTGTTGCAGGATCTTGGTAAGGCATATCACGAAGAGCTTCATATAGAACGTACACTTACCACTCCTAGGCACTACGCATATCTGAAAATATCAGAAGGTTGTGATCGGAAGTGTTCGTATTGTGCTATTCCTATTATTACAGGAAAACATGTCTCACGTCCGATGGAAGAGATCTTGGATGAAGTTCGTTATTTGGTAAGTAAGGGAGTGAAAGAGTTTCAGGTTATTGCTCAGGAATTGACATATTATGGAGTGGATTTATATAAGAAGCAAATGCTCCCCGAATTAATAGAACGTATTTCTGAAGTCCCTGGTGTGGAGTGGATTCGGCTGCATTATGCTTATCCGGCACATTTTCCTATGGATTTATTCCGAGTCATGCGTGAGCGTCCTAATGTGTGCAGGTATATGGATATCGCCCTTCAGCATATCAGTAATCCGATGCTGGAGAAGATGCGGCGACATGTGACTCAGGAAGAAACCTATCATCTGATAGAGCAATTCCGCAAAGAAGTACCGGGTATTCATCTGCGCACTACTTTGATGGTAGGACATCCGGGAGAAACGGAAGCTGATTTTGAGGAATTAAAAGAGTTTCTTCGTAAGGCTCGTTTCGATAGAATGGGGGCTTTTACTTATTCCGAAGAAGAAGGTACTTATGCTGCTGCACACTATGAGGATGAAATTCCTCAGGAAGTGAAACAAGCACGCCTGGATGAGTTGATGTCAATTCAGCAAGGGATTTCGGCAGAACAGAGTGCAGCAAAGGTCGGTCAATGCCTTAAAGTAATTATCGATCGTTTGGAAGGAGATTATTATATTGGCCGTACGGAATTTGATTCCCCAGAAGTAGATCCGGAAGTTCTGATAGAACAGGGTAAACAGAAATTGCTTATTGGTAACTTTTACCAGGTAGAGATTATAAATTCCGATGATTTCGATCTTTTTGGACGAGTTATTTAAATAATTTTCCTGAAGAATTTGTGTATGTGCGGAAGTTTTGCTAATATAGCACCGAACTTTATAAAAATAGCTGGATTTTGAATAATAAAGAATTTACTTCAGAATTGTCACGAAGATTGGGATATACCATAAAGGACACATCCGAACTGATTGCATCTTTGCTGTCGGATATGACGCAACAGTTGCAAGAAGGAAATGCTATTTCTGTACAAAGTTTCGGTACGTTCGAGGTAAAGAAGAAAGCGGAGCGTATCACTATCAATCCTACAACCAAATTACGCATGTTGGTTCCACCTAAATTAGTATTAACATACAGACCCAGCACGGCTCTGAAAGATAAGTTTAAGTAATCTTCTTTTACTCAAGTAATCTTCCATAAATATGAATGAGAAGCTGAATATACAGAATTTAATAGAATTGCTCGCAGAAAAACATGGCATGGATAAGGCGGATGCCGAGAGCTTCGTGAAAGAGTTTTTTCAGTTGATTGAAGAATCGCTGGAGAATGATAAGTATGTAAAGATTAGAGGCTTGGGCACATTTAAACTGATTGATGTAGAGAGTCGTGAGAGCGTAAATATAAATACAGGGGAACGATTTGAAATACAGGGGCATACAAAAGTTTCATTTGCTCCGGAACCTGCCTTGAAGGACTTGATAAACAAGCCTTTTTCTCACTTTGAGACTGTGGTATTGAATGATGAAACCGTGTTAGAAGATACACAGGTGGAGGATAATTCCGAAGAGGAGGAAAAAGAGGAGGTGCTTGTGGAATCAGAAAAGTCTGTCGTTAATACAGAAGTGGCAGATGTTGTTTCAGAGGAAACTATAGAGACTGTAGAAGAATCAATAGAAGTATCAGCTGAAACAGTAGAGGAGCCTGTGGAAGTAGTAGAAGTACCAACTGAGATCATTGAGGAAACTGCTGAAATTGTTAAAGAAGAATCTGTAGTAGTAGCTGAGGAACATATTCAGGTAGTTGAAGAAGTAATAGAAACTACAGAACAACTTGTTCAGGATGAAGAAATTCAGGTTGATCAGGCGGAACCCGCCATTCAGATTGAAGAGTCAGAACAGTTTGTAGAGGCACCTGTCGTTCTATCTGGAGAAGTAAAACAGTCTGTAGCAGAGGTGATTACTCCGGTGAATGAGTGCGTAGAAGAACCTCTGACAGAACAAAAGGATCAAGAAGATTTGGTGCCTACTTATGAAGTTCCTGAACCTCCATCACCTCCTGTGAATAGAGCAGATAGTTCTACGATGAAGTTTTTCATTGGAATCGTAATACTTGTTGTATTATTATGTGTAGGTGCTGTTACTTTTATGTATTATCCGGATTTATTTGACAGAATATCTCCACCGCCAACAGAGAAAGTTGCTGATGAAAAAGTAGAGAAACCAGCCGTTCCGGTCGCTCTGACGGATAGTATTGTTCGAAAAGATACCACAACTGTGGTTGCGAAGAAAGATACTGTGGCAGAAGTTGTTACTCCTAAAGTTGTTGAAGAGCCGAAGCCGGTTGCAAAACAGGAGACTCCTGCTACTGCTCCTAAAAAAGAGACAAAGAAAGCTGCTGCAACTCCTTTTGAGCCAGACTCTGTAAATTATAAGATTGTAGGTACGAAAGCTACTCATACTATCCAGGAAGGAGAAACTCTGACAAAGGTTGCACTTCGCTTTTACGGGACTAAGGCCCTGTGGCCCTATATTGTGAAGTATAATTCGGGTGTTATAAAGAATCCCGATCATGTGCCGTATGGTACTGTAATCAAGATACCGGAGCTCGAAAAGAAATAAAAGAAAATATTGCACCCCTGCAAGTTGATAATACTTCACTTGCAGGGGTGATTTGCTATTTATTCCTGTCTGCGAATTTGAAATTCTTTTCAGAAACTATTGTTAACTACTAAACTCTATGAAAGTAGTTTAATCTAATTGTTTTTTAATAAAAATTAGTTGGTATGGTTAATTTATTCCTGTACTTTTGGGAGCGAAAAAAATAATTACCAGTAGCATACTGGAGAAATCAATGGAATTTAAACAATAAAAATAATAGTATTTATGGCTGAAACAATTGATATCCGCGAACTGAACGAGCGGATTGAAAGACAAAGTTCTTTTGTTACCAACCTTACTGCTGGTATGGACCAGATCATCGTAGGACAAAAACATCTGGTAGAGTCATTGTTAATCGGTTTGCTGTCTGATGGACACGTATTATTAGAAGGTGTGCCCGGTTTGGCAAAGACATTGGCGATTAAGACGCTTGCCTCATTGATCGATGCACAATACAGTCGTGTACAGTTTACTCCCGATTTGCTGCCTGCTGACGTTATCGGTACAATGGTTTACAGTCAGAAAGACGAAACGTTCCAAGTAAAGAAAGGACCTGTTTTTGCCAACTTCGTTCTGGCAGATGAAATTAACCGTGCTCCGGCCAAGGTACAGAGTGCTTTGCTGGAAGCGATGCAGGAACGTCAGGTAACTATTGGTACGGAAACATTCCCGTTGCCCGAACCTTTCCTTGTACTTGCTACACAGAATCCTATTGAGCAGGAAGGTACTTATCCGCTGCCTGAAGCCCAGGTGGACCGTTTCATGCTGAAAGTGGTTATCGACTATCCGAAGATGGAAGAAGAAAAAATGATTATCCGCCAGAATATTAATGGCGATAAATTCAATGTGAAGCCTATTCTGAAAGCTCAGGAGATTATTGAAGCACGTAAAGTAGTTCGTCAGGTATATCTGGATGAGAAGATTGAACGCTACATTGTTGATATTGTATTTGCTACCCGTTATCCGGAGAAATATGATCTGAAGGAACTGAAAGATATGATTGGTTTCGGTGGTTCTCCCCGTGCCTCTATCAATCTGGCGTTGGCTGCCCGTACTTATGCTTTCATCAAACGTCGTGGTTATGTGATTCCTGAAGATGTTCGTGCCGTGGCTCATGACGTATTGCGTCATCGTATCGGATTGACTTATGAAGCAGAGGCCAGCAACCTGACTTCTGACGAGATCATCAGCAAAATACTGAATAAGGTTGAAGTACCTTAATTAAGTAAGCATTTTTTAAAAGGTCTTCCGAGACCTGTTAATAAATGGTGTGAACGTTTTTAAAGAATCTTGCCAACGTTTTTAAAGAACGTTGCTGGTATTTATTAACGGAATTATTTAACGATATAGATGGAAACAAGTGAACTGTTAAAAAAAGTCCGTCAGATTGAAATCAAGACGCGCGGATTATCCAACAATATCTTTGCCGGCCAGTATCATTCGGCTTTCAAGGGTAGGGGTATGGCATTTTCCGAGGTGCGCGAATATCAGTTTGGCGATGACATACGCGACATTGACTGGAACGTGACCGCTCGCTTCAATAAGCCTTATGTGAAGGTGTTCGAAGAAGAGCGCGAGCTGACCGTTATGTTGCTGGTGGATGTTTCCGGTAGTTTGGAATTCGGTACGGTGAAGCAGATGAAAAAGGATATGGTGACGGAAATAGCTGCAACGTTGGCTTTTTCGGCTATACAAAACAACGATAAAATCGGGGTTATCTTTTTCTCTGACCGGATAGAGAAATTCATTCCGCCTAAAAAAGGGCGTAAGCATATCTTATATATTATTCGCGAACTGATTGACTTTAAAGCGGAGAGTCGGAGGACTGACATCCGGCTCGGACTGGAATATCTGACAAACGTAATGAAGCGTCGTTGTACAGCGTTCCTGTTGTCCGATTTCATCGATCAGGGGAACTTTAAGAATGCAATGACTATCGCCAACCGGAAACATGATATGGTTGCTATCCAGGTGTATGACCGCAGGGTAGAGGAACTGCCGGCTATCGGTTTGATGAAGATAAAGGATGCTGAGACCGGACATGAACAGTGGATTGATACCTCTTCACGTGCTGTTCGTCGTGCGCATCACGACTGGTGGGTGAATAAACAGGTAGAACTGAATGAAGCATTCACTAAGAGCAATGTTGATAATGTGTCGGTACGCACCGATCAGGACTATGTCAAAGCATTGATGAATTTGTTTGCGAAACGAAATTAATCGGAAAAATGAAAAGATATCTATTTCTGATAACCCTATTGGGGATGTTGACTGGCAAGGCAGTGGCTCAGTCGGTAACAGTGGATGCTACCATTGACTCTCTGCAAATTTATATCGGTGACCAGGCGAAGATTAAACTTCAGGTAGCCTTGGATGCCGATAAACGGGCTATTTTCCCTGTTTATACGGATACACTGGTAAGCGGTGTGGAGATTATAGATGTTGCAAAGCCGGATACGCAGTATATAAATGATGATAAACGAATGCTGATTACGCAGGAGTATACTGTTACATCATTTGACTCGGCATTGTATTATCTGCCACCGATGGAAGTATTGGTGGATAATAAGGCATATCGTTCGAAGGCATTGGCACTGAAGGTATATTCGATGAATGTGCCATTGGATCCAGAGAATCCGGAACAGTTTTTTGGTCCGAAGACAGTAATGCAACCTCCTTTTGTGTGGGAAGATTGGTATGGGATTATCACCTGTGGCATATTGCTTATTCCGATTGCATTATTACTTATCTATCTGATCATGCGTATCTGTGACAATAAACCTATCATCCGTAAGGTAAAGGTTGAACCGAAGTTACCTCCGCATCAGATGGCGATGAAAGAAATAGAGCGTATCAAAGGGGAAAAAGTATGGCAAAAGGGACAGCCTAAGGAGTATTACACGGAATTGACAGATACTTTGCGTACGTATATTAAAGAGCGTTTTGGTTTCAATGCTTTGGAAATGACCTCTTCGGAGATTATAGAAAAGCTGCTTGAAATGCAAGATAAAGAAGCTATTGCAGATTTACGTTCTCTTTTTGAGACTGCCGATTTGGTGAAGTTCGCTAAACATAATCCGTTGATGAACGAAAATGATGCGAATCTGATCAATGCCATCGAATTTATCAATGAAACCAAAGAGAAAGAAGTGGAGAATGCAAAACCGCAACCCACTGAAATTACTATCATTGAGAAACGCTCATTGCGTACTAAAATATTGCTGGGCATAGGCATCGTAGTATTGTCGGTTGCCTTGATTGGTTCGTTCGTTTATATTGGAATGCAGTTATACAATTATTTTGCATGATAGCAAAATTTAAGGGTAACTCCAATCTTAAATAGTAAATTGTTAAATAGTAAATACAATGGTTTTTGCCAATATTGAATATTTGTTTTTGCTGCTGTTGCTTATACCTTATATAGTATGGTATATCATGAAGCGGAGGAATAATGAAGCTACACTTCAGATTTCGGATGCTCGTGTATATGCTCATACGCCGAAGAGTTATAAGAACTATTTGTTGCATGTGCCTTTTATGTTACGGATTATTGCCTTGGCATTGATTATCGTAGTGTTGGCGCGTCCTCAAACTACTAATAGCTGGCAAAACAGTGAAATTGAAGGTATAGATATTATGATGGCCATCGACGTATCTACCAGTATGCTGGCAGAGGATTTGAAACCGAATCGTCTGGAAGCTGCTAAAGATGTGGCTGCGGAGTTTATCAATGGTCGGCCCAATGATAATATCGGTATAACTTTATTTGCCGGTGAAAGTTTTACGCAATGTCCGTTGACGGTGGATCACGCAGTGCTTCTGAATCTGTTTCAAGGCATTAAGTGTGGTATTATTGAAGACGGAACAGCAGTCGGTATGGGTATTGCTAATGCTGTTACCCGCTTGAAAGACAGTAAAGCGAAGTCTAAAGTAATCATTCTGTTGACGGATGGTACAAATAATAAAGGAGATATATCTCCGCTGACTGCGGCAGAAATAGCTAAGAGTTTTGGTATCCGGGTTTATACAATTGGTGTAGGTACAAACGGAATGGCTCCGTATCCTTATCCGGTGGGTAACACTGTGCAGTATGTCAATATGCCGGTGGAGATTGATGAAAAGACACTGACGCAAATTGCGGCTACCACAGAAGGTAATTATTTCCGTGCCACCAGTAATTCTAAGCTGAAAGAGGTATATGAGGAGATCGATAAGTTGGAGAAAACCAAGTTGAATGTGAAGGAATACAGCAAGCGCCAGGAAGAATACCGTTGGTTTGCTTTGGCGGCATTCTTGTGCGTGTTACTTGAAGTATTGCTTCGTAATTCTATCTTGAAGAAGATACCTTAAAACAATGCATTAATTGTAAATTACTAAATTGTACATAGAAAGATGTTTCGATTTGAAGAACCTACATATTTATACCTGTTGCTTCTGTTGCCTTTCTTGGCGGCTTTCTACCTGTACTCCAATTATCGGAGACGGAAAGCGATCCGCAAGTTTGGCGATCCGGTGCTAATGGCACAGTTGATGCCGGATGTATCTAAATATCGTCCGGATGTAAAGTTTTGGCTGGTGTTTGCTGCAATCGGACTGTTTGCTGTATTGCTGGCACGTCCGCAGTTTGGCTCTAAGTTGGAGACTGTGAAACGTCAGGGAGTAGAGGTAATGATTGCGTTGGATATTTCTAACTCTATGTTGGCACAAGATGTACAACCCAGTCGTCTGGAGAAAGCCAAGAGACTGGTAGCACAATTGGTTGACAAAATGGAGAATGATAAGGTAGGTATGATTGTGTTTGCCGGTGATGCCTTTACACAGTTGCCTATTACAAGCGATTATATTTCTGCCAAGATGTTTTTGGAATCTATTAATCCGTCGTTGATATCCAAGCAGGGTACGGCTATCGGTGCAGCTATTAATCTGGCTACCCGCAGTTTTACACCCCAGGAAGGAGTAGGGCGTGCCGTCATCGTTATTACTGACGGTGAAAACCATGAAGGCGGAGCTGTGGAAGCTGCCAAGGCTGCTGCAGAAAAAGGTATTCAAGTCAGTGTTCTGGGTGTGGGTATGCCTGATGGTGCACCTATCCCCGTAGAAGGAACCAATGACTTCCGCCGTGACCGTGATGGAAACGTGGTTGTAACCCGCTTGAATGAGCAGATGTGTCAGGAAATAGCTCAGGCAGGAGATGGGATTTATGTGCGTGTAGACAATTCAAATGCTGCACAAAAGGTGATTGCTCAGGAGATTAATAAAATGGCGAAAGCGGATGTGGAAACACAGGTTTATACAGAGTTCAACGAACAATTCCAGGCTGTTGCATGGATTATATTGTTACTGTTGTTGGCTGAAATGCTGATTTTGGAACGTAAAAACCCGTTATTCCGTAATATCCATCTGTTTAAAAAGGAAGAAAGGTATGATGATGAGAAATAGAACTATCGGAATTATCTTGCTGCTACTGACGACTATTTCAGTTTCTGCACAGAAAGCGGAACGCGACTATATTCGTAAGGGAAACCGTGCTTATAAAGATAGTACGTATGTAAATGCTGAAGTGAATTATCGGAAAGCTATTGATGTGAATCCGAAGTCAGCGATATCCATGTATAATCTGGGTAATACGCTTATGCAACAGAATAAGTTGCAGGAGGCTATGGAGCAGTTTGTTGCTGCCACTAAAATGGAGAAAGATAAGGGTAATCTTGCTCAAATCTATCATAATATGGGAGTAATATTCCACTCCGGTAAGGATTATGCCAAAGCTGTGGAAGCATACAAAGAGTCACTACGTAATAATCCGAAAGATAACGAGACGCGTTATAACTTGGCTTTGGCTCAGAAAATGCTGAAAGATCAGGAACAGAATCAGCAGAATCAAGACCAGAACCAAGATCAGAATCAGGACAAAAAGGAGCAGGAAAAAGAACAAGATAAAGACAAACAAGACCAAAATCAACAAGATCAGCAGAACCAGGATCAACAGCAGCAACCTCCTCAGCCACAAGAAAATCAGATGTCAAAGGAAAATGCTGAACAGCTTTTGAAGTCGGTGATGCAGGATGAGAAAGATGTACAGGATAAGGTGAAGAAACAGCAAGTTATCCAGGGTGGTCGTTTGGAAAAGGATTGGTAAATAATAAAAGATACGATAATATATGAGAAAATTAATTTTCTTATGGATAGCACTGGTAGTAGTCAGTCTGCAAGCTTTGGCTAATGACAAGGTGTCATTTACCGCGTCAGCTCCTGATGCTGTAGCGGTGGGTGACCAGTTCAGACTGGCATATACAGTGACTACACAGAAGGTGAGGGATTTCCGTGCTCCTTCTATTAAGGGATTTGACGTACTGATGGGACCCAGTCGCTCTCAGCAAAGTAGTATGCAAATAGTTAATGGGGTATCGACCTCAACCAGCAGTATTACTTTCACTTATATACTGATGGCTACTGCTGAGGGTAGTTTCACAATTCCGGGAGCTACAATTACAGCCGATGGTAATCAGATGGTTTCTAATTCTGTGCAAATCAAGGTTCTGCCAGCAGATCAGGCCGGAGCAGCTTCTTCAGGCGGAGGTAATAGTAGCCAGCAGGGCAATACCAGTCGTGCTTCTTCAGGAACTTCTGTTTCCA
Organism: Bacteroides sp. 14(A); assembly: GCF_000526555.1. NCBI lineage: Bacteria > Pseudomonadati > Bacteroidota > Bacteroidia > Bacteroidales > Bacteroidaceae > Bacteroides > Bacteroides sp. 14(A). Next base: position 863,391 of record NZ_JAGH01000005.1, on the reverse strand, counting down.
ATCAGGATCTCTTTATTTTGCCTACTATTAGTAAGGCCAATGTGTATGAACAAGAAGCATTCTTGCTGACTTATAAAATTTACACTCTGGTTGACCTTCGTGGTTTTGACAATGTGAAACTTCCTGATTTTAAGGGATTTCATTCACAAGAAGTAGAACTTCCGGGTGATAGAAAATGGAGCTTGGAACATTATAAGGGACGGAATTATCAAACTACCGTTTACCGGCAATTTGTGCTGTTTCCGCAGCAGTCTGGTAATTTGACTATTGATCCGGCACGTTTTGATGCTTCTATTGCTAAAGCTACTCAAGTATCTGATCCATTTGAAGCTTTCTTTAATGGTGGCAGCAACTACATTGAAGTCAAAAAGACATTGATGACACCGAAACTAACTGTAGATGTAAAACCTTTACCAGGCGATAAACCTGCTGATTTTTCCGGTGGAGTGGGAGAGTTTAGCATTTCTTCTTCCATTAATAGTACTAATGTAAAGACAAACGATGCTGTAACTATTAAACTTGTCATTTCCGGTACAGGCAATTTGAAGTTAATAGGTGATCCTGAGGTGAAATTCCCGGATGACTTCGAGGTATATGACCCTAAAGTTGATAATAAATTCAGGCTGACAAGTACAGGGCTTTCGGGTAGTAAGGTTATTGAATATCTGGCTATTCCACGCAATGCCGGAACATTTAAAATACCAGCGGTGAAATTCAGCTATTTTGATATCAAATCCCGTACTTATAAGATATTGACTACCGAAGAGTATGAATTGCATGTAGAGAAAGGTGAAGGAAATGCAGCGCAAACTATTGCTAACTTTACGAATAAAGAGGATTTGAAAGTCTTGAATGAGGATATTCGCTTCATCAAGCAAAATGATGTGACGCTTTCTCAAAAGGGAGACTTTTTCTTTGACTCTATGTTATATTGGTTGCTCTATTTAGTACCTGGCGTTGCATTTATCATTTTCTTTATCATTTACCGTAAGCAGATAGCTGCTAATGCTAATGTTGCGAAAATGCGTACGAAAAAGGCAAATAAGGTTGCTGTTAAACGTATGAAGTTAGCTGGTAAGTTGTTGGCTGAGAATAAAAAAGATGTTTTCTATGACGAAGTCTTGAAGGCTCTTTGGGGATATATAAGCGATAAATTGAATATTCCGGTTTCTCGCCTTTCAAAAGATAATATTGAAGAGGAACTTCGTAAATATGGAGTGGAGGATGCTTTGATTAAAGAATTCCTGGCTGCATTGAATGATTGTGAGTTTGCCCGTTTTGCTCCTGGCGATGATAATCAGGCTATGGATAAAGTCTATTCGGCTTCATTAGCAGTAATAAGTAAAATGGAGAATTCGATTAAACATTAATTAGGAGGTTATATGATGAAAAAAATACTGTTTTTTACTTTTGTTGGCCTATTAATGGCATTGACCTCTTCTGGACAGACTGTATCGGATACATTACAACAAGCGAATGATTCGGTAACAATAGGTTCACACACTGAATTCTCGGCTGCTGCGCAAGAGAATAGTGTGACAAAAGCAGAAGGAGATAGCGCATATGTGAAGAATGATTATGCCTCTGCTATTCAGATATATGAAGCTCTGCTGAAAGAAGGAGAAGCGGCCGAGGTATACTATAACTTAGGAAATAGCTACTATAAGGCTGGTGATATAGCAAAAGCCATTTTAAATTATGAGCGTGCACTTTTAATACAGCCAGGCAATGCTGATATTCGGGCTAATTTAGAGATTGCTCGTGCAAAAACGATTGATAAAGTGATCCCTGTACCCGAGGTTTTCTTTGTATCTTGGACGAAATCATTGATTAATTGTTTGAGTGTGGATGCTTGGGCAAAGGTAGGCGTCGTTTGTTTCTTTTTGTTGCTTGCATCTCTTTATTTCTTCTTCTTTTCCAAGCAAATCGTGTGGAAGAAAATAGGATTTATTGCAGGGATAGTATTTCTGGTGTTAGTTTTATTAGCGAATGTCTTTGCTTTTCAACAAAAAAATGAGCTATTGAATCGTAACAATGCTATCGTACTAACTCCGAGTGTAACAGTACGTAGTACTCCGAGTGAAAGTGGCACCAGTTTGTTCATATTGCATGAGGGACGGAAGGTTGAAATTAAAGATAACTCCATGCGTGAATGGAAAGAAATCCGCTTAGAGGATGGTAAAGTAGGATGGGTACCTGCGTCATCTGTTGAAGTTATCTGACAGATATAATTCTTTCATAATAAGATAGTTAATAATAGAAAGAAGCCTGTTGAAAGGGAAAATACAAATTTCCTTTTGACAGGTTTCTTTATTTTTGTAAAAAAGACACCGAAATAGTTTGTTTTATCTTTTTTTTTCCTTAAGTTTATAGCGTGATAAGTGAAACTCACAGAGTTATTAACCATTAAATTTATAAATATGAGAACAATAACATTTAATGAACTTCGCAGAATTAAAGATTCATTACCTACTGGTAGTATGCATAGAATAGCCGATGAGCTCGGATTGAACGTCGATACAGTTAGAAATTTTTTTGGCGGTCACAATTTTAAAGAGGGTAAGAGTGTTGGGATACATTTAGAGCCTGGTCCGGATGGTGGTTTGGTTATGTTGGATGATACTACCGTCCTTGATAGAGCTCTAAAAATTCTAGATGAAATGAATGCCAGTGCTGAGCCTGTTCGAGCTTAAGAAAAGAAAGTTATAAATGAATCCCAATTGATAGACAAACAATTGGGATTTCTTATTTGTTTATAAAGTAAAAACAGTTGATTATGGAAGACAAGTTAGTAACCTTAGCTATTCTGACTTATGCAAAAGCTCAGATATTGAAGAATGTGCTTGAAAATGAAGGCATTGAAACCTATATTCATAATGTAAATCAAATACAACCTGTAGTGTCTTCAGGTGTGCGCTTACGTATAAAAGAAAGCGATCTACCGCGTGCATTGAAGATAACTGAGAGCTCTGCTTGGCTTTCTGAAGAGGTAGTGGGAGGGAAGTCACCCAAAGTAGAAAAGGAGAGTAATAAGGTCTTAATTCCTGTAGACTTTTCTAATTATTCAATGAAGGCATGTGAGTTTGGTTTTAATTTCGCTCAGAATATGGGAGCGGAAGTTGTGTTGCTTCATGTTTATTTTACACCAATCTATACCACGTCATTACCTTATGGAGACGTTTTTAATTATCAGCTAACAGACGATGAAAATGTAAAAAACATATTACAAAAAGTTCATGCAGATTTAAATACTTTATCTGACAAGGTAAAAGCAAAAGTAGCTTCAGGAGAGTTCCCGAATGTAAAATATAGTTGTGTATTGCGTGAAGGTATTCCAGAAGAGGAAATTCTTCGTTATTCGAAGGAATATCGGCCACGTATTGTGATTATGGGGACTCGTGGTAAAAATCAGAAAGATATAGATTTAATTGGTAGTGTAACTGCTGAGGTAATTGAGCGAAGCCGCGTACCAGTTTTAGCCATTCCGGAGAATACTCCGTTTAAACAGCTGGCAGAAGCTAAACGTATTGCATTTATCACCAATTTTGATCAACGGGATTTAATCGCATTTGATTCTTTGATTGTTGCTTTAAAGCCATTTCATTTCTCTGTATCTTTGATTCATCTGTCAGATGTTAAGGACACTTGGAATGAAATTAAATTAGGTGGTATTAAGGAATATTTTCAAAAACAGTATCCGGACCTGGAAATTCATTATGATGTTGTGATGAATGATGATTTCCTGAACAGCTTAGATAATTACATAAAAACTAATCATATTGATATAATTACGTTGACTACTTATAAACGCAATATATTCTCTCGCTTATTTAATCCTGGTATTGCTCGGAAGATGATTTTTCATTCCGATACACCGCTGTTAGTTATTTATGGACGCCCAAGCTAAAATAAATAGCGCAAGCATTTCAAATTAATAATAACGATTATGTTTAATATATGGCACTAATATTCTTCTTGCATAATTAAAGCCAACTTCTTAGGTCTACCCATATCTTTTGGCGGTCCTGCCCCTGTGTGTACGGAGTGGCGTGTAGCCTTTATTTTATTGCGGGTTAAACGTCCCCAGTCCTCAAGTGCGGTGCGGCTTATACGGTATGTGTACTTAATCATATAAAATAAACCCTAAAAGTTTTTTGTCTAACTTTTAGGGTTCACTTCAAAAAGCAGTTTTTTAAGTTTATACTTTACATCAGCTTTTCAATTTCTTCAAATTCTGGTCCCATATCTAAATTATAATATACTCTGTAAAGACCATTCAACCATAAATCCTTTTGGTCAGGTTTTAATTCTCTTGCTTTTTCATAGCAAGGTTTTGCATTTTCATAGAAAGCTTTCAAAGTAATCTGATCTTCTTTATATTTAGGATCATTAACGTCAGTAGTAGCTTTTTCTGAGAAGTCTTGAGCTTGGAGACAGTAGATCAGTCCTAAATTGGAATAAGCTTCTGCATAAGTAGGATCTACTTCAATTGTCTTTTTGTAGTATTCAATAGCCTTATCATAATCCTTCATATTGTGGTAAAGATATCCTTTTACGTACAGATAGAATGTATTATTGGGGTCTTTAGCTAACATTTCATCAGCGAATTGCATGGCTTCATCGTATTTATTGTTATTGCTATAATAATCAATTAAATGACCGAAGAAGAATGAATGCTGAGGGTATTTTTGCAAACCTTCTTTTAATGAAGCAATCCACTTAACAGTATCGCCTTGTGCTTTTAAAGCTGTAGAGATGAACTCCATAGCATACTGACCTACTTCTTTGTCGTTCTGTGCATAAGGAGCATATTTCAGAACACTGGGATAATCCTCCATCTTTGCTGCTGCCAAGCTTGCATAATAAGCAATCTGAGCTAAGAGTGTATCTGTCTGCAAGAAGTTTTCCTTTTCAAACATCGGATTCTGAGCAATTTCAATATAAGTTCCAAAGAAATCTAATGCTTCTTTGTTCTTCTCTAAGTTATAATATTGAATACCGCCATTGATCAAGTTTGGGCGTTCTGCTACAATAGCAGCAGCATTGGGTTTTCTGTACTTGTTCTTGATTTTTCCCTTTTCATTTGGAACCTGTGCGAGTTCATCGCACTTAAGGTAGTATTTGCACATATTCAATGCGCTATTATATACCTTAAGAGTATCATAAGGTTTTCTTAAATAGGCATTTTCCATCTGTTTTTCATTAATCCTTTTCTGAATAAAACCTGCTACATCCCAAGTATCGGCATTATCCTTTGTTTCAGGATTAGTCAAGGCTTGATTGATGAGCTGCTCGGCCTTATTAAAGTCCGGATTCACTTCATTTGCAATGCTTTTAGCTTCTTTCACAGTCTTTTCTTGAGCGAAAGTGAAGCCTGCAGCGAGCAATAAAATCACTGAAAATAATACTCTTTTCATGATAGTTGTAAAATTAAAATTAATATTATGTCTATTCTTCATCTTCATTATTGACTTTATTATCAGAGTTATAGTCTTCCTCCTCTCCTTCTACCTCATTTATAGTGGGAATTGGAGAATTTTCATCATCAACAGGAATTTCATCTTCCATACTTTCTGATGTAACCTTACATACTGAACCGATCTCATCATTTCTCTTTTCAAGATTGATCAGACGAACACCTTGGGTAGCACGACCCATAATACGGACATCAGCAACTTTCAGACGAATGGTGATACCAGATTTATTGATAATCATCAAGTCATTATCATCTGTTACAGACTTAATTGTTACCAATTTACCTGTTTTATCGGTGATATTCATCGTCTTAACACCCTTACCGCCACGATTAGTCTTACGGTAGTCTTCGATATCAGAACGTTTGCCATAGCCTTGTTCAGAAACTACCATAATGGTTTCTGCTTCAGGATCTTTGATGCAAATCATTCCAACAACTTCATCTTGCCCGTCTTCGTCAAGCGTCATACCACGCACACCAGTTGCAGTACGTCCCATAACGCGTACAGCACTTTCGTGGAAGCGAATGGCACGTCCATTACGATTGGCAATGATAATTTCGTTGTCACCGTTAGTCATACGTACTTCGATAACGCGGTCGTCCTCACGGATAGTAATGGCGTTTACACCATTCTGGCGAGGGCGGGAATACTGTTCAAGTAATGTCTTCTTGATAACACCATTCTTGGTACAGAATAAGACATAATGGCTGTTGATGAAGTCTGTGTCAGAAAGGTTCTTCACACGCAGATATGCATTTACAGCATCGTCTGAATCAATATTCAGCAAGTTTTGGATGGCACGTCCCTTGGAATTCTTGGTACCTTCAGGGATTTCATATACTTTGAGCCAATAGCACTTACCCTTTTGAGTAAAGAACATCATGGTATTGTGCATGGTTGCCGGATATATGTGTTCAATGAAGTCTGCATCGCGGGTATCTGTACCCTTGGAGCCTACTCCACCACGGTTTTGAGCACGGAACTCACTCAACGGAGTACGTTTAATATAGCCCATATGAGAAATGGTGATAATCATTTCGTCATCTGCATAGAAATCTTCCGGATTGAATTCTTCGGATGAGTAAACAATCTCAGAACGACGTTCATCTCCGTATTTTGCTTTTACTTCAATTAATTCATCAGTAATAACTTTGCGGCAAAGTTCGTCATTCGAAAGAATTTCTTCGTAATAAGCAATCATCTTCATTACTTCTTCATATTCAGCATGAAGCTGATCCTGCATTAGACCAGTCAACTGGCGCAAACGCATTTCTACGATGGCACGAGACTGAATTTCTGTTAATTGGAAGCGTTCTATCAAGCCGGCAATAGCATCATTAGGTGTCTTTGCAGCACGGATGATACGGATTACTTCATCGATATTATCTGATGCAATGATTAAGCCTTCCAATATATGAGCGCGTTCTTTAGCCTTACGCAAGTCATATTGAGTACGACGAATAACCACCTCATGGCGATGTTCTACGAAGTACTTAATCATGTCTTTCAGATTCAGCAAACGAGGACGCCCGTGTACCAATGCTACGTTGTTCACACTAAAAGAAGTCTGTAACAGCGTCATTTTATAGAGTTTATTCAAAACTACGCTGGCGTTGGCATCACGTTTGATATCAATCACAATACGCATACCTTCACGGTCAGACTCATCATTGGCATTGGAGATACCCTCTATCTTCTTATCATTGGCTAAATCAGCAATATTCTTGATCAGTTCCGCCTTATTGACACCATACGGGATTTCCGTGATGACAATTTTGTCATGTGTAGAACTGGTTTCTATTTCTGCTCTTGCACGCATGATAACGCGACCGCGACCGGTAAGATATGCCTCGCGTACGCCACTCATACCATATATATATCCTCCTGTTGGGAAATCGGGAGCTTTCACATAGTTCATCAACTCCTCTATCTCGATATCGTTGTTCTCGATGTATGCGATGCAAGCATCAATAACCTCTGAAAGGTTGTGGGTAGGCATATTGGTTGCCATACCTACAGCAATACCAGATGCACCGTTTACCAAAAGGTTTGGAATACGGGTAGGCATAACGGTAGGCTCCTGCAAAGAATCGTCGAAGTTGCTCTGCATATCAACGGTTTCTTTGTCGAGGTCTTGCATCATATCTTCACCAATCTTGCGCAAGCGACACTCGGTGTAACGCATAGCTGCTGCGCTATCGCCGTCTACCGAACCATAGTTACCCTGGCCATCTACCACCATGTAACGCATTGCCCAAGGCTGTGCCATACGAACTAATGCACCGTAAACGGAAGAGTCACCATGCGGGTGATACTTACCCAATACTTCACCTACAACTCTGGCTGATTTTTTATAAGGTTTATCAGACGTATTTCCCAGTCCCATCATTCCGAAGAGAATTCTACGGTGGACAGGCTTAAAACCATCTCTAACATCCGGAAGGGCACGCGAAACGATGACCGACATGGAGTAGTCAATGTACGATGACTTCATTTCCTCCTCGATGTTAATCTTTATAATTCTGTCTTGTTCAAGCATTTAAAAAGATTATTAATTATACATACTTTGGTTCATGAAAAACCACGCTAAAGTACTGCTTTTTTACGATATACAAAAGTTTTCGCCCATAAACTTTATTTCAGAACCATTCTCTCACCTACTTTGTTCTTATAATATATAAATAAGGTATTAATAAGGAGCTTTTTCCCAAGAATGAAAGCACTTTAGTATGATACTGGTGAACGGATATTAAACTGTGGCACGGGTTTTGTATATAAATAATAAATAAAACGATGAAATACGTACTGGAAATTATAAATGCGTATCTTTGTATTAAGTAACACCTTAGAATAAGGAAGGAGAATATTAAGTATGAATAATCAGTTTTCACAAAGAGTTTCTGACATTATCACTTACAGCAAGGAGGAAGCTAACCGGCTGAAGAATAGATATATCGGTCCGGAGCATCTTCTACTCGGCATGTTGCGAGACGGCGGAGGGAAAGCTATAGAAATATTGCAGAAACTGGATATAGACCTAAACAGGGTTAAGAAACGGCTGGAAGGTTTTTTAAAAGAGATTGAAGATGATAACTTGTTGCCCGATGCAGACATTCCATTGTCTCCGATGGCAGCTAAGATATTGAAAATGTGTATACTCGAGGCTCGTCTGCTGAAGAGTGCCACTGCTGATACTGAACATGTATTGCTGGCTATCTTGAAAGACGGTAATAATTTGGCCGCTACGGTATTGGAAGAAAATAATATAGACTATAAGTCAGTGTTCGAACAGCTTTCTATGAAAGCCAGCCCTAACGCAGGTATGGGATTTACGGAGGATGATGACGAGGAAGAAGATGAAATGAATATGTCTTCACGCTCTTCTCAAAGTGGTAGTTCACAGTCTTCTACGCAAACTGCGTCTAAGAAACCATCCAATGATACTCCGGTATTGGATAACTTTGGTATGGATATGACCCGGGCTGCGGAAGAAGGTAGACTGGATCCTGTGGTAGGTCGTGAACGTGAAATCGAGCGGTTGGCTCAGATATTGAGCCGTCGTAAGAAGAATAACCCGGTATTGATAGGTGAACCTGGTGTAGGTAAATCAGCTATTGTAGAGGGATTAGCATTACGTATTGTCCAGAAGAAAGTATCCCGTATTCTGTTTGATAAACGTGTGGTAATGCTTGATATGGCTTCTGTAGTAGCCGGAACCAAGTATCGCGGACAGTTTGAGGAACGTATTCGTTCTATCATTAATGAGTTGCAGAAGAATCCGAATGTAATTCTGTTTATTGACGAGATTCACACGATTGTGGGTGCCGGAGCAGCTGCCGGTTCTATGGATGCTGCCAATATGTTGAAACCTGCATTGGCACGTGGTGAAATACAATGTATAGGTGCCACTACCCTTGATGAATACCGGAAGAATATAGAAAAAGACGGTGCTTTGGAACGCCGTTTCCAGAAAGTGATTGTTGAACCGACCACTGCTGAGGAAACGCTCCAGATATTGAAGAATATTAAAGAGAAGTACGAAGACCATCATAATGTGACTTATACGGATGAAGCGCTGGAAGCATGTGTCAAGTTGACAGACCGCTACATTACTGACCGTAATTTCCCGGATAAGGCTATTGATGCTCTGGACGAAGCCGGTTCGCGCGTCCATCTGACAAACATTACTGTTCCGAAAGAGATTGAAGAACAGGAGAAACTGATTGAAGAAGCCCGTCAACAAAAGGCGGATGCGGTGAAATCGCAGAATTTCGAACTTGCTGCCAGTTTCCGTGATCATGAGAAAGAGTTTTCTGCTCGTCTGGAAGAGATGAAGGCTGAATGGGAAGCTCGCTTAAAAGATGATCGCCAGATAGTTGGTGAGGAGGAAATTGCGAATGTGGTTTCTATGATGTCCGGTGTGCCTGTACAGCGTATGGCGCAGGCTGAAGGTATCAAGTTGGCGGGTATGAAAGAAGAGTTGCAAGCTAAAGTTATAGCTCAGGACCCGGCTATTGAAAAGGTGACGAAAGCAATTCTGCGTAGTCGTGTAGGATTGAAAGATCCTAACCGTCCTATCGGAACATTCTTGTTCCTGGGGCCTACGGGTGTGGGTAAAACTCACTTGGCGAAACAGTTGGCGAAATATATGTTTGGCTCTGCCGATGCGCTGATACGTGTGGATATGAGTGAATATATGGAGAAGTTTACCGTTTCTCGTCTTGTTGGTGCACCTCCGGGATACGTAGGATACGAAGAAGGCGGACAGTTGACAGAGAAAGTGCGCCGTAAACCTTACTCTATCGTATTGTTGGACGAGATTGAGAAAGCTCACCCGGATGTATTCAACATCTTGTTACAACTGATGGATGAAGGTCGTCTGACTGACAGTTATGGCAGAACTGTAGACTTCAAGAATACAGTGGTTATCATGACTTCAAACATTGGTACACGTCAATTGAAAGACTTCGGTCGTGGTGTAGGTTTTGCCGCCCAGAATCGTACGGATGATAAAGAATATTCACGTGGCGTGATACAAAAGGCTTTGAATAAGTCGTTTGCCCCTGAGTTTCTGAACCGTGTCGACGAGATTATTACTTTCGACCAGCTTTCGCTGGATGCTATCGAAAAGATTATCGATATCGAGTTGAAAGGCTTGTATGAGCGCGTGGAATCTCTTGGATATAAGCTTGTTATTGATGCTAAAGCTAAGACGTTCATGGCATCTAAAGGATATGATGTGCAGTTTGGTGCCCGCCCGTTGAAGCGTGCCATCCAGACTTATCTGGAAGATGGACTTTCGGAATTGATTATTTCTTCCGAATTGCAGACGGGCGATACGATTTCTGTCTCTTTGAACGAAGAAAAAGGAGAACTGGACATCAAGAAAGCATAAAAATGAAGTCTTCTTAGAAGATGATAAACAGTCAAAATGTCAGTCCTTATGGGCTGGCATTTTTTTTGCATTACACTTGCCAAACGATTAAATATATAAACCTAAAAATATAAATCATAAATAGTATGCAAAAAGGAAATATTGGGGTAACTACCGAAAACATTTTCCCCGTTATCAAAAAGTTCTTGTACAGCGATCATGAAATTTTTCTTCGCGAGTTGGTTTCTAATGCCGTAGATGCTACGCAGAAGTTGAAAACCTTAGCCTCTATTGGCGAGTTTAAAGGTGAGGTTGGCGATTTGACCGTACATGTGTCTTTAGGAAAAGATACAATTACTGTTTCAGACCGTGGTATTGGTTTAACTGCCGAAGAAATCGACAAATATATCAACCAGATTGCTTTTTCAGGTGCCAACGATTTCCTGGAGAAGTATAAGAATGATGCTAATGCAATTATCGGTCACTTCGGTTTAGGCTTTTATTCAGCTTTCATGGTGGCTAAGAAAGTGGAAATTATCACGAAATCCCATAAAGAAGGTGCTCAAGCAGTGAAATGGAGTTGCGATGGCAGTCCGGAGTTCACCATTGAGAACATTGATAAAGCTGACCGTGGTACAGATATAGTACTTTACATTGACGATGAAAGCAAAGAATTCCTGGAAGAAGCCCGCATCTCTTCTCTGTTGAAGAAATATTGTAGTTTTCTTCCCATACCTATTGCTTTTGGTAAAAAGAAAGACTGGAAAGATGGAAAACAGGTTGAAACAGACGAAGATAACATCATCAATGACAGTAATCCGTTGTGGACATTGAAGCCCAGCGAACTGAAGGATGAAGATTATAAGAAGTTCTATCGTGACCTGTATCCGATGTCTGATGAACCTCTGTTCTGGATACATCTGAATGTAGATTATCCGTTCCATCTGACAGGTATCCTCTACTTCCCGAAAGTAAAGAGCAATATCGAACTGAATAAGAATAAGATACAGCTTTATAGCAACCAGGTATACGTTACGGATTCAGTAGAAGGTATCGTACCTGACTTTCTGACACTGTTGCATGGTGTGCTCGATTCTCCGGATATTCCGTTGAATGTATCCCGTTCTTATCTGCAGAGCGACTCTAACGTGAAGAAGATTTCGACATATATCACGAAGAAAGTATCTGATCGTCTGCAATCTATCTTTAAAAATGATCGCAAACAGTTCGAGGAAAAGTGGAATGACCTGAAGATTTTCATCAATTACGGAATGCTTACTCAGGAAGACTTCTATGACAGAGCAAAAGATTTTGCCCTTTTCACCGATACGGATGGTAAATGCTATACATTTGAAGAGTATCAGAAGCTGATCAAAGATAATCAGACTGATAAAGATGGCAATTTGATCTATTTGTATGCTAATCATAAAGATGAGCAATTCAGCTATATCGAGGCTGCTAAGAATAAGGGATACAATGTGTTGCTGATGGATGGTCAACTGGACATTGCTGTAGTAAGCATGTTGGAGCAAAAGTTTGAGAAATCTCGCTTTACCCGTGTAGATAGTGATGTTATCGATAATCTGATTATCAAAGAAGATAAGAAAGGTGAAACTCTGGAAGCAGGCAAACAAGAAGCTCTTTCTGCTGTGTTCAAGAGCCAGTTGCCTAAGCTGGAAAAGGTTGAGTTTAATATCACTGCGCAGGCTTTGGGTGAAAACTCTTCTCCTGTGATGATTACTCAAAGTGAATATATGCGCCGTATGAAAGAAATGGCTAATATTCAGGCAGGTATGAGTTTCTATGGAGAAATGCCTGATATGTTCAACCTTGTGCTGAATTCAGATCATAAACTGGTGAAAGAAGTTCTTGCAGACGAAGAAAAAGAATGCGACTCTGTTGTAGCTCCTATTCAGCAAGAAATGAATGACGTAGACAAACGTCGTAATGAACTGAAAGATAAACAAAAAGGTAAGAAAGACGAAGAAATTTCTACTGCTGAAAAGGACGAAGTGAACGGATTGGATCAGAAGTGGGAAGAACTGAAAACAAAGAAAGACGAAGTATTTGCCGGATATGCAGCTAAAAATAAAGTTGTCCGCCAATTGATTGACCTGGCATTGCTGCAAAATGGCATGCTGAAAGGTGAAGCTTTGAATAACTTTGTGAAGAGAAGCATCGAGCTAATCTAAATACGCCCTTTATTCACAATCTATATGCCGGGAGCATTGCAACTTTTATAAGAGTTGTAATGCTCCTTTTTTCGTATATTTTGTGTGGGAACGCTTGTTTTTTAGCGTTGGATACGTCCAATTTCGAAACAATTGCATATATTTGAGCTTTGATAATAATATATTTTCAGCTCGGAACTTTGAAGTATGAAAAGAATTCTTTTGCTTTTATCGTTTTGTTTCTTGTTGCTGCCCATGTTGCATGCCCAAAAAGTTGGACTTGTATTGAGTGGTGGTGGTGCGAAAGGTATGACGCATATCGGCATCATTCGGGCTTTGGAAGAAAACAATATCCCTATCGATTATATTACCGGTACATCCATGGGAGCCATTATCGGTTCGTTGTATGCCATGGGATACTCTCCCGATGATATGGAGGCTTTGCTGCGTTCAGAAGACTTTAAACGCTGGTATTCGGGAAAAGTAGAGCCTAAATACGCCTATTATTTTAAGAAAAGTATCCCCACGCCGGAATTTTTTAATATCCGCTTTGACTTTAAGGACTCCTTGAATGTCAAACCGCAATTGCCGACCAGTATGGTTAACCCCATTCAGATGAATCTGGTGTTTGTGGAGCTGTTTGCCCGTGCTACGGCTGCTTGTGACGGTGATTTTGATAGGCTGTTTGTTCCTTTCCGCTGTATTGCTTCTGATGTATACAATAAACGGCAAATAGTGTTAGGGAAAGGTGACCTGGGAGATGCTGTCCGTGCTTCCATGAGTTTCCCGTTTGTTTTTAAGCCTATTGAGATAGATAGTGTGCTGGCTTATGATGGTGGTATTTACAATAACTTTCCAACGGATGTAATGCGGGATGATTTTCATCCGGATATTATCATTGGTAGTGTGGTGGCCGCCAATCCATCCAAGCCTAAAGAAAATGACCTTATGAGTCAGATTGAGAACATGGTGATGCAGAAGACGGACTATTCTATTCCGGATTCTGTCGGCATCCTCATGACATTCAAGTATGATGATGTGAACTTACTTGATTTCGACCGTCTTCAGGAACTCCATGATATAGGTTACAATCGCACTCTTAGTCTGATGGATTCTATAAAGGGGCGTATTCATCGTAGGGTGAATGCAGATAATGTGCGTTTACGCCGTCTGGTTTATCGCAGTAATCTGCCGCAACTCTATTTCCAGAAAATTTATATTGATGGAGCTAACTCACAGCAACAGGCTTATATTCAGAAGGAATTTCATGATGAAGAAGATGAGCCATTCACTTACGAAGAGCTGAAGCGTGGATATTTTCGTTTGCTTGCGGATAATATGATCTCTGAAATAATACCGAAGGCAGTATTCAATGAAGAGACCGATATGTACGATTTGCATCTGAAAGTAAAGATGGAGGATAATTTCTCTGTCCGCTTGGGGGGTAGTGTGTCTACGACGAGTTCCAATCAGATATATCTGGGCCTGGGCTATCAGAACTTAAATTATTATGCCAAAGAGTTTACGTTTGATGGCCAATTGGGTAAAGTTTATAATAATGCCCAACTGATGGTGCGTATAGATTTGCCTACTCATATTCCTACTTCATATCGGCTTATTGCGTCTATCAGTACTTTTGATTATTACAAGAAAGAGAAACTGTTTTCTAAAAACGATAAACCTTCCTTTAATTCAAAGGATGAACGATTTCTGAAGTTGATTATCGCTTTACCATTCTTAGCGAATAAACGGGCTGAATTTGGCTTTGGTATTGGAAAATTGCAAGATAACTATTTTCAATCTAGTGTGATAAACTTTGAAGAAGACCGTTCGGACAGGAGTTTATACAGGCTTATAGGCGGTTCTATTAGCTTTTATGGAAGTACACTGAATTCCCGTCAATACGCTACAAAAGGGTATAACGAGAAATTGATAGCCCAGATTTTTACGGGAAAAGAAAGATATAAGCCTGGAAATCCGGCAGAACAGCCTGTTACACAGGAACGGCAATCATGGTTACAGATTTCTTATATGAAAGAAGCATATCATAGTATGGCGCCTAAATTTGTTTTGGGATGGATGGCGGAAGCGCTGTATTCATCGAGGAATTTCTCGGAGAATTTTACGGCGACAATGATGCAGGCTGCAGAGTTTTCGCCGACTCCGCATAGTAAGCTGATGTATAATGAGGCTTTCCGCGCTAATCAGTTTCTGGCTGCCGGTATCAAGCCTATGTTTATTTTCAATGATATGTTTCATCTGAGAGGAGAATTTTATGGATTTATGCCTATTTTCCCTATCGAGAAGAATACGCAAAACAAAGCATTTTATGGAAAAGCTTTCTCAAAGGTAGAATATATGGGAGAAGTTTCTGTTATTTGCCAATTACCTTTTGGAGCGATCTCTGCTTATGTAAATCATTATAGCTCACCGAGAAGGGAGTGGAATGTGGGGTTGAGTATCGGCTGGCAACTGTTTAATTACCGTTTCATCGAATAATTTTCTTCAAAAAAAGTTTGTGGAATACTTGCAGTTTCGGAAAAAGTCCGTATCTTTGCACCCGTTAAACAAAAAGGCCGCGTAGCTCAACTGAATAGAGTAGCTGACTACGGATCAGCCGGTTACAGGTTTGAATCCTGTCGCGGTCACATCTTTTTGATAACAAGGTCGCGTAGCTCAACTGAATAGAGTAGCTGACTACGGATCAGCCGGTTACAGGTTTGAATCCTGTCGCGATCACGAAAAACCTCTGCAAATTACTTTGCAGAGGTTTTTGTTATACACCGTAGGGGTAACAGTGGATCAACGTAAAAACCTGAGGGCTTTTCTTTTTTAAGCATACAACATCGTCAGTCTATATAAAAAGAATGCCTTATCTTTTACCCCTCTGAACTGTGTCCTGAACGCTTTGAGTTTAGCATTGAATGATTCCGCCGCTGCATTGGTTGCCCTCCTTTCAAAGAAATTGATAATATTCAGATAGTGGGTCTGAATGGATCGTGCCACTCTTCCGAAAGCAAGAAATCCGGATTTATCTACCTCATCATACCATCTTGCAAGTCTCGTCAAGGCTACATCCTTAAACTTACACTGATGATAAATCAGGCCTAAACGCATGGCCAGATAATAGCCTTTCTTAATCTCCGGATACTCTTTAAACAGGATATCAGCCCGTTCTCTTTGAGACTGGGTCCACAAGGATTCTTTCTTGTAAAGAAGATAGATGCTTCTTGCCAGCAACTGCTTCCGCGTGTCTCCATTAGAGAAAACGGGAGCGTGATATATCCTGCCACAGGCTTTTGCATAGGCAATCTGTGTGGATTCTTCATCCAAAGCCTCCCAGCGCGCTTTCACACGCATCTCCTGAACGGCTTCATAAGCCAGTTTCTGTACGTGGAAACGGTCGGTAACCCGTTTGGCGGCAGGAAAACAGCTACGGGCAATCTGCTCCATATTGGGAGCCATATCCAAGGTTATCTCACGTACTTGATAGCGACGACGGCGGGAAAGTCTGAGTAAGACAGAACTTACCGTACAGACATCTGTGCCTTTTATTATGGCGATAATACTGCCTTTGCCACCATGGGCAGCCTTGTTGGTGAGTATGGTATAGAGCTCACCACGCGAAAGGGCAACCTCATCAATACAGACATAAGCACCGATATTCTTTTCAAAAAGCAGCCAATCCTGCGCATGAGCAAGCTGATCCCAGTGAAGATAACCACTCAGATGATTGCGGTATTGACGCTCCAGAAGAGCTCCGTCAATACCATACAGAGTGCCCAATAACTTACAGCTAACCGGATAACTATCAATATAGCTCTTTTAAAAAAGACGCAAAATCCTGCGTCATACGGGTACCTTCAGCGACCATACGCCAGTTGCGGCTGATGTACTCATTACTCTTCTTTAAAATCCAGCGACGACGACGGATATTCAGGAAAAGTTTCTTTCCCCGAAGAGGGAAGTCTTGAACAACCACAGGATCATAGAATCCTTTGCTTTCGGTTTCCCGGCTGGAATATTGCTCGGGAACGACATTCTTTTCTTCAAGATAAATAACAACCTCACTAGAGCTTTCCTGCACATCTACAAGATCAAAGTAATCTAAAGTACCTTCAGGAAGCAGAAGGCGATAACCATTGGAATCCATACTAAATAAATTTGAAGACAAAGATACTAATTTTTAAATTTACCCCTCAGGTTTTTACATTGATCCGTAACAGTTATATCTGTGTAGACTCATGCAAATATGTGTGTGAGTTGATACAGATATAACTGTGTGCTTGTGCAGATATAAGTATTAATTTCTTTCCTGAGATGAATAAATCCGTCTCATGAGACAGTAAAAATCAGCTTGTGAGACGAAAAAAAACATCCCCTGAGATGAAATAATCTATCTCAGGGGATGTTTTACAAAGAAGTATCTTCGTTTTTTCTTAGCACTTAATATTTAACTCATCCAAAATCTTCCGCATGGCTTCAAAAGTAGTAATCCTGGTAGGCACAAGCGGGAGGCGAAGTTTATTCTCAATCATTCCCATAACGTTCAACATTGCTTTTACGCCTGCCGGATTGCCATCCACAAAAAGAAGCTTGAATAACTCGGCAAATTTATGGTGGATAGTCAATGCATTTGCATAATCTCCTCGCAATGCCAGTCTTACCATGCGGCTAAATTCGCGTGGAAATGCATTTCCGATGACCGATATGATACCAACAGCTCCCAAGGTAATCAAAGGGAAGGTAATACCATCATCTCCCGAAATAACGTCAAAATTGGCCGGTTTATTTTTGATGATATCATCCATTTGGGTGATGTCACCGGAAGCTTCCTTGATAGCAATAACATTTTTGAAGTCACGGGCAATGCGCAGCGTGGTTTCTGCTTTCATATTTACACCGGTACGACCGGGAACATTATAGAGTACAATTGGGAGCTCTGTAGCCTCTGCAATTGCTTTATAATGTTGATAAATACCTTCCTGAGAAGGTTTATTATAATAGGGAACAACAGACAGAATGGCATCTACTCCGGTAAAATCGTCGTTTTGAAGCGTATCCACAATGGCACGCGTATTATTTCCACCAACACCGAGCAGGATAGGTATCCGACCATTTACGCGTTCGATGACCATTTTCTTGATTTTCTTTTTTTCTTCTTCCGTCAGTGTCGGAGTTTCTGCTGTGGTGCCCAGCACACACAAAAAATCAGTATTGTTTTGAAGTTGATAGTCCACCAAACGTATCAATGCATCGTAATCAACGCTTTCATCCTCTTTAAAAGGAGTAATCAGCGCTACCCCCATTCCTTTCAATTTAGTCTGTATCATGAGTGAAATTTAAGTAATCTCTAATTAAATGACTCGCAAAAGTACGAATATTTTCGATTTCTACAGCAAATATAAGCTATAAAAAAGATTTCACTGGAAAAATGTTACGAAATGAGCGCTAAAAACTCATCTTCGCTCATTATCTGTACACCCAGCTTTTGCGCTTTTTCCAATTTGGCAGGTCCCATATTTTCTCCTGCCAGGATAAAACTGGTCTTGGCAGAAATACTACCTACATTTTTTCCTCCATTCTTCTCTATCAAATCTTTATATTCGTCTCTGGAGTGATGGGTGAACACACCGCTGATTACAATAGACTGTCCGGCAAGCTTATCAGTATAGCCGCTCAGATCTTCTTCCTTCCGGCTAAACTGTAATCCGGCAATTTTCAGTCGCTCTATTAATTCTCTATTCAGAGGATTAGCGAAGTAGGAAATGATACTTTGTGCTATTTTCTCACCGATTTCATCGATATTTATCAATCTTTCAAGATCTGCATTTTCCAGTTCTTCTATGTCAGTGAAGGACTTAGCTATTTTCTTTGCTACAGTTTCACCGACAAAGCGGATACCCAGGGCGAACAAAGCTCGCTCAAAAGGCACTTCCTTGCTTTGGGCAATACCCTTGACGATATTTTCCGCCGATTTATCTCCCATACGGTCCAGGTTCTTGATATCGTCTACAGTCAGCTTGTACAGATCTGCCGTATCCTTAATGAGTCCTAACCGATAGAACATATCCACAGTTTCCGGGCCTAATCCGTCAATGTTCATAGCCTTCCGGCTGATGAAATGCTCGATCTTTCCTTTAATCTGGGGTGGACAAGCCGTTTCGTTGGGGCAATAGTGCGCAGCTTCTCCTTCGTAACGGATTAATTTGCTGCCACATTCAGGGCAATGAGTGATGAACTTCACTTTTTCACCTACCATCATACTCCGGGCATCTTTGTCTACTCCGGTAATTTTGGGTATGATTTCGCCACCTTTTTCTACATAAACCATATCGCCGACATGCAAGTCGAGCCCTTCAATGATATCTGCATTATGCAGTGAGGCGCGTTTTACGATTGTACCCGATAATTGTACCGGATCCAGGTTGGCAACAGGGGTTACTGCTCCGGTTCTTCCCACCTGGTAAGTCACCTTGTTTAAGCGGGTCAATGCACGCTCTGCCTGGAACTTGTATGCGATGGCCCAACGAGGAGATTTTGCGGTGAAACCGAGGTTTTTCTGCTGTTTCAGGCTATTAACTTTCAAAACAATGCCATCCGTGGCTACAGGTAAATTCTTCCGTTCTGTATCCCAATAATGGATGTAATCGAACACTTCCTGCAGGCTGTGGCACTTCTTCATATGGTCGGAGATTTTGAATCCCCATTGTGCAGCTTTCTGCAGGTTTTCATAATGTCCGTCGCAAGGTAGTTCTTCGCCTAATAAATAATAAAGGTAGGCATCCAGTTTGCGGGAAGCAACTATAGCAGAGTTTTGTAATTTCAAAGTGCCTGATGCAGCATTACGCGGATTAGCAAAAAGAGGTTCTTCGCGCGCCTCTTTTTCGCGGTTTAGTTCCTCAAAGACTTCCCACGGCATTAGTATTTCCCCTCTGATCTCAAATAATTGGGGATAATCACCATGCAAAACAAGGGGGATAGTACGGATTGTCTTCACATTATCCGTTACATCATCGCCTTTTTCACCGTCGCCACGGGTTACGGCACGTATTAATTTACCGTTTTCGTATGTCAGTGAGATGGAAGTACCGTCATATTTAAGTTCGGCACAAATTTCAAAATCTTCGTTCAGGGCTTTTTGAGTGCGATCATAAAAGTCAGATACCTCACCTTCAGAATAGGTATTACCCAACGAAAGCATTGGATATTTGTGTGTCACTTGCGTGAAATTCTTATTCAAATCGCTTCCTACGCGCATAGTTGGCGAAGTTTCATCCTGATATTCAGGGTGTTCTCGCTCCATATCCTGCAATTCCCGCATCATGTCGTCAAACTCTTTGTCGGAGATTTCGGGAGCATTCAATACGTAATAATTGTAGTTGTGCCGATGCAGTTCGGCACGGAGCTGATCTATCTTTTCTTTTGCAGTCATAGCTATTTCAGATTGTTTGAACGCAAAAATACAGGTTTCTCCTCTAATATTTGTACTTTTGCAGAAAATTAAAATTAATATGCGCATTGATATAATAACAGTTCTACCGGAGATGATTGAAGGCTTTTTCAATTGTTCCATTATGAAACGTGCTCAGAATAAAGGGCTTGCAGAAATATATATTCATAATTTACGTGATTATACTGAAGATAAATATCGACGGGTGGATGATTATCCTTTTGGCGGTTTTGCCGGAATGGTGATGAAAATAGAGCCTATAGAGCGCTGTATCAA
The DNA here is from genome assembly GCF_000526555.1 of Bacteroides sp. 14(A). Lineage (NCBI taxonomy): Bacteria > Pseudomonadati > Bacteroidota > Bacteroidia > Bacteroidales > Bacteroidaceae > Bacteroides > Bacteroides sp. 14(A). The sequence continues at coordinate 842,640 of NZ_JAGH01000005.1, read as the reverse complement.
TGCCTTGAAGGCAGAAAGGGAGTATGATGAAGTCATTTTTACGACTCCTGATGGTGAGCAGTTCAATCAGCCAATGGCCAATACACTTTCACTTACCCAGAACCTTATTATCCTTTGCGGGCATTTTAAAGGTATCGATTATCGTATTCGCGAGCATCTGATCACTAAAGAAATCAGTATTGGGGACTATGTGCTGACCGGTGGAGAGTTGGCGGCAGCAGTGATGGCGGATGCTATTGTCCGCATTATCCCCGGTGTTATTTCCGATGAGCAATCAGCGTTATCCGACTCGTTCCAGGATAATCTTTTGGCAGCTCCGGTCTATACAAGACCTGCCGATTACAATGGTTGGAAAGTTCCGGAAATTTTATTGTCCGGGCATGAGGCTAAGATTAAGGAATGGGAGTTGCAACAGTCTTTGGAACGGACGCGCAGACTCCGCCCGGATTTGCTGGGAGAGGAATAAATCAGTTGTATAAAAATAGAAAAAGGACATTCATAGCGAATGTCCTTTTTTATATAAAATAGGTGCGAATGATATTCACTTGTTATTGGCTACACCTCAAGCGCACCGATAATTTCTTTCACAGACTTATATCCGTGTCTATCGAGATAGTCGTTTATACCTTCCGCTACTTTAATTGTAACTGCCGGATCGATGAAATTAGCCGTACCGATTTGGATGGCTGAAGCTCCGGCAAGCATAAATTCCACTGCGTCTTTCCAGTTCATGATACCTCCTAAACCTATGACAGGTATTTTTACCGCCTGAGCAACTTGCCATACCATGCGGAGTGCGATTGGTTTTACTGCTGCGCCGGACATACCACCTGTTACGGTAGAGAGTATAGGACACCTGCGTTCCGCGTCTATAGCCATTCCAAGCAGTGTATTAATTAATGAAACGCTGTCTGCACCGCCATTTTCTACTGCACGGGCTATTTCAGCGATGCTTGTCACGTTGGGAGACAGCTTCACGATAAGTGTCTTTTTGTAAGCTGCGCGCACAGCTTTCACCACTTCTTCGGCTCCTTTTGCAGTGACGCCAAAAGCCATTCCACCTTGCTTCACATTAGGGCAAGAGATGTTCAATTCAATGGCAGGAATTTTGTCAAGTTCGTTAATGGCTTCCGCTGTTTTTACATAATCTTCTATGGCAGAACCCGAAACATTTACAATCATATTGGTTTCGATGTCCTTAATACGCGGATATATCTGTTCAACAAAGTAATTTACTCCCTTATTTTGCAGTCCCACAGCGTTTAACATACCTGACGGAGTTTCTGCCATACGCGGATATGGGTTACCTTCACGTTTGTGAAGAGTCGTGCCCTTTACAATTATACCACCTATTCGCGTAATATCAATGAAATCGGCAAACTCTTCACCATATCCAAATGTACCGGAAGCCGTCATCACCGGATTCTTCATTTGTAATTCTCCAATGTTTACACTTAAATCTGCCATAATAGTTTGTTTATATTAAAAACCGGACCTTCTTTACATACACATAAATGCCCTTCCGTTGTATTTTCTACACAACAGAGGCAAGCGCCTATACCACACGCCATTGTATTTTCCAATGATACTTCACAAGCTATATCTTTACTTTTGGCATATTTAGCCACCGCCATCATCATAGGCTTAGGGCCACAAGTGTAAATCTGCTCGAATTGCACCTTACTCAATATGGAATGTTGTGTCACGTATCCTTTTTCGCCATGACTGCCGTCCTCGGTAGTCGTATATACATCACCATAAGCTGCAAACTGCTCCAGTTGCAGCAAGTCCTTATCGCTTCTTGCTCCCAGAAGGAACGTCGGTTTACTGCCGTTTTTAGCTAATTGCTCGCCCAGATAAAGCATGGGAGCTGTACCAACACCTCCACCTACTAACAGAAGCTTATCAGAAGCCTTTTCAGGCATTGTGAAGCCATTTCCCAAAGGAAGTACTACGTTGACCCTGTCTCCGGCTTTTGCTTCGCCTAATTGCCTCGTTCCGTCTCCAATCAGTTGGATCAGAAACCATACTTCATTGCGTTGTCTATCTACATAATTAATGGAAATGGGGCGGCGCAAGAAAGTAGTTGGAGATCCGTCCACACGTATTTCCGCAAATTGTCCCGGAAGCATATCCGGAAGCGGAGACGGAGACGTCAGTTTCAATAGCACATAATTAGCGTGCAGTCGGACGTTCTCAGTCACTGTCAAATCTAAAATGTATTTTTTCATTATCCTATATAAAGAGGTGAATTTTATCTTCAGGGTACAAAGATAATGCAAATCGAATGCAGAACTTTCATGCTTGCATGAAAAAGTTCTGCTGAGATGCTTATCTTATCCAAAGATACGGGAAATTGTGCAAATAGTCGTTTATGAGCCTTACTTTTCGGGTTTAAACGTCTCGTACGTATTATCGTCGAAGAAAATTCTTATTTCAGTGATTTTTCTGGGAGGCCTTTCTTTATAGATAATCTCCTGTTTTACAATCTCTTTAGTAGCATTTGCAGGTGTTTCTAATGCGATTTCCTTGCGATTTTCGGTCGGACCTGTCTCTTTGGACGGATTTACGGAATTCTCAGCGAATAATGGATAGTCGAATCCACTCTCGATAGAAGAGTCAGAATCGGAAGGCGTATTACTCATTTCACCTTGTCCGGTAAGTAACCATTCCAAATTTATATCATTATATCTTTGATGTAGACGAAGAATAACTTCTGTACTTGGATACTTATTACGCGGGCCTAAAATATGTGAGATGGTAGCTTGAGCTACACCAATACTTTCGGCAAATGCGCCTGCGGTTAATTTTTCCCGATCCATGATCATTTTGAACCTATCTTTTATGCTCATAACTGTTGCGATATAGGTGATGTTTACAATTGTATTGATTCTCTTTTGAATTACAAAAGTAAAAAAATGAAGTTACAAAAGCAAATTAAAAATATGAATTCTTTTATATTACAATTGTGTGCCTATTATTTCAAATGTTATATATACAAATGTGATGATATATATTACCTAGATTTTAAGCCCATATTTTTACTTTAATAAAACTATGTATATTATTGGTTATTATGTATATAAGTTTAAATTATTTCTGTGGTATATCCCATATTACAATTGTTTTCTCATTGATTTCTCTATTTATGAACTGATAGATCATATAAATAGTTGTTTTATATTGATTATTAGTAATTTAATTGTTATTTTACTCCTCGTTAACCCCTATCCTATTACCTTTGTTATTTTATCATTACTTCATTTAAAACAGTCTTATCACAATTGTGTATTATGCCTTTTAATTACGTTTGTTATATGTGTAATTGTTATATATCCAATTGTGAACATAGTGATATTACGTTTTTAATATTTCATAGTTGAAATAGCAACTATTTCCTTTTCTAATTGCATTTATTCTTGATGATAGATTCGATATTACAGAAAGAATTTGTTACACTAAAATAAGGAGAGTCCAATTGATATGTTCTAAAGTCTTCGTAATTGTAAATCCTTGCTTTATTTCTGTATAAATGATCGTGAACTTAGAATTTTTTAATTCTCAGGAGCTTATTTTATGCTTATTTGATTGTAATACAGTGTATTATACCCTATTTTTTAGTTCTAAAATTCTCTCATTCTAGAAAAACAACCCTTTTTTAAGTGAGAAATGACATAATGATAGTGAAAATGGCATTTACTTCTCTATTATTGCTGATATAGTTAACAAGTATAATCTCCTCTAAAATAAGAAATAGACAATCTATTTCTATTGATCTGCTGCCCGCTTTCTAAATATAATTTTCCTTTTTCTTAGAAAAAGTATATTGTTTTCCTATAAAAATATGCCTGCTTTACTCGGGACAGGAGAATATATTATATAAAAACACATGGTCTATTTAATGCAAATAGACCATGTGTTTATATCAGATAAATGGTCTGTTCACTGTATATAGACCATCTGTTTCTGCGAATACGTTGTATGTATTTCAGATACCCTTCCACACTCTATTACCTATGAGTAGTACGTTTGGGAACAGTGGAAGGGGGTGAAGGAAAAGCTAAATTTATTGTTTAATGAAGAGCGTATAGAAGAAAAAAGCTGTTAATGCAGGATCTTGAAGACCAGCTCGCGAAGAATATCCCCGTCACTTAAAGATGGATTTCCCACTCCTTTAGATTTTGCATCCGCATATCGTATTTCTCCGATAATTTGCATGGTCTTTACTCCATTATATCGGCGCATAGCTGCGAGATAGTCTTTGGCCTGCCAAGGGGTACGTAGTCCCAACATGTTGGCTATGCCTTGCTCCGATTTTTCAGGGGCATAATAGGCCAACATCAAGTTAGAAAAGAATCCAAAAAGTAAAGATAAAGTCATTTGAATAGGGTTTGTTTTCGGATTTTCTTCAAAATATTTTATTATCTTATTAGCTTTCAGGACATCCTTTTCAACGAGGGCACTGCGCAATTCGAAGTTATTATAATCCTTACTGATACCAATGTTCTTCTCTATCTGTTCGGGGGTAACGCGTGTATGACCTTTTGGAAGTGTAATGATCAGTTTTTCCAGCTCTCCTGTGAGGCGACTGAGGTCGGCGCCAACGAAATCGGCCAGCATGGCAGTGGCTTTAGGTTCCACGTCGATACCTTTGCGTTTCATATAAGAAGTGATGAATGCAGGCAGTTGCGCATCCTTCACTTTTTTAGATTCAAACAGAACACCAGTCTTTTCGATTTCGGCAGCCAGTTTCTTTCTTCGATCCAGTACGCCATGTTTATGGCATATTACTAATATGGTAGAAAGCAGTGGCTTTTGGAGGTAATAAGAAAGCTCCTCCATATTACGGATATTCTGCGCTTCCTTTACCACCACCACCTGATGCTCGGACATCATCGGATAACGCTTGGCGGCATTAATAACAGTAGCTATATCAACATCTGCCCCGTATACAACGGTCAGGTTGAACTCCTTTTCCGTTTCGGTCAGAATATTGTCTGTTATATAGTCGGCAATGAGATCGATGTAATAGGGTTCCTCGCCCATAAGATAATAGACGGGACGGTATTGCTTCGCTCTCAGTTCCTTTAAGATGTCATCACACGTGATTTCCTGTTTTGCCATATTCGTTTTTACCAGTCGAATTTCAGATGTTTTACGGTTTTCTTCTCGTCAATAATCATACGCAGGGATGCGATGCCGATTTCAACGTGCTCGGTTACGTAGTTTTGGGTAACCAGATTATCACTTTTATCGGTTTTTACTCCTTCAGGAATCATCGGCTGGTCAGAAACCAGTAAGATGGCTCCGGTAGGAATGTGATTGGCAAAACCGCAGCTGAAGAGAGTCGCTGTTTCCATATCGACGGCCATGGCACGGGTTTTCTTCAGATATTCCTTGAATTCCTCGTCATGCTCCCAAATGCGGCGGTTGGTAGTGTATACGGTACCTGTCCAATAGTCGCGGGCATGGTCGCGGATGGATGAAGAAACGGCACGTTGCAACATAAATGCCGGTAGCGCCGGTACTTCGGGCGGGAAATAGTCATTGGAAGTTCCCTCGCCACGGATGGCGGCGATAGGAAGGATGAGATCCCCTATTCTGTTTTTCTTATCGATACCACCGCACTTGCCCAGGAACAGGCAGGCTTTGGGCTGTATAGCACTTAGTAAATCCATGATAATTGCAGCGTTAGGGCTTCCCATACCAAAGTTGATAATGGTCATGCCTTCTGCTGAAGCAGACGTCATATTAGCGTCTTTACCAAGAACGGGCACATTGAACTTCTCCGCAAAAATATCCACATACTTGTTGAAGTTAGTCAACAGAATATACTCTCCAAAGTCCTCAAGCTTACGTTTTGTGTAACGAGGCAGCCAGTTAGCTACGATTTCTTGCTTTGTTTTCATAAGATTTCATTAAATTTGTTCCCTAAATACTTTCAGGGAGCGATTATTTAACTCACAAAAGTACAATAAAAAAGTAGAATTCGGAAATTTGTTAATCACTTATCACATATCAATATGTTATCGTTAAACTTACCTGTATTTGATGCTAAAGTCGTGAACCGTGAAGGGAAACCTGCTATTTTCGACGTGATACGGCGCCGATATGTAGCACTGACGCCCGAAGAATGGGTACGCCAGCATTTCGTACATTTTCTGCTGAACCATAAAGGATATCCGCAGACATTGATGGCGAACGAGGTACAGGTGCAGCTCAACGGAACGAAAAAACGTTGTGACACAGTGCTTTACCGTCGTGACCTCACGGCACGGATGATTGTGGAGTATAAAGCGCCGGATATAGAGATTACGCAAGCGGTGTTCGACCAGATTACGCGCTACAATATGGTGCTGAAAGTAGATTACCTCGTAGTGAGTAATGGAATGCAACACTATTGCTGCCGGATGGATTACGAGCGGAATAGCTATACTTTTCTTCCGGATATTCCTGATTACCAGACGTTATAATATCCATTAAAAAGGGCTACACCCTTTGCCCCGGATGGTTACACCCTTTGGGGGATATGGTGTAGCCATGTGAGGCAAAGGGTGTAGCCCTTTTCAATGAGACTAATCAGGATCTAAATCAATGAACTCAATCAGGGTCTAAACCTTCTCAGTTTTTTCTTCTATCTGCTTCTTTCCCAACTTTTCCTGTATCTTCTGCATTAACTCATAGAAATTAGGAATATAGACTGTGGCAAGCAGTGTATTCAGTGCCATACCAAACACGACAGCAGCTCCTAGTGCAATACGGCTTTCCGCTCCTGCACCCGTAGCAAACAGCAACGGCATCACACCGAATACAAATGCCAGGGATGTCATCAGGATAGGCCGTAAGCGGATATGCCCTGCCTGGAATGCCGCATCACGAATGGAGTTGCCTTGCGCACGGAAATCGCGGGCGAACTCTACAATCAGAATACCATTCTTTGCCGACAGTGCCACAAGCAGGATAATACCGATTTGTGTATAGATGCTGACAGGTGTTCCCATAATGAGACAGCCAATCATCGCTCCCAACAATGCTACCGGAAGTCCGATGACCGCAGCTACCGGGCTCGTCCAACTCTCGTACTGTGCTGCAAGTACCAGGAAGGCAACGAGTAACGCCATTACAAACACAACGGTTGTCGTCGTTCCCGCCTGCGTTTCCTGATAAGCTACTGACGTCCATTCATAACCAAATTCATCGCCCAATTGCTCCTTAAAGAGTGCCTCCATTTGTTGTATCGCCTCTCCGGAACTGCTTCCCGGGGCTACGTTGCAAGTGACGGAGGCAGTGGAATACATATTGTAACGGTTGATCTGGTCCATTCCCAACTGTTCCTCCACCCGCATAAAGGCTGAAAACGGTACCATCTCTCCCGATGCATTCTGTACACTCAACTTCAGTACATCGTCAATGATCCGTTGGGCACGATCCCGTGCACCGAGTTTTACCTGATAAATACGGCCGAACTCAACGAAATCGTTCACATAAGCAGCTCCCATGTAGTAACCTAAGGAAGTGAAGACACTGTTCAGCGGAATACCCATCAATTGCACTTTATCCCGGTCGATGTTCAGGAAATACTGGGGTACATTAGCCTGGTACTGACTGCTGACGGATGCCAATGCAGGTTTGGTGTGATAGGTTGCCATCAGCGTCTCTACGGCATGTTGCATTTCTGTGGCACCGAGGTTATTACGATCTTCCACTTGTAGCTGTAGACCGCCCGTAGCACCGAGTCCGGGAATGGCAGGGGGCACCATGGCAAAAACTTCTGCTTCCTGAATTCCATAAGCCTGCGCATTGAAACGATTTACTACAGACTGGGCCGTATGTTCCTTTCCTTTACGCTCGTCCCAGTTCTTCAAGATGACGAAATAGGTGCCGGAATTACTCTGTTCCCCGCCTCCCATGACAGAGAAGCCGGATATGCCGATATAATTTTTCACTTCGGGATAGCTGTTGAGGATTTCATTGATCTCACGTCCGACAGCTTCTGTGCGTTCCAGACTTGAAGCAGGCGGCAATTGCACCACGGCAAGGAAATACCCGTCATCTTCTTCGGGAATAAAGGTGCTGGGCCACTTCATAAACAGGATCACAGCGAGTGCCGTAAACCCGGCATAAGACAACAGTGCAGCGGCAGGGCGCCGGAGCAACCAACCCACGGTTTTATCATATATCCCTTGTGTTTTGTCGTACACAAAGTTGAAGCCCCGGAAAAGTGGCGACTGTGCAGGTTTTGTGGGCTGTAATATCAAGGCACACAATGCAGGAGTCAGTGTCAGCGAGTTGAAACCGCTTAGCACGGTGCTGGCAGCAATAGTCAGCGCAAACTGCTTATAAAGCTGCCCGGAGATACCGCTGACGAGCATTGTCGGAATAAATACGGCAAGCAACACCAGCACTACGCCCACAATCGGACCGGTGATCTCCCCCATCGCTTGAATGACCGCCTGCCGGGCACTGTACTGCCCTGTATCAAGCAAACGCGTGGAGTTTTCCACTACCACAATGGCGTCATCCACCACAATGGCCACAGCAAGTATCAGTCCGAACAGCGTCAGTGTATTGATGGAGAATCCGAAGAGCGCCATCACTGCCAGAGTACCGATAAGTGATACGGGAATGGTGATACACGGAATGATAACCGCCCGCCAATTTTGTAGGAAAAGGAAGATGACAAGTACCACAAGCAGGGTTGTTTCCAGGAAAGTTACCAGCACTTCGTCTACTGAAGCGTGGATGACGTCCGTCGTATCCAGGGTTACACTGTAATGGATGCCGCTGGGGAACGATTCTGATAGTTCCTGCATCTTCTCTTTCACACCTTTGGATACATCCAGCGAATTGGAACCCGGTTGCTGATAGATGGCAATGGCGGCGGTAGGTTGCCCGTTCAGTCGGGATACGACACTGTAGGATGCGGAGCCAAGGTCGATGTGAGCCACATCACGGAGGCGAAGCACTCTCCCGCCCGCTTCTGTTCGCAAGATAATATTGCCGAACTCTTCGGGAGATGAAAGTCGCCCTTTCACCGTCAGACTGTATTGATAGGCAGGGGCATTGTTGCCGGAAGAGACATTGCCGATGTTAGTGTTGCCCGGAGTAGGATTTCCCGGCAGGGGTTGTCCCACGGCTCCGGCACTGACTTCTACATTTTGTGATTGAATGGCCTGGTAAACATCGGCTGCCGAAAGATTACGGATACGCAGTGCTGCCGGGTCCAGCCAGATACGCATGGAGTAGTCTCCCGCTCCCATCACATTGACAGCGCCTACACCCGGTACGCGTGTCAACTGGTCAACAAGGTTCAGGGTGGCGTAGTTGCTGAGGTATAGTCCGTCATATTCCTTGTTTTCGGAAGTCATGGTGAGGAACATCACGATGTTCGACGACTGCTTTTGAACGGTTACTCCCTGTACCACTACCGGGGTTGGCAATGAAGCCTGTGCCACGCTGACACGGTTTTGGACTTGTACGGTTGCCATGTCGATATCTGTTCCGACGGCAAAAGTAATGGTGAGCGAATAGGCACCCGATGAGGAGGAATTGGAGGACATATAAAGCATGCCTTCCACTCCGTTTACTTGCTGCTCGATGGGTATACCCACGGTTTGGGCCACTGTTTGCGCGTTGGCACCCGGATAGACGGCACTGACCTGGACGGTAGGCGGCGTAATGTCCGGATACTGCGCAATGGGGAGTATGCCCAGTGTGACCAGTCCCGCCACCACGATCAGCAGCGCAAGCACGGTAGCAAAGATAGGACGGTTTATGAAGAATTTTGAGAACATGAGCTTAGTATTTAGTTATTTACGATTGGTTATTTGTTGATGGGCTTCACTTTCATTCCTTCCCGTACTTTCATCAGTGCCCGGGTGACGTAGCGTTCCTGTGGCGAGAGTCCGCCGGTTATTTGCCGCAGACTGTCGTCTATCAACTGTCCCACCTCGATGTGGCGATAGCGCACCATATCGGAATCGTTCACTACATACACATATTTTCCCAATTGATCGGTCCCGATGGACGCGTCTGGTATCAGTATAGCCTGCGATTCTTTGCCGTATGGCAAGGTGATGCTGACATAAAGTCCGCTTTTCAGTAAACCTTTCGGGTTGTCCAGGCGGGCACGCAGATTCAGAGTTCCGGTGCTCAGGTCTACATTTGGTGCGAAGTAATCGAGTGTGGCAGGATACGGTTGTATGCCGTCTTCCCCCAGGTTAACAGTGATTTGCCGGGGTAGTGTATCTTTTTGCTGTGCGGTTCCTTGTTGCATCAGCATGGCAAGCCACTGGTTATCAGTGATATTGAAGTATGTGTATAGCAGGTCATCTTTATAGATCGTGGCAAGGGTGACAGGTTGCAGACTTCCCCCTACATAACTGCCCACATCGACTTGATTCCGGCTGACAGTCCCATCAAACGGCGCCCGAACTGTGCAGTAGCCCAGATTCGTGCGCGCCGTATTTAGTGCAGCTTCGGCATTGCTGACTGCTGCTTGCGAAGTGGCAACATTCGATTTCGACTGTAACACCTGTATCTGGCTTACAGCATCGCTTTTCACAGCTTCCAGCATACGGGCATAGTTGTTCTGGGCATATTCCAGATTGGCTCGGGCGGTGTTCAGTTCCGCTTCCGCCTGTTCTACATTGTCCTGGTAAATAGTGGGTTCGATGACGAACAACACCTGCCCTTTCCGGACTCTGCTTCCCGGAGCATAGGCGATGGTTTGCAGTGTCCCGTTCACCCGTGCCACCAGGTCGACGGTCTTTTCCGAACTCAGATAGCCCGGATACTCTTTAGTCAGTGTGATGTCTTTCACCACCGGGCTGGCTACGCTTATCTCCGGAACGGGCATCGCTCCGCGCCCTGCTTCTTTTTTGTCCCCACATCCCGCCAGCAACGGAATCAGCGTGAGGATGATGTACATTTCATTTTTCATATATGGTTATGGTTTAGGAATTATTACTCAGTTCTCTTTATATCCTCCTCCCAGTGCCTGGTACAATGACACCAGATATAGCAGTGAACTACCCTCCGCCTGCGTCAACTGGTTTTCGTACGTCAGTAGCGAACGGAGTGCATCCAGTACATTCTGAAAAGGGCTAAGTCCCTGTTTATAAAGCTCCAGGGAGAGTTTCAGTGTCTCTTGTCCCTGATTTCGTACTTCCCGGAGGGCGACAATTTGTTTGATGGAATTCCGGTAATTATTCATCGCATTGTCCGTTTCCTGTACAGCGGTAAGTACGGTTTCGTTGAAGTTATGCACTGCTTCGTCCAGTTGTGCACGTGCCTGTTTGGTGGCATTCACCAGCTTTGTTCCGCTGAACAGTGTCCAACTGAGGGTTGGGGCAATTTCAAATGTCATACTTTTCCGTCGGGTCAGGTCTTTCAAATCCCGGGCGGCATATCCTACAGATCCTTTCAGGAATACTTGTGGCAGCCAGTCGCTTTTGCTGGCTCCCAATAGTGCGGCTTGTGCATTAACCAGTCTTTCGGCTTGGCGCACATCGGGACGACGAAGCAATAAATCGGCAGGTAATCCTACTCCAACAGGTTCCATGTAGTCGGGCAATTTCCCGATTCTTTCCAATGTGGGGCGTATCTCCTGCGGATAAGTTCCCAGCAGAATAGCCAGCGAGTTGATGTATTGGCTGATTCCGGATTCCAGTTGCGGAACAGATGCTTTAGTGCTGAAATACACTGATTTAGCCTGTGCTACATCCAGTTTCGATACAAGTCCCGTGTTGTAGCGTACTTTGGTGATGTTGAGCACTTCTTCTTGCGTCCGGCAGTTATGCATTACTACCTGCAGTTCCTGTTGCAGTTCTCGCAGGTTGATGTAGGCAGAAGCTACTTGTGCACAGAGGGATACCTGTACGGAGATGTACTCTTCACGGCTGGCTTGGAATGTTTCCCGTTGCGCCTTTACCCGTTGCCGGATGCTTCCGAATATATCCAGTTCCCAACTGGCATTGAGTGACGCATCATAATAATGTGTGATGGATTGGGGCAATTCGGTGGTGTTTCCACTGCTTTGCTGGCGGAGCCATCCACCATTTAAAGAAATAGAAGGGAAAAAATTACTGCGCTCCATCCTCAGGCTGGCACGTGCCTGTTCCATACGGTCTATAGCGGCAAGTACGGAATAGTTTTCGCCGGATGCTACGCTGATAAGAGAGTCCAGTACCGGGTCATTGAATGCTTTCCACCACTGGTCATCTACCGGTAATATCTGTCCGCTGAATAAGTTATCATCTGCGGATGCCGTGGTAGAATTAGCGGTTCCTGTGGAAGTAGGGACCGTTTTAGAGTTCGGAATCACCGTATTCCCCCAGCCTCGGGGCAATGGTTTTTCCAGATAACGGTTGCCATTCTGTGCCGTGACGGCAGAACATAGGCACGATAAGAGCAGCACGCTGCCCCAAGCTTTAATCTTCATAGGTTTAGGTTGTTTTTTGTGATACAGGGTTCATAACAACCTGGAGCTCTATTTGTTTAGAGAAGATTGGGGAGGTTATAATGGGGTTCTGACAGATGGATGTGGATTGGTGTGGGTGATCTATAATTGAAGAAATGAATTAAAGATTGCTGGTATCCTTTTGTTAGTTTGCTGATAATCAATTAACTGTATTTACCGACAGCTTACTGCAAGATGTAAAAGCATTTACCGCCGTATGTAACAACCTTTACCCCTTATTGTAACGGCTTTTACTTCGGCATGTAACGACCTTTACCGCGATATGTAAATGGAGTTACCGTGCGGGGTTAACAAAGCTATCATTTGGGGTAAACAGAATTTTCATGAGAGGAAACGACTGTGCACTTATAAAGTGAAGTAAGAGATAATCCATACCCCTACAATAATGAGTTTAATTCAACGACTTCGGTAGTGTATATATAGGAAAGGACACCCCTGCAAGCAACATCTTATTGCTTGCAGGGGCGTCCTTTCCTATATATACACCGCCGAATATTATTCCGCAGTCTTTTTTCTTCTAGTCGGCTTTTCCTTTACCTCTTCCTTGTGTTCGATGGTTACACCAGCCAATTCCGGGTCAATCATGATACGTCCGCAATACTCGCAAACGATGATTTTCTTACGAGAACGGATATCCAGTTGTCTCTGGGGTGGGATTTTGTTGAAGCAACCGCCACAAGCGTCACGCTGTACATATACGATACCCAATCCGTTGCGAGAGTTCTTACGGATACGCTTGAAAGACTGGAGCAAGCGCGGTTCGATCTTAGTTTCAAGTTCTTTGGCTTTGTCTCTCAGCTTTTCTTCTTCCTGCTTGGTTTCAGAGATGATTTCGTCCAGTTCGTTCTTCTTAACGTCCAGGTCTTTCTGTCTTTCGTCCAACGCTTCTGTGCTCTTTGCAGCTTCAGCAGACTTCTCCTGTTCCTGTGCAGCGAACTCTTTGATTCTCTTATCGCAAAGCTCCATTTCCAGAGTTTGGAATTCGATTTCTTTGCTTAGGAAGTCGTACTCACGGTTGTTGCGTACATTCTCCTGCTGTTCCTTGTATTTTGCGATAGAAGCTTTTGAAGTTTCAATCTCCACTTTCTTGGTAGCGATGGCGGATTTCAGTTCGGCTACTTCTGCCTTAATTCTGTCGATACGAGTGCTCAGACCGGCGATTTCATCTTCCAAGTCCTGTACTTCCAGCGGAAGTTCACCTCTTAAAGTCTTGATTTCATCAATCTTAGACAACATAGTCTGCAACTGGAACAGGGCTTTCAACTTCTGCTCCACGGTCAATTCCTGAGGATCTTTTTTTGCTTCTTTAGCCATTTTACTTATAAATATTTTATGGGATTGGTATTCACTTTGCACTGTTGCAGCGCAAGGTTAGGAAACAACTCCCGGATTATTGTATAGAATATTTCTTTTGTATATTGTTCGCTTTCGTAATGTCCTATCTCTGCCAACAGAATATCCGTATCGTGTCCGAAGTAATCGTGATACTTGATTTCCCCGGTGATGAACACGTCTGCACCGTTGCGTATGGCAAGCGGCATCAGAAATGCTCCAGCTCCTCCACACAGTGCCACGGTTTGTATTTCACGCCCGGTCAACTTGTTATGCTTCAGGCAGCCTACTTCAAAGGTCTTCTTGATGCGTTTCAGAAACTCCAACTCCGTTTCCGGTGTTTCCAGTTCTCCGATAACTCCTGCCCCAGCCTGTGTCCAGCTATTCTGCAAAGGATATAAATCGAATGCAGGTTCCTCATACGGATGGGCACTCAGTAGAGCTTTGATAACTTCCGATTTCTTATAGGCAGGCAATACGGTCTCTATCCGCACTTCCTTTTCCGTATGCAACTCTCCGATGCTTCCACAGAACGGGTGGCTACCCTCCTGAGCGCAGAAAGTTCCCTCTCCTTCTATATTGTAGCTGCATGCGTCATAGTTTCCTATGCAACCGCATCCGGCTGCAAACAAAGCTTTACGAACATCTTCCGCCTGTGCTGTGGGTACAAAAGTCACCAATTTTACCAAGGTATTCTCTTTGGCTTCCAGCACGCGTACATTACTCAATCCTATTTTCTCGGCAATCTTGAAGTTCACCCCTCCCGGAGCATTGTCCAGGTTGGTATGTGCCGAGTAGATCACGATATCATTCTTGATTGCTTTCATGATACAATGCTCTACATAGTCCCTACCCGTGATGGATTTATATCCTTTGAATATCAGCGGATGATGGGATATGACAAGATTGTACCCTAACGCAATCGCTTCGTCCAGCACGGCTTCGGTGACGTCAAGACACAACAAAGCCCCTGTTGCTTCCGCTTCTGTCAATCCGATTTGCAGGCCGGCATTATCAAATCCGTCTTGCAATGGCAGAGGCGCGAACCGTTCAAGGGCGCTTACTATCTCCTTAATTCTCATTATGTGAATAGAAAATTTCGATGCAAATATAGTAAAAATGCACTGAATAACTGTTTGTTTTACTCTTTTTTTATATATTTGTTCGGATAATTGTAAAACTCTATACCATGAAAGTATTACTTTTCTCGTTTTTCGCTTTATTATGCATTCTTTTCTCGTGCCAACCCTCACCCAAAGCCCAGGATGGCGGTGAAGAGGATGCACAAGAGGAATTTGTGGATACTACTCCGAAGGCTACAGCTATCTTCTGGATAGATAAACATAAGGAAATGCCCGGACAATCGTCAAAGAGGCCGGGGGCGGTACGTACCGTGAAAGCCAAAGTCAATATCCATTTGGCAGGGCGTATAGAAGTACTTTCGTATGTGAAACCGCAGAAAGGATATATAAAAAGTTATATAAATCGCCGTCTTGAGACGTTCCGGGTAAGGAAAGTGTTGATGGACAGTGCTTATATAAAACCCGGCGTACAGTATGTGCAGTTGCGTTATACTCCTGAAAAAGTAGAGCATTAACGGTTTTTCTTCTTTTCCTTTTTCTCTACCATTACCTGCAATAGTTTTCCGTTGGCATCGAACGACTTACGCGATGCCAACGAGATGGTAATCATCAGCGAAAGCATGGATGCCGTGAAGGTTATCACCATAATCATCATTTGATATTTGATGGCGACATTCGGGCTACTACCTCCCAGGATTTGTCCGATCATTGTGCCGGGCAGTGCCACCAAGCCCATAACGGCAATATTGGCAATCAACGGACTGAAAGACTTAATGATAGCCTGTTTGATAAAAGGCGCTTGTGCCTCTGCCCTTGTGGCGCCATTGCCAAGCAGATAGCGATACAATTGTTGTTCCCGTTTCAATCCGCTGTAATAAGCATTCAGCGCAACGACATTGCTGGATAGCATGTTTCCCATCAGGATACCGAATATCGGAATAAAATACTGGGCACTGAACACATTCTCCAACCGTAATACAATGGCAATGAAGTACATGCCGATGCAGACAACACTGAATAAGAAACCTATGGAGATAGGAATAAACAGTATTTTCCGTTTCAATTGGGTGCGTGCCAGGGCGGTTTGTGCGGCGACGAATATCATAATAATCACCCACAGAAAGTTGATCCACGGGTTATTCCACAGAAACAAGTATTTCAGGTAGATACCGATAAAGAAAAGTTGTACAATCATCCGTGCGATACCAATCACGGTAACCCACAATAGCCCTGTCTTGAACTTCCACAAGTAGAACAGCGGAATGAGCAACAGCAACAATCCGATGGCTAAACTGGTATATGATATGTCGATAGTTCCCACTTTATTAATCTCTTAGTTATAGCGTTATCATCTGGTTGCATCCTTGCGCAAATCCCTGGTCGTGAGAGACGGCGAGAATGGCACTTCCCTCCCTCATTCGTTTCCGGAAGAAAGCAAGTACTTTATCCGTAGAGTCCGAATCCAGTGCGGAAGTCGGTTCATCCACAATCAGCAGCGGCTTTTGCATCAGGGTGGCTACGGCAATCATGATACGTTGCCGTTGTCCTCCGGAGATCTCATTCACACGTTTATCGTACAATTCCTCTTCCAGCCCCAATTCATCGAAACAGGCAAATAGTTTGTCCAGTGAAAAGGGGGTATTCCGGTTAGCTTTCAGATTGAAAGGGAGTTGCACCATTTCCTTCACCCATTCCGATGGAAGCGCCAGTTCTTGCGGTATCCATGCCACTTGCCTGCGAATTTGGTCGATAGTTCCTTTTTCCAGTAAAATGCCGTTAACGGTGATGCTCCCTGCTTTGAGGGGTACAAATCCTAAAACTGCATTCAGCAAGGAGGTCTTTCCCCGCCCCGATTGTCCGGAAATGCAGGCGATTTCCCCTTCGTGCAGTTGTAAGCAAAAACCGGAAAAAAGTGTATCTGCTCCGAAAGCGATGCATGCGTTGTCTATTTGAAGTATAGTCCTGGTCTCCATTTGAAAGCAAATATAGAAAGGAATTCTGAGAAAACGACGGATTATTGGCTGAAATCAGTATCTTTAAATAAGATAAGCTGCATTTCGGCATAACTTTTTCATGCAAGCATGAAAGTTCTGCACTCAATTTGCATTATCTTTGCTATCAGTTTTTAATAAGAGTGAGAATTATGATACAGAACGAACGTGCAAGCCGCCACGAACATGTGTTGGACGTGGCAAGGCAGATGATGACTGCTGCCCGTACTGCTCCGAAGGGAAAAGGTGTAGATATAATTGAAATAGCTATGGTCACCGGAGACGATTTAAAAGTATTGTCGGACAAGATGGTTGCTATGGTAGAAGAACACGGAATGAAGTTCTTTTTGCGGGATGCCGCCAATATTTTGCAGGCTGAATGTGTAATTATAATAGGTACGCGCGAGCAGGCGCAAGGATTGAATTGCGGCCATTGTGGTTATCCCACTTGTGCGGGACGCCCTGAAGGTGTGCCTTGTGCCGTGAATTCGGTCGATGTAGGTATAGCTATCGGTTCGGCTTGTGCCACGGCGGCCGATTTGCGTGTGGATACCCGTGTGATGTTCTCTGCCGGACTTGCTGCGCAGCAATTGGAGTGGTTGCCGGGATGCAGATCCGTGTATGCTATTCCGGTCAGTGCTTCGACCAAGAATCCGTTCTTTGACCGCAAGCCGAAAGAAGAAAAGAAAGAATGATAAATATGAGTGATACGTTCAATGCTGTTTTGCCTGCCGAATGGGCGCCGCAAAGCGGAATACAGCTGACTTGGCCCCATGCCGGAACTGACTGGGCACATATGCTTACGGAAGTACAGGCCTGCTTTGCCGCTATCGCACGCGAAATAGCCCAACGGGAATTGCTTCTGATTGTAACTCCCGAACCGGAGGAGGTCAAAAAGCAGATTTCAGCTACCGTCAATATGCAGAATGTCCGTTTCATGGAGTGTGAAACGAATGATACCTGGGCGCGTGATCATGGTGCAATTACCATGTTGGATGCAGAAGGTGCTTCACTTCTTGATTTCATGTTCAATGGTTGGGGGCTGAAATTCGCTTCAGATAAAGACAATCTGATTACCCGTCAGGCTGTGGAATCCGGTTTCCTGAATGGGCGGTATGTTAATCGTCTGGGGTTTGTCTTGGAAGGTGGTTCCATTGAGAGCGACGGTTTGGGAACATTGCTCACCACGTCCGAGTGTTTGCTTTCTCCCAATCGTAACGGGCAGATGAGCCGCGATGAAATCGAAGACTATCTCTGTTCTGTATTTCATCTGAAACAGGTACTTTGGCTCGATCATGGGTATTTGGCAGGAGATGATACGGATAGTCATGTCGATACGCTCGCTCGTTTTTGTTCACCGGATACTATTGCCTATGTGCAATGCACCGATACGCAGGATGAACATTACGAAGCTCTCCATCAAATGGAAGAACAACTGAAAAACTTCTGTACTTTGAATGGAACCCCCTACCGTCTGTTGGCATTGCCTATGGTGGATAAGATTGAGGAAGAGGGCGAACGCCTCCCCGCAACGTATGCCAATTTCTTGATAATGAGTGATGCGGTGCTTTATCCTACTTACCGTCAGCCGGAGAATGACCAACGTGCTAAAGAAGTCTTGCAGGAAGCGTTCCCGGAATATGAGATTGTAGGCATTGATTGCCGGGCGCTGATTAAGCAGCATGGATCGCTCCATTGTGTTACGATGCAGTACCCTGCCGGTGTATTGAAATAAAATTAGAAAGATATGAGAAAAATAAAAGTCGGAATTATTCAGCAAGCCAATACAGCAGATCTTCGTACGAACCTGATGAACCTGGCTAAAAGCATAGAAGCCTGTGCTGCACATGGTGCGCAACTGGTTGTATTACAGGAACTGCACAACTCCCTGTATTTCTGTCAGACTGAAAACACGCAACTGTTTGATCTGGCGGAAACCATTCCCGGCCCTTCCACCGGATTTTATTCCGAACTGGCCGCTGCCAATAAAATCGTATTGGTAACCTCCCTATTTGAGAAACGTGCTCCGGGACTCTATCATAACACCGCCGTTGTTTTTGATCGTGACGGAAGCATTGCCGGAAAATATCGCAAGATGCATATCCCCGACGATCCGGCCTATTATGAAAAGTTCTACTTCACCCCCGGAGATATAGGTTTCGAACCTATCCAAACCTCTCTCGGAAAACTGGGCGTACTTGTTTGCTGGGATCAGTGGTATCCCGAAGCTGCCCGCTTGATGGCATTGAAAGGTGCCGAATTATTAATCTACCCCACCGCCATCGGTTGGGAAAGCAGTGATGCCGATGATGAAAAGGCACGCCAGCTCAATGCCTGGATTATCTCCCAGCGTGCCCATGCCGTAGCCAACGGACTTCCTGTTATCTCCGTTAACCGTGTCGGTCACGAACCCGATCCGTCCATGCAGACAAATGGCATCCAATTCTGGGGAAATAGTTTTGTAGCAGGCCCGCAAGGAGAATTCCTTGCACAAGCCGGAAACGACCGTCCTGAAAATATAGTAGTGGAAATAGATATGGAACGCTCGGAAAATGTACGCCGTTGGTGGCCTTTCCTGCGTGACCGCCGTATTGATGAATATGATGGATTGACGAAACGCTTCCTCGATTAAAATGCAATTCGATAAAAGTGTGATAAAGCGCAATTTGATAAAAGCGCAGTAAAACGCAGTTTGATAAAACGTTAACGGAACGTGATTCTCCTGTTCATTATAAAATTCACGCCTCCGTAGATGAACAGTCCCAGGAACTGAGCCAGGTATTCATCACAATTCAGTGCCTCGACTAACACTACCAAGAATAGGAATTGCGCCAGATACGCCATTCCGAAAGCGATAGAAAAGAGCAACACCTGCCTCCAGGTGTTGCTCTTCTTTTCTTTATCATCCAAAGGAAATATCCAGTGCTTGCACCAGATAAAATTATGAGTCTGTGCAATGACGTAAGCAGTTATGTTAGAGAGCATATAGTCGATGTCCAGTTCATCCATCATCAGCCAGATGACTGCTGCTATAATCAGGGCATTCAGCGTACCGATTACCGCAAAACGGAAGATGCGTCTCGACTCTCTCACAACAAATTAACCTACTCTTATTCTTTGATATCTACGATCAGATTCAGTTCGTCCAACTGAGACGGATCAAGTGCCGCGGGAGCATCCAGCATCACGTCGCGTCCACTGTTATTCTTCGGGAATGCGATGCAGTCACGAATACTATCCAATCCGGCGAAGAGAGATACCCAACGATCAAGACCATATGCCAGACCGCCATGAGGAGGTGCACCGTATTTGAATGCATTCATCAGGAATCCAAATTGTTCTTCTGCTTTCTGCGGAGTGAATCCCAGGATTTCAAACATCTTTGCCTGCAACTTCGGATCGTGGATACGGATTGAACCGCCACCAACTTCCACACCATTGATTACCATATCATAAGCATCGGCACGTACAGCTGCCGGATCTGTCTCCAGCAAATCAACGTCTTCGTCTTTCGGATGGGTGAACGGATGGTGCATAGCCATCAAGCGGTTTTCTTGCTCGCTCCATTCAAACATCGGGAAGTCTACCACCCACAAGCATGCGAATGTGTTCTTATCACGCAATCCCAGTTGGCTACCCATTTCCAGACGAAGCTCGCAAAGCTGCTTGCGTGTCTTCATGGTGTCGTCGCCGCTCAAAATCAGAATCAAGTCACCCGGTTTGGCACCGAAAGCTTCTTTCACCTGTTGCAGTACTTCCTGCGTATAAAATTTGTCAACGCTCGATTTTACACTTCCGTCTTCCTCTACACGGGCGTAAACCATACCTTTTGCACCAATCTGCGGTCTCTTCACGAATTCCGTCAGTGCATCCAGTTGTTTGCGGGTGTAGTGTGCGGCACCTTCGGCACAGATACCACCGATGTATTCGGCACTATCAAATACAGAGAAGCCATGACCTTTCAGTATATCCATCAGCTCCACGAACTTCATACCGAAACGCAAGTCGGGTTTGTCGCTACCATAATATTTCATGGCGTCCGCCCATGCCATACGCTGGAACTGACCTTCCAATTCCACACCGCGGATTTCTTTGAACAGATATTTCGTCATACCTTCAAACAGGTTGATGATGTCGTCCTGTTCCACGAAAGACATTTCGCAGTCTATCTGAGTAAATTCCGGCTGACGGTCGGCACGAAGGTCTTCGTCACGGAAACACTTGGCAATCTGGAAGTAACGGTCGAAACCGGATACCATCAGCAATTGCTTTAAGGTCTGCGGGCTTTGCGGCAAAGCGTAAAACTGTCCCGGATTCATGCGTGAGGGCACCACGAAGTCGCGTGCGCCTTCCGGAGTAGAGCCTACCAGTACAGGAGTTTCCACTTCGATGAAACCCTGGCTGTCCAGATAGCGGCGTACTTCAATGGTCATTCTATGGCGGAGTTCCAGATTTCTGCGTACCGATGGGCGGCGCAAATCCAGATAACGGTATTTCATGCGGATATCGTCGCCACCATCCGTATTATCTTCGATGGTGAACGGAGGTGTCAGGGCTGCATTCAGCACATTCAGTTCCGATACGATGATTTCAATATCTCCGGTCGGGATATTGGCATTCTTGCTGAAGCGTTCGTTCACCGTTCCTGTAATCTGAATGACGAATTCGCGTCCCAAGCGGTTGGCGTTCTCGCAAAGTGCGGCGTCCACCTCTTCGTTGAAAACTAACTGGGTGATACCGTAACGGTCGCGGAGGTCAATGAATGTCATGCCTCCCATTTTGCGGCTGCGCTGCACCCAACCTGCCAGCGTTACTTGCTTATTGACATCGGAGATACGAAGTTCTCCGCAGGTGTGTGATCTAAACATGTTGATAATTACTAATTATGATTTACTAATTACAAATTGGCTGCACTGTAATGGTTGCAGGCCAGTTGCTAATAGTCTGCAAAAATACAGATTTATTTTATAAAAAACTCAGATTTTCGTTAACTTCTTAATCTGCTCTTTACTCTTATCCAATATCATCTTATTCTTATGCACAATCTCCTCATTGATCTGCTTCAGGCCATTTATATAATCCTGTGCCCGTTGCAATACATTCGAAGAGTCTTTTTCGGCATATCGGGGGATGATTACCTGCAATCCTTCTTTGATAACCTTTACGTCGATGTTTTCCCCCATCATCATCGGGTCCCCGTCAAAGTGCACTACTCCTGGTTTGGTACGGTGGATGCGCAGCGTCTGGCAGCGGAAAGTTTTGATGCGGCTATTTTGGTCTATAGTCTTATTAAACAGTTGGAAAGACAGGGAGGGCACATCCAGCACCGTGAAAGGTTCAAGGATGGTCACGTCCAGTAATCCGTCCGTCAGCATGGCCTGTGGAGCTATGTACGCATTGTTTCCGTATTGCGAAGCGTTGCCGCAGGCTATCAGGAAAGCCTTATACTTTAAAGTACCGTCTTCCGTTTCCAGTTCGTAAGTTTCGGGCTGATACTTCAGACTCTCCAGCAGAGTCTTTTCTAAATAGGTAAGAGGGCCTCTCCTGCCCGCCTTTGCAAACTTCAGGCTGACAAAAGCATCAAAACCCACACCGCAGGTACAGAAGAAAGGCACTTCATTGATTTTTCCGTAATCGATGACGTCTATAATTCCTTCGTTGATGATTTCTATCGCCTTTTTGGGCTCCATCGAGATTTGTAGATGGCGTGCCAGTCCGTTTCCCGAACCACACGGAATGATGCCCAATGCAGTTTTTGTATGCACCAGCGAACGGGCTATTTCGTTAATCGTACCGTCACCGCCAATAGCCACTACAGCATGCACATTTTCCTTTGCTTTTTGTGCAGCAATTTCAACAGCATGTCCGGCATATTCGGTATAGATTACCTCTTGGACATACTTTGCCTTATCCAGCTTTTCATCGAGCAAATGGAGGATTTGCTCTTTGCTCTGCGTACCGGATTTCGGATTTATAATGAATGATATTTTCTTTTTTTCTTCGTCCATGCAAGGGTTGTTTCACTATGCAATTTTATAAATGGCAAAAGTAATACAAATACTTGAATTTTTAACCATAGAGTGGGCTTTAATCCATGGGCAAATATATTTTTTAGTAAAAAAAGAACAGATAAGCACATATTTTGCTATCTTTGCCCCCTGTTTTCAAAAGGCTTGTAATTAAGAGTTAAATATTTCATATTATATAATAAACATTTCATGGGATTACTACAAGACAAATTGGCGAAATACGACCTGCCACAGCAATATATGGCAATGGGCGTATACCCCTATTTCCGCACAATTGACAGCCATCAGGATACTGAGGTGTTGATGGATGGTAAAAAAGTCCTGATGTTCGGTTCGAATGCTTATACAGGACTGACTTACGATAAAAGAATAATAGAAGCCGCAAAAGCCGCCACAGATAAATACGGTACAGGTTGTGCAGGTTCCCGTTTATTAAATGGAACTCTTGATATACATGTAGAGTTGGAAAAAGAACTGGCTGAGTTTGTCGGAAAAGACGATGCACTCTGTTTTTCCACCGGATTTACTGTAAATGAGGGTGTTATTCCGCAATTGACGGGACGTAACGATTACATTATCTGTGACGACCGCGTGCACGCTTCCATCGTAGATGGCCGCCGTCTCTCCTTTTCTACTCAATTGAAGTACAAACATAACGATATGGCCGATCTGGAAAAAGAACTCCAGAAATGCGAGCCGGATGCTATCAAACTGATCGTGGTGGATAGTGTTTTCTCTATGGAAGGCGACCTTGCCAACCTCCCCGAAATCGTACGTTTGAAGAAAAAATACAATGCCAGCATCATGGTGGACGAAGCACACGGATTGGGTGTATTCGGAAAACAAGGACGCGGTGTTTGCGATCATTTCGGTGTGACGGATGATATCGACCTGATTATGGGTACGTTCAGCAAGTCACTGGCTTCTATCGGTGGTTTCGTTGCCGGAGATGCTTCGGTAATCAACTGGTTGCGCCACAATGCCCGTTCTTATATATTCCAGGCAAGTAACACGCCTGCTGCTACGGCTGCTGCCCGTGAAGCTCTTCACATCATTATGAACGAACCGGAACGTCAGCAACGTTTGTGGGACATCACCAACTATGCATTGAAGAAATTCCGTGATGCCGGTTTCGAAATCGGTGAAACTGAATCCCCTATCATTCCGCTGTATGTGCGTGATGCGGAAAAGACATTTATCGTAACTAAGATGGCGTTTGACGAAGGCATCTTCATCAATCCGGTTATTCCGCCCGCTTGTGCACCGCAAGACACGCTGGTACGCGTAGCATTGATGGCTACTCACACCAAAGAGCAGGTAGACTATGCTGTTGAGAAGTTGACGAAATGTTTCCGTGAACTCGGAGTGATTGAATAAGGATTTTCCTGAAATCAGATAAAATGCAAAGAGACTGTCTTCAAAAGGCAGTCTCTTTTTTTTAGGAATTGATAAAATTATGTAAGTTTGTAGCAGAATACTGAATTCCTATTCAATGAAAAACATCATTAACAAGATCAGGCAAGTTTATCCGGTTTCCGACGAAGCACTTCAGGCATTGCAGGCAGATATGCAGGTAAGATATTACCCTAAAAATACTTATATAGTGCACTCGGGGGTAACGGACCGTCTGGTTTATTTTATTGAAGAGGGAGTTGCCCGTTCCGTATTTCATCACAACGGACAAGATACTACCACCTGGTTCAGCCAGGAAGGTGACATTACTTTCGGTATGGATTCGTTGTATTACAAACAGCCGTCAGTAGAGAGCATTGAAGCTCTTTCGGATTGCAAAATCTATGTCATCCATATAGACAAACTGAATCTTCTTTACGAAACGTACATCGATATAGCCAATTGGGGAAGAATCCTGCATCAGAATGTAAATAAGGAGCTTAGCCATATGTTTGTGGAGCGTCTTCAGCTTTCGCCCAAGGAGCGGTACGAACAGTTTAACCGGCGCTATCCCGGATTGATAAACCGGGTGAAGCTGAAGTATGTGGCTGCTTTTCTGGGTATTTCCATTTATACACTCAGCCGGGTGCGTGCCCAAAAATAAGTATTCGCCGGTCTTTTTTGCTTTTGAGCAAAAAAACTTCAGATGGCAAGCTGTATCTTTGCCATCTGAAAATATTAACTTAATACTAAGAAACAAATGTCTAATACCCCCTCAGCAGCATTTTCGGATACCAAGGCGCATTACGATCTTCTGGACGGACTTCGTGGTGTAGCGGCCCTTATGGTGATATGGTATCATATATTCGAAGGCTATGCTTTTGCAAGCGATACCATGATTACAACGTTCAATCATGGATATTTAGCCGTGGATTTTTTCTTTATCCTTTCAGGTTTCGTTATCGGCTATGCCTATGATGACCGTTGGGGTAAGAGTCTTACAATGAAAGATTTCTTTAAGCGTCGTTTGATACGTCTTCATCCTATGGTGATAATGGGGGCTGTTCTGGGTGCTATTACATTCTGTATTCAGGGCTCCGTGCAATGGGATGGAACACATATCGGCATCTCCATGATAATGCTGTCTCTGCTCTGCACGATATTCTTTATTCCCGCAATGCCGGGCATAGGTTATGAAGTGCGTGGCAACGGTGAGATGTTTCCGTTGAACGGGCCTTGCTGGTCGTTGTTCTTCGAGTATATAGGTAATATTCTTTATGCCTTGTTTATCCGTCGCTTATCCAATAAGGCGCTGACTGTGCTCGTTGTATTGTTAGGAGTGGCATTGGCGCTATTCGCAGTCTTTGATGTTTCCGGTTATGGAAATATAGGTGTGGGCTGGACGTTGGACGGTGTCAACTTTGGCGGCGGATTATTGAGAATGTTGTTCCCGTTTTCTGTGGGTATGCTTATGTCGCGTAACTTCAAGCCTATGAAGGTGAAAGGCGCGTTTTGGATATGTACCATTGTATTGATTGCTTTGTTCTCAGTACCCTATCTGGAAGGTGCGGAGCCGATTTGTACAAATGGTGCTTATGAAGCATTTTGTATTATCGTAGCTTTCCCCGCCCTTGTATGGATAGGAGCATCGGGAACTACTACGGATAAAAAGTCAACTCAGATATGTAAGTTCCTGGGAGATATCTCGTATCCGATTTATGTGATACATTATCCGTTCATGTATCTGTTCTATGCATGGCTGATTAAAAATCAACTCTTTACTTTGGGAGAAACCTGGCAGGTTGCTTTATGCGTTTATGCCTTGAATGTAGTGTTGGCTTACCTGTGCTTGAAGCTGTATGATGAGCCTATACGAAAATATTTGGCTAAACGGTTTTTAAAGAAGAAGTGATTACGCCCTTTCAGGGTTCAGGTCGGGGCTGAGATCGCGATGCCCCACTACTCTAGTACACATTATTTTTCATAACCTTTCATTTTCAATATAATTATGGGTCGCATGATATAATCTTTAAGAAAGGAAGCATTATAGTATAAACTGGAATCTTGCCTGCAATACACTAAAATTCTTGTCGCTTATCTTCCGAATGTGTTTTCCGGGGATTACATAACTATAGTTTACTTTAATCCCTATATGCTTGTTTATGTAGTAATTCAATCCTAGAGAAAGATCCTTTTGTGCTCCGCCTAATACTTCCGCAGTCCGGTCGTTCATATCTACGATATTGAAACGTCCGCAGAGTTCGAGCGCACGACCTATAGGGCGGGAAGGACATGCCGGAGCTGCATCATAGTCATAAGTATCTCCTATCAGGAGCCACGAACATTGCGCATATCCACCCTGTCCGGTATAGTCGGCAAGGGCATTCCTGCGTTTCACTTGAGTACGGATATATTCGCTTTGAAAGAAGAATTTTCCGTAATAGATCAGCAGTTCAGTACCCAGCTTCACTTGATGGCGGGCATTATCCACTTCCGCATAAATCAGGTTACGAT
The DNA here is from genome assembly GCF_000526555.1 of Bacteroides sp. 14(A). Lineage (NCBI taxonomy): Bacteria > Pseudomonadati > Bacteroidota > Bacteroidia > Bacteroidales > Bacteroidaceae > Bacteroides > Bacteroides sp. 14(A). The sequence continues at coordinate 815,819 of NZ_JAGH01000005.1, read as the reverse complement.
TGTCGATAGTACTCACTCCGGCAGATTTATAGACAAAGGTATTCTTGTTATCATCATCCGGCAAAGCACCATCGGGAGTGCGATAGATAGCGGCAATACCGAGATGCAATAGCTTTCCAGCTTCATTTACAGGTCGGTAAACAAAACGTCCGTCTACGGCATAACCTTGCGAGGTATTCTTTAAGTTACTGATATCGTTGTCGGTAAACAATCCTCCGCAAGCATAATAATGCGTAGCATTGTAAGTGTAGGCAACTCCCAGACGCCGACTGTTGGTCATGGCAAGCACAGAGCCGGGTGACTGATGGAAACGTAGGTCGAAAGTGCTGCAAAGCATATCCATGGTGAAAGGTTCGTAGAATTGCCCTACCTGGATGATATGCTTACCGGAAGTGTAAGTAGCGAAAGCATCTTTGATAGAAACCTTGCTGCCTACATAGCCTATTTCCACTTTCATGTCCCAGCGCTGGTAAGTGGCCTTCATGCCTACACGCAGATCATTGAATTCCGTACCGTTACCGAAATGATTGTCATTCCTGAGATAAACACCGCCATCCATAAGCATGCGGCCGGTTACTTTGTACTGTAATTTGTCGGAGAGAGTTTCCTGTGCTGTGGCGGTCAGAGAAGTGACGACCGCCAGCAGGCACAGGGAGGATTTAGAAAGGTAATTCATTAGTAAGAAGTTTGTTGGACTACTTCTATCAGACGTGTGAAATCTTCAGGATGTACATCTCCGATGTTGCCGATGCGGAAAGTATCTGCCTGAGATATCTTGCCCGGATAGATGACGAAACCTTTTTCTTTCAGTTGGGTGTAGAAAGAGTTGAAATCGAAACCTGCTTTCGGATAAAGGAAAGAGGTGATGATGGGCGACTGGAATTCGTCCGGCAGCAAGGTTTTGAAGCCGAGTGCACGCATTCCTTCTACCAATATGCGGTGGTTTTCGCAATATCTCTTGTGGCGGGCGGCTACTCCCCCCTCTTCTTCCAGTTCGGCAAGTGCCTGCTTGAAGGCTCTTACTACATGGGTGGGTGAAGTAAACCTCCATTTACCATGTCCTTTTTCCATCGTCTCCCATTGGTCGTAAATATCGAGTGAGAGTGAACGGGAAACACCTTTGCAGTGTAACAGTTCGGATTTGCGGGCTATGATAAAACCGAAGCCGGGAACACCCTGGATGCATTTGTTGGCACTGCTGATCATGAAGTCGATACCTAATTCATGCATATCCAGAGGCACACCGCCGAAGCTGCTCATAGCATCTACAATCAGCTTTTTGTTGTGGAGCTTCACAATGTGGGCAATTTCTTTGAGAGGGTTCAGGATACCGGTAGTGGTTTCGCAATGTACTACGGCTACGTGGGTGATATCTGAATTGTTGGACAGGTAATCGTCTACATAGTCAACGGAAACCTGTTCGGTTTCTTCGAAAGCAAGCATATCGTAGTTGATGCCGTGATACTCGGCAATGTGGCCCATGCGGTCACCATAAGCGCCATTGCTGAGGATAAGCAGTTTGTGTTTGGGAGTGATAACACTGCCGATAACGGCTTCCACGCAATAAGTACCGCTTCCCTGCAAGAGTACGGAAGTGTATTCGTCGGTGGCTGTGGTGGCAAGGGCAACGAGGGATTTGCGGATTTCTTCTACAATGTGTACGTTATAGTCGGCGTCCCATGTACACCAATCGGTCATCATGGCTTCTTTTACGGTTTCTGACGTGGTTAATGGGCCGGGGGTTAATAATAAATAGGGTTTCATATTGGTTTGATATTTAAAAGGATTAATGATTCGTATTCAGTTTATGATTGATAAGTTCTATGATTTTGGGAAGCTCTTCGATGCTGTCCACCACATAGTGGGCGCCTGCCAGAAGCATGCGCTGTCTGACTTCTGCTTTCCGGGCAGTGAGCGTTGCGGGAGACATTTGTTCTACTTCCTCCTGGGTTAGTCCCAGTTCGTTGCTGCCGAGTATGACACCGACGGTCCAGACTTTGGCATTGATACCCTCTTTGATGTCGGCAATGGTGTCACCGTACTTCAGAACACAGTCTGTTGAAGGGATGGCAAGATCGATCATGTTTTGGTAAATCATATAAGGGAAAGGACGTCCGGCAGGCAGGTCGTTGGGAGTGACACACTTGTCGGTGGTGTAACCTTTGCGGGCTGCATTGGGGAGCACTACGTCCATCATGGCTTGGGTGTAGCCGGTGGTGGAACCTATTTTGATGCCTTGTTTTCTCAGTTCGTTCAGGGTATCGATGACTCCGGGAATGGGGTCGGTGTAGTTTGCCAGGGAAGCAAAAAGGTATTCCTCGAATTTGGCGTTCATATCTGTTACGTCCTGTTCGTTCCAGGGACGGTGATAGAGTTTCTCAAACTCCTCGCCTACTCCGTCCATCTTGAACAGTTCGCGGATGTGGTCTATCTTGGCCATTCCCATAGGGCGGCGGGCTTGTTCCATCGTGATGTTGATGCCTATTTCATTGAAGGCTTTCAAGAAGGCGGCTACCGGAGCGAAACATCCGTAATCAACTGCAGAGCCTGCCCAGTCCATAATGATACATTCTATTCTTTTCATATTTACTTGTTATTTTATAATGAGTTGTTTAATAATAAATTGGGGTTTATCTATTTTTGTAAGCCTTTTAGGCTACCTGCAAAACTTGAATTATTCATCTGTTGAATTATTGCTTATTGCGATAAGATGTTCTTATTTCTCTTACTTTTTTAGCTGGGCATCACAGAAAATGCAGATTGTAACATTTCCGGTTTCTCTTCTACCGCACGTCCCGTGCGCAGGAGTTCTTCTTTCTTATGTCTCTGTACCAGATAGACAATAGAACAGCTGAATGCTACGGTACAGATTATTCCTACATAACCGGACATCTGGTTGTAAAAATCGAGCCAATTGATATCCGTATTAAAGAATTCCTTGAACATCAGGACGAGTACAGTACCAGTATATCCGATGAAATCAATAGTCACAATAAAGAATCCTACATTTCCTTTTATCTTGAAGCATGCTATGAAGCGGTCGAAAAATATGCTTTGAAAACAAAGGTAGGCAATGTAAAGGCTCAGACTCTGGATGAACAACCAAGTCACGGTGCTGAGTTGAAGCGTATCGTAATTGAGTGATACGAAACTCATGGTAGCCGTTCCGGCAACCACCATACTCAAGAGGATGACCAATACTTTGATATTACTCTTTACAAAGACCATCATTCCGAAAAGTGCCAGGATGATAAGAGTAACAACACTGTCGATCTGTGCAAACAGCCAGGAAGAATGTCCGCTCATGTCGATAATCTTCACCAGGAAATCTTCTTTAATATCCCGGAGGATAACCAACAGAAGGTTGGCTACGAACAGGAGGATCAATACAGGCATGAAGTTGCGGAACAGTTCTTTGCGTTGTTTTCCGTTGAGAGTGACACGCTGGCTCTTTTCGGCAATGTCTTGTTGGGTGGGTTGCGGCAGGCGATTCAGGGTGTAACCCAGCAAGGCAAGCAATGGCAGGGCAAAGGCACCGATGAGAGCGGGCATCCAGAACTCTCCTACATGCAGGGTGTTCATAACGAACAGTCCGATAGATTTTGCCACGCCGGAGCTGATGACAATACTGATACCCAAAAGGCTGGCAAGAATATCGGTGGTGCGTCTGCCTTCGATGAAGCTGAATATCACGCCCCACATGCAGCCCAGTGACAAACCGTTGAAGAACATGGCGAAGATATTATAAGGAGCGGGCAAGAGTCTGAAGAGAACCAGGGAGAGTTCCGCTACCAGAATAGAAGCCAGAATGAACTTCATGCGGTGCTCCTTCTTTAATTCGGAAATCAACTTGATACCGACAAACTTGGCGATGAGGTAGCCCAGAATCTGGACGATGGTAACCAATACTTTATAATCCAATCCGAAGGCATCCAGTCCGTCGAAGGAGGCAGCGGTGAAAGGTTTGCGAAGCGCATATACTAAGGAGTACGAAAGAAGCGCTGCACCTCCTGCCCAAAGTATGAATACAAGATCGGATATTTTCTTGTTTGAAAGTAGTTCCGTTTTAATGTCGGTAATTGTTTTCATTTTATTCTCTTTTGATTTCGAGGGCAAAAGTAGAAGGATGATGTTACAGAAAAAATGAATATTTATTATTAATACATTTAATTATCGGATAGAAAATAAAGTAACATTAATGTAACATTAATGCAATCGGAATATAACACAAGTGGGTGTTCTTTGCAAATTAAAAACCAAAAACACTTACAAAATATGGAGGAACTATTAGAGATATATAAGCGGATAGAAGATCTGCGTAATAAAGGGGTGAAAATGAAAGATATAGCTGACAAAACGAATATGCCCGCCAGTGTGCTGTCTTCTCTCTATTCAAGTGTGCTGCCCACCTTTGCAAGATCGGTAAAGAAAGGAATGACGGAAGAAGAAGCATTGGACTATGCCCTGTCTCAGGTGAATAATGTTTCGAAGAAACGTTTGCTCGGCAACCTTACTGAAATGAAAGAGCAGTTGCTGGAACTGGAACCCGTGACAACCGGTAACCAGAAGGAAATTCCATTCGTCAGAATGTTGACCGAAGAGATGAATCATTCGGCACAGGAAGTGTATAATTATAGTGGTATATATATAAGTTATAGTCTTTCGTCTTCGAGTGATTGCCTGAAGATGGAACCGTATCTGATTAGTGCCTCCGAAAACAATGACTATGTACAGGTGACTCATATGAGCGCTTACAATACAACGCATCGGGGGATCGGGTTATTAAATAATCATCAGAATGCATATATCATCTTCAACGAAAGGGAGGCTCCGCAGCTTGCATTATTCACCATCTATCTGCAACTGCCCATGTACGACTATCCGTCTATGCTGAAAGGGCTTTACCTGAGTCTGGACTATAACCGGAATCCGATAGCCCGGCGGATTGTTTTCGTGAAATATTCCGATAGCACCAGCATGGATGATTTTATAGAACTGAAAGGCGGACTGCTGACCGAGGAAGAACTGACACCGGAGCAAAAGGTCTATTTTGAATATACATGCCGGGGCGGGGATTATATAAAAACGTGTACGGTGCCCTCCCCTCACCTGAATGGTGACGATCTGGAAAGGGAGAAGAAGATGCTGAAACTGTGATTCTGCTAATAAGAATAGAATGACGGTATGTCTTTTGTTACAGATTTACAGTTTTTCTTATCATCTTGCTTTGATATTGAAAGTTTTTTAGTATGTTTGCCGCATTATTAATGAAAAACACGTCTTTTCAATGAAAAAGCAAGATTTCCTGTTTATTATTCTGGTGGTGGTAGTCTTTCTACCCTTCTTTTTGAGTGACGCGGTTTATGACTGGTATAAGTCGTTCAATGCTGAACATGGTATGGTGATGAGCTTTCTGAAGTTTGCCATTCTGTCTTCGTTGGGCGAAGTGCTGGGATTACGAATCAGTGCGGGAGTGTACAACCGGAAGGGCTTCGGTATTATTCCGCGCATGGTGGTATGGGGCATACTCGGTATGGGTATCAATGCCGCTATGATTATCTTTTCAAAAGGTGTGCCGCAGTTCATGGAGTATATGGGAATGGCAAATGCTGCCGCAACGTTTACAAGTGAAGCGATGTCTCTCGATAAGGTGCTGGTGGCGCTGGCCATATCGGTAACGATGAACACAATCTTTGCTCCGGTATTCATGACTTTCCATAAAATAACAGATACGCATATCCTGATGTGCGGCGGTTCTATTAAGAGTCTTATCACCCCTATTCCGATGACGAAAATCATCACCGGACTGAACTGGAACGTTCAATGGAACTTCGTTTTTAAGAAGACAATCCCGTTCTTCTGGTATCCTGCACACACCATTACTTTCATGCTTCCACCGGATATGCGCGTATTGTTTGCAGCATTGCTGGGCATTGTGCTGGGAGTATTGCTGGCAGTGGCGGCACGGAAATAGTTTTTTTATTACCTTTGCTTCCTGCTAAACGAAGATAGATGTATGAAACTATATAGTAAGCAGGAAGCAATCGCACGCATGAATATGCTGGCAGGCTGTTCAAAGTCGTTTGTCTTTCTGATTGATTATTCGCAGGAACAGGTTTATGTGGAAGAGACGGCAGAGGTCTCACCGGAGGAGTTGATATATAACCTGAATGGATTTACGAATGAAGCAGTTGCCGGTTTAACGGATGAATTGCTTCCGGAGAGTTTGCCGGAACAGATAGAATGGATCTCACAGCCTGTTTCTTTTCAGGAATACAGTCGTGCTTTCGAACATGTGAAAAAGAATATTCTTGCCGGAAACAGCTTTCTTACGAATTTAACTTGCCGGACTCCGGTACAAACCAATCTGACTTTAAAGGATATATATTGTAACTCCCGTGCTTTATATAAAGTATGGGTAAAGAATCGTTTTGTAGTTTTCTCTCCGGAGATTTTTGTTCGGATAAAGAAAGGGATTATCAGCTCTTATCCCATGAAAGGTACGATAGACGCTACCCTGCCCGATGCCGTACAAACCTTGATGAACGACGGGAAAGAAGCGGCGGAACATGCTACGATTGTGGATCTGATCAGGAATGATCTGAGTATTGTAGCATCTCATGTCCGGGTGGAGCGTTATCGCTATATAGATGTGTTACAGACAAATCGGGGACCGATATTGCAGACCAGTTCGGAGATATGCGGTGAACTTCCAGAAGATTACAAACGGCAGTTAGGTGATATTCTTTTCAGTATGTTGCCTGCCGGTTCTATTACCGGTGCACCCAAAAAGAAGACGATGCAGATTATTCGTGAAGCTGAAGGATATGAACGGGGATTTTATACGGGAATAATCGGATATTTCGATGGAAACAATATGGATAGTGCCGTGATGATACGTTTTGTGGAGCAAGAGGCGGACGGAATGTATTTTAAAAGCGGTGGTGGCATTACTTTCAAGAGTGACGCCCGCAGTGAATATGAAGAAATGAAACAGAAAATATATGTGCCGATTTATTGAAACGATACAAGTACGTGACGGTAAGTTGCAGAACCTTGCCCATCACAACCGTAGGATGAATGAGACGAGACAGGCGGTTTTCGGAATGGCGGATCAACTAGATATTCTGGATTATACAGGAGATTGTCCTGAAAGCGGTTTTTATAAATGCCGGGTAGTTTATGGCAGAGAAGTACGTGAAGTGGCATTTTCCGCTTATACAATGAGGACTGTACGTTCGCTCCGGTTAGTCGGTTCGGATACGATTGATTATCGCTACAAAAGTACGGAACGGAAGGAACTGGAAGCATTGTATGCCCTGCGCGGCAATCAGGATGATGTATTGATTGTCAGAAACAATCTTTTGACGGATACTTCCATTGCTAATGTGGCGTTAGAAAAAGAGGGAGTCTGGTATACACCGAGGACTCCCTTATTGAAAGGCACAAAACGTGCATTGCTGTTGGAACAGGGGGTACTGACGGAATGTGATATTCCGTCAGATGAGATTTCCTCCTATTCACATATCGCTTTATTTAATGCGATGATTGATTTTCAGTCTCTGGTTCTGGAGATTAACCGGGATACGGTTATTCGTATTTGATACTATCTACCGGATTATTTCTTGCTGCCCGATAACTGTTCAGGCATACTGTGAGCAGGGTGATGCAGACAGTGAAGAACAAAGGAAGCAGGAAATGAAGGATACCAATGTGTACATGGTAAGCAAATTGTTGCAGCCAATAATTCATCAGATAGCAGACCAGGGGTACAATGAGTATAAACGCTATACCTATGTAGTACAGGAACGGGCGGTTGACAAGCCATAATATTTGCCCGAATGATGCACCGTGAATTTTCCGAATTCCTATTTCGCGTATACGTTGCTGGATAGCATAATGGGTGATGCCGAACAATCCGAACAGTGTGAGGAACAAACTGATTGATGCATACATCAGCAGGATGCGGGAAAAGTCGGTGACTTCCTGATTATTGGAGATCAGTACCTGATAAGGGTCTTCATAATTGAATGGAGTACCGGGGTATTTCTTTTCCCATAATCCGCGAAGATGATTGATAACTGCTATGCGATCTTGTTCGTCAAACTGTAAGGTCAATGTGGTATAGTTATCTTGGGGCATTTCGTGCAGAATCATTCTCAGTGGAAACACATTGTTTGTGAGCGAATATTTCTTGAAATCTTTCATGACGCCGATAATAGTACCTTTCTCACTCTTTTCGGGCACGTATTTAGAGATCGGTTGTCCCACCGGGTCTTTTCCTTCGGGCACAAGATAGCGAATGAAGGACTCGTTGATGATGACCGGCACAGAGGTACGGAGTAATAAATGGAATGTTTGTTTGGCATCCAGTAAGTCGAAATCGTATATATCCAGGAAGTCCGGACAGTTTTCATAAAGTTCAAGCATCAGAAGATCATTCTTCTCACCATTTTGGCGGGGAACGGCCATACTCATGGTATAAAGGCCTGATTGAGAAGATACAACAGACTTCACTCCGGGGATGGATTTAATGTCTTCTATCCAAGTAGATAAAGGGGATTGCCGGGAGTCGCCGATTCCAAACTCAACGATTCCTTTGTAGCGGCTTCCCTCCTGCTCTATCAGGTCCATTTGGCTACGGATTATCATAAAAGCACTTAGCAGTCCGATAGAAATCATGAATTGTAAGGTGACCAGTGCTGCTACAATGCGCTGTTTCTTACGACCTGTAAAGAAGCTGCGGTAACGGCTTTCGGACAAGGTCTGTATCTTCCGGCTCATGTATTCTGCCGGAACAACGGATAGAATGATGACAAACAGCAGGATAACAGGGAATACCTGAACGGAGAAAAGATAGGAGAACGACAGATGTGCGGATATTGTTGCATTGAATACTGCTAACAGGTCGCTCATCAACAGAATGGATAACAAGAACGCTGTAATCACCATCAGGAAAGTATCGGCAAAGAGTTGCCAACGGATTTGACGGTGGCTTGCACCTAAAAGGCTTTCAATGTGTAAGGTGCGTATTTGCTTCAATAAGCGTGAAAAACTGAGGTTGATATAGTTGAAGCAACCGATGAACAAGATTAATAAAGCAGATAGCAGTCCGACGCTTAACAGGGCCTTTTGCCGATGCTCGATACACTGGTTGCTATCTTGTGTGGTAGTGGTAAAATAGGATTCCTGTAAAGTCTGGGTACGGTAATACCCTTTGCCTAATAAAGTAGGAAGTTCGGTTGTCTCGAAGCGTTGGCGAAAGGCGTTGAGGTCTGTTCCTTCTTTGAGAAGTATCGAACAGGTGGTTCCTTCGGGAATTTTTAGATGCGTGAGCAAGTCTGCCTGCAACATGCTTTGCGGTGGCAGGCGGAAGACGGCGGCGATACGGTAGGCACTTTCGCCGGATTGAGGGATATCCAGCAGCTTGCCGAGGCAATCGGTGGTACCAAAACAACGTTCGGCCAGAGCTTGGCTGATGGCAATGGTTCCCGGGTGAGTCAATACTTCTTCTATTTTTCCTGCAAGGGTTTCGATGGGGATAAACTTGGGCAATGTGCTGTCTGCCGATAGCAGGTTCAGTTCGGAATATTCTTGGTCGCCCACACGGATTTTTGTGTGAGTGATGGCTTGTGTGCGTAGTGAAGCTTCTATCTCAGGGAATTGTGAGATGATTTCGGGGACAGATTCGTGGTATACGAATGTTCCCTGCATTTCTTGTTGTGCGAAAGGTAGTGTTTGTGTCAGCCGGAGGATACGGTCACGGTTGGGGTTGTTATACTCAATGTTGTATTCGTATAGGACGAAGGCTGTCAGTAGGTTGGTGCAGGCGATACCGATAACCAGACTGACAAGAGAAATAGTGACGAACAATTTATTTCGCCACCAGCTACGCAGGACAAACTTCAGAATGTACATGTTTAATATCTTGATATGTTATTTGAAAAGTAGGTCAATCTGTTACCCTGGGCTTGTCGAAAGATATCTTCTCTTGACACAAGGTTGTAGAGATGAGATTCTTCGATCTTGCCCAGGATGACAGGACTTGACAGAGTAAAGAAACGTTTACAGACTCACCTCTGTCACCACCTGTCCGTCGAACAGATTAATGATACGTCCTGCAAAACCGGCATCGTGCTGTGAGTGGGTTACCATGACGATGGTGGTTCCTTCTTTGTTCAGTTCATTCAGCAGTTCCATCACTTCCTTACCGTTCTTGGAGTCCAGATTACCGGTAGGCTCATCGGCAAGGATCAGCTTTGGATTGGCTACTACGGCACGGGCAATGGCTACACGTTGCTGCTGACCACCGGAGAGCTGCTGTGGGAAGTGTTTGCTTCGGTGTGTAATGGCCATGCGTTCCATAGCTGTTTCCACGCGACGTTTGCGTTCGGCGGAAGGAATGCCCATGTAGAGCAACGGCAGTTCGATGTTTTCGTATACGTTCAGTTCGTCAATCAGGTTGAAGCTTTGGAATACGAAACCAATGACGCCTTTACGCAGGCTGGTACGTTGTGCTTCGGTGTATTTGGATACTTCCTTTCCATTGAGGTAGTATTCTCCACCGGAAGGATTATCGAGCAAGCCGAGGATATTCAGCAATGTAGATTTACCGCAACCGGAAGGTCCCATGACTGCGACGAACTCGCCTTCTTTCACTTCGATGTTCACATTGTTCAAAGCCCATGTTTGCACTTCTTCTGTCTTGAAGATTTTCTGCAGGTTTACTGTTTTAATCATAATAGTGATAATTTTAATTAGTAATATTGTTTATTCATTTTTTATTATCTCGGCCGGATTGATATGCATGATCCGGTAAATTTTATATGCGGTGGTGAGGAATATCATGAAGGCTACGCTGAAGAATAACAGAATTCCCCAATCCCAGCCTTGTATACATTTCACTGTACCTTCGCCTATTGATAGCAGCATCAGTCGTACCAAAGGATAAGCAACCGCAAAAGCCAGCAGGAAAATCACCAGATAAGCTTTACTGAATATACCGGCAATGACCCATGGGGTAGCTCCGTTGATTTTACGAATGGCTATTTCCTTCTGTCGGCTGACTGTGTCCATGGAGATGGCCGAATAGATGCTCAGTACAACTAATAGTATACTTACAATGGCCAGGATTGTCATCGCCACTTGTGTCATATACATCGATCCCATCATCGTTTGTTTGTTATCGGACAGGGAACGGATTTCAAGAGGCAAGGTTGTGGGTACGTAGTTACGACAGATATCAGTGATGCGCCGGATACTTTTGGTAGCGTTTGTACCCGGTGCCAGCTTGACATAGAAATACCTGAAATGGTTGCTGGGGAAAAATACCGAACCGATGGTTGCTCTTCCCTGAGTTTCTTTATAGAGCTCTTTAAAGATACCGATGATACGGTAACTCTGGCCCTCAATCTCTACTCTATCTTGCACGTTGTCCTTATCCAATTGGAGTCTGAAAGCCTCACTGACATAAACGGTACCTTCTGCATCTCCATTTACTTCTTTTCCTTGCAATGGGATGTTCAGGAATTTAAAGTAACTCGGAGCTCCCTCTGCTATGGCAATCATGACCTCCGATTGGTCAGCTTTCTTATAGGTGCGCATAAAATGATTTCCACTTTGCAAATCATCTGTCATGGTTAGTGTCTCTATACACTCCGGTAATGCTTGAATATCAGATAATATAGGGTTTATGTGCTGCCACATACGTTGGCTGTTCACCTTCAGGGAAATGATATTTTCTTCTTCTTCGGATGTAAGCGGATTGTATGCTCGACCGAACACTTCGTGCCACACCATATTGACGCCGAGTGTACTGCCCACAAAGAAAATGGCAATGCCTAACTGCAACCACATCATAATCGAACGGAAAATATGACGGCTACGGTTATTGCTGATTTGGCTGATTATGCTCACTTGCCGTAAACGGCGGATAGGAAACCATATTACGAGCATACAGATCATCAGAAGTGCAATATATATTTGAAACTGTACAACATAGATAGATGACAAGGGTAAGTCAGGCATATCATGGCTTGGAATGTATATCTTCGCAAGATTTATCATGAGTTCCGTTAAAAACAGAGATAAAAGAAATGCGGTGGACATCATCCAAAATACTTCAGCAAAAAGGAGCAGGAACAGTCCTTTTATCTCAGATCCCATACATTTGCGAAGCGCCACTTCACGCTGACGATTATAGAACATCTGAATGATGAACTTAAGGAAATTAATTAGCCCTGAAACCAGGATAAGTGAGGCTATGAATAGTATCAGATACTGCACCATTGTCAGTTCTTTGTCCTGCCGCATACTGAACGCTGCGTAAGGGTGTACGGTGTCCTCATTCCGTTGCCACGTTATGGACTGTAAACTTTTGTTTAGCATTTCCATAGTTGCCTTAGACGATAGATAACCTTTTACACTCAAGGCGTCATAAGTCATGATTTTATAGGAGAAATAACAATCGACTTTGGGGTCTTGCAGTCCGTTATCTTCCACTACATTCACGACTTTAAAGCTCTGTATTGTATTTTCAGCTATACTTTGTGGGTTAGCAAGGCGTATGGTTGTTCCAATAGGATTTGCAGTGCCGTATGCTTTACTTGCAAATTTATGGGATAATATCACTTCATCAGGTGCTTCGGGAAGTCGGCTGCCATGTAGCAATTTTCTGTTGTTATAGGAGAAAAAGTTACTGTTAACCCCTCTATAACCTATTAGAAAAGGTAAATTACGTTGTTCGTTATCGATGACTTCTATTTCCGTAGAATTGTTAAAGGATTGTATGGTCAGGCATTCTAAACCACTGATAGATTGCTCTTCCAGTCGCTTTATTTCACTGGTTCGAAAAAAAGGACTTTGTTTCTGGTTGACTGTTATTCTTATCCGTCGCTCGCTGTCTGGTAAGTTTTCAAGTTTGCTCCATTCCTGCATGAAAAAGCATACAATGGTATAGCATACGATTCCCACTGCCAGGCAAAGGGCGGAAATGAAACTGTGAGTCTTGTACTTCAGCAGATTCCGTAGAGCAACTTTCAAATAATGTAATACCATTGTTCTTATTCGTTTTTAATTACCTCCGCCGGATTCGTTTTTGCTATCCGCAAGATACGGAAAAGTATTGTAAAGCCTGTAATAAAAGTAACAATCAAGAAGATACAGAGCCAGAAAAGCAGACCGCAGTCAAAGAATACCGTATACATTTGTTTCCATAACATCAATACAACATATACAAGCGGGAATGCAACGATGGCACTACACAATAACAAGATAATATAAAGACGGGCAAACAACAGGATAATCTGCGGAACATCTGCCCCATTTACTTTACGGATAGCAACTTCTTTCTGACGTCGTTCTGTATCGAGCGTGATACTGGAGTATACACCTAATAGTGTGATAATAATGCTGATAACAGCAAAGAACAAAATGATGTCCTTCAGATTATACTCAAGAGCCTGCAAAACATGGATATCATCCAGGAATGTTTTAGCCTGATAAGTTATATTTTCTGGAAGCATCTCGCGGTAGACTTTCTCAATCCATCGGGCTACTTCTTTTTGCTGGCCCGGATGACTCTTTATGTAGCAATGACCTATGTAGACTGAAGAATCATAAGGGAGGAAAGCATATCCACTACTTCGGTTATATACATTGGCCTGAAAAGGTGTGGATATTCCACAGATTGTGTAGTCGGTATTACCGCTATACAAGTTCATACCGATTACATCTTTCTTCTGCATCTCCTGCCAGACATTGTCTACCACAATATCTTTTTCCGTTTGAGGAAGTCTTCCTTGTTCTATGGGAATATTCATGAAAGAGAAGAAATTGGCGGGTACAGCCATGACACTAATATCAATCCAGGAGTTCTCATTTCCCTTTTCGGTCGTTAATCCATTGCCCGACATTCCTTGCATATAACCGACATCTGATAACAGAATTTCTTTCACTCCGGCATGTTGTTTAAAACGCTCTATCAACGCCAACTTTTCTTCATTCTTCATAAAGGGATAGTCCAGAGGAATACTAAGAATCTCCGATTTTTCTTTTTGACTTAGCGTATGGATTAAACTATTGGTCGTTTTCTCTGCTTGCAGATATAAAGCAGCTGTCAGGGATACAAATACCCAGCAAATAAAGAACTGGATACCCAGCATAAGGTTACGTCCCCATTGCTTACCTCTACGTTTATTGTTTCCATAAATACCTGTTTGCACGGTAATGCGACGAATACGAATGGAGACAGACAAACATATAAGGACGCAGAGTATGATAAGAAGAACGATATATTGCAGAGCATGTATTAAAAGCGTTTCAGAGGTAAAGGCCATTGCAAAGCCCGGCAAAGAGAAATTCATGTGATTCCCCAATAATTCTATGCCTGATAATACCAGTATGGAGGATATGGATATGACGATCAATGACTGTGTGAATAGTAAACAGAAAAGTTGTTTCCAGTTGCATCCTATCATTTTCATGATACTGTATTCTTTAGTACGATTGAAGAAAGAACCGATAAGGAAATGGAAAAAATTGATCAGCCCTACTAATAATATCAGTGTACCTACAGTTCCGGTAACTAATCCCAGATAGGAAGCACCTTGTTTTTTCAATCTGGCTCCCATACTACTGGCAGTGACAGTGTAAGCTTCGCCATACAAAGTATAAGTATAGCCTCTTTTTGAGAATTGCTTTTCTAAATCGGTACATGTAGTTTGTGGTGATAACAGCACGTAGGTATTTGCTCCCGTCATGTTATGCCGTTTGGGACTTTGCAGAAGTCCTTCACTATCGTTTACGGTCAGCATATCTATGTTTTGCATAAAATCCAAACTATTGTTCAGAGGGATATCTTTCATTACTGCTTGAATGGTGTAGACGATACCTCCTGTTTTCGGGGTGCTTTCAGGAGAAGTATTGAGCCTTCTCATGAGAGTCATGTGTTTGCCGATAGCACTTTCTGCATTACCGAATATTTTAATGGCCATAGATTGGCTCAGGATGACGGAGTTAAGAGACTGACTTGCCATTTTCCAATGTCCTGCTACCATTTCCGGAGTGAAGATTTTATTGTAGCAAGTATCTATTTCAATCGTTTCAAGTTCATAAGGTAGCATCTTTTCCGGAGATAACTCTACATAATAAGGGCGTTCGCGAGGATAGGTTACGGATGAAATGGCTTCCGTTTCTCCCAAAGACCATGTACGCAAATCTTCGGCCAGAGGAACCGGAGAACCGGAAAAATATCTGTCTGCCTTGCCGTCATAGAGATTTAATTCTGCTATGCGATCATGATTAGTAAAACAATGGTCTGTAGTTTCTACAAAGCGACTGCAATATATGCAGACACAGAAGCAGAGCAAACCTACTGCTAATCCGATGATGGAAATGATATTTTGTGTCTTATGCTTACACAAGTTTCTGAATGCTATTTTGAGATAATGGAATATCATGGTATATACATTTTATATTTTATATATTCAAAACTTATGCCAAGTATGTAACTTTCTATTTATTAATGATATACTGGTTTTTGTTATAGAGTATTAGTGTGCTATAGTGCACAAAAATAGTGCATATCCGCACATGAATTCTATACTTACTCGGTCTTTATTATATCCACCGGATTTATTTTTGCAATTTTCAAAATGCGGAATATGACAGTAAGTAAAGTCATGAGAACTATCCCAATAAATATGCAAATCCAGAAGCAGAAACCGTCATCGAAAAAGACAATATACATTTGTTTCCATAATTGCAGTATTGTGTATAGCAGTGGAAATGCAATCACTGCTGTTATTACTAATATCCGGACATACATGCGCAAGAACAGATAAAGTATTTGCCATAGTCCCGCACCATTAACTTTACGGATGGCTACTTCTTTGCATCGGTGTTCAGTATCAAGGGTAATGGCTGAATATACTCCCAGTAAAGTAATGATTACACTTACTATTGCAAAAAATAGGATGATGTTCTTCATTTTCGATTCCAATCCTTGTATTTCTTCCAAATCTTGTTGCAGCGTACTGATTTGTGGGGACAAAGTGTATGGAAGTGCTTCACGGAGCACTTGGGATGCATACTCTTCTACGGCTTTTACTTGAGCTGGCAGGCATTTAATGTAGCAATATTCTATGGATCCTTCCATTTTAAGTGGCAAGAAAGCCATACCCTCACTTCGGAAAAGACTCTCGCTCTGGAAATATACATTGGTTATAAATGAAGATGTAATGCCTTTGACGGTATAGCCACCGTTAAAGTTATACAAGATGTTGCCTAAAATAGGTTTGGGAATCCGTTTTTCTAAAACGTCATCAATTACCATTTCTGTATTGTTTTGCAGATTATTGCCTTTCAACAGAGGAATATTCATGAAATGGAAAAAATTGGGAGCTGCATATATGAAACTACTGTTGATATTAGAATCCCTGTTGTTCTCTTCAGATTGGAATCCGGTAATAGAAATTCCACCGGCATAATTGTTATTTGACAATAATTTCTCTTGCACACCCGAATGTTGTGCTATACGTTCTGTAATGGCAAGTTTCTCTTCATTTTTCATGAAGGTGTAGTTCAGAGGAATACTGAGAATACATTCTTTCTCTTCTTTTGAAAGAGTGCCAAAAAGCGTGGAGGTTGTTTTCTCTGTTTGTAGATAAAGGGATACTGCCAATGTGACGAATATCCAGCAGATGAAAAATTGAATGCACAGCATAGTGTTCCGTATAAAATGTTTGCTCATACGTCTGACATTGCCTTTGATCCCTTCTTGAATAGATATGCGATGGGTATATGCAACAGTCAGTGTACAAATGAGCAAATTCAGTAGAAATATCAGTATAAGATATTCGGAACATTGCTTCATTAGTGATGTTTTGTCTATTTCCAATGTAAATACTACTAACGTAAGATGAAAAAAGGGAGCCAGTAGTTCAATTAAACAAAAAGTAATCAGAAAGGCTAATAAGATAATCAGTGCCGATTGAATGAAAAGCTGTGATAACAGTTGGTAGTTACTGCTTCCTAATACCTTACGGAGACTATATTCGCGGCTACGGTTAAGAAATGAGCCGGTAAGGAAATGGAAAAAATTAAGAAGGCCGATAAGTAAAATTAGTATTCCTAATGCAGTGGTAACACTGATAAAGTAAGGGCTGAAGGTTGCACTATAGGCTCCCTTCCCCAATGCAGTTGCACAAATCGTATTATCAGGGAATGCATCGCTGGATAGATTCAGTTCGCGAAGATGATCCTCCAGTTGTTGTACACTTTTCCCTTTATGCAATAAAGCGAAAGTGGAGCAACCGGTCGTAAACTTTCTACTTTCACTCTGGAACAAACCTTCACTATCATTTAGCACTAATAAATCAATTCTATTGCAAAAATTCAAGCTGTTATTTTGTGGTATATCTTTTATGATTGCCTGGATGGTATAGACAGTGCCACCTGAATTTGGGGTAGCATCTGGTGAACTCATTAGTTTTTGGGTCAGTACCATACGTTTACCGATCGGATCACCATTTTCACCAAAAACCTTGCGTGCGGTGCTTTCCATCATAATAATAGCATTGGGAGTATGGACAGCAACATCCCAGGAACCGGCTATAATCTTCGGAGTGAATACTTGGCGGAAACAAGAATCAATTTCGATAGTTGACATTTCAGTAAATGGATATTCCTTTCCGTCTTTCATTTCTATATTGTATGGACGTGGATCAGCATTAGCGATGTGTGTTAAAATGTCCACTTCATTCAATGGTATATCCTGCAATTGCTCAAAGACCGTAGCAGGAGTTCCGGAGAAGAACTCCCCGTTTGAACTCTTTAAAACAATATCGGCAATATGATCATGATTTTCAAAACATTGGTCAATACTTAGAAAGAAACGACTGCAATACATGCATATACTGAAGCAAAGCAGACACACTGCTAATCCTACGATACTGATAAGATTTTGCGTTTTGTATTTAAGCAAATGACGTATTGCTATTTGAAAATAGTGTTGTAACATTTTTTATGGCGTATTATATATGTATTTATTCACTTTTTATCACTTCTGCCGGATTCTGCCGTGCTGCCTGCCATACCCGCCAGCCAATGCATAACAGAATAAGTAAACCTATCCCACTAAATATAGCCAGATATATCCATGCACTGATTGTTGTTTGTTCTATATAACTTTCCAGCCATTTTTTCATCAAAGCGTATCCTATAGGAAATGCCATCACTGATGCTGCAACGAGTAATATAAAGTACTCTTTTACAAACATAGCAAGTATTTCTTTTACAGACGCTCCATTTACTTTGCGGATGGCTATTTCTTTGCGCCGCTGCTCGCAACTTAGCGTAATGAAAGAGAATATTCCGAAAGCGGCAATGAGTACGCAAATAATTGAGGCAAAGCCAAGCAGCTTCAATAATAACGTTTCGGATTTCAGGAACTTAGAATATTCCTCTTCTATATTGAGAAGAGAATGATATTCATTATTGCCAGTTGAGATTTTGGCATATACATCATCTACTCGCTTTTTAAGATCCTCCCATGTTCCTGCGCGATATTTTATCAATATATCACCATAGTTGGCATCGGAATCGGAACCTCCCAGACCTCCTTTATTGCAGAATAAAGTAGGTGCTGCCGGGATTGTAGGTGCTGTGATATGGAAGTCTTTTACAATTCCGACGATTGTAACTCCTTGGTGAATATTGATTTTCTTACCTATCGGATCATCTAAGCCTAATCTTCTTGCACAAGTCTCGTTGATGATAGCCTTATCCGCATCATCCGGTTTTAGCATTTCACCTTCTATTAGTTTCAGGTTGTAGAAATTGATAAATTCCCTCCCTTCTCTTATGCAGATGATATCTACTCTATCTTCCTTATCCGTGCTTTTCTTTCCTTCCCAGCTGTTTATCCTGTAAGTCAGTGTACTATATCTTGGAAATAAAGGTTCACATCCTTTCAGTGTCTCTACAATACATGGCATCTTATCTATTTCGGCACTGACGGCAGCATAAGATTCCGGAGAAACATATTGTCTTAATACTGCTGTATTCTTTCTTTCCCAACCAATGTCACCATTTGCCAAATGATTGAGTTGTTTCATAAGAATGCTTACGCAAAAGATAAATAAGATACATATTATCAATTGGAATACTATGCTGCATTTACGGAACAGGAATAGGTTGCCGGATTGCCTGTAGTATCGGCGGACAATAAAAGGTATTAATAGGATATAGGATATGAAAAGAATACCTGTAAAGTAGAGGAATGATTCTCCATAAATATTTCCATTAATTTCGGACAGCTCTCTGAATTTCGGAAGCGATAATTCGATAAACGTCATTCCTAAAAGACCGGATAAAAGCAGCACAAATAAATATTCAGTACCAAAAAGTATGAATAAATTCCGAATGGATGAACCACAGACTTTTCTTAATTCAATTTCCCGGTTTCGTGTGCGCATACGGGTGATAAACAAGGAGAGATAGTTGAACAATGCGCAAAGTATAATCATGCCGCTTGCTATGGAGAAAAGTACTAAATAATTGAATTTAAGGGTCAGTTTTTCATTTATGGCAGAGTAATGGTATTGGGTTAATGGAATTATCTTATATTTTTCGAGAGGTTTGGGATACCATTGGTTTCCGGATTCGTAGTTCTTCATTTTTTCCTGAAAAGATGTAGCATCCATTCCTTTACGTAGCCGAACGTAGGTTTGAAATCTATGTACTCCCCATTCGCTTTTTACTTTTTGAAATTGTGATGACATTGCCCATGCGGCAAAATAGAGATTACTATGTCTCTCTACATTTTTCAGAATGGCACAGACTGTCTTAGGTGTATCATCTGTCTCTATCTCTTGTCCCAAAACTTCTGTTGAACCGAATAATGACATAGCAGTCTCCTCTGTTAATGCAATTTTATTATCAGAATAAAGGAATTCCATGCTTCCGGATAATATGGAGGTAGGTTGGAACATCTCTAAAAATGTGGAGTCAGCATACATGCAATTAACTTTTGCCGTTTTCCCCTCTTTGGTTTTCAGCCCTGTTTCTCTTTGGTAAACTGCACATGCGGCTTCTACTTCCGGAAATTCTTGCCGAAGTGTAGTAGCTAACATATATGAACTGTATGTGCTGAATGTTGATTCACTAAAAGTGGCTTCTTGATAAAGTAAATGAGTTCGTTCCACACCTTCGTAGAATTTGTCATACGTTATTTCGTAGTGTATCCACAGATTTGAGAGTGCAAAGCAAGTAAATCCTACTGCCAAACCTATAATACTGATAATACTCTGTATTTTATATTTCAGTATATTACGAAATGCTATCTTGCAATAATGCTGTATCATGTCTTTGATTTTTCTATTATTCACTTTTTATCACTTCTGCCGGATTCTGCCGTGCAGCCTGCCATACGCGCCAACCGATACATGCAAAAATAACGATCATTATGCCACCGAATATAGCAAAATATATCCAGGCACTGATAACTGTCTGTTCTACATAGTTTTCAAGCCAACGCTTCATCAGCACATACCCTACAGGGAATGCGATGACAGATGCTATAATCAGTAAGAGCATATATTCCTTCACAAACATAAGAAGAATATCTTTAATGGCAGCTCCATTCACTTTGCGTACAGCTATTTCTTTGCGCCGTTGTTCACAACTTAGTGTAACAAGAGAGAATATGCCGAAAGCGGCGATCAGCATACAAACAATAGCGATAAAACTCAGTAACTTTATCAGTGCATCTTCTGATTTCAGATAACCGGTATACTCCTCTTCTGTATTATATAACTTATATCGCACTTCCGGATATTCATAAGTGAATATGCTATCTATCCGATTTTTAAGTTCTTTCCATTTACCATCATGAAACTTGATTAGTATTTGTCCTTTCCCTATCGAAAATCCGGAGTTTTTAAGAATATCTTCTGTAATTAGAGTATAAGGCTGTACCGGTTCTGTTGGAGCTGTGATGTGGAAGTCTTTGATTATGCCTGTAATGGTCCATGCTCTATTATCCAGATAAAGCTTCTTTCCAATCGGTTCACTCATTCCAAGTGCTTTTACTGCCGACTCGTTAATCATGATTTTATTAGTTTCTGTTGGTTTTACCATTTCCCCTTCCAGCAGTTGCAGATTGTAGAAAGATACGATCTTTTCACAATTCCACAAACTCAGCATATCTATGCTTTTCATACCATCTTCTTTCCCATCCCAATTTTTGAAGCTTTGTGAAAAACCTGATGACTTGGGCAATAAACAACAATGTCCGGTTATGACCTCTTTTGTGCATGAGAATTGCTTTATCTTATCAGCAATGGTTTCAAAATCTTTATCCGGATATAAAAGATTGATAGAAGCTATATTTTTTCTTTCCCATCCCAGATCCGTATTCGTAAGATAGTAGATTTGCTTCATTATGACTATCATGCAGAATGTGACAAGAATTCCTGTTACTAACTGGAATGTAATGCTTGCTTTACGGAGCATGTATCTGTTTACGGTATTCCGGATGCGTGAGCGTCTGATGACGAATGGTACCAACAGAAGCAATGATAACAAAAGAATCCCAATAAAATAAAGAAGTGATTCTCCATAAATGTTTCCGGATACTCCTGATATCTCTTTAAAAGCAGGTAAAACGATTTCAATCAAAGCCATGCCCAATATTCCTGATGAGAATATGATGTATAGGTATTCTACAATAAACAGAATAAACATCCCTCCAATGGAGGATCCACATACTTTGCGTAATTCTATCTCACGGCTACGCATCTGCATACGGGTAATAAACAAAGAAAGATAATTGAATAATGAGCAAAGAATGACCAATCCGCCAGCTACGGAAAATAGTATCAAATAATATAGCTTGATGGATTTAGTTTGATTAATCGGTGAATAATGATATTGGATGAGTGGTATCAATCGGACGTTTTCAAATACCCGATGAGGATCTCGCGGATCAGCTTTAGCTTCATGTACAGCTAATTTCTTCTGGAAAGCTGCAACATCAGTTCCTTCGTGCAATTTAATAATTATCTCAAAACCTCCATTCCCCCATTCATCCTGCCAGCTGCGGAAGTACTTGCCCTGGCCCCAAGAGCCAAATGAAAGATTGCTGTGATGAAGGTCTGAAAGAAGAGCACAAACTGTTTTAGGATCATCATTGTAGTTTTTTACTTCTTTGCCCAGTACATCCGTGGTGCCAAATAAACGCATTGCGACGTCTTCTGTTAAAGCTATCTTGTCATCTGAATACATAAAGTCCATGTTACCGG
Source organism: Bacteroides sp. 14(A) (assembly GCF_000526555.1). Lineage (NCBI taxonomy): Bacteria > Pseudomonadati > Bacteroidota > Bacteroidia > Bacteroidales > Bacteroidaceae > Bacteroides > Bacteroides sp. 14(A). Next base: position 793,518 of record NZ_JAGH01000005.1, on the reverse strand, counting down.
ATAGAATGGAAATTCCGAACATGTTCATGAAACAAGAGTCCGCCTGCATCTCATGAACTTCTACTGCGGGTTGACCGTCTACTTTTATGTCCGTTGCTTTTGTCCATCTGGTATATGCGCATGCGGCTTCCACTTCAGGAAAGTCGTTTTTCAGCACCGTTGATGCCGGATATGGCATATAAGTGGAATACCCGCTTGTTCCAAATATATTTTCTTTGCAGAGGATGTACATCCGGTCGGCTCCTTCGTGGTAAGCATCATACGTAGTATCATAATGTATCCATAGATTTGCAAGGGCGAAACAAGTAAATCCTACTGCCAGACCTATAATACTGATAATGCTTTGTGTTCTGTATTTCAGTATATTACGAAATGCTATCTTGAAAAAGTGCTGTATCATAGCTATATATTAGTTCACGCATTATTTTACTGATGCCATTCACAAGATTATATATCAAAGTGAATTTCTTTTTTAGATTAAGATTCAAATCTCGTGCCAAAGTTATAACAGATTGTTTTTCAGGTAAATATTTGTTTTAGTAATATTGCTTTAGTGTGCTATACTGCACAAAAATAGTGCATATTCGCACAAATGGTACATTTAAAATCACAAAGAATAGTTATAGGCTCTGACTATAACTTCTTAACTTTTGATGAAGTAATAATCTAGCTGTGAACAGGTGTAGCGTTTTTTCTCTTTTAATAATCGGGAAGATGCTTCTACTTTTCTCTAAAAAACCATGCATTAGATGCACTCATGAATACACTCCTTGATGATGGACTAACTATTGTATATCAGTGTTTTATAGTCTAAAAATAGAAAGAAATATGTGGTGTTAAGGGTTCAAAATAGGGTCAGGGTCACTTATACCCCCAAATTCTGCTCAAATGAATAGAATATTTTAAGTGGGTGTAAAATAAAAGCACTGATATGGCGTCAAATTACCAAGGAATCAGATTTTATAATCCACTCTTTATTACTTTTGCTTCACTTTTCTGTTTTTTGTATCAAACATTTACTCATAAAGAATCGTTCGCATTACAATATTTCGAATCTACGGGAATTTGTTTTTTGCAAAAACCGTCTAAAATCAACTATCTGTATATCAATGCAATATTGACTAGTGGAATTAAAAATCACCTGCAAATGGGGCTATAAGTGACCCTGACCCTATTTTGAACCCTAACAAGCCTTTTATTAGTCTTGGATTTGTTATATTTATTGAATAAAAGCACGTGAGAAATATTATGGTAAGTCAAGGCATAGTCAACCCCTGCCTTAAACGGAACATAAGAAGCAATGTCGTGATGCAAAACTAGCAATATTCCACATTACGAGATTGCTAGTTCTGCATCACGACATTGCTTCTTATAATTTTATACTCCCAAAGGACAAATCGTTTTTATTCTTTAATCACTTCCGCCGGATTCTGCCGTGCTGCCTGCCATACGCGCCAGCTGATACTTATGGTGATAACCATTGCTATCCCTGCAAAAATGAGGATGAACGGTAATGTTCCTATACTTACCTGACGATTGTACGTCTCTATCCAGTGCTTCATAATAGTATAACCGGCAGGGAAAGCTATCAATGAAGATACGATCAATAGCATTGCGTATTCTTTAAAGAAGATGCTCAGGATATTGCTGATGGTAGCCCCATTTACTTTGCGGATAGCTATTTCTTTCCGGCGTTGTTCGCATGTCAATGATACCAATGAATATATGCCGAATATAGATATCAGGATACAAACAATTGCAGAGAATCCCAATAGACTGGATAATGCATCTTCTGATTGCAGATACTTATTATATCGTTCTTCCTCGCTGTCCAGAAATAATTTGCGGTCGGGAAGTTCAGCTTGCTGCATTTCCTCGATGCTACGACGACATTCTTCCCAGGTTCCCGGTTTATACTTGAAGAGGACAAAGCAACGCGACCACATCCACTGTGATTTATTGGTATTGACAAATACAGTATGAGGCAGGTCCTTGGAAGGCGACCTGTACGCACAGTCTTTTATGACTCCGATCACAGTCATAGGTTCCACTTCTTTATTGCAGTAAAAGATGTGTTTGCTGATAGCTTCTTCAGGTGTCCATCCCATAGTGCGTGCTGTCGTTTCCATGATATTAACTTCACGGATATCCGACTTATCCGATATCCATTCTCCTGCTACCAGTTGCATGTTATAGAATTTGAAGAACTCCTCTCCTGCCAGAATCTCATCTATACCCATTGGGTTTTCAGTTGTCCCATTCAATCCGTCCCAGGAATCTACCTCAAAAGCTGAATAAGAACCCATACTGATGAGCGGCCAGTAAACAGGCCGTACAACTTCAGTTACCATGGGTAACGCTTTTATCTTCTCTGCCCATACATTCATGTCCACATTCATCCAGATGCCCAGGGAAGCACGGTTCCGATAATCCATTCCCATATCTACATTACGCAAATGATAAAGTTGCATTTGCATAATGACAGTACAAAGTATAAATGTAAGGCAAACAACAAGCTGTATTACAATGCTTCCCTTACGGCATATATGTCCCATTATACTCATTTGAGTACTATGAAGTGTATTCTGCAATGAGTGACGGCGGAATAGGTAAACAGAACATAGCGCCACTATAAAAGCCAATACTGACATACCTGCGACGTATAATATGCAATTCCCATAAATGGATATATCTGTATCGACAATCATGGAATATTGCAAGAACCAGGGTTTTAGTAATTCCACGAAGAACATCCCTAAGAGTGAAGCCAATAGAATAGTAAATAGAAAGTCCGTACTAAGTAATGCCAATAACGAACGTTCGGATGCTCCATTCACTTTGCGTAGTGCCATTTCCCGTTTACGCGAGCGAAAACAGTCGATATAAATCGTTAAATAGTTGATTAATGCGCACAGAATGATAAGCACTCCTGTGATGGAGAAATAAACAATGTAACGGAACCGTACTATTTGTTCGTTTCCACGAATAAATTCATCCGCATAACGCAGTGAGGTAATGGGCTCCAGATAGAAACGTGTATATCCGGTTACACCATAGCTGTTCTTTTTGAGTTCATCCGGAAAGTGCTGATTCATTTTTTCTAAAAGTACATCCACATTTGTTCCGGGCTTTATTTTTATCAGCATCCTGTAATTGGCGTTATCCCATGAAGTATCATTATTGGTACGCCCCATAAAAGCATATTTAAAGTTAGAATGCTCTCCCCAATCGCTGACAATGGCGCTTATGCGATACTCGTACCGACGGTTATTGTCTGTTATGGTCTCTCCAATCACTCTGGTAGTACCGAACAAGTCTTGAGCAGCTTTTTCTGTAATGGCTATCCCGCTCTTTTCCGGTGAGGTGGATAAAAAGAATTGGTTGTCACCCTCCAGAACTTTTATATCCATCATACGGATGAAAGTTGTATCAGGCATTAACATCGGATATTCCGTAATCTGTTTCCCATTTTTAATGAATAGAGTATTCTGACCTGATGCACAGAAATCTTCTATTTCAGTGTAAGTCGTTTTTAAATGATTCCCCAACGCGTAGGGCACAAAGTCAGAGTAGTGCCCTCCAAAGTGGCAATCGTCCATTCGTACCAAATAAATGCGTTCTGCATCCTTATGGAAATCATCATAAGTCATTTCATATTGCACCCAGAATGTAGACAGTGCAAAACATGCCAGACCGATTGCCAGTCCGATGATACTGATGATACTTTGCGTTCTGTACTTCAACAGATTCCGATATGCTATTTTTAAATAATGGTGTATCATAACTAACCTCTTTATTCTGCTTTCATGATTGTTGCCGGATTGATGCGGGTTGCTTTATTCACCTGCCAGAACAATGTTCCCAACGAAATGCCTGCCACCACTAATATAGCAATCAGGTAGATGAATATACTAACAGGAGCTTTCACTATAAAATCCCGTGTATAGATGTATATCAGATAATAAGATAAAGGTATGGTCAGCAATGCTGCACCGGTTATCACCCATATATACTTGCGGAATAGAACGGAATACAGGTTTTTCAATTGTGCCCCATTCACTTTGCGGATGGCTATCTCGCGGTAGCGTTGGCGGATGTCGAATAAGGAAAGTCCGAATAATCCCAATGCCGAGACAAAAATAGAGATGGTGGCAAACAATGTAAACACGGTTGCTACACGGCGGTCGTCGTCATACAGGGCCTGAACATCTTCTTTCAGCCAGTGATAGTCGAACTCTTCCGCATGAAAAATCTCCTCTCTTGTGTCTTGCAAATATTTGATAAGTTCCTTTTCCTTACCGGCCTTACAGGCTATTTGGAATTGTGCTCCACCGTAACCGGGTGTCACGATGTATACCACGGGTTTCTTTCCGGCTGTAAGATGGCCGGTATAGTAATCTTTGATGACAGTTCCTACAGGCATCAAAGACAGGCCGCCTTCTACTATTTTTCCGTCCATTGAGGAAGTAATCCAGAGTGCCTGTTCTCCTCTTACGAATGCTTCTTCCTGCTTCGTATAACCGAATGCTTTCAAAGCTGCCTCATTCATGACAACTACATTCTCTGAATAATCCTTTGCCTCCACTTTCCCCGGCAATGTACCTTGTACTGCTTGCAGTTCATACAGCTTGAAGAAATCCGCCGGTATATACATCACCATCATATTTAGCTTCACGTCTTTATCATTAATAAGTGTCGTACTGCCTCCGCTACTGAGGATGCCACTTTGCGAGGGATCGCCACAGAACCACCGTTCTATGAAAGGACATTCATCCAGCTTTTGCCGGATGGTAGTCGTATTCTGCCAGCGCTGTTTTCTTTCGGCTTCACTTTCACCTCCCCAGCTCTTGGGGGTAGGAATCAGATTAGCATAAAGTATACCTTCCGTATTGAATCCCGGAGGGGTGTTTTGCAGGAAACGGAGGTGGCTGCTGAAGTACAGAGAGAGGACTATCAGCAAAAGAGTGATGCTATACTGGATAAACAGGAAAACCGTACGTGTAGCGACAGAATGCCGTGAACTTCCGATGGAACGTATGGACACGATGGGTGGCAGATAATTGTATTTGATAAAAGGATATACAGTAGTGAGTAGTGGCAAAAGCACCAGCACACCGAGCGACAGTTGCCAGTCGAAAGCCGTATAAGGTACATCGCTGCCCAGCAACCTGCTGGCATATCCCGAAAATATTTCGATAAAGAACCAGGCCAGCAGCAGCGAGATGACGATCATCAACATATTTTCCGTCCATAACTGGAGAAAGAGTGCACGTCCACGGATGCCGAATACTTTCTTGATACCATACTCCTTGGAACGTTTCAGCATAAAAACCAGATAGATGTTGACGAAGTTTAGTATGCCTGCCAGCAATAATAACAGGCATACTCCCATAAGTACCAGAATGTGCGAACGACTGCTGTAATGCCACATATTCGGTTGATCGGCCATGGCAGCCAATCCCTTATTCCAGTAGAGTTGACTGACAGGAATAAAGTCGTAACTCACCATATATCCCCATTCTGTTTGTCGCTTCACATGGCTGATAGCATTAATGGCATCTACATCTACTCCGGGCATAAAACGCAGGATTTCTATATACATTTTGCTCCACTCTCTTCTGGTTTTCAGTTCCAGATTTATCAGTATATCAAATGTTAGCGAAGATTTGCATGCCGGTTCTTCCAATATACCACAGATCGTCAAGAGCTTGCCTCCGGAGTATCCCATCGTTTGTCCTATAGGATTCTTATCTCCGAACACACGTTTGGCAAACTGACGGGTAATGAGTACTTCTTCAGGCGCTTCTATGTGTTTACCTTTCAATGGGTAGTGAAAGAAGTGCAAGAATGCTGTGTCTGCTACCAATGCTTGGACGGTATAAGGTTTCTCATCGATGGTTACATTGTCATTGTCCAGTGTGATGAAGTAACTTCTCTTTTCTATGGCTTCGGGAGCGTAGTAAGCCGTATCCGCACCACTGTCTTTATTCACACTGCCAGGGAATACATTGCCATCAATTTCCCGTAGCGGGATAAAAGTCCTTTCAGCATGGGTGCAGTGCGTGTTCACTTGCAACTCACGGTGAATGTAGCGTACTAATATGATGGTACATGCCAGGCTGAGTGCCAGACCAATGACATTAATGATCGTATATGACTTGGAGCGTATCAGGAAGCGCCAGGCGTATTTGAGTGTTTTCATATTTCAGTCTTTCTATATTTTAGTTATATTTTATTTCTTATTCGCTTTTCATAATTTTTGCCGGATTAATCCGTGCAGCTTTATTCACTTGCCAGAGCAATGTACCTAACGAAATGCCAGAAACTACCAGTATGGCTATGGAATAAATGAATATGCTGATAGGAGCTTTCACTACAAAATCTTGCGTATAGATGTATATCAGGTAATAGGATAAAGGTATGGTAATCAATATGGAAATTCCTATTACCCAAATGTACTTGCGGAACAGAACTACATACAGATTGCTCAATTGTGCTCCGTTTACTTTGCGGATGGCTATTTCCCGATATCGCTGTCGGATATCAAACAGAGAAATACCGAATAGCCCGAGACCTACAATTATAATCGCAATACAAGCAAAAACGGAATAAATAATGCTTGTTTGTCTGTCCTGGGCATAGATTGCTTTTACGTCTTCCTCCAGAATGCTGTATTCAAAATCTTCACTGCCATAAATCTTTAATTCCGTTTTACGTAGGAACTCAAGCACTTCTTTCTTTTTACCCGGCACACAGGCTATCTGATAGACATCGCCGCTCATCTGATTGCTCACCATATAAACAGTAGGTTTCTTTCCTAAAGTTAAATGTCCGTTGTAGTAATCATCTACCACCGCTACAATGGGTTGGGTTTTGGATTCGTTTCCTCTTTTCAGGGGATTTTCTATGCTGGCACCTTGACAAGTGGTGTAGTTTAAGGCTTTCATAGCTGCCTTATTCACCACCAGAACTCCGAAAAAGCCTTTATCTGATAAATCGGGGAGCTCGCCTTCGATAAATTTAATATCATAGACCCGAAAAAAATGAGGCGTGGCAAGACGCATATTCAGGTAGATCTTCTTCCCTTGCTCGTTTATATAATCACTGCCATAATCTCCTTTAAGAATGTCAATATAGCTAGTCTCAAAATCTTCTATATAGGGACAGGAAGAAAGCTCCTTATTTAATGCGTTCACTCGCTCCTGCTGTTGTTTCATGCTCTCTTCCGTGTAAGTATTAAAATCCTTTGATTCGTAAGTCAGCTGAGCAATGATAATATCTTTGGTACGAAACCCCGGTTCGGTACTAAGCAACATATTCAGTTGATTATTGAAATAAAGCGAAATTACTACCAATAAAAAAGTGAGTACGTACTGAATCCCCAGAAATAGGATCCGTGAATGTATTGAACGACTTTCCGAACCTATAGAACGGATGGAGACAATAGGGGGAGTATAATTGTATTTGATGAATGGATAAAGAGAAGTAACCAATGGGAGTACTACCAATATGCCTAATGATAATTGCCAGTCAAATGTCGTATAGCTAAACTGATGATTGAAAAGATTTCTCACTGGCACAGTACTTACTTCTACAAACACCCAAGCTATGAGCATAGCGGCTGATACCAACAAAGTATTCTCTATCCATATATTAAGAAATAGTTCTTTACCCCTTGCACCGAACACCTTTTTCAATCCGTATTCTTTTCCCCTCCGGAGCATGACAACCAGATAGATATTGATGAAATTAATAATACCTGCTAATAACACTAATAGGCATACTCCTATCATAATCCACAGATGGGAATAGCTGCCGGCAGAGAACATCAATGTCTCCTCATTACTGATGGAGCTATCCCAATAGAATTGTTTGACGGGAATCAAAGAATAAGTATAAGTACGCGTATCACCGCTTTCGGGCGAGTTTATATATCTTGGGATACTACCTGTTTTGTTTAGCTTATTTATATCAGTGCCCGGCATGAATGAAAACAAGTCTATAGCCATACGTTCCCAATTATCAGATAAGGCTTTAGACAATACTACATCGAACTGCAGGAAAGTCTTGTTTCCGGGATTACCCAATACACCCTCAATGGTTATGTCCTTTCCATTAGAACAACGGATGATTTTACCTACCGGATTCTCCTTACCGAAGAGCTTGTGGGCAAATGCCTCTGTAACTAAAGCGGAGTGCGGAGAAGGTAATGTAATATTTCCCTGCACCACCGGGTAGCGGAATAGCTGAAAAAAGATACTGTCTGTTACGATGATTCGCGAAGGAAACCGATTTGCCCCAACCATTATATGGTCTTTCTCCAACGGAATGAAGTTGCTCTGCTTATTGATGTAGCGTTGATCGATAAGGCTGCTATCTCCCCTATTAATAAGCATACTTAAATATTTATTGCCACCCATATCCGCTTTGACACCATAAACCTGTTCCCGGTCAATGCAATGGCTATCCACTGTCAATTCCCTGTGAATATAGCGGAATAGAATAATGCAACATGCCAGACTGAAGGCCAGCCCCAGTAGATTAATAATCGTATATGATTTGGAGCGTATCAGGAAGCGCCAGGCATATTTGAGTGTTTTCATATTTCAGTCTTTATTATATTAATCTCTTTCTGTTATTTTGCTATTCTCTGATGATGCTGTATTTGTTCCTTATTTTAATATCAGTTCTTCCGCTTCGCCAAAGTTATCATATCCCGTCGTAATAACCCAATCTCCCGGCTGTAAACCGTCTGTAATCTCGTATTGCTGGGGATTCTGGCGTCCGATACTGAGAGGGACACGAATTGCTTTCGTTTTGGATGCGTTTAGTTTGTAAATCCATTGACCACCGGTAGCCTGATAGAAATTACCGCGTGGGATAACGATGGCCTGTTCGGGTTGTCCCAACTCTATCTGTACACGAAAGCTCTTTCCTACACGTACATTGTCGGGCATCTCTCCGGTAAATACTAAGTCGACATCGAAAGTGCGGTCTTTTACTTCGGGAACTACCTTTGTAATACGGAGTGGATATTTACGCCCCTGATAATTAATTGTGGCGGGAAGCCCTGTAGTGATACGGTCTATGTAGTATTCACTGAGTGAAGTATGTATTTTATATTGGTCTAGTACCTTGATTTCGGCAATACCTTGGTTGGATGATACTTGTTGTCCCGGAGTAACTTTTACGAAACTAAGCTGTCCGGCGACGGGGGCCTTAATCACTAAATTGTCCAGTCGTTCGCAAGCGCGTTCATACTTTTTACGTTCACGTTCCCGATCATTATGAATCAGGTCTTTGCGGATAATGGCAACAACAGAATCCTGACGCAAACTCTCGCGTTGTAACTTTGCTTTCTTTACATTATAATTATACTCATCTTCGGCAACTTCCAGTTGAGCTTTACTTTTTATCCCCATTTTATATTCTTCTTTATCAAGATTGAAACTTTTTTGAAGACGGGCCAACTCATAGTTGGTTTGCAAAGTTTGTTGCTGGAGGGTCAGGCTCTTCTGTTCCATCTCAATTTCTTTTTCACGGAAAGAAATCAATTGCTTCTCCAAATCATCACGTTGTTCTTCAATGTTGTGTATCAGATCAGGGTTTTCGAGCACAAGGATTGTATCTCCTTTTTGAAGTAAACTTCCCTCCTCGCCTACTATACGGTCTACACTTCCTGATTCACGGGCATTAACGATAATGGTGAGGATGGGTTGTATAAGTCCTTCCACGTCTACATATTCCATGAATTTATCATTTTTGACTTCGGCAATCTGCACATTCTCCTGGTCGATGCGAAGCTTGCTGGGACCGGCAGAAAGGATGATAACGTAAATAATGAAAGCAAGGAATAGAATTCCTCCTGCTAGGTAATAGCGGTAGCGGATGTACCAAGGTTTCTTTTCGAGTTTAATATCCATAATATCTTTATTGTTTTACAATTTATAGTCAAGTTTATAATATGTCCCTTTATTTTTTTATCATCTTGTCCATCACTTCCTCTATTCTTTCTGTTTCTGTCAGCGGTGCATCTACTTCAAAATCATAAAGTGTGATACTGCGGAGGGTGTAGTATAAACTCCAGTAGTTATATAGTGCAGTGATGTAATTTCGTCGGGCGGCATCTTTTTCACTGATGGAAGCATTGAGGTCGAGTACGGTAGACTTTCCCAGGATATAAAGTCGTCGGGCTACATCTGCACGTCGTTGAGCCGTCTCATCGGTGCGGGCGGCAATATGTACGCGCTGGGATTGTAAATTGAATTGTTTCACCAGTTTGCGGACATTCAGTTCAAAGTCTGTCTTATCCTGCTCTACTTGAGTATAAGTTAAGTCACGATTAGAACGGGCTACCCGGACCTGTCCTTTGCCACGTCCCCAATCCAATATAGGCAGACTAATGCCGAGGGTGACATATTGTTGGTCCAAGGGATTGTGATAAGCGTCTTTCAGTTTATTGCCGGTCTGAGTCAGTCCGAAACGCAAGTAAAGATCGGCTTTCAGTCCGGCATTGGCACGGGCACTGGCTACCCGGCTTTCGCTTTCCAGCTTGCGTCGCTGCATGTCCAGTATATCCGGGCTGTTTTGACGTGCTGTGATTAAAGCTGTGCTTAGGTCTATGTGAAGATTGGGAACATGATCGCTGACATCTACTTTGATCAGTATATCCTCCTGGATACCGAGATACGAACGGAGTTCTTGCATGCAATTTTCTACTTCGATATGGGCATTCATACGATTTGTCTCTTCGGTCAGCTTATTAAGTTCCAATTGTAGCATCTCGTTTTCGGTAATGGTACCTATATTATAGCGCCCTTGTGCATATGTATATAAGGTGTCTGCATTGGCATAGTTGGTAGAAGCTATTTCGTAGTTGCTTTGTGCAGTGGCAAGGGCAAAGAATTTCTGCGTAGCATTGGCAGCAACGAGCTCCAGGGTTTCCACATAAGTTTTCTTGGCTTCCTGGTAACGCAATGGTTCGATACGACGATTCCATTTCAGACTATTATATCCAAAAAGAGACTGACTATAGCCGACATTTATGGGTGATGTCTGCCAGGAGGTAGAGTTGTCACTAAATAAATCAAGCCGCTGGGCAGAAGTTTCCACGAACAGTGTACCACCTGTCCAAGGAATATTCTGTGTCAGGCTTAAGGTGAGGTCGGTACTTAATAAGTTTTGTTCCACAAATTTCACGCTACCATCGCTCATTGTAATTTTGTTGATGGCACGATTCAGATACGGATCGGAAGTTAATTTCAAGGCGGGCAAATAGTTGGCCCGATAATATTTGTAGTTCCAGTAGGCGGAACGAAAACTGTGTTGGGCTGTTTGCGCATCGGGTGATTGTCGGCGGGCACGCTCTATGGTCTGACCTAATGTCAGCTCCATAGTGTGTTCCTGCGCATCAATAGTTATAAGAGTTCCGCAAGCTATTAATAATAAAAGTATTTTTTTGTACATAGTATGTTCCTTTTGGTAGAAGAGATTCAAATCTTATGCCAAAGATGTAATGCTTTGTATTACAATGTTATACTTCTGTATGATGTAAATTGAGCGTGTGCCATACCGCACAAAAATAGTGCGCATACGCACACACAACACATCGATATATTGTTTATCTTTGCACATCGGATATATTCATATTGCAGAAAAGACTATCGGATAATAATAGCTTCGTATGGAACAATTAGGAAAAATATTAATAGTAGATGATAATGAGGATGTACTTTTTGCCCTCAACCTTCTGTTGGAACCTTATGCGGAAAAAATAAAAGTAGCAGTAACCCCCGATCGTATCGAATATTTCATGACGACATTCCAGCCGGACATTATCCTGCTGGATATGAACTTCAGTCGCGACGCCATCAGTGGGCAGGAAGGCTTTGAGAGTCTGGAACAAATCTTGCGTATTGATCCTCAGGCGGTTGTTATTTTTATGACAGCATATGCAGATACAGATAAAGCGGTACGGGCCATTAAAGCGGGTGCTACCGATTTCATCCCGAAACCGTGGGAAAAAGAAAAACTACTTGCTACACTCTCATCCGGTATTAAGTTACGCCGTTCCCGCTGTGAAGTTAATCTGCTAAAAGAACAAGTGGAAGTACTTAGCGGTGCGGGAAGTAGTGTGGAAGAATCTATTATTGGTGAATCTGCCGCGATGCAGGAAGTGTTTGCCACGATAGAGAAGCTGCGTGATACAGATGCTAACATTCTTGTACTTGGTGAAAATGGAACAGGAAAAGATGTGATAGCCCGTTTGTTATACCGTTGTTCGCCACGTTACGGACGGCCATTCGTTACAATTGATCTCGGCAGTATCCCGGAACAATTGTTTGAGAGTGAATTATTTGGCTATGAAAAAGGTGCATTTACTGATGCCCGGAAACCGAAAGCCGGACGGATGGAGGTGGCAACGGGAGGTACATTGTTTTTGGATGAAATAGGAAATTTGTCACTGCCTATGCAAGCAAAACTGCTGACTGCTATTGAAAAACGGCAGATCAGTCGTTTGGGTAGTACACAATCTGTATCCATCGACGTACGCTTGATTTGTGCTACAAATGCGGACATCCGCCATCTGGTGGAAGAAGGGAATTTCCGGCAGGATTTACTTTATCGTATCAATACGATTGAACTACATATTCCTCCTTTGAGGGAACGGGGAAATGATATTATTCTTCTGGCAGATTATTTCTTGCAGCGTTATGCCCGGAAATATCAAAAGGAAATGCGGGGCTTGACACGTGAAGCAAAAGCTAAATTGCTGCGTTATTCCTGGCCGGGAAATGTGCGTGAGTTACAGCATACGATGGAGCGTGCGGTGATTTTGGGTGACGGTTCATTGCTTCGCCCCGATAATTTCTTGTTCCAGGCTTCCTCCCCCCGTCTTAAAAAAGAAGAAGAAATACTTAATCTGGAACAATTGGAACGGCAAGCTGTAGAAAAGGCAATGCGGTTGAGCGAGGGGAATATGACACGTGCTGCGGAATATTTGGGAATTACGCGCTTTGCATTGTATAGGAAGATTGAGAAACTGGGATTATAAATTAAGAAGTAATATGAAGCAGTATTCCTTGGTTGTTATCTTGCATATCTGTCTGCTGGCAATACTTTCTGTTGGCGTTTATGTGTTATATTGTGCTGATTTATGGTTTAGCATGCTTATAACATTCCTGTTTCTTCTGGGGACAGGAATACACCTTTATTATATACAGATGAAGCAATTGCAGATGATGCGTCGCCTGACGGACAGTTTGCGTTATAATGACATGACACAAGCTTTCCGTCCACCTTATAAAAATAAACTGATGACAGAAATGGCTGTAGAGCTATCTGAAACCTTGCAGGCATTTCGTGCCCGCCTGTTGGAAGAAGAAATAAAACATCAGTATTACGAAAGTCTGCTGAACAAGGTAGATACTGCTGTATTAGTGACTGATATGTCCGGACGTATTGAGTGGCTGAATCGTGCTGCTACTGCCCAGTTAGGGCAAGATCCGCAATTGCCGGCCGAGCTTTTGAGCCTTCCTTCCGGTGAAACGCAGGTCATACGTATTCATCGAAATGGAACCACTTTAGAAATGGCAGTAGCTACTACTCTCTTTGTAGCCCGTGGCATGGAGAGGCGCCTTATCAGTTTGAAGAATATTCATTCTGTACTGGAACGGAATGAAATGGAAGCCTGGCAAAAGTTGATACGTGTACTCACTCATGAAATCATGAATTCCATTACTCCTATCATTTCCCTCTCTGAAACACTTAGTGAGCGTGGTGTACCCGTTACATTAAAAGATGCAGCGGGCGAAAAAGAATATGCTGTAATGCTACAAGCTATGCAAACCATTCATCGACGTAGTAAGGGACTATTAGGTTTTGTAGAAAACTATCGTCGTCTTACCCGTCTCCCCGCTCCTGTTTGTGCCAGCGTGCCGGTTCGGGAGCTATTCACCGATTTACAGAAACTTTTTCCTGATGAAACTATTCATTTCGAGCTTCCACCTTTGGAGAAAACACTGGATGTGGATCGTGCTCAGATAGAACAAGTGCTTATTAATCTGTTGAAAAATGCTCGTGAAGCATCTGCCCGCCGCGAAACGCCCAAGATTGAGGTTAAAGCTGTTTTTGCACCGAAAGTGACTTCTTCTCTTACTGCATGGCGTTGTACTATTACTGTTCGGGATAATGGTGAAGGTATCTTACCTGAAGTACAGGATAAAATATTTGTTCCATTCTTCACAACAAAAACTGCTGGTTCGGGTATCGGACTCAGTCTTTGCAAGCAGATTATGAATCAGCATGGAGGAAATATTACCGTTTATTCGGAACCGGGAAAAGGAAGTTGTTTTACTTTACAATTCTGTTAGATAAATACTGCAGCAGCAAAAGGTTGTTCTGTGTCTATTAAAAAATATAAATATTATATAATCATAAAAATTCTGTGCCGATATTTTATTGCTTTTAACAGCTACTAATTTTTCCATTATTTATTTTTGCAGCCACATAAATCGATAACTCATATTTAATTAACCATAAAATTCTATATGATTATGCGAACTAATTATTTGCTGCTATTAACTATTTTGTTGGGTTTAATACCCGTGAATTACACACACGCCTCTGACTCAATTCCAAGCGTGTTTCTTTATTCTCCTTATACAAAGATTTCTGTTTCTCCGGGAACGAGTATTGATTACAAAATTGATTTAATCAATAATTCGGATATTCCGGTCAATGTAGATCTGTCTGTTACAGGATTACCAGCAAGTTGGAAACGTGAATTGAAATCCGGTGGTTGGAATATTAACAAATTAGCTGTCCTGCCTAGTGAAAAGAAAGACTTTAACTTGAAATTGGAAGTTCCATTAAAAATAAACAAGGGTAGCTACAATTTTGTTGTAGCTGCTGGAGGCTGTCAACTTCCTTTGACTGTCACCGTAGCTCAGCAAGGTACCTATCAGACTGAATTTACTACTGATCAGCCCAATATGCAAGGTAACTCAAAATCGACATTTACTTTTAATGCCGTACTGAAGAATCAGACGGCTGATCAGCAGCTATATGCATTGATGTCTAATGCGCCCAGAGGATGGAATGTAATTTTTAAACCTAATTATAAGCAGGCAACTTCCGCACAAGTAGAAGCGAATGCCAGCCAGAATGTGTCGATAGACGTCACTCCGCCGGCTAATGTTGAAGCTGGGAATTATAAGGTTTCAGTACGTGCAGTAGCCGGTAATACTTCTGCTGATCTGGATTTGGAAGTGGTGGTTACCGGTACATATCAAATGGAACTGACTACTCCACGGGGATTGTTGAGTACTGAAATAACTGCCGGAGATGTGAAGCGTCTGGAATTAGTTGTCAGAAACACAGGTTCCTCTTTATTAAAGGATATTCAACTCTCATCCGGTAAGCCAAAAGATTGGGAAGTATCTTTTGAACCTGCCAAAATAGAAATATTAAAAGCTGGAGAAACATCTACTGTTACGGCTATAATGAAAGCTTCGAAAAAAGCTTTGCCAGGCGACTATGTAGCAACAATGGAAGCCAGAACTCCCGAAGTAAATGCAACTGCACAATTCAGAATTGCAGTAAAAACACCAATGCTTTGGGGTTGGGTAGGAATATTAGTCATCGTTGTAGCTGTGGGAGGTGTCTATTACCTATTCCGAAAATATGGAAGGAGGTAATTATGGGCGAACAAGTGATTGTACTTACCGATTTAACCAAAAAATACGGTAATTTCACTGCTGTAGACCATATTAGCCTGTCAATCTGCAAAGGAGAGATTTTCGGATTATTGGGTCCGAATGGTGCGGGAAAATCCACAACTATCCTGATGATGCTAGGGTTGACAGAACCAACTTCCGGTAAAGTGGAAATTTGTGGAATAGACTCCACTACAAATCCTATTGAAGTCAAGAGGAAAATTGGTTATCTTCCTGAAGATTTAGGCTTTTATGATGATATGACCGGGTTGGAAAACCTCATCTATACAGCACTTCTGAACGGCTTTTCAAGGAAAGAGGCTGAAGAGAAAGCAAAGGAACTTATGCGTCGGGTTGGACTTGCCGAACAGGTGAATAAAAAGACCGGAAAGTATTCCCGCGGTATGAGGCAACGTTTGGGTTTAGCGGATGTATTGATAAAGAATCCGGAAATCATTATTCTGGACGAGCCGACATCCGGTATCGATCCTGCCGGAATTCAGGAATTTATAGAATTGATTCGTAATTTGAGTAGGGTTCACTCTTTCACCGTGTTATTTTCCTCACATAATCTGGATCAGGTACAGAAAGCTTGTGATCGTGTGGGCTTATTTAATCACGGAGAATTACTGGCACAGCTTGATCTTAGAGAAATGGAAGGTAAACAAGTAGAACTTATTGATATCTACAATAATTATATAAAGGAAGGAGGTGAGAAGTATGAACGGAATTGAGCAGCCTTTCTGGGTTATTGTGAATAAAGAAATCCGGGATCATGTGCGTAGTTGGCGCTTTATTATTTTACTTGCCATTATCACGCTCACTTGCTTGGGAGCCTTGTATACATCACTCACCAGTATGCATGAGGCTGTCAAATCAGGTGATGTGGAAGATACTTTTTTCTTCTTGAAATTGTTTACTGTATCCGATGGCACATTGCCTTCTTTTGTTTTGTTCATCAACTTTTTAGGGCCGCTGTTAGGTATTGCCTTAGGATTTGATGCCATGAATTCGGAGCTGAACAAAGGGACATTATGCCGTATATTATCACAGCCGATACACCGTGATTGTATAATCAATGCCAAATTTGTTGCTGCACTGATTGTGATTACAATTATGCTGTTTGTATTAGGTTTTTTGGTAATGGGAGCCGGGCTGATAGCCATCGGTATTCCACCTACACCGGAAGAATTTGCCCGTATCATTTCCTTTTTGATCCTAAGTGTTTTCTATGTAGGTCTTTGGTTGAATATGGCGATACTGTTCTCGCTCTGCTTCCGGCAGACGGCTACTTCAGCTTTGGCTTCTCTGGCGATATGGTTGTTTTTCAGTGTATTTTATACGATGATTGTCAATTGGGTTGCTAAGATGTTCATGCCTTCTGATATGATGCCGCCTTATTATGTTGTCGGTTATCAAAAAATAGTTTGGGGCATAATGTCATTGAATCCGTGCGAATTATTCAATCAGGCAACTTCTGTATTGCTGATGCCATCACTTCGAAGCTTGGGACCGTTAATGATGGAGCAGGTTCAAGGGGCAATACCCAGCCCTCTCCCATTGGGACAGAGTTTGCTGGTTATATGGCCACAGCTAACAGGATTGATTGCAGTTACAATTCTCTGTTTTGCACTCTCTTATATCATATTTATGCGTAGAGAAATACGTTCAAGGTAAATTGATTGGTTAGGTTAGGAAGAAATCCCTGACGATATTTAATACTTTAAAGTCGTCAGGGATTTATATATTGCAGTTTGTATTATTTCTGCCTTATATACTCCAGAGTATATCCATAATTGGAACTTAACACTAACGAATCCGGCGTTAGCTTGTCAATCTTCAGTGTATCCACACCTTCAATCTCTATTCCATTACCGATACTTTTTACTGTCAGATAAAGCTGGTCACCTTGTTGTTCCCATTCTTTGTATATCAAAGTGTGCATATTAATGGAAGATGCTTCTCCATTCTCTTCCAGTTTGATTCCTTGCACTTCTCCAGGTTGCCCGTTAATGGGCATTACCCAAGATCCTACTACGGTAGCGGGAGCTTTAGAACCACCACAGGCAGCAAATACAACTGCCATGACCGCCATGCTAATGATTTGTTTTTTCATGATGTCTTTTTATTATAGTGTAACGTTGAAACCTACCAATTGTTTTCAGGGGATAAAGATAATTGAAAAATATCGTTCCGGAGCTATTATTCTATATTTAAGTTTCGCAGGCTAACGTTCTTTTCCCTAAGCTTGATTGGCCAAAGCATATCAGGATTTACGCAATCAGTCCAATATGGCAATAAGATAGTGAAATACGATATTTCTCTTCAATACGTTTGTATTTCCCCATTATCAGCAATAAGGTTTTCTGTCAAAAAGGCCCTTCTGGAAGAATAAAACCTTAGTTTATCATTATCATATCATCTATTGGTATGCTACAGATGGTCTATTCAGCGCTATTGCATGATTTGTTTTAACCAAACAGACCATCTATTTGATCCAAACGGATGATGTAATTTGGAAAATGGCTACACCCTTTGCCTCATAGGGCTACACCTTCATCACTAAAGGGTGATACTATCACGGAAAAAGGGTGTAGCCCCTCCGAAAAGCAGGTGATATTTTTCTGTTTTGAAGAAGATAAGCAACGAAATCTAATAATCACTTTTTAGGAAATATATCAAATACGCAATCAAATAAGAATGAAATACAAAGAACTCACTTTCCAAAATACACTTTCCCTCATTATTATAAATCATACGGCATTTACCAAACAGGAAATCCTTGCGTCTTTTCGCACTACGCCAACTATTGATACGAAAGGATGAAACGTAGGACATCACGATTTACATTTTGTCATTTTGCTTAAGTTCCGCAAGTGTAGTGAATGATCTTGAATTATTTTATATTACATAAATAACAAGGAAACAACCAGCCCCCCAATCACTATGACAGTAAAACAACCTGTTCCTTTTATCTTTCTTGCCTTGTCAAAGTCTTCTTGCAAAAACTTACGGCCACATTTTGGACATGCATAACACGCCGTACCAGAAAGCTTTCCACAATTGGGACACGTCACATAAAGACCTTTAGTCCTTTCAAGAGGATGCACGCTTAATCTATCAGGTATCGGCTGTTTCTTTAATCTGAATTGATGACCGCATTTTAAACAGCTAATCAATATCTTATTACTGAGAAATTGACCATAAGCAATCTTTTCAGCGTGTATCTGAGTAGAACCACATCTCGGACATGTTACCGGGGTGTCATCATATTCATTAAAGTCTGTATGTTGTCGCTCACCTTTCATTGCTTCTTAATTAGTTGATTCTATCTGTCCTTTCTATATTGAAGAGTTTTATGCTAGAACAACATCAAACTCTGAGGACCCACTGCTTAGTAGCCTCTTATATAATCCTTGTAGTTTACCGCCTTGAACTGATTGTTCATGCACAGGGACATACGCCCAGTATCCATCACTTCCACCTTCAATTGTAGATGCATACGGATATTCATCTCTGGAAAGCCCCGGCGCATACTTTACATCTTTAAATAATTGATTATCATCTCTAGAAAGCACCTTTACACGATTTACTTCATGAATGCTTATTGGCGAGTATGGTATTTTTTCTTTATCGGCTTGTACTTTAGTAACTATTTCTCCATTTGTCATATTCCTTACATAAACTACCGATTCTTTATTTGGAATATAATTCAAAGTGTTTGGAGCTCCTTTATCTATTGCACAAGCTGTAAACTCCCATATATTAGGAGTCTTGCTCTTTTCTATGATATGATTTTCTTTAAATTGGGTGCAAAGAGGATCTATAGCAGTAGTTCTTTGGCAGATACTATTTATATTGGCCTTTTGCATTTTATGACTAATTCGATTGTCTTTAAACATAATGTTTGAATTATAATCCGAGAAACTCAACGTTTTCGAACATTTATTATCCTCTTTAGGGGAGTGTTGACTACAATAGCATTTCATAATATTAGATTTTAGTTATATAATTAATTACCATTTTTTCGATGAACTTATGTTTTTTCAAGGACCTTCTCATTACTTGAGTTTAAAATCAGTTATAAGATAGTTATAAGAAAATCTCCTTTATTAGCATAGAAAGAATGTCAAATAACACAATTTTTGCTATAAATGACGTAGAGCCGATGCAAATTGCATCAGCTCTACGTCGTCTTAATTAATTAGTTTTCAGTCTTTTAGACTTTAGTCGGGGTAGCGGGATTCGAACCCACGACCCCCTGCTCCCAAAGCAGGTGCGCTAACCGGACTGCGCTACACCCCGAATACTTTATTTCTTAAAAGCGAGTGCAAAGGTAGAAACTATTTTGTAATAAACAAAACAAATCGACTCTTTTTACAAAAAAAAATCAGATGAGGTCATAAATACCCATTTAGACAGGGCCAACTTCGTATTTGCTCCGTACCAACTCCCCATAAAAACATAAAATATAATCGCATGGGAAGAAAACGCTCTTTTATCACATGAATTAGAGAGGTTAAAACAGCCTGTCAGAAGTGCTAAAAAAGAGTCGTTATTATAACTATCTTATAAAAAGAATAAGCTGCTGATTTTTTAGTAGCTTATTTTGTATATGGAAACATCCAACAAAATAACTGTCTATTGAGATAAAGGCATGATAGCATCAAACTACATTTTTAAATAAAAATCTTTTGTCAGTGCAATATATTCCGGTGTAAATTGATGGTGTTCCACTTCAATACATAAAGTCTCTTCTATGCACTCATGTTCTTCGTGGCTGAATGAAATAAGTACTCTTCGGCTTGGTTTACCCGGTTTGGTGAAGACATAAAGACGACGCGAAGGGTACAACTTGTATTTCCAGGCTGTGTCAATTACTAACTTTTCTGCTTCGGTAGGAATGATAACACATACCCTCCCCTGCTTTTCAAGGAGATGTGCCGAGCGTCGAAAAAGTAACTCATAATTTAGTTCACAGGTATGACGTGCCATATTGCGTTGCTTGTCAGGGCAGTTCAATGCATCAACAAAATATGGTGGATTAGAAACTATCAGATTATATTTACTTTCGGTCTGAAATAGACTGAAATCGTTACAGATAACTTGTATTCGTTTTATCCATGGAGAACGGGCTACATTCATCTTAGCCTGAGCTGCCGCAGCTTCATCTATTTCTATAGCCGTGATTTGCGACAATGAATATCGCTGTGCTAACATTATCGCTATCAGTCCAGTGCCAGTTCCTATATCGAGGATTTTTTGCGAGCTTTCTGCCTCTGCCCAAGCGCCTAACAGCACTCCGTCTGTACCTACTTTCATGGCACATTTATCGTGCCATATAGTAAATTGTTTAAACTGAAAATAAGGATTTGACATAGATTGTAGTTGTTAATAGAGAGCAAAAATAGACAAAGTCGGGAATATTACGACAAATTTGGCACCGTTTTTGTCTTTTTATAGAAAAGGTGCTTTATATTAATGAAGAATAGATTAACTTTGCAGGCGCTTTATAAGCCCTGTCAGTATGACATAAACTTAAAAAGAACGAAATGAAGAAAAGACTTTACCTAAAAGATACGGAAGCAAGAGAAGAAGGAAACACTTTTTCAGTGATTGCTGATTTTGAGGGGAATGAAGAACAGTTGATGGATATTGAAGTGAATGAGATACTTCCGATATTACCTTTACGGAATATGGTTTTATTTCCAGGTGTATTTATGCCGGTATCTGTCGGGAGAAAGACTTCCATGAAATTAGTACGTGAAGCTGAAAAAAAAGGTGCATATATCGGAGTGGTTTGCCAGAAGGTAGCAGAAACGGAGATGCCTTCGTTGGAAGATTTGCATACTATTGGTACGGTAGGTAAGATTATCCGTATCTTGGAAATGCCTGATCAGACTACCACTATTATTCTGCAAGGCGTCAAACGTATGGAATTGGAAGAAATTGTAGATACAACTCCTTATTTGAAAGGGCGCGTAAAAGCATTGGGAGAAGATATTCCTGACAAAAATGATAAGGAATTCCATGCATTGGTGGAAGCTTGCAAGGATCTGACTATAAGATATATCAAATCATCTGATATGTTTCCGCAGGATTCTGCATTTGCCATCAAGAATATTACGAATCCTATGTTCTTGGTGGATTTTATCTGCACGAATCTTCCGCTGAAAAAAGATGAGAAGATTGAATTGCTGCGTATTGATGCATTGCGTGCACGTACTTATCGTTTGTTGGAGATACTGAATCGGGAAGTGCAACTTGCCGAAATCAAGGAGTCCATACAGATGCGTGCACGGGAAGACATTGACCAGCAACAACGTGAATATTTCCTGCAACAGCAGATTAAGACCATTCAAGATGAATTGGGTGGTGGTGGCCAGGAACAGGAAATAGAAGAATTACGCCGTAAAGCAATCGCTACTAAGTGGAGTGCGGAAGTAAGAGACACTTTCATGAAAGAGGTGGATAAACTGGAACGTACACATCCACAATCTCCTGATTATAGTGTGCAACTCAATTATCTGCAAACAATGCTAAGTTTGCCGTGGGGAATATACACTACAGATAATCTGAACTTAGTCAATGCTGAGAAGACTCTGAACAAAGATCATTATGGCTTGGAGAAGGTGAAAGAACGTATTCTGGAGCACTTGGCTGTATTGAAGTTGAAAGGTGATATGAAGTCGCCTATTATCTGTTTGTATGGCCCTCCGGGAGTAGGTAAAACCTCTTTGGGGCGTTCTATCGCTGCTGCCCTCAAACGGAAATATATCCGTATGTCATTGGGTGGCGTGCATGATGAAGCAGAGATACGTGGACATCGTAAGACGTACATCGGTGCTATGCCGGGACGTATTATCAAAAGTCTGATCAAGGCCGGCTCATCCAATCCGGTGTTTATCCTGGATGAAATAGATAAGGTGAGTTCAGATCGTCAGGGAGATCCTTCTTCTGCTTTGCTTGAGGTGCTTGATCCGGAACAGAATACAACATTCCATGATAATTTCCTGGATGTAGATTACGATTTATCTAAAGTAATGTTCATTGCTACTGCAAATAATCTGAATACTATCCCTGGACCGTTGCTCGATCGTATGGAGTTGATTGAGGTAAGTGGTTATATCACTGAAGAGAAGATTGAAATAGCCCGTCGCCATCTGGTTCCGAAAGAACTGGAAGCCAACGGTATGAAGAAGAATGATATCAAAATACCAAAGAATACGCTGGAAGCTATTATCGAGTCGTATACCCGTGAAAGTGGTGTACGCGAATTAGAGAAGAAGATAGGTAAAATACTTCGTAAATCGGCACGCCAGTATGCTACGGATGGCTACTTTGCCAAACAGGAAATCAAACCGGGAGATTTGTATGAGTTCCTCGGAGCACCTGAGTATACCCGTGATAAATATCAGGGCAATGAATACGCTGGTGTAGTGACCGGGTTAGCATGGACCGCCGTGGGGGGAGAAATCCTGTTTGTAGAAACCAGTTTGAGCCGCGGAAAAGGTGGGCGTCTGACGTTGACCGGAAATCTGGGTGATGTCATGAAAGAGTCTGCAATGCTGGCCTTGGAATATATCAAGGCACACGCTTCTTTGCTGAATCTGGATGAAGATATTTTTGATAATTGGAATATCCACGTACATGTGCCGGAAGGTGCTATTCCTAAGGACGGCCCCTCGGCAGGTATCACCATGGCCACTTCTCTCGCCTCTGCCCTCACCCAGCGTAAAGTGAAGGCAAATCTTGCCATGACAGGAGAAATAACACTTCGTGGCAAGGTACTTCCCGTGGGTGGTATTAAGGAGAAGATTCTGGCTGCGAAACGTGCCGGCATCAAGAATATTATTCTAAGTGAAGAGAACCGTAAGAATATTGATGAGATACAGGAAATATACCTCAAAGGGTTAACTTTCCATTACGTGAAAGATGTGAAAGAGGTGTTTGCCATTGCGCTGACCAATGAGAAGGTTGCCGATGCCATCGACTTGTCCGTAAAGAAAGAAAAGAAAGCAGAATGACATTCGACTTACAATATACAGACAGTAAAAGTAATGCGCGTGCAGGATTGATAACTACCGATCACGGGCAGATAGAAACTCCTATCTTTATGCCGGTAGGTACCGTAGGAACGGTGAAAGGTGTGCATGTAACCGAACTGAAAGAAGATATTAAGGCGCAAATCATATTAGGGAATACCTATCATCTATATCTGCGTCCGGGATTGGACGTACTGGAAAAAGCCGGAGGACTGCATAAGTTCAACGGCTTTGACCGTCCTATGCTGACAGATAGTGGCGGATTTCAGGTGTTCTCATTATCAGGTATCCGTAAACTACGTGAGGAGGGTGCAGAATTCCGTTCACATATCGACGGTAGTAAACATATCTTCACTCCAGAAAAGGTAATGGATATCGAGCGTACGATTGGTGCAGATATCATGATGGCGTTTGACGAATGTCCTCCAGGAGATTCGGATTATGCGTATGCCAAAAAGTCATTAGGACTCACACATCGTTGGTTGGACCGTTGCATTCAGCGTTTCAATGAAACGGAACCGAAGTATGGATACCAGCAGTCTCTCTTTCCTATTGTTCAAGGATGTGTATATCCTGATCTTCGCAAGCAGTCGGCAGAATACATAGCATCGAAGGGTGCGGATGGCAATGCCATCGGTGGTCTGGCAGTAGGTGAACCTGTGGATAAAATGTATGAGATGATTGAGTTGGTGAATGAAATCTTACCGAAAGATAAGCCACGGTATCTGATGGGTGTAGGTACACCGGTCAATATTTTGGAAGGTATCGAGCGCGGTGTAGACATGTTCGATTGTGTAATGCCAACCCGAAACGGACGCAATGGCATGTTGTTCACCAAAGATGGTATCATCAATATGCGTAATAAGAAATGGGAAACAGACTTCTCGCCTATTGAAGCAGATGGAGCTTCTGCGGTAGATACCTTATATAGTAAGGCGTATCTGCGTCATTTGTTCCATGCACAGGAGTTACTGGCTATGCAAATTGCATCTATTCATAATTTGGCATTTTATCTGTGGCTGGTGGGTGAAGCTCGCAAGCACATCATTGCCGGTGATTTCTCCACATGGAAACCGATGATGGTGAAACGCGTATCGACAAGGTTATGAAAAAACTGAACTGGAACATGAAAGGTATAAAGATGCCGGATAACTGGAAATGGTTGAAGCGGCTCGACTTCTACATTATTAAGAAGTTCCTTGGAACTTATGTGTTTGCCATTGCATTGATTATCTCCATTGCAGTGGTATTCGACTTTAATGAGAAGATGGACAGATTTATGTCACACGAAGCTCCTTGGAAAGCCATAATCTTCGATTATTATCTGAATTTCATTCCTTACTTTGCAAACCTGTTCAGTCCGTTGTTTGTGTTTATTGCGGTTATTTTCTTTACCTCAAAACTGGCTGAGAACTCCGAGATTATTGCGATGTTCTCTACTGGAATGAGTTTTAAGAGGATGCTTCGTCCCTACATGGTGTCAGCAGCTATAATTGCAATAGTAACATTCTTTTTGGGTTCTTATATCATACCCCAAGGTAGTGTGACGCGTATTAACTTTGAAGATAAATATTATAAGCAGCGCAAATCGAATACAGCTCGTAACATTCAGTTGGAAGTAGATTCGGGCGTCATTGCTTATATTGAACGCTTCGAAGATTATAGCAAGACGGGATATCGTTTTTCATTGGATAAGTTTAAAGACAAACAGTTGGTTTCTCATCTTACGGCACGATCTATCACTTATGATACAGCCTCCGTCCATAAATGGATTATAAAGGATTATATGATACGTGAAATGGATGGTATGAAAGAGAATATTGTTAAGGGAGACCGCATCGATAGTACTCTTTTTATGGAACCTGCCGATTTTCTTATTATGAAAAATCAACAGGAAATGATGACCAGTCCACAATTAAGCGAATATATTAGCCGGCAGCGGCAGCGCGGCTTTGCCAATATCAAAGAGTTCGAAATTGAATATCACAAACGCATTGCCATGTCGTTTGCATCATTTATCCTCACATTGATAGGTGTTTCTCTTTCTTCGAAAAAGACTAAAGGGGGAATGGGATTACACTTGGGGATAGGTTTGGCATTGAGCTTTTCATATATTTTGTTCCAGACGATTGCTTCCACTTTTGCAGTGAATGGTAATGTTCCTCCGGTAATTGCTGTATGGATACCGAATATACTCTATGCGTTCATTGCATTTTATCTGTATCAGAAGGCACCGAAATAGAGTAGCCAACTCAACTTAACAAAAATAAGAAGCCCCTCCCGCTCCTTGTGTTACCACAAGTGCAGGAGGGGCTTTTTTGTTGTATCCATTTCCTCTTTTGTCTTTGCTTCTTTTGACTCTAACGATGCTTTTTTCATCACATAAGTTTTAGAAGCAACCCCACTTTCGTCTTACAGGTTCTTTAAATCTTTCATGGCAATGTGCAGTGAAAGCTTAATTCAAGTAAGCTGAAAGTTCTGCAGCAGAGATGTTTTTGGCTATAATTACACCATTATCATCCAGTAAATAGTTAGTAAATCCCCGGCCTAAACGGTACTTTTTAAAGATGCCGGACGACTCGCCTTTAGTTTCCACGAAACAGGTGGGCGTAACTATTTGGTCCTTACGAATGGTTTCCTCGAAGATAGATTGATATTCATCAAATGATACGGAAACCATTTCCACATTATTGTTTGGAGAAGTTGAGTGAAGCGCATTGCTCAAACTTGCGTTTTGCATCCGGGATTGCGCATCATAACTTGCCCAGAAACTGAGTAACACATATTTTCCCTTCATCTTGGAGAGATTTTGAATAGGTTGTTGCTCAGTCGACATAGTTTTGATTTTAAAATCAGGGGCTATGTCACCCACATTTAAACCTCCGGTAGGTTTGTCTTTTTCTACGAAAGAAGTCAAGGA
Source organism: Bacteroides sp. 14(A) (assembly GCF_000526555.1). Classification (NCBI taxonomy): domain Bacteria; kingdom Pseudomonadati; phylum Bacteroidota; class Bacteroidia; order Bacteroidales; family Bacteroidaceae; genus Bacteroides; species Bacteroides sp. 14(A). Next base: position 766,837 of record NZ_JAGH01000005.1, on the reverse strand, counting down.
ACTAATTAGTAATACAACAAAAATCCATTTTACATGCTTCATGTAAGGCGGTTTTGGTTAATACTGGTTGATTTATAGATGTTTGTCAGACGGTAAAAACAACGTCTTAGCTAACAAATATACAATCAACGTTTACTAAGATTATAGAACCACTCGTTCTAAATCGGCGACAAAGGTATAACTTTATTATTGAAAATCAAGTAAACGGTTGACTTTTTCATGTTATATAACATGTTTTGCATCTCTGGATACCTCTCTGCACAGTATTGATCCGGTGATTTTCGAATATATATTATGTGTTTTTATCATTTGTATCAAGTATATCCTCAAGAGAAATAGGAAACATTTCATGGATATTACTGTTAAATACATATTTCTATGTTAATTGGTGTATATAGCAGGAATTTTATCTACTTTTGCACCGTGTTACTCATTAATTTAGATAAACAATTTTATATGCAACCGTTGAGCACAGAACTTATTCTTATTCGCGTTACGGGCGAAGATCGTCCGGGATTAACTGCATCCGTTACAGAAATTTTAGCTAAATACGACGCTACTATTCTTGACATTGGTCAGGCGGACATTCATAATACACTGTCATTGGGTATCTTATGCAAGACAGAGGAACAACATTCAGGATTCATTATGAAAGAGTTGCTTTTCAAGGCATCTTCTTTGGGAGTGACGATTCGCTTCTATCCTATTTCGGTGAAAGAATATGAAGATTGGGTCAATATGCAGGGAAAAAATCGCTATATCCTTACTTTACTGGGACGTAAGTTGTCTGCCCGCCAGATCTCCGCAGTCACCCGCATTCTTGCCGAACAGGGGATGAATATTGATGCTATCAAGCGCCTGACGGGACGTATCCCATTGGATGAATGTGATTTACGTACTCGTGCGTGTATCGAATTCTCCGTCCGTGGAACTCCGAAGGATCGCATTGCCATGCAAGAGCAACTGATGAAGCTGGCGAGCGAACTTGAAATGGACTTCTCTTTTCAACTCGATAATATGTATCGTCGTATGCGCCGTCTGATATGTTTCGATATGGACTCCACACTGATTGAGACGGAAGTAATTGACGAATTGGCCATACGTGCCGGTGTAGGAGATGAAGTAAAAGCCATCACCGAACGGGCCATGCGTGGGGAAATAGATTTTACCGAAAGCTTCCGCGAACGCGTAGCCTTACTGAAAGGGTTGGATGAATCTGTAATGCAGGATATAGCGGAACACCTGCCTATAACAGAAGGAGTAGACCGATTGATGTATGTGTTGAAAAAGTACGGCTATAAGATTGCCATTCTTTCCGGTGGTTTCACCTATTTCGGACAATACTTGCAACAAAAATATGGTATTGACTACGTATATGCCAATGAACTGGAAATTGTGGATGGTAAGTTGACTGGACGTTATTTGGGAGATGTTGTAGACGGTAAGCGGAAAGCTGAACTGTTGCGTCTGATTGCGCAGGTGGAAAAAGTGGATATTGCTCAAACTATTGCCGTGGGTGATGGAGCCAATGATCTTCCGATGCTGGGTGTTGCCGGTTTGGGTATCGCTTTTCATGCTAAACCCAAAGTGGTTGCCAATGCCAAACAGTCCATCAATACAATCGGGCTCGATGGAGTGCTCTATTTCTTAGGCTTCAAGGACTCATATATCGATTTGCCGAAATGAGCTGAACTATTCCGCAAATATATTTGTTTCATATAATGACATCTATATTTGCGGAACCTCTTAAATATTAATACTATGAAGAGAATACGGAACCTTTTCTATCTCTCTTTGTTTTTGACTGTCCCTGGCCTTCAAGCCGTTGCACAAGAAAAACTTCACGTTAGCCTCCCTGACTCTATAACGACTGTTGGATATGCCACAGGCCTTCGCAAGAACCTTTCAGGACTTGTAGAAAGAATCACCGAAAACCAGATGAATAAAGACCAGATAACCAATCCACTGGATGCAATCCGCGGACGGGTACCGGGTTTGACTATTCTGAAAGGTTCCAACGGACCTGCAGCATTGGATGCTGTCCGCTTGCGTGGTACCACTTCATTGACTACTGGCAATGATCCGTTGATTATTGTAGACGGTGTTTTTGGTGATTTGAGTATGCTTATGTCTATCTATCCGGCGGATATTGAAAGTTTTGTTATCTTGAAAGATGCTTCGGAAACAGCGCAATATGGTTCGCGCGGAGCATCGGGTGTTATTGAAATTACCACTAAAAAAGGTGTTAGTGGGCGTACAAGTGTGAACTATAATGGTAGCTTCGGTATTGCTTCAAGCTATAAAACGGTAAGAATGCTTAATGGAGATGAATTCCGGGCAGTAGCTAAAGAACGTGGCGTTTCTATTCTTGATTTGGGAAACAATACCGATTTTCAGAAGGAAATAGAACAAACAGGGCTGCAACATAATCATCACATTGCCTTCTCCGGTGGAACAAACACCTCCAACTATCGTGTTTCACTTGCTTTGATGAATCGTGAAGGAGTAATTGTCAATGAAAAGTTGCAGAACTTCACATCGAATATGAATATGACGCAGTACGTATTTGATAATTTTCTGAAATGTGATCTCGGAATGTTTGGTTCTATACAGCAAGAGCGTAACCTGGTAAATTTACATAAAGTGTTTTATTCGGCTGCTGCATTTAATCCCACTTTCCCTAATCATAAGAATCCGGAAACCGGAAGTTGGGATGGAAGTGTTCTTGCCAGCCAGTTGTCTCATCCGCTGGCATGGATGGATGTGAATGATAAAGACGCTACTTCGCACATTAGTACGCATGCACGGTTGACATTTAATTTGTCTGAAGCATGGAAACTGGCACTGTTTGCTTCCTACACCTATAATGTGATTGAAAATTCACAGTATCTGCCGGTTGCGGTCTGGGCGCAAGGGCAGGCATACAAAGGAACTAAGAAAATGGAATCGTTATTGGGGAATCTGATGTTGTCTTATAAGAAAGAATGGCGGAAGCATTTCTTTGATGTTTTGGGGCTGGCGGAAGTGCAAAAAGACCAATATTCGGGATTCTATACCACAGTTACTAATTTCAGTATTGATGGTCTGGGCTATAACAATCTTCAGGGAGGTGCTCTCCGTCCGTGGGAAGGAACTAATTCTTATTATGAAGATCCTCGTCTGGCCTCCTTCATGGGACGTGTGAACTATACATACGATGATCGTTATATACTGACAGTGAATGCCCGTGGAGATGCCTCTTCCAAGTTTGGCAGTAATCATAAATGGGGGTTCTTTCCGGCTGTATCTGTTGCATGGGTAGTTAGCAAGGAAAAGTTTATGGAGAAACTGCCTTTCATTGACAATCTGAAAGTCCGCGCAGGCTATGGTTTGGCAGGTAACCAAAATGGAATTGATTCGTACACCTCGCTGAATCTGATACGCCCGAACGGAGTTGCTCCGGTAGGTTCATCACCTGTGGTCACAATGGACCAATTGAAGAATATGAATCCGGACTTAAAATGGGAAGTGAAACAGACCTTCAATGCCGGTATAGAAATGGCTTTGCTGGGTAACCGGTTGTTACTGACCGCCAACTATTATAATTCCAAGACGAAAGATATGCTCTATCTCTATAATGTAAGTGTACCGCCTTTCGCTTACAACACTTTGCTGGCAAACATTGGTTCCATGCGTAATTATGGAACAGAGCTATCCATTGGCATAACTCCATTGAAAACCAAAGATATGGAACTGAATATCAATGCTAACCTGACTTTTCAACAAAACAAATTGCTTTCCCTCGACGGCAACTATCAGGGTGAACATATTTCAGCAACAGAATACAAGAGTCTTGCCGGATTGGATGGTGCCGGATTTCATGGCGGATATAATCATATCGTTTACCAGATTGTAGGTCAGCCGCTGGGGGTATTTTACCTCCCCCATTGCACAGGATTAGTATCCGATGGTAACGGAGGCTATACTTATCAGATTGCTGATTTGAATGGTGGTGGTGTTAGTCTGGAAGATGGTGAAGACCGGTACATAGCAGGTCAGGCAGTTCCAAAAACAATTCTTGGCTCTAATATCAGTTTTCGTTATAAAGATTTCGATGTATCGTTACAGATAAACGGTGCATTCGGGCATAAAGTCTATAATGGTACTTCGCTTACTTATATGAATATGAATAGTTTTCCCGACTATAACGTTATGAAGAAAGCGCCTACACGGAATATAAAGGATCAGACAGCTACAGATTATTGGTTGGAAGATGGTGATTATGTGAACTTCGACTATATCACAGTGGGCTGGAATGTTCCATTGAAAAATACCCGTTACCTGCAATCACTTCGCCTGTCACTGACGGTCAACAATCTGGCTACTATTTCCGGTTATTCCGGATTGACACCCATGATAAACAGTTCATCGGTGAATTCTACTTTAGGTATAGATGATAAACGCAATTATCCTTTATACCGCACATATACCATCGGATTAAGTGTAAACTTCTAAACCTTAAAGACATGAAAAGATATTCCATAATTCGTTCGTTTTGTGTTTTGGTCACCTTCAGTTGGTGCATGATCTCATGTGATGGTTTTCTAAAAGAAAGTCCCCGCGATGCATTACCCGAAGAAGAAGGCTATCGTAACATTACTGAACTTTATCTGAATGCGGTTGCTTCTCTCTATAACTACATTGGAGGAAATTCCGACAGTCAAGGATTGCAGGGAACGGGACGCGGCATATATGATCTGAATACTTTTACAACCGATGAAGCCATTATGCCTACTCGTGGTGGTGACTGGTACGACGGTGGTTTCTGGCAAGGACTATTTTTGCACAAATGGGGAATAAATAATGATGCGATACAAGCCACTTGGGAATATCTCTATAAAGTAGTAATGCTCAGTAATAAGTCTTTGGAACAAATTGAAAGCTATGCACTTACACATGCAGATGCAGAACTTCCAGCCTATCGTGCCGAAGTACGTGCCTTACGTGCAATGTACTATTATTATCTGACGGACTTGTTCGGTAGTATTCCGTTGGTTCTATCTTCCAAGGTTGCCTCAAAAGATATTGTACTGAGTGAACGTGAGAATATCTTTAATTTCATATTCAAGGAACTACAAGAGACAGCCCCACTTCTGCCCGCTCAGTTCAGTAACCGTTCTGGTAATTACTATGGCCGCTTGACACGTCCCGTAGCCTACTTCCTGCTTGCAAAACTGGCACTGAATTCAGAAATTTATATGGATAATAACTGGGTGGATGATACCCATCCGGATGGGAAAACAATCTTCTTTGATGTGGATGGCAATACATTCAATGCCTGGCAGACCGTAGAATTCTATTGTGACCAAATTACAGCTTTAGGTTATCGTCTTGAATCAGATTATGCCGCCAATTTTGCCGTATATAATGAAGGCTCTGTTGAAAACATCTTCACTATTCCGATGAATAAGACGCTATATACCAATCAGATGCAATATCTTTTCCGTTCGCGTCATTATAATCATGCCAAAGCGTTAGGTTTGTCTGGTGAGAATGGATCAAGTGCCACTATCGAAGCCTTACAGACTTTTGGATACGAGACAAACGAACAGGACCCGCGTTTTGATTATTGCTATTATGCAGGTACTGTTTATGATTTGAAAGGTAATGTCGTGAAATTGGATGATGGAACAGCTTTAGTTTACGAACCGTGGAAGGTTAAACTGGATCTGTCTGATGAACCTTATGAAAAGACTGCCGGTGCCCGTATGAAAAAATATGAGATAGATGACAAAGCCATGAAAGATGGAAAATTGATGGAGAATGATATTGTTCTGTTTCGTTACGCTGATGTATTGCTTATGAAGAGTGAAGCCAAAGTCCGTGACGGACGCAATGGAGATGAAGAACTGAATCAGGTGCGTACCCGTGTAGGAGCACCGGAACGTACTGCTACTTTGGACAATCTTCTGGCTGAGCGCCAATTAGAATTGGCCTGGGAAGGTTGGCGGCGTCAGGACTTAATTCGTTTTGGACAGTTTACCCGTTCTTACAACAGTCGTCCGCAACTTCCCAACGAAGAAAGTGGGTATACTATTGTCTTCCCCATTCCCGAGAAAATCAGACAAATGAATCCGGAATGGGAACAGCATCCAGGGTATTAAAGGAATGGATTGCAAAGTAGCTTCATTCTTTTGTGATAATCACTTTATTTCCTATCTTTGCGACTAAATAAAAAGAAACATGAAGTTTTCCGAACTACAACTGAATGATCAGGTGCTTGATGCACTGGAAGCCATGCGCTTCGATGAGTGCACACCTATACAAGAGAAATCCATTCCCGTTATACTTGAAGGCAGAGATTTAATAGCCGTGGCACAGACCGGAACCGGTAAGACGGCTGCCTATCTGTTGCCTGTACTGAATAAACTTTCCGAAGGTGGACATCCTGAAGATGCTATAAACTGTATTGTTATGTCTCCCACACGAGAATTGGCGCAACAAATAGATCAGCAGATGGAAGGTTTTTCCTACTTCATGCCTGTCAGCAGTGTGGCAGTTTATGGTGGTAACGATGGGATACTCTTTGAACAGCAAAAGAAGGGGCTAATGTTGGGAGCCGATGTTGTTATAGCTACTCCGGGACGTTTGATAGCTCATCTGAGTTTGGGATATGTAGATCTTTCCCGTGTTTCCTATTTCATTCTTGACGAAGCCGACCGCATGCTCGATATGGGTTTCTTCGATGACATCATGCAGATTGTGAAGTATTTGCCTAAAGAACGGCAAACCATCATGTTCTCTGCTACCATGCCTGCAAAAATACAACAACTTGCCAACACCATTCTCAATAATCCCGCTGAAGTCAAACTTGCCGTTTCACGCCCTGCTGATAAAATTGTGCAAGCCGCCTATGTTTGCTATGAAAATCAGAAGTTGGGTATAATTCGCAGTCTCTTTGCTGAACAAACACCGGAGCGTGTCATTATCTTCGCATCATCCAAGTTGAAAGTAAAGGAAGTGACAAAGGCCTTGAAAATGATGAAGCTGAATGTAGGCGAAATGCATTCTGACCTGGAACAGGCACAGCGTGAAGAAGTGATGCATGAGTTTAAGGCAGGTCGTATAAACATTCTGGTTGCCACTGACATCGTGGCTCGTGGTATTGACATTGATGATATTCGTCTTGTGATTAACTATGATGTTCCGCATGACAGTGAAGACTATGTTCATCGTATTGGTCGTACGGCGCGTGCTAATAACGATGGTGTTGCTCTAACCTTTGTAAATGAAAAGGAACAAAGTAACTTCAAGCAAATTGAGAATTTCCTGGAAAGAGATATTTATAAAATACCTGTACCTGAAGAATTAGGTGAGTCACCCGAATACAAGCCACGTAGTTATGACGGAAGGGGCAAACGTAACTTCCGTGCTAAAGGACGAAATACCAATAAAGGTAGTGGAAATGCTCCGAAGAAAGGAGATGCTTCAAAAGGAAGAGGTAATGCTCCGAGAAAAAGTGCTAATCCTTCAGGAAAAAGCAACAAATAAGAGAAGGATTTCTTTAATAGATATTGTTTGATGGTGGAGTTTTACTCCACCATTTTTATATGTAATTGCTTATCAGTACCGATAGTCAGGCTTACGAGATGATAAACGGAACTTTCCGGAATACGGAGCATGGCTTCATAGTGATAGCCTTTTCCATCCACATTTATAAAATTCATGTCGGAAAGAATGGTCTGATTTAACACTTCCTCCGGAAAAATAGTTGCGAAAACTTTTTTAGTAATATCCTTGCCATACAGTAATTTCTTGCCTTCATATACACAGATATGTATCACGTTGTCATAGTATACATTGTCCACACCTATACCTTCATCAGAATATACTGTTTTTATTACTTTCATCTTAGAAGGGTTGATATAGACATAGCCCCGATAACGCGTTCCTTTATACATAACCACACTATCTTTTTTGATTACTTCTGAAGTGCTGGGGATAACTTCCACTTCCTGAGTGGAGAATGCCAGAGTGTCTTCCGGATTATCGGACTTATATAGCTTTACGATATCATCAGATAGAGAATGAAACCAAAAGCTATATTCCGTTTGACGGTCTATTTTATAAGCTGTAAGGGTATTTCCGCGTAAATAAATCGTATCACGAAGTACCTTGAAGTAAACAGGTGCATTTTGTGGGTCAGCATAATAGATCGTATCACCGCTAATACGCATTAACGGCATATCCGTCTCATCGTCCAGCCAGACACCTTGCAGCAATTCTTTAGCGGTTAAGTCTTCCCTGTCGGAATTTTCCCCATTTTTAGTACTGCTACAGGATGATACAAGCACAACGACGAGCACCATAGAAATAGTACCCCACTTTATCATAACTCTCTCTGTTTTATATTTTTAATGTCCGATGCAATGATAGGTAAATCCTTGCTCTTCCATTTCTTTCTTGTCATAGATATTACGCCCGTCCAACACCACAGGTTTCTCCATGGTTTTCTTGATAACTGCCCAGGATGGTAAGCGGAATTCTTTCCATTCGGTAACCAGCATCAAAGCATCAGCATCAAGTACAGCATCATACATATCTTTGGCATAATAAATGCTCTCACCTATCCGACGGCGACATTCGTCCATTGCAGCGGAGTCGTAAGCCCGCACTTTGCATCCGGCTTTCAGCAGTTTGTCTATTAACACCAATGAAGGGGCTTCGCGCATATCATCCGTCTCCGGTTTGAAAGCCAGTCCCCATAAGGCAATTGTCTTACCTTTCAGTTCGTTGTTGAAGTGCTTGCAAAGTTTGTCGAAAAGAATGCTTTTCTGTAGTTCATTGACTTCTTCTACAGCATGGAGCACACGCATCTGATAGCCATTTTGTTCAGCGGTTTTGATGAGTGCTTTTACATCTTTTGGAAAGCACGAACCACCATAACCAATACCCGGATAAAGGAACTTACGTCCGATTCGGGTATCCGAACCGATGCCACTACGTACCATATTGACATCTGCCCCTACCAGTTCGCAAAGATTAGCGATATCATTCATAAAACTAATACGGGTAGCCAGCATTGAGTTAGCCGCATACTTCGTCATTTCAGCAGACGGGATATCCATAAATATTACACGGAAATTGTTCAGCAAGAATGGTTTATAAAGCTTACTCATCAATTTCTTTGCACGTTCGGACTCCACTCCCACTACTACACGGTCCGGGCTCATAAAATCATTGATAGCATTTCCTTCTTTCAGGAATTCGGGATTAGAGGCTACATCAAATTGAATACTAACACCCCGTTTATCCAGTTCCTCCTGGATAGCGGCACGTACTTTCTTTGCAGTACCTACAGGAACCGTACTCTTTGTGACTACCAATATGTACTTCTGCATGTTTCTACCAATGGTACGGGCAACTTCGAGCACATAACTGAGATCAGCACTTCCATCTTCGTCAGGAGGCGTACCAACGGCACTGAAAACAACGTCTACCTCATTCAGGCAGCTCTCCAATGAAGTTGTGAAATGTAGGCGACCGGCTTTTACATTTCGGTTCACCATTTCTTCCAGGCCACTTTCATAGATAGGAATAACACCTTTCTTGAGCGCTTCAATTTTTTCACTGTTCGTGTCTACGCAAATGACGCTGACACCGATTTCTGCAAAACAGGTTCCGGTCACTAAACCGACATATCCTGTACCGACGATGGCTATCTTCATACTCTTTATTCAAAATATGTCGCATCCCGGAAGGATGGAGCTGTTTTATCTTTAGGAGATAATAAAAGTTGTTCTTCTGCTATAGGCCACTCAATTCCTATGGTTTCATCATTGAAACGAATGGATGCTTCTGCTTGTGGAACATAAGCATTATCTACTTTATAAATAAAGATAGCTTCCTCACTCAGAACAAGGAAACCATGTGCGAATCCACGGGGAATGAAAAATTGCCGTTGATTTTCCTCACTCAGTTCTGCAGAGACATATTTACCGAAAGTTGGTGATGATTGGCGCAAATCCACTGCCACATCCAGTACTTTTCCTTTTATAACACGTACCAGTTTGGACTGACAATATTCTCCTTTCTGATAATGTAATCCACGTAATACACCGAAGGAAGACTTCGACTCATTGTCCTGAATAAAGTGCACATCACCGATATGCATTTTGAATTCCTCTTCTTTAAAGGCTTCCATAAAATAGCCACGCTCGTCACGAAGAACTTTCGGTTCGATCAGCCATACACCATCAATTTCCGTTTGTATGTAATTCATCTTTTTCAGAATGTTTTTTGTACTTTCAACTGGCAACCTAAATTGTCACCATATATCTCTCCTATATCGAAAGCAATGGATGCATTGAACCGCCATCCTTTCCATTTATGGGGAGTATAGAAAACTGATGCAAAAGTAGAAAAATTTTCTAATATATTAGGTATAGGTTTGAAAGGAGTTCCCCAAGTTTTATTATATGATAGTTTTGCGAGGTATGTCCATTCATTGCTGATGTCTCCACTCCAACCTAAATGCAAGGCTCGGATACGGTTGTATTTGAAACTCATGTCACCGTCTTTGTTATAAATGGGAGAAGCTATCAATGGGTTAGCCATAGTCATTCCCCAGTGTACCCAGCCGGGATACCACTCGTTGTTATAATAATCGTCGGCACCTCCCGTTTTCTCTACTACGGTGAAATCCACTCCATGCATTGGACCGCTCTGATTAGTAGTCTGATAGTATTCCAGTACAAAACCGTTGATGGCCTGTTTGTGGTTAGATTTGTATTCAATCCCCCATAAACCATCAAATCCGTTGAGTTTTCCCATTCCACTGAAATCATCGTAATAATTCTCCAGATAAGCACTGATGGAAAAATCTTCATGACGATAAGTCATCCGTATATGTTCGCTACCCATAAAATTACCTTGATAGGCAATTTGTTCTCCTTCAGGACTACTGTCATCTCCACGACTGGGAATAAATACCTTGAAATAATCTTTCCAACTATTTCCCAAATCTCCTGCATCCATTCCGGCGCTTTTATATCCACCAAACTGTACATCCAAGCTCATACCCAGGTCTAGTTGCCACTTACCCTGTGGAACTCCAATGCGTAGGAATCCGCTTTTATGGTGATATTTGATGCTTTTAGTATACCAATAATCCTCTCCTACCTGCTTTCTCTGATATTTATTATCAGTAAACCATCCGTACGACATTTCTGCTTTTAAAGCGAGGCGTGGTAATACTTGCACATATTCAGGAAGTCCTATCCATACTTGTGGAATAGGTCTTGCATTACCCGACCAGGTTAGTCCGCCACTACTTAATTGCTGATTTAATAAAGGTGAGTCAATCTCTTTACTACCAATGAGTATCCCCAACCATTTATATCGTATGTCAGCATAAGCCTGTTGCAATATAAAAGTGGATGTAAAACCGGATGCAACCGCCATATCCAGTCCTCCTTCCAACCTCCACTGGCGGATTGTATCTGTATAAAAAGCTCCACCTCTTAAATAAGTATTATTGTCAATAGAGGATAATCCATGTTGATTGCTGACCTGCCACAAAGGAGTGTTGTCACCGGTATGGACAGATGCTCCATATTCAACGAAAGATGAAATGTTCTGATGCTTCAGTCCGCTTTGCGCTGTCATTACTGACGAAGCAGAAAAGCAAAACAGGATTGTAAGTATGTGACAGGTTATACGCATGAGTTTATCGGAATATAATTTTCATTGTGTTGAACATGATTTTCAGGTCTAATGAGAACGACCAATGTTCGATATACCATATATCATATTCTACTCTTTTTTTCATTTTATCCAACTTCTCCGTTTCACCGCGCAGGTTGTGTATCTGGGCCCATCCCGTGATACCCGGCTTCACAATAAGTCTTTTATTGTATTCAGGAATGATATCACAATATTGCTCAGTATGTATCAGCATATGAGGACGTGGCCCCACTACGGACATGTCTCCTTTAAGCACATTCCAGAATTGTGGTAACTCATCAAGACTGGTGACACGCAGGAAATGTCCTAATGGAGTAATACGTGGATCCTCATTGTAGGCTTGTTGCGTATCGGCTTCAACATTGGGCAGCATGGAGCGAAACTTATAACATGTAAATACCTTCCCATATAAGCCGTTGCGCTTTTGAGTAAATATAATCTTACCCGGCATCTTTATTTTGATGCAACACCCGATGATGATATATGCCACTGGATATATCGTAGTCAAGACTATCAATGATAACACTATGTCAAGTGTTCGTTTGAGTATACGGTTACTTTTCCGTTTCAACGGAAAAGTATATATTGAAGATTGTATATTCATTCTTAAAATACAGAATTCTTTAGTATATAGAACGTTAAATTGTTATCTATATTGTTTTATAATATTAGAGAATTATATATTTCTTTGGTCTGTCCGGCTATATTGGTCCAGTTATATGCAGACAAGTTGTAAGAAACCCGTTCTGTCTGAGCATTTTCCAATTGTTTCTTCAGAGCCTGTTGCAAACAGGATAAATCTCCACTTTTGAAGTAACATTCCTCCGGTAATCCTATTTCCTTATTAGCAGGAATATCACTTGCCAGTACCGGACAATTATAACTCATAGCTTCAAGTAGTGCGATAGGCAATCCTTCATGCGTGGAAGGTAATACAAATATCCGTGCGTATGTATATAATTGTGCAAGTTTTTCTCCTTTGATAAAGCCTACCAGGCGTATGTTCTTCTGCCCTTTACACATTTCTTTTAACTTTTGAGTATATTCATCCTGATAATCAGCATCCCCGGCTATTACTAATTTTATAGATACTGGAGATAGTTGTTTGAAGGCTTCAATTAGTTTATCAAAGCCTTTCTCTTTCACAAGACGCCCTACTGCTAAAATATAACCATATTCTGTCAAATCCAGACTTTGAAGATGTTCAGTGCTACGTGCAGGAAATACTGGATTTATTCCATTGTAGATCAGTGTTATATTTTTCTTATCTGGATATTTCTGTTGAATCATTCGTCTGATATGTTCAGAAATAACTATGATATGATTAGCATAGTACATTCCTGTTTTTTCTCCCATACGAAGTATCCATTTGGCAAACTTCCCCCATTTATCACGATCATAATCTGGACCATGATGGGTGATTACCGCTTTCATACCTAATAATCGTACTAAAGGGGTCATTAATGCCGGACCTACTGCATGAATATGTACAATATCTGCTTTTACTTTGCGTGCATATAACACGGCCAAGAAAGTATGTATGAAAGCTTCCAAATGCTTGTTACGCAGCACTCTTATGTCTTTTATAATAACTTGTTTATATACTTTTACAGAATGATCCACTGCATAATAGGGACGGCGAACAACAATAATTTCATGCTGTTTATCTGCAATTAATGGATAGAGCTCTTCGCAATGCGTTTCTACCCCTCCCTGTATACCGGGAATGCCTCTGGTCCCTGTTACTACAATTTTCATATTTCTTTATCGTTTAGTATTATGGGATGTCCCAGTATGGAGTGTATCTTTTGATGCAACACCCATCGCATTGGAGTAGTTATATATTTCTTCATGACCGGAGCAGCTGTTCCTACCATCCAGCAATTTTTAGGACACTCACACACCTGGAATCTGATGCGTTCGGCTTGTTCGCTTCTCCACAACTCTTCAAAGGAAGTCATAGTACGGATGTTTCCCATACTTTCTTTCCAGTATTTACTTTCCATGCCATTACAGGGATAAACGTCCCCATATGGATCTACAAAGAAATTAACTAAACCAGCTTCACAAGGAAGCAAACGAGGTTTTCCTTTGATATAATTAATTAGTCCCCAGTTAAAATATGCACGAAACCAGGATTTCGGATGTTTTTCTTTTAGTTGCCATTCTATTAATTTACTAAAATTACCACAGACTTCTGTTTGATTGGTAATCACATTATCTGTTTTATGAAAGTAATACGAATTATGTAAGGCTGCGGTTGCAAATTCCATTTCCAATGAACGAGATAAGCGGTATAAGGAAAGCATATCAGCTGAATTGGAGTTGGAAACAGTAATTCCGAAACCGATATCCTTTACTCTCATTTCTTTGAGTTGTAACAGGGTGCGAAGTCCCTTATCGAACCCGCCTTGCCTTCCTCGAAGTTCATCATTTTTTTGAGATAATCCTTCAATACTAATACGTATCCCTATTTTAGGAAACTTTTCAGCTAAACGGATAATACGTTCTTCAAACCATCCTGAAGTTGAAATAACAACGCGAGGAGACTTATGGAATGCTACTTTTACAATTTCTTCCAGATCCTCCCGGATAAAAGGTTCTCCTCCTGTAATATTTATGAACTTCACTTTCGGTAGTTTTTCAATTTCTGCCGGAGTGATTTCTTTATTTTTATCTGTGGGATTTTGCCATATATTACACATTTGGCACTGCATCGGGCAGCGATATGTAACAATGATACACATGTCAGTGGGGGAATTTATAGCGGATTTCATATATATGCAGTTTATTTATTTGCAAAAATACTATTTTTCATTCCTTTCCTACTACTTCAAGCCACTTTTGATAATAATGCTCACCGGAGAAGCGTTGCAAGGCCGCGGTGGATAATTCATCTCTATTGGCAGAAACAACGGTATTGAACATTTTAGTAATTAGTGAAGGTAATTCTTCGTCTTGAGTGAAGAGGCGATTAAAGCTGCTGGTTTCTATTAATTCCGGTATGCCACCAATATTTCGCCCTAGCACAGGAGTACCACAACACAAGGATTCTATTACGCTTAGTGGGTTATTTTCATACCAAATAGCAGGAATGACAGTAAATGATATTTTTTTGAGTAATTCAATAGTATCCATTATTCCCAAATGTCCAAGAAAAATTATGTTATTTGCAGTATATTTTTTCTTTAAATCAGCTTCTAAAGGTCCGCTGCCGGCAATATATAGTTTATAAGGTAAAGAAGAGGCAGCTTTTAAAAGTGACTCAACACCTTTTTCTTGTGAAAGTCGTCCTATATATGCGTATGCTTCTTCCCGTATGGGGTTGGGGGTATTTATTATATACTGCACTTGTTCTTCTCCAATGAAGTTACTAATGACCTGTAGTTTACTGGCCGGATATCCTCCTTGCTGCATTTTTTTCGCCATGAACTGACTAGGACAGATAAAACTGTTTGTCCATAATGAAAGCTTATTCTTATTCCAGTTCATGGCTTCTCCCCAAGCCAATATGCTTGCCGGAAAACTGTTCTTCATGCATTTACGGAGTACTACGTGCTTTTTATTTGTAAAACATGCTTCACAGGTATTTCCCTTGCAAAGACAGCTGTATGAAGGACAGATCAATTTATAGTCATGGAGTGTCCATATTACTTTGACTCCTCTTTGATATGCCAGTTTCGCAACTATAGGTGAAAGATACGAATGAATATTATTCAGGTGCACAACGTCAGGCTGAAATTCCTCTAAAAGTTTTTTGAAGTTTTGCACTACTCCTATCCCCCATATAATGCGACTGGCAGCTTTTATTTTTCCTTGTAGATCCTTCGCAGAGAAACTTATCTCTTCGGCAAAATATTTGTTTTCTTCACATACTATATTTTGTGAATAACTCATTGCGTAGAAACATACGTCGTGACCTGCATTGCGTAATAATTGCTTTAGATTTAGGGAGTGGACGCAGTCACCTCCCCGAAGATATAGGAACTTATTTACAATGAGAATTCTCATAGTCATTTCATATTGAATTGTTTTATGAATTTGTTGGGAAGTTCTGATAATAAGAGTTGGGAAGAATAGCGTGAGCAATTATCCACATAATACTGATTGTTCATCACTATTTCATGCATATCTTCTTCTGTCCAATTATCTTTAACTATTCCTAGCTTATTCTGTGTTATCCATTCATGGCTATACGGAACCGTATTTGTAAGTACCGGAGTTCCTGCTACTATAGCTTCTCCTATCGACAACATATTTAGTTCTTTCTTGGAATTGCAAAGTAAACAAACAGATTCGCTTAGATATTTACTCAATTCCCTTTGCGGGATTCTTCCCAAAAAGAAAATTTGATTACTCAGTTGGTTACTTTGGACATAGTCTTTCAGATTCTCAGATTCCTCCCCTTCTCCGATTATGTATAATGAATATTGTCTGTCAGAATATCGTTCTATGAATTTCTTATAGGAGATGATAATAGATATTACATCCTTATCTCTATCCAAATGGGCTATAACAATAAATGAAGCTTTCTTTTCTTTTTGGAAATGAAATACTTTTCCATCTACACCGTGATCTATAAAATTAGAAAAAACATTCAAACCAAACTGTTTTGTGAACTTTCCTGCTATAAGAGAACGGGGTATGACTCTTACCTTGCGCATAAATGTGCGTGCTACAAAATGATACCATATCAAAGATGGCAATTTGAAGAATTTTCGATTATGATTGCCTGATTCTTGCCATATAAGAGTTTTATCAGGCACTAAGCATGCAGCAAATAAAGAATTAAACGAAAAAATTTCGCTGCTGATAATCATGTCAAACTGTTCTTTGTGTTTCTTGATGAAGTGAATCAGTTGCGGATGAAAAGGCAGTACAGTCGGCAGGAACAATTTAGGCAGCATGGAACGGAAATAAACTATTTCTATGGGAAAATCCTGCTGATTAGTTGGCTTATAATCTTCCGCAGCTACTAAAGTCACCTCATGTCCCTGATTAACAAACTCTATCCCCAGTTTTATAATCATGCAATCTTCAATAGAAGCTACCTGGGGGATAAATCTCCCTTTAGCTGTGGTACGGGGAGTATATAATATGGAATTCAGTAATAATATGCGCATGTTACTTCATTTTAAAATATCCTTTTGTTATAATCAAATCAGAAATATAACTTCTTCTTTCTTCTAATGGGAGTAATAGTATAGAGTCCTTACGAAAAATACTATGCCCTAAACCTTTCCACGGATAGTTATTAGCCCCCATTAAATCAAGTAAAGTCGGATATATATCTATTTGTTCCATTTTAGAGGTGTAATTCAGCTTTTGTGAACCATTGAGTATAATCATTGCTATTTCTTTATCTTCAGGTAGAGTCTCTTTTCTATTTTCAATTTGGTTCTTATCTATTTCGTTGTGATCCGAAATAATTGCTATAAGTGATTTCTCATAGATTCCTGTTTCTTTTAATTCTTGAATAAATTTGCCAATAGCATTATCACAAAAATGGGCTTTTTCCAGAAAGTTTCTAATATCTTTGGTATACAATTTTGATTTAGAAATATTTGTAGAAGGAATCTCTAATGTATTATAAGGATAATGCATGCTAATTGTCACCAGCTGTGCGTAAAAAGGGAAATCGACATGTTTAATTTGATTGGCAGCCTTTTCTAACAAGATATGATCATTTATGTTTCCTGAAGTATTCATCATCGAACGACTATCATATAATTGTGTAAATCCATAAGATTTGAAAGCTGTTTCTTGATTCCAATATTTAGCATCATCACAAACCATAGATAATGATTTATACCCTTTTAACGCTTTTGCCAAAGAAGGATATTCAGCCTCTCCAAATCGTACAGCCACCGCACCATTATTTATAGGTAACAGTCCTGTATTGTACATGAAATGTGCATCACTTGATCTACCACTTTTGACTTGAGGTTGTATATGTAAAGCAAGAATTGAATTATTTTCCTGGCAAAGTTGATTTAAATGAGGGGTTACTTCTATACTATCCAGTTTAAAATTAATAAGCCATGAGTTAAGAGATTCAACTATTATCACAATTAAATTCTGTTTTTCTTTAACAGCGTATTGATTATCTGTATATTTAAGCATGTATTTGCTCAAAAATGATTCTATTTCTTCTTTCTCTTTAATATCCAAACTGCGTTTTTCTAATATGGTGTTTATAAATGAATGTATACAGAAGGGAACAAATCCATTAAAGTCAAAATACGATATGTAATTAACCGTATTAACATAGCGAATTCCTAAATGACAAGTCGTCCTATTTTGCATTTTTGAATAAAACACATATGCATTCATTAAATGTATAAGAATAGCAAAAAGTAAGATACTAATCGTATATATGACTCTTTTTTTAGAATTGACAGGTGTCTTTTTTATTGTATCCACAAAAAGAAACCAATAAAGAATGAATAAAAAGAATGGTGGCAGAATAAACAGAATATCTGTTAATTTCATGGATGCTTTTATGCTATTTAATAATAAAGGGGAAATATTATCAAATAGGAGAAAAGAGGAAAATGGCATCAGATCATCATAAGTACGATAATACCATAATTGAGACAATCCCCAAAAAGAGAATAGGAAAACTATAATACTAACATAATATATGCGTAATTTAGCAGGAAGCAACCAATAAGGTAGTAGTAGCAAGAGTGCGTCAACCATAGAACGGGCACTGTAGCTCAACAATCCTAAATCCTTATCAAAGTGTAATAAAAGGTCATAGCGAAGATGCAATAGCTGTAAAATTAGAGCTACCATTGCTGCTATATAAAAAAGTTCATTAGGATATTTTTTCCAGCTGCTTAATCTATAATCTTTCATTTTTATCTTTATTTTCTGCGTTTTAAAAACGCCACAATACCTATCATAATTACAAATTCAATGAATAAGTACACAACGGCATATCCATGTTCCTTCCATGTCTCTATAGCAAAGTAGTAACATATACATGAGAATAGGTTACTCAATGACATAATAATGATATAGAGACGTATACGGCCTTCTGTAAAATATATTTTCATGCATGCCAAGCTGACGGCGGTAAAAGGCATTGCAAATGTCATTATACCGATAAGGGATGATAGCTTTTCCATGGCGGCATACGGCATTTTTCCTAATCCGAACAATTCCTCGGCAATAAAAGTACGTAACAGGAAGATAACCAAAGAAGTGCATATCGTAAACAGAAATAAACGTAAAGTTACCCGCAAAGTGACATGATACATTTCTTCCTTTTCACCGTGGCTGTATAAATTGTTGAGCTTTATTTGAAGAACAGAAGTTATTTGCTGTATGAGTGCTAACGGAGCTTGGATAAACTTCTGTGCATAATTGATGATAGTTATTATTCCCGGCTGATATTGGGACAATAGATACATGGGAAAAGTGGATGCAAAAATAATGATTCCCTGATTAACAGCCAGCCCGGTTAACGCTTTGCTTTGTGAACGGACAAGAGCGAATTTTACTAACGAGAATTGCCATCTCAGCTTTTTCTTCATAAACCAAAGCAACAAGACAATATTCAGTAAGCATGCACAACAGCTACTATACATCACGATTGAAACATCTGCTTTTTGACCTAATAAGATAAGTGCGACAATGCCACTAAAGTTTATCATGAAATTACACGAAAGTCCCAATGTAAAATACTTGAATGAAACCAATATTTCACTTACATAGAGATTTACTATGATAAGGAGAGTCAGTGGGAAAAATAAGTAATATACTGAGATGTGACTGCGTATATCTTGGGTGGGGAAATTCATAATCCATTCTGGTGCTTGTTTGCCTCCAATTATGCAGAATAGAAGTAATGCACCTGCTGCCAGTAATAAGAATGTGTAAAGAAATGAATTGTGAAATTGCATTTCAGCTCTTGATGATTCATTATAGCGCAGGAACATAGCTTTAGGAATTAAAATAGATGTATTAAGTGTTTGCACTAGCCCACCTACTAAAATAGCTATATTAAATAAATAAAAATAAATATCCGTTCCTGTATTTGCCCCCAGATAGTAAGCAATTAGAAGCTGCATGACAAAAGCTGTCAGTTTACTTCCGATGCTGAAAGCGGAAGAATATACGGCTCCTTTTTTATATGTTCCAATTTTCAGCTTCATTTATTCGAAGATAATATAAGACCTAATAATATCAATATAAACAATCCCCGGTTTTGCGTAAAAGTGGCATCGGCAATTCCTTCTATCAGAAAAAATATAAATATTAGCAAAACAAACAATTGCCCACTAGGCAATTGTTCTTTCGTTGATTTCCTGAGGATTGAGAACCAAAAAGCAAAATAGAGTATGACGCCTGCGACTCCAAATTGGGCTAATTCGGGATAGAATGCATCACATATAAATGCAGGCATATCTTTTGATAATCCCCACAAGTGATCAATTCCGTAAGCGGAGTAGACAGGAGAATAATATTCTGCAGAAGCGAATGTTCCAAAACTTCCCAATCCACTTCCAAAAGGAAAATAGTCATATAAGATTTGCATGGAAGTAAGCATCATGGCAGGACGGCTCCACATTTCTTGGGAGTTCATCATTCCATCCACATAATAGAGTATAATCTTGTCTTTTGCCAACCAAATAGTTATTAAAGCAAGACACCCGAACAGGACTGTTGTTGTTATGTTAAAACGTATTCTTCCGCCCAATTTCATATAGACCATCAGAAAAATGGCGATTGCCCAGAAACCATGAAATTTAGAACGGGTGGAAATCAGTCCAATGGTCAATATTAACAATAATACGACAATGTCGCTCCATGAATTGGTAGAACAATAGCTAAGTAGAAAAAAGGTAGCAACAACGGCTGTCGCATAACGGGATTGATGGCCGAAAAACAAGAAATTAACATCAATGATTCCTAAGATGAAAAGTCCGCCCGCTATTACTATGCATAGAATGGATAAGAAGCGTTTCTGGGATATAGTTAGTACTGGAGCTATCAGAAAGGTACAATAAAATCCCAGAAAAGGCTTTAGTTGTGTCAAGAAATCCATGCAAATTGCAATGGGAGTATTGGATTTGATAAGAAATGAATATATCAAGTAGAATATAAAAATTCCGGCAACTATTCCTATGGGTATCAACTCTTTCCATTTTTTGCGTTCCATTACCACCATCCCGGTAAAGACAACTAGAAAGAGAGCCATTAACTCATCTACATAGTCGAATCCGATGAAGTCATAGAAGATAACTCCGAATAAATAGCCAAATATGAGAAAGGCAAAAAATAAGTTGTTTTTAGAGAACACTAACCGGGATAGCATGGCTTATTTTGTTTTAGTGAAAACAAACACCCGAAAACTAATAATGATCAGTGAGAGAATGAAAGTTGCAGCAAGTGCTATTGCCAGTACAAACACTTTGCGTGGATATACAGGCTTTGCCGAACTATATGCTGCGTCTACCACCCTACCCGCCTGCTCGTCCGGAGAGTTTACCAACTCTTTCTCCTGCAATTTTTGCATAAGGAACAAATAGACACTCTCTTTTATTTTTTGTTGACGCTTCATTTCGATGTATTCCCTTTCTTGGGTGGGTAGAGCACTAAGCTGGCTGCTGAACACCTGATTTTTCTTATTTATTTCCTTCAGGCTTGCACGTATGCTTTGCCGAGCTGCATCTATAGCCTCCAGCAGCATTTTGCGCTGTTCGGCCAATTGTTTGTCGGCAAGTATCAAAGCTGGATTCTCTTTCTCGGAAGAAAGAAGCAGGCGCTGTCGGTCAAGTACCAATTGATTATAAAGGGCAATAGATTTTTCACCGATTCCTTCTATAGCAGGCACTGAAGCATACTCATTCAGGGGATTTTTCATATAATCCACTACATAATCCAGAATTTTCAGACGAGTTTCCGTTTCTAAAATAATACTTTCCAATTCTTGATATCCTGTAACGGTCGCTTTAGCATATAAAGCAGGCTCCGGTATGTTATTCCGTTTCTTATAAGTTTCGATCTGATGTTCCAGATATGCAAGTTCCGTAGTAATGGTATCCAAACGTTCTTTCACAAACTTCGCATTGATAGTGGCTTCCTTTACTTTTACATTTCGGCTATATCGGTTGTAAGTGGACATGATAGTATTTAAGAAATCATATCCCCGCTGTTTATTCTCGTTTTCAAACAGGAGTATTATTATGTCTGAAATTGTTTCTTGTGCACCTGCGTATAAATCATCATACAAATCTTCATAGGTTTGCTGCAATGGAGTAATCCGAATAGTCAGTGTTTTTTCTCCGGGAACGGAAACGTCTGCATTCGGGGTAATCATAATGGTGCCAATAGGTAATTGCAATCGACAAGGCAGCGGCTGTTCTTTTACTTTCACCGTCTTAAATAAAGTTGATTTTATTTGGGCTGATTGTATGATTCCATTCGATAATGTTAGTTTTATTTTTACTGGTTTACTTAAGGTATCTAAAAACTGTTCGGGAAAGAGAAATGTTACTGGATTGTCTTTTCCATAAAGCAGTACATTTTTTAAGCCTTGCCGTTCACGCGTTTCCACTTGGTATCCGGTTTCACGAATCGCTTCAGTCATATTGGTACGTGACATCAGTACTATTACTTCATCTTCCACACTGCTTCCTGAACTACTTCCGCCCAACATTGCACCTATACCTGTGCTTTTCAACATTTTCAGTTCAGACATCATCCCTTGATTATCTCTGATTAGTTGTATACGTGCTGTAAACTGATATTCTTGAGGTGTGGCTATTAAGAAACAGACGGCGGCAATCAGGCAGATAATGCCAATAGGTGTATATATTTTCCAGTAAGCTAGGAATTGCTTTAAAAGCGCTCCTATATGTATGTTTTCGTCATTCATAACTAAGTGATTTATTTAACCAATAATGCGATCCCTAACGATGCCAACACCGATAAAGCGCTGATTATAGTTGATGCCAAAGATACGTTAAATTGCCCGTTCTGGCTATATTTGGCATTTCCTTTCCTTGCTTTATTAGGCTCCACATAGAGAACATCATTCTGCCGTAGATAATAGAAGGGTGAAGTCAGAGTTTCTGCGGATGTCAGATCAAAACGGTGATATTCTTTTTTTCCGTTGTTATCACGGATTAGAAGCACATTAGTACGGTTGCCATATATTGTTAAATCTCCTGCCATACCAAGGGCATCAAGTACGGACAGGCGTTCATTAGGTACATTTACCGTTCCGGGTTTATTAACTTCACCCAGTACTGAAACTTTGAAATTCCTTATCTGTATCGTAACAATTGGAGACTTGACGTAAGCGGAAATCTTTTCAGTCATCATGTCTGTCAATTCGCTACGTGTCATATTAGCAACTTGTATTTTACCAAGTACTGGGAAATCAATCTCTCCGCGTGAATTTACTAAATAAGTATGAAGTACAGGTGTAGAGGTAACATTTGTTTCCCCTGGGGCCAAATAGCTGGCAAGTGGCATATTGAATGCTGCTACAGCATTCGGATCTGTCCCAGATACAGTTATTGATAATTGATCATCAGGAGCAATCCGAGGGGTATAATTAACAGATTGCTCGATAACAGCTGGCATCTGGTTGTCTAAATCCTGAAAATAGGTAATAGTATTAGTCGTTGTTTTGCACGACATTAATATTAGTAACGAAAAAGCAGGAATCAGCATTCTTATTTTCATCGTATATCTTATCTTTTATTAATTTGACTATCGTAAAAGCAATAGTTCTATAGTCAATAAACGTTGGTTAGGCGGGTTTATTGTTAGGTTGTCTATAATTTGTTCATTGTTTCTAGAGCGTTTTATCAAATAAAGCACTAGTGATTATACTTCGCTGTCCGACGCGGTATTTTTTGTTGCGGTTTATAATTTGTTTGGCGATATGAATAGTTGAGTTTACCATTTTGTCTTTGAATATATTATTATCATTTACAATCTTATCAAACATTCAATCCGGCTAAAGAAAGTACTGCTATAAACTGTTATATCCTTTTAGAGACGATCAATACTTATATCCAAATATACAACACTATGGGAGGAATGGTTCTAAAATTGCCAATAGGAACAAAAGGACAAAATGAGATATATGTAGATACTTATAAATTGCCTAATGGAATTTATATTTATTCATTGGTAACAGATGGTCGTTTGATTGATACAAAAAGAATGATCATAGCTAATTAACGAAAATACAGGTCCGAAATTAATAAAAGCTGGCTGATTCATTAACGAATCAGTCGGCTTTTATTCAAAGAAAGCATTGTACCATTCTGCATTGTTTATAAATTGTTGAAAAGAAAAATGCCCTGAAACTGGCTTATATCCGAGATTTGCGTTACTTTTGCAGCATGATTGAATTGGCACAACATATAGAAGCTTTGTTATTGGAAAATGACTGCGTCATTGTTCCGGGTTTGGGAGGATTTGTTGCTCATTACGCTTCGGCTACAAGAGTGAAAGAAGAAAATATTTTCCTGCCCCCTACCCGTATTATCGGCTTTAATCCGCAATTGAAGATGAATGACGGTTTGCTGGTACAGTCTTATATGTCTGTGTATGGAACCAATTTCTCTGATGCTACCAAGATGGTAGAACGTAAAGTGGACGAATTAATAGCCACGTTGCACGAAGACGGTAAGGTTGATTTGCCGAATGTTGGCGAAGTACGTTACACTATTCATAACACCTTCGACTTCGCACCTTATGATAATAAGATCACAACTCCTTATTTATATGGGCTGGATGCATTTGAGATGCAGGAATTGTCTGCTTTGGAAAAACCGTCGACCGAGAACGTTGCTGCTTATTCAGCGCCTGCCGCTATCAAAAAGGAAAAACGTACTTTCTCCATCAAGTTTAACCGTGCATATCTGACTAATGCTGCCGCAGTGGTAGCTGCAATTGTGCTTTCTTTCTTCTTTTCCACTCCGATAGAGAATACGGAAGTGGTGGAAGAAAATTATGCAAAGCTATTACCGGATGAGCTGTTTGAGAAAATAGAAAAGCAATCTTTGGCTATTACACCGATTGTTGTAAAGCAGAATACTCCCACCCGCAAATCAGCTAACAAGCAAAAAGGGACACAAAAGAAAGTGGTAGCCCCTGTTGCGGTTAGAGAAGTCAAAGTTGGTAAAACACCGGCTGTATCTACAGAAGCTCAAGCTAAGACTGAGACTTCTAAAGCAGTTGTAACTTCTGAGACTCCTAAACAAAATGTGCAACCTATTGCTGCTAAACAGTCCGTTGCCACTCCTAAAAGACCCTATCATATTATCATTGCTAGCGTGGGCACAGAACAAGATGCAGAAGCAATGGCAGCCCAGCTGGTTGCAAAAGGCTTCTCCACTGCAAAAGCGATTGTTGGAGACGGCAAAATGCGTGTCAGCATTGAATCTTGCGGAACAGAAGTGGAAGCTTATCAGGCTTTGGCAAGAATTCGCCAAAATGAGATGTACAAAAATGCTTGGGTGCTGAAGAAGTGATAATTCTTAATTTTTTAATCTTATGAAGCGTATCCGTTGTCCTAAATGTGAGAATTATCTTTTGTTCGATGAAACAAAATACAGCGAAGGTCAGTCATTGGTCTTCGTTTGTGAGCATTGTGGCAAGCAGTTTAGTATTCGTCTGGGAAAGACAAAGATGCGTGCTCCGCAAAAGGAAGAACGCCCTGATGAAGAAGAATTTAAAGATGCTTTTGGCAGTATTACAGTGATTGAGAATGTGTTTGGCTTCAAACAAGTGCTTCCTTTGCAGGAAGGTGACAATGTAATTGGCCGTCGCTGTGTGGGAACCAATATTAATACTCCTATTGAAACGTCGGACATGAGTATGGATCGCCGTCACTGCATTATTAATGTGAAGCGAAATAAACAAGGCAAACTTGTTTATACTCTGCAAGATGCCCCCAGTCTGACCGGAACTTTTCTGAATAATGAAATACTGGGAGATAAAGACCGTATCCGTATTGAGGACGGGGCTATCGTTACTATCGGGGCCACAACATTCATATTACGGGGAGCAGAATAAAAAGAAAATTCCCATAACACTATTTTCTAAAAGGAACCTACATCATACACCGAAACGATTAAGTCGTTAATTTACAAGTTGATATATGATGTAGGAAAGTATGTAGAAAGGTGTAGGAAGCCTGCCTTCCTACACCACAATTTTACTGAAATCACAACTTTATCACTTCGTATATCATCCCTTTCTTAGTTCGTTTGGACTGAATCTGGTTTCTTTTCAAAATACGTCCAAATGTAGTTATACTGCTTTGAGACAGATTAATAGCCTTGTTCTTCTCTTGTAGATATTCAATAATCTGCATGGCGGACAATTGTTCTCCCGTCTCTCCTTCTTCCGGTGAACGAAAATGACAATGGAAAAGTTGCTCCAGCGGACTGATTTGTTCGAATTCCCGGTTAGATTCCTTCAGAATTGCTTCGTCTGTGTCATCAAACCAGTAACGTTCTCCTTTCGTGATAGCCTCCATTGCTTGTGCATACAGTTGACGGTAGTTGATGGTAACGTTTGTATTGATGGGTGCCGTTACCTCGATACAGATAAAACGGCGGCTACCACTCGGATCGGTCAGCAAATCTTTTTGGTTACTGGTACCTATGAATGAAGCATAACGTCGCATCTCCTGAATACTACTGCCATAAGGTTTGCGCAGATTGGCTACAGGCTTCTGTAACAGATGTTTTAGAAAACCTTGCTGATTCATGCTGACCTGGTCAAACTCATCAATGTTGATCAGCATAAAACGCCCCAGATACATTTCGGCATCCCGCTTATTTCTGAAATCCAGGCTGTCCGTATAGCCGAAACGAAGTTCGGGCGGAAGAATGATCCGGCAATAGGTTGATTTTCGAAAACCTTGAGCACCGACTAAAAGAGGCGATGTGCTGTTGGCATACTGTTTGTTGAGCCCCCGCCAGTGAGCCACCATGTTCAGAAACCAACGGTAGAAGAGTTGACGCCAGTGTGGATTATTGCAAGGCACGAGGTCGGCAAGCGCATGAATACGATCTTTACCGTCCCAACGCCCTACGCTGCACAGATAATCTTCTACCGGATTGTATAGTGGCACACGGTTGGACGCCAGATAGCGGTTTACATCCCGGTCCCACACTTTGATGCCTTCTTGCAGGGCATCCATTGATATGCTGTTCCGTGCCCGTTGGTCAACAGGCTGGAAGTAGAAGTGAATGGAGTCCTTTTGACGAAATTCCAGATCATTGCTGACGGTATTAAAACGGAATTCATATCTACGTCCCATGAATTCCTCCAATTGCAGTGAGATTTTTTGTTCCGGTGTCAGGGCTGACTTCTTACCAAATCCTTTGCATTCACGATACAGATTGTGAATGGTTATCCTGACATCCTGTTCGTCTGCCTGTCTGTAATAGTGTATCATAACCTGACGTACGGTTTCTTCTTCCGGTATCCCTGCTTTGAAGCAATTTTCGGCCAGGCACACCAGTAGCGGATGCAAGGTATCTCCCCGCTTCCAGTTCTGCATTTCATCCAATGCCTTACCGAGGGTTGTTTCAAACAGTATGGTGAAGGTTTCTGATGTCTCAAATCCGGGTTTCAGTCTCAGCAACGGATTCTTTTCCGTCAATTTCCGTTGGTGGAAAGTCTGTTCACCGGGCATGCTGAACGGCTGCTCCTGGCAGAAAGCTATGGCGTCAGGATTGAAATAAGGATCAGTGTCCAGTGTCATACGGCAGCTTTGTGCGGGGTTAGGCTCTTTCAAGGTTATGGGAAACGGCAGTATGGGTTGATAGCACTGCACAGCCATACGATAAGCGCAGGCATGAAAGAGAGTGATATTTTCCTCTTTTACAGGGAGATTTCCGTCGGGAAGCACGAATTTCACCCATATCTTTACGCTCCGTCCGCTGCTTCCGGTAATAGCAGCCCAAGTTTGCGGTAATAATCTTGCCTGCTCTTTCACTAGTTCCACTTCTGACAATCCGGCCAGGCCATTTACTTCGAGCATTACTATGCCGTTGTAGCGCTTCAGCTTTCTGCCTCCATCGCGGCTTCTTCCATATTCTACAGCCGGATAAATGCGTGGCAATTTATCAATGTGCTCGTAGTGACCACGAGCATCAGGGGTGGTATATAGTAGCATGGTCCGTAGTGCGGTGACGTGTGCTGCTTTAGTTTCTGTCTTTATCCGTTCCAATAATACATCTGCCTCGCAGGTGCTGACGGCTTCTCTCCCACTCTCTTTTTCTTCTCTGACAAGGGTTATTTTCATTTGTGTGTTTATTTAAAAAATAATTTATTCCTAAGAACCTTTTCCTAAGAGACTGCAAGGTAGGTATAAAATGCGTTTGAAACAAATAAATCAAGGCTTTTGTTAAGCGGTAACACCCCTTTTTTGTTCATCATAAAGCAATCATAAAAATTGAAATATAGTTGGTAGAAAACTTGACTTTCCCTTATTGTTTTTGTATCTTTGTCAGTAGCAAAACTTCGTCCCGCAATTGCGGGACGGACAGTTCTCGGCTGTGGGCTGTGCATCCTATAATTGCAGGATGCACAGCCCACAATTGGAAAACAAAGTTTTGCCTATAGCTTACTGATATTTTCTTTAATGCAAAAGAGGAAAAGGAAAGGGGCAAATGATGATTTAGTAACTTAATAACATAGCATTATGGCAGCAGAATATGATTTTCGGAGACGCCCGAACCCGAAGGGTGACGGCGAATTACAACCTTTGTACCCACGTATCGTAAATAAGGGTACTATTGAAATGGAGCGCTTGGTTCAGGATATAGCCGATATGTCCAGCTTCACTCCCGGTGATGTGAAGGGCGTGGTGGCTTTGCTTGAGGACCGTATTTCCTATTACCTGTCCGAAGGACATCATGTACAGTTAGGTGATATCGGATATTTTTCGGCAAGCTTGCAAGCCCGTCCGGTAATGGATCCCAAAGAGATTCATTCGCAAACTATTTTCTTTGGCAAAGTACACCTGCGTGTGTCTCCCGATTTCCGGAAACGCTGTGCGGGCTATGTAGAACGTGCCAAATATGGTTTCCGAAAAAGCGCGGAACTTAGCGGTACGGAGCGTTATCGCCGTTTGCTGGCTTTTTTGGAGACACATCCTTTCATTACCCGTCATGATTATAGCGGAATTACAGGACTTTTGAAGAATAAAGCATTGAATGACCTCAATTTGCTTGTAGAAAAGGGGTATTTGAATACAGTGGGGCAAGGTTCGCACAAAGTGTATGTACGGGCTGATAATAAGGAGGTTACAGAATAAAAAACGTTTTTTTTATGAATTTCGGGGTGTAGGAAGAGAATTTTATACATCTGCCTACACCCTTTTATACACCATATATTTGCCTGATATTCAATGGAGTATAATCATGGGTGTAGGATGTAGGAAACAACGTCTAAAAAACGTTGTTACTTATCAACGCGTTTCCATTTGCGTACTTCCTCCACGGTACTGGTTTTGGTAGGACTTTCATCTACTTTTTCTGTGTGATCTATTTCATAATGATAATCACAGTGTCCGCAGTTCGTTTCCTGATGATAAGTAATAGTACCTGTCCAATACTCATGGCTTGACACTATGTCCTTGCTTTCATAGCGAGTTTCCCATTCTACAAAATCAAAGCCTTTGTCCTTGATTTTCCCTTCTTTCCGTGAAGTATACTCATGGCGTTTCACATTTGAATCTTTTACCAGCGAAGTAGCTTTTAAAGCATGCTGTCCGCACTTAGGGCATGCAAACTCTTTGAGAGGCTTCCAGTCATTCACCGAATCAGTCTCACTATCCGTATGTGTGTGGTGATGACAAACGGCACACTCTGTATCGGTTTCCACCAAGTGATGTTCCCGTCTACGTGCTTTTTCCACATCAACAAGTGTATTCTTTATCCAACTTGTCCCCCATACAGGCTCCACGTCCACACCTGTCAAATAAGTGATTTCAACTACATTTAATTTATTAAGTGCCGCGCATGACGGGCAACGGG
The DNA here is from genome assembly GCF_000526555.1 of Bacteroides sp. 14(A). Taxonomy (NCBI): domain Bacteria; kingdom Pseudomonadati; phylum Bacteroidota; class Bacteroidia; order Bacteroidales; family Bacteroidaceae; genus Bacteroides; species Bacteroides sp. 14(A). Next base: position 737,084 of record NZ_JAGH01000005.1, on the reverse strand, counting down.
CGTCACGAATGGAGAGTTTTTCTACAGCAGCGCACATCCATATCAGTAGCAATACGCCTCCCGGCAAAAGAATTATCCAAAGAGAATTGAATAAGTAGAGACAGGAAAGCAACAAGATATACATCCAAGGGATCATGTATACATATTCCAGTTTGGCGATAAACGAATTTTTCACTCCCGGCATGCGCCCCAGTGCAACAAACAGGAGACTTGCGGCTCCATACACTATCAGCGTCAATCCGCCCAATATCAATAAGAACAGTATCAGCTTCATGAGAAACCAGAAAATGGAAGAGAAAATCCCCTTAAACCACGAACCGAATTTACTGCTTAAGGATTTGTGGTGCAGCGGCTGACTATTAGCGTCTATCGTAAAGGGCTGGAAGTTCGTGACAAGATTCCAACTAATTATATAATAAAAGAAGGGTGCACTCGTGTATAAGTTATATTTTAACTCTGAGGTACGTTCTGTATGTATCACAAGTCCCTGTTCATCTACCGTGAGTAACACTCCTTTCGTTCTTCCTTCCCCTTTGGCCAGCACAACTTGCGGAAAATAATAACTGCGTGTCGATACATCGGCCATCAAATAGTCTCCGGCTTCTTTGCATATACGTTCTAATGAGAAACCGGTCAATGAATCGGCTCGATAAACATAGCGGAAATCGGGATTCATAGCTCGTAGCTCCTTTACTTCACCTTCGACAGCCAATTTGGGCACGCCAAAGCGGTTGCCGTTTTCATCTTCCACAATCCATGTCCAACGTCCATCTTCGGCAATGCCTTTCAGGCTTGTACCGGCTTTTAATGTTTCGTTGGTTTCTTCAAGTTTTCCACTCTCACCAGACCATACATATATCCATTTATTACAGTCTTCCTTCAATACAATCTTCACATCTTTTTTTGCCAGTTCTCGTGAAGGACTCCAGAAAAGAAAAAAACAAAACAATACCAGGCATACTACAAAAGCAATAAGACTTTTCGTTAAAGAAGTCGTCTTACAATACTCTCTTCTTTTTAATTCTTCTTTCATATAAGTACTCGTTATTAATTAGTCTGTACTATCTCAATTCTCCTCCTCCTGGGAATTGAGATAGTATAAGTTATTTCTTGCTTATTACTTAGTCTATTCTATTTATCGTTATAACCTCTTGGGGAAATTAATATCTTTCTTTTCGGTTATGAATCAGTTACAAGCAACGAGCTACAAGTGCCTTTCGGAATATAGCGCAGCTACTTGTAGCTTGTAGCCGGTAGCTTGTAACCATACCTCGTGAGCTTGAAAATGTTATTTATTGCAAAGAAAATCTTTTTTTTATGGAAAGCAAAGGGATAATAGAAAAAAATAGGGCGAAGCCTCCGCCCCGCCCTATCTCCTTTGTGATACTTGTAGATTAATTAAAGAATTCCCTTTACTGTTTCCAGCATACCTTTTTCTTGGATAGAATCCAGATCAGCTTTCACAGCAGCGGTAAGTCCCGGGATATTATTCAAATCTTCGCCCCAGATAGAAGTTGCAGCAAGTACACCTTCGGTTACTTTCTGGGTATCGCCTGTTGCCCACAGGTCTTTCAGTAATTGCATGATTTCCGGAGCATCGTTCGGGGTGATCTCAGCACCGTCTTCACGAACACCACCTTTATAATAAGTAATAATAGCGGCCAAACCGAGAACCAGTCCCTTAGGCAATTCACCTTTGCGTTGCAGATAAGTCTTCAAGCCAGGCAGGTCGCGAGTTTCATATTTCGGGAAAGAGTTCAGCATAATGCTGGTAACGGCATGGTCAACAAACGGATTGTTGAAACGCTCCAATACATCTTCCGCAAACTTCTTCAACTCATCTTTCGGCAAGTTCAATGTTTCCATCAACTCATCGAACATTACCTTATTGATGTACTGACCAATAACCGGATGTTGACAAGCATCACGCACAATGTTTACGCCCGACAAGTAAGCTACCGGAGAAAGAACAGTGTGAGGACCATTCAGCAACGTTACTTTTCTTTCGTGATACGGTGCTTCAGAAGGAACGAACAATACATTCAAACCAGCCTTGTCAGCAGGGAATTCTTTGGCAATCTCCTGCGGAGCTTCGATGACCCAGAGGTGGAAGATTTCAGCCTGTACCACCAAATTATCATCATACTGCAATTTTTCCTTGATTGCTGCAATATCCTTGCGCGGGAATCCCGGAACAATACGGTCAACAAGCGTAGCGTACACACCACATGCTTCTTCAAACCAAGTTTTGAATTCATCACCCAATTGCCATAATTCGATATATTGGTAGATGGTTTCTTTCAACTTGTGACCGTTCAGGAAGATAAGTTCGCAAGGGAAGATAATCAGACCTTTGCTCTTATCACCGTTGAATGTCTTGAAACGATGATACAGTAGTTGGGTCAGTTTGCCCGGATAAGAAGAAGCCGGAGCGTCAGTCAGTTTGCAGGAGGGATCGAAAGCGATACCGGCTTCCGTAGTGTTGGAGATTACGAAACGCATTTCCGGTTGCTCAGCCAACTTCATGAATTCATTGTTCTGAGTGTAAGGATTCAGTGCACGGCTGATAACGTCGATCATTGTCAGGCTATTGACAGTTTCTCCTTTATCCAATCCTTGCAGGTTTACGTGATAAAGATTATCCTGTGCATTCAGCATGTCTACCATACCTTTGTCGATGGGTTGAACTACTACAACACTGCTATTGAAGTCAGTTTTTTCGTTCATGTTATAAATAATCCAGTCGATAAATGCACGTAAGAAGTTTCCTTCACCGAATTGAATGATACGTTCCGGGCGCTGAGCCTTGGGAGCGGTCTGTTTGTTTAATGCTTTCATGCTTAAAAATCGTTTTTAAAGTGATTGATATTATGATGTTTATTCAAATTCAAAATAGAAATTGATGTTTTCTTTCATCAGGATGTCGATAGGCATATACTTTACACCGGTCACCGGACGTTTGAATACGACATGGTCGCACAGAGCTTTTACCCCACAGTATCCTTGCAGTCCCGGTCGTTGTCCGATGAGATAATTTACTTCGCCGGATTTCAGGTACTCCACGTTCTTGGGCAGAAGGTCGTATCCAACTAGTCCTTCCAAATGGTGTCCTGTCTCCTGTAGATATCCTGCCACCTGGTAGACACGTGAGTTAAAAACGGCTCCTAATACTGCCTTGGGATGTGCGGCAAAGAAATCTTCCAATGTCCGGCGGTTGGCTTCATCATCTTCTTTATTCAGTACTACATCGTGAACCACCAGATTCTCATGTTCCTGTGCAATAAAATTCATGAAACCGTCCATGCGTCGTTGCATCTGTATTTCTGCCGGACTATTCTTTTTATTATTAAGAAATAGTATCAGTTCCTGTCCTTCCTTATACTTGCGCATCAGGATTTTAGCAGCCATATACCCGCTTGTTTGGGAGTCCTGGCCGATGTAGCAGAGTGCATGGGTGTCTTCTATATTAAAGTCGACAAATGCGTAAGGTATCTTTTTCCCTTCCAGATAAGATGTCAGCGACATTGTCTCTTCACGGAAATTGGGGGCGATCAATACGGCATCCACTATTTCTTTGCGGAGCTTTGCGCAGGCTTTTTCATAAGAAAGCCGGTCGGCATGATGGTAGCACAAAAAGTCCACGCTTACATTAAAAAGACGCAACTCTTGTGCGGCACGGTTGATACCTTCTGCAACGGAATGCCAATAGTCATGTTCCACATAATAAGGTATAATACACAGAACACGGTAGCGCTTCTTGGCTGCCAGACCAATGGCAAACATATTAGGATGATAGTCTATCTCATCAAGCACTTTTTGAACCTTCTCCCTGCTGGCAGCAGAAACATCTCCCCGATTGTGCAACACGCGGTCCACAGTTCCGGCAGAAACACCCGCCATGCGGGCAATGTCTTTAATGGTGTAGTTCTTGTTTTCCATATTCTTTGTCTCATTCGTTTTAAGGCACTAAAGGTTCAATGTCTAAAACTTAAATATTATAAATATTTGCGGCAAAGATACGAATTATTTTGTTTCTCCAAGTAAATTTTCTACTTTTGTGTTCGATAACGGTTAATAAAAGCAAAAACCAATATCTTGCCTATTAGCTTTACAATCAATACTATATAGGTATAGAAAAGAGAAAGTAATATTTTTATATACTTAAAACACAGTAGAATGAAAAAATTTATGGATGAAAACTTCCTGTTGCAGACAGAAACCGCACAGAAGTTGTATCATGAACATGCGGCCAAGATGCCGATTATCGATTATCACTGTCACTTAATCCCTAAAATGGTAGCGGACGACTATCAGTTTAAGTCATTGACTGAAATCTGGTTGGGCGGCGACCATTACAAATGGCGTGCTATGCGTACCAATGGTGTAGACGAATGTTTCTGCACAGGTAAGGATACTTCCGACTGGGAAAAATTTGAGAAGTGGGCTGAAACCGTTCCTTATACTTTCCGTAATCCTTTGTATCACTGGACACACCTGGAGTTGAAGACAGCGTTCGGTATCGATAAGATCCTGAGCCCGAAGACTGCCCGTGAGATTTATGACGAGTGTAATGAGAAGCTGGCTCAACCGGAATACTCTGCTCGTGGTATGATGCGCCGTTATCATGTGGAAGCTGTTTGTACTACGGATGATCCTATTGATTCTCTGGAATATCATATTCAAACACGCGAAAGTGGTTTTGAAATCAAAATGTTGCCGACATGGCGTCCTGACAAGGCAATGGCTGTAGAAGTCCCTGCTGACTTCCGTGCATACGTTGAGAAACTGGCTGAAGTAAGCGGTGTTGCTATTTCTAATTTCGATGATATGATAGCTGCCCTGCGCAAGCGTCATGACTTCTTTGCTGAACAAGGCTGTAAATTGTCTGACCACGGTATTGAAGAATTCTACGCAGAAGACTATACAGATGCTGAAATCAAAGCTATATTTAATAAGGTATATGGTGGAGCAGAACTGACTAAGGAAGAAATCCTGAAATTCAAATCAGCTATGCTGGTTATCTTCGGTGAAATGGACTGGGAAAAAGGCTGGACACAACAATTCCACTATGGCGCTATCCGTAACAATAACAGCAAGATGTTTAAGTTGCTCGGTGCTGATACTGGTTTCGATTCTATCGGTGAATTTACTACTGCTAAGGCAATGTCTAGATTCCTCGACCGCTTGAATTCCAAAGGCAAGTTGACGAAGACTATTCTTTATAACCTCAATCCGTGCGCTAATGAAGTTATTGCCACTATGTTGGGCAACTTCCAGGATGGCACGATTCCGGGTAAGATACAGTTTGGTTCCGGCTGGTGGTTCCTCGATCAGAAAGACGGTATGGAGAAACAGATGAATGCTCTTTCCGTATTGGGTCTGCTGAGCCGTTTCGTAGGTATGTTGACGGACTCTCGTTCATTCCTCTCCTATCCGCGTCATGAATATTTCCGCCGTACATTGTGTAATCTTGTTGGCCGTGATATTGAAAATGGTGAAATTCCGGCTTCTGAAATGGACCGCGTGAACCAGATGATTGAAGATATCAGCTATTATAACGCTAAGAATTTCTTCAAGTTCTAAAAGAAGAATTACTTTTTACTCATAGCAAGGAGTGCATCAAAGTTATATTGATGCGCTCCTTTTATATATATGGGAGAGAAAATTTCTCTATGTTATTGGCTTTTATAAATTATTCATTAACTTTGCGACACCTTTAGGAATATTCTGATATACTCCTAAAAGGCTACATATTAAATAGTTAGAAGCGTTTACCATATTATTCTTGTCAAGGAAATCGCCAAATTTCAAATGGGTATAAGAATAATAGGCAACAAAACGCTCATGCTCGCTGTATATCCAAATGTATAGTAGAGCGTGGGCTGTTGTCTTTATTATCTATATCCGGGTGTTTGGCGATACCTCTTGACAGATAATGGCAGCAGTTCCCACGCTTTCATTTTATTTATAGGTGTCGTATGGGGACTTTCGGCACCGGATATACACGATGAGAAATACTATATCTGTCTTATGTGCGGCAATTTTTCTGTGCCTGCTCTGTTCTTCCTGTTCATCAAGCAGGCAAGTATCCTATTTGCAAAAGCTGAATGAGGGATTCCGGGACACTCTTATAGAATATGATGCCCGCATCATGCCTAAAGATTTGCTTACCATCTCCGTCAGTTGTTCTGAACCGGAAGCCGCCTTGCCTTTCAATTTAGTGGTACCTGCTTCGCAAACAGGAATCAATTCCACTAATTTAGTTTCACAACCTACCCTGCAAAACTATCTGGTGAACAATCAGGGCGAGATCGTTTTCCCTGTACTCGGCACCTTGAAAGTAGGTGGAATGACCACTCAGGAAACCTCTGAACTGATTGTGGGGAAATTGGAACGCTACTTGAAAGAGCGTCCCATCGTGACTGTCCGGTTGGTAAACTATAAGATTTCCGTAATTGGAGAAGTAAGCCGCCCGGGAGTCTATACCGTAAATAACGAACAGGTAAATATCTTTGAAGCTGTAGCAATGGCGGGTGATCTGACCATATACGGGAAGCGGGATAATGTACGTATCATCCGCACCGTAGACGGCAAACAAAAACTTATCACCATCAACTTGAATGATGAAAACATCATTTATTCCCCCGACTTCTATCTACGGCAAAACGACATCGTCTACGTGGAGCCGAACAAGGCAAAGAAACAGAGTGCCAACATTGGTTCTTCCACCAATCTTCTGATTTCCATAACCTCTATACTTATATCCCTGGCGGGGTTAATGGTCAATATTTTACGATAAAAAGTATAATTCACTAACTAACACAATCTATATATATGAACACCAATCATACAGATACTAATCAAATGCAGGAACAAGAAATAGACCTGATTGAACTATTCTACAAACTGTTGGCGCACTGGCGGTGGTTTCTGCTGGCTGCTGTGGTAGCACTTGCCGGCGCATACATTTATGTACATGTAGCTACTCCCATCTATCAGGCAACGGCTTCTGTTGTCATCAAGGATTCGGAAGGAAGCAATAAGGCCATTGATGAGCTATTTCAGAAAGTCGCTCCTTCTTCCCTCAGCTCTGCAAATACGCAGATTGAAGATGAAATGGAGATATTGCGTTCACGCTCTATCCTGCTGCAAGTGATTAATGAGCTGAATCTGCATATGAAGTACAAGGTGAAAGATGGACTTTTCTATAATGAAACCACTACACCTCCCATCATTGCTTCTATGGATAAAGCATCCATGGATACATTGAGCGGGACATTGCTGATACAAGTAGAGAAAGCAGGTGAACGTTATGCCGTGAGCAGCGCCTTGGACGATATTTGTGTAACGGAGACTTTCACAGGTTTCCCCGCTTTTATAGAAACTCCTGCCGGACGATGCACTCTAAGATTGCTGCCCGGACATCAGTTTTCCGAAGCTATAAAGATAAGTATTTGTCGTCCTATCGATGCCGTGAACGATTATTCCGGTCAGCTGGTGGTCACTACTACCTCAAAGAAAACTTCTATCATCAGTCTGACCTTCAAGGATACGGATAAGAATCGTGCGGAAGCTTTTCTTGCCAAGTTGATTGAAGTCTACAACCGGGATGCAATGGATGATAAGAATAAGGTGACAGGAAATACACTCATCTTTTTGGAAGAACGCTTGGACAGTATCAGCAACGAACTGGGATTTGTAGAAAAGCATCTGGAGCAATACAAGCAGAAAGAACGCCTGAGCGATCTGAAAACCAACATGACCCTGGATCTGAATACAAACAATGAGTACGAAAAGAAGTTGCTGGATGTGGAGATGCAGCTAAATATGACTAACTATATCTATAACTATTTATCGGATGATAAACACCGTTTCTCGCTATTACCGGTGAATACGGGTATTGCCGATACGGAGCTGATGCAACTGATTAACGAATATAACAAGGAGTTGCTGGAACGTGAACGGCTGATGAACACCATGAAAGCAGATAATCCGACGATTGTTAATCAGGATATTCGCATAGATGCGCTGAGAAGAAATGTGGTAAGTTCTGTGGTCGGTGTAAAAGATGGACTTAGCATAGCGCGTACTGATATTCTGCGTAAAACCGATTATTTCAACTCCCGTATCGGAAATATGCCGAAGCAGGAAAGGGAATTCAATAACATAGATCGGCAACAGCAAATCAAGGCAAACCTATATTTGATGCTGCTTGAACGGCGTGAACAGGCAGCTATTTCTTTGGCCGCCACAATGAACAAAGCAAGGGTGATTGATGCTCCCCTATCCGCTGATAGACCGATAGCTCCGCGAAGTATGATGATCTATGTCGGAAGTCTGTTTCTGGCATGTGTAATGACGGCAGGAGTCATTTTGTTCGGAGGAATTTTCCGTACTAAAATTATGTCGGTAGCAGAAGTAGAGAGTACACAAATTCCTGTAATGGGGATCATTCCTTATACCAAAGAAGGTGGTGGCGTTGAAGAAGGACAAAACGGTATCATGGAAGAATCTTTTCGCCGCATGAGAAGCAATCTGCGTTTTCTTACCGAAGACGGTGACAAAAAATGTATCCTGGTGACCTCCACCATTAGTGGAGAAGGAAAGAGTTTCATCAGCATCAACCTGGCTCTGACCTTTGCTTTTCTGGGATGTCGGGTACTGGTGGTAGGACTGGATATCCGTCGTCCCAGACTGGCGGAGTATTTTGGAATAAAAAGTCACGTAGGTATGACCAGCTACCTTTCGAGCAATGATGTAGAACCGGGAGAAATAATCTTTCCGTCAGGAGTACACGATCAATTATTCGTTGCGCCTGCCGGACCTATCCCTCCTAATCCGGCAGAACTGTTGGAAAGAGCCCGATTGAAAGAAGTATTCGCGTATTTTCGTGAACAGTTTGATTATATCATTGTGGACTCGGCCCCGGTGGGATTGATTAGTGATACACTGAGTCTGAGCAAGGTTACTGACTTCACACTCTATGTGTGCCGTATGAATTATACGCACAAGAATGTGTTGTCTGAAATTGTAGAGATACAACGGTCAGGGCAACTGAACCAAATATCTTTGGTAGTGAATGGTGGTAATCTGGCGGAAAAGAAATATGGTTATGGCAGCAGATATGGTTACGGATATAGTTATGGTTACGGAGATACTCATAAAAAACAGAAGTAATATATACTCATTTTCATCTCACTCTTTTTGTTTTCAATGAGGATGCCGTTCCGGACTCTTATGGGTTAAGTAAGGTCCGGACGGTATTTTTTCTAAAACCACCACTTCTTTTTTTTGTCCTGATCCGCAGGGATATTGCCTTGCGTATAGATATCCCGGAAGGTTTTACGTTCTTTAATCATCTGATAGATAAGTCCCCAATCGGGCAATCCGCCCAGATTACGGTCATCAATGAAAAGGTCTACTTTCAGTTTACGGGAGAATCCACAGTCCTGCTGCTTCTCTTCGGGATAATCACGATTGACAGCATAGAATTCCACTCCTCTTTCTTTGCACCAGGCAACGGCTTCTTCCAGAAGTTCACCTTCGCGCACACTCCACAAAATAAGCCTGTGCTGATCTTGCTGCAACAGTTTTAAAGTGTCTGTTGCAAAAGGAATTTCTCTACCGATACGGGGATAGCGATGTTCTACTATAGTTCCGTCGAAATCAACTGCTATTGTCATAGTTTTATGCTGAAAAATTACAGAACAAAGATACGAATCTTATTGAAAAAACAAAGCGTTCTCTCCCTTTTACAATAGGCAAATATGAAAGAAATTTGCATATAATTTCATAAAAATGTATTTTTGCGCTTAATTTTTCACTAACAACATAATATTAGGATGACTCAATCACCCAAAAATGTATCTAAAGGGTTCACTAAAGCCTTTTGGGTAAGCAACACGGTCGAACTGTTCGAACGTATGGCGTATTATGCCGTTTTTATCGTTCTCACTATTTATCTTTCTTCTATTTTAGGCTTCAACGACCTTGAAGCGAGTATGATTTCCGGTTTATTTTCCGGTGGTCTTTATCTTTTGCCTATCTTCACGGGTGCTTATGCCGATAAGATAGGTTTCCGGAAATCCATGATTGTTGCTTTTTCGCTGCTGTCTGTCGGATATCTGGGTTTAGGAATTCTCCCTACCCTGCTGGAAGCTGCCGGTTTGGTGGAATATGGCAAAGCAACCCGTTTCACCGGACTGCCGGATAGCGATAGCCGCTGGATGATCGTTCCTGTGCTGTTTGTTATCATGGTGGGCGGATCGTTTATCAAATCTATCATTTCGGCTTCAGTGGCAAAAGAAACTACGGAGGCAAACCGTGCACGCGGTTATTCCATCTTTTATATGATGGTGAATATTGGTGCATTTACCGGAAAAACAGTGATTGACCCGTTGCGGAATGTTATTGGAGAGCAGGCGTATATCTATATCAACTATTTCTCTGCTACGATGACCATATTGGCATTGCTTTCCGTTGTTCTGCTCTATAAATCTACCCATACGGCAGGCGAAGGAAAAAGTATGCGTGAAATCGGTCAGGGCTTCCTGCGCATCATAACAAACTGGCGTCTGCTGATTCTTATCCTGATTATAACGGGATTCTGGATGGTACAGCAACAGTTATACGCTACGATGCCTAAATATGTAATCCGTATGGCGGGTGAAACTGCCAAGCCGGGTTGGATAGCCAATGTAAATCCGTTTGTAGTGGTTTGTTGCGTTAGTTTCGTGACGCGTTTGATGGCGAAACGGTCGGCTATTACTTCCATGAATATCGGTATGTTCCTTATCCCCTTTTCGGCTCTGCTGATGGCATGCGGTAACCTGCTTGGAAATGACGTGATAAGCGGAATGAGCAATATCACATTAATGATGATAGCCGGTATTGTGATACAGGCTTTGGCAGAATGTTTCATTTCACCGCGTTATCTGGAGTACTTCTCCCTGCAAGCGCCTAAGGGTGAAGAAGGTATGTATCTTGGATTTAGCCATCTCCATTCTTTCCTCTCTTCCATCTTCGGTTTTGGTATCGCGGGAGTATTGTTGACAAAATACTGTCCCGATCCTGTCCTCTTTGAGACTCGTGAAGCATGGGAGGCTGCCAGCACCAATGCGCACTATATCTGGTACTATTTCGCCGCTATCGGTCTGATATCTGCACTGGCACTGTTAGTATTTGCCAAAATCACCCAATCCATCGACAAAAAGAAGAAAGCCAAGGTCTGAATATCTCATTTTTTATGTATATTTGCCGTCACTTTGCCATAAAAGTGGCGGCTTTTTCTAAATTGAGGAGAACATAATGAAAGTAAAATTTATAAGCCTTGCGAGCGGAAGTAGTGGCAACTGCTATTATATAGGCACTGAAAAATACGGAATACTTATTGACGCTGGTATAGCGGTACGTACTATTAAGAAATCATTGAAGGAGGTGGGCATCGGTATGGAAACAATACGCGCGGTATTTGTTACACACGACCACGCAGACCATATCAAAGCTGTAGGCGGACTGGGTGAGAAACTGCACATCCCTGTCTACACAACTGCACGTATCCACGAAGGAATCAACAAAAGTTATTGCATGACGGAGAAGCTCCACTCTTCCGTTCATTACCTGGAGAAAGAAGAACCGATGGTATTGGAAGATTTTCACATTGAGTCTTTCGAAGTTCCCCACGACGGTACGGACAATGTGGGTTATTGCATTGAAATCGACGGAAAAGTATTCTCGTTCCTTACCGACCTTGGTGAAATCACCCCTACTGCTGCCAAGTTTATCCGTAAAGCGAACTACCTGATACTGGAAGCTAACTATGATGATGAAATGCTGCGTATGGGTACATATCCGCAGTATTTAAAGGAGCGCATCACCAGCCGTACGGGACACATGAGCAATATTGCAACTGCCGAGTTCCTGGCTGAAAATATCACGGAAGACTTGAAATATATCTGGCTTTGTCATTTGAGCAAAGACAATAATCACCCGGAACTTGCTTACAAGACGGTGGAATGGAAATTAAAGAGTAAAGGTATATTGGTAGGTAAAGATGTGCAACTCTGCGCTTTAAAGCGTAGCACTCCTTCCGACTTGTACGAGTTTGATTAAAAAAAGCCGCTTTCATCGAAAAAAGATTTTATTTTGCTTGGATGAATAAAATAAAAGGACTACTTTTGCACCCGCAAATAAGAAAAACGATGCACTCTTAGCTCAGCTGGTAGAGCAATTGACTCTTAATCAATGGGTCCAGGGTTCGAGTCCCTGAGGGTGTACGAAGATAAGGTTCTGAAAACAATTGAGTTTCAGAACCTTTTTTATCGTCACTGGATGTGACTTTGCTACTAGACTAAAAGAATCTTGAAAATCTCCCGTATGTAGATGCAACAACAGGAGGCATTTATCTGTTTTTCATTATATAGTTTCACTCTCATCATGAATAATTGGAAGAAAAAATTTATCATAATATGGAGCGGGCAACTATTTTCTATATTAAGTAGTTCCATCGCTCAGTTCTCTATTGTCTTATGGATTAGTCTCAAAACGGGTTCTGCGGAAGTTTTGTCCTTTGCTATGATTGCCGCCTTGTTGCCGCAAGCCTTGTTAGGGGCATTTGCAGGCGTATATGTGGATCGCTGGAACCGGAAATGGACTATGATAGGTGCAGATAGTTTCGTTGCACTCTGTTCCGGTATCATCGCTTTGTTATTTTACCTGGATATTGTGGAATTGTGGCACATCTATATATTATTGGCACTTCGTTCCATTGGTGGTTCGTTCCATTCACCGGCAATGAAATCATCCATTCCATTGCTGGCTCCGGAAAAGGAACTGACCCGTATTGCGGGAATTAACCAGGCTATCCAGTCTATTTGTAATATTGGTGGCCCTGCGTTGGGAGCGGTTCTGCTTCTGGCATTCGATATGAGTGTAGTCATGTTATTGGATGTGGCAGGTGCAATCATTGCCTGCACTTCCCTACTGTTTGTTTACATTCCGAATCCGAAGAAGGAAAATATCTCAGCTAAGAGTGTCTTGAACGATATGCGCGACGGTTTTCATGTGATTATGCGCAACCGAGGAGTTAGTTGGGTGATGGTTACAGAAATCCTGATTACTTTCTTTGTGTTGCCGATAGTCGCCCTGATGCCGCTGATGACTCTGCATACTTTCTCCGGAACAGCTTATCAGATTAGTTTGATAGAAACACTTTTTGGGGTGGGTATGTTGGCTGGAGGAGCTTTATTGGGGATTTGGAATCCTAAGATCAGGAAGATACTGATGATTGCGTTCTCCTATGCAGTACTTGGTCTGGCATTGGCTATATGTGGTATGTTGCCCGGCAATGGGTATGTCTTTTTTGCCATACTGACGGTGGTACAAGGGCTTATCGTGCCATTTTTATCCGGTCCCTTTACCGCTCTATTGCAGACGCAGTTCAAACCGATTTATCTGGGACGTGTATTCTCGCTTTTCGACAGTATAAGTTTATTCCCTTCTATTATCGGTTTGCTTGTCACAAGCTTTGTAGCTGACTCTCTGGGAATAGGCAACATATTTATATACTGTGGTTTTGCCATTGTACTGACTGCAATTTTGATGATGTGTATTCCTTCTGTTAGAAATCTGGAGAAAGAGGAGATCAGGAAGAAAAAGTAAATAGTATTATTGCGCGTCTATACCTCTTTTTTTCAGCATCTCAAAGTCTTCTTTTCTCATTCCTATATCATCCAGTGGACGCGGTTCATTATGATCATTCAGATAAACCCTCGATTTCTCTGTATAGAGAGGGCTGGTGACAGATAGACTGTCATTGCGATACGGAGTTTCTATTCCGGCCAGTTCCATCATGGTCTGGAAAAAAGAAATGCTGGAAGATATATTTTTCTGTTGGTTCATCGAAGCAGCTTTCTCTATCCCGGGATACTCTTCCCTATAACTGTCGGATGTCCACAGCAGGAAAGGTACGTGTAGCTGGTAATAGGACGGAACGGGGGATGCATGAAGAAACAGGTGTCGGCCATCGTCGAAGATATCTTCCCCATGGTCGGACGTGTAAAGCATACTGGCATCTACTTGCTGCTCCTCCAATAGGTGGATGATACGTGCCAGGAAATTATCCGTATACCGAATGGAATTGTCGTAGGCATTCATCAGGTTATCTTTGTATTTCACTTCTGCATCTACGGGGAAATCCGGTAAGAAGAAAGCGGCAGTTTCCGGATAACGTTCCCGGTAATTGAAGTGAGATCCATAGGTATGCAATACAATAAACTGTTTCCGATTTCCTTTCTCAAGTTCTTTTTCTACCAACATTAACAGGTCGTCATCTGAAGGGTTATATTGCGAATCCTGGGAATCTTCCTTGATAAAATCATAAGTATCCGCTTCCATTCCGAAGAAGTCGATGAAAGAATGGTTGTATCGCTGGTTTGAGAAGAAAGCTGTCTGGAAGCCGGCTTCTTTGAAAGCGGTAATGATACTTTTCCGATAATAAATGGAATCGAAATTCTGTGCAGAAACAGGAGAAAGCAGCATTGGTACACTCTTGTGCGTAGTATTCGATTCTGTCAGAACATGGCAGAAAGAGGTCACTCCTTCTATTTTAGAAAGCTCAGGGTTCGTATCCCGATCATAGTCGTAAAGACTCCAGTTCAAGGCGCGGGATGTCTCGCCCACTACCATAATATAAATTTCGCGCTTGTCTTCCGGATGGGAAGGCTGGGCGTTAAAAGTAAAGTTCTCTGATGTGCAGTGATACGTCCTTGTTTGGGCATTACGCTGGAATGCGAGTGCTACATTGTAACATACGTTGGCCGGATACAAATCCGATTTCAGCTCGTAACGTTTATCCAGTCCATAAGCGGCGCCCAATGAAATAAAACCGATGAGCAAGGCAATCCATGCCTTTTTCCGTTCCCGACGGATAAATTCCGGAGATAATTTCCGCTTCTTTATAATGGAGATTGCAGCCAGAATCAATGCCGGTATATAAAGGATAATCACACTCACTAATGCCGGAACAAGATTATCCAGCAACTCCATAGCTTCACTTGAATTAGTGGTTACTAGATTCAGAAACATATCCACAGCAATAATGGACTGTCCGAAGAGATAAAGCAGTACTATCTGGAAAGCTCCGAAGAAGATGAATAGGAAAAGGATCCAGAACATCTTTCCACAGTTTCTCGACAAAGTCATCAATAGATAATAGAAAGCAAATGGCAACAGTACATTGCACACTTTTGCCACCACAGGCATCGGCTCTGTAAAACAGAGGATGATATTGGGTACTATCAGGATCAACAGGAACAGATAGAACAAATGCTCCTGATTTTCCAACCATTTCTTTATGTTTTTAAAAAGCTTCATTGATGTTGAATATAAATCCGGTCTGGCCTTTTCCAAACCCTAAATCTAACCTTACGTTTACTCTCTTTTTGAACTCCCACCGATAACCAAAACCATAATTAGGGAGGATATGTTTAACTTCGAAGCCGGAGAATTTAGGAAATACGGTTCCCGCTCCTGCCCATACAGCTACGCCATTTCGCCTCCAGACGTGCTGACGAAGCTCTATCTGCGCATCCATAGCACATTTATCACGGTAACGCCCTTCGTAATAGCCACGCATGGAATAAGAACTTCCCAATGTTGCCATCAGTCCCCAAGGCGGATTACCGTAATTCAGCAACGTATGGAATTGTCCAGCCAATACTCCCCCTTTCCATACAGGATGATAATAGCTGGTAGTCAGCTCTGTGCTGCTGAAAGCATATTTATTACCGAGGAATGCGGGACTGAATCGTTGGTCTATTCTCAGGTAATAGCCACTATAGGCATTTGTGAGGAAATCCCGTGAATCATAGAGTAATGAGAATCCGAGGCTTATATTGGTAGTCCGTGCTTTCATTCCTTCCCACAGTTCGGGCTTTTCAAAATCGTGGCCGTAGACATAATCAAAGACAGCCATTGGACCGATATAGAAGTTCCGCGCTACACGGGTCATGAAGTCTACCTTTACTTGTGCTTGGAAGCGGTCATAATCACTTTCATTATCGTCATTAGAACCGTTTTCATATCCTTTTCCCCAATACAGGCTGGGGAACGAATAGAAATAAAGATTGTAATTCAGACGGTATTTGTCTTGTGGAAAGAGATGATTTCCACGTACACCCAACAAATAGAAACCTACCGTAGATACATCACCGTATAAAGATACATTAGATGGCGGAAGGATAGTATCATTCAGGTCTGTACGATATAATCCGGCGGCTACCAGACCGATACCGAACTTGGTATCACTGGAGTAATGAGGCCCTCCGATAACGCTGAAGTCAAACTTCTTGTTTTTTTTCTCTTTATTGGCATCATTAAAATAGTCCAGGAATTTCTTGAAGAAACTTTTCTTTTGTGGTAAAGTGTCAGTTACAGATACAGAAGATTCGACTGAAACATCTGTTCCTGTGGGGCCTTGTGCCCATATATCGGTGGCTATTATCAATAACAGCACCGGTAATACCCATTTCATTAGTTTAGCGTCCATGATTATACCTGTAGAAAACTACGTCGGCAAATTTAGTTTTATTTTAACCATATAACAACAATTTTGTGAAGTGTTTTGTTCAAACTTCTTCCATTAAGAAAAAAAGGGGAGGAAATAAGAATTTCAGAACTTTATTCCCATTTTAACGTTATTCTTTTAGAACGAATAACGAACTTCATTATGAAAACAAAAATGGATATTCCCGATAAAGAGGGACGAAAACGACTTGTGATTGTGGGTGGCGGCTTCGGTGGATTGAAGTTGGCACGAAAATTGAGAAGTGATAAATTCCAGATAGTGTTATTGGACAAGAATAATCATCATATTTTCCAACCCCTACTCTATCAGGTAGCAACCGCCGGTATTGAACCGAGTGCAATTTCTTTTCCTTACCGCAAGATATTTAAAAAGAGAAAACATTTCCATATACGTATTTGTGAGGCGCAACGGGTAATTCCCGAAGATAATATACTGGAGACTTCCATCGGAGCTCTTTCATACGATTATCTGGTTGTCTCTACCGGATGCCGTACTAACTATTTTGGTAACGATGGGCTATCTCAACGTACAATGGCCCTGAAGAACACTGCGGAAGCTTTGTTTAATCGCAACCAGATACTGGAAAGTTTTGAAAAAGCACAGAATACCAGCAATCTGGAGAAAAGAAAACGTCTCATGACATTTGTCATCGTAGGTGGCGGTGCTACGGGTATAGAACTTTCCGGTGCATTGGCAGAAATGAAGAAATTTGTGCTTCCGCAAGACTATCCCGATCTTGATATGAACCTGATGCGCATTATTCTTGTGGATGGTGCTCCCCGCCTGCTTTCCGCTTTCTCTGAAAAATCTTCGGAAGAAGTGGCAAATTACTTATTAAAACGTGACGTGGAGATCATAACCAGTGTGCAGGTTACGAATTATGAGAATGGAACGATGACTCTGAGTGATAACAGTACCTTGGAAACGATGAACGTCTTTTGGGTTGCAGGTGTACGTGCCAACAGCATAGAGGGACTTACAAAAGAAGCCTATGGCCCCGGTAACCGCCTCCTTGTTGATCTCTACAACTGTGTTCAGGGTTATAACAATATTTTTGCCATCGGTGATACTGCACTGATGATTTCCAAGGAATACCCGAAGGGACATCCACAAGTAGTTCAACCAGCCATTCAGCAAGCCCGTAATCTGATCCAGAATCTGGATAGAAAGGAACGGGGGCTTGAAATGCAACCTTTTGTTTATCACAACAAAGGTTCCATGGCTACCATAGGACGCAATCACGCAGTGGTGGAACTGAAAAACCTTCGTTTCGGTGGTTTCCCCGCGTGGGCAGTATGGTTATTCATCCACTTAATGAGTATTGTCGGTGTAAAGAACCGTCTGTTTATCTTTGTAGACTGGATGTGGAGTTACTTTACATACGATCCTTCTTTGCGGGTAATTATAAAACCTTTGCGTAGAGATAAACCATAATGCCTTATTTTTCGTTATATTAAATATAAATGTTTAAACGAACGACTATGCTTTACAAATTTTTATTCCCGTCTAAACCGGATGGAGCAGCAACGTCTGCTATATTATTAATAGTGAGAATTATATTTGGTGTGTTACTAATGAACCATGGTATCGAGAAGTGGTCCAATTATCAGGAGTTATCCGCTGTATTTCCCGATCCGCTGGGTGTGGGCAGTCCTCTTTCCCTGGGATTAGCCATATTCGGTGAATTGGCTTGTTCTATGGCATTTATCATTGGTTTCCTTTACCGTCTGGCAATGCTGCCGATGATATTTACAATGGGGATGGCATTCTTTGTCATTCATGGAAACGATCCGTTTGCGGTCAAAGAACTGGCTTTCATATATCTGGTGGTATACGTACTGATGTATATTATCGGTCCTGGAAAGTTTGCCGTAGACCACTGGCTGGGTAAGGCTTTAACTCCCAAAAAGCCTTAATTTTACTGGGGCTGTTTAACTGAAAATTTGTTTTTGTCTCTTATTTAAGTGTATTTTTCACAAAAAGCACTTATATTTGCCCGAAGAAAAAGAGCAAAGAGTTAAATCAATAAACTCAGTAAAACAAAAGAAAGTAATTATGAAAAAGAGTAATTTGAATTTGGCTGCAACCGTGATGATTTGTGGCGCATTTCTTTTCAGTTCTTGTATCGGTTCTTTCGGCCTGCACAGTAAATTGGTAAATTGGAACCAAAGTATCGGTACAAAGTTTGTTAATGAGCTTGTTTATCTGGCTTGCAACATTATCCCCGTATATCCTGTTTGTTATCTGGCAGATGCGTTGGTAATCAACTCCATTGAATTCTGGAGCGGTTCCAATCCGATGGCTAACGTGGGTGATGTGAAGAAAGTAAAAGGTGAAAACGGAAACTATCTCGTAAAAACATTGGAGAACGGTTACTCTATCACAAAAGAAGGTGAAACCACTGCTATGGAGCTGGTTTACGACAAAGAATTGAACACTTGGAATGTTGTTGCAGAAGGTGTTAGCACTGAATTGCTGCAAATGAACGGTGATGGTACTGCACAGATGTATCTGCCGAATGGTGAAGCAATGAATGTGACATTAGATGCACAAGGCGTAGCTGCTGCTCGTCAGGCAACGATGATCAACACTTATTACGCTGCACGCTAATTAAGAAAAGAATTTGAATATGCGGGCGGATGAGCAATCATTCGCCCGTTGATTTTTATACCCCTCCCGATTTTTTAGAATGGGTAACCTACTGCAAAGTGGAAAGCAAAGTCACGTCCGAAGTCAGGACGCAGAATGGGATAACGATCCTTTCCCTTTTCAGGGTTAATAGCCTTCATACCACCATCAAAGCGAAGTACAAAGAAATCCAGATCCAGACGTAATCCCACACCGTAAGCTACGGCTATTTGCTTATAAAACTGGTCGAACTTGAATTTACCCCCCGGTTGATCCTGATATTCGCGAATCGTCCAAATATTTCCCGCATCTACAAACAAAGCACCTCTGAACTTCCAGAATAAACGTGTGCGGTATTCTATACTGGCATCCAGCTTGATGTCACCCGACTGGTTCATGAAGTTACCTTTTTCATCGGAGAAAGTACCGGGACCAAGACTACGTACCGACCATCCGCGTACACTGTTTGCTCCACCCGAGAAATAACGTTTCTCGAAAGGAATCATCCGTGCGTTTCCGTAAGGAATGGCAATACCTCCCCCAATATGAAATGCAATGGAGTTACGGTTATCGATGACGATATTTTTGGCAAAGTCCAGGTCACCTTTTATATATTGTGCATACGGAATATTCAAGATAGTGTATTCATCCTGATCATTTTTCTTTAAGTTGCTCATTTTAGAAAGCACATACAGGAGATTTCCCGCAGACTCAAAGTTAAAACGTATACTATAAGAATTACCAATCACTGCATTGTTCATCAATGCTTGTCCTGCGCTGTTATAGATATAGCTGTACCCGGTACGAACAATCAAACGGTCTTTATAGTTATACTCCAGCAGATAGTTCTTCTCATCGTTCAGGAAATTGTTTTTAAACTCGGGTTCTATCCACGGCATATACAAATAGTTGATGTCCAGCAAGTCTATACGATGCTGCGAACGCTGTCGCTGCAAACCCCATTTATAACTCCATGAACCGGATGCAACGATGCGTGTAAACTCGGGACGCATCTGATAATTATATTGCAGCCCGAATTCTGTGGTTGCCCTTATCTTCCGCTTAAAGTCATTGGATATGAACGGAAACATGAAGCGGGGAAAGTTTATACTGGTTTCCATACCGAGTTCCGTATAGTTGTCATTCTTATACCCTAAACCGGAAACAGCTTCGTAAGCTCCGCGAAGCTTAACCAGAAAAGTTTCGGAACCTCTGAATACATTGCGATTCTGAAAAGATACAGATGCTGCGGCACCCAAATCACCCGCAGAGTTCGTTCCTTCCAGTTCGAAAGATACAGACTGATGTTTGTTCTTCGTCAGCATAACATAGGCATTCAGCTTTGCGCTATCATTTACCTGTGTTTCGAAGAAACGTACATTGGTATATTTCAATACCGGCAGACGTCCGAAGTTGGAGTAAGTGCGTTGCACATCCTGTTCATTGTAAAGTTCTCCCGGAGTTATCCGCAGATTATCAGTCAAAACTTTAGGACGCAGGTACAATTTATCTTTATAATATATGGGAACCCCTTTATAGTGTATTGAATCATTGATTTCCACACTACTGAGAGCTGAAGATTGCAGCACGTCATAGTCCGCAATGAAATTCACTTTATTAATCGTATACTGTGGATGATCCTGCAATTCAGCACCGGAATGCTGTCTGTATCGTGCCAGATGCAAGGTTAGATCCACCTGATAAGTGCCACGTACCGTATCTGCCGTATAAGAAATATAATCTTTATTGAATTTATAATAACCGTTGCGAAGCAGGTTACCCGTGATCCGTTGGCGTTCACTGTCCAGTATGTTGGCATTGAAGTACATACCTTCGGATAAATAGGTCGATGCAGAATCTTTCTGCATATATTCCCAGATTTTTTCATCCTGAACATCATATTTCAGGCTACGGACAATATACGGCTCTCCGGTGTTTACTTTATAAGCCAGTTTTACCTTTTTCTTCTTGATTTTGGGAATGTACTCTACGGTAGCACCCATGTACCCCATATTCTGAACGGCTTTCGTCATTTCCTCCCGTGAACGTTCGGTTTCTTCCTTACTATAGATAACGGGGGCATCTCCCAGCCTGCGTAAAGCCCGGTTCACCCAGCGGGTAGAATCACGTCCTGACCAGTTGTAAACATACAGCTGGGTTTTAATCAGACTAAACCATTTGGAGTTCGGATTTTGCCGTACATATATGGACAAATTAGAAGGCTTCACATTTTTATTATCAGTATGTATGCGCACTTCATCCAGCAAGTATGAACCATCCGGCACATATTTGGTGGTCGAGCAGGAAGCTAATGTAAGTATGGCAGCAGTAAGTAGTGCGTAGTGGAAGCCTTTCTTCATACCAGAATTAATAAATTGCGCATAATTGACTACAAATATAAATCTATTTTTTCTTTTCCGAAATAAAAAACCGGATGAAGTGTGTTCCGTTTTTTGATTATATAGAAATAATCACGTACTTTTGCCAAACGATAACATTTAAGCTATGGCACTGAGCAAAAACCGCATCAAATATATCCACTCGTTGGAGCTGAAGAAGAATCGTAAAACAGAAAAAGTCTTTCTGGCAGAGGGTCCTAAACTGGTAGGCGATTTGTTAGGACATTTTCCCTGCCGTTTTCTGGCAGCTACGCCCGAATGGTTATCGCAACATCCCAAGCTTCCGGTAGAAGACGTCTCGGAAGTGTCTGATGAAGACCTTTCCCGTGCCAGCTTATTGAAAACTCCCCAGCAAGTACTTGCCGTATTCGAGCAGCCGGAATATGAAACGGATGCTTCCGTTATCAGCCATTCACTCTGCCTGGCGCTGGACGATGTACAAGATCCGGGAAATCTGGGCACTATCATTCGCTTGGCAGACTGGTTTGGTATAGAGCATATCTTCTGTTCCCCGAACACCGTAGATGTATATAATCCAAAGACGGTCCAAGCCACCATGGGAGGCATTGCCCGTGTGAAACTGCACTATACTTCCCTGCCCGACCTCATTCAAAGCCTGAAGGATATACCAGTTTATGGCACTTTCCTCGATGGAGAAAATATGTACACACAGAAATTATCATCCAACGGATTGATTGTGATGGGTAATGAAGGCAACGGAATCGGGAAAGAAGTAGAGCAACTCATAAACCGCAAACTTTATATTCCCAATTATCCCGCAGAGAGAGAAACGTCCGAGTCACTGAATGTGGCAATTGCTACCGCAGTAGTCTGTGCCGAGTTCCGCCGACAGGCAGCATCGTTGTAAAATCGAAAGGATAAAGTAGATAAGCATTTATTCCGGAAGGAAACGTTTCTTGGCAGAAAACTTCCGGAAGTTCCTGTAATACTTCATTTGCTTTCTGAAATATACCGGAGTACCCTTCGAAAATATCTTCTTCATTATTTAATAAAGCAATGACTCCGGGAAACCATTCCACTCCTTCAATCTCCTCTGTCAAGGGAAAGGCGGACACGACTTGTCCTTCTTCCACTCCTACCACATATTGTTTGAGATAACCATGTCCGGGCAGAAAAATAAAGTGTGAAGCAAATCGTTTGATCATCAGGGATTATCTTTACGGAATTGAACGTGCTCCGGATTATCCAATTTCTTCAGTGTAGGTTCCGAAGATGGACGAGGACGGGTAGCATCACGTCTGCGCGGATTATCATTTATCTTTTCTTCCACAGGTTTCAGTTCCTCTTTCTTGAGTTCCTGAGGTTCTATTTTCTCTGTCTTAACAGAATCTTTCTGAATAGAATCATTCTTAGCAAACGACAGTGTATCCGTAGCATGATAACGCATCAGTGAAATGCGATCGGTCAGCAATGTACGGGTAGCCTGTGCTGCAGGATAATAGATATACCCACGTATTTCCCGGATTTCTCCCAACGTATCGGCAAAGAGGGAAACCGTTTCCATACCCGATTTATATACTTTCTGAATATCACTGATTATGCTGTCCTTATAGACAATCTGCATAGCCATGACAGGAGCATATAAGGAATCAGGCGCACCGTTGTGGAAGCGGAAACGAACGTTCCACCGCAAAGTATCGCGGTCTTTAAAGTTGGTATCTGAGGGTAAAACGAAAGTAATCTTGTTGTCCATCGGCATACCTGTCAGCTGATAGATACGTTGCCATGCCCATACATCAATACTGTCACCCGGAAGACTTTCCTTCGGCTTATTGTCACGTATGGCAATTAAATGGTTGACAGCATCCCGCTCCGCTTTCAGCCTTGCGTTTACTTTCTCATAAATCTTGGTGAGTACTTCCGGATTACGCGTGAACCAAACCATTGAAGAGTCAAATTCGGCTTGCGTAATGCCATGCTTTTTAAACACCGATTCAATGTACAACACTCTTTTATAGCCATCGGTATAAGGAACTTCTTCCCCCATAGCCTTTGCTATATGGTAGTCATAAAGCACATTTTCCATCTTAGCATCCGATATAACCACCTTCGGTCTTTTCACCTGACAGGCTGTCAAACAAGATGCTAACAGGAATATGCTAAACCATTGAATTCGACGCAGACCTTTCATGATTTCTTTATTGCATGATAAGAGTCATTTAAATATTTGCTGTAAAATAATAACAGGGCAATGATACCACAACTGATAGCGGCATCGGCAAGGTTGAATATCGGGCTGAAGAATATGAAATGATCCCCACCTACCAACGGCATCCATTGAGGCCAGTTCGTATCAATGATAGGGAAATAGAACATATCCACCACCTTTCCGTAGAACAAAGGAGCATATCCTCCGCCTTCCGGCAGGAATGAAGCTATCTGCGAATGTGTACTCTCATTGAACAACACACCATAGAATACACTATCGATGATGTTACCCAACGCTCCTGTAAGAATGAGAGATACGCATATGATATAGCCTGTCTTCAAGCCCTGCTTGATTATTCTCGTCAAATACCACCCTATCGCTCCTACTGCAACAATACGGAACAAGGTAAGGAATAACTTACCGAATATTTCCATACCGAACGCCATACCGTTATTCTCGGTAAAGTAAATATAAAACCATGTAGGCGGTTCTGCATCTACCATGCCCAGCTTCTCATAAAGCCATTTTATGGCGTTTTCGCTCTGATGCCAATACATGTGAGTCTTGACATAGATCTTGATTATCTGGTCAGCAATTAATACCGAGAAAATAACGAGCAGCGCAATGCGACCTTTCGTGAGGTATTTGTTCATCCTTACTTCTTACCGTTATTTTTGGCCTCAATGCTCAGTGTAGCATGGGGCACAGCACGTAAACGTTCGGCAGGAATCAACTTACCTGTTTCACGGCAAATACCATACGTTTTGTTCTCGATGCGTACCAATGCGGCCTGCAAACCCTGGATAAACTTCAACTGACGTTGAGCCAGGCGTGTCGTTTCTTCTTTGGACAAGGTGTTGGCACCTTCTTCCAAAACTTTGTACGTAGGAGACGTATCGTCGGTATCATTACCGTCGGCTCCGGTTAAACTGGCTTTCAGCAATTCATAATCGCGTTGTGCCAATTCTAACTTCTCATTAATAATGGCGCGGAATTCTTCCAATTCAGCATCCGAGTATCTTGTTTTTTCTGCCATAACTTTACGTGTTAAATCGTTAGTATTATTATTCTTTTACAACGCTTACGTACAGGGAGAAATCGTCAAAGTTAAGTTCCGTGCCGTTTTCCACCTCATCGGTCAGCGTCAGTGAGGTTCCTAAAACCTGGTTACAAATATAGTCTTTATATTCGTTTACCGCATCATCTGTTTGCTGATTTTTTGATAATGTAATCTTTATTTTGTCTGTTATCTCCAAACCGCTTGACTTGCGGATATTCTGAATACGGTTAACCAGTTCACGGGCAATACCTTCGCGGCGAAGTTCTTCTGTTACGGTTACATCCAGGGCAACAGTCAGCTTTCCTTCGTTGGCAACCAGCCATCCCGGAATGTCTTCACTGAAGATTTCTACGTCAGCGGCTTCCACAACCACATCCGTACCATCCAGTTGCAAAGTATAAGAACCGTTCTTTTCCAGTTCGGCAATAGCTTCCTGTGACATTTCTGCTACAGCGGCAGCTACGGCTTTCATTTGCTTGCCAAATTTCGGTCCCATCTTCTTGAAGTCACATTTCACTTTCTTTACCAGCACACCGGCGGCACCGTCTACGAACTTGATATCCTTCACGTTCACTTCGCTCATGATAAGTGCTTTTACTGCTTCGATGTGGGCACGTTGTTCCTCGTCCACTACCGGTATCATGATACATTGCAGCGGTTGGCGTACTTTGATGTTCACCTTGCGGCGCAAAGCCAATACCATGGAAGTTACGTCTTGTGCCATTTGCATGCGGACTTCCAGTTCCTTGTCTATCATGTCCTCCTTATATTCGGGGAATTTAGCCAAGTGTACGGATACCACGTTGTCGCGTCCCGTTGCGGTAACCAAGTCCATATAGAGCTTGTCGGCATAGAACGGAGCGATGGGCGACATCAATTTGGCAACGGTTTCCAGACAAGTGTACAGAGTCTGGTATGCAGATAACTTATCCTGCGTAAATTCACCACCCCAGAAACGTTTACGGTTCAGACGAACGTACCAGTTGGAGAGGTTGTCATTTACGAAGTCGGATATCAGACGTCCGGCCTTTGTCGGCTCGTATTCGCTATAGCAAGTATCCACTTCTTTCACCAGTGTATTCAGTACAGAGAGTATCCAACGGTCGATTTCAGGGCGTTCAGCCATCGGCACGTCAGCTTTCTTGTATTCGAATCCGTCTACATTGGCGTAGAGGGAGAAGAAAGAATACGTATTATATAATGTACCGAAGAATTTACGACGAACTTCTTCGATACCGTCTACGTCGAATTTCAGGTTATCCCACGGAGAAGAATTGGTGATCATGTACCAGCGCAAGGGGTCGGACCCGTATTTCTCGATAGTTGAGAAGGGATCTACACCATTGCCCAGACGCTTGGACATCTTGTTACCATTCTTGTCAAGTACCAATCCGTTAGAGATAACAGCTTTGTAAGAGATGGTATCGAATACCATTGAAGCAATTGCATGGAGCGTAAAGAACCAACCGCGAGTCTGGTCCACACCTTCGGCGATAAAGTCGGCGGGGTAAACCTGGTGGCTATCCAGCAATTCTTTGTTCTCGAACGGATAGTGGATTTGTGCATACGGCATGGCACCGGAATCGAACCATACGTCTATCAGGTCCGCTTCACGCTTCATGGGCTTGCCGTCTTTGGATACGAGGATGATATCATCCACATACGGACGGTGCAAGTCTATCTTATCATAATTTTCTCCATTGTACTCACCGGGTACGAAACCTTTATCCTTATAAGGATTGGACTTCATGAATCCGGCAGCTACGGATTTCTCTATTTCATTATAAAGCTCTTCAACCGAACCGATGCAGATTTCCTCGCTGTTGTCTTCCGTACGCCAGATAGGCAGCGGAGTACCCCAGTAACGTGAACGGCTCAGGTTCCAGTCATTTAGATTTTCCAGCCACTTGCCAAAACGTCCCGTACCGGTGCTTTCCGGTTTCCAGTTGATCGTCTTGTTCAGCTCTATCATGCGGTCTTTGCAAGCGGTAGAGCGGATGAACCAGCTATCCAACGGATAATACAATACCGGTTTGTCCGTACGCCAGCAGTGCGGATAATTGTGCACATGCTTCTCTATCTTGAACGCCTGGTTGTTGGCTTTCATCATCATGCAGAGACTTACGTCGAGACTTTCGTCCTGATCTGTCAGATTCGGATCGTAATCGTTCTTCACGAAACGACCTGCATATTCCTTATATAAGTCTACGTTTACGCGTTCTTTCACGAAGTTTTCGTCCAGTTCGTCCAATTTATAGAACTTACCGGTCAGGTCCACCATCGGGCGGAGTTCACCTTTCTTATTGATGAGTTGCAACGGTGGAACACCGGCGGCTTTCGCTACCTGGGCATCGTCGGCACCGAATGTCGGAGCGATATGTACGATACCTGTACCATCCTCCGTAGTCACATAGTCACCTGAGATTACACGGAATGCACCTTCACCCGGATTCACCCAAGGTATCAGTTGCTCATATTCCATACCTACAAGTTCCGGACCTTTATATTCTCCTACAATTTTGAACGGTATCAGCTTATCTCCCGGTTTGTAATCTTCCAGGGCGATGTCTTCCGCTTTCTTATTGAAGTGCGTGTAGAGCAAAGCTTTGGCAAGTACAACGGTGATTTTCTCTCCGGTGTATCCGTTGTAGCTTTGTACGGCTACATAGTCTATCTTCGGGCCTACGCAAAGCGCGGTATTTGAAGGCAATGTCCACGGAGTCGTGGTCCATGCTAAGAAGTACGGAGTTCCCCACTCTGCCATTTCCGGCTTCGGATTCTTCATCTTGAATTGTGCCACACAGGTCACATCCTTCACGTCACGGTAGCAACCGGGCTGGTTCAATTCGTGTGAGCTCAGTCCTGTTCCGGCAGCGGGAGAATACGGCTGTATGGTGTATCCTTTATAAAGATACCCTTTTGTATAGAGTTGCTTCAACAGCCACCACAAGGTTTCGATGTAGCGGTTGTCGTAGGTGATATAAGGATCGGTCATGTCTACCCAATACCCCATCTTGTGAGTCAGATCTTCCCATTCTTTGGTGAACTTCATCACATCTTTGCGGCAGGCAGCGTTATAGTCGGCTACGGAGATCGTTTTACCGATATCTTCCTTGGTGATACCCATTGCTTTTTCCACACCCAGTTCCACAGGAAGTCCGTGTGTGTCCCAGCCGGCTTTACGTTTCACCAGGAAACCCTTCATGGTTTTGTAACGGCAGAAAATATCTTTGATGGAGCGAGCCATTACGTGGTGAATGCCCGGCATACCGTTGGCAGAGGGCGGTCCTTCATAAAAAACGAAAGAAGGACAGCCTTCACGTTCTGTCATACTCTTGGCGAAAACCTGGTTCTCGTCCCATTTCTTCAACACTTCCGCGTTTACCTTTGAGAGGTCGAACTGCGAATATTCGGCAAACTTCTTACCCATCTTATTTGCAATTTAACTATTTACAATTTAACGATTAAGGAGGCACTTTGAGACGTGCTAAAGCGACCCTCCTTATTTTAAGGGTGCAAAGTTACAAAAAAGTTAGAGAAAAGATATTATTGAATAGAAAAAAACATATCTAAATGGAATGAGACAAACAGAATACGAATACAATATGCTATTTTTGCAAAAAATAAAAGGCTGATATTTATGGAACAATTAGATGTATTCGACTGCTCAAACGTGCTTATAGCAAGTTACTTCACCGATGACCGGGGATGTGCTCACGAGAACAGGGAACATACGCTCATTTATCTCTGTTCCGGAGAACTGGAAATTGAAGAACGGGGGAAGAAAACCGTTTTGCATCCGGGAGACTGCGCCTTTATGCGGCGCGACAACCGGATGTGGTTACAAAAGAAAGTTGAGGATGATAAACCGTACCGCTCTGTCGTGCTGAAATTTTCAAGGGCTTTTCTGAGAGAATTTTACCAGTCACTCAACCGTCAGCAACTCCCGACTGATTCCAAACGCGAAAAAGTAAGCCTGCGTGTACTGCCAAGCAACAGGCCGGATATCCGGTCGCTGTTCGAATCGGTCATTCCCTATTTCGATGCGGGCAAAAAGCCATCGGAAGAAGTACTGAAACTGAAGATGATAGAAGGAGTCTACATCCTGCTCAACACTGATCATAATCTCTATGCTTCACTGTTTGATTTCGTCGAACCGTGGAAAATAGACATTCTTGACTATCTGAATGAAAATTATATGTGCGATCTCTCGATGGAAGAAATTGCGAGTTATACCGGACGTAGCTTGGCTACCTTTAAGCGGGACTTTGCCAAAGTAAGCGACCTTACGCCGCAGAAATGGATTATCAAACGACGTTTGGAAACAGCACATGAGTTAATTAAGTCGGGGAAAAAGAAAGTAACGGAGGCTTGTTTTGATGTAGGCTTCAAGAATTTGTCGCATTTTTCCAAAATATATAAGGAAAATTACGGAGTTGCGCCATCTTGGTAAGATGAGCTTTATAACAAAATGTTTTGAGCCTCGTAGCAAAGTTGTTGCGGGGCTCTCTTCGTAAATTTGCACCCGAACATTAAAACATCAGAATCATGGAAGAAATGAATAAAATGAATCTCAGTCGCCGCGGATTCCTTAAGACGGCGGCATTAGCGGGTGCAGCATTGGCCATGCCCGGCGGATTAGATAACGTTTTTGCCGCCGGAACGAAACAACAACCGGAAACATCGGGCAAGGATACTGATGCCGCACATATTACGGGCCATCGCGTATTGGGTACCGGTAAGGCAGCCTTTGAGGTTTCGGCCCTCGGTTTCGGTGTGATGGGCATGACCTATAACCGCAGTCAGCATCCGGACAAGAAGCAATGTATCCGGTTATTGCATGAAGCGGTGGATCGTGGGGTGACACTTTTCGATACAGCCATCATCTACGGGCCGCTGAATAATGAAGAATTGGCAGGGGAAGCCTTATCTGAGTTTAAAGGAAAAATCAACGTAACCACCAAATTCGGACATGAAGTGATCAATGGCAAGGGAACCGGTAGACAAGACAGCCGTCCGCAGACGATTCGTCGTTATTGTGAGGAATCACTCCGTCGCCTCCGACTCGATTCGTTGCCGATGTTCTATCAGCACCGTGCCGATCCGAATGTATCAGCAGAAGAGGTGGCATCGACTATTGCCGATCTGATGAAAGAGGGCAAGGTACAACACTGGGGAATGTGTGAGGTCAGTCCTGAGACTATTCGTAAAGCCCATGCAGTATGTCCGCTCACTGCCATTCAGAGCGAGTATCACTTGATGCACCGTCTTGTGGAGGATAACGGAGTGCTTGATACCTGTCGGGAATTGGGCATTGGTTTTGTTCCATATAGTCCGATTAATCGCGGCTTTTTGGGCGGCTGCATTAACGAGTATACGGTTTTTGATTCGAACAACGACAACCGTCAGACTTTGCCGCGTTTCCAACCGGAAGCGATGCGGGCAAATATGCGCATTGTAAATACACTGCAAGCCTTCGGCCGTACACGGGGCATGACTTCGACGCAGGTAGCACTTGGCTGGTTGTTGCAGAAAGCGCCGTGGATCGTACCGATTCCCGGAACGACGAAATTGTCGCACTTGGAAGAGAACTTGCGCACGCTGGAATTTGCCCTTTCGCCTGAAGAGTGGGAAGAGCTGGAAAAGGCAGTTGCTACCATTCCGGTGGTGGGAGACCGTTATAATGCCGAACAGCAACGGCAGGTAGAACGTTGAGAAAAGATTCTACTCACTTTATTTTGGCCGATTCTATCGTTTTTACGCAATTTATACTTATTTTTGCCTGTCGCAATTATTTATTCACCCAAACAAAACATCAAAAACAATAGTATGGACAAAGATCTAAAAAAGGTTGTGGTGCTTCTGGCACACCCCAACATGGAAAACTCACAAGCCAATAAAGCCCTGTTTGATGCCATAAAGGATATAGAAGATGTGGCTGTTTTTAATTTATACGAGATGCCGGATGAGGATATCCTCAATATGGATGCATGGAGCCGGATTATATCTCATGCCAATGCGGTGATATATCAGTTCCCATTTTATTGGATGTCGGCACCATCTTTATTAAAGAAATGGCAGGACGGGATATTTACCTATTTGGCAAAAACTCCGGCAGTAGCCGGTAAACCTTTGTTGGTGGCTACCACTACCGGTTCTGAATTTGATGCGTACCGAAGTGGAGGAAGAAATCGCTTCACGGTGGATGAACTTTTGCGTCCTTATCAGGGTGGTGCTGTGCATGCAGGGATGGTATGGCAGACTCCTTTCGTGGTGTATGGTATGGGAACACCCGATGCGGAAAAGAATATTGCCCTGGCAGCGGATCTTTATAAAAAACGGGTGATGGCACTTATCGGGAAAGATAAATCGGAAGATAGCTGGTAAAGTGTAAAGTATCAGCCAAAACACTTGATTTTGCCTTTACGATGTTGTATCTTTGTAGAAGCTTTAAGCTGAGTTTTATTATAAACCTAAACCTTTAGTAAAATGGCAAAAGTTATTCTTTCTTTTTCGGAAACCTCTAAATGGTGCATTTATTTGACAGATATTTTATGTAAGATAGGCTGTCTGCCGGATAACTATAGGTGGTTCGCTCGTTAGCAAATTAAATAGATTATAGTTATTTCAGATGTTTGGCATCTGGAATAATAATAGGCAAAAAAGAAAATAAGGTGGTATTTCCTCACAAGGATTTGCCACCTTTTTTGTTGATTTATATTTGGGTTAGGGTTTAAAGCTCATTTTTGCGCTGTTAATAAACGTTGGATACGTTCTTAAAAAACGTTCCGGTTATTCTTTAAAAACGCTGTTTACGGTTATTAATGGAATGTTTTATATGTTATGATTTCAGAATCTTCTTATCAATTGATTTATTCATCAAAAATTAAAAAGAACTATTTTTACATAGTGGTTTCCTTGCCAAAAACTATCAAACTAAAATATTTCTTCATTAGATATTATCTTTCTACTTTTGCATAAAACTTTATAATAATGGGACAATTTAATGAGTATATGGAGCGTCTTGATTTCTCTGTCTTCAAAAAAATATTTATAGAGAAAGGTAGAATACGTCGCTACAAGAAGAATGAATATTTCCTGAATAAGGGAGACAAACATTCCTATATAGGTTTTATTTTAGACGGAACTTTTAGATATACTTGTATTGACAATAATGGCAATGAACATGTGGTTGCCTACAATTTCTCTAATGAACCATTAGGAAATTATTCTGCATTCCAAAAGAAAGAATATGCCCTGCTGGATATACAAGCTGTGACAGACAGCGCTGTTTATTTGTTATCCCATTCTGATGTAAACGAATTCTATAGCTCAAATATGGAAGCACAACAACAAGGCAGAATCTTAGCCGAAGAGCTACTATATGTTGCATGGAATAATATTATTTCAGCGTATAGAGCTACTCCGGAAGAACGATATAAAGAACTCTTGCAAAGATGTCCAGACTTGCCCAACCTAATAACTCTTAAAGAATTGGCTTCGTATATAATGGTAACGCCCGAAACATTGAGTCGCATACGTAAAAGAATTCTATTGGAATAAGTCTTGACCTCAATCAAGACTTTTATTTTTTCTTCTGCTTAGTTTTGTCTCATATTACTAAAACAATAATAATATGGAGACAAAGAAAATACAAATTGATAACGATCTGTGTTCTAAATGTGGCAAGTGTGTAAAAGCCTGCTTGAAAAATGTATTATCCCAAGAGAGTAAAAAAGCAGATATAAGAATCTGGAATATCACACAATGCGACTCGTGTGGTGCCTGCATCAAAGTTTGTAGAAGAAAAGCCCTTGAAATAGAAGGTATATCTTTGAGTAAAAAGCCTTTCAGCGAACAAGTGAAAAGAAAAGGACTGGCATTCTCGCTCATACTTTTCCCCATGATGTTATTAGCAGGTTTCTTGATGCACCCACATTTGGAACAAATGAAGATGATATTTACTGCACAAGATTTAGTGGAACGTTTTCATTATAATTCTTATTATCACATCGGACATTTAATCGTCATGTTCTCAGTTCCTTTTATAATGGTTTCAATGATAGGTATCATGAATAACCTACAATTTTCTGGAAAGGTTTGGGGATTTTGGGGTTGTATCATTGGAGTGTTCGGGGCATTTATTTTAGCTGTAGATAAAGGAGCTCTATGCCTGGTTTTGTCGGCATTTGATACGCTTCCGGAAGCAGACTTTATCAAAATCAGTCCGTTTTTGCAAGTCATTGTTGATAAGGCAGGATTGTTGAAAGTCTGCTATCTACTTCCCCTATTACCTATCGGTGCAATCATTCAAGGTATAGGATTAATAAAAGAAAAATGCATAAAAAGATGGCAGGGTATATTGATGATTGCAGGCTTATTGCTCCTGAACAACCCTGACATAGAGTTAATAAGCACTATTGGAACATTATTAATGTGCTTTGGATATTTCCCTATCGGTATAAGGGCTTTGCACAATACATTATGATTAAAGGAGATTAAAGAATAAGTAAGCCATAAATTGTAAGGCAAGATTTTCTAAAATAAATCCTCCTCCCTTTGGATAGTGTCTGAAATATGCACTACCTTTGTCGCCAAAGCAAAAACATTGCATGTGAAAAGGTTACTTTCCAACATTGTAAAGTATGTACTGATAGTAGTATTTGTTTATTACTACGTAGGAAACACAGCCTTTGTCCATACACATATAGTCGATAATTTTCTCGTAACTCACTCCCACCCCTACCTTCCGGGTATGCACCATTCGCACACGGAGGCACAGTGGGAAACCGTTTCCTGGTTTAATTTATTATGCCTGGACAGTTCGCATGAGTTACCGATAGTTCCCTTTATTTTATTTTTCCTAAGTTTCATCTTCTTGTTGCATGGAGCAAACCGGATTGTTCGCACGGCCCGGTCTTTCCATTTACGTTCTCCACCCTGTCATGTATGCTGAGAACAGATTTTGTTATTTAAGTTTCGTATGTAGCCTGAAAGGCAGAGCATATGCGAAACCTTAATCTGTTATTCCCAAAATACATGAAGAAAAACGAGTTCTTATCATAACGACAAAGAAATGAAATACATATATTTATTGTGCCTGACCGGCATGATGTGCTATGCCTGTACCGGTCAGCAAAAAGAACAGGAAAACCAGGAATTTTCTGTCTCAGGAGATACTATTGTGGTATCTTCGGAATCCCCCATCGCCAAGAAACTGAAAATAAGCGAAGTTCAGAAAGAATTGCATGAAACAACATTCACAGTTTCGGGCATCGTGAAAGCCATCCCCAATCATTATGCAGAAATAGCCTCTCCGTTTGCAGGACGGGTGACGCGCTCCTTTATCCGTCTGGGACAAAAAGTGGATAAAGGCAGTCCTCTGTTTGAAATCAGTTCGCCCGACTTTTTTGAAACCGGAAAAGTCTACTACCAGGCAAAGCAGGAAATGGAACTGGCTTCCAAGAATCTGCGCCGCGAACAGGACTTGTATGCACACAAAGTAAGTGCGCAAAAAGAAGTGGAAGAAGCCGAAGTGAACTATGAATTGAAAAAGAAAGATTATGAAAATGCGTTGGCTGCGCTGAAAGTATTCCAGATAGAACCGGATCAGTTAGTACTGGGTCAGCCTATGATTGTCCGTTCACCCATTTCCGGTGAAATAGTGAAGAATAACATTGTAATCGGGCAATTCATGAAAGACGATGCCGATCCGGTGGCCGTGGTAGCCGATCTGAATGAAGTATGGGTAGCTGCCAATGTGAAAGAAAAAGATATGTCCCTGCTCTCTTCACTGAAAAAGGTGGAAATATCCCTGGTATCGCAATCAAATCAGACCTTCAGCGGTACAATCTATCATATCAACGAAATGCTGGATGAAGATACGCGTTCGGTAGAAGTATTAGTGGCATGCGATAATAAAGAGCGACTGATGAAGCCTGCCATGTATGCCACAGTAAAACTGACTGACGAACCTGCTGAAAGCATTCTGATCCCGACTTCCGCCATTTTGCAGGAAGAAGAACAGGCGTATGTACTGGTCTCTTCGGGCAACAATAAATTCCTGAAACGGAAAGTGGAAACTTCTGCTACGGATGGCGACAAGAGTGTCATTACTTCCGGCCTGCAATCCGGAGAAAAGTATGTTTCAGACGGTGCTTTCTATCTGCTGAACGCCAACTAAACACCGGGGTTACATAGTATGAAGAAGTTGATTTTTCTGGCGATACATCGTCGAGGACTGATGTTCGTATTATTTGCCTTCATTGCCGTGGTGGGTTACTATTCATGGACAAGACTGGCAATAGATGCTTATCCGGATATTGCGGATACCACCGTACAGATTGTGACACAAGTGCCGGGACTGGCTGCCGAAGAGATAGAACAGCAAATCACGATTCCCATTGAACGGGCCGTAAACGGTCTGCCGGGACTGAACGTGATGCGAAGCAAAAACACTTTCGGACTGAGCACCGTGGTACTGGTGTTTGATGACGGAATTGATGACTACTGGGCACGCCAGCGTGTGCAGGAGCGCTTGGTAGATGTAGAATTACCTTATGGTGCCGTACCGGGGCTGAATCCCCTGACCTCGCCCACCGGAGAGATATTCCGCTACGTCATTGAAAGCGATAATCTGGACCTGCGTGAGATCACCGATTTGCATAAATGGGTGATTATCCCTCGGTTGAAGCAAGTGACAGGCGTAGCCGATGTAAGCAACTACGGCGGCATCACTACCCAGTATCAGATCGAGCTGAATCCACGTAAGATGGAAGAGTACGATATTTCCCTTTCTGACGTGACCGAAAAAGTTGAAATGAACAATGTGAACGCCGGAGGAAGTATGTTGAGCCGGGGTGATCTGAGTTACGTGATTCGCGGTATCGGTCTGGTGAAGGATTTGAAAGATTTAGGACGTATCGTTATCAAAACGGATAATGGAGTACCTGTGTATCTGGATGATATCGGAAAACTGAAATATGGCAGCCTGGAGCGCAAGGGTGTACTGGGCTTTTATGATGGCAAACGTAATTTCTCTGACGGCGTAGAAGGCATCGTGCAAATGTTGCGCGGTCAGAATCCCTCGCAAGTGCTCGAAGGAGTACATGCCGCTATTGACGAACTGAATAACGAAGTACTGCCCAAGGGTACACACATCCATCCTTTTATGGATCGCACAAACCTGGTGGATATGACCTTACACACAGTTTCGCATACACTGTTTATGGGTATGATCCTGGTGATAGTGGTACTGATTCTCTTTTTAGGAAGCTGGCGGGGTGCATTGCTCGTTGCCGTCACTATTCCCCTATCGCTACTGATAGCTTTTATCCTGATGCACGTGACGGATATACCTGCCAACCTGCTTTCATTGGGAGCTATTGACTTCGGTATCCTGGTAGACGGCTCTATCGTGATGATGGAAACGATTCTGAAGAAGCGTGAACGGCATCCCGATGAAGTATTGGAAGAAGATTCCATCTTACGACGTACAACGGAAGTCGCCCGCCCTATCTTCTTCTCTATCCTTATTATTATAACCGCTTATTTGCCCTTATTTGCCTTCGAACATATCGAGAAGAAATTGTTTACACCGATGGCATATACAGTGGGATATGCACTGATAGGTGCTCTGTGTGTAGCATTGTTTCTAATTCCGGGACTGGCATATATGGCTTACCGTAAGCCTCGGAAAGTATATCATAACCGTTGGTTGGAAAAATTGCAGATGCTGTATCACGCACAAGTGGTTCGTGTAATTGACTGCCCGAAAGCCGTATTGGGAGTATTGGCAGGAATCCTGGTTTTAGCAGGTGTTTTGAGCTATACAGTGGGAAAAGATTTCCTTCCTCCCTTAGACGAAGGGGCTATCTGGATTCAGGTACAATTGCCTCCGGGTATCTCTATCGAGCGTTCCAAAGAGATGGGAGCTGAATTAAGAAATAAGTTGGGGCAGTTTCCGGAAGTGTCGTACGTAATGACACAGGTGGGACGTGACGATGAAGGTGCAGAAGCCTTTTCCCTTTCGCACATCGAGTGCGGTGTAGGATTGAAACCTTACGATAGCTGGACTACAGGACGCAATAAAGCCAAGCTGATTGAAGCGATGAATGATACGCTCATGACCATGCCGGGATATTCGGTAGGTTTCTCCCAGCCGATTATTGACATGGTGATGGACCAGATAGCAGGTGCGCACAGTGATCTTGCACTGAAGATATACGGGGAAGATATCACGGAAACGCGTCATATTGCCGATAAGGTTGTCAATGTCATCAAGCAGATACCGGGCGCGACGGATGTTGCCGTAGATCAGGAACCTCCCCTTCCCCAACTTCAGATTATAGCAGACCGTGACCGTATTGCCCAATACGGATTGAATGTCTCGGACGTGGCCGATCTGATAGAACTCGCCATTGGCGGCAAGGCCATTTCACAAATCTTTGTAGGTAGCAAGTCGTATGACGTCATCTGCCGTTTCAGCGAAGAGACGCGCAATACACCGGAACGCATCGGAAACCTGATGCTGACTTCGGGCACAGGCGCCAAGATACCATTGAGTCAGGTTGCGGAAATCAAACTGACCACAGGGGCAAGTACCATTTCACGCGAGATGAATAAGCGCCACCTTACAATCCGTGTCAACCTGCGTGGTATCGACCTGACTTCTTTCTTGCAGAAAGCGAACAGGATGATTGATGACCAGGTGAAATACAATCACGAAGATTTTCATCTGAAATGGGCGGGACAGTTTGAAAACCAGCATCGTGCATACAATCGTTTGGGCGTGGTAGTTCCGTTGGCATTGGGCATTATGTTACTGCTATTGTTTGCCGCCCTCGGCAAATTCCGGCAGGCGGCTTTATTGATGTGTATCATTCCGTTGGCACTCTTCGGAGGTATGCTTGCACTGAATGTACGGGGAATGACACTGAATGTATCTTCTGCCGTAGGCTTCATTGCGTTGATTGGTGTAGCTATTCAGAATGGAGTGATTATGATTTCTCATATCAATAATTTGCGCGAACGGGGGCGCGACTTGCGCGATGCCGTAGTTACCGGTGTGCGTCATCGTTTCCGTCCCATTCTGATGACAGCTACCGTTGCTGTGCTGGGTTTGCTTCCGGCATCCCTGAGTACGGGAATTGGTTCCGATGTACAGCGTCCGCTGGCAACGGTTATTGTATACGGATTGCTGTTTGCTACTGTGGTGACACTGTATATTCTCCCCACTTTATATTATATGATGGAAAAAAAGGAAGATAAAAAGGATGAAAATGAAAAGATATAATATTGCGTTGTTTACCCTTATTGTTTGTGCCTGTTCAGTGCAGGCACAGACTGTAGAACCGATTACTTATAAGCAGTATATGCATAAAGTAAGTGCCGACAATCTGGAATATGCAGCGGAGAAGATGAATGTCAGCGCCGCACATGCAGATGTGATAGCTGCCAAGGTATTTGATGATCCGTCGCTCTCTTTTACTTATTCCAACAATGAAGATCATACTTTGCAAATGGGGCAAAGCTATGAACTGGAACTTTCGCAGAACGTAACTTTAGGAAGACGTACGGCCGGCATCAAGTTGGCACGCAGCCAAAATGAACTGGCGGAGATTGTGCTGGATGATTATTTCCGGAATTTACAGGCGGACGCCACCATTGCTTATCTGGAAGTAATGAAGCAAAAACAACTCTGTGACATCAAGAGAAGTGCATGGAGCAATATGTACGACCTGGCGAAATCCGATAGTATTCGTCTGGCATCCGGCAAGATCATGGAAGTGGAAGCGATACAAAGCAAGTTGGAAGCAGACATCATGTATAACGAGGTGCTGCAAGCTGAGACGGACTTAAAGCAGGCATATCTGCAACTGTCCCTCTTTGTCGGAACCACAGTTACAGATACGCTGTTTCATCCGGTGGAAGAACTGAAAAAGCCGGCACAGGTATTTGTGCTGAACGGATTGATTGAGGGAGTTATAGAACATCGTTCTGATTTACTGGCAGCTTTGAAGAATACGGAGGTTGCACGCCGTGAACTGATTCTGGCTAAGCGTGAAAAGCGTCCTGATGTGGAGTTTTCATTAGGATGGAGTCATAACAAGCGTGTACGCAATGAAGAAGCACCTGCCCCGGCATTCAATGGAGTCAGTGCGGGGATTGCGATTCCTTTAAACTTCTCTTCTCTGAACAGAGGTGCGGTCAATGCTGCCCGTTTCCGTGCTCGCCAGGCAGAATTGCAATATGAGCAAATGTGCTTGCAGGTACAACGGGAAGTTATGGGAGCTTATCAGCAATTCCAATCGCAGGCACTTCAAGTGAAACATTACGAAGGCGGAATTCTGAAACAGGCGCAGGATGTGCTTGAAGGGAAAATATACAGTTATAACCGGGGCGAAGTTTCTCTGCTGGAAATACTGAATGCACAACGGACGTATGATGAAGTTCAGGCGCAATATATAGAAACGCTGTTTAATTATAATGCGGCACTCGTCGAGCTGGAACGCAGCTGCGGAATTTGGGATATAAAGGGATAAATTGTTGATAATATAAAAATGAGGGTATGTAAACTTTTACAATATCCTCATTTTTTGTATCATTGCAAATATAATTCTCTAAAGAACATACTATTATGAAAACTAGATTTTTATTATTTGCCGTATTTCTATTGGTGTGCAGCACTGCATTCGGTCAAGACAGTGATAATGCGAAGTTTATTGAGGTTACCGGAACTTCGGAAATAACCCTTGTGCCCGACGAGATTCATTATCTTATCGAGATTAAAGAATATTGGGAAGAGGAATTTGACGGAAAGTCCAAACCGGAGAATTATCGGACCAAAGTACCACTGACCGGAATAGAGCGAAATTTGAGAGCTGCCTTGCGAAAGATCGGGATTCCGGAAGACGCCATCCGTACACAAGAAGTAGGTGACTATTGGCGTGAACGCGGACTTGAATTCCTGGTATCCAAACGGTTTGATATCACATTGACCGATTTTAGTCAGATAGATGAGATTCTAAAGGTTATCGACACGAAAGGTGTCAACTACATGCGTATCGGAGAACTGAAAAACAAGGATATGCAGGTCTATCGGCAACAAGGCAAAATAGAGGCACTGAAAGCCGCACAAAAGAAAGCTGAATATTTGGTGGAAGCATTAGGTAAACGCCTAGGAGGTGTCATTCGCATTGTCGAACCGCAGGAAAGTGCAGGTTATTCCCGGTATTTTGCAGCCCAGAGCAATGTAAGTTCATCACAGGCAGAAGCTTACGATGCTTTCCGTACGATAAAACTGAATTATTCGATGCTGGTGAGGTTCGAGATAAAGTAGAATCGTACGGAAAGCAACGAAAGACTCTATTTCTTCATCCTCACCTCATACAAGTCATTCCTCCTGTCTTTCAGATTGCGCACACTGCCGTAAGTATGCAATTCATTCAATAAATCCAGATCCACATCGGATACCAGTATCATTTCTGTATTCGGTGTGGCTTCTGCACGCTTGCCATCCGTCGGGAATGCAAAGTCGCAGGGAGTAAATACACCTGACTGTGCATACTGAATATCCATATTGTGCACGCGCGGAAGATTACCTACACTACCGGCAATGACAACGAAACATTCATTTTCGATGGCACGGGCATGGGCGCATACCTTTACACGTGAGTAAGCATTTTGCGTATCCGTCAGGAAAGGAACGAATAAAATCTGCATACCTTGGTCTGCCATAATACGGGATAATTCCGGAAATTCCACATCATAGCAAATCAGCACGCCGATCTTAGCACAGTCCGTATCGAATGTCTGCAAAGCCTTTCCGCCACTTAATCCCCAGCTTTTTATTTCATCGGGTGTGACGTGCAACTTCTCATACATCTCAAAACTACCATCGCGACGACAAAGGAAACCGACATTATACAAAAGTCCATCTTCTTTAATAAGCGGCATGCTACCCGTAATGATATTGATATTGTAACTGATAGCCAACTTTACAAATCGTTCTCTGATCTCCTCAGTATAAGCCGCCAGTCCGCGAATGGCCTGTGACTCCCCTTCATTATTGAATTTTGCCATCAGCGGGGCATTGAAGTATTCGGGGAAAAGAATGAAGTCACTCTTATAATCGGATACGGCATCCACAAAGAATTCTACCTGTTCAAACAGGTCATCCAGCGTTTGATAACTACGCATCTGCCACTGCACCAATCCTACGCGCACGGTGGTTTTCGGTGCAATATATTCTTCCGTAGGTTCCTGATAGTAAATGTTATCCCATTGCAACAGACAAGCATAATGCTTGGACTCTTCATCATTAGGCAGGTAATTGCGCATCACCTTGCGTACGTGGAAATCATTGGAAAGCTGAAAGGTCAATACGGGGTCGAAAATTTCTTTCTGCTTTACCTTATCTATATACTCTTTCGGGCGGAGTTGATCCGAGTATTTATAATAGTTGGGAATACGCCCACCGAACATAATAGCTTTCAGATTCAGAGTTTCGCAAAGCTCCTTGCGGTATTCGTACATACGGCGTGCCAGGCGAAGTCCACGGTATTGGGGATGAATAAAGACTTCAATACCATATAATATATTGCCTTTAGGATTATGGGTATTGAAGGTTTCTTTACCCGTCACCTGTGCATAAGTATGATCGTTCTTCACATCATCGTAATTCACAATGATGGAAAGTGCGCAGCCGACAATCTTTTCGTCTACCACGGTTACAATCTGTCCTTCGGGGAAAATTCGGATGAGTTTTTCAATTTGTTTGTGTGTCCAAAACACA
Organism: Bacteroides sp. 14(A); assembly: GCF_000526555.1. Lineage (NCBI taxonomy): Bacteria > Pseudomonadati > Bacteroidota > Bacteroidia > Bacteroidales > Bacteroidaceae > Bacteroides > Bacteroides sp. 14(A). Next base: position 695,447 of record NZ_JAGH01000005.1, on the reverse strand, counting down.
TCGCTGCCATCCGTATATACACGGGTGAATGATTGCGCCAGTTGCTCGTAGTCTTCTATCTGTAAATTACGCAACTGTACTTTGTTGATTTTCAATGAGTCCATAATGTCTCTTTTTTATACCAAAAGTTAAATCCGCTGCAAAGGTACGGTTTAAACTTATACATTGTCTCCCGGAATGCATATTTTTGTGAGAGACTGATTTTGCAATAAAAAAGAAATGAGGATTTAACACTTTAGGGATAAGAGTATTTTGCTTTTTTTATACTTTTGCATCGTTTTCTACAACTTTCTGTTTATTTCTTATTTAATTTTTTTAAAATCATGGCTAAAAAGATGTTATTCCTGTTTGTGCTTTTGCTTTCCCTTACAGGAATGCTCAAGGCACAGGTAACTACTGCCGGAATGAGTGGTAAAGTGATGGCTGACGAAGAATCTGTCATCGGCGCTACGGTTGTAGCCGTACACGAACCTTCCGGAACCAGTTACGGTACTGTTACCAATGTAGACGGACGTTTCAGTCTGCAAGGTATGCGCTCCGGTGGTCCTTACAAGGTGACGGTATCTTACATAGGTTATCAAACGGCAATCTATACAGGCATCCAGTTGCAACTGGGTGAAACTTATTCATTGAATGTAACCCTGCACGAAGCTTCGGAATTATTGGGAGAAATCACTATTACGGCCAGTAAGTCAAAGTTCAGTGCTGAAAAGACGGGAGCTACTACCAATATTTCTTCTGAACAACTCACCACATTGCCCAGCATTAACCGCAGTATCAGCGACTTTACCCGCATCTCTCCATATGCGTCAGGAAACAGTTTTGGAGGCCGTGACGGACGCTCCAATACGTTCACGGTAGACGGTGCGAACCTGAATAACAACTTCGGTCTGTCGTCCGGTTTGCCAGGCGGTGGAAATCCAATTTCACTGGATGCCATTGATGAAGTACAGGTTGTGATTGCCCCGTACGACGTGCGTCAGGCAAACTTTATCGGTGCAGGCATCAATGCCATTACGAAATCGGGTACAAACGCTTACAGAGGTAGCGCTTATATGTACTTCAACAATGAAGTGATGCGCGGTAACAAAATTGGTGATACTGATTTCGGTGTGCGTGCCGAAGAGTCCAAGACTGTTTACGGTGCTACATTTGGCGGTCCTATCATTAAAGACAAGCTGTTCTTCTTTGCAAATGTAGAGTATGAGAAGAGTCCGCAGCAAGTGATTACATGGCGTGCGGCAAAAGAAGGAGAAACTCCGAATAATTCTACGATTTCACGAACTACGGAAGCTGATCTGGCGGAATTTTCACAGATTCTGAAAGACAAATACGGATACAATACTGGTTCGTTCACAGATTTCCCAGCCGATGTCACCAACCTGAAGTTGCTGGGACGTATTGACTGGAATATCAATCAGGGAAATAAGTTGAGTGTACGCTATAACTTTACCAATAACAAAACCTGGGAAGCACCCAATGGAAGTTCGGGAAATACCGGGTATCGTTTGGCATACAACCGTGTTTCGGCATATTCCATGTCCTATGCAAACTCTTGCTATTCGTTGCAGAACATTGTGAACTCGGCTACCGCCGAATTGAACAGCCGTTTCTCTTCCAATATTTCCAATCAACTGTTGTTTACATACAGTGACATGAAGGATGAACGCGGTACGAACTCCAGCCCCTTCCCTTTCATTGATATTATGGCCGGATACTACGAAAACGGTAATCAGATATTAGAGCCTTACATGACTGCCGGTTACGAGTTGTTTACCTATAACAATCTGGTGAAAAATACGGTTATGACTATTGTGGATAACTTCACCTATTATCTGGGAGCTCATAAACTGACGGCAGGTATCAGCTACGAACGTCAGAAAGCCGGGAACTCGTATATGCGTAACGGAACCGGATATTATCGCTATTCCAGCTTCGAGGATTTCAAGAATGGAGCTGCACCTGAGTCATTTGCCTTGGCTTACGGGTACAATGGTAATACAAAACCTTCTGCGGACGTGAAATTCGGCCAGTTGGGTGTTTATCTGCAAGATGAATGGAACATACGCGATAACTTTAAATTGACCGCCGGTATACGTATGGATAATCTCAGTTTCCTGAATGATATTATGCGCAATCAGGCTATCTACGATCTGGACTTCAACGGTATGCATATTGATACGGGGGCATGGCCCGATAGCAAACTGCAATTTTCTCCGCGTGTGGGTTTCACCTGGGATGTGTTCAATGATAAGACTTTAAAAGTACGTGGTGGATCAGGCTTCTTCACCGGACGTATTCCTCTGGTGTTCTTTACCAATATGCCTACCAACTCGGGTATGATTCAAAATCTGGTAAGTATTACAACCAGATATAAGGATGGCGTTGTAACCAGTCGCGATCCCCGCCTGGAATTACTGAAAGGTAATATGATAACAGACGTAAACCAGATGATTTCCACATTAGGACTTCCTACCTCTATCAGTCCAGAAGAAGGTGTGTTGCCAAGCTCCGTAGTGGGTATAGATCCGGACTTCAAGATGCCGCAAGTCTGGAAAACCTCATTAGCTTTGGATTACCAGCTGCCTGTATCTTTCCCGCTGACGGTTACACTGGAAGGAATGTTCTCTAAAGATATCAATGCAGTACGCCAATACAATTACAATGTGCAGGCTCCGGATAAAGATACATGGTCACGTTTTAACGGACCGGATGATCGTTACATTTATCCTGAAAACTTCCTGCAACACACGAATATCAGTAATGCAAACGTATTGACCAACACTTCCAAAGGTTGGGGATGGACAGGCAACATCACCGTAATGGCAGAACCCGCCAAGAATGTGAACATTATGGCAGCCTATACTCATACCGAGTCAAAGGAAATCAGTGGTATGCCCGGTTCGGACGCTAACTCTGCCTGGACAAATGTTCCATCCATCAACGGACCGAACAGCTCGGGACTCATGCGTTCACAATATGTCACTCCCAACCGTGTAGTTGCTTCCATCAACTGGCGCGTACATTTGAATAAGAAGACATCTTCAAACTTCAGTCTCTTTTATAGCGGATATTCATCCAGTGGTTATAGTTTTATGTACTCTAATGATATGAATGGCGATGGTGTAACCAATGATCTTATTTATATTCCGAAGACTAAAGATGAAATCAAGTTCACGAGTGCCGAAGATGCAGATGCTTTCTGGAAGTTTGTGAATCAAGACCCTTATCTGAAGAAGCATAAAGGCGAATATGCCGAAGCTTATTCGGCACGTGCTCCTTGGGTACACCGCTTTGATTTCCGTTGGAGTCGCGACTTCTTCGTGAAGATTGGCAAAACTAAGAATACGCTGCAACTCAGCCTGGATATCCTGAATATAGGTAACTTGCTGAACAGTAAATGGGGTGTAACGAAAAACATGTCCGGCGCTAATGGTGGACGGATTCTGACCTATAAGGGTAAGGATGAGAGCAACACTCCTATTTTCTCGATGTACAAAGACAGTGATGGTAATTATCCTACCGGAAGCTTCACCCGAAACCTGAATTACAGCGAATGCTGGAAGCTTCAGATCGGTCTGCGATACGTATTCAATTAAAGCTTCAGAACGTATATTTATCAAAAAAAGAAAGAGGTTGTGTCAAAATGTGAACTGCACCCCAAAAGTTAGACATAAAACTTTTGGGGTGTTTTTTATGAAGTACAGTTATGAACAAAGGCTCATCATCGTTAGCCGAGTAAAACAAGGAGAAGCAATAGCGCACTTGTCGAAAGAGTATCATATCAGTGCGACTGAGATATTGGCATGGGTGAGAATGTGGGACCACTATGGTCGTTCCGGACTGGAACAACAATCCCATTGCCGTCCTACGGTTAAATTAAAGGAAGAAGTAGTACGTTTAATATTAGAAAAAGGCGTACCTTTGGCCCATGTAAGAGTAGAATACAGAATTGGCAAGACGGCACTACAACGCTGGGTCAGCGTAGTACGCAAGTATGGTTATGGGGCTCTTGAGCCGTCCAAACGCCGAGGAAGACCACCGAAATATCCTATGGGACGCCCAAAGAAGAAAGAACCGCAAACGGAACTTGAGAGGCTTCAGGCTGAAAATCTCCGCCTGAAGGCGGAGAACGCGCTGCTAAAAAAAGCGAAGGCCTTAGTCGAGGCAAAGAAAGCCCAAGCACTTCTGAATGGGCACGGACCATCGACGAACTAAGGTCGGATTATCCTCTTGACTTGCTATTGGAGTTAAGAAAGATGGCTCGTTCTGTGTTCTATTACCATCTGAATCGCCTTAAAGCCGCTGACAGATATGCCAATGAAAAGGAATCGATTAAACTGATTTTTCATGAGCATAAGGGACGCTACGGCTATCGCCGTGTGACAGCGGAGATGCATAATCGTGGTTTTATGTTAAACCACAAGACCATTCAAAAGCTTATGGGTGACTTGGGGCTTAAAAGCAAAATACGCCAGGTGCGCTACCGGTCATACAAAGGTGAGGTCGGTAAGATTGCCCCAAACATAATAGACAGGGATTTTACGGCAGAAGCTCCAAACCGCAAATGGGCGACAGATGTAACACAGATAAATATCGGTTCCGTCAAACTTTATCTCTCGCCGATATTGGATATGTTCAACGGCGAGATAATATCATACAATATCTCCCGGAACCCAAATCTGGAACAGATATACGATATGTTGGATAAAGCGTTTGCAAAGTTCGACAATCTTGACGGCCTTATACTCCATTCTGATCAAGGATGGCAATACCAACATTACGGCTACCGTAAGCGTTTGGAAGAACACCATATAGTACAAAGTATGTCTCGCAAAGGCAACTGCCTTGACAACGCTATGGTGGAGAACTTTTTCGGTATTATGAAGTCTGAACTTCTATATGCCGAGCAATTTGAATCGACCGAAACCTTTATAAAGGCTTTAGATAGCTATATTGAATATTATAATAATAAAAGAATCAAAGCCCGGTTAAATGGAAAGAGCCCGGTACAATACCGAACTCTTTCTATTACGGGATAATGTTTAACCTGTCCAACTTTTGGGGTGCAGTTCAATTTTGACACAACCTCTTTTGCATTTATAAGATATTAAAGGAGAGAGAATTTTATTTGTTTTTTCTCCAGAGTTTACTCATATCTTCCAGGGTCTTGCCCTTCGTTTCGGGTACCCAACGCCAAACGAAGAAGGCAGCTGCAACACAAATGATGCCATACAAACTATATGCGAACATCGGACTGAAGTCGTACAGTGCCGGGAATGTAGAGGATATGATATAGTTGAAAATCCATTGGAAAGCTACTGCAATAGCTACGGCTTTGCCACGGATAGTATTCGGGAAGATTTCTGCAATCAATACCCAGCAAATCGGTCCCCATGACATCATGAAGAATGCTGCGTATACAATTACGGAAAGTACCGGAACGATGCCCTTGATACCCATGCTGTCGCACATTGCCACTGCAAATGCACCTACTGCCATACCGATAGAACCGATAATCAGCAAAGGTTTGCGTCCGAAACGGTCTACAGTAAAGATAGCTACAAGCGTAAATACAATGTTTACAATACCCATGATAACAGTTTGCATCATACCACCACCTTCAGCACCTGCGTTTTCAAAAATACGCGGAGCATAGTAGAGTACGGCATTGATACCGATGGCTTGCTGGAATACGGAAAGCAAAATACCGATAACGATAACTGCCACACCGTAAGAGAACAGTTTCTCTGTCTTTTCCTTGGAAGTAGCCTTGATTTCTGCCAGAATTTCTTTTGCTTTGTTTGCACCATTCACCTTCTCCAGGATAGAGTATGCCTTTTCGTCCTGATGTACCAGCACCAGATAACGCGGAGTCTTCGGTACGAAGAAAAGAAGGAAGCCGAATAATGCAGCCGGGAATGCTTCCGAACCGAACATATAACGCCAGCCGGTTTGCACGCTCCACATATCCGAAGCGGCGTTCACTGACAATATACCTTCAGCACTCTTGTCGATAATAGGATTTGTGTGGTCGCCCATAATCAGGAAGTTGACGAAGTAAACCACCAACATACCGAAGATAATGGCAAACTGGTTACAAGATACCAGTGTTCCACGAATATTAGAGGGTGCAATTTCTGCGATGTACATCGGACATACGGCAGAGGCAAGACCTACACCGATACCGCCCAATACGCGATACAAATTGAATGCGATGAGCAATTCCATGTTTGGCTCACCGTAGTTGAAGAATAAAAATTCGGGATAGTAAGATCCCAATGCAGACAGGAAGAACAGCACGGATGCCAGTCTCAGCGAATTGCGTCGTCCCAAGCGGGAAGCGAAGAAACCGGAAAGAGCACCACCGATCACACAGCCGATAAGTGCACTGGAAGAAGTGATACCGTGCATCACCTTGTCATATTGGAAATCCGTAGCCATCAGGAAGAAAGCTTCCAAGCCCTTCTCCGCACCCGAGATTACCGCCGTATCGTAACCGAACAGCAAGCCTCCCAGAATGGCAACGGTTGTAATAGAATACAGGTAGAGTTTACTACCATTGTTAGCATCATTCATGATAAAAAAGATTAGGTTGATAAATGAGTAAAAAGTGATAAAGAGATAAGGTGGTAGAGTGCCCTCACCCTACCACCTTATTATATTAGCAATACATATTCACGATTGCTTCATACAATTCTTGCTTACCGCTGGTTTGTTTCGGTTCGCCGTTAGCTTTCGCATAAGCTACAACATCTTCCAAAGACAATTTGCCTTCTTCGAATTCCTTGCCCTTGCCACCGTCGAATGATGCGTAACGGTCAGCCAACATCTTCTTGTAAGGAGATTCTTCCAGTAATTTAGCTGCACTTTCCAGAGCACGTGCCATAGCATCCATACCTGCAATGTGAGCGATGAAGATATCTTCCAGGTCGGTAGAGTTACGACGAGTCTTAGCGTCGAAGTTAGTACCGCCATTACCCAAACCACCGTTGCGGATGATCTGCATCATAGCCTGAGTCAATTCGTAGTTATCGATAGGGAATTGGTCAGTATCCCAACCGTTCTGATAGTCACCACGGTTAGCATCGATAGAACCCAACATGCCGTTGTCAACAGCTACAGCCAATTCGTGTTCGAAAGTATGGCCGGCCAAAGTTGCGTGGTTAACCTCGATGTTTACTTTGAAATCCTTATCCAGACCGTGAGCTTTCAGGAAGCCGATCACTGTTTCAGTATCTACGTCATACTGATGTTTTGTCGGTTCCATCGGTTTCGGTTCAATCAGGAAAGTACCTTTGAAACCGCGAGCACGTGCATAGTCACGAGCGATAGTCAACATCTTTGCAAGGTGCTCTTTTTCACGTTTCTGGTCAGTGTTCAGCAAAGACATGTAACCTTCGCGACCGCCCCAGAACACATAGTTTGAACCACCCAGTTCGATAGTAGCGTCAATAGCGTTCTTGATCTGAACAGCAGCGCGTGCTACAACGTCGAAATCAGGATTGGTAGCAGCACCGTTCATATAACGTGCATGACCGAATACGTTAGCAGTACCCCACAACAGCTTGATACCAGTTTCAGCTTGTTTTTCTTTTGCATAAGCTACAATAGCTTTCAGGTTAGCTTCATATTCTTCGATGCTTGCACCTTCAGAAATCAGGTCTACATCGTGGAAGCAATAGTATTCGATACCCATCTTCTGCATGAATTCGAAACCTGCATCCAATTTATTTTTAGCTGCTTGCAAAGCGTCAGAGTCACCATTCCAAGGGAATTGTTTCGTTCCGCCACCGAATTGGTCACCACCTTCTGCGCAGAGAGTGTGCCACCAAGCCATAGCAAACTTCAACCAATCTTTCATCTTCTTACCCATGATTACCTTCTCAGCATCGTAGTAACGATATGCCATCGGGTTCATACTCTCTTTACCTTCGAATTTAATCTTTCCTATTCCGGGAAAATACTCTTTTGTTGCCATAATTTTAATTGAATTTTAAAGGGTTAATTATGTTTTGATTGTTAACTGTACTATTTTAATTCCCCTCGTTTTCAGAGGAGAGTTAAGTTAGCATTATTTTGCCATTGATTTTTCCAAACGATGTTTCCAGCGTGCATAAGCATCTGCATATTCCTGGCGCTTAGCCTGATTAGGCTCGATAACATCCAGTTTTTCCAGCGTTGCGAATGCTTCGTTATTATCCTTATAGATGCCTGCACCGATACCTGCTCCCTTGGCTGCACCTACCGAACCATCCGTATCGTACAGTTCGATTACAGCTCCTGTCACACCTGCCAGCGTATCGCGGAAGATGGAGCTAAGGAACATATTTGCATGGCCTGCATGGATTTTCTGTACAGGGATGCCCATACCTTCCATAATATCTATACCATACTTGAATGAGAATACAATGCCTTCCTGAGCTGCACGCACAATGTGTTGTTTGCCATGCAGATTGAAGTTCAAGCCACGGATAGAGCAGTTGATCTCTTTATTTTCGAGCATACGTTCCGCACCGTTACCGAAGGGCAGGATACTGATACCTGCACTGCCGATAGGAGCTTGTGATGCCAGTACATTCATTTCATTGTAAGAGATGCCTTCGGGAGCAATCGTACGTTTCACCCAAGAATTAAGAATACCCGTACCATTGATGCAAAGCAATACCCCTAGACGGGTTTGTTCGTCCGTATGGTTTACGTGAGCGAATGTATTTACGCGTGATTTCGGATCATAGTTCACTTCACCGTTCACACCATATACAACGCCCGAAGTGCCTGCTGTAGAGGCGATTTCTCCCGGATTGAATACATTCAGTGAAAGAGCGTTATTCGGTTGGTCACCTGCACGATATGTGATCGGTGTACCTTCTTTTAATCCCAATTCTTTTGCTGCGGCAGCATTCACACGTCCTTGTTCGGAGAATGTGGGTTTGATGTCCGCAATTAGAGAGTTATCGAAACCATAATAATCCATCAGGAAGTCGGCTACACGATTGTTCTTGAAATCCCAGAACATACCTTCCGAAAGTCCGGAAACAGTGGTACAGATTTCACCGCTCAACTTCATGGCGATGTAATCACCCGGCAACATAATCTTATAAATCCGTTCGTAGATGGCCGGTTCGTTTTCCTTTATCCATGCCAGTTTAGAGGCAGTGAAGTTACCCGGAGAGTTCAACAGATGTGAGAGACATTTCTCTTCTCCCAGTGTTTCGAAAGCTTTCTGTCCGTAAGGCACAGCACGCGAGTCACACCAGATAATGGAAGGACGCAGCACATTCTGGTCTTTGTCCACACATACCAATCCATGCATCTGATAAGAGATACCGATTGCCTTGATTTCACCTGCGTTTGCACCCGATTCATTCATGACAGCCTGTGTGGCAAGTTTTAGATTTTCCCACCAGCTTTCGGGATTTTGTTCCGCCCAGCCCGGTTTTACTGCAATGATTGCCGCCTCTGTCTTCGGGAAGAAAGCAGAAGATACACATTTGCCGGTTTCGGCGTTTACCAGGCTCGCTTTTACGGACGAGCTTCCAATGTCATAGCCTAATAAATACATGGTATTAATTATGAGTTTTGATTTATGAATTATTTTATTAATACTTATCTTCTTACCTTATTATATATCTTCTTATCGAATCGATAATAGCGTGCGGCACGGTGGGCAACTCCCTGTTGTTTTTCCTCCAATGGAACAACATATTCCATCATCGCTATTTTCTTATGGAAGTTCCGCACGTCAATAGGCTTGCTATATATCAATTCATATAAAGTACGCAGTTGTGATGCCGTAAACTTACGAGGAAGCAGATCGAACAAGGCTGACGGATTAATCTCCACGTACTGGCGGATATATACCAGTGCTTCTTTAATAATCAGATTATGGTCGAAAGCCAATGCCTTAATATCTTGCAGTGCCACCCAATATGCTTCGAAATCAGCCAGATTCCGACTCAGTGCCCGATCTATCTTCACCAATGACAAGTAAGCAATTGTAACGATACGCTCCACCTTCGATTGCATGGCGCGTTCCAGCCAATGAATGTCTTTCGGGTCCTTCGTCCTATTCTTAGAACCGAATGCCTTGAATTGCATCAGATTGACGTTCTTCAAACCCGTTAGTTCGTTCAACACACGCTGGGCAGCTTCGTCCAAATCCTCATCCATATAGATCAGACTTCCGGGAAGCTTCATATCGTGAAAAATTTCACCTTGCTCCTCACCTACACGTTTTATCAACAGAACTTTTAATTGTTCTCCGTCAAAGCCAATCACTACACAGTCTACTGATATATGATTGTTCGCTAATGGGGTTTTATGTTCCATGTTTTGCATAATATCCATGTTTAAGCGCTGCAAATATAAACAGGTTTTTTGAATATACAAGCGCAGAAAACTTAATTTCTATTATGTTATAAAGCACTATTTTTCAATATGATAGATATCGTACATTTTACAATATCAAAATATGGTCTTATCGTTGAAAGTACAATATGTATTGTTGATAAACGGAAGAATCAGGTAATTGTAGGAAGTACAATAAGAGTGAAGTGCTTTATTTTTAAGGATTTTAGTATACCGGAAGATTAAAAAGACAAGTACCTCTTATTGTATTTTAGTTGAAGTGCTATAAAAAGATTTTTTTCTCATCTATCCCTCTGCTTCCCAATAAACTCCCTTCTCCGAACGGAGGGAGTTAAAATAGCTTATTGCACAAAAATCCTTCGTTTGTGCGGTCAATATCAGAAAAAGCTATACCTTTGCACCACTTTTTTAATTAACTACTAAAACAAGAACAGTATGAAAGCATTTGTATTTCCGGGTCAAGGCGCCCAATTCGTAGGAATGGGAAAAGACTTGTATGAAAACTCCGCTTTAGCAAAAGAATTGTTTGAAAAAGCCAATGATATCCTGGGATATCGCATTACGGATATTATGTTCAACGGTACAGACGAAGACTTGCGTCAAACGAAGGTAACTCAGCCTGCTGTATTCCTCCACTCCGTTATCTCCGCACTTTGTATGGGGGATGATTTTAAACCTGAGATGACTGCCGGTCACTCATTGGGCGAATTCTCTGCTCTGGTTGCTGCCGGTGCATTGAGTTTCGAAGATGGGTTGAAGCTGGTTTATGCCCGTGCCATGGCCATGCAGAAAGCTTGCGAGGCACAGCCCTCTACAATGGCGGCTATCATTGCCCTCTCCGATGAAAAAGTAGAAGAAATCTGCGAGCAAGTAACCGCTGAAGGCGAAGTTTGCGTTGCAGCCAACTATAACTGCCCGGGACAGATCGTAATTTCCGGTTCTATCGAAGGCATCAATAAGGCATGCGAACTGATGAAAGCTGCCGGAGCAAAACGTGCTTTGCCTTTGAAGGTAGGCGGCGCTTTCCACTCTCCGCTGATGAATCCTGCAAAAGTTGAATTGGAAGCGGCTATCAACGCTACTGAAATCCACGCTCCCAAATGCCCGGTTTATCAGAATGTAGATGCATTGCCTCACACTGATCCGGAAGAGATCAAGAAGAATCTCGTAGCTCAGCTGACAGCTTCTGTACGCTGGACACAGACTGTTAAGAATATGGTTGCTGATGGTGCTACCGACTTCACAGAATGTGGCCCAGGTGCTGTACTGCAGGGTCTGATCAAGAAGATTGCACCGGAGGTATCTGCTCACGGTATTGCATAATCCTTAAATACAATATATTTGTAGGGGTTGTGTCAAAACGTTGGCACAACCTTTTTCTATAATTTATAGTCCTGTTATCTTTTCTTTTGTCTACGCCGCTTTTTTCTCATTCATTTGGTAACAAGTTGCTATCTTCCCGTTGTATCGGGTTATAAATAGTCCAATAAATATAGATTTAGCAAGTGTAATGAGCTCCTTTCCTGCTTTTCTCAGTTTTGCACACATCTTTTTGATATTAAAAGCTATGGCAAAGAAGGCAAAGTCCATTTTCACCTTGTCTTCTCCCACATGCCGGAACCTTCTGTATGCCATGTTGTATTTCATTTGTCCGAAAACAGCTTCCGGTTCTATACACCGCCTGCCTCTATGCCTGATTCCTTCTTCTGAGAGTAACCTTTCCCGTGCCTGCCGTTTATATTGGTTTAACCGGTGGTTGACTTCTATAATACGGTTCCCCTGTGCTTTAAAACAACTTCCATGCAAAGGACAACCTTCGCATCTTTGTGTTTTATACCGGGCACTTTCGGTGATGTATCCGCTCGCTGTTTTGTCACGTCTGGTTCCTATGCGGTTCATGTGTTGCCCCATCGGACAAACGTAATAATCCTCCCCCGCATTGTAATGGAGACTTTCCGCATGGAACGGGTTGGGAGCATAACGGGGACGCTGCTCTTTATGGAAGTAGTTGTACTTGACAAAGGCCTCTATCCCATTTTCCTGCATGAACCGGTAATTTTCTTCCGAGCCGTAACCGGAGTCTGCCACACCGATACCCGGTAAGCGGTTATAGCGGTGCTGGAAGGAGTGGAAGAAAGGGATCAGGGTCAGCGTATCGGTGGGGTTGGGAAACAGCCGGAAGTCTATGATGAACTGGTTTTCAGTACCTATTTGTAAATTATACCCGGGCTTGGTCTGCCCGTTCTTCATGGCGTCTTCTTTCATACGCATGAATGTGGCATCAGGATCGGTCTTGGAATAGGAATTACGTTCTCCAAGGACTTCAAGGTGATTGTCGTATTCCATCAGCTTGTCACGATACCCTTCAAGTTCCCTGACCTGTTTCTTCTTTTCACGCAAGGCTTTCTTTTGTTCCTTGTCCTGTGTTGTAGGTTGGTGTTCCAGCACTTCTTTGAGTTCATCCACTATGTTAGAGAGCATGGAGGGAGTCAACTCCACGGATGTGTCTTTTGCAGAGTTCTCCTGTACAATGGCTTCATCCACCTGTTCCAGAAGGATGCGAATCTTATTCAGCAACCTTGTACGGTTCTTTTCGACTGTCTTGCGCCAGACAAAAGTATATTTATTAGCCTTGGACTCAATCTTGGTACCGTCGATATACTCCACGTCAAGACTGATGAAACCCTTGTCGGCAAGGACAAGAACCAACTGCGTGAAGACGTTGTTTATCTCCTCCTTTACACGGTTACGGAAACGGTTGATAGTTATGAAATCCGGATGCTCATGACCGGCAAGCCAGATATAATGGATGTCACGCAAAAGAAGCTTCTCTATTTTACGGCAGGAATAGATATTATTCATGTAAGCGTAGATAATTACCTTGAGCATCATTTTAGGATGATAAGCAGAGCGCCCCGCTTCTTTATAAAGCTTCTTGAAATTATCAAGATTGAGATTATCAACAACTGCATTGACTATGCGGACCGGATCGTCCGCAGCTATGTTTTCATCAATTCTTTGTGGAAAAAGAACGGTTTGGTTGGGAATGTAAGGACGAAAATGTAACTTTGCCATAACGAAAAAACTGATGCCTAAAGTTACATAAACTTTGGGTAATAACAAAGCCCGGGCTTGGGAAAGTCTGGGCTTTGCGCATAAAAAAAGGTTGTGCCAGCATTTGAACTGCACCCCAAAAGTTGGACAGGTTAAACATTATCCCGTAATAGAAAGAGTTCGGTATTGTACCGGGCTCTTTCCATTTAACCGGGCTTTGATTCTTTTATTATTATAATATTCAATATAGCTATCTAAAGCCTTTATAAAGGTTTCGGTCGATTCAAATTGCTCGGCATATAGAAGTTCAGACTTCATAATACCGAAAAAGTTCTCCACCATAGCGTTGTCAAGGCAGTTGCCTTTGCGAGACATACTTTGTACTATATGGTGTTCTTCCAAACGCTTACGGTAGCCGTAATGTTGGTATTGCCATCCTTGATCAGAATGGAGTATAAGGCCGTCAAGATTGTCGAACTTTGCAAACGCTTTATCCAACATATCGTATATCTGTTCCAGATTTGGGTTCCGGGAGATATTGTATGATATTATCTCGCCGTTGAACATATCCAATATCGGCGAGAGATAAAGTTTGACGGAACCGATATTTATCTGTGTTACATCTGTCGCCCATTTGCGGTTTGGAGCTTCTGCCGTAAAATCCCTGTCTATTATGTTTGGGGCAATCTTACCGACCTCACCTTTGTATGACCGGTAGCGCACCTGGCGTATTTTGCTTTTAAGCCCCAAGTCACCCATAAGCTTTTGAATGGTCTTGTGGTTTAACATAAAACCACGATTATGCATCTCCGCTGTCACACGGCGATAGCCGTAGCGTCCCTTATGCTCATGAAAAATCAGTTTAATCGATTCCTTTTCATTGGCATATCTGTCAGCGGCTTTAAGGCGATTCAGATGGTAATAGAACACAGAACGAGCCATCTTTCTTAACTCCAATAGCAAGTCAAGAGGATAATCCGACCTTAGTTCGTCGATGGTCCGTGCCCATTCAGAAGTGCTTGGGCTTTCTTTGCCTCGACTAAGGCCTTCGCTTTTTTTAGCAGCGCGTTCTCCGCCTTCAGGCGGAGATTTTCAGCCTGAAGCCTCTCAAGTTCCGTTTGCGGTTCTTTCTTCTTTGGGCGTCCCATAGGATATTTCGGTGGTCTTCCTCGGCGTTTGGACGGCTCAAGAGCCCCATAACCATACTTGCGTACTACGCTGACCCAGCGTTGTAGTGCCGTCTTGCCAATTCTGTATTCTACTCTTACATGGGCCAAAGGTACGCCTTTTTCTAATATTAAACGTACTACTTCTTCCTTTAATTTAACCGTAGGACGGCAATGGGATTGTTGTTCCAGTCCGGAACGACCATAGTGGTCCCACATTCTCACCCATGCCAATATCTCAGTCGCACTGATATGATACTCTTTCGACAAGTGCGCTATTGCTTCTCCTTGTTTTACTCGGCTAACGATGATGAGCCTTTGTTCATAACTGTACTTCATAAAAAACACCCCAAAAGTTTTATGTCTAACTTTTGGGGTGCAGTTCACATTTTGACACAACCTCTTATTTTGTAATCGTACTATCCGCATTCAGAATAGGGAGATAAACAGCATCTCAACAAAACTTTTTCATGTAAGTATGAAAGTTCTACATTCAACTTGCATTATCTTTGCAAAAACATGCATGATATGGAGAAAATCAACGAATACAGAAACACCCTTGCAATGCCTCTTTGCAAACTATCAATAGATAAGTTGGTGCAGAAAATATGCCTGCATCCGGAATACCTTAAAGATATATACCAGTTGATTTCCGATGATAAAATTGTCGTTTCATGGCGGGCTGTATGGGCATGTGAGAAAGTGAGTGAGAAACATCCCGGTTGGTTTGTTCCATTGCTGGATGATATTATTCAGCGATTATTAGTCTGCAAACATGATGGTTCCAAACGGTTGTTGCTGTCTATATTATATAATGTACCTGCATCTGATCCTGTCTCTGTCGATTTGCTAAATTATTGCCTGGATCATATGTTAGCCCCACAAGAAAGTATCGGTGTGCAGGCGTTGTCTATCAGAATGGCTTACCAGCTTTGCAAGTCTGAGCCGGAACTTTTGAAAGAGCTACAACTCATATTAGAGAATGCAGATACCGAATATTATTCCACGGGCGTTAAAACTACCATACGGAATATCCTGAAAAAGATAAATAAATAAGTTCCCGTTTCTACATCCTTTTTTCACTCCTGATTTGATGAGCAACACATTTACTGGGTATGCACAATTTTTCTGTAATCCCCATCACTTTTCTTCTTAAACCCATTACTTAGCAATACCTTTATTGAAGCTGCGTTTTCTTCCGAAGGGTCTGCTGCTATTTCACGTCCTCCCAATTCAATGATCTTCTCTTCCAACTTCCGGATAATCATTTTACCGATGCCTCTATTCAGATACTCTTCTTCACCAATCAAATATCCGATCTCGTAAGTATGGTTCTTTTCGGGGATGTCTCCATACAAACTCTCAAAGTCGTGCCCTTCTTCCTCCAAGTCCTTCAAGAAAAAACAATCAGCAAAAAGACAATACCCAATCTTCTTATCTTTATAGTAAACAATAAAATGTCTTATGAAGTCATACTTACCATTTCTGTTGTTTACCTCATCCAACCAGGCCTCTCTTTGTTCTTCCCCATCCGGACACAGCCACTTATAGATATAATCTTTATTCAACCACCTGTCAAACAACGGTATATCTTCGTCAAGCAAAGGCATTAATGCAATTTCATTCTTATTGATCATAAGCTTATTGAAGTCATTTTCATGTTTATTCAACCCGATTCCCTTTCACATCTATAAAGAAAGTTTCGCCGTTCAGCTTCACCTTTGCTTTACCATCTTTATTAAAATAGCGGGCGTCATCATATATAAAAGGAATAACCTCTTTCCCTGCCTGATCTATAAAGCCGCATTTACCCTCCATGCATACTGCTGCCAGCCCGGTTTTGGTAAAAGACCATGCAGGATTATATATACATGGAATCACTTCCTTCCCCGTTTTATCCACATACCCCCACCAACCATTCTGCCTGACTAATGCCAATCCTACAGAAAAGGCATGGGCATAGTCATAGATAAACGGCACGACTTCTTCGCCTGTTGCTGCATCTATAAAGCCCCATTTACCATCGTATTCCGTTGGTACTAATTTTTGTACTTTCATTTTTTGAGTATCCATAATTGCTGTAATCCGTTAAACTTTGAATCGATAAACAAGAAATAGTTCAGAGGAATGAACTTACCCATATTGCGGAACATTCAGAATCAGCATACAGAGTATGCTCAGTGGCAAAGATAAAGATAAAAAGCGAGAATAAAACACCGGTTAAGAAGAAAGCTTGTGAAACGAAGCGCAATCAGAAAGAAAAAACAGATTTCAAAAGAATAATTCTCCGCTTTATACTATTTTTGCAGAAAGCGCTTAAAAAGTATTCTTATGGATTATAAAATAAATGCCCCGACCGATGGAGATGAGATGATATTCAGACATGCGGATATCTTTTTCAGTTGTTTCTACAATGACGAAAATCATTGTGTACATCAATCCCGCGAGCACGCCATGAACTATGTTTATTCAGGCGAAATGCTCATTGATGACGGGAACAAAATCACCCATGTACAGAAAGGCGAGTGTGTGTTTATCCGGCGCGACCACCGGGTTACGCTGACTAAGAAACCACTCGACGGCGAGCAGTATTGCGGTATTTTCCTGATGTTTACACGGCGTTTCCTGCGCGAGATGTTTCAGCGACTTCCTTCGGATAAAGCGCTGGACAATGTGTCCAAAGTCCGTTCAAGCGTGATTAAATTGCCTATCAGTATGGAAATTGACAGCCTGTTCACTTCGATGACTCCTTACTTCAACCAGAAGCTCCGGGCACAGGACGATTTCATGAATCTGAAATTGCAGGAGGGACTGCTGGCGTTGCTACATATCGACGAACGCTTTTATCCTACACTCTTTGATTTTAACGAACCTTGGAAAATTGACATCCTGGAATTCATGGAACAAAATTATATGTACGATTTCAGTATGGAAGATTTAGCTACATTTACGGGACGTAGTTTGGCTACGTTCAAACGGGATTTCAAGAAGATCAGCACCCTTACTCCGCAAAAATGGCTGATTCACAAACGCCTCGAAGCGGCCTACGAGAAAATGAAAACCGGCACACGGAAAGTACAGGACGTTTATCTGGAAGTAGGATTCAAGAATCCATCCCACTTTGCTACGGCTTTTAAAAAACAATTCGGCGTCTCTCCTACCGCTATCTCCCAATAAATTTCCGTGAGTTGCGATTGATATAGTAAATTGAGCTTCTGAGAAAGATTCTTTGAGCCTCGCAGCAAATCCGCTGCGGGGCTTTTGCGTTAACTTTGCATTGTTGAATCAAAAGACAAAAAACAATGAAAAAAGTAATAATGCTAATCATGCCTCTGATGCTGACAGTTGTTAGTGTTCAGGCACAAAATCAAAAAGAAATGAAAGGTAGTAATATTAAAGCACAGGAGTTAGTTCTCACGCAGGAATGGGACAAGACTTTCCCACAGTCCAACAAAGTGAATCACCGTAAAGTGACGTTTGTCAACCGCTATGGAATTACATTGGCAGCAGATCTCTATGAACCGAAAGATGCGAAAGGCGCATTGGCAGCCATTGCAGTAAGCGGTCCTTTCGGTGCCGTAAAGGAGCAGTCCAGCGGATTATATGCGCAAACAATGGCTGAACAAGGTTTCCTTACTATCGCCTTCGATCCCTCATTTACAGGTGAGAGTGGTGGCGAACCTCGCAGGGTTGCTTCACCGGACATCAATACGGAAGATTTTCAGGCTGCCGTCGATTTTCTCTCCACCCAGCCGAATGTTGACCCGGAACGTATCGGTATTATCGGCATTTGCGGATGGGGCGGTCTGGCACTTAATGCAGCTGCTATCGACACACGCATCAAGGCTACTGTTGCCTCTACAATGTACAACATGAACCGCGTAAATGCAAATGGCTATTTTGATGCCGACAACAATGAAAACGCCCGTTACGAGAAACGCAAGCAACTCAATGCACAGCGTACCAAAGAGTATGCCCAGGGTTATTATGAACAAGGCGGTGGCGTGGTCGATCCGTTGCCAGCCGATGCACCTCAGTTTGTGAAGGATTATTACGATTATTATAAGACACAGCGCGGATATCACAAGCGTTCGGGCAATTCCAACGATGGATGGACAGTTACCGGCCCAATGTCATTCCTGAATCAGCCTATTCTTGCTTATAGCAAAGAAATCCGCTCTGCCGTACTGATTATGCATGGTGAAAAAGCACATTCCCGCTATTTCAGTGAAGACGCCTACCGCGATATGACCTCTTACACCAACTATCGTGACAATAAGGAACTTCTTATCATTCCAGGTGCCTCACACACCGACCTTTACGACGGTGGAGGAAAAAATGTCATTCCATTCGATAAATTGGCGGCATTCTTCAACGAGAATCTGAAATAAGAAAACTCGGGAAACGTGGAAAATGATTTCCATCGTAAAATAGCTTACTGAAATTTGGCATGCCGTTGTGAATCAACTATATTTGTACATTCATTATAAGTACTATAATTATGCAAGATTTTGTAAACGGACGCTGTGGTTGGTGCGGAACTGACGAACTGTATGTGAAATACCATGATCAAGAGTGGGGAAATTTAGTGACCGACGACAAGACGCTGTTCGAGTTTCTTGTGCTGGAGAGTGCCCAGGCCGGATTAAGTTGGATAACCATCCTCAAAAAACGTGAGGGATATCGCAAAGCCTTTTGTGGTTTCGATGCCGGACAGGTAGCACAAATGACCGATGAAGATGTAGAACGGTTGATGCACTTTGATGGCATTGTAAAGAACCGTCTGAAAATCAAATCGACCATTACAAATGCAAGGTTATTCCTTGCCATACAAAAGGAGTTCGGTAGCTTCTATGAATATACACTGTCGTTCTTTCCCGGCAGAAAGCCGATTATCAATACCTTTCAATCCTTGAGTGAGATTCCGGTATCATCTCCCGAATCTGATGCCATGAGCAAGGATATGAAAAAACGAGGATTCAAGTTCTTCGGATCTACCATCTGCTACGCCCACTTGCAGGCTGCGGGATTCGTCAACGATCATCTGGAGGACTGTATCTGTCGAAAAGGATAAATGACAGTATAACTTCATACAAAGTAAAAGGCGGTATTTCCTTGCATGGATTTACCGCCTTCTCGTTTTACTTTTTTATTCCCAAAATACTTCTTGCTTTCTCTTCACTGGAGATAAAATCGAGTGCATTGATTATCTCGTCATAATTCTCCCGGTCGGAGATATTCGGAGCTAAGATTTTCAGGACTTCCAGTTTGTCATCATCAAACCGGTATATCGACATCATCCGCACACACTGCTTGCAACTTAATCCCCTGTTACCGATTCCGGCTTCCAGCAAATCCAGTTGATCGTCTTTGAAAGGTTTGGCCTTCACTTTGTTGTAAAGAGACTGGAAGTCTCTCTCATTCATTCCGTTCCCAATGTTGGCATGTGGCCGGGAAGGTATATTCCCATTGACTTCTACGGACGGATAAACCGCTACGGGAGAAGGGGGAGCATCTGCCCGGAAAGAATCCATACTAATCACACGCCCGTCAATGAAGCTGACTATAATCGTAGTCCATCCGGCATTGTCAGCAACATTCTTTACGAACTCCCACTCCTCCACGTCATGATCAAAACGGCGATAGTCCGGCTTCCCAAGTATAGATGACACTTCTTTCTGACTCATTCCCTTCTGAACGCTCATCATGACACCTTTGTCAATCCCTAAAATCATGGCACAACTACCCATACAGATTGCAAATGCCAGTAGTGCTAATGTCAGTTTTATTGTTTTCATTGTATATATTGTTTTTAGTTTTTATGTTGCTACAAATATAAGTGGAGAAAAACATATAATATTATCTTTTTCCCTATTATTTAGGGAGATTTCCCTATTATGTCAGTATTCACAATGCTCCGAATTCTCTTCGTATCACGGGAAATAAGAGAATAATTCTGATAATCAACCAATATTAAATAGAACCTTATTCAATTTTTTCAAATTAATTCCATATCTTTACCAAAATATCTACTACTATGGCACAGATAATCAGATTTCTTTTCTACATTTCGATGTCCTTTTTATTTTGTACAGTCGGACACGCACAGCAACAAGATTCAGTAACTATTAGTGGACGAGTGACAAATTTCAATGGGCAACCGATAGATAGTTGTTCTGTATGTTGGTACACTCCCCGATTCAATCCTGTATCAGAAGGTATCACTAATAAAGATGGCTACTACACTGTCAGGGTACCTAAAGGTAAATATCAAAGTGTATATGCTATCTACTATCCTACTTATGCACACACAGCCCTCAAACTTGGACTCCCCGAAGCGGAACACCGTTTAGAGTTTTGGGCATGGGATTTTATTGCCGATCGCGACACTACGTTAAACATACGATATCATCGTATGGAAGCTTATGGAATACGTGCTTTCCGCATCCCCGGCGCTATGCCTGCTTATCAGATATATGTCCGCCCCATGAGTCTGACACGCTTTTACGAATGGATGAAGACCTCCGAACCGGCTTCTATTGTGCGCAATGAAGATCTTAGCAATAAGAAACAGCAAGCTCAAAGTAAAGAAGCCAAAGTGGATCAATGGGCTCCACCAATCGATCAACTGAAAGTTGTTGTCTGGATAGATGGCGAAGAAGTTCCCATTCTGATGAAGCAGGAAATAAAAGAATACTACGATGCCGACGAATATGGAAGCGCCTACCTGCTGACGGTAGATCTCCCTAAGCATTTGCAGAATGACCTCCCTTATCGTGTATTCAAATTAGAACTGACCGACTTGGAGAATGGTGATCGTGGCGAGGGTCTTTATTATATGGAAAAAGAAAACTATATAAAATAGGTCTTAAATATCACTTTCCTTTTTTTCGTTAGCATCAGCTTTGTCACCTTGTTTGTATTCACAGGGGGAGACGCCTTTATGACGCTTAAAAGTCCGGTTGAAATATGGCACATTATTAAAACCAACATTATAGCAGATTTCTGAAACCGTCATCCTCTTCTGCTTCAAAAGCTGGCAGGCTAAACCTATACGATACTCGTTCAGATAAGTGACAAAAGTCTTTCCGGTAGCTTTCTTGAAGAATATACAAAAAGAAGCCCGGTTCATGCCTACATACCGTGCCACATCATCGAGCGTAATATCCCGCTTTGCATTGCAGATAACGTATGTCTGGATCTGATTCATACGCTTCGTTTCTTTGTCAATCCTCTGATATTTACCTACCACGTGCTCACTGCCGCTATCTGCCATTATAAGGATAAGTTTTATCATGGAAGCAACCCTTTCAGCTTCACTTTGATTACACATCTCTTCCAGAAGGTCAATGATTGCCTCCGACTTTTCCTTATCGAATTTCACCGCATCATACTTCTTCTTCAACTTATCTATATGTCCGCACAGTTCAGGAAAAGTACCGGAACACCTATCGAGGAAATCATTGTCAAACGTTACAGTAATGTTCGCAATCCTGCCCTGCGCATCCGTATCATCGCCCTCAAAATACCAGCAATGTGGAATTTCCGGCGGTATCATAACTACCTCTCCGCCAAGAAAAGGCTCCGTCATGTCGCCTATCAACCTCATGCCGGAACCTACGATCACATACGAAAGCTCCCAGGTAGATTGCTGATGCAAACCTATCTGTTCATCAGGCGCAAGATGAACATTCTCGAAAGTAAAAGAACGTCTTTCTGATTGGGGCATTATACTATAATTTAATATTCTCTATTATTTTCCTCCTTATACAGGGAAATATGCAAATATAAGACAATTCTAATAAACGATAAGATAAATGCATAAACTAATTGAGGGATAACTTTGCAGGCGATATAAAACTGATAATATCAGATATCTGGATAACTTAGGTCCTGCCAGGCTTGCGAAAATATGGCAGGTTATTTTTTAGTGTAAAAATGAATTTAATATCAAAATAATGAATACAACAACTTATTTGGCATCGAAGCCGCGCTATGAAATACTGGACGGGCTCCGCGGCGTTGCCGCAATGATTGTGGTAGCTTACCACTTGTTTGAAACTTATTCTGCGGGCCCTGTCCATCAGATTTTGAATCATGGTTATCTGGCTGTGGATTTCTTTTTTGTTCTTTCCGGTTTTGTAATAGGATATGCCTATGATGACCGTTGGGACAGGATGTCCATAAAAGATTTCTTTAAGCGACGCTTGGTACGCCTGCATCCTATGGTGATTATGGGCACGTTAATAGGAGCTGTCTTTTTCTATCTGGGCGACTGTTCCGCTTTTCCTCTGATTATGGAAACACCTTGGTGGAAAGTCCTCTTGATGGTTCTGCTCGGTTGCCTGATGATCCCCACACCAGTTTCATGGGACATACGGGGCTGGTGGGAAGTAAACTCCCTGAACGGCCCTACCTGGTCGCTAATGTGGGAGTATATAGCAAACATTCTTTATGCTTTGTTTATCCGCCATTTCTCTAAAATCGCCTTGGGAATCTTTGTCGCCTTGGCAGCGTTGCTGACTATCGACATAGCATTCAATATAGATACTTTTGGTCTGTTGGCCACAAGAGAAGCGGCTGCATATACCTTTATCGGCGGATGGAGCCTTACTCCCGATCAACTCTACATCGGTATATCCCGACTGCTTTATCCTTTCTTCGTGGGGCTACTGCTTTCGCGCGTCAACAAACTGATAAAGATAAAAAGAGGATTTTACTGGTGCTCATTGCTGATAGCTGCCATTTTAGTTATGCCCCGCATCGGCGGTACGGAAGCCATGTGGATGAACGGTGCCTACGAAGCTTTTTGTGTACTTATTATGTTCCCTTTAATAGTAGCGATGGGAGCAGGCAGCAATGTGACTGGAAAACGTTCCGTAGCCATCTGCCAATTTCTCGGAGAGATCTCCTACCCTCTTTATATCACACATTTTCCGCTGATTTATATGCAGATAGCTTGGGCACGGAATCATCCGGACGCACCTTTAGGCATGCATGTTTTGCTTGCAGTTTCCATCTTCATTTTATCCATTGCTATCGCGTATGCTTGCCTTAAACTGTATGACGAACCGGTACGTGAATGGCTGAAAAGGCGTTTTTTGATGAAAAGAAGGTAAAATACCTCTATGCTAAGTAGCATTTTCTTGTAATTTGCAAAATCAGCAATCGGGATTTATAAGTAATGCGGATAGGAAACACCTATCCGCATTATCCAATATCAACTTCCAATAGCTGAAGAATATCTTATGTTGTAACTTCATGTACTTTTTTATGTGGCTATCTTCCTCCCACAGCATGGTATAAATCAATTACTCCTTGTATTTCCTCAAATTTATCTTGAACCTGCATTAATTCCGCTTCCAGTAGTCTCTGACGTGCAGTCAATACTTCAAGATAATTAGTGGAAGTATGTTGCATCAGTAATTCGGTTTTGCGCACGGCTTCTTGCAAGGTCATGATTTGTTGATTGACATAATCCATCCGAATGCGGGCAGATTGCCAACGTGTCAAAGCATTGTTTACTTCTTTTCCAGCATCTAACAGGGATTGCTGGAATAGAAGAAGAGCTTCTTCCTGGCGAGCTTTTGCCTGACGCAGGTTAGCTATATTCGTTCCCTTGTTGAACAGAGGTTGCATAAGCGAGCCTACCGCACTGAACAACCAACTTCCGGGATTGACTACAACACCGCCGACATTGTTCGTCCATCCGGTAGAGCCGGAAAGAGTAAGGCTCGGATAAAAAGCGGAACGGGCGGCATTGGTAGCATAATATGCTTGTGCCAGATTCCATTCTGCTTGTCTCACATCAGGACGGTTGGCAAGCAGCTGTATGGGAAGTCCGGCAGAAAGTGTGTCGGGAAACTGTTGCTTTTGCAGTGCTCCCCGCATGATGTCATGTGATGTATCGGCCAGTAATGCTGAAAGTCCGTTCTCTGTTTCACGTATACTTTTCCGTATGGACACCACAGACGCTTCCAATGCCAAACGGTTCGCTTTGGCCTGAAGTACCGCTGCATCGTTGGATTTTCCAGCCCGTTTCAACGCCTCGATAGAGTGTTCTGTCTCTTTCCAAGTAATCAACGTCTGTTCACTGATGATGAGTTGGCGGTCGAGCATCAGCAACATATAATAACTATTGGCGATTGTGGCTATAAGCTGTGTCTCTACCGCCTGCCTGTAAGCCCGACTTCCTTCGAGAGCGGCAAGCGCCTCTCGTTTGGCATTGGTTACTTTTCCAAACAAATCTATTTCCCAGCTTGCGGAAGCGGCAAGATTATATGTCTTTATCGCTTTCGCTCCCTCTGTACCACTGATACTGCCATCCGGAGCCAGTACTACCGATGGCAGATAAGAAAGTCGTGCATTCATTAACACCGCTTCTGCAGCTTTCACCCGTGTATGGGCTACACGCAAATCCGTATTTCGTTCCAACCCTTTATCGATCAAGGCTTGCAAATTTTTGTCCGAGAATAAATTCCGCCAGCCGAGAGTAGCTATTGAAGCAGTGTCTCTTGTTTCCTCCAAGTCTCGGTATAATCCTTCGGTCTGAACTTCAGGACGGGAATAAGGTTTATATATGGAGCATCCCGTCATCAGACAAACTGCCCATAACAATATGAATGTATAATATGCAAATTTCATCTTCATTCTTTTATCTTAAGGTTCTCCAATTCCGTTTGTATCGCCCAATCCGCACCTTTACATGAAGTCTGTGCAGGTCTGATTTTTTCTTGCAAATACTGAAAGACAATGAAAAGGACGGGAACAAATAGCAGCAGTGCCAATGTTCCTATCAACATACCTCCCACTACACCGGAAGCCAGAGAACGGCAACCGTTTGCACCCACACCATGTGCCATCATCAGAGGCAGCAATCCAAATATCATAGCCATGACCGTCATCAAAATCGGACGTAAACGGTCTTTTGCCGCCACATAAGCAGCTTGTATGAGCGACATGCCCGCTTTTCGGCGTTGTACTGCATATTCAGTCTGCAAAATGGCGGTTTTGGCGAGCAATCCTATCAGCATGATGAGTCCGGTCTGCATATAGATATTATTTTCCAGACCTAAAATCTGAGCAAACAGGAAGCTTCCTAAGAATCCGCACGGAACGGACAGAATGATCGAGAAAGGAATGAGCAAACTCTCGTAAAGCGCACACAATATCAAATATATCAACACCATACAGATGGCAAAGATAATAGCCACATTATTAGTCGTCTGACTTTCCTCGCGGGAAATACCTCCAAACTCGTACGCATAATTAGCCGGAAGCAGCTTCTCTGCTGTTTCCTGTACCGCTTTCAATGCGTCCCCCGAACTGTATCCGGATGCAGGTGTTCCATTGATAGAAATGGAATTATAAAGGTTGAATCGTGACACGTCCTGTGGCCCATAGGTTTTAGTAAGCTGTACGAATTGTGCGAGAGGCGCCATTCCCTCACCCGTTCGAACATAAATATGGTTCAAGGATTCAGGAGTAACCCGGTATGTCGGATCTGCTTGTATCTGCACACGGTACAATTTGGAGAAACGATTAAAGTTCGACACATAACCTCCTCCGTAATAACCGGAAAGAGTTTCCAGAATCTCAATAGTGGAAATACCTGCTTGTTCGCATTTGGCAGCATCTATATCAACCCAATATTGCGGGTAGTTCGTTTCAAAAGAAGAATATGCCATCTCTATCTCCGGACGTTCATTGAGAGCTGCTACGAAGTTGTCCGCCACTTCCTTGAACTTGTTCAGATCGCCTGAAACCTTGTCTTGCAGATAAAGTTCGAAACCGCTTCCCATCCCGTAGCCCGGTATCATTGGAGGAGTCACGGCAAAAAGTTGCATATCCGGTACACCGGGAGCGAAAGCATAGATACTGTCTATGATTTCCCTTGCCGATTGTCCTTTTCCCTTTCTCTCGTCCCAGTGTTTAAGAGAAAGAAATGACATTCCCATAGATGAACCTGCGCCACTGAAGGAATATCCCACGATGTTGGCGTTATAGTCAATGCCGGATATCCGGTTTATGTTCCGGTTTACTTCTTGCATGATACGCCGGTTTTCAGCCATCGAAGTTCCGGGCTTGGCATTCATACTAATCATTACCGAACCTGTGTCCTCATCGGGAACAAGTCCGGTTTTGGTGGTACGCACCAAAAAGACAAGCAATATCATCGACACCGCCAGCGTTCCCCACATCAGCCATTTACGCTTGACAAGGAACAGAACAGAGCGCATATATCGGGAAGTTATCGCATCGAAAGCCGCATTGAACGCTGTACGGAAACGAGCGGCAAAATTGTTCTTCGTATTCCCTTGCTCATCCTTGTAAGGATGAAGCAGCAAAGCGCACAAGGCAGGTGAAAGGGTAAATGCATTGATCGCTGAAATACCCACAGCTACGGCCATCGTGATGCCGAATTGCTTGTAGAATTCTCCGGATGTACCTCCCATCATGGAAACGGGAATAAACACGGCCATGAATATCAGCGTAGAGGTCAGGATAGCCGATGCGACACTCCGCATAGCATCGTTGGTGGCCATATAGGAAGAACGATAACCTATATCGAAACGTGCTTGTACCGCTTCGACCACGATAATGGCATCATCCACTACCGTACCGATAGCAAGAACCAGTGCAAAGAGCGTGATTAAATTGACAGAAAATCCAACCACTGCCATAAAAGCAAATGTGCCAACAATGGATACCACAATGCCTATCGTCGGAATAAGGGTGGAACGAATGTCATGCAAAAACACATATACCACCAGCACTACCAGTAAGATAGCTTCCAACAATGTTTTCAATACAACCTTGATGGATGCTTTCAGAAAAATGTTCGTGTCGTTCAGAGTTACGAATTCCAGTCCTTTAGGTAAATCCTTGCCGAGCTCGTCCAGTACGGCATCTATTTCATTGATAGTTTCCGAAGCATTGGAGCCGGCCTTTTGGTAAATCATTGCCATAGCAGCCGGATGGCCATTCATCTCAGTCGAATAGTTGTAGGCTTCATCGCCCAACTCTACATCTGCCACTTCATTGAGTCGGAGAACCTCACCGCTAGGGAGGGAACGAACGACAAGTTCACCGAACTCTTCCGGAGTGGAATATCGGCCTCGGTATTTCATTGTGTACTGATAAGCGTTATCATGATTTTCCCCAAAGGCTCCCGTAGCAGCTTCAATGTTCTGCCGTTCCAGCATAGCGGTGATGTCCGAAGGGATAAGACCGTATTGCGCCATCTTATCGGGTTTCATCCAGATACGCATACTGTAATTGGAACCGAACAGCATCATATTACCCACACCCCCGATACGCTTGATGCGCGGTTCCACGTTTATCTTCATGTAGTTGTTCAGGAACTGCAAATCATATTTCCCGGTAGGGTCAAAGAGCGAGAATGTTTTCAGTTCGGCATTCTGTTGCTTCATGGTGGTAACACCGACTTTTGTCACTTCGGCAGGAAGCAAACTCAAGGCAGTGGATACACGGTTCTGTACGTTTACCGCCGCCATATCAGCATTACTTCCCTGCTTGAAATAAACATTTATCATGGCATCACCGTTATTAGAGGCCGTGGAGGTGATATAAGTCATATCTTCCACCCCGTTGATGGACTCCTCCAGAGGAACTACAACCGATTTCTGTACCGTTTCGGCGTTGGCTCCCGGATAGTTGGCAAATACTTGAATAGTAGGCGGTGCAATATCAGGATACTGTTCCACAGGCAGATTCGATAAGGCGATGAATCCCATTAGTACGATCACGACAGATATGACGCCAGAAAAAACTGGGCGGTCTATAAAAAATCTTAGGTTCATAGTTTTTTATTATTTGGAGGGTTCATCTTTTCTTATATCTATCTGAATACCGTCCCGCAGAAGTCCCGTTCCTTCGGTTACAATTACGTCACCTACGGCAAGACCGGATCTGACAATATAATCTTTGCCATCATTGAGTTTTTCCACAGTCAGTTCACAAGAGTGAACACAACCGTCTTCAGCTACCTTATATGCCAGAATCTTATTCTGCAATTCGGTGGTAGCCGTCTGCGGAATGACAATGACAGAATCTTCACGATGCGGAATAATGACATTACCGATTCCCCCACTTAATAATGTACGGTTGGTATTATCAAAAATACTGCGGACGGATACCGTACCGGTCTTCCGGTTGATAATGCCGCTAATGCTCTCTACGTGTCCTTGTCCATCATACAGACTACCGTCATTCAGTTGTAATCTGACCGGAGGCATTTGGCGGATTACTTCATCATGGGATCCGTATTGTCGGAGTAAGGAATGAACCCGCTTCTCGGTTATTGAAAAATAGACATACATCTCTGAATTGTCGGAAACGGAAGTTAACGGAATAGCCATCGAAGCGCTGACCAATGCGCCCTCCCGGTAAGGTAGTGTGCCGACAACTCCATTCGACGGACTTTTTACCTCCGTATAAGACAGGCTGTTCCGTGCATCCTCTTCCAAAGCCCTTGCCTGTTCCAATGTCGCTTCGGCAATGGCAAGGGCATTCTTCGCAGTGGACAGATCGTATTCTGAAACGACTTTTTCCGCAAAAAGCTGTTGCTTGCTGCGATATTCCAGACGAGCCGTCTCCACCTGCGCTTCAGCTGCATGTACATCAGCCATTGTTTTGCGCCATGCTGCACGGTAAGGCACTTGATCTATGACGAACATTACTTCACCTTTCCGAACCGTTTTCCCTTCATACACACGAAGCTCTGTTATTGTACCCGATATTTGTGGGTAGATGTCAATATCCTGCCGCCCTTGTATGGAAGCTGAATAAGACTCGTTTATTTCCACCGCCTTTGCGGCAACAGTCATCACCCGGCACAATGGCAGTGTTTCTTTCACTTCCCTGTTCTTGCACGAAGACAGGCACATTGTACATGCTAAAAGTATAACTCCAATAATTCTTTTCATTCTTTCTTCTCTTTTTTGGCGCAAAGGAAAGAATTACGGAACTGTACCGCAATAAGCAAATGCGTGAAGCGTAGAAAACAGTTTCGGAAACGTAATAAATGGATTACGACATGTGGATAATGAAATATACTCTCTTTTTCATTTCCTGTATTCGATTCACACTCAATTTATATCATTTCGAGAACTATTTATGAAGCTTCGTCTCCACTTTGTTTGGAGGAAGAGGTGAAAGTCACTTATTTTGCAAATAAAAACGGATGGCAAAAACCAAGTTCGACAATATAAAAAATCGCGTGCTACTGGTAGTGATTGTATTTCTTCTCAGTTATCTGCTGACAGCATTGATCGACAAAGAATATACTACGTGGTTTTTCGGCGGCGAACTGTCGTTTGTAGATTATATGATCGATTTCGGCGTGTCGTTGCTGATAAGTTTCGTATTCGTGGAACTATCTGTCTTTTATAGCAGTTGGTCGTTTCGTCTTGTTTCATTTACGGATAAGCCGTATCTACGACTGTTTATCTGTGCTTTCCTGCTACTCTTATTTAACAACCTGACAGTTTGGTGCTTTTCTCTGTTGATAAATATATGTTTTGATGAGGGGCTTGCTTTTTTTCATCAGGGGTTGTACATATTCAGTGTAATGGCGACATTCGTGTCTTATATCTATACTGATGCCCAATATATGGAATCATCCATATTAGCCGAAAGACAGAAAAAGGAGTTGGAAATAACCCTTCTGAAAGAAAAGGAACATGCCGCACAGATGCAATTGGAAGTATTGAAATCGCAAATAGACCCTCATTTCATGTTCAACAACTTCAGCATTCTTTCTGAATTGATAGTGGAAGACACTGCATTGGCTGAAAAATTTCTGGACAACTTGTCAAAGGTGTACCGGTACGTCATCCAGAATCTGAAACGAGATACGGTAAGCATCGAAGAAGAAATCGCTTTCCTCCATTCTTATATTTACTTGATAAAAATGCGCTACGAGGACGCAGTCTGCATAGATATAGATGAAACATTGAAGCAAATCGACGGGCAGATACCTCCCGTTTGCCTACAATTATTGGTGGAAAACGCCATTAAGCACAACTGTGCATCGGCTAGACACCCTCTCTCGATACGTGTTTTCCGTGAAGAAAATGATATTGTAGTAGAAAACGACTTACGCCCGATAGCATCCGATTTTGAATCGACGGGGATCGGCAATAAAAATATCATCGGGCGTTATCTCTTACTTTGCAAGAAAAAACCTTTTATCGAACAACGAGAAAATACCTATATTGTCAAACTGCCTATTATAAATAATACTTAATATGAATATCTTAATTCTTGAGGATGAACAGCGAAACTTCAATCGCCTGAGACGTCAATTGGAGGAGATAGATACGACTTTTCATGTGGAAGGACCACTGGCCAATATTCAGGAATCGGTGGAATGGCTACGAACCCATCCGACTCCGGATCTTATACTTGCGGACATACGCCTGTCCGATGGACTAAGTTTTGACGTATTGCGTCAGACGGCCATACCATCCCCAATCATCTTCACCACTGCCTATGATGAATATGCAATCCAAGCTTTTAAATATAACAGCTTCGACTACCTGCTCAAACCCATTAATTCCGAAGAATTGGCTGAAGCCATCAATAAGGTGCGTCGCCGGACTTTGTCCGACACGCATGGAGAAGATATGCGTCGGTTAGTGGAATATATGTACCGCAATAATTACCGTTATCGCGAGCGTTTCCTGTTGCCTTACCGGGATGGGTACATCTCCGTACAAGTGAAAAACATCAGCCATATCGCTTTGAAAGAACGGACGACGCTTATATTTCTGAACGATGGAGCATCCATGAACATATCTTATTCATTGGATGAACTGGAAAGCCAACTCAATCCCGATATTTTTTTCAGGGCAAACAGGCAATATCTTTTGCACATTGACAGCATACGGAATGTAAGCAACTACTTTAACTCCAGATTAAAAATACATATGAAAAAATATCCTGATACAGAGATTATTGTAAGTAGAGAACGAGCTTCTGCTTTGAAAGAGTGGTTGGATAAATAATCATTAATGGTTGTTTTTAATCTGGTATTTGAAAAGTATAGTTGTTCATATTTCCGTTTTTTATCCTTATCTTTATCACATAAATGTGGTGAATAAGTCATCTTCGTAATGACCTGAATGCTCTAAAAATTAGTAGATCTCAATATATGAAAACAGAATTGGAAAAGTGCTTAGCCGGAGAACCGTTCAATGGCGGTGACAAAGTATTGGTAAATATGACGCTGAATGCTAAAAGATTATTGAAACGGCTAAATGAAACGGATTATGCCGACACGGAACAGAGAAAGCGAATCTTTCATGATTTGTTCGGCAAGATGGGAGAACATGTTCACATCGATATTGATTTCCATTGCGAATACGGGAAGCACATTTTCATCGGTGATCAGGTTATCATCAACATGAGCTGTACGTTTGTAGACAATAATATCATCGAGATAGGCGACAATGTGTTGATAGCATCCAATGTACAGATATACACAGCCACCCACTCTACCAAATTGCAAGAAAGGGTCGTGGCGGATTGGGAAGCAGGAGAAGGTATTTGCAAAACCTATGCACTCCCCGTAAGAATAAATGATGGAGCGTGGATTGGTGGTGGTGCAATAATCCTACCGGGAGTGACAATTGGGAAAAACAGTGTCATAGGTGCCGGCAGTATAGTAACCCACTCTATTCCTGACAATTGCGTAGCCGTAGGAAATCCTTGCAGGGTGATTAAACAAATTGATAATGAAGTAGTTTAACAGAACTATCACAATGTATCATTGATCTGTATTCCTCAAAGTATTTAAGCTATACTTTGAGGAATATTTTTTGTGAAGACCTGATTTTAGAATCATTTCAATGCCTTGCCATCCGAAAAAGCCTTACCCACCTTTTCGCCCACCTTCAGATAGTCGTTGTTAAACGGATCGAAGATGATGGGAGCTACTTTGGAAGCATCTACTTTTCCATTTTCATCAAGTACACGCTCGTCTACACTTACATTTACGATCTCTCCACGCAAGATGCAGGTTTCGGGATTGTAATCTTTCAGTTTGCACTCCACCGCTACAGACAGTTCGTCAATCAGCGGGGCGTCCACGAACTCCGAACGGGTGGCATGGAAACCTGCACGGGCGAATTTGTCCGTTACCTTATTGCCGGAAACGATACCTACGTAATCGCAGGCAACAACTTGCCCCACTTCTGCCATACTTACTGTAAATGCTTTGCGTTTCAGGATATTCGCAGTGGTCTTGTGTCCTTCGCTGATGCAAATACTGATCTCTTTCATTTCACTGATACCGCCCCAAGCCGCATTCATAGCGTTTGGGAGTCCATTTTCATCATAAGCAGCGATGATAAACACCGGCTGCGGATAGGAAAAGGGTTTTGCTCCGTAATTCTTTCTCATACTAATTTATTTTTTAGTCCATTGTTTAATGTCTTCTTTGGTTGCACCGTTCAGCAGTTTGCCTTTCTGCCACTTCAGATTGGAATAAGTTTTCTGCAACTCTTTTTCGGAATTGGAGATACTGCTTCCGCCCGATGTGGCAAACAGAATCACTGTCTTACCTGAAAAATCACCACTTTCTATAAAAGTATTGATGATTCTCGGAGCTAAATTCCACCAGATGGGAAAACCAATATAAACAGTATCATAGTCCGCTAGGTTCTCCGCTTTGGAGCTTAAAGTAGGACGTGATTTGGCATCCGCCATCTCCACACTGCTGCGTGAGGACTTGTCGTGCCAGTCCAGATCGGCAGAAGTGTACTTCTTCGCAGGCTGTATTTCGTAGAGAGTGCCACCTGTGACTTCAGCAACTAACTTGGCTGCTTTTTCTGTTGTTCCCGTTGCCGAGAAATAGGCAACCAATGTCTTAGAACTTTGTTTCTGTGCGATTGCGGTCAAACATAACGCCATAATCGCTACCATAAAGAATGTAAGTCTTTTCATACGATATATTATTTAGTTCAAACATAGATTACTTTTCCGTAGCAAACGCTTCGATTCGGGAAGCATATTGCAATGATACAAAATTACGGAGTATTATCCAGTATGCAGGTATATAAATTACGGAATATATAACCAATATTACGGATGTATCTCCTTTTGACATACTTTATACCCTCTATTATTGGATTGTAACTATTTTGTAGTTACATTTGCTGAAACTTATAAATGAATGGGAACAAAAGAAAAACTTATCGAACGTTTCAAGTCGTTACCAGCAAATTTTACATTTGAAGAAATGGAACGCTTGTTGTCGATATTTGGTTATGAAAAATCGAATAAAGGTAAAACTTCCGGTTCGAGAGTTATCTTTAAGAATGGAGACAAACGCCCTATAATGATTCACAAACCTCATCCCGGCAACCTAATCAAAGGGTATGCAATGAAACAAGTATTAAATGATTTGATGGGTGCAGGTTTTATAAAATGAAGAAAGGAGTATTATTATGAATACATTAAGGTACAAAGGTTTCATTGGGTCTGTCAACTTCAGTGAAGAAGACAGCGTTTTTTTCGGTAAAATAGAAGGAATAAATGGAATGGTTAATTTTGAAGGACAGAGTGTTCAAGAACTGACAGAAGCATTTCATGAAGCAGTCGATGATTATCTGGCTTATTGTGAGGAAGAAGGAATACAACCGCACAAAAGCTATTCAGGATCATTAAATGTTCGTCTGACTCCTGAGATACATAGCCATATCGCAATGCTGGCACAGCGTGCAGGTATCTCTATCAATGCTTTCATCAAACAAGCACTGGAGAAGCAAATTACAGCTATGTTATAGAATAGAAATTCACTCTGTTATAATCATACTATAAAAATCTACAGAGTGTAAAGCATATATCTGGTATTGCAGAGATTATCCGATAAAAAGAATAGTCTCTGCATTTTTTTATGTTAAAAGCACAAATGACTGTCACAATTCTCTTCGGCCCATGTCTAAATATATAAAACAGAAATCATGAAAATAGAAATCTATCATGTGGACCAAGCGATAAATGGCTCTAAAGAGGCATTAGGAGCAATCATTGAAAATATTGAAGGCCCGGCGTTTAATTTGTCATTGCGCATGCTCGGGCGGATTGAAGATGCTGAAGACGCAAAGCAAGACATTCTGATAAAGGTCATCACAAGCCTTTCTTCTTATAAAGGAAAAAGTTTATTTTCGACATGGGTGTATAAAATAGCCGTAAACCATTTAATCAATGAGAAGAATAAAGACTTCGTAAATCATCCCTTGTCTTTTGAAATCTTCGGGAGTGATATAGACAGATATGTCGCCTCTTCAGTTGACCAAACGAATCCGGCTGAGAAAAAGATTTTCTCGGAAGAGCTGAAACTGTCATGCACCAACGTTTTGCTTCAATGCTTAAATCCATTCGACAGGTTAATCTTCATTCTGGGAACCATGTTTGATGTAGACAGCCGACTGGGAAGTGAGATTACAGGATTGTCGGCTGACAACTTCAGGCAACGGCTGTCACGCTCCAGAAAGGTAATGAGTACTTTCCTGTCAGAATATTGCGAGCACGCAGGAGGCAAGAAATGCAACTGCATGAACCGGGTAAATTATGCCCTCAGTCAACACCGTATCGATCCTGCCCTGCCTTACTCATCATCATTGATACCGGAGAGAATCTCCACATCGAAGTCTGCCATGGAAAACATTGATGCCGCGACGGCCCTGTATTCAAACTTACTCAGACATTCTTCTAAACAGCAAGCCAAAGAGTATCTTTCAATTTGCTTAAAACGGATGATTTTTCATCACTAACTAAATAATATCTAACATGGACAAATTACTTTTCTCGGCAATTATCGGATTGGTTGCCGGAGTCATAGACATCATTCCTATGGTTATGCAGAAACTTCCCCGCTACTCCACCGTTTCGGCGTTTTTTCATTACTTTTTCGTTTCAATTATTATTCTCAATGTAGACATTCCTCATATTCTCTGGTGGCTGGAAGGAGGCGTTGTAGGCTTGGCACTAACTATCCCGATGCTTATTCAGGTAGGACATTCGGATAAGAAATCTTTGCCAATAATAGCATTCAATGCCGTATTATTGGGAACATTGGTTGGACTTGCTAGACACTATATTTCAGTTTTCTAAATCCACACAGAGCAATGTAGGATTTGAGTCATCCTCCTCACTGGCTAAGCCATATTGAGCCAATTTATCAATAGAAAGCAATGTATATGCCTTGTTGTTCCGGATAAGGGAAACGGGAGTATTTACAATTGCTTTCTCATTATAAGGCATGGCATATCCTTTTTCCGAATGAATCAACAATTCCCCGCTATTTGTATCCCATAGTGTATAATGCCTGCTTTCATTCCAGAAGAAATCATAAAACAACAGGTCATTCACCAATAAAGCATTTTCCGCCTTAATACAATATTTCCCTTCCGTAAGCATACGTTCAAGATCACCATTCAAATCTGTCGGCATCTTTAGTTTGCCCTGATTGATGGCTACAGCGGGAATGAGTTTTTCCTTTCTACTGGCATACAACGTATCATTAATCACAATACACACTTGGTCGTTTCCGTCTCTGAATCTGGGCACAATGTAGCCACCTGAAAAGCCCGTTACCGATTCAGCATCGAAAGGAAAGAAAGATTGTTTCATGTTCCAGTCCTTATCAAAGAAGGCTACTAAGTGCGATTTCTGATATTCTCTTTTGTAGGTTCCCCAATATCCGTTGGACACACCTATAAAGTTGGATATACTATCTTTGGGGTATTCGCTGACGAAAGTCCCGTCCGGCTTATATAATTTAGTCTTATTAGGAGTAGCAACATAAATCAACTCTTTTTCCTCATCAAAAAAGCGGGAAAAGATGTCGGCATATTCTTCAGGTCCATTTCCCTTCCTGTCCATCACAAAAAGAAAAGAACCGTTTTCGGCATTAAAGAAATAAAAACTCGTCTTATCTCCGATAACTATGTACTTTGGAGTCACATTAAGCAGGTACGCATTAGCACTCAACAGGCATTTATCATTCGTTTCCAGCCGGATCGTTTTCGGATTTTTGAAAAGAGATTGATATTGTGCCGAAGTGTAGTCCGCATCAAAGTGTTCGACGCCTTTATCTATACTGACTGTAGAAACCTGATCATGTGAACCTTTTTCTCCGGAACAAGCCGTGAGAAGAAAAAGAGAGATGCTGAGAAAGGAAATACAAGAGTGTCGCATATTGTTTTTTGTTATGTTGTAAGTTGGGCAAATTTATAAAAAAAACGAATATACAAGATGTTATCTTAGAAAAATGAGAAGAATAAAAAAAAGAAAAAATAAAAGTCGGAAAAACCAACCCAAATACTTGACTTCGCCTTTCTGATGTAGTATCTTTGTAGAGCTTTAAAAAACAGAATTTTAATATTAAACCTAAAACCTTAGCAAATGGCAAAACTGATTCTTTCTTTCTCCGAATTGGCCGGTATGTATTTCCCCGGTTGTTCCACTCCGAAAAATGCGGTAAGATCTTTACAACGAAGCATTAAAAGGTGTACAAATCTGGCGACTGCTCTAGTTGAAACGGGCTATCAGCCTTATAATCATCGCTGGCTCTCTCCCAAGCAATACGGGCTGATAATAGAGAATCTGGGTGATCCATTCCCGGAATAATAATAGACAATAAATAGGAAAGGCGGTAATTCTTCATAAGAATCACCGCCTTTTTTGTTGATATTTATCAAATTCAGGCTTAAAAGAGGTTTTTTACGTTTTTAATAAACGTTGAGCACATTTTTTAAAAACGTTCCCATTATTCTTTAAAAACGAATAACAGGAAGCTGAACAAGGCAGAAAAACGCCTATAATTTGTCTATATTTAAGACTGTGGTATATTTTATTTCACTTAGCACAAACGAACTTTACGTTTTCACAATACCATACATAAACATAGACAGGTTATCCTTTCACTGCAATACTAAATGTTGTGATATGGAGAATTACAGTGATCACTATATGAATTTTCCTTTAGGGAAATTTAGAGTTACAATTGAGTTCTCAAAATAATTAGCGTATAATTTAGCTTTTGCAGAAATCAGTAATTTGAACACATTTAGCTGAAGAGAATCACTAACATAAGCTCCCTCTCTATCACTTTCTTTCAAAACTAAATTCGAACATTTTTGCCACCAACCTATATGTTCATAAAAAGGTGTATTTCTCTGTGAGCAAGTAAACAGACCTATATCAAATCTACCATCTTGCATAATCCATTCCGTTGCTTTCCTTACTAACATACTCCCTATTCCCTGTTCTCTATATTCCGGATGTGTACAAACACAGCTCAACCCACACATTTTAAAAGTTTTATTTTTTACGATAATATTCCATGAAACAACTCCTAAATAGCCAATAAATTCATTCTTTTCTATAGCGCAAAATGACATGACATTCATTTCTTGGGGATGAATATCTTCTATATTTATATCCTCCCAAATAAGATAAAGCAAACTTTTTAATAATTGTTTATCTATTTCCGTAATGTTATTATATTGAAAACTTTTTATATCCATAATGACCCGTTCCGATACTTGGTATCTCACAAAAAAGGTAAAAGAGATACGTGACATGGTTTGACAATCAAAAGAACTATTTTAGATTCTACGATAAACTTCATCAAACGGTACTCTGCACCGTTCTCCCCAGATTCCTTTATTTCCGTCCCGTATTCCACAGGGGATAACCATATTTATTTCAGCACCATGAGGCAATTTCAGTATCCTTTTTAACCGACGGCTATCCAAACCTTCCAGAGGACAAGTGTCATACCCTTCGTTTGCCATAGCAATCATAAACGTTTGGGCAGCAAGTGCACAAGATTTATGGGCAGTCACGCGCATATCATTTTCGGAGACTTCGAGCATCATCGGGCGGAAAATGCTGATGATATTAACCAGTAGTTTTCTGAATAATCCCAAAATTCCAAAGAAACGGGCATAAACAAACGGCATCAATTTGCCATAGTATAATTCCCGGTCTTTGATGCGTTTGGCCTGACGCTCTTTCGGACTGTAACGCCGGATATTCTCCCGCTCGAAGTCAAGTACAAACCGCGCATGTTTCCTGTACCAATCACGCCGCACCACGAAAACAACTATTTGTGAAGCTGTAGAAGTGGCTTTCTGATCGAGACAAGCTCTTGAAACCTTTGCCAGTAATTCGGGCTGAGTGATATGATAGAACTCCCACAACTGCATATCCGAGCTGTTGGGAGCTAATGTTGCCAATTCCAGATAATGTTTTATTCTTTCCGGATCTATCAGTTTTGTTCTGTCATACGCTCGCACAGAGCGACGATAATGGAGGACTTCGTTTAAATTCATAATGCTGTAAATGTTATAATACTATTATACTTTTCCTTAGAGCTAAAAAACTTCAGGATATTCATAGAATTAATTCTATCGTAGTATAAGATTAAAACAGCCCCATAAGCTAATTGTTCCTCAACTAACCGGACTTTTCGTGTAATCAGAATGATCGATGTGCTGTATATCACTAATTCGTGATGAGATATTTAATTACGATGTCCTATATTCATTCGGTGAACATCCTATAATGCGCTTAAACGCTTTACTGAAATATTGTGGATATTGATATCCCAAAGCGTAGGCTACATCACTGACTGATTTGTTTGGGTCTGCAAGCAATTCTTTTGCTGTATCCATTGTTTTTGTCAGAATATATTCCTGAGCAGAAGAACCAGTCTCCTTCTTAATCATATCTCCAAAATAATTTGCAGACAGATGCAGTTGGTCTGCACAATAAGCCACGGTCGGCGTACCAAATTTCGAGGGTTTGTCCGACGTGAAATAGTCGTTCAGCAACGCTTCGAAAGAACTAAGTGCATCTTTGTTCTCCTTTTTACGGGTAATGAACTGCCGGTCATAGAAACGGATGCAGTAGTTTAACAGCAATTCAATGGCCGAAGCGATAATCAGCTTGCTGTGTTTGTCCGTTGCTCCCTTGATCTCCTCGTCAATTTTCATCATACAATCTATCATGGTCTGCCGTTCCTGTTTAGAAAGATGTAATGCCTCATTAACGGCATAGGAAAAGAGCGTGTAATCCTGCATGTGGCGGCCAAGCGGTGTACCATGTAACAATTCGGGCTGAAATGTCAGCCACCAACCTTTGGGTTGGAATGGCTCTCCTGTATCATCGTTGCCGATAATCTGTCCCGGAGCGGCGAATACCAGTGTCTCTTCCTGAAAATCATAGAATTTACGGCCATACTTTATCACATCGGCGCACTTGATGTCCTTCAGATAAATGACATAGAAGCCAATGTTTTTACAGACATGGTGCAACGGTTTGATTTTGGAAGCGTCGATTACGCTTACCAACGAATGGGGAGTTTCTATACCCAGAAAATCATTGTAATCCTTGATCGTATTCAGCTTTATAATCTTCTCCATGACAGTGGATTTCATTGTTTTTACGCAAATATATAAAATATCTTCGGGCAATCTGTTTCAACCTGTAATAATTATACGTGAAACCGTAATTTATACCCTATGGAACTTTCGGATAGCCCGTAATTTTGCATCATGGAAAAATAAATAGAAAAAAAGAACAGTGATACAAATGAATAATTCCGTACTTATGACTATTGATATGTTCAATAAATTGACGGGACATGAAACGCTGCATCCGCAGATTTGCATGATTGATCTGTCGAAAACAAATTTGAGTGAGGATATTCGGATAATGTGTGATTTTTACGGGTTACTGTACTACAACTCTCCGAAGCAGAGCAAAGCGTCGGAAAAGGAATGGTTACGGCTGATTTATCCCGGTGAGGTGGTCGAGATACCCTCGAAGCAACACCGGCATGCCGACTACTATTCGGGTGTGCTTTTCCATCCCAACCTGTTGTGCGACACATCGCTTGAAAACCGTATCGAAACCTATCCGAAACGCTGCCGTTGCCGGGGTGCACTGACAGAGCACGAACAACAAATTATAACCGATAACCTGCGGGAGATCGGCGAAGAGTTGCACCATGCTATCGACCGTTATAGTGCATCGATCATCGCCTCACACATCGAACTGCTACTTAACTACTGCGTACGCTTTTGCAGTCAATAAAATAAAGAAGATGCAGCAAATCCGTAAAAATTATCCTTCAAATCGTAATTTATGACCGGTCGAAGCGAAAATTCCAGCCTAATTTTGCATCAGATAAAAACAGGAAATATAAAATGATAGAGATTATGAAAATAAAAACGAGAATTAGGATGACGCTGATCTGTATCCTTTTCGGATATGGAATCGCAGCCGCCCAAAACCCAAAAATGGAACAAGTTATGAACAGTAAACGGAAACACATTGCAGAGGTCGCCACCCTTACGGGTAAGGGAGACCTCGATAAACTGAAACCTGTCCTTATCGACGGATTAAATGACGGAATGACCGTGGGTGAACCCAAGGAAGTGATGGTACACGCCTACGCCTATTGCGGTTTCCCGCGTGCCTTGCGCGGACTACAAACCCTTGTTGTGGTACTCGATGAACGGAAAGCGAAAGGTATCGAGGATAACCGGGGTCGTGAAGCATCGCCGATAACTGATACCCGCAGCAAGTACGAACGCGGACGTGATATTCTTGCCGAAATTTCGGGTGCTCCGGCAGATGCGCCGAAAGCCAATTATGCTGTACTGGCTCCGGAAATCGAAGTATTCCTGAAAGAGCACCTCTTTGCTGACCTTTTTGAGCGGGATGTCCTGACATACGCCGAACGGGAACTGGTGACCGTTGCCGTGATCGCCTCTTTGGGCAAAGGCGTAGAGCCGATGCTAAAAGGGCACATGGGTATCGCACTGAATGTGGGCGTAACACCGGATGAATTACGTGGTGTGCTGGCCATCATCGAAAAAAATATCGGTCGCAGTGAGGCTGATGCCAGCAAACTAATATTGAACGAACTGCTACAAAGTAAAGGATTAATCGCTGATTCCCAAGCCCCGGCCGTGGCAGCAGAGAATGGCGTGAAGAAGCAGAAGGTAACGTTTCACAACCGTTTCCTTATTGATGTGGTTGGCGATCTTTATTTCCCTGCAAACTACGACCCTGCAAAGAAATATACTGCCATCATCGTCGGTCATCCTTTCGGTGGTGTCAAGGAACAGACTTCGGGACTACATGCCCGTAAGTTGGCAGAATTCGGTTATGTGACATTGGCTTTTGATGCTTCCTATTATGGTGAGAGCGGCGGTTATCCGCGTCGTATTGAGTCGCCCGAGGTACGGGTGGAAGATTTCAGCGCAGCGGTCGACTTCCTTACAAACCATCCGGCTGTTGATGCCGATAAGATTGGTGTCATTGGTATCTGTGGCGGAGGATGTTATTCCGTCAGCGCAGCGCAGATAGACCATCGCATCAAGGCGCTGGCAACGATCAGTATGTACGATATGGGACGTGCCCGCCGTCAGGGTGTGGGCGATTCCCAGACATATGAACAACGTATGGCAATTCTCGATGAGATCGGTCGCCAGCGCACGGCAGAATATGGCGGAGCTACACGTAAGGATATCCGTGCCCTACCCGAAAAAGTAGATGAAAACACACCGAAGTTTGCCATCGACTTCCTCGATTACTATGACAATCCGGAGCGTGGCCAGCATCCCAATTCTACGGGCTATTACTCCTACACGAGTCTTGCACCGATGATGAACTTCTTCCCGTTCGCACAGATCGAGACCATATCACCGCGACCGGTACTCTTCATCGTGGGAGAAAACGCTGTATCAGCTTACTTCTCGAAAGACGCATACGCAAAAGCAGCCGAACCGAAAGAGCTGTTTGTCGTACCCGGAGCAACACACGTAGATTTGTACGACCAGCCGGAGTATCTGAAAATCACGCTGCCCAAACTGGACACATTCTTTAAACAACATCTTAAATAACCATTTGAATATGAGAAAATTATTTTTTATTCCATTTTTGTTCCTTCCGCTGACGACTATGGCAGCTTGTTCTTCAGACGACACTCCTGCATTGCAGACGGAACAGTCGACAACTCCCGATGATACTGACAACCCATCCGGTAACAGTAAAACTCTCGTAGCCTACTTTTCCGCGCAGGGGCACACGCAAGCCGTAGCCAAACGAATTGTGGAACTTACCGGTGCTGACATATATCGCATTGAGGCGGCCGATCCGTATGCAGAAAATCCATACGATGACAGCGACCGTATTCAGAATGAGGCTTACAACGACCTGCGTCCCGGAGTGGCGAATCTACCCGATAAGGAAATTATTGCGCAATATGATACGATTTTCGTTGGCTCACCTTGCTGGTGGCATCAGCCTGCTATGGTGATTTGCACATTCCTCGAAGCATACGATCTGAAAGACAAAGTTGTTATTCCGTTCTTCACTTATGGAGCTACAACCTATTTAAACGAATCAATGCAGAAGATTTATAAAGTAACCCCTGAGTCAAAGCATCTTCCGGAAACGCTTCCCGAAGACCTCAATCCGGATGACATTACTACTCCCGGCCCATCCGACGATGCAGGTATTGATATGCCAGGCAGTGCTAATGACACGGAGGCTTGGCTTCGGAGAATCGGAATCATCAAATAAAAAACATAAAATAAGGAAAAGATGAAAAAAGGAAATCTTCATGTACGGACTCCGGTTTTGATATCCTAAGAATACAGAAAATAAAATCTAAAGAGGGTATCAAAATAAAGCTTAGAACACAAATTACACGAATTACGCAAATAATTCATTTTTTATACTTCTGATAATCAGAGCTTATCTGATTTGTTATTTACGTAATTCGTAGAAGTGGCTTTCTGATCGAGTTCCGAATCTAGCTCCAAATAGTATATTGTCTCGTTATGAATTTGGTTATTTTTCACCATTGTGTGAATGGCCGAAACAGACTATTTTTGCAAAAAATTAATCATTCATAATCTATTAAGCAATGAAAAGTAATACTATTTGTCAAGTAATTCTTGCAGGAAGCATCATATTGGCTTCTTGCCAATCTAACAATTCTGCTAAGCAAGATGAGTCTCAACAAACAATGAACGAAACAGTTATGAACAAAGTTACAGATTGCAAAATCAGTGCGGGAAACATCACTTTCACTAATGCCATCAATGGAGCTGAAAATTGCGTGAAACTGCTTGATGATGGCGCATTGGAATTCCATTGTGCCGAAGGACTGGATTTCTTCAGTGACCCGAATGGAAAACTGTCAAATACAACGCTTCCTATTCTGCTTGTCCCCGTTGAGAACACGAAACCTTTTACGTTAATAGCCAAGGTTACTCCGGAGTTTACAACAGAGGGATTGTATAATGCAGCCGACCTTTTTGTATATTCTTGTGATTCACTTTGGCAGAAACTGGCATTTGAACAGGATGAATACGGTAACCACCGTATTGTTACAGTAAGAACACAAGGAACATCCGATGATAATAATCATGATAAATTAAATGTTTCATCTGTTTACCTGAAGATCTCATCTGATACAAAAACCATTGCCAGCTATTATTCCATCGACAAGAAAAGATGGAACATGGTTCGTCTATACAAGAATTATTATCCAAAGAACATTTATTTGGGCATCAGCAGCCAATGTCCTCAAAAAGGCAGCTGCACAAGTCGTTTTGAAGAAATTTCTTTGTCTCACGATAATGTTAGCGATTTCCGCTTGGGAGAATAAGCCATTATATATTGAAGGTGGAATTCTTAAAATGGCATGACAAAAGCCGCAGAATATTTCTACTTTCTGAAAAAGCTTATGATTTAAGTATAGTTTTGGAATCAATTGATAACAAAGAAAAGAATCTTGCTCTTATCTTTAAAAATTATAAGAAAGAGCAAGTTCTATCGATTTTCATAAAGCTCTTTAAATCATTCATTTACAACTTTTCTCAGAAAAACCCACCCCAAGGCATCAAAAGAGTACAATACTTCCCGCACTACATCCTATCTTTGCAATGTCATCAGAAATAAATGATGGCAAATGAACCCTATTTTTTTTAACCAATTAAACTTTAATTATTATGGCTTTAGAGTATGTAGTGACCAAAAGAGTGTTTGGCTTTGACGA
This sequence comes from Bacteroides sp. 14(A), assembly GCF_000526555.1. Lineage (NCBI taxonomy): Bacteria > Pseudomonadati > Bacteroidota > Bacteroidia > Bacteroidales > Bacteroidaceae > Bacteroides > Bacteroides sp. 14(A). The sequence goes on along the minus strand of NZ_JAGH01000005.1, from coordinate 650,741 downwards.
CACAAAGACAGAAAAGTATGTAGCGAAATCTGTACGTTCGGGACAGATGAGTTTTAGTAAAACGTGTGCAAAGGTTAGTCGACTTTGCGGAATCCACCGAAAGGTAGTAGATTTAGTAGTCAGCGGTCTGGTTGATATGATGGCGGAGGATATTGATGACGGAAAGAGTGTTCAATTAGGAGAGTTCGGCATCTTCCGCCCCACCATTAAGGCTAAAAGTGCGGATACGGCGGAAGGTGTAACGGCAAGTAATATAGTACGCAAGCGTATTGTATTTACTCCGGGAAAGATTTTCCAACGTACTTTGGGAGAAATGAGTGTGACACGTTCTATTCCCGTTGATACGGATTATACGGACGGAAGTAGTTCCGGTGGTAACGGCAGTGGTGGAAATCAGGGCGGTGGCAACCAAGGTGGTGACGGCGGTTTGGATGAAAATCCATTAGGATAAATCTCCTTGTCAGAGTGAAAAAGTGAGTAGTGAAGTTCTTTCGTTACTCACTTTTCTGCTACTATAAAAAATTCACTACTCGATGTAAAATCATTCTTGCCGAGTAGTTCTTTATAAATAGATATTTTACGAAATCCTACCTTTTTCAATATACTTGTTATTTCTTCCTCCGAATAATACCTTTCCCAAATGATGAAATGTTTGGCTTAGAAGTAAATATTCACTTTCATTCCAGAACCCACCGCAAGGGGCATATTCCCAATCCCGGCTTTCCTGTCTGTCATCAATAATCCCTTCCGAGAAAATATCAAAAATGAGAATACCTCCATCAGTCAGCAATAGCTCATTGGCAAACAAATATCTGTTTTTCCGAATGATCACAAAATGCTTCTTCTTCAAAACTGCCAAACTTATGAAGAATTTCAAAACCGTTCCATTCCAGGTATGAATCTAACTCTTGAGGAAAGAATAGCCTCATATCCAAATTCTGAACCGAATCAAACTCACCATTAATGAAATAGTGCCATTCTATGCGATTTATCTGAGTTTTGCTCTCGTATCGCATGATCTGCTTTATCAATACTTCTCTCCCATCTTTGGTGGTATATTTAGCAATTTCTATGGGTTCTTTTTCATGTTCTACTCTACCCCGCTGATATCATATCCTTCCTGCGCTATCGGACATAGTAAGTCTGCCTGTACCGCAACAAAGTTCAAGTATACAGGCAGACTTGTTTTTAGGCAGCCATCGCTTGTAAAATAGCAAATCATCTATATGGGTATTCATTCCATCATAAATATTCGCATCATAAATTAAATCCCCAACTTTATAATTGCTATTCATCTGATTCTTCAATATCTGGTGAGTACTAGTATTTACTTAACCATACAAAGGTAATATATTTGTTTTCATTAATAAACACTATTCCAAGTAATTCACTCTGCTTTGTCCGAATATGTTCGTTAGTCAAAACTTTTTTCTATATTCTTGTGGTGTTACCCCTTTCAATTTTTTAAAAATTCGATTAAAATGTGGTACATCATTAAATCCTACTGCAAAACAGATTTCCGACACTTGTTTTTGTGAGTGTTTTAGGAGCTCGCAAGCCGTATTCAGGCGATACTGGGTCACAAATTGTGAGAATGTCATTCCTTTGCATCGTTTGAAATATGAGCAAAATGCAGAACGGTTCATGCCTACTTCTGCGGCAATATCGTCTAAAGAGATAGCATGGACATAATGGGCCATCACATAGGTGCAAATTTGCTGCATGCGTCTCACATCCCGATCTATATTCATAGGTTTACCTGCAAAAGTATGATCGGATGAAGTGAATATGACAGGTAGCAAGCGAAACATCTCGCACAATCGTTCCAATTCGTCCATATCGTTCATCTCCAATAATATTTTGCGAATGATTCGAGAACTTTCCAAGCCAAACTTTAATGCATTAACAGGAAATGTAAGACCTGCCAAACGGTTTCTCAATTCGGGAAACACTTCTATGCATTTCAGTACAAAGGTATGACTGAAAGCAACCATCAGGTAATGAATACACCCGTCAGTGTCTGTCGATGAAGGTGTATATTCCCAGTAATGATGCATAGATGGTGGTATCAATGCTACATCACCTGCCGAAAAAGGTTGTAACGTATCACCTGCCATTCGGGTGCCATGTCCATGTAACACATAATATAGCTCCCATGCATCATGCTGATGCAGTTTGGCTTCTATATGAGCCTCAATTCGTTGGTCTATAAAAAAGAATGAGTGGTTCTCTACTTCGGGCAGCTCATAGGGAGTAATCATATCTTCCATAATTGTATGCAAAATGGTTTAATGCAAATATACGACAATTATACGAAACAATACCACAAATATACAACAAGAAAGCGGCATAACTTTGCTGCCGAAAATAACAAGTATAACTATTAAAATGTATTGTTATGGATTTCTATCAAGTATTAGAGAAAAGAAGAACCATCCGCGACTTTTCCAATAAGGAAGTAACGGATGAAGTGTTGGTAAAGGTATTGTCTGCTGCATTTAAAGCTCCGACCAACGACCATTTGCGGCAGTTTGAGTTTATTGTTGTAAGAGGGCAGGAAAACATCACCCGATTGATAGCACCTGTGGCAGAAAATACCAAAAACATCCAACAAACTGGGCTTGAAGCCACCGCAAGCATCATGGACAAGGACGAACATGCCATGTTTACCGATGCATTGCCCAAACAACAACGTATGCTAATCCAAAGCAATTGCCTTATCCTGCCGTTTTTCAAACAGAAGGATTATCCTTTATGCAAGCCGGCAAACCAAAGTTCTTTGAACTATTTCGCTTCGGCTTGGGCAGCTGTAGAGAACATTCTGTTAGCCGCAACTGCAGAAGGGCTGGCATGTGCTTTCCGTATTCCCATCGGCAATGAACCGGAGTACGTGAAACATCTCGTTAATGCTCCCGTTGGATATGAATTCACCTGTTTCCTTGCTATCGGTTATGCAGCTGAAAATGCACATATATGCAAGCAGAAAGATATTCGGGTAGAAGAGAGAATTCACAAAAACATCTGGTAAATTCAGTATAGATTAATAAAATCATCATTCCTAAAACATTGAATTTTAATTAAATAGGAATATGTCTTAAGATTTTTATCAGAATTATCTGTTTAAAGGTACTCAAAGGGGACAATCCCCCTTGTGCCATATAGTACCTTTGCAAAGTCATCTGAAACAAATGACAACAGTAAACCTTATTTTTTTAACCTATTAAACTTTAATTATTATGGCTTTAGAGTATGTAGTGACCAAGAGAGTGTTTGGCTTTGACGACACAAAAACTGAGAAGTATGTAGCAAAATCTGTACGTTCGGGACAAATGAGTTTTAGTAAAACGTGTGCAAAAGTCAGTCGACTTTGCGGAGTCCATCGAAAAATGGTAGACTTGGTAGTCAGCGGTCTGGTTGATATGATGGCGGAGGATATTGATGACGGAAAGAGCGTTCAATTGGGAGAGTTCGGCATCTTCCGCCCCACCATTAAGGCCAAAAGTGCGGATACCGCAGAAGGCGTTACGGCAAGCAATATAGTACGTAAGCGTATTGTATTCACTCCGGGGAAGATTTTCCAACGTACTTTGGGAGAAATGAGCGTAACCCGCGCCATTCCCATCGATACAGATTATACGGACGGAAGCAGTTCCGGTGGTAACGGTAGCGGCGGCAACCAAGGAGGTGACGGTGGCATAGAGGATGATCCGTTAGGATAATGCCAAATTAAAGTAGCGAAAGAACTTCGCTACTTTTTTTGTTTCCATACCTATTTATATGGATAATATCTCTTATTTTTGCACATATTATAACTATAAATAGGTAATATGGAAACATCAAAAGTCTACTACACAGACCTGCGTACCTCTCCTACTTCCAATCTTCTGGATAAGATGGAGCGCCTGGTAAAGCGGGCAGGTATTGAACAGCTACCCTTAAAAGACAGTTTTGTCGCTATCAAGATTCACTTCGGTGAGCCGGGAAACCTTGCTTATCTTCGGCCGAACTACGCGGCTCGCATGGCAAACCTATTGCGCAACAATGGTGCGAAACCTTTCTTGACGGACTGTAACACACTATATTCAGGCCGTCGTGCCAACGCCGTCGATCACTTGCAAAGCGCAATGGAAAACGGTTATAATCCTATATCCGCCCAATGCCAGGTCATCATCGGAGATGGATTAAAAGGTACGGATTGCCGGGAAATTCCCTTGAACGGTGAGTACTGTGCCGCCCCCAAGATTGGTACTGCCATAGCCGATGCGGATATTATCATCAGCATGAATCACTTTAAAGGGCACGAACAGGCCGGCTTTGGCGGAGCTTTAAAGAATTTAGGCATGGGCTGTGCCAGCGTAGCCGGAAAACTGGAACTGCATTCGGCCTCTCAACCCAAAATAGATACGGAAAGTTGCATCGGCTGCAATATCTGCGTGAAGCACTGTGCACACGACGCCGTACATCTGAATGCAGGACGCAAAGCAGAAATAGATTACGCGAAATGCGTAGGTTGCGGGCAGTGTGTCGCCTTGTGCCAGTATGACGGCGCCATTATGGGCGATGAAGATACGTCCGAACGCTTAAACTATAAGATTGCCGAATATTCACTGGCCGTAGTGAAAGATAAGCCCAACTTCCACATCAGTTTTATAATGAATGTATCTCCGGAATGTGACTGTTGGAATCATAATGACGCCGCCATTGTACCCGACCTCGGTATTCTGGCATCTACAGACCCGGTGGCTCTGGATAAAGCATGCGCGGATATGGTGATCCAGGCTCCTATACTGCACACGGGTAACCGCCTTTCTGCCGGACATGAGCACGATGATTTGTGCGGCCATGATAAGTTCCACATGATGCACCCGGATACGGACTGGCTAGCTGGATTGCGCCATGCGGAAAAGATCGGATTGGGCAATATGCAATATGAATTGGTGAAGATTTAAACCTTTTCCGTCCGAAAGAGTCTTAATATAAATGTAGCGATACAAAACCTGTAAGGATTGAGACAAATCTTCAAACAAAATGAGCACTCATCCCCTACTTTTGTATCTTGAAGAAACATAATAATAACAAATTAAAATCTAATCATTGAATAATGGAAACATCTGCTAAACTCTACTCTTTGTCGTTCAGTAACGTGAAGACCTATTTGTTTGCATTCTTATTTGTTGCAGGAAATATAGCATTGCCGCAGCTTTGCCATCTGGTTCCCATGGGCGGACCGACTTTGCTGCCTATCTATTTCTTTACACTGATTGCTGCCTATAAATTCGGTTTCCGTGTAGGACTGCTTACAGCTTTACTTTCTCCGGTGATTAATCATTTACTGTTTGGTATGCCCGCTGCCGCTGCATTGCCTGTGTTGCTGATAAAATCCGGTTTGCTTGCAGGAGCCGCTGCATTTGCCGCACGATATACAAAGAAGATATCCTTAGTTGCATTGCTTGGTGTGATTCTTGCTTACCAGGTGATAGGCACTGCTTTTGAATGGGCTATATGTGGTAACTTCTTCCTGGCCGTACAAGATTTCCGTATCGGTATTCCGGGTATGCTGATCCAATGGTTCGGTGGTTACGCTCTGCTGAAAGCTATTTCCAAACTTTAATAATAGACTATCTCCCATAACAATATGGCAAAAACAATGGAAGAAGTGCTGGAGCGCTTCCGCACAATTGAATTCCACGATGATTTTGATATGATCGTGGCTATTGCTAATGGCGGTATCGTTCCAGCAGGTATCATCAACCAGCGATTGCAAAAAGAAGTGCATCTGCTACGTATCAATTTGCGAGATGAATACCAGCATCCGAAGTATGATGCACCCCAGTTGCTCGCTCCGGTTGACTTTGATTTTAAAGATAAAAGCATCTTATTGGTAGATGACCGTATTAAGACAGGCTCTACCATTCGTCTGGCGTGCGAATTACTGAAAGAGGCACGTCTGATAAAAACATTCGCAGTCAATGGTACGGCAGATTATGCCTTGTTTGACGAGACGTGTTTTAAGTTCCCGTGGATACTATAAGTAATTAATAATTAGCAATTAATAATTAATAATTAATAATTCGAGAAGGGCCTATGGATAGAAGGGATTTCTTAAAGACTCTGGCGGTGACGGGGGCGGTGATGACCGTGCAACGTTCCGAAGCAATGGACATACTGGCGCAAAAGCTGACAAATGCTGGCGGCGGTAAGGTGGATCTGGTAGCTGTGATGGGTGGAGAACCGGAAGCGATGTTCAGGCGTGCTATTACAGAAATGGGTGGCATGAAACAGTTTATCAAACCGGGACAAAAGGTAGTGGTTAAACCAAATATCGGTTGGGATAAAGTACCCGAACTGGCCGGTAATACGAATCCGAAGCTGGTTGCGGAAATTGTGAAGCAATGTCTTGCCGCAGGTGCCAAGGAGGTTACGGTTTTTGATCATACTTGCGATGACTGGCAGAAGTGCTACAAGAACAGCGGCATTGAAGAAGCTGCCAAAGCTGCGGGTGCCAAGGTTATGCCGGCTCATCTGGAAAGCTACTACAAACCAGTCTCATTGCCCAAAGGCGTACGCATGAAAAGTGCCAAGGTACACGAAGCTATTCTGAACAGTGATGTATGGATCAATGTGCCCATCCTGAAAAACCATGGAGGTGCCAATCTGACGATTTCCATGAAGAATCACATGGGTATTGTCTGGAATCGCGGTTTCTTCCATTCCAACGACTTGCAGCAATGTATTGCCGATATCTGCACAATGGATAAGAAAGCAGTGCTGAATGTGGTGGATGCCTATCGCGTTTTGAAAACGAACGGCCCGCGCGGACGTTCTGCTTCGGATGTGGTATTGACCAAAGGATTATTTATTTCACAGGATATTGTGGCCGTAGATACGGCTGCCACCAAATTCTTTAACCAAGTTCGCGAAATGCCGCTTGAAAGTGTAGCTCACCTTGCTAATGGGCAGGCATTGAAGATTGGAACGATGGATTTGGATAAGCTGAATGTGAAGCGTATCAGGCTTTAATTCAAGCAATATAAAGTATACACACTTATGTTGAGGAAAGCACGTATTATACTGTCCGTTGTTATCTTCGGGCTGATAACCTTTTATTTTCTGGATTTTGCGGAAATATTGCCAAATAGTTTCCACAGACTGGCGCATATACAGTTTGTACCGGCATTGATGTCACTCAGTTTTATCATCCTGGCAGTGCTGATACTGATTACCTTGTTATTGGGACGTATCTATTGCTCTACAATTTGTCCGATGGGTATCTTTCAGGATATAGTGACCTGGATTTCTAAAAAAACGGCAAAGAAAAAGAAACGTTTCCGCTACTCGCCTGCCAAGAATATACTGCGCTGGGGAGTATTGGGTGTAACAGCTATAGCTTTTCTTTTCGGATTTACGGTCATTTTAGGTCTGCTTGATCCTTACAGTGCTTTCGGACGTATGACGGTCAATGTGTTTAAACCTGTGTATATGTTAGGGAACAATTTGCTGGAAAGCATATTTTCAAGTTTTAATAACTATACTTTCTATCAAGTGGACGCTTCTCTCCTGAGTATCTCGTCCTTTATTATCGGACTGTTAACGTTCTTAGTGTTTGGCTTTCTGGCATGGAAATACGGACGTACCTGGTGCAACACAATATGCCCGGTAGGTACGCTGCTTGGCTTTCTAAGCCGCTTCTCACTATTTAAAGTACGTATCGATACAGAAAAATGCAATCATTGCGGACTGTGTGCCACTAAATGCAAAGCCTCATGTATTAATAGTCCGGAACAGACTATTGACTACAGTCGTTGCGTAGATTGTTTCGATTGTCTGGGTGAATGTCGCCAGAACGCACTTAGTTATACCACTCCCCTCAAAACAGAGAAACAGGTGACTGACGCTTCCAAGCGCCGTTTTTTACTTGCCGGGCTGACAACTGCTGCCGCAACTCCTAAAGTTATGGCACAAGCCCAGAACGTAGCAGCTGCGGCAGCCGGAATGAAAAGTGATAAACGTCAGACGCCTATAACACCGCCGGGATCTATCAGTCTGGAGCATTTTCAGGCACATTGCACCTCGTGCCACCTGTGTGTCAGCAAATGCCCCTCTCATGTACTGAAACCTGCTTTTATGGAGTATGGTTTCGGGGGAATGCTGCAACCGACCGTTTTCTTTGAAAAGGGTTTCTGTAATTTTGATTGTACCGTATGCGGGGATGTTTGTCCGAATGGAGCTATCCTGCCACTGACGAAAGAGCAGAAACACCTGACACAGATGGGTAAAGTTGTCTTCATCGAGGAGAACTGCATCGTCTACCGTGACGGAACCAGTTGTGGGGCTTGTTCAGAACATTGTCCTACGCAAGCTCTGTCGATGATTCCTTTCAAGGACGGATTGACAATTCCTCATATAGATACGGAAATTTGTGTAGGTTGTGGCGGTTGTGAATATGTCTGCCCTGCCCGCCCTTTCCGCGCCGTATACATCGAAGGAAATGCCGTACAACAAGAAGCTAAACCCTTCACCGATAATCATCAGGAAGAAATTCAGGTAGATGATTTTGGCTTTTGATTAAATATTTTCCCGATTCCCACTGACGCCTGTCTTCGATTGTATAAATTGGGGGCAGGCGTTGCTTTTTCTCTATACTTAGCACATTTTTCTCCCTTTTTACTTTCAACCTACGATAAAATCACTAATTTCGTGGCGAACAAATATATGGTAGATTTTTTACATGGAGGCAACATCAAATAATTGGTTTACGAACAAATATCCTATAGGATATGCTTTGAGCGGTGGTTTTATCAAGGGTTTCGCGCATCTGGGCGTGATGCAGTCATTGTTGGAACATGACATCAAACCTAATATCCTTTCGGGAGTAAGCGCAGGGGCTTTGGCAGGCGTGTTTTATGCAGACGGTAACGAACCGCATAAAGTGCTGGATTACTTTTCCGGGCATAAGTTCCAGGACCTGACCAAATTAGTCATCCCGAAAGTGGGATTGTTCGAGTTAGGAGAATTTATTGATTTTCTGAAAACCAACCTGAAAGCAAAGACGATGGAAGAATTGCAAATACCTCTCATCATCACTGCAACCGACCTCGATCACGGACGTGTGGTGCATTTTCACAAAGGGAATATTGCCGAACGTGTGGCGGCTTCCTGCTGTATGCCCGTCCTCTTCTCTCCTGTAAAAATAGAAGGAACGCATTATGTAGATGGTGGGGTGTTTATGAACTTACCTGTATCTACCATCCGGCGTGTTTGTAGCAAAGTGGTGGCAGTAAATGTTAGCCCGCTACTGGCGAACAAATATAAGATGAATATTGTAAGTATTGCCATGCGTTCCTACCACTTCATGTTCCGTGCCAATACATTTCCAGAACGGGAAAAAGCGGATTTATTAATAGAACCGTATAACCTGGATGGATACAGCAATACCGAACTGGAAAAAGCAGAAGAGATATTTATGCAGGGATACAATGCCGCTAACACTCTTCTGGATCAATTGAAAGCGGATCAGGGAACCATCTGGAAAGATGAAAGTAATTATCAAATCATAAAATAAAAAAGAGAATGGGGAAAGATGAAAAAATGATTATCTATCAAGTGTTTACGCGCTTGTTTGGTAACAATCATAATCACTGCATCAATAACGGAAACATAACAGAAAACGGATGCGGTAAAATGGCGGACTTTACAGCCAAGGCACTCAATGAAATAAAGAAGTTGGGAGCCACCCATATTTGGTATACCGGTATCATAGAGCATGCCACGCAAACGGATTATCGCCGTTACAACATACGTCCCGATCATCCGGCTATTGTTAAGGGTAAAGCAGGCTCTCCTTATGCCATCAAGGATTATTATGACGTGGATCCGGACTTGGCAAACGATGTACAGGAGCGTATGAAGGAATTTGAAAATCTGGTACAACGTACTCATCGCAGCGGTCTGAAAGTCATTATTGATTTTGTTCCGAATCACGTTGCCCGCCAATATCATTCGGATGCACAACCTGACGGAACTTCACAGTTGGGTGCAAATGATGATCCTAATTACGCTTTCAGCCCATATAATAATTTTTACTATATCCCTCAATCCGAATTGCACGGTCAGTTCGATATGAAAGGATCGGCTGCTGAACCTTATAAAGAATGTCCTGCCAAGGCTACGGGGAACAATCGTTTCGATGCCTATCCCAATATCACCGACTGGTACGAAACCGTGAAACTGAATTATGGAGTGGACTATCAGAATGGTGGAACCTGTCATTTCAATCCCACTCCGGACACCTGGACAAAGATGCTGGATATCCTTCTTTTCTGGGCAGACAAGAATATCGACGGTTTTCGTTGTGACATGGCGGAAATGGTTCCGGTTGAGTTCTGGGAATGGGTGATTCCGCAAGTGAAAGAAAAGCATCCTGACTTGTTATTCATTGCAGAGGTTTATAATCCGGCAGAATATCAGAATTACATATTCCGCGGAAAATTTGATTATCTATATGACAAGGTAGGTCTTTATGATACACTTCGCAATGTGATTTGCGGCTATGATTCGGCTACGGCCATTACCCGTTCCTGGCAAAGTCTGGGTGGCATCGAGAAACGGATGCTGAATTTCCTGGAGAACCATGACGAACAGCGCATTGCTTCTGATTTCTTCGCCGGCAATCCGCGTAAAGCCATTCCGGGATTGATTGTTTCAGCTTGTATGAATACCAATCCAATGATGATTTATTTCGGGCAGGAATTCGGTGAACTGGGCATGGATAGCGAAGGTTTCAGTGGCAGAGACGGGCGTACCACTATTTTTGATTATTGGAGCGTAGATACCATTCGTCGCTGGCGGAATGGTGGGAAGTTCGATGGCAAGATGCTGACGGAAGACCAAAAACACATCTATAGTATCTATCAACGCATCCTGACGCTTTGCAACAAAGAAAAAGCAATCACTGAAGGAGAATTCTTCGATCTGATGTATGCCAACGCAAATGGCTGGCGCTTCAATGAGCATAAACAATACACATTCTTGCGCAAAGCTGGAAAAGAGTTATTGTTCATTATCGTGAACTTTGACCACATTTCAGTAGATGTAGCTATCAATGTGCCTTCTCATGCCTTTGACTTCCTGCAGATACCGCAGATGGATATTTATCCGGCAGTAGATTTGTTAACCGGAAAGACGGAAAGTATTAGTCTGCTGCCTTATAAGGCTACGGAGGTTTCTGTAGAGGGATACAGTGGAAAGATTTTGAAAATCAAGCTATAATAAGAATTTCACCACGGAGTAACACAGAGCTCTGTGTTACTCCGTGGTGCTTTCTCCTTCCAGTTTTTCCTTCAGTCTGTACAGACGCGTAATGGCCGGATTGTAAAACTCATCCGGATAATGCGCTTTGATATCGTTTATATTTGCCACTACGTATTGTCTAAGATTCACAATCTTTTCGGCCTCACTTAGTTGTAACTCTTTGGGTAACTGTGCGTTCTCAGCCCACTTCATCAAGGCATTCACACTTTCCTCATCATACTTATATTCCATATGTTCGTATAATTTTTCTACAAAGATATAAACAAATGATAAAAACACACATACCCCTTCGAACTTTTTCTGTGGAGACGTGTTATATTATTGTGTTTTTCATAGTATTAGATATAAGATTAATTAAAGGAGACTGTACCCGCTTGTGATAAGTAAGTACATCAAAAACAGAAGCGTCTGTTTGATTGATAAATGTGTAAGGAGCATCGGTTTACCAGAGCCGATGCTTTTTTTGTCCCTGTTTGTAGCATGTTAGGAAAATTATGCGTAATTTTGTCAGATAATAAGGAAAATACCAATATGAACATCCCTGTTATTTTTCAATTCTTGAAAGAAGTGTCCGCTAACAATAACCGCGAATGGTTCAATGCTCACAAGGACTTGTATGAAGAAGCCCGTGGGGAATTTGAGAACCTGTTATCGGCTATAATTACCCGTATCTCGCTTTTCGATGAAAGTATTCGTGGCGTTCAAGTCAAAGACTGTACTTACCGGATTTATCGTGATACGCGCTTTTCGCAGGACAAGACCCCGTATAAAACTCATTTGGGCGGATACATCAACGCCCGCGGTAAGAAATCAGACCACTGCGGTTACTATGTTCACATTGAACCGGGCAACTGTCTGTTGGCAGGTGGTAGCTATTGCCTGCCTCCTAAGACGCTGAAAGCCGTGCGACAGGCAGTGTATGATAACATAGACGAATTTCGCGGTATAGTTGAAAATCCGGATTTCAAGCAATACTTCCCGGTAATAGGCGAAGACTTCCTGAAAACAGCTCCCAAAGGATTTCCAAAGGATTTTGAATATGTACAATATCTGAAATGCAAGGAATATACCTGTTATTGTAATCAACCGGACAGCTTCTTTCTGGCATCCGATTGCGTGGATCGTACGGCGGAAATCTTCAAGCAAATGAAACCTTTTGCTGATTTCCTGAACTACACGATTGACGACTTTGAATAAAATTTGATAATAATATAACTAACTTAAAACATTAAAGCTATGGTAGTAGATAGATTAGAAAATTTAGAAAAATATGCATCGTTGAACCCCTTGTTCGCCCAAGCTATTGAATTCTTGCAATCACATGACTTGAACGCAATGGAAGTTGGCAAAACCGAACTGAAAGGTAAAGACCTGGTTGTAAACGTAGCTCAAACTACCCCTAAAGCTAAAGAACAAGCCAAACTGGAAACACACAATGAATTTATAGATATCCAGATTCCGCTCTCCGGTGCGGAAGTAATGGGCTATACCGCAGGAAAAGATTGTGTACCGGCTGATGCTCCGTACAATGCAGAGAAAGATATCACTTTCTTTGAAGGACTGGCTGAAACTTATATCACTGTAAAACCTGGAATGTTTGCTATATTCTTCCCTCAAGACGGACATGCCCCCGGCATTTCTCCCGACGGTGTGAAGAAAGTCATTGTGAAAGTGAAAGCATAATAATCCAATCAATCAAAAACTCATCCTTTATGGAAACATTGAATTTGATCAAAAACGACCCCTGGCTGGAACCTTTCGAAGATGCCATTAAAGGCCGTCATCAGCATGTATTAGACAAAGAGGCTGAACTGACGAACAAAGGGAAACAGACTTTGTCTGATTTTGCCTCGGGATATTTATATTTCGGACTTCACCGTACTGCTGACGGCTGGATTTTCCGTGAATGGGCACCCAACGCCACAGAAATATTTATTGTGGGCACATTCAATGAATGGAAAGAACTGAAGAAGTACAGTCTGAAACGTAAGGATTATGGTGTTTGGGAAATCAAACTCCCGGCAGATGCCATGAGACACGGTGATTTATACAAACTCATTGTACATTGGGAAGGCGGTTGCGGAGAACGTATTCCTGCCTGGGCAACACGGGTGGTACAAGACGAGCAAACCAAGATTTTCAGTGCGCAGGTCTGGTCACCGGAAAAGCCATATAAAGTAAAGAAGCGTACATTTAAACCTAATACGGATCCTTTGCTTATCTACGAATGCCATATCGGTATGGCGCAACAGGAAGATAAAGTAGGAACTTACAACGAGTTCCGTGAAAAAACTCTTCCGCGCATAGCTAAAGCCGGATACAATTGCATTCAAATCATGGCAATTCAGGAACATCCCTACTACGGTAGTTTCGGTTACCATGTATCCAGTTTCTTTGCCGCTTCTTCCCGTTTCGGTACTCCGGAAGAATTGAAGGAGTTGATCGATACCGCACACGGATTGGGTATTGCAGTGATTATGGACATCGTTCATTCTCATGCAGTAAAGAATGAAGTGGAAGGCTTGGGCAATTTTGCCGGTGATCCGAATCAATACTTCTACCCCGGCGCACGACGTGAACATCCGGCTTGGGACTCACTTTGTTTCGACTATGGAAAGAATGAAGTTATCCATTTTCTTCTTTCTAATTGTAAGTACTGGCTTGAGGAATACGGATTCGACGGCTTCCGGTTCGATGGTGTAACATCTATGCTCTATTATAGTCACGGACTGGGTGAAGCCTTCTGTAATTATGGAGACTATTTCAATGGCCATCAGGATGACAATGCCATTTGTTACCTGACACTTGCCAACAAACTTATCCACGAAGTAAATTCCAAAGCAATAACGATTGCTGAGGAAGTATCGGGAATGCCCGGTCTTGCAGCTAAAGTTGAAGACGGCGGCTATGGTTTCGACTACCGTATGGCTATGAACATCCCCGATTATTGGATCAAGACCATCAAGGAAAAAATAGACGAAGACTGGAAACCGTCCAGCATGTTCTGGGAAGTAACCAATCGTCGTAAAGATGAAAAAACCATATCTTATGCAGAAAGTCATGACCAGGCATTAGTGGGCGATAAGACGATTATCTTCCGTCTGATAGATGCCGATATGTACTGGCATATGCAGAAAGGTGATGAAAACTACACAGTGAATCGTGGTATTGCTCTTCACAAGATGATACGTTTACTGACTTCAAGTACTATCAATGGTGGTTATCTTAACTTCATGGGCAACGAATTCGGTCATCCCGAATGGATTGATTTTCCACGTGAAGGTAATGGATGGTCATGCAAGTATGCCCGCCGTCAGTGGGATTTGGTAGATAACAAGAATCTTACTTACCATTATATGGCCGACTTTGATGCTGATATGCTCAAAACCATTAAGAGCGTGAAAGCTTTCCAGGCAACACCTGTTCAGGAAATCTGGCACAATGACGGCGATCAGGTATTGGCATATATGCGTAAAGATTATGTCTTTGTGTTCAATTTCAATCCCAAACAGTCATTTACCGATTATGGCTTCCTGGTTTCTCCGGGCACATATGAAGTAGTATTGAATACGGATAATCCTGCTTATGGCGGTAATGGATTGACTGATGACACTGTAAAACATTTCACTATTGCTGATCCTCTTTATGAAAAAGAGAAGAAGGAATGGTTGAAGTTATATATTCCTGCCCGTACAGCAGTAGTATTGAAGAAAACTAAATAACATACTATAAATAAGAAAGCCGTGTCGGGAAATTCCAACACGGCTTTTTTATTCTTCTTTTCGATAGATTATTTCAATTGCGCTTCAATTTGCGGTAATAGTTTCTTAATATTATCTATCATACTTTTTTCACGAGGTTTGTCTGCCGAGAGTAAGGGGAGTGCACGTTCCAGATACGTTTTAGCATTCTGGAAGTTTTTGTCAGCGATTTCTTTCTGTGCATCATACTTAGCTTTATCTGAATTAGCCAATGGTGCTGCATTCTTCAGAACTAAAGCTGCCTTATTATAAGAAAGTGTACCCAAGCTGTACAATGCATTGGTATTCTTTTCATCGTCAGCAAGTACTTGTTTGAAAGCTTCTTCAGCATCATCCAGTTTATTAGCCTTTTGTGCTTTAATACCGGCGTTCAGATAATAATTAGCATGAAGTCTTTTCAATGTCTTGTTTTCCGGAGCTGCTTCTATACCCTCTTTCAGAGTAGCAAGATACTCACTGTCTTTTTTCAAATCCTTCAATGCACCGGCTTTACCTACATATGCATTTCCCAGATTATATTTCTTTTGAATAGCAATATCAAAATACTTGAGAGCTTCTTCCGGTTTTTTGATTTTATCGGCACAAACGCCGCAGTTGTAAGCGATAACAGAGTCCTGATTGTTTGTCTGTGTCAGGTAGGTACTGAATTTTGTAAATGCTTCCTGGTAATTTTTGGCTTCGAGTGCTGCCTTTCCTTCGTTAATTAGATTTCCAGGTTCTGTAGTTTGCGCAAAAAAATTAGTTGCTGCACAACACAGCGCAATGGATAACAAAAATTTTTTCATGTGCTTTAAATTTTAAAAGTTGATATCCCAAAATTAGTGTTCATAGCTATAGAAGCAAAACCATTTTAACTTTTTTGTAGTTTTTAGGACAGCTGTAACAAATGTTATTTTACGTAAATTTCAAGGGGGACTATCTAGAGACCAACAGCATGAGAAAAACAAATTGTGCACATAATCAAAATAGATTATATTTAGAATGAAAATAAATCATACAGAAAAATCCCCGTATTCTACAGAATTACCCTAATTAATGAAACAGAAAAGTCGCAAATGCTTATTTATTAGCGATTTGCGACTTTTCTTCTGTGATTCCGTTGCGATTCGAACGCAAGACCCACGCCTTAGAAGGGCGTTGCTCTATCCAGCTGAGCTACGGAACCATCCTTAATTGCGGTGCAAAGGTACGCTTTTCTGTGAAATTTGCAAAGATTTTACGCAGAAAATATTTTGTAAATAGATGCTTTTATATCCGATTAGATGTTATAATCCTAATGGTAAACCAGTTACATACCATAAAATAAATAACAAGGTCCAGGCTAATAATATATATAGAGAGTATCTCCATGTATATTTCAGTAATGAACCATAGGTCGCTTGCTTATCATATTGCTGCATGTAAGTAAGGATAAGAGGCATGTAGAACATGAAAGGAGTGATGGCATTGGTGGCACTGTCGCCAATACGAAAAGCGCATTGCACCATATCCGGAGAAATCCCCATATTGGCAAAGAACGGAACAAAGATGAAGGACATGAAAGTCCACTTGGCAGTGGCAGAAACCATAATAAGGTTCACAAGTGCTGTAAAGAGAATTAATAGAATGAGTATCCATAAACTCCCAAGATGGATGGACGAAAGCATGTCCGCTCCCATAATGGCTATACATTTATCCAAATGAGAATACTCGAAACACGCAAACATCTGAGCAGCAAAGAAAGCGATAACAAAGTAAACACCCAACAATTTCATAGGTTGAGTAAGCCCTTCAATCACATCTCCATCTGTACGATAACGACCGGAAGCAAAGCCATAAACCATCCCCATAAGCCCGATACCAAAAGAAAGCAGAAACAGAATGCCCTCTATAAAAGGAGAACGGATCAGCCCACCATTCACGCTACGCAAAATACCCCATGAAGAGAAAGTAGCCCAAAGAATCACGGTTGTATAAATCACCCCAATAGATACTGCACCTATCATAGCACGACGCTCTTTGCGGGATAATTGCTTATAACCATTGAAACGAATATGACCGGCATATTCTCCCAAAGCCGGAAGAAGATTACGGCGGGTTACCTGATAAATAATAAAAGCCAGCAAAAAAGTAGATGCAAACAAGAAATAGTAATTGCATAAAGGCCCTGTATTTCCAGGTGATACATTTGCCATATCCGCAGCTTCCTGGGTAGTGGCAGCAAGCATAGGATCCAAAGTACTCAGCATCAAGTTAGCGCTATACCCACACGAAACAGAAACGTATGCCGTAATAATACCTGCAACCGGATGCAACCCGACCGAATGGAATAAAGTTGCTGCAATCGGTAAAAGAATTATGTATCCAGCATCACCTACTACATTGGAAAGCAATCCCAAGAAAATAACCAGTATCACCATGCGCCATGGATTATGCTTACGACGTGCCCCACCGCGGATACAAGCATCTATAAAACCTGAATGTTGTGCTACCCCAATACCAAACATAGCCACAATTACTAAGCCCAGCGGAGCAAACCCCGTGAAATTAGTAACCACATGCCGCAACAGCCAACGAACACCTTCCGGACTAAGCAAACTTTGTACCCGTATCTCCTCCCCTGTTTGCGGTTGAAACACGCTCAGGCCGTAAATGTCAAATATCCATGATAGGACAATGACAGCCAGCGTCAACAAAAGAAACATTGTTGCCGGATGCGGTAAACGCCATTTGTTATTCATCATCTGCTTCCAGATTATCTATATCAAGAATACGGAGTTCCAAAGCACGCACAACCAGACGGGTTGCATTCACTCCTACCCGCTCTCCTTGTGGAAACAGACGGTTTACCAAATCATTCTGACGCTTTTCCAGAGATTTAACTCCAAAAGGCATGCCTTTCAGGTTAGCAATCATATCTTTGGTATACCCCAATGCCAGATGGCGTAGGAAACGTTCGTCATACTCATCAATATCATAACTAATAACCGCTTCCTGACGTTTGGCATCATTCGCAACAGATTGCTTGAAACGGTCTACAATTTTTTCCAGAATAGGATAATTAAAAACCAGCTTCTTTCCATCCATTACTGCCTGTACATCTGTTTTCGTAAGCAGCTCACCTGTTTTCAAAATAATACCGTCAGCACCCGCATTCAGAACATCCACCCAAAGCTTTTCATTCAGAATTTCTCCGGTAAATATGAGTACGTGTACTCCCGGATAGCGCTTAAATATATTCCGGCAGATATCCACACCAATAGTAGTAGAACCACCCAAACCTAAATCCAGCAATACCAAGTCAGGAACTCCGGCTTCTATCAATGTCCAGAATTCACTTTCGGTCATGGCCGTACCGATAACTTCTGCGTTGGGTATTTCATGGCGGAAGATTTCTTCCGTTCCTTTCAGTTCAAGTTTGACGTCTTCTACAATAATTACTTTGAATTTCTTGTCTTCCATATTCTTTAATTTTATTTTCTTCTCGGTATCGTGAAATAAACTGTAAATCCACTATTCTCAGCCGGTTCAGCATTGATGCGACAGCCACGTTTTCCGGCAAACTCGTCATGGTCGCGAATAATCTGCTTGCAGACGAGATACTCCGTACCTCGCAACTCTCCTTTTTCTCCTGTTGCCGTCATACGTTCCAGGTTTGGATAGAAAAGTTGATTTAATTCCTCACGGGTTTTCGTCCTTCGCATATCAGTGAAAAGGAAACGAATATATTCTCCGTCTACTGCTGCTGCCAAATGTATTTCTCCACCCAGAGGAACAGACAAAGCTTCATCTATCAGATTCTCCAATAAGAAGCGGAGTTGGATAAAATCTCCGACCACTCTTTCATCAATAGCTCTTGTAGAGAAAGATACAGCAACCCCTTTTCCCTTATTTGCTTTACGGAAATACTTTTCTGCCAGAGCAAACAACTCCGGTACAGAAATTATCCCGCGACGGAACGTAACTTCTTCCAACTGTCGCGATGCGCACGAACTCAATATGGTAAATATACCTTTATAATATTCTATCAATTCGCTGATAGCTGAAACCGTCTCTTTTTCTTCCGTTTCTGAGAGAATACCTGAACGGAGTTTACCAATGAGTTGCTTGATCTTATTCGGATAATAAATTGTCTCGTGCTTGATGGTGGAAAGACAATTATCAAGTACCATATTCTGCACATGCAACATACCGTCCTCCCATGACGCCCGGTGTGCTTCTTCATGTGCAGCTTCGATGTCGCGGTATTTTGTTGCCAGTTTCACAACTGCATTGAAGACCACAATCGCTATATACCGCGCAATCAATTCCAGCAATAGATGAGCCGTCTCCTGATCGACATTCTCTTGCCGTTCAAGATATAACACACCCACACAGCGCGAATCACCCGCAGCATCCACTACTAAAGGCAAAGCTTCAAATCCCGGTGCGGACAGTTGAGTATGCTGTTCAAAACAGCGTTGAACTACTTCCTTCCAAAGTTCATCTTCTGCCGTAGATGTTCCATTATCTCCCGCAGAGGACAACTCATTTTCTATAGAATTTGACGCATATTCCAGTTGATGTGTCGTTTCATTATAAACGGCGATTCCCAACCGATCAATACTTAGCAACTCATTTACGGCATCGAAGCCTTCGTCAACGATACGTTGAGGAATAGCTTTCAGGGTATCTTCTTCCCGTTGCAATGCCTCTTCTGTTTCGGGAACTTGTATCAGGGAGGCAGCAAATATCTGTCTATTGATTTCCAAAACCTGTTCCAGATTCCAACGGTTTACAAGACGTTTGCGAATATACAGGATGTAATATCCCAAAAGCAACATAGCTATAAGTCCGATAAACAGGATAACACCCACCATCTTATTATTGGTGGAACGTTCCAGTTGACGACAATATTCCTCCAAAGACTGATCTTCACCCAGCAATTTGTACAAAGTCGTATAAGCGGCATTATTATAACTGTATGCATCCCATTGTTTCAACGCAAGAAAAGCGACAGCCGCCTCATTCCGGATATCCAGAATGACATGAAAGTCCGAATTGAAAAGATCATTCCACCAGGATAACTCCCCCGGCTCCCCTTCTCCTCTCAATGACATATAGCGCTGCGGCTCCTGGGCATACCTTTTATAATGCGCATTCAGGCAAGACATGGCAGAGTCTACATATTCCAAAGCCTGTTCAAAATTTCCTTCCACATTACTATAATAGGCATCATTAGCATAGTCTGACGCCTCATTCAACAGAGCTTCAAACTCATTTTCCGCAGCTAATGACAAAGAATCCTGAGCCGTTTGCGCATAGATTTCATCCGGTTGCATCACCGCTTCCTCCACTGCTTTATTGCACGAACTCATGCCTATAGAAAAGAATATGCACAAAAATACCATCAAAGTTTTACGCACTCCTGTAGGCAAACGGAAATAAAAACGACTGCCCTTCCCTAAAGTACTTTCTACATTGAACAAACAGACTCTGAATACTTCGTTCGTCTTCCGGTATTTCTCAATGATACCTTTACAATTCATCAGACCGAAGCCGCTCCCTTTATTTTTCAGCAGTTCTTCCCGGTCGGCAGCATCTAGTATGCCTATTTCCTGCGAATTATACAATTTCTCACCGACAATACGCGTCACATCTTCTTCAGAAAGACCATAACCGGTATCTTCTACTGAGATTTCCACATATTCTTCTGTCGGATTTGCATAGACCTTTACCTTACCTCCCTTTGGAGTATATTTACGGGCATTTTCGGCAAGCGTATTTATCATAAACAGCGTCAACGCCTTGTCAGCTTTCACATAGGTATCCGTTGGCGTCACTTCCAGCTGTTGCTGTTTCATTTCGAAGGCACGGCTTCCTTTCCGTATCAGATCGAAAAGCTCGTTCAACCCGAATGTTTCTATATTCAAGCTCAGGCTACCCTGCTTCATTTTAATCCATAAAGCAAGGATATCATTGTATTCATTGATGGTTGTCACCAATTCGTCCATATATTGATACTTCTCGGCTTTGATGTGTTCGTCATGGATAAAACCCTTTTCCGTCAGTTTATGCACTTCATTAATAATACGGTCTATGTACGGATGAATACCGTTCACAATGGCCATACACGCTTTCTTTATAAGATTCTGACGTTTATTCCCGGCTATATGCTGTTCGTACACATACCGTTCTTTCTCCAACCGGCGTCGTTCGTCACCCAGCGAAATGGAAGTCATGCCATTATCAAGCGCCCATGTAATATAAGGAGCAATCACATGTAGTATTGCTTTCTCATCCTTCGTAAGACGTTTGGGTAATACCAACTGCCCATCTTCTATCCGGATGTCTTTTACATTGAAAAGTTCCTCTATATCTGTCTGCACAGCAGACAGAATGGCATCTACAATCTCTTCTTCCGTCTGCGCGTCCGTGGGAATAGAAGCGGTTATTTTCTGACAAATGTCCAACATCTGCCTTAAACGGTGCAAATGGACATGATTACGTTCTTTAGACCGCTTATTGAATATCCAAAAGAATAAAACCACCAGTATAAAACCGACAATCACGAAGAAGAGTAAAATATTGAGTTGCCGGGCTTCACTTTCCAAAGCCTGATAACGGCTTTCCAACTCCTTATCCTGCCGGGTATCTTCCAGAATATCCAGATAAATATTGCGATTATAATCAGAGTGTTGCTTCATTTCCAGTCCGGCATACGTAACACTCAGTTGTTCGCGAATACGTGAAATCCATTCCGGAACGGTTCGTAACTTACGCTCTATCCATGCTTTTTCTGAAGAAATGGTATCCCGTATATCATAGGTTTTCAACCAGTCCAGGCTATCGTGGCAATCATAAAAACGGCGATGATGACTGTTCACGCACTCCAAGGCAAGCGTCAATGTATCCAATGCTTCGGCGTAGTTATCATGCGCATTCAAATATTTACCAATAGAAACATAGGCACCGGCAATCTGATACACATCATTATATTGCTTGAATTTCTTCAAAGCCAATTGTCCTAAACGCATGGGCAACAAAGAATCCACGGGAACATCAAACTGTTTCAATGCATGAGAACGCCTGACCTGGAAAAAGTCATAATTATCGGGAGATGCCATCAGGTTAGCAAGCCCCTGTACTCCATTACCTTCAAAATACAAGTATCCTCCGCGGGATGCCATTTTCCAAGTTGTATACAGTTCGTCGAATTCACGCAAACGACGTTCATCCGCCGTTTCACCATCACAAAGTGCTGCCGATCCTTTTATATAATGATAATACAGTAACTGGTTCGTATCCGCTACAAGTTCTTCCTGCGGATATATTTCGTTGATGGAAGCCACCGCTTCCGGACGTTGTTGCAGATAGTAGTAATAAACTGCGGAAACGATATAAAATTCGGAGCGTGCATAGTTCAGTCTCAACCGTTCGTGCTTATCTACGAAAAGCTTGTTATCTTCATCTATTCGTTTCATGCGGCGGAGGGCACTGTTCCGATAGTCATAAAATTCTTTGTTCATGGCCGTCCGCTGATAGATTTTCATCAATCCGATATCGGCAACCAGCAATTCCAGTTCATTTTTCGTGAGACTATACACATCTTTATGAAACTTCTCCGCTTTCTCAAAATCCATGCGCATAAAAGCACAAAAACCCAGATTATTGGATGCTTCCGCTTTCCCCTGACTATACAGATTTACTTTTCCATAAGCTTGTGTGGCAGCATGACAAGAAGAGTCCAGGTCTTTATACCGATAAGAATAAGCCACTTGGTTGAGCGAATCGATAAGATGTACTTCCTTGGTGGGAGCAGTACCCACACAAGAAATCATTACTATGCAAAAACACAGTAAGCCCACCAATCGTATATGAGGAAACCGTTTCACTTAGCAAAGCTACAAATAAATCCGGGAAAGAAAAAAGATTTTTCTACAATAAGTCTTGTAGAATGTAGCGGGAAATTCATAACTTTGCAGCCGTATTAAACAAATAGGTAACATCTATTACAAAATGAGCGAAAAAGCACCCGTAATGGTATTCTCCGGAACTAACTCGAGATACCTTGCAGAGAAAATCTGCGCAAGCCTTGATTGCCCTCTGGGAAAGATGAACATCACCCACTTTGCTGATGGTGAGTTTGCTGTTTCCTATGAAGAGTCAATTCGTGGCGCACATGTATTCCTGGTTCAATCCACCTTCCCTAATTCCGACAATTTAATGGAACTTCTGCTGATGATCGACGCTGCTAAAAGAGCGTCTGCTAAAAGCGTTGTTGCAGTCATTCCATATTTCGGTTGGGCACGACAGGACAGAAAAGACAAACCTCGCGTTTCTATCGGCGCAAAGTTAGTAGCCGATTTACTTTCAGTAGCAGGTATCGATCGTTTGATTACGATGGATCTCCATGCTGATCAAATCCAAGGTTTCTTCAACATTCCGGTAGATCACTTGTATGCTTCGGCAGTGTTCCTCCCCTATATTGAGTCCTTGAAATTGAAAGATCTTGTAATCGCTACGCCGGATGTGGGTGGTTCCAAACGTGCCAGCACATTCTCAAAGTATTTGGGAGTTCCCCTGGTATTGTGCAACAAATCACGTGAGAAAGCAAACGAAGTTGCATCCATGCAGATTATCGGTGATGTAACCGATAAGAATGTAGTATTGGTAGATGACATCGTAGATACAGCCGGTACTATCACCAAAGCAGCTAACATTATGTTGGATGCTGGTGCTAAATCAGTACGCGCTATTGCAAGCCACTGTGTAATGTCCGACCCGGCGTCTTTCCGTGTACAGGAATCCAGTCTGACCGAAATCGTATTTACCGATAGTATCCCCTACTCTAAGAAATGCGCGAAAGTAAAACAACTCAGTATTGCTGATATGTTTGCAGAAACCATCAAGAGAGTGGTGAATAATGAGTCTATCAGTTCACAATACATTATCTAAATTGCCTTTGGCAATTTAGAAATTAAAAATTAATAATTAAAAATTAAAGGCTGCGCAGTTAATGTAACATCGCGCAGCCTTTAATTTTTAATTATTAATTTTTAATTTAATTCCAGTCTTCCCATTTTATACGTGCCCTTTTTTATTACTTTTCCGTTTTTATCCGTTTCAACAAAAGGACCGTGTTTTTTGCCTTGCTTGAAGAAGCCTTCGTAACGATTACCGTTTTTATCCTCCTGTATACCGTTACCTTCTTCCATACCATTCACAAAACCACCTTTATACTTAGTTCCGTCTGTCATAATCAGGGTTCCCTGACCATTGAACTGGTTGTTTTTCCATTCGCCTTCGTAGGAATCACCTACATTCCATTTATACGTTCCGCGGCCGTCACGTTGGTTGTCTTTCCAGTCGCCGTCATAGACTGCACCATTTGCCCAGGTGAATACACCTTTTCCATGTTGCATGCCGTCTTTGAAGTTTCCTACATATTTATTGCCGTTGGCGTGATAATAAATACCGGCACCGGTACGTTCACCCTGCACATACGCACCTTCATAGCGGTCGCCGGTGTGGAAGAAGTAAATACCTTTGCCATGTTGCATATCATCTTTCCAGTCGCCTACATATTTATCTCCATTGGCATATTCGAAAGTTCCTTTTCCATCACGCACATCGTTCTTCCAGTCACCTTCGTATTTACAGCCGTCATTCCAGACAAAAGTACCTTTACCCTCTTTCTTATCATTCTTCCAGGAACCTTCATATTTGGAACCGTTTTTCCAGGTGTATGTACCTTGACCTTCACGTTTATCATTTACCCAGTCTCCTTCGTAAATGTCACCGGTATAGTAGTACATTGTACCTTTGCCTTGCTGATAATCCTGAAACCACATGCCGTCATAACGGTTGTTGTTCATGAAATAGTAGATACCCTTACCGTGTTGCTGATCCTGAAACCATTGTCCTTCGTACTTTTCGCCGTCAGGAAATGTATAAGTACCATATCCTTCACGCTTTCCTTTCACATATTCACCTTCGTAGACATTGCCATTCTTGAACACCGTCTTACCCTTTCCGTTGGGTTTACGTCCTTTCATTTCACCCGTATATACGGAACCGTCTTTAAAGGTATGAGTTCCTATCTTTATTTCAGAAGAGAAAGTTGTTTTTACTTTGTCGAAGAAACCAGATTTCTTTTCCTGGGCCGTCGCCCCGCCTTGGGACATGAATACCAGAATGAGTGCAGTATATAGATATTTCATTGAAAATTATAAATTAGCGATTTTAATAAAAAGACGTGTAAACGCAGCAACTTGTTACACGCCTTATATAGTATTTGCACAAAGATACAATTAATCTGCTAAAAGGAAGGGGTATCACACCTTTTTTATGACATTTTTTTGCCGGATACAATTTCTTTTAATGTCTCTTTGCACAAATAGCGTGAGGCAAGTTCGCGTATCTCGACAGGAGTAATTGTCTTCACTGCTTCTACGGCATCCCTCACATACGAATCGGGAAGGCCGGAAGTATGAATAAAGATCCAAGCGTCCGCCAGTGAGAAGGCAGACTCATAGCTGCGACACATATCGCCCAGCATATAGTTTTTCACCATAGCAAGTTCTTCGACAGGTACGAGGTCATTTTGCAGGCGGTCTATTTCATGGTAAACTTCTTTGATAAGCGGCTCTACAAATTCATTAGCAGTCTCTGCATTGACAACCAACAATCCACTATCGGGATAAGGCATGATACCGGCAGATATACCATACGTATATCCTTTATCTTCACGAATATTAGACATCAAACGGCTACCGAAATACCCTCCGAACAAGGTAACCAGAACGCGAACTTTTAAATAATCAGGATGGCGTCGATCCAAAGAAAGCATTCCCATGCGAACAGCACTTTGCATTGCATCGGCACGCTCGGTAAAAATACGTTTCTCAGAAGAAGTTACCGGAACATAAGACAGTTTTTCCGGTTTGCGGAAATCTTTACCGAAAGGTTCACTTCCAAAAAGAGTTTCAATACGACGGATAGCGTCTTCGCTGACCTTCCCCGCAAGATAGATACTGCAATTTCCGGAATGATAATATCGGTCGTAAAACGATTGCAAGACAGAAGGGTTGATCAAATGATAATCTTCCTTCTGCACTAATTGCCCGCACGGATGCGTATCGCCATATACGGCATTTATCAAAGTGCGATGGGCCAGAAAGTCCACCTTGGAGCCGTTCACAAGAAATTGCTGGATATTGCTGTCGATAATCACTCCCAACTCTTTTTCAGGGAAGAGAGGTTCTTTTACGATAGATTCAAAAATATCTAAAGTTTCCGGCAGATATTTATTCAAAGAATAAAGGGTGATATAAGCATACTCGGACGAGCTGGAAAGCTCCAACCAAGCACCATAGTAATCCAATTTTTCGGCAATGGCCGCGGCCGAATAACGCCGGGTACCTTCGCGCAGCATCCGGTTGGTAAACAAAGCCTGCAAGCGTTGGCTCTGTTGCCAGCGTCCACCCTCTATCAACAGATCAATTCGGACTACTTCATTATCCCCGGCATTGAGTATATATAAAGGTATGCCATTTTTCATCACCCGACATTCAGGAGATGGCACTGCCAGTTGTTCCGGCTCACAAATACGGGGCTGGATAGTTCTGTCTAACATATTTTCAAGAATTCTTCAGCCTTTTCCAAATCCTGGGGAGTATCAATGCCGATGGTCTCTACTTCGGTTATACCGGCTTTAATGGTATAGCCATTCTCCAGCCAACGAAGTTGTTCCAGCGATTCTGCCAGTTCCAGCGAAGATTGCGGCAACGAAGTAATCTCTTTTAAAACTTCAGCACGATAGGCGTATAATCCTATATGCTTATAATAAGTGTGATTTTTCAGCCAATCTTGTTTTTCCGCATTTCGCTGATAAGGAATAATGGAGCGGCTGAAATAGAATGCATTCATATTCTTATTCAGCACTACTTTCGGAGAATTGATATTCTCCAAAGCTTCAAATCCATTCTCAGGAGTGAAAGGTTTCACCAGTGTAGCAATCTGGGTCGTAATATCGTCGAAGCAAGCTTTTACAGTTTCCAGTTGGGAGGGTTGAATAAAAGGTTCGTCACCCTGAATATTGACTACGACATCAAAGCCTCCCCCTATTTTAGTATATGCTTCATAGCAACGATCCGTACCGCTTTTATGATTAACGGAAGTCATCACTACTTTACCTCCGAAAGCTTTTACAGCTTCTTCGATCCGTTCATCATCTGTGGCCACATAAGCATCGTCCAGAATACCTGCCACTTGTTCATATACTCGCTGTATTACAGTTTTACCTCCCAGCATGGCCAACGGTTTTGCAGGAAAACGCGTGGATGCGTAACGGGCGGGAATGATTCCTAAAAACTTCAACATATTTATATTTACTATTTTATAGATCCGCGTTCGTCCGCTTTATCCGCGTCGTCCGCGTACCCATTTTAAATTACTCTATTTCTTTCAATCCCCGGCAAATATAGTCCCTTTTTAAATCGTCGGGTTTATAGACTGTATCATCACATGATAATAAGTCCAGATCCAACCGGACTATTTCTTGCTTTTTCTCTTCAGGCATCCGCCCCGCTTCCCGTTCAATAGCTTTCAAACAAGAAGTTATTTCCGCCGCATCGCTACTGGAAATAAAACGTGCCACCTGATTGGAAAATAAGGATGAACGCCGGAAATAAAGCGGTTTAGTCTCTTCTTCCGTAGAAAAACGAATACCAGGAAACAGTTCTTTCAACCGCTTCCGCGCCAACGAAAGATTCTCTTTCTGTTGCTCGTTACTACCGATGCTGATTGTATAAACCACTTTCGAAATCAAGAATTTAGACCGACACTTGAACTTTAATCAAAGAAGTCATCCAAACCAGTTTCTGATGCCGATTCAAAATTAACGTCCCCATTATCCTTACAAGGATCGAAACCTTCCGGAAGTTGGAATGTCTCATTTTCATCATATCCCAGTGTCTTGTCTCCAAGCACTTTTACCATATATTTAGACCAGATAGGCAATGCCATAGAAGCACCTTGCCCATGCAGCATAGTATCGAAATGAATATCGCGTTCTTCTCCACCAACCCAGCATCCGGATACCAGTGAAGGAGTAAAGCCCATAAACCAACCATCTGCATTATAGTTAGTTGTTCCGGTCTTACCACCCATATCAGCTTTCACACCTAAGCGACGAACACGTCCACCTGTTCCCTCATTAATAACGGCACGAAGCATAACCAACATCTTATAAGCGCTGGAAACACTGATAACCTCTTCCATTTCCGGAGAGAACGTAGCTAATACATTTCCGTCATTATCTTCAATGCGAGTTACAAACAGTGGAGCTACACGGATACCTTTATTGGGGAATGCAGTATAAGCACTGACCATTTCTCCTACCGAAATTTCGCAAGGACCAAGACATAAAGAAACTGACGGCACAATTTCACGATTACGTACACCAAAACTTTCAATCAAGCGTTTCAGAGAATATGGGTTGAGCTTACTCATCAGATACGCTGTGATCCAGTTGTCAGAGTTAGCCAATCCCCACTTCACAGTTACCATTTCTCCATAACGTTTAGTATTGGCATTACGGGGCGTCCACGGTTTGCCGTTTTCATCAATTAAAGTATATTCCACATGACGCGCTTCATCACAAGGAGAATAACCACTCTCCATAGCTAATGTGTAGACATAAGGCTTAATGGTGGACCCCACCTGACGGCGACCTACCATTGCCATATCATATTTAAAATAATGATGATTAGGCCCTCCGACATATGCTTTCACATGCCCATTATGCGGGTTCATAGACATAAAACCTGCACGGAGGAAGTGTTTGTAATAGCGGATAGAATCCATAGGTGTCATGATTGTATCCTTTTCACCATTCCAGGTAAATACCGACATTTCTTCAGGTGTATTGAAAGCTTTTTCAATTTGGGCATCCGATGCCCCGGCTTTCTTCATGATACGATAACGGTCGGACTGTTTCATAGTGCGGGTAAGAATTTCATCTACCTGCTCCTGCGTAATTCTGTTACTGTAAGGCGCTTTTTTACGTCCTTTCTTTTCTTTGAAGAAATAGCCTTGCAATTCTTTCAGGTGCTCTTCTACCGCCTCTTCTGCATATTGCTGCATACGAGAGTCAATAGTGGTATAAATTTTCAGACCGTCTGTATAAAGATTATATTTAGAGCCATCTTTCTTAGTATTCTTTTCACACCAACCAAATAAAGGATTATTTTCCCAGTCAAGAGAATCTTCATAGAATTTTTGCATCTGCCAACCACGATAATCTCCCTTTACAGGTTTCTTTGCATTCAATACACCACGCAGATATTCGCGGAAGTAAGTTGCCATTCCTTCATTATGATCAACGCGAGTATATTTCAGAACAAGCGGAAGGGCCTGCAAAGAATCACATTCTTCCGCTGTGATATATCCGGCTTTACGCATCTGATCAAGCACCACGTTACGACGCCCGCGTGAACGTTCATTATATCGTACAGGATTAAAATAAGATGGATTCTTGCACATTCCTACAAGCATAGCGGCTTCTTCTATCTTTAAATCATTTGGATCGCAACCGAAATAAGTATTGGCAGCAGTTTTAATACCTACTGCATTGTTCAAGAAATCAAATTTATTAAGATACATGGTAAGTATCTCTTCTTTAGTGTAATAACGTTCCAATTTCACGGCAATCACCCACTCGATGGGTTTCTGAAACAAACGTTCCATTACATTATCCGCACTGGGCGAATAAAGCTGCTTGGATAATTGTTGTGTAATCGTACTACCTCCACCTGCATTCGTCTGAAATAACAAACCACGCTTCACGATAGCGCGGAACAATGCGATGGCATCAATTCCGGAGTGTTTGGCAAAACGCACATCTTCCGTTGCAATCAAAGCATTGATAATATTAGGAGACAGATCATTATAGCCTACATACACACGATTCTCTTTACTAAAAGAATAAGTTCCGAGCACCTTCCCGTCTTCTGAGAAAATTTGTGTAGCAAACTTATAATTTGGGTTTTCCAGATCTTCGACAGGAGGCATATAGCCTATCCAACCTTTTGCAATGGAGAAGAAAACAGTGACGCAAGCCAATACTATGACGGCTAAGAATATCCAAAGGATTTTTATGATGTTCTTTATCATGTTTATTACTGTAAAT
Source organism: Bacteroides sp. 14(A) (assembly GCF_000526555.1). NCBI lineage: Bacteria > Pseudomonadati > Bacteroidota > Bacteroidia > Bacteroidales > Bacteroidaceae > Bacteroides > Bacteroides sp. 14(A). Next base: position 620,519 of record NZ_JAGH01000005.1, on the reverse strand, counting down.
TCACTAAATCAATAAAATAGATTACCTGTAAAAATAACAAGGCAAAGGTACGGAATTATATTGGAACACCCTTATAAATTCTATAGAAAACTCTTAAAACGCCACACTTTATCATCGGAAATGCCACATCTTAATGGGTAAAATGCCACACTTCAGCAAGCACAAAGTGTGGCATTTCGGAGAATGAAATGTAGCATTTCCGATGATAAAGTGTGGCGTTTGGGGTGATGAAACCTGGCATTTTGGAGGCGTTTTTTGCTTAGGAAACGGCCGATTCCAAGCTGTTTTTTGCAAAAAAACGCATTTTTTTGCTTAGGAACAAAGTGTGATCAAGAAGGGCAAAATGCTATTATTCAACACTTTCACTAAAACAGACAATGCATTTTTCTTTCTTATATATTCTTTAATATAACAACAACAGCAGAAAAGAAAAAGAAAAGCTACTGCTGATGCTGGTAATGATCCAAACAAATTCCGGCATTCATCTCACCGCATAAGAAACCTCATCCCGTAAGATTGTTTTTTCGCCCCACGAGATATTTTTTTCAGCTCATAGGGCAAAACTCTTTGTCCCATAAACTGAAGATCACCGGCTATGGAGACGAAAAAAACTTCTAAATTTTCTCCCGTCTTTCTTCCGTACTCCGCATCTTTTCCGTACCTTTGAACTCTCGAAAAGAAATAAAATAACGAACGATATGGAAAACAGAAGTTTAGTCACCATTGCCGAGCATAGCAAGGAAAAAATCCTCTACATGATCGAGATGGCGAAGCAGTTTGAAGCCCGTCCCAACCGTAGGCTGCTGGAAGGGAAAGTGGTTGCCACCCTCTTTTTCGAGCCGTCTACCCGCACAAGACTCAGTTTTGAAACAGCAGCCAACCGCTTGGGAGCCCGTGTAATCGGGTTTAGTGACCCCAAAGCAACGAGTTCTTCGAAAGGCGAAACCCTGAAAGATACCATCAAAATGGTGAGCAACTACGCCGATATCATCGTGATGCGGCATCATCTGGAAGGAGCCGCCCGCTATGCCAGCGAAGTAACCACAGTGCCTATCGTCAATGCCGGAGACGGAGCCAACCAGCATCCTTCACAAACGATGCTCGACCTCTACTCCATCTACAAAACCCAGGGTACACTGGAGAACCTGAATATTTTCCTCGTTGGCGACCTCAAATATGGCCGCACCGTACACTCACTGCTGATGGCAATGCGCCACTTCAACCCGACTTTCCACTTCATAGCTCCTGATGAATTGAGAATGCCCGAAGAATACAAAATTTACTGCCGTGATCATGGCATCAAATACGTGGAACATACGGACTTTACGGAAGAAACCATAGCAGATGCCGACATCCTCTACATGACTCGTGTGCAGCGTGAACGCTTCACTGACCTCATGGAGTACGAACGGGTGAAGAACGTTTACATCCTGCGCAACAAGATGCTGGAACATACTCGTCCCAATTTATGCATTCTGCATCCCCTGCCCCGCGTCAATGAAATCGCTTATGACGTAGACGATAATCCGAAAGCTTACTACTTCCAGCAAGCTCAAAACGGTCTGTATGCTCGTGAGGCTATCCTCTGCGATGTATTAGGCATTACACTGGATGAGGTAAAAGCCTAAATTGTACTTTGTAAATTGCTAAATTGTAAATTGAAAGATGAGCGAAAAAAAACAAGAATTACAGGTTGCCGCATTAGAAAACGGTACAGTTATCGACCATATCCCCTCTGAAAATCTGTTCACAGTAGTCTCTTTGCTGGGACTTGAACACATGAATAACAATATCACCATTGGCTTTAATCTCAAAAGCGGAAAGCTGGGTACTAAAGGCATTATTAAAATTGCGGATAAATTTTTCTGCGATGACGAAATTAATCGTATCGCCGTGGTAGCACCTAATGTGAAGCTGAATATTATTCGGGATTATGAAGTGGTGGAAAAACGTGAAGTTAGCCTTCCTGAAGAACTTCGCGGCATTGTAAAGTGTGCTAATCCCAAATGTATTACGAACAACGAGCCCATGGCGACGTTATTCCATGTAGTGGATAAGGAGAATTGTGTGATCCGATGCCATTATTGCGAGAAAGAACAAAACAGGAACGAAATTGAAATAATATAAGAGCTCGTAACTCTTTAGTCATGAAACAAGACTGGAAGCCCGGAACAATGATTTACCCGCTTCCTGCCGTATTGGTAAGCTGCGGAAGCATTCCGGAAGAATATAACATATTAACAATTGCATGGACGGGAACGATTTGTACGAACCCGCCCATGTGCTATATTTCAGTACGTCCCGAACGCCACTCCTACGAAATCCTGAAACGGAATATGGAGTTTGTCATCAATCTCACTACCAAAGATATGGCGCGTGCAACGGATTGGTGTGGCGTACGTTCCGGGAAAGACTACAATAAGTTTGAAGAAATGCATCTGACACCGGGAAAAAGCACTGTGGTCAATGCCCCTCTTATTGAAGAATCCCCTTTGTGTATAGAATGTCGTGTAAAGGAAATCATGTCACTCGGCTCGCATGATATGTTTATTGCCGATGTGGTAAACGTGCGTGCCGACGACCGGAACCTGAACCCGGAAACCGGGAAACTGGAGCTGGCGGAAGCTAATCCACTGGTTTATGTACATGGAGGATACTATGAATTGGGTGAAAAGATCGGTAAATTTGGCTGGTCTGTTGAGAAGAAAAGATAGTGATTAACGGTTAGTGGTAAGTGATGAACAAAGTTTTGAAAATATTTATCCTGTGCCTTTTGTTTTTCCCCGCTACAACGTGGGGGCAATCTCATCTTGTGCCCGGTACAGCGGTTGAAGAACCACTGAAGAAACATCACCATGATCGTCCGGTGAACTTCGGTATTAAAGGTGGTTTCACCTCTTCCCTCTTCCTTGTATCTAATCTTACATTAAACGGAATCACCATAGACGAGATGCAGAATAACTACAAGATAGGCTATTTCGGCTCTGTCTTTATGCGTATCAACTTTGAACGTCATTTCCTGCAACCGGAAATATCCTACAATATCAACCGCTGCAATATTACTTTCGAAAAACCTGCCGCAGAAGATGCTCCTTTGGAAATGGCATCTATAACTTCTGAAATCCACAGTGTAGACATTCCTGTGATCTACGGATATAATGTTATTAAGGAGGGGCCCTATAGTCTGGCTGTATTCGGCGGTCCTAAATTTCGTTATATCTGGAATAAAAAGAGCGAAGTTACTTTTGAGAATTTCGACCAGCAGGGAATCAAAGAAAGGCTGCGTCCGCTGAACCTTAGCTTCACCCTTGGAGTAGCCGTCACTATCTCCCGCATTTTCTTCGATTTCCGCTATGACATAGGAGTACATAATATATCCCGCAAAGTGACTTATGATGACGGCGTCGTCGAAGGTGATCCACCCGCTGACGAAATACGTTTCCACCGACGAGACAATGTTCTCAGCTTTTCCTTTGGAGTATTCTTTTAGAAAGTAAATTTCTGTCTTTTCTGACAGTTTATTCATTTTTTTACCGTAAATTTGTGCGCTTAATAAGAGAACACAGATTTATCAAACTTATCTAAGTAAGCAAAATGAAAAGAGACGATTTAATTTTCGATATCATCGAAAAAGAACATCAACGTCAGCTCAAAGGTATTGAACTGATTGCATCAGAGAATTTTGTAAGTGACCAAGTAATGGAGGCAATGGGCTCCTGTCTCACTAACAAGTATGCAGAAGGTTATCCCGGCAAACGTTACTACGGAGGTTGCGAAGTAGTAGACCAGAGCGAACAAATTGCTATCGACCGCATAAAGGAAATCTTTGGTGCAGAATGGGCTAACGTGCAACCCCACTCAGGCGCACAAGCTAATGCAGCTGTATTCCTCGCTGTATTGAATCCGGGTGACAAATTCATGGGACTGAATCTGGCTCACGGCGGTCACCTCTCACACGGTTCTTTAGTAAATACTTCCGGTATCATCTATACTCCCTGTGAATATAATCTGAATAAGGAAACCGGTCGCGTAGACTATGACCAGATGGAAGAAGTTGCTTTGCGCGAAAAACCCAAAATGATCATCGGTGGTGGTTCAGCATATTCCCGCGAATGGGACTACAAGCGTATGCGCGAAATCGCAGACAAAGTAGGTGCTATCCTGATGATCGATATGGCTCACCCTGCCGGACTGATTGCAGCCGGATTGCTGGAAAACCCTGTGAAGTATGCTCATATCGTTACTTCTACCACACATAAGACTTTGCGTGGTCCTCGCGGAGGTATCATCCTGATTGGCAAAGACTTCCCTAATCCTTGGGGCAAAACGACACCGAAGGGTGAAATCAAGATGATGTCTCAGTTGATCGACTCAGCTGTATTCCCGGGTATCCAAGGTGGTCCGTTGGAACACGTCATTGCATCAAAAGCTGTTGCATTCGGTGAAATCCTGCAACCCGAATTCAAAGAATATGCTGCCCAAGTGAAGAAAAATGCGGCCGTACTGGCACAAGCATTAATCGACCGTGGCTTTACAATCGTTTCCGGTGGTACGGATAATCACTCTATGCTGGTTGACCTGCGTAGCAAATATCCTGATCTCACAGGTAAAGTTGCTGAAAAAGCATTGGTATCTGCCGATATCACTGTAAACAAGAATATGGTTCCGTTCGATAGCCGTTCTGCATTCCAGACTTCCGGTATCCGTTTGGGTACTCCTGCCATCACTACTCGTGGCGCCAAAGAAGATCTGATGCTGGAAATTGCAGAAATGATTGAAACGGTTTTGTCCAATGTAGAAAACGAAGCGGTTATTGCCGAAGTTCGCGCACGCGTAAATAAGACAATGGAGAAATATCCGCTGTTCGCATATTAAGAAATTTGTTTTTACGAGTCAGCCGGTTTTGTTTTTTCCGGCCGACAGGTATATACATTTTTGAGAAAAAATGTATGTATATAAATGATTAAATATATAGTTAAATTGTAAAATGGTCCGTAGCCTTTGTGATAAAGGCTACGGACCTCTTTTTTTTACGCATTGACACTATTTTTGTTGTATTGAAAGGATACTCCTGCTTGCATTTCCCTATTTTTGGAAACTACATTTATTATTCACTTTAAAACTTTAATTACTATGTCAGAAAACATTGGAGTAGCTACAGGTAAGATTATGCTGAAAATTGTTATCGCTCTTTTTAAAGGTGTATGGAATGTACTGACCTTCGGGTTTAAAGCTTACAAAGGTCACCGGGACAAAAAAGACGCCGAAATGCGTGAACAGTTAAGACAGGTACAAGCAAACAACAATTCCCAAACTATTTAATTCTGCAATACTATGAGCTCAGCAAACAAGAAACACATGCAGGGTGGTATGAACACCACATACAGCAATGTAAATACTGAAGACGAAAGAAACAAAAAAGCGGAAGAACTATTGTTCCAGGCATGGGAAACAGCCGGATATCATGGACAGCCGGATGAAGATTATTATCCTCGAACAGCCCAGGAAACAAGGGATATGGAAGATCTGCTGACACAAGCGGAAGCAGCCATTGATGACCCGTCGGATACCGAACTAATGGAGGTAATGGCTGACACACGCGAAGTGCTGGAATGGTCCAAACAGCGGCATTGGACATTCGCATGGTGGATCATCATCTGTGTAGCCATTATGGGATGTTATTATTTCTATCAGGCCGGAAGCGAACAGGATTATGTAGCAAAGAGACAGGCGCTGACTGATGAGCAAGTGCAGACTGAACTTAGCGAAGCCATCACCCGGCAACAAAGTTACATTGATACTTATAGCCAAAAGTTGGCAGTAGATACCATTTCTGAAGAAACACGCAGTCTTTATGAAAAATATATGGAAAATGCCACTGAAGAAATAAAAGAACTGAAAGCATATAATGTGGAAACTTATAAAAAGCACCTAGTAGATCGTGCCGATGCCGGAGTATGGCGTGAAAGATGGGAAGCGATCTGGTGTTTTATCTGGATCGTGCTTTATATTTTCGCCTGCCGTCCACGTGGATATATGATTACTAAACGTCGCCATGAAGACAAAATGGCTACCGGTCTCAAAAAGATATTATTCGGCATTGCAGGAGCTTTAGTGGGTGCTGCCGGCGCTTTATATGTGACCACCACCATAACTAAATGGAGCGATGGAAGTAAAACCCGTGATGATGATAGCATGATTATCTATGCCATGAAGTTCGGTCTTATTACACTGGCTGTTATCATCGTTCTTTGGGCAGCACGTATTGTTATCGTGATTGCTACACTTCTAGGACTATTGAGAAACTACGACTGGAAACAGTTAGCCAAAGACCCGAAAGCCATGTTGAATGATTTGAAATAAATGGAAAGGGGATGCAAGTATATACCGGCATCCCCTATTTCTATATTTATTTCCGATAGTTAGCTCAATCCTTCTATATTTCCATCTACAATGTCGATGTGCATAGCTTGTGGCTCTTTGGGAAGCCCCGGCATGCGCAGAATTTCTCCGGCGATAGCAACAATCATTTCCGCACCGTTATTGATTACAATATCCTTGATATGAAATTCAAAGTTGTTCACCGCACCGTATATTTTCGGATCGGCAGAGAAAGAATATTGTGTTTTGGCAATGCAAACGGGATAATGACCAATGCCCATCTTCTCTATCAATTTGATGATTTTACGTGAATGGATACTGTAAGTCACCACACTGGCACCGTAAAGATTGCAAGCTATCTTCTCTATCTTTTGTTCTACACTGTCATTTTCACTATAACTGAAGTTCAAGGGTTCAGAAGGTTTCTTCTCAATAGTATCCACTACCAGATTAGCGAGCTCCACAGCCCCCTCTCCTCCTTCTGCAAAGGCATTATTGACAGCGAACCCTACACCTAACTTCTCTTCGCAATGCCGGCGGATTGCTTCTACCTCCTCGTCCGTATCACTGGCAAAACGATTGAAGGCAACCAGCACCGTCTGACCGAATGAATGTAGATTGCGTATATGTTTATCGAGATTGCCGAAGCCTTGTTGCAATCCTTCCATATTGGGTTCTTTAATACGATCCAGACTGACACCTCCATGCATCTTCAAGCCTTGTGCAGTAGCCACAATCACTGTCAGTTTAGGTTGCAACCCGCTTTTGCGACATTTGATATTATAAAATTTCTCCGCACCAAGATCGGCACCGAAACCAGCTTCCGTTACAACATAATCTCCAAAAGTCATTGCCATTTTCGTTGCAAGAATAGAGTTACAACCATGCGCAATATTTGCGAAGGGACCGCCATGAACAAAAGCTGCCGATCCTTCGGTTGTCTGAACCAAGTTCGGATTGATAGCATCTTTCAGCAAGACAGTGATGGCTCCTGCTACTCCTAACTCCTTCACTGTGAACGGGCAACCATCAAAACGGAAACCAAGGATGATATTCTCGATCCGTCGTTTCAGGTCGTCTATGTCCTTTGCCAGACAGAGAATAGCCATAATTTCGGATGCAGGGGTAATATCGAAGCCGGATTCTTCGGTAATACCGTTCGTACTGGGACCTAAACCGGTGACAATGCTACGTAAAGAGCGGTCGTTCACATCGAGCACGCGCTGCCAGATGATTTCTTTCAGCCCGAATCCGTCCGCCTGATGCTGATAAAGATAATTATCGAGCAATGCGGATATCATATTGTGCGCCGAAGTGATGGCATGAAAATCTCCTGTAAAGTGCAGATTTATCTTTTCCATAGGAAGCACCTGGGCATAACCGCCACCTGCCGCTCCACCCTTCATGCCGAAACAAGGTCCTAACGAAGGTTCACGCAAAGCAACGATGGCTTTCTTGCCGATCTTATTCAACCCCAATGCCAGACCGATGGAAACCGTAGTCTTACCAATACCTGCTTTGGTAGCAGTAATGGCAGTTATCAAAATCAGGTTACTTTTCTTCACTTTTTCTTCATCAATCAGATGTGTAGGGATCTTAGCAATATACCGTCCGTAGTTTTCTACTTCTTCGCGTGGAATACCTACATTCTCGGCTACCTGCTTAATCTTCTTCAGCTCTATGCTGCGGGCTATTTCAATGTCTGATTTCATACAGAGAACTTCTTTAAATAAAACTTTCTTTTTGAAAGCTACAAAAGTACGAAAAAGAGTGCAGATAGCAAGATTTTAGGGAAAGAAAGCCTCTGTTATCTTATTCAAGTGTCAAAGCGATACCTTCTACACGATCCGAGTTTGAACCTTCCGGCTCAACCATATCGAAAGAACGTGTTCCGGCAGGCAGTGGAGCGAAATAAAGAGTATAATCGGCCTCTCCACTTTCCGGCATATAGAATTTCTCCCCTAAAGGAATACCTTCCGAACGAAGAACCGGACATACAGTTCCATTGTCTGCTACTAACTGGATATTCTTCATAACTTGTATCCAATATTTGGGTATATAATAGGCACGAATCCGCAAGACCGTAGCAGTATCCGTCAATACTACCTGGCGGATTTCAGGAATATCGTTATTGCTTTTCTTCACCGTCGGGAAATTCACCACTTTATGTCCATTCTCTTCCCCTAAGCTCATCACATATTCGTCTGCATTCAGTAGGCGGCGAAGTTTTCGTTTCAAGCTGTGTGCACTATATCCGAACCATTTTTCTACAATGCGTCCTTCAGGTGAAATAAGGACATAATTTGGAATTCCACGTACTCCATACTTGGCAAATAATCCATTACTTCCTTTCAATTCATTCAGATTCTGCCAAGTCATTTCATGCGTTTTAGAGGCAGTTTCCCAACCTTTCTTGGTATCGATGCTCAGACTTACTATTGTCAGGCGATCTTTGTACATCTCAGCCACTTCCTTCATTTCGGGTAGAGCCATAAGACACGGACCGCAACCACGACTCCAGAAATCCAACATGATATATTTACCTTTAAAATCAGCCAAGCGGTGTACATTTCCCTCCAAGTCGTACAAATCAGCATCTGCCATTTCATCACCCACTTCCACTACTTGGGGAGGAAAGAGATATGTATATGTATTCATTGCCAAATCGGTCTGTTTTTCTTCATCGGTCAGTCCTTCATAAAGAGCAATCACTTCTTCTTTATAAGGATAATTTTCAGTATACTTTGCTGACATTGCCAACTTCTCCAATTGCTCCAGCCAAATATCGTCAACAGGAATCTGCTTCATACGTTTTATAGTGTTGGCATCAATACGGATCGTAATTTCATCTTCCAGCTTCCGTAAACTATCAGCTTGTGCACGTATCGCCTGTCTTTCTTCGTCCACCGCACTTCCTGCATACTTCCGGCGATATGCACGCTGCAACAAAGAATTGCGCTGATATTCATTCCACAATTCGCGTGAGTCGTTTATAAAAGCCTGATTAGCCACTTGTTCCGGAACAGTGCTTTTCACGTCCCAAGTTCGTATCAGTGTATTTTCACCGCTTATCCGTATATTATCTCCCGGACGCACCCAAAGCCTTAAACTCATGGAAGGAAACTTGTCACTTCTTCCCATCATATCCACTATTTCTGTTTCGTTCCCCAATGTTTCTGCCTGAAAACGAAAATGTCCGTTACGAATCGTATCAACACCGATACTGCTACCCACATTTCCATCTAAACGAAACAAAGTGATTAAAGCTCCGTCTTCTACATTCTTTACTTGCCCTTCTATTGTAAAAGTCCCTTGAGCTTGTGCCGCCCAAACACTTGTCATTAAGAACAGCGTTACAATCTCTTTTTTCATATACGTGCTGTTTAGTTATAAAATTATATATCTACGCACAAAACTATATGATTTCTCCGAGATCAGCAAATAAAATTACGATTATTTCGTAATTACCTGTTTCCTTTAATATTAAGCATCTATCACCGAGTATTTTTACTTTCAGTCAATATATATCCGTCCATCATCCGTATGATTCTTTCTGCTTCACGGGCGTTCTCTTCGGAGTGCGTTACCATAACAACAGTAGCTCCATCATGATTCAGCTCTTTCAGGAGATTCATCACTTCATTACCATTCGTAGAATCCAGATTTCCCGTAGGTTCATCGGCAAGGATAATGCGGGGGTTGGTAACAATGGCACGCGCTATAGCCACACGTTGCTGCTGTCCACCGGAAAGTTGTTGCGGGTAATGCTCGGTGCGGTGAGCTATCTGCATGCGCTCCAAAGCCTCATTGACACGCTTCACACGTTCACGGGTAGAAACTCCGGCATAGAGCAAAGGAAGTTCCACGTTTTCAAAGACTGTAAGTTCGTCTATCAGGTTGAAACTCTGAAATACAAAACCAAGATTTCCGTTACGCAGGTCTGTACGGTCGTTTTCAGAATAGCGGGAAACTTCCTGATCCATAAACCAAAGCTCGCCGGAAGTGGGGTTATCAAGCAAACCTATCATATTCAGCAAAGTAGATTTACCGCAACCGGAAGGTCCCATAATGGCAACAAACTCTCCCTGACTGATTTCTAAACTTACTTCATTCAATGCAGTGGTCTGTACGCTTTCCGTACGGAATATTTTGGTGAGGTTAATTATCTTAATCATAATCGTATATTGTATTGTTATTATCTTAAACATTTATTTATTCATATCTCAAGGACACTACCGGATTTTGCGAAGCCTTCCGCCAGGTTTGCCCAATGACCGTAAGCAAAGTAACCCCTGTAATGACTGCTCCTGCCAATATGAACAACCACCAACTTATGGCAGTCTGATAAGCAAATTCGCTCAGCCAACGGTACATAAGGTAATATCCAATGGGAGATGCCACAACAAAAGCAATTCCCACCCATTTCAGATATTCCATACAGAACATCTTTACAATCCGGTTGGAATGGGCACCGTTCACTTTACGCACACCGATTTCTTTTGTCCGCTGTTCCGTGGAGAGGGCAACCAGTCCAAATACACCCAGCATAGCTATAACGATGGCCAATACAGTGAAGAATAGCAACATCCGGCTTTGTTGATGTTCCTTGGTATAGTTCTTATTCAATGCATCGGAAAAGAACTGATAACTGAAATCCTTTACGAACAAATCATCCTGTACAGCCATCTCTTCGTATTTTCTCTGAATGAATTTCAGAGTCTCCTGCCGATGTTCGGGAGCTATCTTTATATGCATATACGATAATGCTTCCGGAGAATAATAAAGAATAGCAGGCTTTATCTTTTCGCGCAGAGACTGGAAATTGAAATCTTTCACCACTCCTACAATATGCATCTTGCCCCAAGTATTCATTTGTAACTCCATACCGATAGGATCAGCTACCTTCATACCCTTCCAGGCAGCCTCATTAATTACAATACCGGGATTCCTGTCTCCCCAGTATTTTCCAAAATCAGATTCCAGCAATTTCCCTTTTATCAACTCCAAACCAAATGTCTTACTAAAATCCCCATCGGCAAATACTATTACCATTTTTAGTGAATCTTCCTGCCCGTCTATATTTGTCCAACGGAATAGGCTACCGTCTCCATGGGCTTCACCTTCTCCAAGGCTCTCGATAGGTGCTCCCATAGATATACTTTTCACATTTGGATTTCTCAGTAATTCTTGCTTGAATCCAGCCACATTATACCACAAACTGGTATAGACGGATACCACATTTTCCTTGTCAAGTCCCAAATCTTTGTTTTGCATATAGTGGAGCTGTTTAAAGACGATAGCAGTCAGCAACATCAGCGTAAGAGCTATAAAAAACTGTATGCACACCAATCCTTTGATAAGTCCTCCTTTCTTTCCTGTTTTCTGTCCACCTTTAAAAGCAAGTAATGGATTGATGGAAGAAAGATAAAAAGCCGGATAACTTCCTGCCAGACAGCCTATTCCCACTATGCCGAACAATATATAAAAGAAGACAGCCCAACTCAGCCGCAGTGAGATTTCCGTATCCATGAACTTATTGAATAACGGCAACATCAATTCTGTCAAAGCTAAAGCCAATATCAGAGATATAAATGCCTGTACCAGACTTTCCGAAAGAAACTGTGAGATCAGAGTCTTTCGCTTGGCGCCTGTTATTTTGCGTACCCCTATTTCTTTATAACGCATGGAAGCCCGTGCCGTAGAAAGTGTTGTAAAGTTGAAGGCTCCCATAAAGATAACTAATATAGCCAGAGCTGTAAACAGATAAATAGTGGCCATGTTACCATGATTCTTTACGCAAGGATCGGGAAAAGTAGTATTCAGATGAATATCTTTGACTGATTGAAAACGCAACAAAGTTCGCTTTTCCCCAAACTTACTAAGCGCCCGACTCATGCTTTTCAATTCCTGCTGATACATTTTTCCTTCGTCACCAGCCTTCATCTTTACATATACATGGATACTCTCACGAAAATGATCCCAATTATGGCCCATCATCCCCATGCCATAAGCCTCCATCGGATAAACAATATCAAACTGGATATGGCTCTTTGAAGGTATCTTCACCACTGCAACTACATTATAGATTCTTTCTCTTCCATATCCGCTATAAGTTAATTTCTGTCCTACTGCCGGTTTCTTACCAAACATTTTCTGTGCCGTCAATTCCGACAAAACGACATTATCAGGATTATTACTTATATACTCCGGATTTCCTTCCAACACCGGAAAAGGAAATATTCGAAAGAATGCAGAATCAACATATAGCCCATGTCCGCTGATTTTTTTATGACTTTCCGTCTCAAATGTATGCAACTCTCCATACTTAATAGCTGTAGCTTCCTCTACTTGTGGAAAGTCTTCACGAAAGACTTTAGTAAGCGAACGTACCGTCGAAGGAGACTCCTTTATTTCCCCACTCGGCTCCCGTTTCACCTCGATAGTCCGGTAAACGCGATTCACCTCGGGAAAGCAGTCATCATACGTCAGTTCGTCTACTACCCAAAGGTAGATGAGGAACGCCGCCGCCATGCCGAATACAAAACCCAGCATATTGATGGAAGAAAACAAGAAACTCCGCTTTATAAGCCGAAGCGCAACTTTCACATAATGCTTTATCATCTGTTATTCTCCTATTTTAATTATTCTATGGTTAACACTATTAATTCATCATCCGGCACGTCCTGCCCTTTCAGAGCATCCGGATATTTGTCTTTCATATTCATTGCATCGAGACAGGTGAAAAGTATATTTCCTACTGCTCCTTTGGGATAGAACGACACATTCTGCTCGCCATCGGCTGGGAAACACGGAAAATCGAGTTCTACCTTATCAGCTTCATGAGGCAGGGAAAAGAAGTTTCCGGATGTTTTATCATATATCAACGAATAAAGAGAAACCGATTTCGCTTTTCGTGCGTTAGGCGAATCGTATCCTTTCGTAAGCCTGATAAACAGGTAGCGATCCGTCTCCAACCACTGATCTACAAAATAAAAATCATCCACATTACTGCCACCTATAACCTTCTGTCCAACGGCACGCTGCAAAGAGCCAAAATCCAATCGATAAATAGCCTTCAGCGTGGAAGCGTTTTCCAATTGGTAAAGCGTATTATCATAAGCCAGGCGTATCCGCGTTTTGCCTTGATAATCATAAATATTCCATGGTTCTCCGCTCCGTACCGAACCGGATCTTCCCGAAGGGGCATAGTCAGGCAAATGGGTAGGATCAAAATAGCACAAGGTATCTCCTTTTAGTTCATTGGTGTAAAAACGACTGGAGTAAGGTATGCCACGCATGAAACCCTCCGTCGTAAACTTAAACAAAACCCTATGGCCCAGATTCCCCTGTAGAGGGACACTGTTTGTTATATCTTTCTCTATCAAAGGCTCTGTGGCAGCTGTTAAAACATCCCAGGGAAGAAAGGCCAGAAAAGTCCGGGAACTATTCCTCTCATGCTTATATGCTGTATACGCCCCCTGAACTTGCTTGTGAGTTGCATTATAATAGACACTCTGCAACAGGGCGTTCAATTGAAAAAAGAATCTTTTCCCATTGCGTTGAAATTCAACATCATTTTTGAACAACTGCTTGATAAGCTTAAAGTCCTTATCCAACAAGTAAATTCCTTGATAACTATTCAATAAGTAACCCTCGTCCACTGATATCAAACTACCGCCCATTGGTACCAATGCTCCTGTACGGTGGATACGAAGTGTACCGAGCTCACTAACTTTCATAGAACGTACATTCTTCAACGCAGCCTGTACATCAAGGGTTTTCACTCCGGCAGTTTCTATTTTAGCCCGATATTTTATTCCGGCAGGAGGTGTATAATCTTCCGTAACTTCCGGCATTGCAGCAGAAGCCGCCTTCACGGCGGTTTCATGTTGCATGGCTTGCTCGTCCAAAGTCCGGATAATTTCATCCTTATTCATACCCGGATTCTTAGAGCTACAAGCTATAAAAGAAACAATTAATACAATATAAATCAGTTTTTTGTGTAGCATATGTTTTTCGTATTCGTTTACTTTAAATATAGATGGCAACAACCATACCAAATGGTTAGATAGTTAATATACAAAGATTTATCTAAATACTTTCTACGCAAAATTGCACGATATCGTACACCGAATGCACGCTTTCGTACACTACTATCTCGAAAACTTTCTATATCTTTGCAATGGGTACGCGTACCAATCTTCACCAACAAGTCAAACCAATCCTTTCGAATTATGATGAAACGAGGTAAAATCTTAATCGTAGATGATAATGAAGACATCCTCTTCACCCTGAAAATGCTGCTGCGCCCTATTGCAGAAAGCATAACCACTCTAAATGACCCAAGAGAACTGTTACCTATCATTTCACGAACCCGTTTCGATGTTATCTTGCTCGACATGAATTTCCGTCAGGATGCTGTCAGTGGCAAAGAAGGATTTCATTGGTTGGAAGAGATACTGAAGCTGGATGCAAAAGCAGTCGTTATCTTTATCACAGCCTATGCAGATACAGAGAAGGCTGTACAAGCTATAAAACAAGGTGCCACAGATTTTATTCCCAAGCCCTGGCAAAACGAGAAACTGATAGCCACCGTCTCCTCCGCACTGCAACTCAGTTTCAGCCGGACGGAAGTAGAAACCCTGAAACAACAGAAGGAGACTTTGAAAAAACAAACAGAAGCTTTGACTCTTCCCCCTGAGCCAACGCGCGTCATCGGTGAATCTGCCGCCATGCAAACTATTTTTCAAACGATAAGAAAGTTCTCCGAAACAGATGCGAACCTTTTGCTCCTGGGAGAAAACGGAACGGGAAAAGACTTGATTGCCCGCTACGTGTACGAACAGTCCCCCCGCAAGAATGAGATATACGTACCTATCGATTTAGGAAGTATTCCGGACACATTGTTCGAAAGCGAATTGTTCGGATATGAAAAGGGTGCATTTACCGACGCCCGCAAGAATAAGCCGGGACGTGTGGAAGTGGCTTCAGGCGGAACGTTGTTCTTGAATGAAATCGGTAACCTGAGTCTTCCACTCCAAGCGAAGTTGCTTTCAGTCATTGAACAGAGAAAGAGTTCACGGCTCGGCTCTACAACTTCATATCCTGTAGATGTAAGGTTGATTTGCGCCACGAATACGGATTTATATACCGCTATCGACAACGGACAATTCCGTCAGGATTTATTGTATCGCATCAATACGATTGAAATCCGTATTCCGTCTCTGCGGGAACGTGGAAATGACTTGTTCCTCTTGGCTGATTTCTTCCTGCAACGCTATCGGAAGAAGTATAAGAAAGAACTTCGGGGAATTTCCAGAGAAGCACGAAAGATGCTGCAACTTTACCGCTGGCCGGGCAATGTGCGCGAACTGGAACATGCCATCGAACGTGCCGTCATCCTCTCCACCGGAACCATGCTGACTCCGGATGATTTCATGTTACGCAGCCCCCGATCTTCCAATACTGTTTCTGAGAAAGATAAGTATAATCTGGAACGAATGGAAAAGGATGCAATCAATGAGGTAATGAGAATGTGTGGTGGTAATATTACATTGGCGGCAGAAATGCTGGGAATCACAAGAACTTCACTTTATAGAAGGATTGAAAAGTTCAGATTATGAAAAGACAAACTTGGGTAAGAACGCCACTTTGGCTCACTGTCGCATTACTGATATGCTGCCTCATTACGGCCTGGCTGGCTGTGCATGGGTTTTATTATAGCCTGTTCGTGGCGCTCTGCCTCACAGCATTCGTTGCTTATGCCATATATAGGTATATCTTACGCTCAGCCCGCGCCATGGCTCAGTTTATCTGGTCTGTGCGCTATTCTGAGTTCCTGTCTTCTCCTACTTCCAATCCGAATGCCACACCACCCCTTCCCGAAGAATTGCTGACCGAGATGCAGGATGCTCTTGAATATTATCGGAGCAATCTACAAAAGAAGGAAAGCGAATTGCAGTATTTCCAGGCTCTTGCCAATCATATAGATATGGCCATCCTTGTTTATACGCCCGACGGTCAAATAGAGTGGATCAATGATGCGACCAAACGCCTGATACATATCAATCGTCCGCATACGGTAAATGATCTTATAGATTTTCATCCGGAGCTCCCGGCAAAGTTGCGTACACTGAAAGCTGGCGATTTGTCTGTATGGCAAATCAAACAGGAAGAAGAGACCGTACAATTCGCCCTTTCCAGTATGGAATTTATCATCCAGGGCAGGAAGCTTTTGATTGCGGGAATGAAAAATATCCATTCCGCCTTGGATAACCGTGAAACGGAAGCCTGGCAAAAGCTAATCCGTGTGCTGACACATGAAATTATGAATTCCATCACTCCCATTATTTCGCTGACAGAGCTTCTTACCAAATATGCCGACAACCTGGAAGGTGACGAAGATACCAAAACGGAAATCAGGCAGATGCTGCAAACCATTGGTCGCAGAGGGAACGGGCTGGTACGCTTTATGAATAGCTACCGGGAAGTATCGCATCTGCCCCACCCTTTATTGAAACTTTATAATGCCGGAGAATTACTGAAAGAAGTTGTTCAGTTAATGCAAAATGATACAAATGATCTACACCTCTCTCTTCCCAACATTCCGTTGCGCTTGATTGCAGATAAAGAGCAAGTAGAACAAGTACTTATCAACCTGATACGGAATGCCCGCGAAAACGAAGCGACACAAATCACTCTTTCCGCGGGCATCACCCCAGGAGATCACCTTTTCCTGCGTGTTATTGATAATGGAACCGGTATTGATCCGGAAGTTCAGGAACGTATTTTCATTCCATTCTTCACCACAAAACCTACCGGTTCAGGTATCGGGTTAACCATCTCCCGCCAAATCATGCACCAGCATCATGGCAGCATTACGGTGCAATCAAAAGTGGGAGAAGGAAGTATGTTCACACTTCTGTTCCCGATAGTTTAATAAATGATGCGAATCAGGAGTTACCCTTTATAAGGAAAAGTAATAAATAAAATGATGAAATACTATCTCAATTTACTTAATATTGGAATTAGCATTTAATTCATAACCCGTCCTAAAGACGTTAATTCAACTACTGATTCGCATAAATAATTAATTCCTAATCACTCTACAACGCTTTTTTATATAAATCCAGAATAATCTCCTTCGTCACCTCGCGAGGATTACCCGGTGTACAAACATCGGCAATAGCAGCCGTAGCCAATTTATCGAGATCGCTTTCCTTGATACCCAATTCAGAAAGGTGTTGCGGAATACCTACTCTTACTGACAGTGCTCTCACCGCATCCACGGCAGCACGTGCAGCCTCTTCCTGGCTCATTCCTTCTTTATATACTGTCATCGCCTTAGCAATTTCCACATACTTATCAAGCGCAGCAGGAGCATTGAATTCCATAATGATAGGCAGCAACAACGCATTAGCCACACCATGAGGTATATCAAAAATAGCACCCAACGGATGTGCCATGCCGTGAACAACGCCCAAACCTACATTAGAGAATGCCATACCTGCAATATATTGCGCTACCGCCATACCATTACGCGCCTCTGCATTCGTCGGCTCAAACACAGCCGTTTCCAGATAACGGGTAATCATTTCGATAGCTTTAATTTCAAACATATCGCTCATTTCCCAAGCTCCCTTAGTAATCAGACCTTCAATAGCATGTGTCAATGCATCCAGTCCCGTAGAAGCAGTCAGCCCTTTAGGCAAAGTGTACATCAATTCGGCATCTACAATAGCGATGGCAGGAATATCATTCGGATCTACACATACCATCTTCTTTTCATTCACTTCGTCGGTAATCACGTAGTTGATAGTCACTTCGGCAGCCGTTCCTGCTGTAGTAGGCAGAGCAATGATAGGCACGGATTTCTTCTGAGTCGGCGCCACTCCTTCCAGAGAAACCACATCACTGAATTCCGGGTTATTAGTGATAATACCGATAGCTTTTGATGTATCGATGGAAGAACCACCACCAATAGCCAGAATAAAATCGGCACCGGATTCTGCAAACGCTTTCACACCTGCATTTACATTACTGACCGTAGGATTTGGTTTAATATCGCTGAATACAACATAGGGTATGCCTGCCTTATTCAGTACGGAAAGCACCTTGTCAGCTACACCAAATTTAATCAGATCTTTGTCGGTAGATACAAAGGCTTTTTTCAAGCCGAGACGTTTAATTTCCTGTGGGAGCACTTCGCGGGCACCCGGTCCGAAGTAGGATACTTCGTTCAAGACGAATCTGTTAATCATAATACGATAATTTAGGTTCCGCAGTGTCATTTTGAGATTGAGTGTGCGGAAGGTTGATACTTCATTTTGTTCCGACAAAATTAAGAAATATAGAGGAGGAAGGGACAAAAGATTCTGATTTTTTTAATGTGTATTATGCTGGTGGGGGTACTTTTCTTTTGTCTTGAGACAAAAGAAAAGATACCAAAAGAAAAACTCAAGGCTGCACTTCCGGGGCTACTCCGGTAGCATTTCCAGCTAAAGGGCAGGAACTCGCTTCGCTCAAACAGCCTGCCCTTCTTTACGCTGAAAATACTACCTACGCTTGACGCCCCTACAGTGAGGCCGGGGGACCGTGCGGCATATGGCGAGAGAGAATTGATTGTTTTTTCTGATGGGGTTGAGGTTAATACGGATTTTTGAAACGCTATCCAATAAAATGATAATAGAATGGTTATATTTGCATCTTGATTATAAGAAACAGATTACAAACCATTAATCAGTAAACAATGAGATTCAGCAACGTAAGATTATTAGTAAAAGACTTCGCCAAATGCTTCAAGTTCTACACCGAACAACTCGGTTTAGAACCAGCTTGGGGAGATGAAAATAGCGGATACGCCAGTTTTAAAGTAGCCGACGGAATAGAAGGCTTCGCCCTCTTTGTATCCGACTGGATGGCACCTTCAGTAGGCAATGCAGATAAGCAGCAGCCCGTTGCAATGCGTGAAAAATTAATGGTTTCATTCAGTGTAGATAATGTAGACGAAACCTTTACCGCCCTAAAAGCAAAAGGCGTAACGTTTATCAGCGAACCTACAGATATGCCCGATTGGGGAATGCGTACCCTGTACCTGCGTGATCCCGAAGAAAATCTTATAGAACTCTTTACCCCTCTTGCTGTAGAGCAATTTAGCCAAGAACTCCTCGAAGAAGATAAGAAATTTTAGCGCAGCGCCCCTACCGCGCAGCTCTCCGGCATAGGTGTAGGTGCGTAAGCGTAGGCACTGTCAGGCGCAGGTAAGGGGCGATCTGTCTGAGCGAAGCGAGTTCGAGCCCCGTCTGCGAATGGCAGTACCGGAGTAGCACCGGAGACGTAGCCGGGGTCCCTTTCTTTTTGGTATCTTTTTCTTTCGGGACAAGCCGAAAGAAAAAGTACACACGCGTTACTTAAACCTCGACGTATCCACTTCCTCCCTCTTCTTCTCCCTGTATCCTCCGAATTTATACGTAAACGACACCCCGATTTCCCTGAAACAAGCATAATCATTCGTCACGTTCTGTGTACCAAAGCGGATACGTGGTTTTATCTGTCCCGTCTCAAAAATGTCATTGCAATAAAGATTCAGAATAGCCTTTCCTTTGGCAAAGCCATACCGCAAAGCAGCATTTACATACCCTGAAGACGGTAAATCATAAATCCCCTGAGTCGCTTTACTACGAGCCATTCCCGTCAGTGTCAGTTTCAGATCAGGCTTCTTAGAGAGAGTGAAAGTATTTGTCAGTACGGCAATACCATAACAAATATTCCGGTTAAAAGGAATATCCCAGAAATCATCATCCTTCTCATGATGCCACACACCAATCAAAGTTAAACGAGAGTTTAACCATTGCTTTATATCAAATGGTATAGAAGCCTGTACTCCTGCTTGTTGCTGGTAATTAAAATTCAAATGCTTATAGATTTCCACCAGACGTTCGGAAGATTGATAAAGAGTCTGGGTAGAATAATCTTTCGTATGGGCAAACCATGCGCTAAAGATGTATTTACTCTTCAAAATATGTGTCAACTGAAGTTGATATTCCTGAGCCGGTTTCAGGAACGGGTTCCCATGTATTTCAGAATATCCACCGCCCAGATAAGAGATAGCGTCCTGCACCGCCCAATAATCAGGATAGTCCTTATCGCTGCTCAAAGCCAATTGCCAGACATAGCCGGGGGCAGGCATATAACTCAGGTTAATGGTAGGATACCAATCCCACTGATTCCATACCGGTGTCTTATAATGTTCTACGGCAAGCGAAGCGTCCAGGGAAAGTTTATCACCGAAACTTTTATTGAAACCCGCATAGAAGTTCAGAGTTTGTTCGCGACGGCGGGATTGCATATTATCGGGAATACCTGTACTCACACCTGCCTTTGTTCCCGCATCCTTCTCCGTATCATAATAATATTGATAACTGTGGTCGATACTGGTCGTATAAACGGCACCATAATTCAATCCCCATCCACGACCCAGATTATGCTCTTGGGCAAGGAAGAATTTCCAGCGATTGATGCGCTGACAGTCTTCGGTATAAAAGGCAAGCTCTTCATCTTGCATGCTGCTATGCAATAACTGATCGGACGGAGAACGGTAATAAGTCAGTTCAGCACCGGCTTTCAATCCGAAAGGTGTACGGTAATCCAGACGCCCGTTGTGCAGCCAATCGGTACTGTTGCTACGGGTATTGGACTGCTGCGTACCATAAATATCCATCAGACTATGATGAGTCGAATAACTTCCATTATAAACAAAGCTCAACTGATGGTCCTTGGCAATATTATAATCCGTTCCTACCCGGAAACTATGAGTATGTGAACGGCTTCGGCCCATCTCATCGGTTGTGATGTGATGAACCGAACCGTCCGCCAGAGAGTGCATAGCTTCTTTATCGGTTAAAGAATATCCCCGTCCGTGGTTGTGTGAGTAAAGAAAATCTGCTGAGAATTTATTTCCGTTATAGATCAGGCTGGCACGTTCGTTGAAGCCCTCGTAATGTTTCTGATTATATTTACCATAAAGCTCTCCCTGCCAGGAAGACGGGCCTCCGGTGCTTTGTTTCAGTGTGATATTGATGAGTGCACCCCGCACCTGATAGCGTGCCGGAGCATTGTACATCACTTCCGCCTTCTCAATGCGACTGGACGGGATGCTTTTCAATAAAGAATAAAGCTGTTCGGTACTCATGGTGGTAACTTTGCCATCCAATATTACAGTTACCCCCTGCCCTGCCAACATCAACCCGCCATTCATCTCGGTTACGCCCGGCAATTCCTTCACAGCGTCATAAGCATTATCTACGGGTAGATTACCGATAAGACGCGGAAGATCGTACACCAGTTTACCTTGCTCCGCTTTCACGATGGGACGTTGTCCGGTAATCATTACTTCAGGAAGAGATTGATAAAGACTGTCCAGCTGCTTGTCTTGTGTTATAATACTGTCCGCGCTGAGCGTCCGTTCGCTCTCTACATCCGTACTCTTCGTTATTTCCTGAGCGGAAACTCCTGCACTCAATGCACATAGCATCAGGGAAAGATAGTAATAAGACTTCATGTTCATTTGTTTTAGATACGACATAAATGTGTTCAGACTTAGAGATGATTGGGTGTCAACCTTGGTTGACAGGTCGATTAAGCTTGGTTGACAGATCCGTTAACCTTAGTTGACAGGCCAGTTGACCAAGGTTGACACCCAATTATGCAAGGGACTGCACAAGATTCTCTCTATACCTTTTGCAAAAGATGCCTTGTGCAAAACCGAATCATCCCTTAAGCTCTTGCACTGCAAAGTACGGTGAAATCTTCCGGACTTTGTGTTATCCGGAACTTACGTAGTCTTATCTAGTGTTATCTGAAGTGTTATTTAGTCTTACCGTCCATACATGTACCGGTTATCTTTCCTATCTTTGTCCATATAAATACAAGAGCTACATGAAACTGCCATTCAAACCTATTGCCATATTAGTCATAATCTCTCTGCTGGGTATCTTTATTTACCAGGCATATTGGATCACGGGGCTATACAAAACGATGAAACACGAGCTGGAACAAAGCATCGTAGAAGCCATGCGCATGAGCGATTATAATGAGATGATGCTTCGTGTAAAGGAGATGCAAAAAGAAAATAAAGCCCACGGTTCCGTAGAAGTTTCAGCAGGGTACAATTCCGATTCCGGAAAATCATTTGTCCGCAGCAGTACAACTGTTAACCAAACAGACAGTGCCGGAAGTCTTTCACTTTTAAAAGACGGTATCCCTATGAAGTATGATAGCGTCTCAGTGAGTTACCCGAATGACTCGACAAGAGATATCCTTTTCACACGGGGACAGGAAGGCACAAACATTTCAGTCTGGGCAGAAAAAGATTCAGTAAAAGAGGTCCTGGAAGATACAGTGATTAATGAGGATGAACCTCAAGCTTCTTTAAGAGCCGAAGGTGGAATAGACATGATGTTGCGCGATCAAAGCAGTATGGTGGAACTTGCCACTTTCATCCAGCGTGGAATGCACTCGGGACTGGATATTTTTATAGAACCTGATATAGCCGTTTATGACAGTCTGCTGAATGCCTATCTGCAAGAACGGGGGCTTAAACTTCCCTACCGATTGGAGCGTCTTCATTCCGGTGCCGATCCGGACTCAACGCTGATTTACACTGATACGCTCGCCATTGTCGGGACTCCCGGATACATACCCAGTGAAAAAGCAAAACAATATAATTATGCTTTCGACATTCACTCCAATCAAAGTTACCGCCTCACAATAGAACCTATTTATAAGATTGTATTGCGGCAGATGAGCGGTATTCTTACCACATCATTCGTTATTCTTATTATATTAGGTTTCTCCTTCTGGTTTCTTATCCGCACCATTTTGCGGCAGAAAACACTGGAAGAGATGAAGAGCGACTTTACCAACAATATCACCCACGAGCTGAAAACACCTATTGCCGTGGCGTATGCCGCCAACGATGCTTTGCTTAATTTCAATCTGGCAGAAGACAAGCAACAACGGGATAAGTATCTGGGTATCTGCCAAGAACAGTTACAGCGATTAAGCGGACTGGTGGAACAAATTCTCTCTATGAGTATGGAACGCCGTAAAACCTTCCGTCTGCATCCGGAGACACTTAGCTTGCACGATTTGTTCCCGACACTCATCGAACAGCATAAACTGAAAGCGGGCAAGCCTGTAGAAATCAATCTCGACATTGCACCGGAAGACCTGACAATCATTGCCGACCGTACACACTTCAGTAACATTCTGAGTAACCTGATAGATAATGCCATCAAATACTCTCCGGATAAAGCCGACATAATGATCTGTTGCCGGAAAAAGGAAACGGAACAAGTGGAAATCTCAGTTACAGACCACGGTATTGGTATCCCTACGGATAAACAGCCTCACATTTTCGATAAATTCTACCGGGTTCCGACAGGAAATATCCACAATACCAAAGGCTACGGACTGGGGCTTTTCTATGTAAAGACAATGGTAGAAAAACACGGTGGCATGGTAACCGTACGAAGTGAAGCGGGAAAAGGAAGTACTTTTACAATAAGAATCTGAATAACATTGCTTATTATGAAAATGAATCAAGATATGGACAAAATCAAGGTACTGCTGGTTGAGGATGAACAAACCCTCGCCATGATTATCAAAGATACACTGGAAGGCCAGAACTTCATCATCCATACTGCTGCCGATGGCGAAGAAGGTCTGCGTATGTTCTTCGACTTACGCCCTGATGTACTGGTAGCCGATGTTATGATGCCTCGTATGGATGGTTTTGAAATGGTACGCCACATCCGTCAAACCGACAAACGAACTCCGGTACTTTTTCTCACTGCTCGTTCTTCCATCAATGATGTGGTAGAAGGCTTTGAACTCGGGGCCAACGACTATCTGAAAAAGCCTTTCGGCATGCAGGAACTTATCGTACGCATTAAAGCGCTAGTGGGCAAAGCATTTACATTCAGAGAGGAACCAAAGAAGGAAGAGACCTGTTTCGAGATAGGCGATTACCATTTCAACTCTGTCACACAGATATTGTCCCATACCGGAATAGAGCAGGAACTCTCCCACCGCGAGGCCGAAATTCTGAAACGCCTGTGCGAAAACCGTAATCAGGTAGTGAATACCCAGAATATCCTGCTTGATCTTTGGGGGGACGACAGCTTCTTCAATTCGCGCAGCCTGCACGTGTTCATCACTAAATTACGACATAAACTTTCCAAGGACGAACGTATCCGCATTGTCAATGTCCGAGGTATCGGATACAAACTTATCATCAACTGAAACTTCCGTTAACACATAACAACTTATGAAAAAACTATTCATCATTCTGTTCTTTCTCACTGTTTCCTTTCGCGTTGCTGCACAAAACGAGCAAACAAAGGACAGCACATTATTGAATCGTTTTCCCACGGAAATGGGAAAAGAGCCGTTGTCTCCTCCACCCGGAACAGCTGCCGCTCCTAATCGGGATATGTCGGTAAAGACTTCTCTCAGCACGGATAGCACGGACTTACACATCACTCTTCCGACTTATTATCCCAACTTTCCGTGGATGGATATCAGAATGGGAAAGATGGTCAGCAGTTACGATCCTTTCGTGATGGATTACGAGCATTACGGTGCTTTTCAGCTTTCCCCCAATAGTATATTGAGCACATTCAGCACCTACAATACCTACCCTACTATGGGAACAATTATCCAGTCAGGCGCCGATTTTATATATCGCCCTAATGAACGCTGGGAATTGACAGGGGGCATGTATACCGCCAAGTACACCATCCCTTCGCGCATGCATGGTTCTCAATTCGACATTGGCTTGGATGCTTCTGCCGCCTATCGCATCAACAATTTCCTTCGTATCCGCTTTTTCGGGCAATATTCAGGCTTTGGCAAACAAAACTCTCTGAACGGATATATGAATCCGATGTATCCACAAAGCCACTACGGTGTAGTCATGGAAGTAAAAATCAATGATTATCTGGAAATACAGGGAGGCGTGGAACGAGCGTACAATGCTTCGAAAATGAAGTGGGAAACAGTACCGATACTTGCTCCGGTGATCCATCTCAATAGAAAAAAGAAATAGAAAAACGGGCTGCATTTCCACACGAGATACAGCCCGTTCATTTACCGGTTAGAGAGGAACAAATAGATTGCTTATAAAACCAATTCAATTATTTACGCTCCAAAGATAACAATAATACTCAAATATCAGCATATAATATACAAGTTTTATTTTAATAAATGCTATATATTTCCATAATTCATACTTATTTCTTATATTCGCCATTAAATAAAGACCATTAAGTGATGAAATATATAGGACTAATCATACTTTTCTGTCTTCTTTCTTTCAGGGTAAATGCCCAGAATGAAGTACCCGCTGACAGTGTTCGCAGTATGAATATGCCGGCAACAAAGAATTTTGATGGATTCCTTTTGGATATGAACCTGATGAAAATGGCAGCTCCCCAAATGCCCAAAATGACTTTAGACATTCCCGATGCCAGCAAAGATTATAGTTTTCTGTTTCGCTTGGACCCGAATGTGACCTACTCACAAGGCTACTCACACTTATTCAGTTTAGGTAGCTCCACCATATACAGTATGAACCCTTTCGGACTGACAGGTTTCGGATCATCTCCCCAAAACCTGCAAATGGGAAGTTTCCGGTTGAAGAATGGAATGCGCATCAATACTTATGGAGAGTATGACAAGGACGGACGGAAAGTCCCTAATCCTTCTGCCCTGCCGTGGGAACGGAATAACTTCAAAGGCGCTTTCGAACTGAAGTCGGCAAACGGATCATTCGGAATTAGAATCGAAGTACAACAAGGAAGGAATGGACCTTACTAAAAAAGACTACAGTCAAGGGATTATATACTGAAATAATATGAATATGAAGAAAAAAGTATTGGTAATAGGTGCCAATGGCTTCACAGGACGCCGGATCTTGAATGATTTGTCACGCAATGACGAGTACATAGTAACAGGTTGTTCTCTGCATGACGACATTGCTCCCGATTCCGGGAATTATCGTTTCATCAGTGCAGACATCTGCCAGATGGGGGAACAAAGCGCATTGTTCCGGGAAGTACGCCCGAATATAGTGATCAACACGTCCGCATTATCCGTTCCTGATTATTGCGAAGCACACCGTGAGGAGGCAGACAGTATCAATGTCAATGCTGTGGGACAATTGGCATTCCGATGCGAAGCATCCGCTGCACGCTTTATACATCTATCTACTGACTTTGTATTTAATGGAGATACAGGGCAGCTTTATACAGAAGAAGATACTCCTGACCCCGTCAACTATTATGGGGCAACCAAACTGAAAGGTGAAAAACGGGTAGCTGAGCTCTGTAGCAATTATGCCATCGCACGTGTGGTAGTGGTCTATGGTGCCGCCTTGCCGGGGCAACACGGGAATATTCTGCAATTGGTAGCCAATCGTTTAAGAAATAATGAAGAAATACGGGTGGTTTCCGACCAGTGGCGCACGCCAACCTATGTAGGCGATGTTTCTCAAGGAATAGAGAAACTGATAAATCATCCCAATAATGGTATTTATCACATCTGTGGCTCGGAATGTCTGACTATAGCCGATATTGCTTATCGCGTAGCAGATACTTTGAATCTGGATTATTCATTAATTCTGCCAGTCACTACCAAGCAAATGGGAGAAACAACTCCCCGTCCCCGTTTCAGCGGATTAAGCATTGAAAAAGCACGCAGAGAACTGGGATACCAACCACATACTCTGGAAGAAGGAATAAAACTAATGTTCAATCTTTAAATAAGTGATTAGTGGTGAGTGCCACTAATCACTAAACAACGTTTCTGCAATTCCACTCTCCTTTTTATACACCCGCACCATCTCCAGCAATTCATCCCCATACTTTTCCACTCCTTTTTTACCAAAATAAGGGATTCGGAGAAGAGCGGATTTATCTTCCGGTAATAAATTGGTGATACCTAAAATAGCTTTCTGTTGGATTACGGTATATACCGGTAATCCTAATTGAGACGCTTCCGCATTACGCCATGCTACCAGACGCCTGTATAATTCGGGATGCAGAATATCCGAAGGAACTTCCACTG
Organism: Bacteroides sp. 14(A); assembly: GCF_000526555.1. Lineage (NCBI taxonomy): Bacteria > Pseudomonadati > Bacteroidota > Bacteroidia > Bacteroidales > Bacteroidaceae > Bacteroides > Bacteroides sp. 14(A). The sequence goes on along the minus strand of NZ_JAGH01000005.1, from coordinate 593,012 downwards.
CTGCCGTTTTTTTCCGTGCAGGGGTATTTCCACTTTCTTCGGTTCCGCCTTTCCGTTTTCTTCTTTCGGTAGAATTACCGGAACGCTTTTCCCCTTTGCCTTTAGTCGATGCCGTATCGTCAATGGAAAGTACCGCCTTTTGTTTCAGATATTCTCCTACATGAAAGCCTTTACTGATAACAAATTCCAACAAGTCAACTTTTAACAGAAGTAGATCATCCAATTCCTCACTGGCAGTCTTCAACTGTTTCTTTAGTTCTTTATTATCTGTTTCCACAATGGTACTACTCCTGATAGCATCCAAAGGTTCTAACTGTTCTTTAAAATATTCCGCCCCCAAATGAATACGTTCCTGCAAGCTTTTATCCGTTGCATAATTTTCGGCACCATCAACCAGGCGTGTGTATTGAAGGCTGAACTTCTGGGCAACTTTCGTTACCTTCTCATGAAAACGTTCCGTTTCTGATTTATATTCAGTCAGTAGTTTGGGGTAGAGCTTATACAAGTGTTCATCCACCAATCTCACAAAACGCTTCAATGCCAACTCTAACGGTAAGAAATCAAACAATCCCGATAGCAATTCCAGAAAGTATGCTTGTTGCAATCTCCTATAACGCGTTTCATCAGGTTCGTTTCTACGCGCATCTTCCGTAAAAGTATCTACAGCACTGTCACTGATGACCGCTCTTGCCGACAGTGGAGCGCTCAATACCAACCCTTCCAATGTTTTACAACGACTTAATGCTACATAAGTCTGTCCGTGTGCAAAAGAAGCACTGGCATCGATTATTGCACGTTCAAATGTCAGTCCCTGACTTTTATGGATAGTAATAGCCCATGCCAGCTTCAGAGGGAATTGTTTGAAGACTCCTTCTATATCTTCGGTGATTTCCTTAGTCTCTTCATCCAACACGTATTTTGCATTCGTCCATTCTTCTTCTTGCAGCATAAAAGCATCCTCACTTCCTTTACTGCGTACTTCTATACCCAAAGCTGAGACATTGACCACTTCACCGATCATACCATTGTAATAACGGTGCTCACCGGATGAATCATTCTTCACAAACATGACTTGGGCACCACGTTTCAGTTCAAGCACTTCATCTGTGGGATAAGAATATTCAGGAAACTTTCCATCTATCTGGGCACGAAAGGTGAAGGAACGACCGGGTAATTGTGCTAGTTCATGTTCATTGATGCGTTGCGCCTGATAGTTATGGGTAGTCAACTGGATATATCCTTCCTCCTTCGAAGGGTTGAAATTCGGAATGTACCTACGGTTCAATTCATCCAGCAAAGTTTTATCACAACGGTTCTCCCGAATACGGTTCAGCATATCCAGAAAGTGAGTATCACTCTGACGATACACTGTTTTCAATTCAAGCGTACAATATTCAGACTGTCTCAGTGCACGACTGGAAAAGAAATAAGGAGTATCATAGTAGCTGTTCAGCATCTGCCACTCTTCATCTTTTATCACTGGGGCAAGCTGCTGCAAATCGCCAATCATCAGCAATTGCACACCACCGAAGGGTTTACTGCGATCACGAAAACGTCTCAGCACATCGTCTATCGCATCCAGAAGATCAGCACGCACCATACTGATTTCATCAATCACCAGCAGGTCTATACTACGCATAATGTTGAGTTTATCTTTTCCGAAACGGAAACGATATTGTGCTTTGCCATCCGCACTGAATGAAGTATCAGGTACGTAAGGGGCAAAAGGTAACTGAAAGAAAGAGTGAATGGTTACGCCGCCTGCATTGATAGCTGCAATACCTGTTGGGGCAAGAACAACCATACGCTTTGGACTTTCGGACTTCAACCGCCGCAGGAATGTAGTTTTTCCGGTCCCTGCTTTACCGGTCAGAAAGAGATGTGTGCCTGTATTTTCTATAAATTGCCACGCTAATGCCAATTCAGGATTCTGTTCCATTATTTCATCAATGTTGGTTGGAGGTGTAAAGGTAGCACAAATAAAAGAGCTAAAGCCTCCATTGGCACATCTTTTTGCAAAAAAAAAGAAAAAGCTATAAGAGTGACAAGCTACGAGCTACAAGTTACGAGCGGCTTTCGGAACATAGCGCAGCCGCTCGTAACTTGTAGCTCGTAGCTTTTAGCTTTATCACTTCAGACTTCCTGCTATAATATCCAGCAATTCATTTGTAATTGCCTGTTGTCTGCTTTTGTTATATTGCTTCGTCAAATCCTGTATCAGTTCATTCGCATTATCTGTTGCAGTCTGCATGGCAAGTGTACGCGCAGCATGTTCAGAAGCATTAGAATCCTGAAGCACAGTAAATAGTTTCTGACTCAACACCTTCGGCAATAAATCAGCAATTAGCTGTCCGACAGATGGTTCTACAATATAATCATTCTGGAAACCACGTTTTCCCGATCCTTCTGTTGCAGCTGTTGCCGCCACCTTACTCAAATCAATAGGAAGATATTCTTCACGCATCAATATCTGCGAACCCATTGATTTAAAGTGATGATAAATCAGTTCCACACGGTCGATTTGCTTTTCCATAAACTCTTGCATCAACAATGCAGCAAGTTCATACGCTTGCATATATGATGGTTTATCCGCCATCCCTTGATAACTTCCCTGCGATGTATAGCCCAACTTTTTCACTGCCTGCTCTACTTTCTTTCCTACAGGATATATCAGAATATTCTCTTTACCAAGTGATTTATATTCTTCCAGCGTTTCTCCAAGCTTTTTTACCACATTCGCGTTGAAAGCTCCGCACAGCGAACTGTTGGATGAGAAAACCACAATCGCCACCCGTGTTACGGAACGTACCTCGGTATAAGGTGACTCAAACGTGGCATCTGTAGACAAGAAGTTAGTCAGAATTTCATTCAGTTTCTGTTGGTAAGGCAGCATATTCTCAATCCGTGTCTGTGCCTTGTGCAACTTAGCGGATGCCACCATCTTCATCGCCGATGTTATCTGACGCGTACTCTTGACGGAGTTTATTCTGTTTTTTACTTCTTTTAAAGAACCCATAGCATTTTTTTTAGTGGTAAGTGATTAATGATTAGTGATAAGTGGCAAATGAACGCATGCCACTTATCACTTGTCACTCAACGTTAATCACTACTCCAAGTATTGTTTCGACATCAGATCTGCTGTTTCCTCTATCTTCTTGCAGACATCATCGTCAATGACACCACTCTTCAGTACATCGAGCACATCAGTACGGTGGTTCATTTCAAGCGCTTCAAGGAAACTCTTTTCGAAATCTGTTACTTTATCCAACGGAACATTACGCAGTAAGCCATGTGTACCACAATACAGAATGGCAATCTGCTTTTCTACCGGCATCGGACTGTATTGCGGCTGAACCAATAAACGGGTATTCTTTTGTCCCTTATCAATGGTCAGTGCAGTAACGGGGTCCATATCACCACTGAACTTCGTAAATGCTTCCAGCTCGCGATACTGTGCCTGGTCTATCTTCAATGTACCGGCCACTTTCTTCATCGCCTTAATCTGAGCATTACCACCTACACGACTCACAGAGATACCTACATTGATGGCCGGACGGTTACCTTGGTTAAACAAGTCTGTATCAAGGAAAATCTGTCCGTCAGTGATAGAAATCACATTCGTTGGGATGTATGCAGATACGTCTCCTGCCTGTGTCTCGATAATAGGCAGTGCAGTCAGCGAACCACCACCTTTTACTTTGCCTTTCAGACTTTCCGGCAAATCATTCATTTCACGTGCCACTTCTTCCTGATTGATAATACGTGCTGCACGTTCCAGCAAACGGGAATGCAGATAGAAGATATCACCCGGATAGGCTTCACGCCCTGAAGGACGACGCAAAATCAGTGATACCTCACGATAAGCTACCGCCTGCTTGGAAAGGTCATCATAAACCACCAGTGCATGACGACCGGTATCACGGAAATATTCACCAATGGCAGCACCTGCAAACGGAGCATAATACTGCAATGCCGCAGGATCACCTGCCGTAGCGGCAACCACAATTGTATAATCCATCGCACCATTCTCACGCAAGGTATTCACAATAGTAGCTACAGTAGAACCTTTCTGCCCAATGGCCACATAAATACAATATACAGGATCACCTGCCTCATAATTGGCACGCTGGTTGATGATCGTATCGACGGCAATAGCTGTCTTTCCCGTCTGACGGTCACCGATAATTAACTCACGCTGTCCACGACCGATAGGTATCATGGCATCCACAGCTTTTAGTCCAGTCTGTAACGGCTGGTTCACAGGCTGACGAAAGATAACGCCCGGCGCTTTACGTTCCAAAGGCATTTCGCACAGCTCTCCACCAATGAGTCCCTTACCATCCAGTGGTGATCCCAAGGGATCGATAACACGTCCCAGCATACCCTCTCCCACCATAATGGAAGCAATTCGCTTGGTACGCTTTACGACGTAGCCTTCTTTGATTTTATCTGTAGGACCCAGCAAAACAGCTCCTACGTTGTCCTCTTCCAGATTCATCACAATCGCCTTGATACCGTTGTCAAACTCCAACAGTTCGTTTGCTTCAGCATTACGCAGTCCGTAGATACGTGCCACACCGTCACTGACTTGCAGCACCGTACCGATCTCATCCAACTGCACGCGGGTATCAATTCCCTCTAACTGGTGACGGAGAATATCGGAGACTTCGCTTACTTTTATATTTTCAGACATGTTTCTATTTACGATTTAGTTATTTACAATTTACGATTGAGATTACCATCATTAAGTCCGATTCACTACTTACAATGTAGAGTAACTCTAATCGTAAATCGTAAATCGTCCAATCGTAAATCACACTATTCTTCTGTTCTTATCAATGAACTGTTGTTTCACTCTCTTTAGTTGCGTGGCGATGCTGGCATCCAGCCGGAAATCGTTGATATCAAATATAAAGCCCCCTTCAATCGAAGGATCGACTTCAGTTTGTAACTCCATCTGTGCATGTAGCAAAGTAGAAGCACTATTTCGAATGCGCTCCCAAACTTCCCGGCTCACAGGTACAGACGTAATCAGCTTTCCTACGCCGATATGCTTCAATTTCCTGTATAGATCAAGATAAGTCAGGCAGATGTACTGCAAATAATACTCCCGGCGGTTTCTCAACACAAGTGTTATGAAGCGGGAAAATTCCCGGCTCACCTCTCCATTGCCTGCGGCAGCAGTACAAATCAGGGCAAATTTCTCCTTGATCTTCAAAATAGGGTTATCCAACGCCTCCCGTAAATCAGGATGCTTACGGAAGCTTCGTTCCAGCATACGCAATTCATGGTATACGCGGTCTTCAGCCCCCGTACCTTTTGCGTATTCTATCAACGCTTTGGCATATCGCATCGAAACAATTCCTATATCCATTTCCTTTAATTATTAGTGATTAGCGACTCATGACCAACATTTCGCCAATCATTCATCACTAATCGCTTATCGCTACTTAATTGCTTCTTGAGGCTGCCAGCACTTCGTCCAGCATCCGGTCTATCATCTCCATTTGTTCGTGCTCTTCATCCAGATTCTTACGGATTACTTTCTCCGCAATATCCACAGAAAGCACGGCAACCTGGCGACGGATATCGCGTATCGCCTCTTCCTTTTCTTGCTGTATCTGCTTCTTCACATCGTCCAGCTCTTTCTGCGCGGCGACTTCCGCCTGCTTGCGTGCTTCGACGATAATCTTGTCACGCTCGTGCATCGCCTCCCGCAGGATGCGTCCTTGCTCCTTGTTGGCAGCAGCAACCAATGCTTCGCTCTCAGCTTTTAGTCTTTGAAGTTGCGCATTAGCTTCTTTTGCCACTTCCAGCGATTGGTCTATGTAGGTTCTACGGCCTTCTACCATCTTAGTAATGACAGGAAAGCCATACTTCGCCAACACCACAAACACCACACCGAACGACAAAAGCATCCAGAACAGCAGACCACTATCGGGTAATAACAATGACATAATCTTAATTATAAATTAATAATTATAAATTAAAAGCAAGTATAGGCCTATTATAAGAAGAACACTAACAGACACACAACTACTGCCAACAGAGCAACACCTTCAATCAATGCAGCAGCGATAATCATGTTCATACGAATGTCTCCCGATGCTTCCGGCTGACGGGCAATAGCCTCCATAGCTGAACCACCAATTTTACCAATACCCAAACCTGCGCCAATAACGGCAAGTCCGGCGCCGATTGCTGCACCTAATTTACTAATTCCAGCTGCAGCCGCAGTAGCTTGCAATAATACAGATAGTAACATAATCTTTTGTTTTTAAATGGTTTATTATTAATTGTTGTTTTCTTTCACTTTTACTTCTTTATGCTCCTCCTGAGCCAGTCCGATAAATACGGCAGACAACATAGTGAATACGTACGCCTGGATAAATGCCACCAATAGTTCCAATGCATTCATAAAGATATTGAACAGCACAGATGCCACGGTAAGCGTACCGTTAAGCGCAGGTCCCATACTGGCGGAAATAAAGATCAGACATGTTAACACCAACATTGCCATGTGTCCGGCCAGCATATTGGCAAAAAGACGAATCATTAAGGCAAATGGTTTGGTGAAGATACCGAAGAATTCAATAAAAGGCATCATCGGTACAGGAACCTTCAACCACCAAGGCACATCCGGCCAAAAAATATCTTTCCAATAGGTTTTCGTTCCGAACAGATTGACGGCAACAAATGTAAAAAGTGCCAGAACCATCGTAATAGCAATATTACCCGTCACATTAGCTCCACCCGGGAAAATGGGAATCAACCCCATGATATTATTTATAAAGATGAAGAAGAACGCTGTCAGCAGGTAAGGAGCAAACTTCCGATACTTCGGCCCTACACAACTCTTAATGATATCGTCGTTCACCATCATGATAAACATCTCCATAAATCCGATGAAGCCGCCCGGAGCCGCACTACCTTGCGGATGTTTACGATACCACTGGGCAACGGCCAGAATAATGACAAGTAGCAATACACTGTTAATCAACAGTGACAGTGTCACTTTTGTGATAGAAATATCCCAGGGACGTATTTCGTTTCCGGTTGCATCATGCTCAACCAACTTACCTTCGTACCTGCTACCTGCCGGAGCTATGAAGAATCCTTCATAAGATCCTTCATTTTCTTCCAACCGTGAAGAGAGGAAAGCGTGCCAACCAGTCTGCGAGCTATATACAATAATAGGTAATGGGATAGTGACGTGCGTTTTTCCCCATGTGGTAATATGCCACTCGTAAGCATCGCCAATGTGACCGAAGACGATCTCTTTCACATCCACCGTGTTTTCTTTCTGTTCGGTAGAGGTGACATCATCCCGTTTGGCTACGCTGTCAAGTTCCGCTTCAATCCCCTGTGCCACAACAGGCAGGGTAGTAAGCAGCATTCCCAGCATCAGGAATATTCCGGTCAATAGATTACGCATTTGTTTCATTTTTCTTTTCTTTTTTCTGTTTCTTTCCTACTTCATAAGTAAAAAAGAACCAAGTCTCATATATCAGATAGACTATATAGTAAAGGATGAATGTCAGCAGGAATAACTTAGCTTCTTCCCGCACTGCAAAGCAGTACACTACCAAGAGTATCACAGAGAGCAACATCTTCATCACCTTCATCGCCATGTAAAGCAGCAACATCTTTTGCGGGGCATGCTTACGGCAAGCATCAAACATAGATATTTCAAAAAGCCCGAACAAGAAGAAATATACCGGAATGAAAGGATATCCTCCAAAATAATGTCCAGGCAATAAATAATGTAAAATCCCTGCGCCTACCCATCCTGCTATTAATGTCAACAGGGTGATCTGGTATAAAAAATTGCGCTTTGTCAAGCTGATACTCATAGTATTATTCAAAATTAAGAATAAAAGAATTAAGGATGAAAAGACTATTGTCAGTCTACGCAGGCAGAAACCACTCCACCACTTAACTCAATGAAACCACCCTCTATGTCAAGAGTCTGTTCTTCTCCTTCTGTCGGTACATACATCACCTTACCTTCACGAAGCGAAGACACAATGGGTGCATGTTGCGGAAGGATGGTAAACGTTCCTATTGTGCCAGGTAGCGTTACACTTTCCACTTCTCCATTATAAATTTCCTTTTCAGGAGACACTATGTTCAAATACAACTTCTTCATAGCCTCTTTCCTTCTTTTATTTTTTAATTATTTACCTGATCCAGCAATTTCTTACCTTTCTCTATCGCTTCTTCAATCGTACCGACATTCAAGAAAGCAGGTTCGGGTAGATAGTCCACCTCACCATCCAGAATCATCTTAAAGCCTTTGATAGTGTCTTCTATGGGCACCATCGTTCCCGGTACACCTGTAAATTGTTCGGCAACGGCAAAAGGCTGAGATAAGAAACGTTGCACGCGACGTGCACGATTCACCAATGTACGGTCTGCATCCGAAAGTTCTTCCATACCAAGGATAGAAATAATATCCTGTAATTCCTTGTTACGTTGCAGAATTTGTTTCACCCGTTGCGCCACTTCATAATGCTCTTCTCCCACAACATGCGGGTCGAGGATACGTGAAGTAGATTCCAGCGGATCAACGGCAGGATAAATACCTAACTCAGTAATTTTACGACTCAATACCGTCGTGGCATCCAGGTGTGTAAATGTAGTAGCAGGTGCCGGGTCAGTCAAGTCATCGGCAGGCACATATACAGCCTGTACAGAGGTGATAGATCCATTTCGGGTAGAAGTAATACGTTCCTGCATAGCACCCATTTCAGTAGCCAGCGTCGGTTGGTAACCTACAGCCGAAGGCATACGTCCCAACAAAGCGGATACTTCGGAACCTGCTTGTGTGAAACGGAAAATATTATCGATAAAGAACAGGATATCACGTGAACCACCAGTTTCAGCACCTTGGTCACGGAAAGATTCTGCTACCGTCAGCCCGGACAATGCTACTGATTGACGCGCACCGGGAGGTTCGTTCATCTGGCCGAATATCAAGGATACCTGTGATTTTTCCACTTCACTGTAATCTACCTTAGATAAATCCCAGTTTCCTTCTTCCATACTTTTCTTGAACTCTTCACCATAACGGATAACACCGGATTCAATCATTTCACGCAGCAAGTCGTTACCTTCACGGGTACGCTCTCCTACTCCTGCAAACACAGAAAAACCATGTTGTTTCTTAGCAATGTTATTAATGAGTTCCTGGATAAGCACTGTTTTACCTACACCAGCACCACCGAACAAGCCGATCTTACCACCCTTACTGTAAGGTTCCAGCAAGTCGATAACCTTGATACCTGTATAGAGCACCTCTTGTACGGTAGTCAAATCTTCAAACTTAGGAGGATCACGGTGGATGGGATAAGCACCGGCACGGTCTAACTCTTTCATACCATCGATGGAATCACCTACTACATTCATCAACCGACCTTTAATCTGGTCGCCCACCGGCATGGTAATAGGACCACCTGTGGGATACACTTTCATACCTCTTTGTAAACCGTCCGTACTATCCATTGCTACAGTTCTCACTGTATTTTCACCAATGTGTTGCTGCACTTCTACGATTAATGTTTTTCCGTTTGATCTTTTTATCTCCAGTGCGTCGTGGATACTTGGAAGCATCAGTTCGGCATCCGTACCTTCAAAATAGACGTCTACTACCGGTCCGATGACCTGAGAGATATGTCCGATAATTTGTGACATAAGCAATCTTTTTATATAATTTCTCTTTTTCTAAACTCTACAAGTCGCGTTCTTGTCATTCCGCTGCTATGAGCTTAACACCTATTGAATAGTTTTTGTTCAAAGCTTCAAATCTTAATTTTTACGGAATAGTTACATAAGCAACCTTGCAAATGTAAACACAAAAACTTTCAGGTTGTACTCTATGAAAACGTTTTTTCTATAAATTATACCCTTTTGAACTATTATTACTACAATCAGAACAAAAAAGCGACATCCATTTAACGTTGCTTAAACATTCATCAACAGATACTAAGAAGGAATTCCACTATTTTTGTGTGAACAAAACATCATTTGGTAAGTTATATTTTGAAGTATAAATTTAATGAAAGGAAAAAGTATGAATCCACATCAAAATCCATTCGCAGGAAACACCCCACAGGATGTAACCGAAAGACAAGGTGAAAATGCCATTTTCATCGTTTACGGATTAAATCAATCTCCTGATGCCGTCGACAAAGTAAAAGATGTATGTGCCAATTTCTCAGCGTTGATACGTAGTATGCGTAATCGCTTTCCCGATGCACAGTTCAGTAGCACGATAAGTTTCAGTGCTAATGTATGGGATCGTATTTTCCCTGGCAAGGGGAAACCCAAAGAATTGGAAACTTTCAAAGAAATAAGGGGAAGTAAATATACAGCTGTATCCACTCCCGGTGATATACTGTTTCATATCCGGGCACGGCAAATGGGGCTATGTTACGAATTTGCTTCTATCATCGATGAAAAACTAAAGGGGGCTGTCGAAGCTATTGATGAAACTCACGGTTTCAGATATATGGATGGTAAAGCAATCATTGGCTTCGTAGATGGAACAGAATCTCCAGCTGTGGACGAGAATCCTTATCACTTTGCCGTAGTTGGTGAAGAAGATCCGGATTTTGCGGGTGGAAGTTATGTATTTGTACAGAAGTATATTCACGATATGAATGCTTGGAATGCGCTTCCGGTAGAAGAGCAGGAAAAGGTGATAGGACGAAGAAAGTTCAATGATGTGGAATTGTCGGATGAAGAAAAGCCTGCAAATGCACATAATGCTGTAACAAATATTGGAGATGATTTAAAAATAGTACGTGCCAATATGCCATTTGCCAATACTTCAAAAGGAGAATACGGTACTTATTTCATTGGATATGCAAGTACATTCAGTACTACGCGCCAGATGTTGGAAAGTATGTTTATCGGGAATCCTGTAGGCAACACCGACCGCTTGCTTGATTTTAGTACTGCAGTTACCGGGACCCTGTTCTTTGCACCGTCTTACGATCTACTTGGAGAAGATTAGCAGTTCGCCCCATGCGGGGCAAACATAAAAAAAGGCTATCTATCCCAGACAGCCAATCTTTTGTTAACCTTAAATCTAATACTATGAAAAACACATTGCAAAGGTACGGCTTTTCTTGATTTCTCCAAATTTCAGAGCCTTTACAGGGCATTTTACAACAAGGTTTAATAATTCTATCGACCTTGTTAACAATTTGACAAAGAAAAGAGAGTATTACACTATATTTTTAAACAGGAATTAAGAAGATACCGGATTTCCAGAGAAGAATATCTATTCAACTATAGTGGGCCTCTGCATATAATATGCAGAAGTCCCGTTATGATAATAGTTCTCTTTTATGGAAGTACATTTAAAACCATTTTTTTCATATAAATGAATAGCCGGGGAATTAGAAACATTCACCTCCAAAGTAATTCTCTTTAAGCCTTGTTTTTGGGCAATAGCAACTATCTGATCTATTAGTAATTGCCCCACTTTTTTGCCACGAAAATCAGGATGAACAGCTATCGAATAGATACGTAGACTACAAGCACGTTGATTTATCAACACACTAAAATAGCCCCCCACCCTTTGCTGATATTCTGCTACACAAAAGTATCCTTTTGCTTGAGAAATAAGATAAACAAACTGACGTTTTGAAAAACTATCTTTATCAAAACAAATTTGTTCTATCTCCATAATTGACGGAATATCATCAATTTCAGCCAAACGAAGTATAAATCGCTGTTCCATACGAATTAGAAACGTTTTACATCCAACATACGCCAAAAGTTATTCAGCAACCGATAGTAGAGTTCGTCTCCCAGAATGGCATCTTCTAACCCATGGTCAATGCTGGGATTATCATTTATCTCAATAACAATAGCACGGTCATTTACCATTTTCAAATCTACTCCATACAGGCCTTTCCCAATAAAAGAAGCCGCACGCAGCGCTGTATCCAATACCTTACGCGGCACTTGATAAATAGGAATAGTCTCCACCAGCCCGCAGCGGCTCCGTCCGGAAGCATAATGGCAATAGATTTGCCAATGTCCTTTAGCCATATAATACTTACACGCATAGAGAGGTTCTCCATTCAGAATGCCGATACGCCAGTCAAAATCTGTTGGAGTGAATTCCTGAGCCAGCAGTATAGACGACTTATCAAACAATACTTTCAACGCTTCATCCAACTCGATCTCATTATTGACTTTCTTCATACCGATAGAGAAAGAACCATCTGGGATTTTCAGGATAAAAGGACTACCAAGTTGTTCCGTAATCTCCTCATAAGAGTTGACATTCGATTTGAATAGTAACATGGAAAGCGGTGCCGGAATCTTTTCCTTCTCAAACAATTCTTTCAGATAAACCTTATTGGTACAGCGGATAATAGATTGAGGATCATCTATAACAGCCAACCCATTTTGTGTGGCCAATTGTGAAAGCCGGAACGTGTAATGGTTTAACGAAGTAGTGGTACGAATAAATAAGGCATCAAACTCCATCAGTCGTGTGGCATCTTCTTCAGTTAGCAATTCGGCATGAATATCCATCTTCTTAGCCAGTTCAAGTAGCTTGTGAAGTGCCTTTTTATCGCTTGGCGGAAATTTCTCATCCGGATCATACAGTATAGCCAGGTTGTATCTTGCCGATTTCGAAGCCTGAGGATTGCGCCACACTTTTCTGTTAAACAAATCCAGAGCATTAGCGAAATAATCCTCTTCCTCATTATTCAATGAGCTCAAAGGTAAAAACTGAATATTTTCTATCTGATTCTTATGTCGTGTATTTAATGTAACCCGCAATAAAGGAGCCGGATAATTCTCAAAAATAAAACGGGCTATACGCTCCAATCCTTTCTCTTTGCAAGTGCCAAAGTATACATTCAGAGACCAAAGATCATCGGTTATTTCATTTTTCTGAATCCATTGATAACAAAGCTTTTGAAGACTGCTATCCATACGGATACCTGCACCAGCTTCCACCTTATTAATTATATCTACTCCGGGAATAACTTTATGCCCCCTCGTCTGGGCTAATAACGAGCAATAATAGCCTTCGGAGTTATAGCTATAATCATTACTCAGGTTGATTACTAATTTACGATCCTTTCCCGGTGATTTATACTTCAGGTAGTCAGATACTGTTAAAATGCTGTTTGTTTTGGAATATGGTTTCCAATCATCCAAGCTGTCTACAAGGATCAATACATTGTTCATTTCGTCTTTTTAAAAAAGTGCCCGAAAGTAGTGAATTAAATAATACAAAATATCGCAGACTCAATAATTATTTTCAAGAGATGAAAACAACTCTGTTTTTGCTCAAAAATGCAATAAACAAAAGTCTCTCAGGGTTGTTTCTAATAGCAACTAAAAACAGACCTTGATTATGAAAAAGTTTAATTTCAGTTTATTGGCAGGCTTGTTGTTGCTGATATCTGCTTCCGTATGCGCAGAAAATACTCCGGAAAAAGTACAGGAAACTTTCAAAAAGATGTATCCTAAAGTGACGACCGTGGAATGGATGCATAAAAGTGATTACCACATTGCCGAATTCGTTTCAGATAGCCACGAAATGAACGCCTGGTTCGGAAACAATGCCCAATGGATAATGACGGAGACAAACGTCGAAAGTCTGGAAGATGTCCCTGCTCCCGTAGCTAAAGCATTTATGCAGACAGAGACCCCTCCTATACAAATCAGATATATAAAGATAATTACCTTCCCAAAAATGCCTGCTGTAGTAATCATCGATATAGAAGAGTATAACTCTGACAGAGAAATTCAGCTTTTCTATGCTCCTGACGGTAAACTACTACAGAGCCTCGATGTATCCGGTGGTGATGGAGAAATCTATCCCGAGTTATTCGGGTAATACAAAATTCTTACCAAATATAAGAACAATTGAGCAAAACAGAATGTTATCTATAAAAACAACTATAAATAGCAAGACTTATGAGTAGACGTTCACAGCTGGAGCATGAAGTATCATTAGCTCAAAAACGTATTAAGGAAGCTCCCCAAAATACGCCGGCAAACATCAGAGAAATTTGGGAACAAGAGTTGGTTGAACTTGAAGTAGAACTGAACAACCTGACTGACGACGAAGAAGATAATAACGATTAGCAACCTCTGACAATGAAATGGGATAATCAACTGATAAATCATTTGCAATGGTCGAATGCGATCATTAATCGTGAGGGCAAAGAAATCGTAGCACAGGAAATTGCTGCAATGGCGAAGGATGGTGATGTGATCGGAGCCGGCTCCGGTTCTACCGTTTACCTGACGCTATTCGCATTAGCGGAACGTATTCGCAAAGAATCTCTACACATAGAAGTCATCCCTGCCTCTGCAGAAATTTCTATGACCTGCATACAATTGGGTATACCACAAACGACCCTTTGGAATAAGCGTCCAGACTGGGTTTTTGATGGTGCTGATGAAGTAGATCCGGAGAAAAGTCTGATTAAGGGACGTGGTGGAGCCATGTTCAAAGAAAAACTTCTGATAAAAAGCAGTAGTAAGAGCTTCATTATCATTGATGATACAAAACTGGTAGATCATTTGGGAAGTCATTTTCCAATACCTGTAGAAGTGTTTCCAGGTGCATTAACTTTTGTAGAAAGCGAAATGCAACGGTTAGGAGCTTCTGACGTGAAATTGCGTCTTGCCGGTGGAAAAGACGGACCTGTTCTCACCGAAAACGGCAACTTTATTTTTGATACCCGCTTCAGTTATGTTGACCCTTCTTTGGAACAAAACCTGAAAGCAATTACCGGGGTAATTGAAAGCGGGCTTTTTATCGGATATGATGTTGAAATAGTAGTTGCGAAATAAAAAAGCAGCTGCCACTCAATCTGTGACAACTGCTTTTCTTTTATCTAATAAGTAAGCCTTAATGCACTTCAACCTTTTCTGCAATTCGCTTAGCCTTATCTCTCAATGCATCCAGATCTGACTTTAATGGTGCATAGCATAACACCACGCCCATACGCCGATTGACGCGCGTCGTCGGCTTACCGAAAATGCGGAGATAAGTGTCTTCTTCTTTCGTCACCTCTTCAATACCGCGATAATCAGGACGCTCCTGGCTGGCAATAGTTGAAAGAATCACAGCACTGGCACCAATACGCTCTTGCTTAATGTTTGGAATAGGCAAACCTAGTACAGCACGTAAATGAAGTTCAAATTCATTCAAATTTTGTGTTCCTGCCAATGTCACCATACCCGTATCATGCGGACGCGGAGAAAGTTCCGAGAAATAAACTCCATTTTCATGACTCAAGAAAAATTCAACTCCCCACAGGCCGGCACCGGTCAGAGCCCGTGTCACTTTCTCAGCCATTTCCTGCGCTTCCTTCAAATGAGCCGGATCAATGTGCGCCGGCTGAAAACTTTCACGATAATCTCCCCCTTTCTGCACATGTCCGATGGGCGGACAAAACAAGGTAGGCCCATTCTTTTGTGTCACCGTAAGCAATGTTATCTCACTATCAAACTTGATAAATTCTTCAATAATCAATTCTTTTATATCACCACGGCTACCATTGCAGCCATATTCCCAGGCATGTTCCAATTCATCCGCACTCTTCACAAGAGACTGCCCCTTGCCCGAAGAAGACATCAGCGGCTTCACTACGCAAGGAAAACCGATCTTTTCAGAAGCAGCTTTCAACTCATCCAGAGTTTTTGCATAAAAATATTTAGCAGTTTTCAGTCCCAACTCCTGTGCGGCCAAATCACGAATAGCCTTGCGGTTCATGGTAAAGTTTACGGCACGGGCACTGGGTACCACCTGAATACCTTCCTTCTCAAAATCATAAAGACGTTCTGTACGGATGGCCTCGATTTCCGGAACAATGATATCCGGCTGGTGTTTGCGTACTACACGTTCCAATGCATCACCGTCAAGCATGCTAAATACCTCATATTCATCAGCCACCTGCATGGCAGGTGCTCCGGCATATGAATCACAGGCAATAATATATTGACCTTTTCGTTGGGCAGAAATCACAAACTCTTTGCCCAGTTCACCGGAACCTAACAATAAAATCTTCTTCATTTTTGCTATGTGTTTATATTAAGAAGCACAAATGTACATAAAAAAATAAGTAGCTACCGCTTTAAATAATTTAAAAAACGAATGGATAGCTCATTTTTATCTGTATCTTTGTAGCATAAACAATAGGGTTTATTCTGAAATCTTCTTTGTGCATGTTTGCTTTTGCGGTATTCCGCAAATTATTCCATCCCAAAATGACCTCATAATCAGCTCCTTTGTTCATCACAAGATTAAATTGTTGTATGAATCCTGAACGGATTAGGTGCAGCCATTAGTCCGAAAAACTAAGTGCAGTATATAAACTGCATAATATATAATAATTAAAGAATGGCAGTAAAAAGAGTAACATCAAGTAAAAGAGACAGAGAAAAAGCGAAACAGAGTAAGCGAGAAGAAAAACAAAAGAGAAAAGAAGAACGCTTGAGCAGCGGTAGCCGTAGCTTCGAAGAGATGCTGGCTTATGTGGACGAAAACGGTATTCTTCACTCCACACCAGAAGGTGTAAAGCCTAAAGAAGAAATAGATGCTTCTGAAATAGAAATATCAATTCCGAAAAAAGGCGAAGCAGAAGAAGTTCTGCCATTAAACGGACGTATTGAACATTTTAATGTGTCCAGAGGTTATGGTTTTATTAAAGATTTAGGAAGTGGTGAGAAATATTTTTTCCACGTTACTTCCGCTCCCGAAGGGATAACCGAAGGGGATAACGTAACATTTGAAATTGAACGTGGTACGCGAGGTATGAACGCCGTGCGGATCTCAATCATTAATAAATAACAATTTTAACTTACAAAAAGAAATGAACATTTATGTTGCAAACCTAAGCTGGAACACAAACAGTGACAGCTTACAGGAATTATTTTCACAGTATGGCGAAGTAACTTCAGCCTACATTATTAACGACAGAGAGACGGGACGTTCACGCGGTTTCGGCTTCGTAGAAATGCCGAATGATGAAGAAGGTCAGAAGGCTATTGACGCTCTTAACGAAACAGAATTCGAAGGCAAGAACATCGCTATTAGCGTAGCTCGCCCCAGAACAGAAAGACCTGCAGGTGGTAACCGTGGTGGTGGCTATGGCGGCGGTGGCAACCGTGGTGGTGGCTATGGCGGCGGCAATCGTGGCGGTGGCTACGGCGGCGGCAATCGTGGCGGTGGCTATGGCGGCGGAGATCGCGGTGGAAGATATTAATCTTACAACTTAACAAAGAAATGAAAACTGTTCGGGATGATTTCCGAACAGTTTTTTTATGTCCCTGTTTCACTTATTATATATCAATAATATCTATATTTGCATATATGATAACGAGCAAACATATTCTACTGACACTTTCACTGCTACTGTGCAATGTTTGTATCTACGCTGCTGCGGTCAACTACTCCGTACGCGGAAAAGTTATTGATAAACAATCACGCCAACCGGTGGCTTATGCCAACGTTGTGGTTGCAGGTATTCCCGGTAAAGGAGCATCGACAGATTCTCTAGGCATATTTCGTATAGAGCAGATACCCCCTGGCATTTATCGCTTCGAAGCAACACTGATAGGTTATAAAAGCGCAGTGACCTCCGAGTATTTGGTTTCCGCCTCTACGCCTTTCATCGAGATAGAGATAGAGGAAGATGAAAATATGCTATCAGCAATAGTGGTCACCCCCTCTCCTTTCCGGAAAACAGTGGAAAGTCCGGTAAGTATGAGGATTATCGGCTTGCAGGAGATAGAAAAAAGTCCGGGAGGAAACCGCGATATCTCACGCATCGTGCGAGCCTATCCGGGTGTCTCTTTCTCTCCCATCGGTTATAGAAACGACTTGATAGTACGAGGCGGATCACCTTCCGAGAATCGCTTCTATATGGATGGAATAGAAATACCTAATATCAACCACTTTGCCACACAGGGAGCATCGGGTGGCCCGGTCAGTATAGTCAATGCAGATTTGATACGGGAAATCAGTTTCTACACCGGAGCATTTCCGGCCAATCGTTCCGGAGCCATGAGTTCAGTATTAGATTTTCGTCTGCGCGATGGTAACCCGGACAAACAGACATTTAAGGCAACCCTGGGAGCATCCGAAGTTTCTTTCAGTGGTAACGGACATTTGAGCGATAAGACAACCTATCTGTTTTCTATACGGCAATCTTATCTGCAACTACTGTTCAAGGCTTTAGGACTTCCTTTTCTGCCAAACTTCATTGACGGTCAATTCAAATTGAAGACCAGACTATCAGCACATGATGAACTGATCCTACTTGGCTTAGTCGGCATTGATAAGATGAAACTGAATACAGACGAGAAAGGAGAAGACGCGGAATACATATTAAGTTATCTGCCTACCATTCACCAGGAGACATTCACAGTGGGAGCTTCATACCGCCATTATGCAGGGAAACATGTACAATCGGTCACCTTAAGCCATAACTACCTGAACAATCGTAATATAAAATATCTGAATAATGATGAATCTTCCGAAGACAATCTGACACTCCGGCTTCGTTCAGTAGAGCAAAAGACCACCCTGCGCTTTGAAAACCAAACGAGATTAGGGCAATGGACATTGAAGGAAGGTGCAGAAATGAATTATTCCAACTATACGAATCAAACGAATCAGCGAATATTCGGTATAACCTCTACACTCTCTGATTACCGGACGGATTTGAACATATTCAGTTGGGGTGGTTTCTTCTCAACAGATTATACCACCGCCAATAAACGTTTTTCCGCATCCGCAGGCATTCGTACAGATGGTAATAACTACAATAAGGAGATGAAAGAATTATGGAAACAGCTCTCTCCCCGCCTCTCCTTATCTTACGAACTAACCCAGCAATGGACATTAAGCGGAAATGCAGGTCTATATTACCAGCTACCACCTTATACAGCATTAGGTTTCAAGGACAACGACGGTCTTTATGCAAATAAGAATTTAAAGTATATGCAAGTGATGGAAACCAGCCTCGGACTTGATTGGCATTTACAGGATAGGTTGATGATTTCGGCAGAAGGTTTCTTTAAGCGTTACAGCCGTATGCCTCTTTCTCTCCGTGACGACATCGCTCTGGCATGTAAGGGAGACGATTACGGCACAGTAGGTAATGAGGCATTGATACCGACCGCACGAGGGCGTGCTTATGGTGTAGAAACCATGTTGCGTTGGCAGATACCGGAGCGCTTCAACTTTGTATCTTCCCTTACTGTCTTCCGCAGTGAATATAACAGCATCGCTTCTGCTTGGGACAACCGTTTCATTCTTAATGTAAGTGGTACGTACAATTTACCACGCCGTTGGAGTATCGGAGGAAAGCTAAGTTATATAGGTGGTGCTCCTTACACTCCTTACGATGAAGAAAAATCCTCACTGGTTGAAGCTTGGAATGCACAGGGGCGTCCGTATTATGATTACTCAAAGTACAATACGGAGCGTCTACCCAATTTCGCCCAACTTGATATTCGTGTAGATAAATCTTTCTATTTTCATCGCTGCATGGTAGGTTTTTATCTCGATTTGCAGAATATCACAGGAAGTAAGTTGAAGCAGCAGGATGTGATTATGAGTACAGGAGTTATTGAAAACCCGTCTGCGCCTGTAGGAGAACAAAGATATAAGATGAAATATCTGAAACAGGAAAGTGGAACGATATTACCGTCGATTGGAATTACCGTAGAATTCTAATGCCAGGCCTTTGTTATTGACCTACAAAAAGTAAAAAGCCGGAATGATCTCAAATAAATCATTCCGGCTATTATAATAAAACTATGGCACTTTTCTTTTTATTGAAATATCATTTATTGATGTTGTTCTCTCAGCAAATCATTCACCGTCTTTACCGGATTGAACGTACTCAGAGAAACTTCTACAAACACCGTATTCCAATCGCTCATGGCACCGTTCCACAGACCGGGAAGTTCAAGTGCTTTAAGATCCTTGCCATTCTTCGATTTATAAGAGATGAAACCGGTAGCCTTATCTACGAAATTAACAAGATCAAACTTATGACCCTTATAATCGCGCACAGCACAAACCAAATCTACAGGATTAAAGTGCGTACCCTTTTCGAACATCTCTTTTTTCTCCGGATCGTCCATATCAATTTGAGAACTTTCAAGAATTTGCAGGGAAATAGTACCGTCACTATTATATGCCAGGAACGGACCGCCACCCGGCTCTCCTACATTTTTCACCATACCGCATACACGCATCGGACGATTCAGTTTCTCTTTCAGATAAAGTACGAGTTCAGCATCTTCCAGATTCTTGGTCTCAGGATTTTTACAGAACAATTTCTTTTGCAGGAATTGCAGAATTTCAAGCACTTGTTCGTGAGTATATCTGCCGCTATCCAAAAGTTCCAAATAAGCAAATGCTTTTTGTTGCAGCGCCACTAATACTCCGGCAATCAACTTCTTATACAACACGGTGTCACCTTTCAGTTTATCAGGCACTACATTGTCGATATTCTTGATAAAGATAATATCTGCATCAAGATCATTCAGATTCTCGATCAGCGCACCATGACCACCCGGACGGAATAACAACTTGCCGTTATCACGGAAAGGCTGATTATTCATATCGGCAGCAATAGTGTCCGTACAGGGCTTTTGTTCAGAAAAAGTTACATTGTAATCTACACCGTATTTCTTGGCATAGACAGCTGCTTTGTCTGCCACCAGGTTTTCGAACAAGCGGCGATGTTCAGGAGAAACGGTAAAATGCACATTGACTTTTCCATTCTTGTTAGCAGCATAGAGAGCACCTTCCACAAGATGTTCTTCCAATGGAGTACGGCTTCCATCTTCATATCTGTGGAATTTCAACAAACCTTTCGGAAGCGCACCATAATTCAGTCCTGCCGCCTCAAGCAATGCAGCCACTACAGCTTTATAATCACCCTCAGCCGTCAATGCGGGAATGTTCTTCTCGAATGCTTTCTCACAGGCGGCATTCAAGTCATTATAGAAAGCAAACTTTTCAATCTGCTCAAAGAATGTTTTTTCGAATTTAGTTTCGGGCACATCATAATCAGCCCCGAGAAATTCGAATAAATTCTTGAACATACGGCTTGCCGCACCTGAAGCAGGAACAAACTTCACTACTACTTTATCTGTCCGCGTATATGCATCCCATGCATCGAGATAGAGCTTCTGCTCTTCTGCTGCAGGTGCCAGAATACCTTTTTCCAATGAAGCGGCAGCAGCCAGCTTTAAGTACGGGAAACCTTTCTCAAAACAGGTCAGCTGTTCAGCTATCTGCTCTTCTGAAATACCTTTTTGCCTAAGCAACTCTTTGTCTTGCGGTGTTATCATACTATCTATTTTTTATTAATTGATTGCCAAAAATACAAAAAAAGCACAAGCCTTATAATAGAAAGGAAGAAAAAAACTACCTTTGGGCAACAAAAATGGACAATTATGGAAAGAGATGAATTTTTCACTACTGAAGAGAAGGAATTGCTCTTCTCTCTCTACAGAAAATTATTGCAGTTGACCGGTGAGACATTACAGAAAGGTGACTGTAGAAAACTGAAAACACATCTTATCAACTCTATAAAGGATAACCGCGTTCAGCGTGACACTTTCGGACTGAATCCACTGGTTAAAGATATGCAGACTGCCGTTATCGTGGCCGAAGAAATCGGAATGAAACGGGCGTCTATTCTGGGCATCATGCTGCACGAAAGCGTGAGAAACGGAGCTTGTACCCCCGAAGAAGTGCAAGCCGCTTTCGGTGAAGACGTGGCAGGCATCATCCGCGGGCTTATCCGTGTCAATGAGCTTTACTCCAAAAGCCCGACTATCGAATCGGAAAACTTCCGCAACCTGTTGCTTTCTTTTGCGGAAGATATGCGTGTGATCCTGATAATGATTGCCGACCGTGTGAACATCATGCGGCAAATCAAAGACAGTAAAAATGACGAAGCCCGTCGGCAAGTGGCAAATGAAGCGGCCTACCTGTACGCTCCCCTCGCCCACAAACTGGGTTTATATAAGCTGAAATCGGAACTGGAAGACCTTTCGCTGAAATATACGGAGAAAGAGGTTTACTATCATATCAAGGATAAGCTGAACGAGACAAAAGCGTCCCGTGACAAATATATTGCCGCCTTCATCGCTCCGATGCAGAAGAAACTGGAAGAAGCCGGATTGCATTTCCACATCAAAGGGCGTACAAAATCTATTCACTCCATCTATCAGAAGATGAAGAAGCAGAAATGTCCGTTTGAAGGGGTATATGACTTGTTTGCCATCCGCATTATCCTGGATTCGCCTGTAGATAAAGAAAAGCAGGAGTGCTGGCAAGCATATTCCATTGTAACAGATATGTACCAACCTAACCCGAAGCGCTTGCGTGACTGGCTATCTGTACCAAAAAGCAACGGTTACGAGTCATTACACATTACTGTAATGGGTCCCGAAAGCAAATGGGTGGAAGTACAGATACGTACCGAACGTATGGACGATATCGCCGAACGGGGGCTCGCTGCTCACTGGCGTTACAAAGGTGTAAAGGGAGAAACAGGATTGGATGAATGGCTGACTACTGTCCGTGAAGCATTAGAAAACTCGGATAGTAACGGGTTGGAAGCTATGGACCAGTTCAAACTGGATTTATACGAGGATGAGGTCTTCGTATTCACTCCGAAAGGCGATCTGTTTAAGTTAGGTAAGGGAGCCACGGTGCTGGATTTTGCTTTCCACATCCATAGCAAATTAGGATGTAAGTGTATCGGTGCGAAAGTAAACGGCAAGAATGCCCAATTGCGGCAAGTGCTGAATAGTGGTGATCAAGTGGAAATTATGACCTCGAATACACAGACACCCAAACAGGATTGGCTGAATATTGTAACCAGCTCCAAGGCACGTACCAAGATACGCCAGGCATTGAAGGAGATGGTTGCCCGCCAACATGCCTTTGCCAAAGAAACGATAGAGCGTAAATTCAAGAACCGGAAAATAGAATATGATGAAGCCGTAATGATGCGCCTGATCAAACGTCTCGGCTTCAAGACAGTGACAGACTTTTATCAAAGCATCGCAGATGAAACACTGGATGTGAACGAAATCATCGATAAATATCTGGAACAACAGAGGAGGGAAAGTGATACGCATGACGACATCACATACCGCAGTGCCGAGGGATATAATCTGCAACAGACACAGAACGACGAAATCACCCGTTCGAAAGAGGATGTACTGGTAATTGATCAGGATCTGAAAGGACTGGACTTCAAGCTGGCACGCTGCTGTAGTCCGATTTATGGAGATGATGTTTTCGGTTTTGTTAGTGTGACCGGCGGCATCAAGATACATCGTAGTGACTGCCCTAACGCCACACAGTTACGTGAACGATTCGGATACCGGATTGTAAAAGCGCGCTGGGCCGGTAAATCGCAAGGTACGCAGTATCCGATTACGCTGCGCGTTGTGGGACATGACGATATAGGCATTGTTACAAATATCACTTCGATCATATCCAAAGAAAATGATATCTCATTGCGCTCTATCGGTATTGACTCCCATGATGGTTTATTCTCCGGAACGATGACGATTATGGTAGGTGATACAGGACGACTGGAGACACTGCTCAAAAAGCTGAGGACGGTGAAGGGAGTAAAACAAGTTTCAAGAAGCTAAGTTAGCTACGAGTGACAGGCTACGAGTGACAAGAGTTTACCCCAGACTGAAGACCCATCTACCCGCAGACTAACGTTTAGTCTACCCTAGACTAGACGTTAGTCTAATAGCTAACAGATACTAACAAAAAAAGAGGTAAAGTGAAATATAGTTTAAAAAAGCAGATCCGCAGTTTCGGATATGCCTGGAAAGGTATCCGGCAATGTGTAGGGAAAGAACAGAACTTAAGTTTTCATCTCATTACTACAGCAGTGGTGATAGCTGCCGGTTTTTTCTTTGGCATAACACGTACGGAATGGATAGTCATTATCTTATGTATTGGCGTGGTAATAGCCGCAGAATTGTTTAATACAGCCATTGAGAAATTGGTGGATCTGGTTTCTCCCGAGCGTCACCCCATTGCAGGGCAGGTAAAAGACATTGCCGCCGGAGCAGTGCTGGTGTGCGCTGTTGCGGCGGCAATTATCGGGATTATTATTTTTCTCCCGTATTTAAGTTAAGAGAGAGGGGAAAGAAGTATGAATCCGATAGATTGGCGGATTTACAAGTTTCATCTTACTTTTTTCCTCTTATAATAAGGATACGTCAGCAAAAAGAAAAAAGCCAAAGCTACCAGAATTCCAATACCGATTACCTTATAAATCAACTGAAAATCAGTATATAGATAAACATCTGCAATACCGGTCCCATCTGCAAATTCAGAATACATTTCTCCATGATTCGATAGAAAACAACAAACTGCAAGACCAATCAGAATACCAGTTTCCATAGCCAAATGGCAAGTTGTATTCGCTGTTCCCCGTTGACAATGTTGCGAGAGCTTAACAAATATCTTCGTAAAAGGTATCGTAAGCACTACTAGAACAACGAGAAAAAACAGTGCAGCATAATCCCCTTGTTTGATTAACAATAATGCAATCCCGGGAATAAAAGCAATCAGTACCAAATTGAGGGCGGGAAGCCAACCCCGCAACAACAAAAAACGATCAAGATTGCAATGCCCCACTCCTATCGGTGCACGGAAAGCTACATATACCCGCAATGCAAATAGAATACTGAATATACTGCATAATATAGAAAAATATGCCGTCATACTGAAACCTTTGAGCTGGAACATCCATATTCCCGCTGCCACTCCTACCAGCATACCCAAGCGGGCTGCCAGTGCAAAGCCCAGATTTCCGGCACTACGGCGCGAAGCAGTAGTGATATCGATGGCCACCGTAATGCCTGCCGTCGCAGCCAATCCGAATGCTCCACCCTGCACAGCAGCAAGCATCAGCAACCTCGGAAAAGTATCGACAAAGATATAGCCTAAAGTCGTTCCCAAAATCACAAATATGGAATAGACAAGTACACGTTTCCGTTTATACTCATCTCCCAGATATGCATGGAACGGCCCCACCAGGAACATCGCCGCTGCAAATACCAGAAACATGCTGCCAGCCTGCCCTGTGGAAATGCCCAATCGGGACATCATCACCGAGGGAAGCACCGGGAAAAGCATGTAGATGGATGCAAAAAGCAGGAAATTGGCAAAGCATATCCTCATAAAGCCCAGTGACCAAAGATTATCAGTATTGCTCTTTCTCATTCGGGAAATCTAAGTTCTTGACATCAGATACATAACGGCTGATAGCATCAGTCATCACAGTATGCAGATCGGCATAACGACGCAGGAAACGAGGACGGAAACCATTGTTCATTCCCAGCATATCCTGAATCACCAACACCTGGCCATCTACTCCACCACCGGCACCGATACCGATAATAGGAATGGTCAGTTCACTTGCCACACGTTCGGCTAAAGCGGCAGGAATTTTCTCCAGTACAATGGCAAAACAACCGGCTTCTTCCAGCATGTGAGCGTCACTGATCAGTTTTTCAGCTTCCGTATCATCTTTCGCACGAACCGTATAAGTACCGTATTTATTGATAGATTGCGGCATCAGTCCGAGATGTCCCATAATAGGAATACCGGCACTGAGGATACGCTTCACCGTACCTATAATTTCTTCACCACCCTCCAGTTTCAGAGCGTCTGCATGACTCTCTTTCATAATACGGATAGCCGAAGCAAGACCTTCCATCTCATTACCTTGGTAAGATCCAAAAGGCATATCTACCACCACCATAGCACGTTTCACACCACGAACTACGGATTTTGCATGATATATCATCTGGTCGAGGGTAATCGGAAGCGTAGTCACATTACCTGCCATCACATTACTGGCAGAATCGCCTACCAGGATTACATCCATGCCTGCACCGTCTACAATCTGTGCCATAGTATAGTCATAAGACGTCAACATAGATATCTTTTCGCCTCTCTGCTTCATCTCTACAAGGCGATGAGTAGTCACTTTTCGAGTGTCATCTGAAATATAACCAGCCATAATTTTAATTATTTAGTTATTGATTGCTTTTTCACCACAGATTACACAGATTGGCACAGAGCAATATCATCCTCAGCATATTATCTGTGTAAATCAGTGTAATCTGTGGTGAAATCGCCGCAAAGGTAATGCTTTTTCCCTTTACTTATGCAATTCTGTTAATTTATCGTAAGTGAACCCTTGGAAATCATCTAAAACATAATGACACAACGGAACTATTTCTTCGCGTGAATTGGTAGTGGCCAAACCTATTACTGTAGCTCCGGAAGCCATACCCGCTTTCAGTCCGTTGAAAGAGTCTTCGAAAACGTAAGTTGTTTCCGGTGTGGTGCCAAATACTTTCATGCCAAGCAAGAAGCAATCCGGTGCAGGTTTGGAAGCTGTGAACATTTCAGCCGTAAGAATACGGTCGAACATAGTTTTGATTTCGGGTTTGGCACGATATACAGCTTCCATCTTTTTATCATTGGAACTGGTGACCACAGCCATCTTTACACCATTGCGACGGAGATCGGCAATAAAAGATTCTACACCGGGAATAAATTCGAATGTCATTTTCTGCTCAAAGCGGTCGAGGCCGGCGGTAATTTCTTCCTGTTCTTTAATCATACCGGGAAAGAAGGTGTTATAGATATACACCAAAGTTTGTCCCTTTACGCGGCTTTCAAGGTCTTCCATACCCAAGTAATCTACTCCCATTTTGTGCCAGAAGATGCTATACTGCGTCTCTGTGTCGACAACGACACCGTCGAAGTCGAAAAGAACGGCGATGTTTTTTGTTTCAGTCATATAAACTTCCTTTTACCTTATAATGTTAATACCTTATCAATTACGATACAAAGGTCTGAATAATCCTTGAACAGAGCAAATAAATGAGTAACTTTGCTGCAAATACAGATACGCGGACGGCACGGACCAGAGCGGACGAACGCGGATTCATTACTTTCTTTAGATTAATAGTTATGGATAATAACCCTCACATATTAGGTACCGAACGTATAGGTAAACTGCTGCTACAATATTCTATACCCGCCATCATCGGTATGACGATTACTTCACTGTACAACATCATCGACAGCATTTTCATCGGTCACGGTGTGGGTGCAATGGGTATTGCCGGATTGGCCATTACTTTTCCGCTGATGAATCTTGTGGTAGCATTCTGTACATTGGTGTCGGCAGGTGGATCTACAATCTCATCCATCCGTTTGGGGCAGAAAGATTTGGATGGAGCTACCGAGGTATTGGGAAATACGCTGATGTTTTGTCTGATCAATGCTGTTGTTTTCGGCGGACTCGCCTTTTTGTTTTTGGATGAAATATTAAGGTTCTTCGGTGCCAGCCAGGATACACTGCCCTATGCCCGGGATTTCATGCAAATTATTCTTGCAGGAACACCTATTACTTACACGATGATCGGATTGAACAATATCATGCGTGCCACGGGATATCCTAAAAAGGCAATGTTGACTTCCATGGTAACCGTGGTTTGTAACATCATCCTTGCTCCTATCTTTATCTTCCATTTTGACTGGGGTATTCGCGGAGCTGCCACGGCAACCGTTATTTCGCAGTTTATCG
This sequence comes from Bacteroides sp. 14(A), assembly GCF_000526555.1. Classification (NCBI taxonomy): domain Bacteria; kingdom Pseudomonadati; phylum Bacteroidota; class Bacteroidia; order Bacteroidales; family Bacteroidaceae; genus Bacteroides; species Bacteroides sp. 14(A). Next base: position 565,341 of record NZ_JAGH01000005.1, on the reverse strand, counting down.
GTATGGTGTGGGTAGTGAAACATTTCCTTGATAAAGACAGCTTTGTGCGCTTCCGCCCGGACTTCTGGAAACTAAAGAAGCGCATCATCAGCAGTATTTTCTCGATCGGAATGTCACCTTTCTTGATGAATGTGTGCGCCTGTGTCATTGTGATTATCATCAACAACTCTCTGCAACGCCACGGAGGTGATATGGCCATCGGAGCTTACGGCATCATCAATCGCCTGCTCACTCTCTATATAATGATTGTATTAGGATTAACCATGGGTATGCAGCCCATTGTGGGATATAATTTCGGGGCACAGAAGCATGACCGTGTGAAGCAAACCTTGAAACTGAGTATCTTGACCGGTGTGTGCATCACGAGCAGTGGTTTCCTCATTTGCGAGCTTTTCCCGCATGCTGTGTCCGCTATCTTCACAAACGATCAGGAACTGATTGACATTGCTTCACGCGGTGTTCGCATTTGCGTGCTGATGTTCCCGTTGGTGGGTGCGCAGATTGTTATCGGTAACTTCTTCCAAAGTATCGGAAAGGCTAAAATCAGTATTTTCCTTTCACTTACCCGGCAACTCTTATATTTACTTCCCGGTCTGATCTTCTTCCCCCGCTTTATAGGATTGGATGGTATCTGGACCAGTATGCCGGTGGCTGACTTTTTCGCTTTCCTAACAGCACTTGTAGTGTTATGGACGTATATTCGAAAGAAAAACAAAGAGAGTATCGCGTAAGTAATTTGTACCACTCAAACAGAAGGTATAACCTTCAACTAAAAAGGGTGTAGCCCTAAGCACCAAAGGACTACACCATCCTTATCAAAGGGTGTAGCCATCCGATCTGAAAGGCTACACCCTTTTTATTCAGCTTTACAGATAGCTGTAGGCAAGGTTAAAGCATTAAATTACCTCTATTCGCTCTTGATGCTCTGTACTGGATTTTCATTGGCAATGCGCCAGGCTTTAAGAATCACCAGAAGTACAATAAGCACCAATAAGCCCACTGCCAGCAGAACAAACCACACCGGTGAAGGCAGTGTACTATCGGCAAACTGTTCCAGCCAGACACCGGAAACATACCAGGCAAAGCCGGTGCCGAGGATCACCGCACCAATAGCCACTTTTAGTATGTCCATTGCCAGTAAGCTAAGAATAGAAGGAGCTTCGGCACCATTCACCTTACGAATTGCAATTTCTTTGGAACGACGTTGAGTCTCATCGTTCACATAGCCAATAAGTCCCATGAGTACAATAAAGAAAATGCAAAGAGAAGTGATCCATACAGTATTACGGAAACGATACACATTGCTGTAATTTTCCCGTTGGATATCCATATAGGTTATAAACTCCAATGCAGCTTTCGGATATGCTTCTTTGACAAACTCATTCAGTCGCGCAAGATTTTCATCTACAGGTTCTTTTAAGCGGACGTTGTAAGAACCGTTACGTTTATCCGAAAGGATGAAAGCCGTACAAGTCTGTTCCATAAAAAAGCCCATATTACGCACATCTTCTACGATACCCACCACCGTAGGTTGGCTATCAAGACCCACCCATTGTGCATTGACTGGTAAGCGTTGTCCCAAGGCTTTATCTCCCCACTTCATCGTTTCCACCACTTTACGACCTATTAATGCTTCGCCGATATGTTCAGGCCAGGCACCTTCCACCAACTGCATACCTACTGTTTGCGGAAAGTCTTTCGCAACATTCTGGAAGTGTAGCGGACAAAGGAAATTACCTTGAATATCTGTCAGCCCTGTAGTGCTGTAATGTGAAAGCAGCGAATTACTATTACGTGCTACAGACTCCACATAAGGTTGCCTGCGAATGTCATCTTCCACTCCTTGTCCGCTCAGATTTTCCGTGGTGCGCAACTGCCCCACCGCCAATCGCTCTGTGCGAAAACCAACACTTCGTGTCATCAAATCATGATACTGCCAAATTGTAGTAACCAACACTCCCAGGATAAAAGATACGCCAATAAACTGTACGAACAACAACCCCCGTTTCCATGAACGCTTACTGTCAGTATATCTACGGAAAATCTGTGTTACAGGAATATTAGCAAACATTCTACCCGGTAGAACACCTGCGACTAAGAACAACAGAAGTACAGTCAGACCGGGAACCCACAGATTTTGCCAGGTAAAGAGTTCTGCAAGGCGGACATGCAACATATCCTCTATCCCTTCACGGAAAATATACATCAACACCAAACAGGCTATAATAGAAGTAGCAACTAGTATTCCTGTTTCCCACATGAACATACCCAACACATGCGTTCCGTCAGCACCACAACACTTATGTACTCCCACTGCTTTGGCACGACGACTAAACGAAGCCACTGCGGCCAGCACATAATTCATGATAGAAACAAAGAAGATAGAAAAGCCCAGTACACCCAGTATTACCAGACGTCGTACATTGTCAGAAGAACTGAGATAGATATCCGACAATGGCAAGATGCTGAATTCCATTACATCCGTTCCTTCTTTAGTCTCGGTATAACGCTCTACGGCTTTCTGTATGCGATTATTCATCGCCTCTACGCTTTCAGGACTTTTCAGGCGGAAAAGAACGTTATAAATATCATTCGACTTCCATGTGCCACGTCCATAAATATATTCTTCAAGAGTAGGCAGTGAAATGACTGTGTTATGCGGATATACCGTATTGCCGGGAACATCCTGATAAATACCACGTACAGTGACATCCAGCATTTTACTCATGGAGAAAGTCTTTCCAACCGGCTCCTCGTCACCAAAAAGTTCGCGTGCTTTACTCTGTGAGAGAAAGACAGACAAAGGTGTAGCCAATTCGTGTGGGTCGCCACGTAATATTTCCAAGCCGATGGTCTGGAAAAAAAGCGTATCTGCAAACATGACCTGCATATCTTCCAGTTTCTTATCGTCAATATAGCAGTCGGGCTGATAGAAATTAACGGAAAGACTGGCAGATTCTATCAAATCCGGCAATGCCTCCCAAAGATCAGCGGCGGCAGGGCGAAAAGTGCTGTCGTCATAGTCTTTATCAGGAATTCCATCCTTCACCCTGCGGCAACGCATTAAAGCTACATTTTCCGAATCTTTATAAAAATTCTCATAACTCAATTCATAAGCTATTTGCGAGAAAAGCAAGATGCCTATCAGCAGCCCTAGTGTCAGGGACACCAGTTTAATGAAATTACTGCCCCGCCCACGAAGCAAAATCTGAACCGTATAATAAAGTTGTCTCATATCTTTCTTTTTTTACTCGCTTTTAATACTGTTTACCGGATTTTCGTTCGCTATCCGCCATGACTTCCAGATGACGCAAGCGAGGATAAGTAACAGGATAACTAATGCTATCAATATATATACCGGCCAGGAAAGCGGCACTTGTTCGGCAAACTGATCCATCCACATTCCATTGATATATGCTGCAGATATAATGCCGATAATAACAGCCGGAGCCGCTACATAAAGGACATCTTTCGAAAGCAACTCCAATATTCCCAAAGATTCCGCCCCATTCACCTTACGAATAGCGATTTCCTTGGAACGACGACGCACTTCGTCTGTAGTATAACCAATCAGGCCCATCAGCATGACAAAGAACATAGTCAATGCCGCCAATATCGTGGCGTTACTGAAGACACGAACCGGATTATACTTGTTCAAAATCTGATCTTCCATACTATAGAAGTCAACCGTCTTGTCAGGATAAGCCTCAGAGACGTCCTTGTTCAGACGACGTAAATTCTCGGCAAAGGGTTCCTTGAGACGTACATGAACAGTATTACCAAAGGTACGGGTATAGCCAAACATAATGACATCCTGTGGCTGATAGAAAGAGCCTATATGGAAATTCTTCAGCACACCTACTACTTTCAAATTTCGACCTTCGGCACGCAACGGATGATTCAGCGCTTTGTCTCCCCAACGCATCCGTTCCGCAAAAGCCTCATTCACGACTATTTCGTCCGATGCACGCGCCGGACGCCCTTCCTTCATCGTCATCCCCATCATCTTAAAGTAGTCCTCAAGTGCATAACTGAATCGGGTCGAGAAGAGCGATTGTCCACCCTCACCTTCAATCATTGAACCGCTATAGCTCCATACTGGGGTACTGACAGCAGAAGATACCTCCTCCACATAAGGCAGTCCGCGGAAGAATTGCAAGGCAGGGCCACTCGCTTCTTCACCACCGAAATAAACATTTCCGATAGCAACACGCTGTGGATTGTAGCCCATATCTTTATCTTTCACATAATTGTACTGCGCCATCACCACATACATCAGTCCACAAATGAAGGCCACACCCGCAAACTGAACGAAAAGTAACGGACGTTTCCACCCCTTCTTACCTTCTGTATAGCGGCGGAACACCTGAGACACAGGTATGCGGGCAAACAGCCTGCCTGGCAGAATTCCACCTACAATGAACAGAACCAGCACCACAACAAGCGGCACCCAGATACGATCCGGTGCAAAAAGTACACTCAACTTGGCTGCGGTAGTATCTTCTATGAACTCCTGGAAATTGAGTAATATCAACCCCATCAACACCAAGGCCAGCGCAATAATAATTCCCGTTTCCAAAAGAAACATTGAGAACACCGTACCTCCACTTGCACCGCTGCACTTATGCACACCCACCGCTTTGGCACGATACGTGAGCGAAGAAATAGAAATGAGCACGTAGTTCAGTGACGCGATAAAAAGAATAGCCAGAGCTAAGATACTCATAATGCTGTCCATGCGTTTCACCTGATCTTCGTCACGATACACATCACGGATAGGTTTCACAAAAGCAGTGTAACCGTATGCTTTCTTATCTTCTTCCGGCCGATACTTCTGTATCATGGCATCCAGACGGGTATTCACCACTTCCTTGTCAGCTCCCGGACGGAAACGGATATATTCGTAATAGCTGTCGCCTCCGCGCCAGGAATAGTTACCCCAGTCACGGCTCCAAGCCGTAGGCATGGAAATAACAGCTTCCGGACGCATAGTAGCGTTCTCGGGCAAATCGACATAAGTGCCCTTTACCGTCAGTTGCAACTCCTTATTATAACTAATGACTTTTCCAATAGGATTCTCACCACCATATATTTTCTGAGCCAAATCGTCACTCAAAAATATGACATCGTTCTGCATCAGATCTTTTTCCGGATTGCCACTCAGTACCTCAATACCCATAGTCTTGAAAAAAAGTGAATCGGCTAATATTTTCCGGGCATCGATGCGTACACTGCCATTGTAAAGTGGTGAAGAAACAAAATACGCAATGCTGGCAGCCGCCTCTACCTCTTTGGGAAAATTCTCCAAAATGGCACCTGCCACAGGACCACAGTTTTGTTTTTGCGGTTCAAATTGTTCACCTTCAGCCGAGAATATGGAGTATATCTGATAAAGATCATCATAGTCCTTGTAGCAAGTATCATAGCTTTGTTCAAAAGCCACACGTGAAAACAGCAGAATACTCATCGTCAATCCCAATCCAAGGGAAATGACTTTGATTATATTCGAACCGCGCCCACGCAACAGGGTACGTATGACATAATATAGTTGTTTCATAGTTCAATCTCTTTATAAACTTATACTCCTTGTGCCGCAATACTGGCCACCACGCTACCATCAAACAAATGTATCGTACGATGTGCAAACGAAGCGTCATGCTGAGAGTGTGTTACCATAATAATTGTCGTTCCCTCCCGATTCAATTCCGTCAACAGATTCATGACTTCTGCACCATTCTTAGAATCCAGATTACCGGTCGGTTCATCGGCAAGTATTAATTTAGGATTAGTTACCACAGCACGGGCAATAGCTACACGTTGCTGCTGACCACCGGACAATTGTTGCGGGAAATGCTTGGCACGATGGCTGATATTCATTCGTTTCAATATATCCTCCACCATCCGACGACGTTCGGAAGCCTTAATGCCGAGATACGTCAAAGGCAATTCCACATTTTCATAAACATTCAGTTCGTCTATCAAGTTAAAGCTTTGGAATACGAAACCTAGTTTACCTTTCCGCACACGGGTACGTTCTTTTTCTTTCAAGTCTCCAACTTCCTGTCCCAGAAGTTTATATGAACCTTCCGTCGGATTATCCAGCAATCCCAAGATATTCAACAGGGTTGATTTACCACAACCTGACGGTCCCATGATGGCTACAAATTCTCCCTCTTTCACCTCAAGATTCACATGGTTCAATGCTACTGTTTCTACTTCCGTTGTACGGAATACTTTGCTGATGTCATTAATTTCAATCATGATGTTTATTATTAAAGTCTTATATAATATTCTGTTTATATAAATGCAGAAAGTATGCCAAAACTTAATATTCATTCATTATCAACAATTTATCTTTTTAAACGTATACAAATAGTGTCTAATAATTAGACACCTCCGTCTAAAAAATGGACAATTATGGAAATTAGTACAGCACGAAGGAACAGAAAAAAGGAAAATAAGACAATCATTTATCTAAAAGAAAACTCTATCTTTGCAATCAGTTTTCAATCAAAGAGATTATATAATATTAATATCATACACATGAAACTATCTAAACTCCTGTTCATTCCGCTTACCGGCCTGTTTATGGGCGGTTGCGATATGATAGATTACCATCCTTATGATGTCCGCATCAGTGGTCAGACAAATATAAATAATCATAATATAGAAAAGATAGAGGCCAATTGCAAGGATAAGGCAACTATTCGTTTTGTCACTATGGGTGACTCCCAGCGTTGGTATGATGAGACCCTGGACTTTGTCAATCACCTTAATAAACGGGATGATATAGATTTTGTCATTCATGGCGGAGATTACAGCGACTTCGGTGTTACAGACGAGTTCCTGTGGCAACGTGATATCATGAATAAGCTGAAAGTTCCCTATGTCGGTCTGATCGGTAATCATGACTGCCTCGGTACAGGCGAAGAAACTTTTCGTATTGTATTCGGTGACCCCAATTTTTCTTTCATAGCCGGTCGCATCAAATTCATTTGTCTGAACACCAATGCTATCGAATTCGACTACTCCCGCCCCATCCCTGACTTTGAATTCATTAATGCCCAGTTAGATGATCGCCGCGACGAGTACGACCGTACTATCTTCTCCATGCATATACGACCGTTTTGCATGGAGTTTAACAATAATGTAGCTCAAGTGTTTCAATATACCATTAAGCAATTTCCCGGCTTACTATTCTGTACTGCTGCGCATGAACATCGCGTATTCGAAGAAGATTTTTTTGAAGATGGCGTGATGTATTACATGAGCGACTGTATGAAACACCGCAACTATTATATATTTACTGTAACCCCTGATGGATATGAGCGTGAAGTGGTCTATTATTAAAGCACTGACGTGCTTCCTTCTTGTATGCTCATCAACCGGCTATGCGCAAGAAGCCAGTACAATAACCATAGAGCCACGCCGGGTATTCAGAGATACCGTTATCATCACAAAACATGATACCGTGTGGCTGGAGAAAGAAAAAGTAAAAATAGACAGTGCCGATATCAGTAATAAACGTTCCAGCCGTTATGATAAGCGCGTCCATCGCTATCGTAAACACTGGGAAAGCCTGATACCAACACATACAAAGCTGCAATTTGCCGGTAACATGGGATTGCTATCTCTGGGTACAGGATGGGATTATGGAAAACGGAATCAGTGGGAAACAGATATCTTTTTCGGTATTCTGCCTAAGTACGACTCCAAACGTACCAAAATCACCATGACTCTGAAGCAGAACTATATGCCATGGAGTATAGCTCTTGGAAAAGAATTTGCTGTCGAACCACTTGCATGCGGCATGTATTTCAATACAGTATTCGGCAATGAATTTTGGACACATGAGCCCGAACGTTATCCAAAAGGTTATTACGGCTTCTCATCCAAGGTACGCATTCATGTATTCCTGGGACAACGTCTGACTTATAATATTCCCCCACGTTGGCGTCTGGGAGCAAGAGCCGTTACTTTTTATTATGAAATAAGTACCTGTGATCTGTATGTAGTAAGTGCATTCACCAACAAATATCTGAAGCCCAAAGATTATCTCAGCTTATCGTTCGGACTGAAGACACAACTCTTTTAACCTTCTCTATAACCACAAAGTCATGTCTGCTCACGCGGACATGACCTCAAGAGAATTTATGGAATCGAACACATGTTATACAAACTCTTCAACCATGTACATATCTGTGACGAAGTCGTCAACAATGTTACCAAGGTTCTCGCAGGCTTCATCAGGTGTTTCACCGTACGCACTGCACATGATATTACTTTTCAAATAGGCGTAATAGCCGCCATCGGTAGTTGCCTCAATAGCATAATCATTTCTATTCAGTTTCATATCTAACTCCTTTCTTTTTTATTACGATGCAAAGATGGAGATTCAGTGTTACGGAAACATGTATAGGATATGACAATGATGTAAAAATGGCAAGGGCTGCATCTTCTTTGTGCGAAGTGCAGCCCTTTACCTTAGATCTTTAGATATCCTATATTTAATAAGAACGAGCGAATAAAGCACGACAAGCAGAAGGTTTGCCTGTCACCATACAGGTACCCGGTTCTTTGTCATCATCCAAGAACGTTTCGAAAGGAATACAACGGATAGTTGCTTTTGTTTCTTCTTTAATCTTCTCCTCTGTTTCAACAGTACCATCCCAGTGAGCAAGAATAAATCCACCTTCTTCAATCTTCTCCTTGAATTCATCATAACTATCCACTTTCGTGATATGAGAGTTACGGTAGTTAAGGGCTTTCTGATAGACATTAGTCTGGATTTCTTCTAACAGGTTCTTTACATATTCTTCGATGCCGTCGCAAGAAAGAGTTTCTTTCTCCAATGTATCGCGACGCATAACTTCCATTGTATTGTTCTCCAAATCACGACCACCCATAACAAGACGTACCGGCACACCTTTCAGTTCATAATCAGCAAATTTGAAACCCGGACGTTTGTTATCAGCATTGTCATACTTAACAGAAATACCCATAGACTTCAGTTTAGCAACAATGCCTGCCACTTTCTCGTTAATCTTCTGCAGCATCTCTGCGTTCTTATAGATAGGCACGATAACCACCTGTATTGGAGCCAGATGCGGAGGCAGTACAAGTCCGTTATCATCAGAGTGAGTCATGATCAGTGCACCCATCAGACGAGTAGATACCCCCCATGAAGTAGCCCAAACATATTCCATTTTGTTTTCCTTATTCACGAATTGCACGTCAAATGCCTTGGCGAAATTCTGTCCAAGGAAGTGCGACGTACCACTTTGCAAGGCTTTCCCATCCTGCATCATAGCCTCAATGGTATAAGTATCCAGTGCACCGGCAAAGCGCTCATTAGCCGATTTTACACCTTTCACTACGGGAACTGCCATGTATTTTTCGGCAAATTCGGCATATACATTCAGCATACGTACAGCTTCTTCTTCAGCTTCCTCACGGGTAGCATGTGCAGTATGCCCTTCCTGCCACAAAAATTCAGCAGTACGCAGGAAAAGACGAGTACGCATTTCCCAACGCATTACGTTGGCCCATTGGTTACACAAGATAGGCAGGTCACGATAGGAATTAATCCAATTCTTATAAGTATTCCAAATGATGGTTTCTGAAGTAGGACGGATGATCAGTTCTTCTTCCAACTTAGCTTCCGGGTCCACAATAACTCCGCTACCGTCAGGAGCATTTTTCAGGCGATGATGAGTAACGACTGCACATTCCTTTGCAAAACCTTCCACATGTTCTGCCTCACGGCTGAGGAAAGATTTCGGAATCAACAATGGGAAATAAGCATTCACATGCCCTGTTTCCTTAAACATATCGTCGAGTTGACGCTGTATTTTCTCCCAAATAGCGTATCCGTAAGGTTTAATCACCATACAGCCACGCACAGCTGACTGTTCTGCCAGGTCGGCCTTTACCACCAGTTCATTATACCACTGCGAATAATTCTCGCTGCGTTTGGTCAGGTCTTTTAATTCTACTGCCATTTTATTTTGTTTTTTAAAGTTTTTCGGATTATACAAAATGAGGAAGCCACAAATCTGTAACTTCCCCATTTTTCGGCAAGAGCGGCAAACGAGGCTCGAACTCGCGACCCTCAGCTTGGGAAGCTGATGCTCTACCAACTGAGCTACTGCCGCATTGCTTTCTTAAAAAGACGGTGCAAAGGTAAAAGAAGTTTTTTTATATTCAAAAATAAAAATGTACTTTTACAGCCACTAAAGTGAAAAAAATATGAAACGGATCATACTCATTACCGGAGGTGCCCGCTCCGGTAAAAGCAGCCATGCGGAAAAACTGGCGCTAAGTCTCTCTCCTACTCCTGTTTACCTTGCTACCGCACGTATTTGGGATGAAGAATTCCGACAACGCGTAATCCGCCATCAACAAAGACGCGGACCGGAATGGACAAATATAGAGGAAGAAAAAGAGCTAAGCCGTCATCAATTAATCGGAAGGACTGTCCTGATAGACTGTGTTACTTTATGGTGTACCAACTTCTTCTTTGATGTAAATGCAGATACAGATAGTGCCCTGACAGCTGCCAAAGAAGAATTCGACCGTTTTACAGCGCAAGATGCTACCTTCATCTTTGTTACCAATGAAATAGGTATGGGAGCTACTTCAGAAAATGAAATTCAGCGTAAGTTCACAGACATGCAAGGCTGGATGAACCAGTACATCGCCGAACACGCTGATGAAGTATGGTTGATGGTATCGGGGATTCCGGTGAAAGTGAAATAGAGAGAGGAAAAGATGATAGAATGGTAAGATGATAAGATTCAAAGTTATAAATATTGCATATGAAAACATTTAAGATAATACGTCCGGACGAGAATATCCGTCCAGCATTGATTGATAAAATTAATAATCTGACTAAACCCAAAGGTTCATTAGGTACTCTTGAAGAGCTGGCCTTGCAAATAGGCTGGATACAACAAACTCTGTCTCCTACCCTGCAACATCCACAGAATATAATCTTTGCCGCTGATCATGGCATTGTAGACGAAGGTGTCAGCCTTTCGCCCAAAGAAGTTACCTGGCAACAGATTAGTAATTTCTTACATGGAGGTGCCGGAGTGAATTTCCTTTGCCGACAGCATGGGTTTACCTTGAAAATAGTAGATGCCGGTGTAGATTATAATTTACCTTATGATACAGGTATCATCGACATGAAAGTACGGAAAAGTACTCGAAATTATCTGCATGAAGCTGCAATGACAGAAGAGGAAATGGAACTATGTCTGGAGCGCGGTGCAGAAGTGGTACGCAATTGCCATAAAGAAGGTAGCAATATACTCAGTTTTGGGGAAATGGGTATTGGAAATACATCTTCCTCATCCCTGTGGATGACTTGCTTTACAAATATTCCTCTGGAACAATGTGTAGGTGCGGGAAGCGGACTGGATAATGTTGGTATCCGTCATAAATATGAAGTATTAAAACAGTCATTAGATAACTACAGAGGAGATCGTTCTCCCCATGATATCATCCGCTATTTTGGAGGCCTGGAAATGGTGATGGTAATAGGTGCTATGCTTCAAGCAGCCGAACTTGGAATAGTTATTATGGTAGATGGATTCATTATGACAAACTGTATTCTAGCTGCCAGCAAATTATATCCGGAAGTACTGCATTATGCTATTTTCGGACATTGTGGAGATGAAACAGGTCATAAACTACTACTCGATCACATGAAAGCCAGACCGCTTTTAAATTTAGGTCTGCGTTTGGGTGAAGGGACAGGTGCCATCTGTGCATATCCCATTGTGCAGTCCGCCATACGTATGATTAATGAAATGGATAACTTCGCGCATGCTTCTATAACAAAGTATTTCTAAACGTATGAAAGTCCTAGCAGCATTCATCTTCTTCACCCGGCTTCCTTTTTGGAGAATCAAAGAAGTCCCGGCTAAATACTTCAAACGTATTGTTCCATACTGGCCATTAGCCGGATGGCTGACGGGTAGTATTACGGTTGGAGTACTGTGGATAGCAGCTCAGATACTTCCCATTTCCATCGCATGGGTACTTGCCATCCTCTCCCGATTGCTTATCACAGGCTGTCTGCACGAAGACGGACTGGCTGATTTTTTTGATGGCTTTGGTGGAGGCACCACCAAAGAACGGACACTTGCCATTATGAAAGATTCCCAGATAGGAAGTTATGGTGTCATAGGATTAATAGTCTATTTCTTGCTATTATTCTTACTTCTGGAAAATCTACCTTTGAAACTGATTTGTGTACTCGTAATTTGTGGCGACTGCTGGTCTAAATTCTGTGCTTCACAGATCATCAATTATTTGCCTTATGCACGGAAAGAAGAAGAAAGCAAGGCAAAAAATGTATATGACCGCATGACCTGGCAAGAATTACTGACGGGATTCATCTGTGGATTTTTACCTATTATATTATTCTTACCGATAGATTTCTGGCCGGTTATGATCTGCCCCATTTTAACATTCACCCTATTGTATCGGTTGATGAAACGTCGTCTTCAAGGTTATACAGGAGATTGCTGCGGAGCTACATTCCTGCTTTGTGAGCTTTCATTCTATTTGGGTGCAGTAATCTTGCTGTATGCACAGATCAAATACGGTAACCCGAATTTTATTAATGTTTATTTAAAATAATAATTATATGGAAGTTATTTTTATCAGACATACCTCGGTAGATGTCCCTCCCGGAGTGTGCTACGGACAAACAGATGTTCCTTTGCGAAACAGTTTCGAACAAGAAGCTGCCGTCACATCCGGAAATTTAAAATCTTACCGTCCAAAAGGGAGAGATTTCGATTATGTATATACTAGTCCGCTATCCCGTTGTGTACGTCTTGCTACCTACTGCGGATATCCTGATGCCGAACGTGACAACCGAATTATGGAAATGAACTTCGGGGATTGGGAAATGAAGAGTTTTGATGAAATAAGTGATCCAAGACTGAAAGAATGGTATGCCGACTACATAAACGTACCTGCTACAAACGGTGAATCATTCGCCATACAGTATCAACGTGTCGCCAGTTTTTTGGATGAACTGAAAGAAAAGAATTATGAGAAAGTAGCCATATTTGCACATGGAGGCGTATTGATTTGCGCCCAACTTTATGCAGGAGCTATAAAACAGGAAGAGGCATTCAGTGCTTTGACTCCCTATGGAGGAATCATTCAGTTAAGACTTGATTAGATATCCGAATACTAAACAAGACCAATGGTCCTTCTGAAGCCCCTTCCTGCACCTTATAAGTACCATTAAAGGCATGAATGAAGTGCGCATTGATTTCATGACGGATCAATGCTGTCTTGTTTTCAAAGCGTGCTTTGGCCAAAGGCGTACCTGTCACTTTAAAGAACAACATATTCTTTTCTTTATCGTGTCTGATCCGAATAGTAATATTGTATATATTCTCATCATTCTCCGATGGTATCAACAGACTGGACAACAAGGAAGAAAACCTATTTTTATCTATACTTATCGCCATACTTTCTATATCCGTCTTCAAACGAATACTCACTCGCCCATTATCGGTATGTTCTGCAATGGCTATTTCTTGCCGACACAAGGCCATCACTTCACACTCCTCCTGTACATACTGTGTCTTACCGGATTCCAAACGAGAAAGTTCCAGGATACTATTGACATACTCCAACAGATTTTCCGCATTTTCCTGAATCATTTTACCATATTCCACCTTCGCTTCCGCAGTGAGTTCTTTCGATTCCGTCAAAAGTTCGGCAAACCCTACCACCACATTCAGCGGAGTACGTATGTCATGGCTGATTTCAGATTGCAAGCGATCTTTAGTAACATTATCCGCTTCTGCCTGCATAGCCGCATTTGCCGTTACTTTTTCAGCCACAGCAATCTTCCGGGACAAATAACGAGTATAAAGATAGAACAAAAGCACTAACACTAACAATGTGATAAGAAACAGGAAACCACGCTGATAATTGGTATCCTTTATTTTCTGCTTTTCCAGAAGAAGATCATCAATATGATAGATTTCCTTCATTTGTCGTAACTGATTTGCTGAAAAAACATTATCCAATGAATCCTGAGTCCGTATCAGGTAACGCCTGGTTTCAATAGCTCCGTCAATATCACCCTTATCAATCTGTGTAGATGCTTTATAATTAATGAAAGTAGCGAATATGGAAGCATCATGATTCAGCACCACGGAAGTCACCTCATCTATCAACGCAATACTTTTATCATATTCCTTCGTACGAGTATAATACTGTAACTGAACTAACTGAACATTCAGCCAAAACGCTATATCGACATGACTGTCCAGCAATGCTTTAGCCTTATCCATATGTTCCAATGCCACAGGAAAATTCCCCTGTTCCATAAAAAGGAACACATATTTAAGTTGGCAGTCGATTTCAAAGTTTGTCCAATTCTTACGGGCTTCGGGTTCACGGGAAATGATTTCCTGCAAAGTCTCATCCATCTGTTTGAGATAAAAATGTTTCAGACTATCCTGCCCGGCATTGCTATACATTCGGATAATGCGTGAAAGGATATCCACACGCAAAGCAGCCTTAGTCTGTGGGGTCAAACGCTGACAAGCTTTCTGGAAGATCTTCAAGGCTTCATCTCCTCTACTGGATATTCCATAAGCACACCCCAGACTATTGTACGATGCAATTTCTCCATTATTACAATGATGTTCCAAAGATTCTTTTAATGCTTCCTTAGCTATATATACAGCCTTCTCTACCTGTCTCTTGGAAGCCAATGCGCGACTGATAGCGGCCTTCTGCTCCAGATAATAGTCATAAGTGCCTACTTCCGGAGCATACTTTTTCAGTTCATTCACCCAATAAGTCAGGCTGTCCGGATCATGTAGTTTATCATAGCAGGAAGCTAGATAATACGCTCCCTGATTTTCATACGTCACATTCTTCTGGGCACAGGCCTCCTCGTACAAAGCGGTAGAAAAAGTTTTGTTATAAGGGGGATATTGATGCCTGTAAGCCATATCACGTAAATAAGTAAGTCTGACAAGTGTATTCGGCATCGCATGTGCTATTTTCAGAATACTATCCTGATATTGCTGTGCATTGGCATCTTCTGCATACAGCACACAAGAATATAGCATACTCAGCAAACAAAACCATATTACTACGATATATCTCATCATACAGCATCCTCCCCTTTTGATTTATACTTCAACGGATGTGTAAAGCAGAAACGTGCACCTTGCGTATAGTTGCTGTCCACCCATATTCGTCCCCTCATATAGGTCACAATCAGTTGACATATAGAGAGCCCCAAACCACTACCCTGTGCAAAGTCATTCAGTTTCTCAAAACGCTCAAAAATCAAGCCCTGTTTCTCAAGCGGGATACCGCAACCGGTATCAGTTACAGAGAAGAAAGCCGTATTAGGATCGGATAATTCCAACTTCAATACGATAGAACCTTCTTTAGTAAATTTAGTGGCATTCACCAACAGATTAATCAAGACCTGGCGAAGACGGGCATCATCCGTATCTATCATCAGTTCAGAAAGTTCGGTATCATAACGTAGTTCCACTTCAAGTTTACGAGAAGCAGACACTGTTTCCGAAGCCTCTCTACAAAGTTTCACGGCATCATAAGGACGTATATTGAACGTTATATTATCATTCTCAAAATCAGAAAAATCAAGAATATCATTAATCAGTTTCAAAAGCTGAAAAGAGTTGACTTTAATGATTTCACAAAACTCTTTACGAGACTCTTCGTCGAAAGAGTCATCATCTGAAGCCAACACAGCCGAGAAGCCGACAATGGCATTAAGCGGGGTACGCACTTCATGGCTCATATTAGACAGGAACATATTCTTCTTCTGGATAGCCCGTTCCGCCTTCTGTATCATTACTTCCTGCGAATGCTTCGATTCTTGCAGACGGAATATCTTCTTCCAACTGAGATACAGGAAAAGAAATAAGACCAGCGTGCAAACAATAATACCTCCCAAGTAAAAACGATAGGAAAACAAGCGGTCACGCTCGTTCTGATAAGTCAGCCGGTCGGCTTGGAAGCGGGTGGTCAACTGATCTATCTCTTTAGGATAATTTTTCTCAAAAGACGATTTAATGTATGAAAAGACCAAACCGTATTGCTTATATGCTTCTTCCTTACGCCCCATTTTCACAAGCAGGTCAGCCTTGTCTTGCAGGACTTCCTTGTACAAGCTACTGTTGATTTCAGCATAGTCCGTATGTAAAAAAGCATCATAAGTTGTCAGAGATTTCTCATATTCACCGATACGTTCCCAATACATAGCCTCGGCTATCAAGAAATGTTGCATAATACCCGGAATCAGTTTTTCCCTCAAATGCTCCACTTCATCCAAGTGTTGGCGAGCTGTCTTCACAGAACCCTTAAACAGTTGACAATAGGCATTGAAAATATGTCGGACAGCTTGCTCCTGTTCGGAAAGACTATCAGCGGGAAAACGATTCAGGCGGGTCATGAAATATGCTGCCTCCGTAAAATTACGAATACGAAGATTGTGCTCTACTAATTCCAACAATAACATCCGGACATGTATTCCCTCACCGGACATTTGATCGAACATCTCTAATGCCTGTACATGAGCACTTCCTGCTTCCTGGTTTCGTCCGGTATAAGAATACACCTCACTAATGGCATTCAGTGCAAGAGCTGTTCCCAAAGCATGCGAGAGTGCACTTGCTTTTGAATACATCTGCTCACTCCAATCAATGGCCAGGCGTATTTCTCCACGAAAAAGATATGATTTTATAAGTATACGTTCCAGTTCAAAGTACGTATTATATTGCTTGGTAGATTCCAGATAATTGAGGATACTATCCAGATTGATAGCTGAGCTTTCTTCCTTTGTCAGATAATCAAAGCCCATACTGTTGTGAAAAGCAGATATCACTTCATCTTGAATGGTAGCACGCTCGACTTCTGCCAGGCTATCCTCCCCTGCTGATAATGGGAAAACGCATCCAAAGCATACTATATGGAGAACGAGATATTTCAGTAAGTTTCTCATGAAGTTTGTTTGTTTCGTGCTGTGTGGTGTTTGTGCTGCCATTCACCGCATACGCTGGCAAATATATTCAATATTTCCCAAGAAGCCAAAAATTGTGAATGACTAAATGAAAAAAGAAATCAAAGTAGTAGTTATTATCAGAATTACTATCATTATTCCTTCGGCACGGCGATTGATACGAACAGCTACTTTCATGTCTTCCGTGGTTAAAAGACGATCATTACTACCGATGTAAGGCTTCCAGACTTCTTCACCGAAATAATTGTGCGGACCTCCGAAACGGCAATCCAGAATACCGGCAAGAGCAGCCTCGGGATAACCGGAATTCGGGCTGGCATGTTGACTGCCATATATTCCAACGAATCTCAACAGAGCCCCAAACCGGCCTCGAAGAAGAAAAGCAAGTATCATGAGAAAAGCTGTCAAACGGGCAGGAATATAATTGGAGACATCATCCAGGCGAGCGGCAAAACAGCCGAAAGCACGGTAACGCTCGTTACGATAGCCAATCATGGAATCCAGAGTATTCACCATCTTATAGGCAAGCATACCGGGAATACCTAATAACATATACCAAAATAGGGGAGCAATTACTCCATCACTCAGATTCTCTGCAAGCGTTTCAAGTGCTGCCGTACGTACTTCCTGTGCAGAAAGTCCGGAAGTATCACGACCGACTATACGAGCTACCTGCTTCCTGCCTTCTTCCAACGAACGATCTACAGCTTCGAATACCATACGAACTTCACGGATAAGTGTGGTACCCGCCAGACAGAAAAAAATGGTAAGTATCTGTAGTGCCAGAAGTAGTCCCGGAGAAAATGACGCTATCCAGTGAAATAGATAGTATGCCGCAAAATAAACGGCAAGAACAAGAACAATAGCTACGAAAGCACCTTTTAGTCCTCGTCTTGAACCTTTATTCAACAGATGTTCGCAGAATGAAATCATCTTTCCGAATGCAACTACAGGATGAGGCAACCAAGCAGGGTCTCCCAGCCAGCGATCAAGCAACCAGGCAGCAAGCAAGGGCAAGCTGAGGACAAATACGGTGTTTAAGATAAGAAGAATATTTTCCATTGTGATAACATGTAATTGGGGGCTTTTCTATACGGTTATGAATTAATTAATTCACCACAGAGTAACACAGAGTTTCACAGAGTTTAATCAATTTGAAATCAAAAGAATAGAACTCCGTGAAACTCTGTGTTACTCTGTGGTGAAAACTCATTACCATACTGTATTATCAATAAGTCGCAAACCATCGTTCTATAGCCTGTACGAGCCGATCATTTTCCTCAGCTGTCTGGGCAGCAATACGAAAGAAATGTTCATCCAGACCTTCAAAATTAGAAGCATCGCGAATTAGTATGCCGTGTTCATTGGCGAGGTAATTCTTGAGAGCGGAAGCCTTGCCAATGCGAAGACGAACCAACATAAAATGAGTTTCCGTCTCCCATACCTCAAGACCGCCCAAGCTCTCCAAAGCATGACGTAAACGAGCCGTCTCCTGCAAATAAACAGAAATATTCAAGGGATTAGGCACATCGTAAGCCAGCAGATAGATCCCGGCCTCAATAGCTAACTGATTGACAGACCAAGGCATACGATGAGTACGCAAACGACTGAGCAAGCCTTCGTCAGCAGTTATATATCCCAGTCGTAAACCCGGAACAGCATAGCGTTTCGTCATGGAATGAAGCAGCAGGACATTCGGAAAGTTGACTGCTTCATCTGGCGAAAACAAAGGCTGTACAGTAAAGAACTCGTAAGACTGGTCGATAACAAAACAAACCTGTGGATTACGGGTAATCAATTCTTTCAGATAAGCTTTCTCTATGACCGTACCGGTAGGATTGTTAGGATTACAAAGCCATAGCATACGGATATCAGGCGGTAAGAGATAATTGGTTTCTGCTGTCGGAAGCTTATAGAGTGACGTCACCCGATGACCATGCATGCGGCAAGCGTCAGCATACTCACTGAATGTAGGTTGAAAAATGGCTGTATTAGTACCACGAAAAGTTTGTGCTATAAGATAAATAGCTTCTGTAGCACCATTCGTCACACAAACAGAGGCAGCAGTAAGGTGATACTTCTCTGCCAGACGACCTTCCAGAGTATAAGGTTCCGGTTCCGGATAAGAAGAAATACCGCTGATACAGCTACACAAATGAGCCTGAAGTCCGGATAAATCTACACGATTATACACATTGGAACTGAAATTGGCCGTTATAGGCCGCTCGAATTTATAGGAATCATCTCCGTGTCCTTCAATCATGAGTTGTCAGTATTTTATAAATAAGTGGCAGATCAACATGACTACGCACATGGTCGGCCAGTTTATTGTATTGTTCTTCTTTGAATTGATGATAATCGAAAGATTTTCCCGCATCGGCAATCTTGTCGGCAAAAGGTTCCAGAAGGAAGTCGATGAATGAGGGATTGTCAAGAATACCGTGGATATAAGTTCCTATACAGGTACGATCCAGGAAATAACCGTCTGCACCGCCATCTTCCAAAAGATTCAGAGGGGAAACCGGTGCATCATAAACAGGAACGGTGGTACCCATGTGGATTTCATAACCTTCCAAATTTGCCTGCATTCCGTCAGTAGACAAATGGCTGTTTTCCCTTGCAGCAGCGGAAAGGCGGAATTTTATTTGCCGGGTAATCTTCTCTCCCGTCATATGTGTACTGACAGGTAAAAGCCCTAAACCGGGTAAACGTTCTATTTCTCCTTCCACATGGTCAGGATCACACACTTCCTGTCCCATAATCTGATAGCCGCCACAAATGCCCATAACGGTGGCGCCTTCACGATGGGCACGTATCACAGCTTGTGCCACACCATTACGACGCAATTCGTGCAAATCGGCAAGGGTACTCTTGCTGCCGGGTAATAAAATGATATCGGCTTTCGCCAATTCATCTACATTATTCGTATAGAAAAGATGTACCCGGGGATCGCGTTCCAACACATTAAAGTCGGTAAAGTTACTGAGATGACGCAGCAATACAACCGCTATGTTTACTTTACCCTGCTCTGTCTGCACGGATTTCGTGGCAAGGGCCAGCGAATCTTCTTCTTCAATATAAATATCTTTATAATAAGGAACAACGCCTACCACAGGGATACCACAAAGTTCTTCAAGCATCTTTACTCCGGATTCGAACAAACGGATATCACCACGAAATTTATTGATTAGTATGCCCTTGATCCGCTCCCTTTCGTAAGGACGCAGCAACATTAACGAACCATAGACACTAGCAAAAACCCCTCCCCGGTCAATGTCTCCTACGAGGATCACATCTGCTCCGGCATGTAAGGCCATAGGTAGGTTGACCAGATCCGTATCCCGAAGATTTATCTCGGAAATACTTCCGGCACCTTCCATCACAATGGGGTTATAACGGGTGGCAAGACGGTCGAAAGCTGAACAGACCTCGTGACGCAACTCTTCACGACCTTCAACACGGAAATACTCATAGGCACTACGGTTACCGATGGGACGTCCGTTAAGTACCACTTGCGAGGTATGATCAGAAGAGGGCTTCAACAGCAACGGATTCATATCTGTATGGCAGGGAACTCCTGCCGCTTCGGCCTGAACAGCCTGGGCACGACCTATTTCCAGCCCTTCAGGTGTAGCATAGGAATTAAGTGCCATATTCTGTGCCTTAAATGGTGCCGGATGATAGCCATCCTGACGGAAAATACGGCAGAAAGCCGCGGCAATAATGCTTTTACCCACATCACTGCCGGTACCGGCAAACATAATAGGATGAAGTTTCTCCATAAGAAAATGTTTTTTAGAGAGGGCAAAGATAATGCAAATCGAGTGCAGAACTTTCATGCTTGCATGAAAAAGTTATGCTGAGGTATTAGTAATAGGTATTAAACGCTCCTTGTAATAGGTATTAAACAATCTATTCAATAGGTATTAAACGGTCTCTTTAATAGGTATTAAACGGTCTTGGTAATTATCCGAACAAAAAGAAGCTTTCATTTTCATGCCGCCATTGAACAATAGAAACGAACGAGTGTTTGAGATAAACGAACCTAAACCAACAACTTGACGTATGAAACATATTTTATTGATCGTTCTGTTGGGAGCAAGCCTATCTGTGACGGCGCAAACGAAACTCTCCCTCAGCTACGACGACGCCCTACAAATGCTGCAAAAAGGCAATCAAAGCCTGAAGATTGCGGACAAAGGTATTGAAACAGCCCGCACAGAGCGGGATAAACTGAATGCTTTGTGGTATCCGAGCCTACAGGGAGCCGGTACGTATGTCCACATGTCCGAAAAGATAGAAGTGAAACAACCCCTATCCCAATTCACAGATCCGGCAAAGGATTTTGTACACGACATCATACCGGACGATAAATTCATTAGCGGAATACTGGATCAGATAGGTAGCTACACTCTGGCTTTTCCTCTTGCTCCCCGTAATTTGACCACTGTAGGCTTAACTGCCGAATGGGTGGTCTTTTCCGGTGGAAAGCGTATACGGGCAGGCAAAATCGGAAATCGGTTGATTGACCTTGCCCGGGAAAACCGTGCACAGACAGATGCCACACAACGAACCCTATTGGCAGAAAGTTATTACGGTCTCAGCCTCGCCAAAGAAGTTGCAGCAGTCCGCCAAGACACTTATAATGGTTTGAAACAGCATTATGAAAATGCTCTTAAACTTGAAGCTGCCGGAATGATTGACAAGGCCGGACGCCTCTTTGCACAAGTGAATATGGACGAAGCCTGGCGGGCACTGGAAGCCGCACAGAAAGAAGTAACAGTCGTGGAAAGTGCTTTACGTACTTTGCTCAATCTGGAGGACACCTGCAAAATTGAACCTACGTCTCCTCTCTTTATCAATTCCACACTCCCGGCAAAAGAGGAGTTTCAGCAGACTATGCGTTCGGGAAACTATATCCTGAACCAATTGTCACTACAACAGAGCATTGCTAAACAACAATTACGTATAGACCAAAGTGGTTATCTGCCTGACATTGCCCTGTTCGGCAAACAAACGCTTTACGCCCACGGGATACAAAGCAACCTCGTGCCACGCACGATTGTCGGAGTAGGTTTCACCTGGAACCTTTTCGACGGATTGGCAAGGGAGAAACGTATCCGCCAGTCGAAAATTACCGAACAAACTCTTGCTTTGGGAAAAGATAAGGCACAAGATGACCTTTCAGTAGGCATAGACAAACTATACACAGGATTACAAAAGGCACAGGATAATGTACAGGCACTCAACTCAACCATTGCCCTGAGTGAAGAACTTGTACGAATTCGTAAGAAATCCTTTGCCGAAGGCATGGCAACCAGTACCGAGGTAATAGATGCTGAAACCATGCTTGCCACCGTTAAAGTAGCCCGCTTGGCGGCTTATTATGAATATGATGTAACACTAATGAACCTGTTGGCACTTTGTGGTACACCGGAACAATTCAGAAACTATGCTGTTAAATGATAATTTACCAGCGTAGCGCTGGAGCAAGGTTCTCCTTCGGCGTGCAAGTAATCTTTCAGACACGGATGACACGGATGACGCGGATTCTTTTTTCCTTCGGTGTGATATGCCGGTATGTATAGCGCAGCTTTAAAAATCCGCGTCATCCGTGTCATCCGCGTCTAAAAGATTAAAGTCCGTGTTCGTCCGCCTTATCCGCGTAGTCCGCGTACCCATTCCCTCGCCGCTAAATTATCATTTAACTGTACAACAAATATATAACAATTATGGAACTATCAAAAAAAAGCATCAGCATCGCATTTGTCATCATATTGGCAATCACTATATTAGTCTCTCTCTTGGGAATGTTGCTCATGAGTCATCAGCCCCTTGTGCTCCAAGGACAGATAGAAACAACCGAAATCCGTATCAGCGGTAAACTTCCCGGGCGTGTAGATTCATTCCTTGTCCGCGAAGGCGACTGGGTGCAGGCAGGTGATACACTTGTCGTCATCAATAGTCCGACGATAGAAGCCAAATACCGGCAAGTAAATGCCTTGGAACAAGTTGCCCAGGAACAGAATAAGAAAATCGATGCCGGTACCCGCCGACAAATCATTGCCACTGCCGGGCAACTCTGGAATAAAACCAAGAGTGACTTGACTTTGGCGCAAACAACCTACCAACGTATCCTGGCACTGTACAAAGACAGTGTTGTCACTTCGCAACGAAAGGACGAAGTAGAAGCCATGTACCGTGCCGCACAAGCCGCCGAACGTGCCGCCTACGAACAGTATCAGATGGCAGTAGACGGTGCACAAAGTGAGGACCGTGCATCGGCACGAAGCATGGTAGATGCAGCACGAAGCACAGTGGACGAAGTTTCCGCCCTCCTTGTCGATTCACGCCTGACAGCACCGGAAGACGGACAGATTGCAACCATATTTCCTAAACGCGGAGAGCTTGTGGCACCGGGTACCCCTATTATGAATCTTGTCGTCATGAACGATGCACATGTTGTACTCAATATACGCGAAGATCTGATGCCCCAATTCAAAATGGACGGAACATTCCGTGCGGAAGTCCCGGCTATCGGCAAAAAAGATGTGGAATTCCGTATTTATTATATCAGTCCGTTGGGCAGTTTTGCTACCTGGAAATCAACTAAACAGACAGGAAGCTATGACATGCAGACATTTGAGATACACGCCCGTCCTACCCAAAAAGTAGAAGGATTGCGCCCAGGAATGTCAGTGCTATTGACCATAGATGATTAATATATGTAATCATTGAAATAACTTTGTAAATGATGAAACATCCATTATATAACGTACTCTGTCGCGAACTTCGCCGCATGACTTCCCGCCGACTTTATTTCGGGGTATGTCTCGTGCTGCCCCTGTTCTGCCTGTTCTTCATGGCAACCATTTTCGGCAGCGGACAAATGGAGAATATCCCTATCGGCATTGTCGACCAGGATAACACCACCACATCCCGGCAAATAGTGCGAAACATTTCCGCTGTACCAACCTTCAAAGTAACCCGGCACTTCACCGATGAAACAGCCGCCCGACAAGCCGTGCAACGGAAAGAAATCTATGGTTACTTGTCCATCCCCACGGGCTTTACCCAACGGGCTACGACAGGAATGAATGCCACACTCTCTTATTATTATCATTATGCCCTTCTTTCCGTAGGTAGTGAACTGATGGCAGCTTTTGAAACGGCACTGGCACCTGTCGCCCTCTCTCCCATTGCTATGGAAGCCGTCTCTTTGGGAGTCAGCCAGGAGCAAATCACCACATTTCTCCTACCCGTGCAATCCAGTATGCACCCTCTTTATAACCCTGACCTCGATTACTCCATTTATCTGAGCCAGCCTTTCTTCTATGTCTTGTTCCAGATACTTATTCTATTGATAACGGTTTATATCATAGGTAGTGAATTGAAGTTCCATACGGCACAGGAATGGCTGACAACAGCGCGGGAAAATATCCTCACAGCAGTTGTCGGGAAGTTATTGCCTTATACTTTCATCTTCTCCGTAATCGGTATTTTGGCTAACTATATTCTATACGGTGTACTGCATATACCCTTCCATGGAAGTCTGCTGATGATGAACCTTATGACAATACTCTTTATTATTGCCACACAGACACTTGCCGTATTCATCTTCTCTATTTTTCCACGGATAGCTTATATCATCAGCATTGTATCCATGGTCGGTTCACTTGGTGCCACACTCTCCGGAGTCACTTTCCCAGTGACGAGTATGTACCCTCCTGTACATGCCGCATCCTACCTGTTTCCTGTCCGTCATTTCACGGAAATAGCACAATCCATGCTCTATTTTGATTCGGGATTCGGGTATTACTGGCAATCGGCAGCCATACTTTGGCTTTTTCCGTTGGTGGCGCTACTGATACTACCTAGATTGAAACATTGGATTCTGAAGGATAAGGAAGAACTTAGTATTTGTGAGAATGAAACACCGCTTCCCCGCGTACACAACACTCCTCACTACTCAATAGCAACTGTCATTTTCCGCGAATGGCGCTCCATCAGCACCAATGCGGCTATACTGTTAGTACTAATGGGAGGTATCTTCGCTTACGGACTTTTATATAACTTGATGTATGCTCCCAACCTTGTGCGGAAAACACCGGTTGCCATCGTCGACAATTCCCATTCCGCCCTCAGCCGCGAATATATCCGTCTGCTCAATGCCACCCCACAAGCATCAGTCTATGCACTTACTCCGAACTATCTTGAAGCAAAAGAATGGCTGAAACAGAGTAAAGTAGATGGTATTCTTTACCTCCCCGCTGACTTTGATGCCCGCGTCGGTCGCGGTGAACAATCAGTCTTTACCGTTTATGCCTCCACGGATGCTTTCTTGAATTTTAAGAATCTACAAGAAGCTTCTTCCCGTGTAATGCTTGCCGTAAACGATGCGCATCGTGCAGAAGGTGTTGTATTCTTACCTCCTCAGGGACTGCTGGCAGTAGCCTCATCGGCACCTGTAAACGTGTCGGGTACAGCCTTATATAATTATACCGAAGGATACGGTTCGTACCTCATCCCCGCTGTTATGATTGTCATTATTTTTCAGACATTACTAATGGTGATAGGAATGGTGACGGGAGAGGAGTACCCGAAGGGGAAGATGGTAGGTAAGCACAAAAAACTTACTTGGCTTCAAGCATTATATAACATTTCCGGAAGAACTTTCGTTTACGTTATGCTTTACTTCATCTTTGCCTTATTCCTGTTAGGCTTGCTTCCTCACTTTTTCAGCATTCCCAATATAGGAAATGGCAGGGATATTATTACGATGATGATTCCTTTTCTGTTAGGGACAAGTTTCTTTGGGTTGGCGGCATCACGCTACTTCACTGATTCAGAAGCTCCCCTGCTGATGATTGCCTTCTTCTCCGTAGGATATATTTTCCTGTCCGGAGTTTCCTACCCGCTTGAACTGATGCCATGGTACTGGCAGGCAGCACACTATGTAGTTCCGGCAGCCCCTGCCGTGTTGGCCTTTGTCAAATTGAATTCAATGGGAGGAACCCTGGCGGACATTCGTCCGGAAATGATAACGCTGTGGATACAAGTTATAGTATATTTCCTGTTGAGTCTGTGGGTCTTCAAAAAGAAGGTATTCTATTTTAGGCATTAAGGCTGTTTTCTCTTTCTCTTATAAGCAAACGCTTGCCATCGTTCCTCGTCCCATCCTTGTCGCTGCATCTCCATGCGTGCCATGACAAAGAAAAGGTCAGAAAGACGATTGATAAAGCGCAAAATATCTTCCGGTACAGAGTCTTCCCGATTCAAAGTCCAGAGCCGTCGTTCGGCACGACGTGCCACGGCACGGGCAAATTGCAATTGCGCTGAAATCTGGGTTCCCCCCGGCAAGAGGAAATAATCATTATCTTCCAACTGAAGCATCATGGCGTCCATAGCCTGTTCGCACTGCACAGTCATTTCCGCTGCATGCAGTGGGTTCGGATTACCGCTCCCCGGACGTTCAGGATCTGCATCCCGCAATGCAGAAGGAGTAGCAACGTGGCTCATCACTACCATTAACTCACGTTGTATATCATGCAACAATCCCTGCCAAACATCATCTATCGGCAGCAACGACCTGACAATACCTATTACAGTGTTCAATTCATCAATACAGCCGTTAGCTTCTATACGGATATCATCCTTCGGAACACGTTCTCCACCGTGGATACCTGTCATTCCCTTATCTCCCGTTCTGGTGTAAATCTTTCTCA
Organism: Bacteroides sp. 14(A); assembly: GCF_000526555.1. Lineage (NCBI taxonomy): Bacteria > Pseudomonadati > Bacteroidota > Bacteroidia > Bacteroidales > Bacteroidaceae > Bacteroides > Bacteroides sp. 14(A). The sequence continues at coordinate 538,569 of NZ_JAGH01000005.1, read as the reverse complement.
TGATACTAAAATTTTAGAATAAAAACGGATTTCCCGGGACCGGTTCAAACAGTTTCATGAATCCAGTCTCTCCCCAATATAAATGTGTATAACTTGCAATCAGATTCTTATAGTGATAGACCGGTGTGTTCACCGGCTGTCCCTTGGCATTATATACCTGTGCTGCCGAGGTTAGTTCCTCATCCGATTCAATGACCTGCGAGTAATGGAACTCATGCCCACGTATCTTCATTCCTCTAAATTCAAAGCTCCTATACCCCAGTGACAAACGCATATCACCCTTAAATGCGGATACCTTGACGGGCAGTACACCTGCCATATTGTACTCCATACGGGTATCAGTACCTGTCATCAAAACAGATGTAAGATACATCATCCCCCCACACTCTGCCAGTGTATATCCACCTCGCTCTATATAGTCTTTGATGGAGTTCATCACATTCGTTGCCGCACTCAGTTGCCTGGCACGGTTCTCCGGATAACCTCCGGGCAGGTAGAGTATATCCACATCATCCGGTAGTACAACGCTATTATCCTCCGGATCAAAATAAGTAACTTTCCCCAAGCCATTCAACCACTCCAGATGCTCTGCATAAATAAATGAAAAACTCTCCTTATTGCGGGCAATCCATATATTCATACTGGCAAGCGCTCTCTTTCTTCTCTCCAGTTTATCAGGAACATCCACACTTCGTCTTGTCATCTCCAGCAATAACTCAATATCCAGTTGACGTTCCAGTTCTTTCATCATTGTTTGGGTGATACTTCCTTTCTCTTTCCGGCTAAAGTCCAGTCCCAAATGACGACTTTCTTCTTTCAGCACATCATACTTCCGCAAACACCCGAAACAAAGAATATTCAGATCTTCGCAGATTTCACGCAGCATCTCTTCATGCCGGTCACCGCCCACCTGGTTGAAAATGACACCTGCCACCTCCACTTGCGGATCAAAATCCACATATCCTTTTATCATTGCCGCCAATGAGTAAGCCGCCGCCTTAGCACTTACTACCAGCACCACAGGCAGACGAAGCACCTTTGCTATCTCTGCCGACGAGCCTTTACTACGGTCGTATCCGTCAAACATTCCCATCATGCCTTCTACAATACAAACATCCGCATCTACTGCATGATGATTATATACCTTACATACATGATGCTCGGAAGCCATAAAAAGGTCCAGATTGTAAGACGGAATTCCGCAAGCTTTTTCATGATACTTCGTGTCGATATAATCCGGCCCGCACTTATAGGGCTGTACACGTAGTTTTTTCTGCGTCAATAACGTCATCAGCAATCGGCTGACAGTGGTTTTTCCAGTGCCCGAAGTAGGCGCCGCTATCAGAAATTGGGGAATATTTCTTATCATACCGCACAGATTTATTTCCCGCAAAGGTAGTATATATTCCCCAAAACTCTTACCTTAGCTGCCCAAATAAAAGTAAATTACTATGATTACTGAAGAACTTAAGAAATTATATTGTACGTATACCGGACACGAACCGGAAACTATTGAAGAACTTCCTTCATCCGGCTCCAACCGTCGTTACTTCCGCCTTACAGGCATCCCTACCCTTATCGGTGTCAGCGGAACTTCCCTCGAAGAGAATCAGGCTTTCCTCTATATGGCAGACCATTTCCGCAAGAAAGGACTGCCCGTGCCACAAGTCATAGCAAAGAGTGATAACGATGCATTTTATCTACAGGAAGACCTGGGAGACACTCTCCTGTTCAATGCCATCGAAAAAGGACGCAAGACCAGTGTTTTTGATGAAGAAGAAAAGCAGCTTCTGCGCAAAACAATACGCCTGTTGCCAGCCGTACAGTTCTCCGGTGCAGACGGAATGGACTTCTCATATTGCTACCCACAGTCGGAATTCAACAGCCGCAGTATCTTATGGGACTTGAATTACTTCAAATACTGTTTTCTGAAAGCTACCGGAATGGAGTTTCAGGAAGACCGCCTGGAAGATGATTTCCAGAAGATGGCGGACGTATTGATGCGCAGTAGTTCGGCTACATTCATGTATCGTGATTTCCAGAGTCGGAACGTTATGATTAAAGAAGGTGAACCATGGCTCATCGACTTCCAAGGCGGACGTAAAGGTCCGGTTTATTATGATGTAGCTTCCTTCCTGTGGCAAGCCAAGGCCAATTATCCCGAGAGCCTTCGCAAAGAACTTTTAAAGGAATACTTGGACTCTCTGTGTAAATATCAGCCTGTGGACGAGAAATATTTCTATGCTCAATTACGTCATTTCGTATTGTTCCGTACCATGCAAGTGCTGGGTGCTTATGGCTTCCGTGGCTATTTCGAGAAGAAACCCCATTTCATCCAAAGCGTCCCCTTCGCTATTGAAAACCTGCGACAACTATTGCAGGAACCCTATCCCGAATATCCGTACCTCTGCCATGTGCTGAAAGAACTTACTGAGCTGAAACAATTCACTGACGACCTCCAGAAGCGCCGCCTTGTAGTAAAGGTCACCAGTTTTGCATATAAAAAAGGTATCCCTGAGGATTCAAGTGGCAACGGTGGTGGCTTTGTATTCGACTGTCGTGCCGTAAACAACCCTGGTAAGTACGACCGTTATAAACCCTTTACCGGACTGGATGAGCCTGTTATCCGCTTTCTGGAAGACGATGGAGAAATAACCACGTTCCTCGAACATGTATACGGTCTGGTAGATGCTTCCGTGAAACGATATATGGAACGTGGATTTACGAACCTTTCCATTTGTTTCGGATGCACTGGCGGACAACACCGTTCGGTTTATTCAGCACAACACCTGGCAGAACATCTGAACCAGAAATTCGGAGTACAGGTAAATCTGATGCATCGGGAACAGAACATTGAACAGACATTTAAAGCGAAAAGCTAAAGACTATCTCCTAATAACCCGCTCCGTACCAAGTCCGTACCTGCTCCGTATCTATACGAACAGCCTTTATACGGAGATAGTACGGAGTTGATACGAACCTAATACGGAGTTGATATGGAGATGGTACGGAGATCATACAGAGATAGTACGGAGTTGGGGTATAAATCTCCTTCTTTTTCAATCCGCTTATGAAACTTACATTTAAAATCTTAATTCAATTTATCAGTAGCTCAAGAATTTAAAACAATGAAAGCAATGATATTCGCTGCAGGCCTCGGCACCCGCCTGCGCCCACTGACAGACAATATGCCCAAGGCACTTGTCTCCGTAGCAGGCAAAACGATGCTGGAGCGTGTCATCTTAAAACTAAAAGATGCCGGCTTCCATGATATCACCATAAACATCCACCATTTTGGAAGTCAGATTATAGACTTCCTTCGTGCAAACCAGAACTTCGGTGTGGATATTCATATCAGTGACGAACGGGGTGAACTGCTGGATACCGGTGGTGGTATCAAAAAAGCCCGTCCTCTGCTGGAGAGCAACGAGCCTTTTCTTATACATAATGCCGATATCCTGACAGACCTGGATCTCAATGCTTTCTACCACCACCATCTGGAAAGTGATGCAGATGCCACTCTGCTCACGAATCACCGGAAAACATCCCGTTATCTATTGATGGATCAAGATAACCGCCTTTGTGGTTGGACGAATATTTCTACAGGCGAAGTACTCCCCAAAGAACTCGATTATCCCAGCGATCATTATCAGTTGCAAGCTTTTGGTTGTGTCCATGTTCTTTCTCCCTCTATTTTCCGCTATATGGAAGATGAACGCTGGACAGGGAAATTTTCCATTATTCCATTTTATGTGGATATCTGCCCGAAAGCACGCATTCAAGGATTTCCTATAGACAGCGAAAACTGGTTTGATGTGGGCAAGCCAGAGACACTGGCAAAGGCAGAAGCCTATTATGCGTCTTTATAAAACAGGTTTCATCTTCACCAACTGCCCCTGGGCATCAAATAAGTATTCGTAATTGAAAGAACCGTAAATACGATACTCCCAGCGGGCACTTTTCTCAAAACGGCGACTGTCATCCAGGATGGTCGCCTGATAGTCGGTCTCCAGTTCATGAATGAACTCTTTAGATTCCGGATCCGGGTATCTATAAGTGGGGACAATTACACGTATATCGGGATATTGTTCTCGCAGTTTTTTGATTTCTGTACGGACAGCATCTTTTTCATTGGGCTTCAGAAAAAAGAGTAAACACACAGGATGTCCCTGCCCTGCAATATCCGAAAAGAGCAAACTGTCTTTCTCTGCATATTCCACTTGTTTGAAGTCAATAAAATGATCTCCCGGCTTCAGGCTACGGGTAACATCCAGCATCCGTTTCAGTCCTATCAATACAGATGTACTGTCGCGCATTTGTGAAGGAGTTTTCTGATACAATGTCTCCAGTTCATCCGGATAGATCACTGCCCAACGATCAAACACCATCCATCCAATTGCGTTCCGGGCATTGTCGAATACAAATTGCCGCGTAGCTTCCAGCGGAAAATCATCTTCATGCCAAAGTTTCCAAAGACGTACGTTTTGTGAATGGGGATTGGTACTTTTATCCGGTACAGGCATTGTCGGCGGGACTACATTTGTCAACGTCAGTTTTCCTCTTTCTGGATAAAAGAAATTCATGCTACCGGGATGCTCCATTCCATAGATATGCAACGTATCTTCTTTTCCGGAAAATGAAACTTCTCCGTTTCTGATAATAGCGAAGTCCAGGGGAGCTTTCCCATAATCACGGTCACCCGTCATACGGTCGGCACCATATCGCCACAGGTAGACCGTATCTTCTTCGTAAGCGCCCAGTCCGGTGCAATGCACAGTAAAAGTCTGTTCTTGCGATTGGCAACTGATGAGTCCCAGAAACAAAGAGTAAAATATCCATTGATTGATTTTCATAAAGCACAGATAGATTGAGTAAACAAACACATTGCACAAAAGAACAATCTTTTCAGTAAAGATGCAAGCAAAAAAGACAATATATAAAAGCAATTGTTAATGAAATATCCATATATTTGTGACATAACATTAAAAAGACTGACTATGAAACGACTGAGATTAGGACTATGGGCATGTTTCTGCCTTTGTGCAGCCACCACCCTTATGGGACAAAACAAGGTGAAAACAACTGCCGAAAAGGTAACGCTGTTCATTGACGGTGCCCAAGTGACGCGTACCAAACAAGTAGATATTCCGGCAGGAAATTCAACGCTCATCTTTACCGGATTATCCCCCTATATGGATGCACAAAGTATGCAGGTCAGTGCCAAGGGAAAACTCACCGTTACGGCAGTCAACCGGCAATACAACTATATAGACAGCCTTGCCGTCAGCGAAAAACAACAAAGCCTGCAAAAGGAGCTTAAAAAAATAGAGAAACAGCAAAAAGAACAGAATGCCGAGCTTGGACTTATCAATGCCGAATATGAAATGCTGAAAACAAATTGCTCCGTCAACAATAAGAATACCGCTATTTCTCTGGCCACTATCAAAGAAGTGAATCAATATTACTCCGGACAATTGAAAACTCTGAAAACAAAAGAACTGGCCATCAATGAACAGATAGCCGAACTTGCCATCAAACAGGGACAACTTAACTCTGAACTGGTACAACTAAGCGGTAAATCTCTAACCCCTATGAGTGAAATTATGGTCAATGTAAATGCGCCAGCAGCTTGTAAAGCTACATTCACTCTGAACTATTATGTAAAAAATGCCGGTTGGTTCCCCTCTTATGATGTTCGTTCCGGTAGCCTGGCCGAGCCTATCTCCATCATTTACAAAGCCAACATCTTTCAGAATACCAAGGAAGAGTGGAAGAACGTAGAATTATCCCTTTCCTCCTCTAATCCTTCCACCGGAAGCGTAGCCCCCACTCTGTCTACTTACTGGTTGGATTACGGACTTGCAGCACCACGCTACAATTTGAATCTTAATGGAAACACTGTTTCAGGAGTCGTTCTTGATAATGAACGTACGCCCGTAATAGGTGCTACCGTTACCATTCCGGGGACTACGATAGGAGCCATCACCGACATAAGCGGTAAGTATTCCATAACTATTCCCAATGGGCAAAACAAACTTCAATTTTCATATATTGGCTATCAGACTCAGACCAGAGATATACAAGGAAATATTATGAATGTTACCCTTCAGGAAGATACACAGGCATTGGATGAAGTAGTGGTAGTAGGTTACGGCGCTGAAAGGAAATCTCTTATGGCAGGTGCTGTCTCCGGTCTTAAGGTAAACCATAAAAAAGATATTCAATACGAAGAAGAGGCCAGCATGACCCTTGACGTTGAACAAAGCCAGGGACAGATGGGCTACGAATTTGAAATAAAAGTGCCCTACACCATTCCTTCTGATAACAAACCTGTAGTTGCTGAAATCGGTCATTACGAATTACCCGCTTCCTATACTTACCAAAGTACTCCGAAGATAGATAAAGATGCTTTCCTGATTGCCCAGGTAACCGATTGGGAAAAGCTGAACTTACTTGAAGGCGAAGCAAATGTTTACTTTGAGAATACTTTCATTGGCAAGTCCATTATGAATGTCACCCAACAGAACGACACACTATCCTTCTCTTTAGGTCGTGATAAACGTATCATGATACAGCGTACGAAAGAGAACGAATATACCTCACGCAAGTTTATGGGTTCCAATCAGACGCAATCCATTGCATGGAAACTTTCTGTCCGCAATACGCGTCCCGAACCTGTCATCCTTACGCTTTACGACCAGCTACCCGTATCACGCAACAATAACATTACCGTAACAGCAGAAGAAATCAGCGGCGGCAGTCTGGATGAAGCGAAAGGTATCATCACCTGGCAAATTACCTTACAACCCGGCGAACAACGTGATTTAGCTTTACGCTATAAAGTGAAGTACCCTAAAGGGCGAAACTTAATAATAGAATAATGCTTTTCTTATGACTCTAAGACAGAAAATATCTGATATTCCCCTGTATCTGCAAATCCTGATAGGAATGATTACCGGTATTATCATCGGCCTCATCGCCTTACAGGTAGACGGTGGTGATACATTCATCCGCCACTGGATACAGCCTTGGGGACAAATCTTCATCCGCCTTCTCCAACTGATCGCCATTCCCCTGGTCTTTATATCTCTGATAAAGGGAATGACCGGACTGAAGGACATCAGTAAATTTTCCCGTATCGGCGGAAAGACCATCGGAATATATATCTGTACGACTGTAGTCGCTATCCTCATAGGTCTTGCAATGGGGCTACTGGTGCAACCGGGCAAACTGGTAAACCACGAACAAGTAGCCCATCTGCAAGAACAGTTCATCCGTGCCATGTACCCCGTACAACTGTTTGCCTTCACAACAAGTAGTAGTGCCGCCTCTTTGCCCGTAACCCTGAAGACTGTAGAACAAAAATTAGGTATTTCAGAAGAAGTCAGTTCATTTGTCCTGCCTGTAGGCGTTACCATAAATATGGACGGCACTTCCTGTTATCAAACCATTGCCATTCTTTTCATCGCACAAGTTTTAGGGATCGATCTGAGTTTCTCCCAACTCTGTATCATCGTTGCTATGACCGTACTTTCTTCTATCGGTACCCCGGGTATCCCCGGAGGCAGTTATGTCATCTTGGCAATGGTGCTCACTTCCGTAGGTATTCCGGTAGAAGGTCTGGCATTGATATTGGGGGTGGACCGACCATTGGACATGCTGCGCACCGCAGTAAATGTAACCGGAGATGCAGCGGTATGTTCCATTATTGACAGATAATTCATCACATTAGAATAGTTGCTAAAGTATTTTCACAAATACCTTCTGATTTCTAAAAATATCTTTATCTTTGCAATCGGAATTGGCAATCGGAAAGTATATCAATGCGTCCGACTCAAGGGAATCCGGTGTAAAACCGGAGCTGTACCTGCAGCTGTAATCCTCATTAAGAAAAAGTCTGTAACCACAAAAGCCACTGACGCCGCAATGCGATGGGAAGGCGATACAGACAGGGGAAAGCCAGAATACCTACCAACTTCCATTACTTGAGCACTTAGCTTTCAGGATTAAAAGCGATGTCACCCCTATACTATAATTATAGGCAAAACTATTTTTATTCTTCCGGGTCATTAGTATTCGCATACAGAAGCGATGTGCCGTTACGTTTTTATTAAACAGAAAATCGGCAAACGATGAAGCACAAGTATTTACTTGGAGCGGTGTTTGTGTGTGCGGTGCATGCTGCCTCCGCCCAAAGCATCCTCGAAAACAAGAATGAAGAAGAACTGTCACTTATGTTGCAGGAAGTAGTAGTGACCGGTACAGGTACCGAACATTACCTGAAAGACGCGCCTGTGCAAACCGAGGTTATCTCGCATAAAATGTTGGATAGCTACGGTGCCTCCTCCCTTGAAGACATATTAAGTGGGTTATGCCCCTCTTTCGACTTCAGTTCCAGTGACATGGGGTCGAATATGCAATTGGGCGGATTGGGAAACGGCTATATCTTGCTCCTCATCGACGGCAAAAAGATACATGGTGACGTAGGCGGGCAAAATAACCTAGGACTGATAGATCCGGCACGCATCGAACGTATCGAGATTGTAAAGGGAGCCGCTTCGGCACTCTATGGCAGCGATGCCATTGCAGGTGTAATAAACATCATCACCAAGAAACATCGTGAAAACGTTCTGGTCACAAACACCACACGTGGCGGATCATACGGCGAATTCCGACAATCCAATGCTTTCCAATTCAAGTCAGATAAATGGACCTTTGCCACCAACTTTCAGTTGAAACATTCCGACGGATGGCAGAACACTACTTACGAAGACCCAAATCGATATGAAAAGCCTGTCACCAATTCCATCAATAAAACCGTGAACCGATATACCGACTGGCAAGTTTCACAACACATCGACTATCAGGCTACCCAGACACTCAGCCTGTATGCAGACGGTAGTTTCTACCGCAAACGCGTATACCGCCCTTGCGGAATACCCGATTACAAAACATACGATTTCCTTTATCGCAACGCTTCAGCCTCAACAGGTGGTAAAATGAAGCTAAAAAATAATAATAGCATTACAGCCGATATACATTATGACAGTCATGCCTACTATTATGCCTATACCCACGAAACCTGGGACAAAGAATATGACGATAACGGCAAGGAAATCAGTTTCCCGTATTCTCCCGGTGACAAGGGTCTGCAGAGTGACCAAAGCCGTCTGCTCATCCAGACTAAAGGAATATTCAACCTCCCCTATTTCAACCGTTTGAGTGCAGGAGTTGATATGGAAATAAACTGGCTGGATGCTCCCCGCCGACTGGACGAAAAGAATGTTTCCGACAACACAGGTTCCTTTTATCTTCAGGATGAGTGGTCGCCTTTTAGTCAGCTGAACATCACAGCCGGTGCACGATTAACGCTGAACAACAATTTCGGTATGCGCGCCACGCCCAAAGTGTCGGCTCTCTACAAGCTGGGCGACTTTAACCTGCGCGCCACTTATTCCGAAGGCTTCAAGACTCCGACTCTGAAAGAACTCCACTACCGTTATATTCGCCAAATGTCTCTCGTTATCCTAAACTTAGGTAACAAAGACCTGGAACCTCAAACCAGCCGTTATGTTTCCGGTGGTGTAGAATACAACGGTACTGACTTTAGTATCAGTGCCACAGGTTACTGCAACTGGTTAGACAACATGATAACTCTTGTGACGATTCCGACCTCTCAGGCTCCAGGTGACCTCGTCGTCACCTACGACCCGGCTCGTGTTCGCCAATACCAGAATATGGATGACGCACGCACCTGCGGCATAGATATCAACGCCAAGTGGATGCCTTTCAAAACGCTTACCTTGGCGGGCGGTTACAGCTATCTGGACACAGAAGCGAATCAGTACGATGAAGAAGACGAAGTGATGAAACACATCGTCATAGATGGTATGGCTCACCATCGCGGCACCGTCAGTGCCGTCTGGAATTATGATCGGAAAAACAGCAATTATCGACTCAGCGTAGGCCTGTATGGCCGTTTCCAGAGCAAACGCTATTATCAGGATGACGGTAACGGCAAAAGCTACCACCTCTGGCGCCTGAACACACGCCACCAGTTCAACCTGGGCAAGCAATGGGATGCAGAAATCAATGCAGGCATTGACAATATACTGAATTATTATGAAACGACCTACCATGGACTGAACTACGGAACAAACACGGCAGGAAGAACCTTTTACGTCTCATTGATGGTACAATTTGGACAGAAAAAGAGAAAAACCACATAGTATTAACCCTTTTAAAAACAATTAATGACATGAAACAATTCAAGTTAATGATGATGGCGGCACTGGCTGCTCTGATGTCTTTCTCCGTAGTATCTTGCTCGGACGATGACGATGACTCGGCACAATCCAAACATGATAAGAAAATGGAAGCTGTATCTGCCGAAGTAAAAGCTAACAAAAAGCATGACACTGCTTTGCTGCTTGTTACTTTCGGAAGTACTTGGGACGCACCGCAGGAAACCTTCAAAGGCATGAAAGAACAATTCGCCAAAAAGTTCTCCAACATGGATGTCTATTTTTCTTTCACTTCAGAAATCTGTATGACCCGTTGCGCAGCCAAAGGCTGGAACTATTATGCTCCGTCTTTCTATCTGGAAGCTATCGGACTTGCAGGTTATAAAACAGTTTGCGTACAGTCTTTACACGTTATCCCGGGTGAAGAATATCTCCGGGTGCAAAATTCCGTGAAAGACTTTCACTACAGCGGTGACCACCCTGAATTTGGAGATATAAAGGTATACTTGGCCGGTCCGTTGCTGGAATCGGAAGATGATGTGAAGGAAGTGGCAACTATTCTGCACAAAAACTATAAAGCAAAAGTAGATGCAGGCAAGATTGTTACGTTCATGGGGCACGGTAACCCCGAAGGCTGGAACTACGGAAACGGTAACTCCCGCTACACCATGTTGGAAGAAGAACTTCAGAAGACTTACAGTTCCAATTATTTTGTGGCAACGGTTGATATGGAAGATAATTATGTAGATAACATGATTTCCCGCATGCAAGCAGCCGGAAAAGCATCGGGAGATGTCATCTGCCATCCATTGATGTCCATTGCCGGAGATCATGCCAACAATGACATGAAAGGCGGCGTAAGCGAAAACGATCCCGAAGAAGGAAGCTGGCGTTACGAACTAAACAAAGCCGGATATACTTGTCCACTCAGCAATTGTGATATCAAAGGACTGGCCGACTATTCTGAAATTGTAAACGTATGGATCAGCCACATGTCGGCAGCCCTACAGAGTGAACCGATGTATGACCCGGACGCAGAAGAATAAACATTAATCTCTCTCTTTAATTACTTCTTGAGAAGGTGTATGGCGGCAGTTTACTGTTCGTTATGCACCTTCTCTTTATTATTAATTCAGGCACTAAATCTCATTAATAAATATTAATGCGCGCCATAATAATATAGATTACACGCATCTTTTTAATTTTCAGATTGTTTATTCAAGTGATATTGAAACAAACGGAACAAAAAAAGAATAAGTTATGAAAAAAATTATCGTATTATTGATGTTAGTTTTTATAGGTGCATCTACAACAATCTATGCACAGGAAAGTAAAAGTGAAAGTCGCCGTGCTGAACGTAAAGCCCAACGTGATGCAGAAAAAGCTCGGGAGAAAATAGAAGAAGAACGAGCATACACTGATGCAGTACAAGCCATAAAGGAGAGAAAGTTTGTATTGGAAGCGGATCGTGTGACATTCAAAAGAGGCCGTAGTGCTTTTGTTACATCCAATACCAATTTTATCCTTTTAAATGGTGACCGGGCATCCGTACAGATTGCTTTCAACGGCGCCTTTGCAGGTCCTAATGGAATTGGAGGTGTCACAGTGGATGGCACTGTAGGTGAAGTAAAAACCACCACTGACAAAAAAGGGAATGTAACTTGCAATTTTAGTGTGACAGGTGTAGGAATCTCAGCACAAGTTTCCATTAGGCTAACTCATGGCAGCAACAACGTATCCGCCACAGTAAATCCGAATTTCAACTCAAATAGATTGACGCTGGATGGCAAGCTCATTCCACTGTCCGAGTCGAATATATTTAAGGGACGGTCGTTCTAATAATTGCCATTGAACACTTGCGGCTGCGATAGCCTACGCTTGTACAAGTGAACGTTCACACTTGTACAAGCGCAGGCTATCGCAGCCGTAAGTGTTTCTTATACCTTCTTATACCCCCCAATATAGAACTTTTTTATTTATCATTTATTCTTTTGATACCTTTTTATACACTCTTTCATTGTTTTTTCTTCTGAATTCATATCTTCCGCTTTATAAACGTACAAATACATTACTTTTCAGCCTGTACCTCTATTTATGTTATAAAAAACATTTTCAGATATTTTCATTGTTCAGACTGACTTTTTATATATCTTTGCAGCGTTTTTGGTTTCGCATCTCCTTGGCTCTATGGGAATGCGATGAAAAGGGAATCAGGTGCAAGTCCTGAACAGACCCGCTGCTGTAAAATCCTTTCAAAATCTTGAATATACTCCAATAGCCACTGTCTGCTGGTCGGATGGGAAGGCATTCAAAGATGGATAAGTCAGAATACCTGCCAAGAACAACATAGTTTTAATGCTTTCGGGAAATGAAGCAGAAAAACATCGAGGCTGGTAATTCTTTATGAAAGATAAAGAATTCTTTTTCTCTATGCACATACTCCCGTAAAGTAAGTCATAAATGCTTTAACTAAGAGATTGAAATGAAAATTATTTCATGTGTACTATTTATGTTAACCTGTTTATCGCAGATAGGTGTAATAGCGCAAAATACGATTACTCTATCGGGAAAAGTTACAGACCAACACGGTACCCCTTTATCATTAGTTACAATTGCAGTAGAAAATACCACATCCGGAACTTATACGGATGATAACGGACGGTATTCCCTGAAAGTATCACCTGGAAAATGTACACTTGTCGTATCTTTAATAGGTTATCAAACTGTAAAGTCCACATCTAATATCCAACAAAACAAAACGCTCAACTTCACATTACAAGAAAGTGCTGTTACTTTGAACTCCGTTGAAGTTTATGGAAAGACACAGACACAGAAAGTAAAAGAAGGAGTTTTTTCCGTCAATGCTCTCGATATAAAACCTATAGTAAATTCGCTAAATAACCTCAATGACCTTGTAAACCGTACAACAGGCATTAAGGTGAGAGAAGAAGGAGGTGTCGGTTCAGACTTTGATTTGTCTATAAATGGTTTATCCGGCAATTCTATTCGCTACTTTTTAGATGGAATGCCGTTGGACACTAAAGGAAGTGGAGTTTCACTTGCTAATCTTCCGGTGAATATTATAGACCGGATTGAAATATATAAAGGTGTGGTTCCTGCCAGCTTGGGAACGGATGCATTGGGTGGTGCCATCAATATTATAACCAAACAAGAAAAGAAAAATTATCTGGATGTCTCTTATGGCATCGGTTCATTCCATACGCACAAAGCAGACTTGAATGCACAATTTGTAGAACCTAAAACAGGATTGATTATCCGACCTACTGTGGGAGTAAATTATTCAAAGAATGATTATAGGATGAAAGACGTGCAAATGCGGGATGAGAGTGGTGACAATTTCATATATGGTAATCCTAAACGCTTCCACGATGACTACTTCTCCTTACTGGGGCAAATAGAGGTAGGAGTTGCCAACAAGTCATGGGCAGATGCATTCTTCGTTTCCGCTTCCTATTCCAAGACAGATAAAGAATTACAGACGGGGGCTGTCCAGACCAAAGTATATGGAATGGCGGAAAGAAATTCAGATGCCTGGAATATTTCAGCACATTACCAGAAGCGTAATTTCATTCTGAAGAATATGCAGCTGAATGCAGCTCTCTCCCAGACTTGGGATCACTCATTGACCGTGGACACCACCTACCGAAAATATTACTGGGATGGTGGATACATAGATGGCCAGCGTAATGAAATTATGGGCAAAGAACGATCCATGCGCCATTATAAGCGCCCACTGACTGTGGTTCGAGCCAACCTGGATTATAAACTGAACAATCATCATAACTTTAACTTGAACTATCATCTGAGTCGTACCGGCAACGACCGTTATGATGATTTGGCTACCACTTTCGAGCCATCCAACGATGTTGTGTCCAAACATATCCTGGGCTTTTCTTACAATCAGTCGTTATTGGATGGCAAGATGGAGAATGTGTTTTTCATAAAGGATTATATCAATCACCCGAATATCCGGCAGACCGATCAGCCTAGCGTGACCGGTTCTGAAGCGGTACAAGGTTCCACAACCAAGAACTATCTAGGCTACGGTGTCGGACTTCGGTACACTGTAGCGGAAGCTTTAGCCGTGAAAGTGTCCTATGAGCATAGTGTGAGACTTCCCATCGCACGCGAACTATTGGGAAACGGTACTAATATCTACGCCAACGTAGCACTGAAACCGGAAAACAGTGATAACTTCAATGCCGGTCTATTCGGTACGTGGCATCCGGGTACCGGACATACCTTCTACTACGAAGCAAGCGGATTCTTCCGCAAGGTTGACAACTATATTCAGAGCGAAGTTGCTGAAAAAGAAGGTACAATGAAATATACCAATGTACCCGCAGTCCACATTAAGGGTGTGGAAGGAGAGGTACGCTACGATTGGCAAGGTAAGCTGCAACTTGCCAGCAACGTCAGCTATCAAGATGCTCGCGACCAACAGAAGTACAAGAATGGCGGAAAACCATCGGCTACCTACAACAACCGTGTACCCAACCGTCCTTGGTTGTTTGGTAGTGCGGAAGCATACTATACTTTCCGTAACATGGCATTACCAGAAAGCAAGCTACGCCTAGGTTGCACTTATCAGTGGATACACTGGTATTACCTTTTGTGGGAGGCTTATGGTGCCACTGAAGGCAAGGCACGCATTCCGGCTCAACATATCTGCAATGCTGATATTACCTACTCATGGAAACGCGGACGCTACAACATTGCTTTAGAGTGTACCAATTTCCTCGACAAGACAGCCTATGACAACTATAAGTTGCAAAAACCCGGACGTGCTTTTTTTGCCAAGTTCCGATTATTCATTAACTAATCATTAATAATTATTCAAGATGAAAAAATTCAAATTTACACTCTTGGCCTTTATGGCAGCCATGATGGCAATCTCATTTACGGCTTGTTCTGATGATGATCCTACTCCTACTCCAGATCCGGGTATCAATGAAGGTGATTATCACTTCGACCTTTTTGTAACCGTAGGTAAGCATGGTGGTATGAGCAGTAAAAACACTACTATTGTCACTAGTACCAGTACATTGACGGCTGATAGAGGTGTCATCACCGTTGAAGGAGTAGGATCGGAACTCGGAGATTACTCTATGGAGTCTATCTCAAAAGGGAAATACTATTATCAAATCCCTGGTTCCGCTGACCGCTTCGTAAAGTATCAGATCAAGAATAATAAAATCGATGTGATTGCAGAGCGCCCTTTCAAGACTAATACTTATAAAGTACGTGCCTACACACATGCCTGGATTGACGATAACACACTCGTTATCATATCTACCAACGGCGACAAGGATAAAGTTCTTTATACGAAACTGAAAGCAGACGATTTAACTATCCTTGATGAAGGTGAAGTAACTATACCCGCTCCTACCGACTGGAAAAAGCTGACAAGTTCAGGTATTCTCACCTACCGCAAGTCAGACAATAAATTATATTACTTCTATTACTGGAAAGAAAAGGCAGGCCAAACTGTTGCAAGTGAACAAGAGCCTAATTTTCATGCAGCCATCATCAACCCATCAACTATGAAGGTGGAAAAAGATATTATTTCTCCCGTTGAAGGTGAAATGGCAGGAAGTGCTTACGGAGAATTGATGCAGGACTGCGTAGCATATGACGAAGCTGGTAATCTTTATCTGGCTTGTTTCCATGAAGAAGCAAGCGGTCTTGAAAAAGGTATGTTGCTGCGTATCAAAGCGGGTGAAACAGAGTTTGATACCTCTTACAATGGTTATTCCAATGCAGATGGTAAGTTGATGACTGTTCAGTATTTAGGAAATAACAAAGCTCTGGTATATGCTCGCAACGATAATGCACCTATTAGCGACAAAGCTGCTGCTGCAGGAATAAAGAAACCTACAGTTATTGATGCATTCTCACATTACTATGCCATCATTGACCTTACTACTGGAACCAAAACTCGCCTGAGCTACAATGGCAAAGAAATTGCTTACAGCGGTGGCCGCTTCTCGCAACGTTCCGTTATCTTTAACGATAAAGCCTACATCGGTGTAGATACAGAAGAGGATGCCAATGCTATTATCTATATCTACGACATTAAGACCGGTACCGTAGAAAAGGGAGCAGAAGTGGAAGGTAAATTCTACTTCGACATGATACGTGTCGTTGAAAACGATTAATCATCATATATTCAGGTACAGGTTATACGATAACAAGAATCATTAATCTCTTTCTTGTAATTTTCGTATAATCTGTACTTAAAATATAAATTGACACATAACCTTTTTCAAAATATTTAAAAAGCATCATTTCTACCTTATGAAAAAGCTATTTATCCTTTTATTTCTTTGCAACCTCACTTTCCTATGCTCTGCGCACGAGGGGGAAAACTTCGTAGCAAGCGATATGCTCGCAAGTATGAAACCCGGTGATAAAGCCGCCCTGCTGATGGTACACTTCGGTACTACACACGATGATACCCGTGCCCTGACTATTGACGCTATCAATGCGAAAGCCCGCGAAGCATTCCCTGATCTGGAAATGTGTGAAGCTTTTACTTCCCGTATCATTATCCGCCGTCTTAAAGCACGCGGCATAGAGAAACTAACTCCGCTGGATGCTATGCTCCGTCTGCGTAGTGAAGGTTACACACATGTTATTGTGCAAAGCTCGAACATCATTGACGGCGTAGAAATGGAGTCACTTCGTCGAGATATGGAAAGTGTACAACCTTTCTTTAGGGAAATCCGTATCGGCACTCCCCTGCTCTATTCAGTGGAAGATGCAGAAAAGGTAGTTGAAATATTGAATAATAGACTCACCGATACGCAAAATCAAAAAGTATCCGCTAAGAAAGGTGAACATTTCGTACTTGTCGGTCATGGCACCTATACTCCCAGCACCGCCATTTACAGCCAGATGGACTATATGCTGAAAGCTAACGGACTGAGTAACTTCCACGTAGGTACCATCGAAGGATATCCTTCATTTGAGACAATGCTGGCACAGTTGAAAGCCGGAAAGGCGAAACAAGTTACCTTGGTACCATTTATGTTCGTAGCCGGAGATCATGCCAAGAATGACATCGCCGAAGATTGGAAAGAAGCACTCGAAAAAGAAGGCTACACCGTGAATGTCCGTATAGAAGGACTGGGACAGGTACCCGAGATACAGGAAATTTTCATCAACCATATCCGCTTTATGCTGAAACATCGCATGCTGAATATCATGGAAAAGAAAGCCGGATATGCTGCCGGAAAAGATGTGGAATAACAGATGAATATCATTACCAAATTAATGTACTCTTTACATAGGATACTGGGCACACTGCTTTGTATCCTATTTCTTATGTGGTTCCTCTCCGCTTTTGTGATGATGTACCACCGCTTTCCACGTGTCAGTGCAAAGGAAAAACTACAAAAGCAAGAATTACTCTCCGCCTCAGGCGACTCACTGCCTGATATCACTTCTGTCCTTTCACGTCTGCCCAAAGGAGAAAAAGTGAAAAAACTCACCTTAGACCGCAGTCTGGGACAAACAATCTTCCATATCCGTACCAACAAAGGAATACATGAACTTCACCTGGACCCATCGGACACCTTGTCGATAATCGACAATGAACGTATCCGGCAAATAGCCACCTTATGGTCCGCCTCCCCCATTGCATACATTGACACCCTACATACACTGGATCAGTGGATACCTTTCGGTGAACTGAAAAAGGAAATGCCCATTTATAAGATACATTTTGCTGATGATGCAAAAACACAGCTTTACATAAGTTCACAAAGCGGAGAAGTATTACAACTTTCCAACAAGAACGAACGCTTCTGGGCATGGCTGGGAGCTATTCCCCATTGGGTGTATTTCACTTGGCTACGGCAAGACGCCACGTTGTGGAGTAAAACCGTTATTTGGTTATCCGGCATAGGTTGCCTTATGGTAATTGCAGGGATATGGGTTACAGTCGACGTATGGCACAGGACACGTAAGAGTCATCGCCAAGGGTTCTCACCTTACCGGAAGAAATGGTATCATTGGCACTATGTCAGTGGCATTTTTTTCGGAATATTCGTATTGACCTTTACTTTCAGTGGCATGATGTCCGTTGCCGACATTCCGGAATGGATTCATAAACCGGCTTTGAAGAGCAGTCCGCTACGTACACTGCAAGCAAAGGCGCCCCAACCAGAAGATTACACGCTGGATTATCGCACCGTGATTACCAGTTTCCCGGAAGTGCGGCAGATAGAATGGAGCAATTTCCGGAAACATCCCTACTATACCGTTAAAGATGGAAAGGGAGAACAATATATTGATGCTACGGATAGTGTACCACATACTCTGCAACTTCAGGAAAAAGAGATTCGGGAAGGTGTGGAAAGTGTATATGCTGCCGACAGTATTCCGGCACATCAACGTCCGGAGCTACACATGACACTACTGAACCATTTTGAAACTTATTACCGCGATATGAGTAGTATGTATCGTGGACGAAGTCAACTTCCCGTCTGGAAAATAACGGTGGATGATCCTGACCGGAGTGTTTTCTATATTCATCCAGAAACAGGTATCATCCGTTATGTCAATACCTCTTCCCGTTGGAAATACTGGAGTTATACGGCTATGCACCGGATGCGTCTTCCGGGCTTGAATTCAAATACCACTTTACGTAAGACAGTACTATGGATATTACTACTGGGTGGAACAGTAACTTCAGTAACCGGTATAGTGTTGAGCATAAATTATGTTCGAAGAAAATGTCGCAAAAAACAAAAACGCTTACTATGAACAAGAAAAGAACAGGAATAATCCTTGGCTGCATAATCGCCGTGGTCATCGCTTGCTTTGCAGCCTACAATTATTGGTGGGCACCTACCCGCATCCTCATCATCAATCCCCTGCCCGCACAAGCAGCAGACATCGCACTGAATAATGATTGCAGCCATATCCGCGTGAAGTGCATCAAGATGGAGGAAGTGAAAGACCTTTCCGGCTATGATGCCATCATGATGTACGGACGAGGATTGTTTCTGGACGAAACACAAGTAGCGGAACTGGAACGGGTAGCTGCCAAAGGTATTCCAGTTTTTACCAATGCGCTAAGACATTTCAACTTCATCGTCAACCACAATATCACTCCTGAACAACAGGAGACCCTGCAAATGTATTTCCAAAATGCTTGCAGACAGAATTACAGGAATGCTTTACGTTATCTGCGACACATTTCCACTCCTCATCGACTGGGTGACCGTTCTTTTGAAAATCCCATAGAATTACCCAACAACCTGTTTTATCATCAGGAATACGGTCAATACTTCAAAACTCCGCAAGAGTTGACTGAATATCTGAGACAAAAACAGCTCTATCACGAAGGTGGGCGCAATCTTGCTTTTATCTCAGGCATCAGTTTTCCGGTAGAAGGTACCCGCGCCCATGTAGATACCCTGATCTCCCGTCTGACACAGGCAGGTTTCAACATTTATCCCATCACCGGTAGCGGTAAGGGACGCGAAGACCTGATACGTACCCTTCATCCCGACGGATTGATTTATCTGCCTATGGGACGTCTGGGAAATGACTCGCTCATTAACTGGTTACATCAGGAAAATATTCCCCTCTTCATGCCTTTCCCACTGGTACAACCGCGTGAAGAATGGCTGAACCCCAACGTACCTGTAAGTGGAGGTACACTGACGGCACGTGTAGTAGTACCCGAAATAGACGGAGGCATGGCCCCCTTATGTATTTCCACACAAAATGAGAATGAAGAAGGATATATTCTGCACACACCGGAACCGGAACGGATGGATGCTTTAGTTGAGCATATCAGCAAATATATGTCTCTTCGCGATAAATCCAACAAGGACAAACGCGTCGCCATCTGCTACTTCAAGACACCTGGTAAAGATGCCTTGCTGGCAAGCGGCATGGAGGTGATTCCTTCTCTTTATAACTTCCTGAAACGCTTGCGCAATGAAGGATATGACGTAAGCAATCTGCCTGCCACCGTAGAAGAATTCGGAAACAGGATATACCGTGACGGCTCTGTCATGGGTTCGTATGCCAAAGGGGCACAGGAACAATTCCTGAAAACAGCACACCCTGTATGGCTGTCTACCGGACAATATGAAACCTGGGCAAAAGAAGTGATCCTGCCGGAAAAGTACAAGGAAGTGACTGACCGTTATGGAGACGCTCCCGGCAATTTATTAGCCACGGAAGACAGTATCGCCATTGCCTGCCTGCGATTCGGCAATGTGTTATTGTTTCCACAACCCCGTCCGGCATTGGGAGACGACGATTTCAAGCTGGTACATGGCATGCCCGTAGCGCCGCCTCACAGTTATCTGGCACCTTATCTGTATATGCAGAAAGGTTTTAAAGCGGATGTACTGATACACTTCGGTACACATGGAAACCTGGAATATACTCCGGGAAAAAATGTGGGTTTATCACAGGCAGACTGGTCGGAAGCACTGGTAGGTAATCTGCCGCATTTCTATTTCTATACTACGGGAAATGTAGGAGAAGGTATTATTGCCAAACGACGTACACATGCTGTACTCGTCACTCATCTGACTCCGCCGTATGCGGAAAGTGGCATGAGACAGCGATATAACCAATTACTGGAAGATATTCATAAACTTCTGGATGAAGGAACGGAAGGACATCGCATGCTGGGAATACGCGTCAAGAAAGAGACTGTTCGCCTGGGACTTCACCGGGACCTGGAACTGGATTCCGTACCGGACAAACCCTATACTGCCGAAGAACTGGAACGTCTGGATGCCTTTACCGAAGAGATAGCTAATGAGAAGATGCTGGGTGCATACTACACGATGGGTGAACCTTATTCGGAACGTGACTTACTGCAAACCACCTTTGCCGTCAGTGCAGATGCCCTGGCTTACGAAACGGCCAAAGCTGACCGGGATAAAGGCAAGATTACTACGGAACAATTGCAAGACTTTACATATATAGCCCACCATTATCTGCCAACGGCAAAGAAACGACTGACGGCTATGTTACAGAATCCGCCTCATGATACGGTTGCCATTGCCCCGGACCTTCGCCCCGCATTGCGCTATCGCGAACAACTAATAGCTTCTACTGCCAATGAATTCAACGCAATGGTACGCGGTCTGAATGGAGGAACAGTTCTGCCTGCTCCGGGTGGAGATCCGGTATTGAACCCCAATGTATTGCCCACAGGAAGGAATATGTATAGCGTAAATGCTGAAACAACCCCTAATCCACGTGCATGGGAAGACGGAAAACGACTGGCGGAAGCAACCCTGAAACAATACACCGGCAAACATGGGGAATATCCGCGGAAAGTGAGTTATACTTTCTGGGCGGGTGAATTTATCACAACCGAAGGAGCCACGCTGGCACAAGTCTTCTGGATGTTGGGTGTGGAGCCTGTACGCGACGGACAAGGACGTGTAGTAGATTTGAGACTTGTGCCCAGCGAAGAACTGGGGCGACCACGTATTAATGTAGTGGTACAAGTCTCAGGACAGCTTCGCGACATAGCCGGATCACGTCTGAAGTTACTGACGGATGCGGTTCGCCTAGCGTCGGAAGCAAAGGACGAAGCATATCCCAACTATGTGGCATCGGGAACAGTGCTACAGGAAAAGTTACTGGTGGAAAAAGGGACTTCTCCAAAACGTGCACGGGAAATGTCTGTGATGCGTGTATTCGGTCCTGTCAACAGTGGATACAGTACAGGAATCATGGGATATACCGAGCATAGTGGATCATGGGAGGATGAAAAGGAAATCGCCCAAGGATATCTCAATAATATGGGTGCCGCTTATGGTGATGAAGATAACTGGGGCGAGGTTCAGAAAGATTTGTTTGCCTCTGCCCTCTCCGAAACGGATGTAGTGATTCAGCCGCGGCAGAGTAATACGTGGGGACCTATTTCATTGGACCATGTATATGAATTCACCGGCGGATTATCTCTTACTGTAAAAACACTGACGGGTAAAGAACCGGATGCTTATATGGCCGATTATCGTAATCGTACCAACCGCCGTATGCAGGAGACCAAAGAGGCGATTGCTGTGGAGACGCGGGCTACGATATTGAATCCGACATTCATACAGGAACGGATGAAAGGCGGTGCAGGTTCGGCACAAATGTTCGGAGAGATTTTCCGCAATATCTTTGGCTGGCATGTAATGCGTCCGTCGGCAATGGGTAAGGAGATTTTTAATGACCTGTACCGGATGTACATTCAGGATGAAAATAAACTCGGAATACAAGATTATTTTCTCCGGGTGAATCCAGCATCCTATCAGGCTATGACTGCGGTGATGCTGGAAAGTGCACGGAAAGGCTATTGGAAAGCAAGCCCTGAACAGTTGAAAGAAACAGCTGCACTGCACGCACAGATAACCCGTGAGAAGGGTGCCGCTTGCACGGAATTTGTATGCGACAATGCCAAATTACAGTCGTTCGTTGCAGATAATCTGGATGCGAAAGAGAAACAGGAATTCAATCAGGATATGAAAGCAATATATGAAGCCGCTTCGACCAATGGAAAAGATGTAGTATTGAAAGAAAAGAAGCTGACACCGGAACAGGTAGTGCAGAAACGTACTACAAACGGATTAGTGATTGGAGGCGTGGTACTGGTGGTGTTCATTGGACTGGTTGCATTAATTAAAAGAAGAAAAAGTAAATAACTTCATAATGATTAGTGTTTAGTGATAAGTGATTAGCACCATGCGGAGTAATAGCGCAGCCACTAATCACTTATCACTAAACACTAATCACTAACAAATTACCATTCACCCAATAACTATGAATTATGTCATTCCCATATTAGCAATCTTCATCACCCTCAGCTTCCTGCTGAAGGTCGGCTTCTATCCCCGTTGGGGAACGTGGCTGACAGCACTATGTTGTGCCCTATTTGTTTTACTCATTACCCCTTGGGTAACCGAGCAATCTAAGACAGCAATAACAGCCTTTTTCGCTTCCCGGGGAAAAATGCTGGATGTATCTGTTTGCATCACACTGGAAGCCGCCATCCTGATAACCTTTTGCTTCGACTGCTTCTCCGGAATGCGTACAAGAGACACTACATTCAAACGAAGCGTCACCTTTCTGCTCCACCTTTACCCCGGTTTATTGATAGGTGGCGTACTATGCTATGTACTGGCTGAATTATTATTCTCTTTTCCAGGCATTGATTTCAATATGCTCTCATGGACAGTAGCCACCACCACATTCTTACTTATCGGTATCGGTGCCCGATTGCTACAAATCCTATTGGGAGATAAAGCCCTGCGCCTTGAAATCCTTTTTATTGTAAACATATTCATAGTCGTACTGAGCATCATAGCTACCGGCTACTAAATAAACAGTAACTACTAAAATTATAAATATCATTATGGAAACCATTTCAAACTCACTCTTCTGGATATCCAACGGACTACTTGTTCCGGTCATCGTATTATTACTCCTGTTCTTCCTCCGCGCCATTATCCTTGCCGGAGGTTTCTTCGGAGAATTCTACCAACGGATGAAACTGCAAAAACAACTCTCCGAGATGTTGGAAACCATCACTCCTGGAAACATTAACGAACAGTTACAGAGCTTGCCCCAAGCCGGGAAACAACCTTTGCTCCGTTGCCTGAAAAAGCTTGCCGAGCACCGCGATAACGCTGCCTACTGCGAACGCCTGCTTGCCAACTTCGAAGTAGACGCCGAAAAAGAGCTGGGACGCTCGCGCACTTTCATCAAACTCGGCCCGATGCTGGGATTGATGGGAACACTGATTCCGATGGGTCCCGCCCTTGTCGGACTGGCTACAGGAGATATTTCCTCAATGGCTTACAATATGCAGGTAGCCTTTGCCACCACCGTGGTCGGTATGGTGATTGCCGCAGTCGGCGTCATCACTCTGCAAGTGAAACAACGCTGGTATGCCCGTGAAATAAATGATCTGGAATATCTGGACAAGACTCTGCGAAACAAAACCAATGAATAACCCTCAGCCTCATAAAAGAATATGAAACGAAACAGACTGCTCCATAACCAAACGGACTCCGACCCAATGGGTACGGTAGCGAACCTTTTTGATGTAGCCATGGTCTTTGCCGTCGCACTGATGGTTGCCCTCGTCTCCCGCTTCAACATGACGGAAATGTTTTCCAAAGAAGACTTCACTATGGTGAAGAATCCCGGAAAAGAGAATATGGAAATCATTACGAAAGAAGGACAGGAAATCAAGCGATACACTCCCAGCGAGGAACAGGAAACTTCCGGCAAGCGAGGGAAAAAAGTCGGTGTAGCCTACCAACTGGAAAGTGGAGAAATTATCTATGTTCCGGAATAATGATAGACATCCGTCACCCTTTGAATAAAAGTTAAAGAGTCCATACCTATAAACAAGGGTTTTTAACAATAGAAATACCCATCAGTGGGTATTTTCTTGCCCTCATCTTCCCCATATCTTTGCATTTCCAAACAAACGATAATTTTATGATAAAGCAAAGATTCTTAACGACTCTCTTAATGGGAAGTATCGCTGCCGGTGCATGGGCACAGGCTGATAAAGGTGAAACTTCCGTAGATAAAACTGTGGATTTGAATCCTGTAGTAGTAACCGGTACGGGTACGCATCAGCGACTGAAAAATACTCCGGCACCGGTATCCGTCATCACCGCTAACGAAATAAAACGTGCCGGAATCACGGATTTCCAACAAGCCATGACCATGATGGTTCCCTCTCTCTCCTTCTCTCCGAATGCGATGGGTTCGTATCTGATGATGAACGGACTTTCCAATAAATATGTACTGATACTGATTAACGGACGTAAAGTGACGGGGGATATCAGCGGTAATATCGACATCAGTCAGATAGACATGAGCCGTGTGAAGCGTATCGAGGTTTTAAACGGCGCAGCTTCTTCGCTCTATGGTTCGGATGCGATTGCCGGTGTTATCAACATCATCACCAACCAGCCGAAAGATGAAATCTCCTTCACCACCAACAGCCGTTATACAAGAAAGAATCAGTTTTCACAAGGCCTCAACCTGGACATTGCCAAAGGAAAGCTCGCCTCTTACACTGCTTATAAATACGATCACTCGGATGGCTGGCAAAACAGTGGCCTGACCGTAGACAAGAATGATGACCTGGTTGAAACCCTCGATCAGCTTTCCATCGGCTACAGCATGAATAACTTTTCGCAGCAATTCACCTACGATGCTACGGAAAAACTCTCGTTCTATGCCAATGGCGGATATTACTGGCGTATGACCGACCGTCCCGCCAAACGCGACGGCATGACAGGCGGAAATGATTATAATACGCATTACGAAGGCTACAACTGGGGTACAGGAGCCAAGTACAGACTGAATAAACGTTCCTCCATCCAGTTGGATTATGTAGGCAACAATTATACTTCGCGCTACAAATACATGCTGGCAGCCGGTGATTACCAACCGGGGGACTACGCATTCACCAAAAGACAGAAGTTCCATGATGCCGAACTGAAAGGTATCTTCGGTTTCACCACCAACAGTACCACTGTCTTCGGAGTGGACTACCGCAAGGATATTCTTGTTCGTCCCGATGCCGATGTAGACAAAGGAGTATATACTTTGTCGGGCTACGGACAGCATGAGGTAAAACTGTGGGATCACTTCACAGGCATTGTCGGTGCACGCTATGACTATCACGAACAGGCAGGCGGACGTTTCACCCCGAAAGTGGCAGCCATGTACAATATTGGAAACTTCAACGTACGTGCTACATATGCAGCAGGTTTCCGTGCTCCCGGCGTAGACGAATTGTATTACAGCATGTTCAAGAAAATGGGTAGCAAATACACCATCTCCATCGGTGATGCTGACCTGAAGCCTGAACACAGCAACTACTACTCCGTCAATATGGAATACCGCACCAACCGTTTCAGTGCCTCTGTTACGGGATATCTGA
This sequence comes from Bacteroides sp. 14(A), assembly GCF_000526555.1. Classification (NCBI taxonomy): domain Bacteria; kingdom Pseudomonadati; phylum Bacteroidota; class Bacteroidia; order Bacteroidales; family Bacteroidaceae; genus Bacteroides; species Bacteroides sp. 14(A). The sequence continues at coordinate 512,361 of NZ_JAGH01000005.1, read as the reverse complement.
ATTATCTGACAGATATGGTGTCTTCCAAAGTAACCGCATTCAATGATTTGTCCGCTGAGGCCCAGCAGCAACTGAAGGAAGAATTCCCCGAACTGGCAGACTTATCATCTACCAAGAATGTAAACCTGAAAGAATACATCAACTTTGAAAAGGCTACCGTCCGTGGTTTTGAGGTGAGTTTGTCAGGCAATCCATTCGCCGGCTTTACGCTGAATGGTAACTATACCTACGCTTATGCCCGCGGTAAAGGTGAAGAAGGCTGGCAAAATATTCAACGCAGCATCCGCCACACGGCAACCATCAGCGGAAACTATGCACATTCATGGGGTTACTATACCATGAACCTCAACCTGAACGGCCGTCTACAAAGCAAATGCTACTATCCGGGAGATGCCGACGGAGATGCTCCGGGTTACGGTATCTGGAACCTGAACACTCGCCACTCCTTCGACTGTTTCAGCAGTTTCTTCCTGGAACCCGGTATCGGTATCGACAATATCTTCAACAAGAGAGATATGAGACCTCTGACGAAGAACTTCACCCTGTACTCACCGGGACGTATGTTGGTGGTGAGTCTGACTTTAAAGCTAAAGAATTAACGCATAACAACTTATTATTGATATGAAGCATCTTTTCATCACTCTTTGTTTACTGAGTGTGGCTCTCTTCTCCTCTGCACAGGGGGAGAAGACCGCCCTTCTCATTACCCATTACGGAAGTTCGGACCCTGATACGCGTGCACTGACACTCGACGTAATCACCCGTGAGGCAAAAGAAACTTTTCCGCAGTTTGAAGTGCGCGAAGCGTATATCTCTCCCATCGTTCGGCGCAGGCTGGAGAAGCAAGGCGTTCATAAAGACAGTCCGGTAGACGCACTGCTGAAACTCAGAAGCGAAGGATATTCGCGTGTACTGATACAGAGTACAACACTGATTGAAGGAAGTGAAATGACTTCCGTCCGCCGCGATGCGGAGAGCGTGAAACCCTTCTTTAAAGAAATAAAGGTGGGTAACCCATTGCTTTATACAGTGGAAGATTGCGAAAAGGTTATCGAAATTCTGACACAGGAACAGCCCGGAAAGAAAGAGGACGTCATCTATGTGGGACACGGCAATCAATTGCCAAGTACCGCCACTTACGCCATGCTGGACTATATGATGAAAGCCCACGGACTGAAAAACTTCCACGTCAGCACCATCGAGGGTTATCCTACACTGGACGCTACACTGGCACAGTTGAAGGAGACACGCCCGAAACAAGTGACACTGATACCGTTGTTGCTGGTATGCGGTAATCATACAAAAGAAGACATCGTCGGAGTATGGAAACCGGAAATGGAAAAAGCAGGTTATCAGGCCAATGTCCGCATGCAGGGACTGGGCGAACAACCCGCTATCCGGAAGTTATATATGGAACACATTGAGGCGTTGCTGAAATAGCTACACCCTTTCCCTCTTATGGCTACACCTTTTGCCCCGGATGGCTACACCATTCCAGGCAAAGGGTGTAGCCCTTTTTACACCCTTTTATACCCGAAATTTAGAGAATAGAATGTATCTTTGCATGATAGAAATATAAGCGATATGAAACAGCCAAAGATAATAGTTGCCGGCATCGGACCGGGCAGCGAACAAGACATTACGCCTGCGGTTCTGGAGGCGGTTCGCGAAGCGGATGTAGTAGTGGGATATAAATATTATTTCCGTTTTATCCAGCCTTATCTTCACCCTGAAACAGAATGTATAGATACGGGTATGAAGCGGGAACGCACTCGTGCGGAACAGGCATTTGAATTGGCGGAACAGGGAAAAACGGTTTGTGTCATCAGTTCCGGTGACGCGGGGATTTATGGAATGACTCCGCTGATTTACGAGATGAAGCGGGAACGGAACAGCAACGTCGAAGTAATTGCCTTGCCGGGTATCAGTGCTTTTCAGAAAGCCGCTTCACTGCTGGGTGCTCCTGTGGGACATGATTTCTGTGTGATTTCCCTCTCCGACTTGATGACACCGTGGGAACGGATCGAGCGTCGCATCCGTGCGGCAGCCATGGCTGATTTCGTAACGGCTGTATACAATCCGAAAAGCGAAGGGCGGTATTGGCAACTCTATCGACTGAAAGAGTTGTTTCTCGCAGAAGGACGTACTTCGGAGACTCCGGTAGGTTATGTACGCCAGGCTGGACGGGAGGAACAGGAAGTACATCTGACGACACTCGCCGATTTCAATCCCGAAGAAGTGGATATGTTTACGGTCATCCTGATCGGTAACTCGCAGTCTTATGCGTGGAACGGCAAGTTCATTACTCCCCGGGGATATTATAACCGTCCGGATAAGGATGAACAACCGGCTAAGGGGATAGGTCAGGACATCATGATACAAAGTTTCCGGACCATTGAGTCGGAACTAAAGAATAAGAATATTCCTCTGGATCATAAATGGGCTTTGCTGCACGCCATCCATACCACGGCTGATTTTGAAATGGAAAAGCTGTTGTATACGGATAAAGGTGCTGTGGAAAAGCTTTATCAGAAAATAGCAGACGGTCGGTTGAAAACGATTGTTACGGATGTGACGATGGCTGCCAGTGGTATCCGCAAAGGAGCTTTACAACGGCTGGGGGTAGAAGTGAAATGTTATCTTTCCGATGAACGGGTAGCGGCAATGGCAGCGGAAAAAGGAATCACCCGTACACAAGCCGGTATACGTCTGGCGGTGGAGGAACATCCGGATGCCTTGTTCGTATTCGGTAATGCGCCGACGGCCTTGATGGAACTTTGTGATCTGGTACGTAAAGGAAAGGCTGTACCAAGCGGTATTATTGCCGCGCCTGTGGGCTTTGTACATGTACAGGAATCCAAACACATGGTGAAGCCGTTCATGGAAATACCCAAACTGATAGTGGAGGGACGAAAAGGAGGAAGTAATTTGGCTGCAACACTGGTGAATGCAATCTTGTGCTACAATGATGCGGAACAGTTAAGGCCGGGACGGGATGTGTAACGGGCAAAGCCCGTTAGTTACAAGTTACGAGCTACAAGCTACAAGTTGCTGCGCTATACTCGCTATCACACCGAAAGGCACTCGTAGCTCGTAGCTTGTAGCTCGTAACTTATAAATTCAATAATGATGATACGAAACTTTATTATTATAGGCATGGACGACAACCGGGAACCTTTCTTCCCGCCCGAAGTGCTGCGGCACATCCGGGAAGGAAAAGTTTTCTCCGGTGGTTTGCGGCATCGGGAGATTGTAGAGAAGTTACTTCCGGAAGGTGCGGAGTGGATTTCCATAACAGTTCCACTGGATAACGTCTTTGCCCAATACGAAAACATTTTTGCAGACTTTGAGAAGACTGCTTCCGATGCATCGATTGTCGTATTTGCATCCGGAGATCCTCTGTTTTTCGGCTTCGCCAATACGGTAAAACGAAAACTGCCCGATGCAAAGATACGCCTCTACCCGGCTTTCAATTCCCTGCAAACATTAGCGCACAGACTGGTGATGCCCTACGACGATATGCGTACCGTCTCCCTGACAGGACGCCCGTGGCAGGAACTGGACAAAGCACTCATAGAACGTGCCCACAAAATAGGTGTACTGACAGATCGGGAGCATACCCCTGCCACTATCGCCGCGCGAATGTTGGAATACGGATACACCGATTACACGATATACATCGGTGAACACCTCGGCAATCCCGAACACGAGCGCATTCGTCGGATGAGTCTTGAAGAAGCTGAAAAAGAGACATTTGAGCACCCGAATAACTTGCTGCTCTGCTACGACACCCGTAGGCGGTCAGCTACGACACCCGTAGACGATCAGCTACGGCACCCGTATACGGTCAGCTACGACACCCATAGCAAGGAAGCTCTCCTCCCTATAGATAGTCAGCCCTCCATAACTGAACAACCCCGCCCCTTCGGTCTTCCCGACGAACAATTTGCCCACTTGGACGGACGTGCCCGCATGATTACCAAAGCTCCGATCCGACTCCTTACCTTGCAGGCATTGGAACTGAATCGCCGCCGTGTCTTTTGGGACATCGGTTTCTGCACAGGCTCTGTCTCCATCGAAGCCCGCCTGCAATTCCCGCATCTTACGGTTGTTTCGTTCGAGATACGTCCCGAAGGAGAAGAACTGATGCGCATCAACTCCCGCCGTTTCGGTGCGCCGGGAATCACAGCCTTAATCGGAGATTTCCTGCAAACTGATCTGGAACCTCTCCCCCACCCCGACGCTGTCTTTATCGGCGGACACGGTGGAAAATTAGAAAATATACTGGTACGCCTGAAAGAAGTATTGCAGCCCGGCGGTTGCATCGTCTTCAACTCCGTATCCCCCAATAGCAGGGAATTGTTCCGCAAAGGGGCAGAAAACGCAGGAATGTCTCTGCAACCCTCCCTGCACATTGCACTCAATGATTATAACCCGATAGAAATAATGAAAGTAACCTTATGAATAAAAATAATGAGAGTTGCCCTATGAAGGTAGCTATTATACTGATTTCCGAAAGCAGTTTGCCCATCGCGCGAACGCTGAGTAACGAGTTTCCCGATTCCGAAATAATCACCACGACTCCTGCACCCGACTGCACATACGTTTCTTTTTACGAAGAATTTATGGCTCTGTCTTTCCATCGCTACGATGCCTTTATTTTCATAGGTGCCATGGGCATCTGCGTCCGCACCATCGCCCCGCATGTGAAAGATAAACATACAGATCCCGCCGTGATCTGTGTAGACAGCACTGGCCGCTATGCCGTTTCCGTCCTCTCAGGACACATCGGAAAGGCCAATGAAATGACGGAAAACATCGCCCACATTCTCGGCGCCGAACCTGTTATCACCACCCAAAGCGATCGCACCGGCCTCTGGGCACTGGACACCCTGGGTGATAAATTTGACTGGGCCGCCATTCCCGGTGAGACGGAATATGGTATGATGAATAACATCATCAGCCTTTTTGTGAAGAAAGTTCCCACCGCCCTCTTCCTCGAAGTGCGTGATCAGGGAACGGAATATCTGGAAAAGACCTGCCCGCCACACGTGGATATACATTACGGCTTATTCCGGGATATAGACCTCAGCCGTTACCAGCTGGTTATACTCGTCACTCCTTTCCTGCACAATACGCATGACACCCCTGCGCTCTTTTATGTGCCCAAGGTATTGCATGTCGGCGTAGGTCTGGCACATCAGGCAGGTCCCGTGCATGACATCGTTGAAAACATCCTTGGCACGATGATTAACAGTACCTTCATGCCCCGTGCCGTAAAGTACATCGCCACCATTAACGAGAAACGCAACGAACCGGTCATTAAGGAGCTGGAACGTGCCTATCAGATACGCTATTACAGTGCGGAGGAACTGAAAGAAATCTCCGTCCCCAACCCCAGTCCGGTAGTAGAGAAGCATATGGGTACGCCCAGCGTTTCCGAAGCCGCCGCCTTTCTTTCCGCGAACGGTGGTAAACTTCTGTTGGACAAGCAAAAAGGCGGAAACTACACCATGGCCATAGCCATTGAAGAAGGAGTACTCCGTTACTACGGACATATCGAAATCGTCGGCGCAGGTCCGGGTGATCCCGACCTCATCTCCGTGCGCGGAAGGCAAATGCTGGAGAAGGCAGATCTTATCCTCTACGCCGGCAGCCTCGTTCCCCGCGAACTGACATTCTGTGCCAAACCGGGTGCTACGGTACGCAGTTCGGCTTCCATGGACTTGGAAGAACAGTTTGCACTGATGAAGAAATTCTATGATGAAGGCAAATTCATCGTCCGCCTGCATACGGGTGATCCCTGCATCTACGGTGCCATCCAGGAACAGATGAACTATTTCGACCAGCATCACATGAGTTATCACATCACTCCGGGTATTTCTTCCTTCCAGGCTGCTGCCGCTGCGCTGAAGTCTCAGTTTACCATTCCTGAGAAAGTGCAAAGCATCATCCTTACCCGCGGTGAAGGACGCACCCCCATGCCGGAACGCGAACAACTCCACCTGCTGGCACGCTCGCAAAGCACCATGTGTATCTTCCTCAGCGCCGGCATTGCCGAACAGGTGCAGGAAGAGCTCTTACAGGAATATCCCGAAACCACTCCCGTTGCCGTTTGCTACCACCTTACCTGGAAAGATGAGCGCATCTATCGCGGAGAGTTGAAAGACCTTGCCAAGATAGTGAAAGAGAACAACCTGACGCTCACCACCATGATTGTCGTAGGTGAAGCCATCGACAATCGCGAAGGCCTTTCACGGCTCTACGCCCATGAGTTCAAACATCTCTTCCGTAGATAAGAAGGGAATGATAATGTGATAGGGTGATAAAGTAGCTGTATTATATATCACGGAGTGTTATCCCACTATCACTTTATCACATTATCACATTTTGTTCAACTAAAACCTAAAAGTAATGATATTAATATTAGGCGGAACCACCGAAGGACGCATCGCTGCCCGTACCCTTGAAGAAGCTGGAAAACCATTCTACTACTCTACCAAAGGAGACGAGCAGGAAGTAACTATGCACCACGGTATCCGCCTGCAAGGCGCCATGGACGAACTGGACCTGGAGCGCTGTTGCCGGGAACATAACATTCAATTACTGGTAGACGCCGCCCACCCCTTTGCCATACAACTGCACCAGACCGTAGAGAAAGTAGCCCATACCTTGAACCTGCTTGTCATCCGATTCGAACGTATTTATCCGCCACGCGATGAAGAACACATCATCTGGTGCGAAGATTTTGAAGATACCATCCGGCAAATCAGGAAAGAAGATATCTTCACCCTCTTGGCACTGACAGGCGTACAAAGCATTGCCAAGCTAAAGCCTCTCTGGCAGGAAAGTACCTGTTGCTACTTCCGTATCCTTAACCGTGAGAGCTCCCGCCGCCTGGCCGAACGTGAAGGTTTTCCCGAAAAATATCTGCATTACTACCATGCAGGCGAAGACGAACGCATCCTGTTACAGCAACTTCACCCCGAAGCCATATTGATAAAGGAAAGCGGACTTTCCGGAGGATTCAATGAAAAAGTGGAAGCTGCCCTTCAAGAAGGTATCCGCATTTTTGCAATCCGTCGTCCGCCAATGCCCGGAAGTTTTATGATAGTGAACGGTGAGCATGGTTTGCGCCGGATGATTGAAAAACATTTTCCAGATTTTTATCCTTTGCGTAGTGGTCTGACTACGGGTACTTGTGCAGCCGCAGCCGCTGTAGCTGCAACCTGGGATATTTTCAACGTTCAACGCCAGCCCCGACCCGCAGAATTCCCCGTTATTCTCCCTAACGGAGAAACCATTTATGTTCCCGTCGAAGAGCAAGAACTCTACCCGCATCCCAGCTGTGTGAACGATGACTGGATGCTGGAAGCAGATGCCACTGTCATCAAAGATGCAGGTGATGACCCCGATGTAACCAATGGCATGCAGATCAAGGCCAATGTTGCCGTGCCTTTCCGCTTTGACGATCCAACACCCGCAGAACTTGGAGCTGATGATTATACCGTTATCGTCTGTGGAGGCGAAGGCGTAGGCATTGTCACCCTATCCGGTTTAGGACTGGAAGTGGGAGGACCTGCCATCAACGTTACTCCCCGTAAAATGATTGAAAACAATGTAAAGGCATGCCTTCAACGACTTGGCATTTCCAAACAGCCCAATCCTTTTGCCGTCACTATTTCCGTGCCGGGTGGCGAAGAGATAGCCCGGCGGACTTTTAATCCCCGTCTGGGTATAGAAGGTGGTATTTCTATCATCGGAACTTCGGGCATTGTGAAACCTTTCTCTTCCGAAGCATTTGTAGATTCCATCCGCAAATCCATGGAAGTAGGTCGGGCAACAGGAAGCCCGCGCATCGTCCTTAATTCCGGTGCAAAGAGTGAAAAGTATGTCCGGGGGTACTATCCCGAACTGCCTGCACAGGCATTCATTCATTACGGAAACTTCATTGGAGATACGATAAAGATTGCCGCAGATTTGGAAATCAAACCGGTGACTTTGGGTATCATGATAGGAAAAGCCGTGAAGTTGGCAGAAGGCAATCTGGATACGCACAGCAAACAGGTGACGATGAATAAGGATTTCTTACGTGAAGTGGCCCTTTCTGCCGGATGCGGAGGGGAAACACTTGCAGTTATCGAAAAGATAACTTTAGCCCGTGAGTTATGGACATTGCTCTCTGCTGAAGATTTGCAAGCTTTTTGTTCCCGTTTGCTCGAACTGTGCCATCAATATTGTGACCCGTTGCTACCGGAAGGAGAACTGACGATTCTGCTCATTAGCGAAGAAGGGAAAATAATTACATAGAATAAAAAAACAAGTTTTACATGTAGCCTGTCAGGCTGAAAGCCCTACGCTATATAATGAAAGCCCTTCAGGCTATATGCGAAACTTAAATTAAAAACCTCAAATATGAAACACCCTCAAATAATCCTCGTCACCGGCGCTTCTTCCGGTTTTGGAAGAGTCATTGCTACGCAGTTGGCTGCACAAGGACATATCGTTTATGGCTCCAGTCGGAAAGCAGTATCCGATAACCCCGGCTTCAAAATGTTGCAATTGGATATTACTGATCCTGCATCAGTATCCAATGCCATATCGACAATTCTGAAAGAGCAAGGTAGCATTGATGTACTTGTCAACAATGCCGGGATGGGTATCAGCGGAGCTATCGAACTCACTACCGAAGAAGAGATACAACGTCAAATGAATACGAATTTCACGGGTGCCGTCCGTATGTGTGCAGCAGTACTGCCTTTCATGCGCGAAGCCGGATACGGACGAATCATAAATATCAGTTCCATCGCAGGAGTTCTTGCCGTTCCCTTTCAGGCTTTCTACAGTGCATCCAAGTTTGCGATTGAAGGGTATAGTGAAGCGCTTTATCAGGAAGTTAAGCCACTGGGTATACAAGTTTGCGTAGTCGAACCGGGAGATTTCCAGACTGGTTTCACAGCCCAACGGCAAGTGAGCCAGACCACTCTCTCCCATCCACAATACGAAGAGAGTTTTGCAAAAGCCATGCGAAACGTAGAGCAATCTGAAAACAATGGTTGCCGACCGGAAAAGTTAGGCAAAGCAATCTGCAAACTGGTAAATAGCCGCCGCCCTGCTTTCCGCACAAAGGTCGGTCCATGGGAACAAGTATTCTTTGCACGCATCAAGCCTATGCTGCCGTTTAGTCTGGTAGATTGGTTGATCAGGAAATTCTATTAGTTAGCTGTGTAACCCATCCCCTTTGGGCAAAACTTTATAGAATAACATTTTGTGTGTTCTTTCCAAAACACTACCTTTGTGGCATACCCATTCAAAAAGGAGGATGTATGACAACTTTTGAATTAAAACGTAGTATTTTGCAAGATATCAACGCATTGATGGATGATGAAGCGGCGATGCGCCGTATAAGTCGTTATATACGTCGTTTGCGTAATTCTACATCAACAAAAGATGTAGCACATGAAGACATGATTCCGTATACAATGAATGAATTACATGAGCGAATTGATAAAGCAGAAAAAGCGATCATCGAAGGAAATGTAATTGATTCTGAAACAGAAGACGCCAAATTAGCAGACTTCATGCGCACACTATGAAAATAAAGACTTATCCTGAAGCTACTCAGGAGCTACGCAAGATTGCTGCTTTTTGTAAACAGCAATGGGGCATTGAGATTGCACACAGATTGATTGAAACCTATCAGAGAAACAAAAAACGTCTTTCTTCCAATCCTTATATGGCTCCAATAGAGCCTTTATTAGCAAATCGGGAGTATGTTTACCGAGGATTAGTCATTCATAAATATTGTAAGGTAATATATCGCATAGATGAAACTGCGGGCATAATTTATATCGTAGATGTATGGGATACCCGTCGTGAGCCCCACAAAATATAGCACAGCCACTCGTAGCCCGTAGCTTGTAGCTCGTAGCTTATAATATTCCCCCAACAGGAATTGTATGTAATCATATAATTTATATCTTTGCGAGCAAATAAACATCAACCCCTTACAAGGTTCAAGTAATGAAACAGACTATTCTCACTATTTTCTTTGCAATCATAGCATTGGGAGCAAATGCCCAATCCCCTATCTCATTTCAGGTAAAAGCCGGAGTCGGTACCTCCAACTTCTATGGAGAAAATGTAGAAAGTGACACACGCATCGCCTACAAAGTAGGTGTCGGCATGAACTATGAGCTCAACCGCACATGGGTGGTTCAACCATCACTGAACTTTGTATCGATAGGTGCCCGCGAAGAAGTGGAATATGTAGGCAAAGTGAACATGAACGAGTTGTATATCCAGCTCCCCATCATGATGGCCGCCCGCCTCAACCTTGGAAAGAATTACAGTGCTTCCCTAAGTGCCGGTCCATATATTGCCTATGGCGTAGGCGGAAAGACATCCGGTGAGATGGAGGAATATGATTACAGTAGTGAATACAATCCTAACAGAAGCTACAGATTCCGTATAGATACTTTCGGTAACCGGATAGATGACAAAATGGGAAACAAACGCTTTGACGCCGGCCTTATGTTCGGCCTCAACATAGAATATCACAAATTCATATTCGGAGCAGAGCTTCAATTAGGAATGATCAAGGTAAACGACCAGCTGGATAATCTATTGCAATCATCCGGCATTGAGAAATTCTCTCCCAAGAATCTCGCTTCGTTCTTCACCGTAGGATACCGGTTCTGATTTACAACTGCTCCGCCTGCTTTCGTTTCATTTCATTCAGTACACTGCATGTCAACGGTATGGCAAGAATGAACGTCAGAAGATCAGCAGTAGCCTGACACATTTCCACACCCTGCAACCCCAGATAGTGAGGCAGAATAAAAATCAGCGGAATAAAGAACAATCCTTGGCGGGCAGAAGAAATAATGGTAGCCTTTACCGGTTTACGAATCGTCTGCAACATCATATTACTCATCACAATCCATGAACCCAACGGAAAAGTAATGAACTGCCAACGCAAGGCAGCAGCACCTACTGCAATTACATCCGGGTCTCCCTTACGGAACAAAGAAACAATCTCTTCTGCAAATCCCATGCCTGCCAGCGCGCACACCAGCAAGAAGATGAATCCCACCTTTACACAAAACCAGAATCCCTGACGGACACGCGCATACAACCCTGCACCATAATTGAAACCGCATACCGGCTGGAAACCTTGTCCGAAGCCTATCAGGAAAGCATTAATGAACATTGCGATACGGGTAACAATAGACATGCCCGCAATAGCCGCATCTCCATAAGCCCCGGCAGCCACATTCAGCAAGATAGTAGCTACACTCGCCAGTCCCTGACGGGCAAGCGAAGGAGTACCACCACCGATAATTTCCTTTATGAAAGCCAGTGAAGGCGTGAAGTTCCTGAAACGGATACGGATATTGCCCCCCTTTCTGCACATATACAACAACAGGGAGAAACTACATATCTGACTGATGACCGTAGCCAACGCAGCACCCGATATACCCATATCGAAGACAAAAATCAGAATAGGGTCCAGTATCACATTAATCACCACGCCCGATACGATTCCTACCATCGCATACGCTGCATTTCCCTGGAAACGAATCTGATTGTTCAGTACCAACGAAGCAGTCATGAAAGGGGCACCCAGCAATATGATGCCCAGATATTTCTCTGTATAAGGCAGGATAGTAGGTGTAGAACCCAATGCAAGCGACAACGGGGTAAGGAAGATAAGTCCCACCACTGCCAGAAATATACCCATAAACAACGCCCAGAAGAAACCGGTAGCCGCCATCTTCTCTGCATTCCCAGTCTCCTGCGCACCGAGTTTCCGCGAAATATAGTTCCCCGAACCATGCCCGAAGAAAAAGCCCACCGCCTGAATAATGGACATGACCGAGAACACAATACCTACAGCCGCCGTCGACTGGGTATTGATCTTTCCCACAAAGTACGTATCCGCCATATTATAGAATGACGTAACCAACATACTGATAATCGTAGGTACAGCCAATGATACTATCAGACGGGGCACCGGGGTGGTAGTCAGATAGAGATAATTATCTTTTGTCGAATGTCTCATAGAATTTTCACAATCTCTGCAAGCAGTTCATCAATGGTTTGCACAGTCACCGCTTCGCCGTTTACGGGGTGCAGTACAAAAGTACCGTCCCCTTTCAAATCTCCCGTTTCAATATAAACGTCCGACTCCACGTTTCGGTTTGCCAGAATACCATTTCTTTGCAAAGCTTTCCGCACCATAGCATATTTTTGTCCATGCCCGACAATACGGATCTGGGAAGTATACTCATTGTTCACCCGGAATAATCCTGTCTCCAGATCAAACACAATTCCTTTACGGGCAAAGAAACTACTGAGGGTTCCATCCAGTGAGAGGTCTTCGGGAGTTCCGATAGTCACCCCGTTCACCTTATCCATCAACCAGATTTTATCCGCAATCTGCAAGGCAAGTTCCAGGTCATGGGTAGACAGGAAAATAGTCTTATCTGTCTGCCGGCTCAGCTGATGGAGCAATTGCATCATTTCCACTTTACTCGGAAAGTCAAGGAAGGCAGTAGGTTCGTCCAGGAAAATCACCGGAGTTTCCTGTGACAGTGCCTTGGCAATCATCACTTTTTGTCGTTCACCATCACTCAGTGTATGTACCATGCGATGTGCCAGGTGAGATATTCCGACCAGGTTGATAGCATGATCCACTACCTCTTTATCTTCTTTGGAGAGTGTTCCCCAGAAACCGGTATATGGACTGCGTCCCAGACCGATAAGTTCCACAGAAGTCATATTGCGGATGTCGCACTTTTCAGTCAGGACTACACTGATCACTTTTGAAAGCTGTTTGTCCGTATAAGAGCCAATCTCTTTTCCCTGTATACGTATTTCACCGGATAACTTCGGTTGAAATGCAGAAAGCGTACGCAACAATGTAGACTTCCCTACCCCATTTGCACCCAGCAGACAGGTCAACTCCCCGCTATTGATTCCGGCACAAATATCGCTTGCCACGACTTTCACATCTCCTTTACCGGGATAGCCAATGGATAGTTTCTCAATATGTATAGTTTCCTGTTTCAAGACCTCTTTATTTTCAATTCTCAATTATTCTTCCAGTTCCCCTTTACGCTTCCTGAAGAGCACGGATGCCACCACCGGAGCACCTACCAAAGCTGTCACCGAATTCACCGGTAAAGCTCCTTCAAATCCCGGCATGCGGGCTATGAGGTTGCACACCAACGCCAACGAAGCCCCTACCAACAATGTGGCAGGCATCAGTATCCGATGGTCGGATGTATGAAATATAGCCCGGCAAAGATGGGGAACAGCCAGACCGATAAACATAATCGGACCGCAATATGCCGTCACAATCGCCACCAATACACCTGAACAGGAGATTACCAACAGGCGTGCCCGCTTAATGTTCAGCCCCAGGTTCCGTGCATACCCATCGCCCAGCAGCAACAGGTTCATTGTCTTTATCAGCAGAAACGAGAGTGGCAACAAGACCGCCATGATACAAACAAACAGTATCATCTGATCCCCCGACACACGGGCAAAACTACCCAGTCCCCAAATGACGTATGCACGAATATCTTCCTCCACACTGAAATATTTCAATACACCGATAATAGCACTTGCCACATAACCAATCATCACACCGATAATCAGCAGCGTCACATTTCCCTTTACTTTCTGTGAAACGTATACGATAAGCGCCATCACGGACAGTGCTCCGATAATAGCTGCAATGGACAACGCCACTTCTCCCATATATCCGAGCTTGCTCAATGCCACACCGCCCATCGCTCCCGATAGCAATACCACACAAGCTACTCCCAGGCTGGCACCCGAACTAATACCCAATACCGACGGTCCTGCCAGCGGATTCCGGAAAACTGTCTGCATCTGCAAACCACTCACCGATAGCCCTGCTCCCGCTACCAATGCCGTCAATGCCTGCGGCACACGGGATTTCCAAATGATATTCTGCCAGATAATGGACTCATCTGTATTCCCCCATAAGATGTTCCAGACGGAACGAAAAGGAATATGGACAGAGCCTAACAGCAGGTTCAGCAAGAAAAACAGGAATATAGATGCCAGTATCACCAACATCAGGAGCAGTGTCGGTCTTTTCATTGCAAACGTGCGTAGTATTTCGGTTGGTAATCAGGTAATAAATCGGGGTGGAACGCATGGATCAGATCTTCCAGTACTATTTCCGGTTCCATCGGCATACTTTCGTAGAAAGGTTGCTCGCGCATATTGCAATAAATAACGCCTTTGTCACGGAATGCACGGAAGTCGGCATAACGGGGATCAAGAGACTTCAAAGCGTCATAAGAGAATGTACCGTCGTAACTATTCACAATACGCCAGTAATCAGCACTCTCCGCCTGGCTGTATACTGTTTCAAAATCCAGTGTAACACCACCGGAACGGGGATCGTCTTTCAAGAAGTAATCGGCTCCCGCATCACGGAACAGTTCGGCCAGGAAGCTCTTACCGCCTACTGCATACCAGTTTCCTCCACGTATCTCACCGCTGAATACTACCGGACGCTTCTTCACATCAGCAGCCAGTTGTTTCAGATCATTATAATGCTTTTCTATTGCAGCAAATTTTTCATTTGCCTCCTCTTCCTGTCCAATAAACAAGCCAATGAATTTAATCCATTCCGCCTGTCCCAGCGGAGTCATTTCCTTATATCCCAGGTGCGGAACCAAAGGTATTCCGATTTCACGCATCGTATCATATCCGCCACGCTTGAAAGGAGAGATAAAGATTACATCCGGATTCACACTCATGATCACTTCATTATCAAAGTTACCTTCAATTCCTATTTTAGCAGTCTTACCCGATTTCAAGCGCTCATTCATCTCTTTGTTGAACAAATGCCGTGTACTGGTTATCCCTACTACTTTATCGCAGGCTTCCAGTTTGATGAAATTAGATAATTGTAAAGAAGTCATGCAAATGGCACTGCGTACCGGTGTTTCAATCACGGTATAATCAGAAGGAATCCCTTCGGGTTTTGTTCCCCGGGGCACCAATGCATAATGGAAAGTATTACTACTTTCATTTTGAGGATCGCGCAAGTCCACCAAGCGGACATGATTGGGAAGATATTTCACCTCAAACCCTTGGGCATAGACCGGATAAATAGAGTCTGTGGCTGATACAGAAGCTGTGGTAGCCTGTAGATCAGTAGAATTTTGTTTGTTTTTCGGGCCACAAGCCACACATAAAAGACTTAAAAGAGAGACGGTTATTGCAGTAGTTTGCTTCATGACAATAAAGATGTATAAAATTCGAGCACAATATTCGTCATTTTTGGGGAGATACGCAAATACCTGTCCCATAAATTAACCGAATTTGTGCCCGAACACCTCTTATATAAGAATGTCTAAAAACTCATCAGATCATTCAATGCTTCGCTCATGCTGGGATGCGTAAATATATAATCACGCAAGAAAGTATATTCCTGTCCTGTTTTCATTACAATAGATACGATATTAATGATCTCACTTGTTTCCGGTCCGAACAGGGAACAACCCAGAATCTTATTTGTATCGGCATCCACTACTACCTTAAACAACCCGTCAGTCTCGCCTAAAGTACGTGCCCGCGGAATGGCTGCTACGGGAAGTGTATTCACCTTTATGTTCAGTCCTTTCTTACGGGCCTCCATTTCACTCAGTCCTACACGTGCCAGAGGAGGATCCATAAATACCGAATAACTCACAGGCTCACGGTCGTCTGTACGCCGTTCTCCTGCACCGAATAAATCCTCGCGGATAATGCGATAATCGTCCAATGAAATATAGGTGAATTGTAATCCACCTTTTACATCGCCAATGGCACGGATGGCCGGATTAGTAGTACGCAGCCACTCATCTACCATAATGGCTCCCCGTTCATTCACTTTCACGCCGGCAATTTCCAGATTCAACCCCGAAGTATTCGGACGACGCCCTGTTGCCAATAAGATAGCATCTCCTTCCAGATGATGGATTTCATGGGTTACAGCATCCTCATAAATCACTGTTGCACCGTCCACGGATTGTACCTTTGCATTGAGATGGAATACAATACCTTTCTTTTCCAATACGGTCTGTACACTGGCGGCAATATCCCTGTCTTCACGACCAATCAGTTCGGGATACCCTTCGAGTACCGTCACCTTCGAACCGAAAGAGGCATACATGGAAGCAAATTCCAGGCCGATATAGCCTCCACCCACAATCACCAGCCGTTCGGGAAGTTCTTTCAGTTCCATGATGGAAGTGCTAGTGTATACGCGGGGATTCTCTTTTATTCCATCAATAGACGGTACGATGGTTTCCGCACCGGTATTTATAAAGATCTGAGACGACTGCAATTCTATGACTTCTGTCTCCGTCCGTACTTCTACCACATCAGGACCGGCAAACGATCCGACACCTGTATACACCGTCACATTAGGATTATCAGCCAGATTATGATAGTTCTTATTCCGCAGGAAGGAAGTCACCTCTTCTTTACGACCAATGGCCTGACGATAATAGTCCTTCTTCTCTTCCCACGTAGCCTTTACCGGAGTTTCCTTAGCCAGATGTACCAACGTCTTTGTAGGAATACAGCCGATGTTGATACACGTGCCTCCATACATGCGATCCGAACGTTCTACTATGGCAACCGTCTTCTGACGTTTTGCAAATTCGGCAGCCAGGGTCTTCCCACCCTTGCCGAAACCAATGATAATGGCATCATACTTTTTCATATCTCTATTTTTTTAATTGTTCCAGTACGCTCTTCGCACTGTCTGCTAATATAACAATTGCGCCGGCCAAAATGGCTGTATCTTTTATAACTAATCTTCCTGCACCGGTCAATAAAGGGAAACCGAACTCTCCACTGCCCAGGTTGGGCACCCATACTTCGGGTGTGGTGACAAGGAAAGAAAGCGTTCCGAGAGTCATGATAATGGCAAGCCCAGCTCCTACCAGTCCTACTTTCGGCCAAAATATGCCGAGGAATGTAAGGATACCGATGCTCATAATAAGAATACCCAATCCGTGAGAAAAACCATACGTATTATTCTCTTTGTGCCACTCATGCTTCACAGCATCAAATTCTCCTTCTTTCAGCTTATACTCTTTATAGTCGGGAGCATCGTGTGTATAGAAGAAGCTCATGAAAGGGCTGTTTGCCACAAAAGGCACAATGCCTTCCGCTTCATAATTCCAGAACTTCAACCCGCCGATCCAAACGAAAATAATAAAAATCGCCACACGGATAAGATTGATACCTAACTTTTGAGTAGATGCAGCCAGTGTCAAAGCTGCTACGAACATAGATTTTAATTTTGTTTCCATACGATTATTGCATTAATTAATTGTTTTGTTTTCCTGATGCAAAAATCGGGGTTTATGTCGGAGCATGAAATGGCAATTCTGCCGTATCAGTTGGCAATATTTCCCGTTGTGTTCAATTTACGGAAATTCGATACACTTTCACCGGTCATTTTCTTGAAAAAGCGGCTGAAAGTGGACAAATCCTCGAAGCCCAGCAGTTCGCTGATTTCCTTGGCACTTTTAGGGGTATAGAGCAGTAATCTCTTGGCCTCCGACTCTATCCGTTCATGGATAATACGCAACGGAGAAGGTACTCCGCAAGAGGCAAACAAATTGGAGAGTGTCTTTGGGGAACGAAATAACAGGTCGGCATAATCCTGTACCTGCTTCTTTTCGCGAAAGTGCTGGTCAACCAGAATATAAAAACGACGGACAATATCAAAAGCTTTTTCCTGTTCCGGCGTGACGCCACACTTTTCACGGGCAATGCGGGTACAGGTGATGATAAAACGTTTGAGAATGATACGTAACATTTCCTCTTGCAGATTATCGCGAACGGCGGACTCCTGCCGGAAGATACGAATAATGTCATTCAGATTAGCGGATTGTTCCGGCGAAAGTTTCAGTTTCATCACCCGGGAAGAACCATGAAAAAGGAAACCGTTACAGGATACTTCGTCATCATGACCGAATATACAGTAGAAATTGCTGTTGAACAGGAAAGTGAGGTACTCTCCCTCCACCGATTTAATTTCAATATGCTGCAAAGGAGTAAGACTTATGATTTCGTCCTGTTCCAACTGTATGGGAATATGGTCTATCTCCAGAGTCAAGTTTCCACTCCGTACCCAAATGAACTTATATAAAGTAGTATCCTGTTGCAGTGCTTTATTTTCGTGGAAACAAAAGGTCATTGCCAAGTTTCCGTTCAGGCGGGTATTTAATTGATAATCTATCATGATGTTAAAAAGTTAGAGTTCTTTGTCGTATGCCGAAGTACAAATATACGCTATTCCGGAAGCTAATGCAAATAAAAGAAGCAATCTATTTCATCATCTCCGCTTTTCGTAACGCCCTACCCCATGTAAGGTCATATTTCGTTATAACTATATTTCAGTTTATGAGTAGAATATACAATCCCGTCCCTAATAAAATAGAGCAAGCCATATTCTTAAAAAGCATTTGAATAACGACTACACAGATACCCGATAGTATTTCCGGAGTGCCGTATGAAGGTGATAGAAAATCTATATCTTTATAGCAATAAACTACCAACATACCGAATATGGCTGGAGGTAGTACTCTACCTAAATAGTTTACATATTGGGGAGTGTGCGCAGAAGACCTGAAAACCCAGAAAGGGATCCAACGGGTAAGTTGCGTGACAAGCGCCACGATGAATATAGTGACAATTTGTTCTGTGACCGTCATACCAATTTCTCCTTATCCTTTGTAGTCAACCAACGCACCATAAAAATAGTAGTGATAATCAAAATGGTAGGAAGCATGAAATATGTCTTGCCAAAAAGTAGAAGACATCCCCCCGCAACCACTAATCCTAATATGGAACTGCCGTGTGTGCGTTCTTTTTGCCACTGGCTAATAAATATCACGATAAACAGGGCTGTCATTACAAAGCCCACTCCCTTGATGTCCACAACGGCTTTACAAGCAGAAACTGCACCAACAACAGTACCCCCTATCCATGATATATAAAGATACAACGAAACAAATAACATGAACCAATTCCGGTCTGTTCCCGGAGGCACATCTGTCATATAGTTTAACGAAAACGCTTCGTCTATCAATCCGGAAACAGCCCATAGTTTCTTTCTTCCCATTCCCCTATACTTTTCCAACATGGATATTCCATAAAACAGATGTCTTCCGTTCACTATCAGCGTCAGCAACAAGGCATAACCGGGATTGAACGTACTAAGCAATAAGCTGACGGTAACAAACTCCATTGAACCGGCAAATATAGTAGCCGCCATGCAGATAGGCCATATCATGTCAAAACCGCAGGAACGCATATACACCCCATATCCGACACCAAGAAAAGCTATACCAAGCATTACCGGAAATGCTTTTGTCAGTGCCAGTTTACGTGCATTATGAAAATCTTGATTTTTATTATTCAGCATATATATCGTATCTATAACTTCGTATTTGTTTTTTATTCATATACATTTGTAACAGTTTGCAAATATACAAAAAGTGCCATTCATGGGAGGTGATGAGCCCACTTTTTATTGTTTTTCAGTGAAATAAGACGGTCTGCCCGGCGCTGAACCCGACCAATCGGCAAAGGTTTTCCATGTACAGCATTTCACGGAAACAGGGAAACCGCGCAACTGCCTTTGATCCGCATTAATTTAAAAACACTCTATTGTAAAATCATAGGAATTGTATACAAAAACAGCTTATTATTCTCTTTTTTTCGTCGCTTTTTATTTACCATTCCCGTGAAAACAGAAGAGATGAACAAATTGTAATCATCAAAAATAAATCACAACAAAGTTAACAACCCTATTAATAACAATAAACAGCGTTTTTAAAGAATAACAGGAACATTTTTAAAGAATGTATCCAACGTTTATTAAAAACGTAAAAGGGGTACTTAAAAGCAAAAAGCGATAAATACAAACAAAAAAGGCGATAATCCTTATGAGGAAGTATCGCCTTTATCGTTTTTCGTATGTAATTATTCCAAGAACGGATATCCCAATTCTAAACAATAAAATTATATTACTAAAAATAAGAAAACCGGCAGTAATAATACATATCCGCCAAAGTCCGGAAAAGAAAGATTAGATTTTGTCATTTGCTAAGTTTTTTAGGTTTACTATTAAAGTTATGTTCTCTCCAAAGCCCTACAAATATACTACATCAGGAAGGAGAAATCAAGTCTTTCAACCGTTTTTTCCAACAGTTTTCAGACTTTACACGCTAACCTTTTCTCGTACAGGCCTTTGCTTCATTAAACGGCAGACAAGTATATTGATAGCATCAAGTTGGCAAGCAAGCTATTATTGCATTCGGTTCATTAAAAAGTACCGTTGCACCAGAGCGTTTGACTTTAGTAAGCAAGAAAAGATAGATAAACAAGAAATCGGGTTTTATTTTGTTTTATATTCAGAAAATCCCCAATTTTGCACTCCCCATAAAAGTTATTATGAGGGTGCTTATCACTAAACACTAACCATTAATCACTAACAAAATGTCCAACCCCGTCATATTCGTATCCCTCGGTCCCGGCGAACCGGACCTTATCACCCTGAAAGGCTTGAAAGCCCTGCAAAGTGCCGATTGTATCTTTTGTCCTGAAACTCGCACTGCAAACGGACGGATATTCTCGCGTGCTGCCGACATACTGCATGCACTGAATATTCCAAATACCACCCTCTCCCGCTTTGCATTGCCTATGAGTAAGAACCGAGAACAGGCTTTCGCAGCTTATGATAAAGTATATAGCGAAGCTTCCCTTCTTCACAAAGAAAATAAAAAAGTCTGTATCGTTGCCGAAGGAGACGCAGGTTTCTATTCTTCCATACACTATATCTTTGAGAAACTACAAGCCGACAATATTCCTGTGCAACACATTGCCGGTATCCCCGCCTTCATTGCAGCAGGTGCCTGTGCAAGACTCCACATTGCCAGCCAGGAGGAACGTCTGACCGTCATTCCCGGTATCATTACCGCCGAAGAAATAGAGAAATATATGGAGGAAAAGACTACCATTGTCATCATGAAACTTTCTCAATGTACCGAAGAAATTCACCGTTGCATCCATCTCCATCCCGAATATAACTATCATTATTTCGAGAATATAGGCACGGAAAAAGAGAAATACCTGCATGATACAGAGTTGATTTCGGCACTCTCTTTCCCTTATTTTTCACTATTAATCATACGCCACAGCACCTTCTGAGGCGCATTTAATACTATTTCGCACATCATTGGATTAATTTTCACAAAAATGCCTTACCTTTGCCCACTGTGTAATACAAAAGATTTATAGACATGAAAAGACTTACATTGTATATGTTTATGCTCGTACTGAGCATTGGTTACGTTTCGGCACAGGGGAAAGCTGATATTAAGTTTGATAAGACCTCACATAACTTCGGTACGTTTTCTGAAAATGATCCGGTAGTAAGTTGTGTATTCACATTCACCAATGTGGGCGATGCTCCGCTGGTTATACATCAAGCCGTAGCTTCCTGTGGATGTACAGTTCCCGAATATACCCAGGAACCCGTATTGCCGGGCAAAACCGGAACCGTTAAGATTACTTACAACGGAACAGGCAAGTATCCGGGACACTTCAAAAAGTCCATCACTTTGCGCACGAATGCCAAAACAGAAATGATGCGACTCTTTGTAGAAGGAGATATGACACCGAAAGATGCAAAATAAGCATCTTTATATATAAGAATAAAGGAGAATTTTTCAATTCTCCTTTTTTTTTGCTTTCTTTGAAGCTGATTTGGATAAAATAAACAATTAATTGACGACATAATAACTATAAAACATAAAAGCAATTAAGAAACTATGAAACAAGAAGAAGAGAAATTGACCGGTCTGCCGGAAAATGCATTCCGTGAACTGAAACCGGGCGAGGTCTACAACCCGTTGATGAGCCCTGACAAGAAGTACCCGGAAGTTAACCTTTGGTCTGTATTATGGGGTATCGCTATGGCTATCCTCTTTTCGGCTGCGGCAGCCTATCTGGGATTGAAAGTAGGACAAGTGTTCGAAGCAGCCATTCCTATTGCAATTATTGCCGTGGGCGTATCAGGCGCAGCCAAACGTAAGAATGCGTTAGGTGAAAATGTCATTATCCAATCCATCGGCGCCAGTTCCGGCGTTATCGTGGCAGGTGCCATCTTTACCCTGCCCGCCTTATACATTCTGCAAGAAACTTATCCGGAAGAAATCACAGTTACTTTCACCCAGGTATTCATCAGCTCTCTGCTGGGAGGTGTGTTGGGTATTCTCTTCCTCATTCCGTTCCGTAAATATTTTGTAAGCGATATGCATGGCAAGTATCCTTTCCCCGAAGCAACAGCTACCACACAGGTACTGGTATCGGGCGAGAAAGGCGGAAGCCAGGCCAAGCCGTTGCTGCTGGCAGGTATCATCGGAGGTTTGTATGACTTCATCGTTGCCACATTCGGCTGGTGGAACGAAAATTTCACCACACGCGTATGCGGCTTTGGCGAGATGCTGGCTGATAAAGCAAAACTGGTATTCAAAGTGAATACAGGTGCGGCCGTACTTGGTTTGGGCTATATTGTAGGTCTGAAATATGCTTCTATCATCTGTGCCGGTTCACTGGCTGTATGGTGGATTATCATTCCGGGAATGTCTATGATTTGGGGTGACAGCGTGCTGAACCAGTGGAATCCGTCAATTGTGGCTACCGTAGGCAGCATGGCTCCCGAAGAAATTTTCAATTATTATGCCAAGAGCATCGGTATCGGTGGTATCGCTATGGCAGGTATCATCGGTATCATCAAGTCATGGGGTATTATCAAGAGTGCCGTAGGACTGGCAGCTAAGGAGATGGGTGGAAAATCCAATGTAGAAGCCAGCATGAAGCGTACTCAGTGCGATATTTCTATGAAGATTATTGCTATCGGTTCTATTATAACGCTGTTACTGGTATTCTTATTCTTCTACTTCGATGTGATGCAAGGCAGTTTGCTGCATACTGTGGTAGCTATTCTGTTGGTGGCAGGTATCGCTTTCCTGTTTACGACTGTGGCTGCCAATGCCATTGCAATCGTAGGTACGAACCCGGTTTCCGGTATGACGCTGATGACATTGATTTTGGCATCGGTAGTGATGGTATCTGTTGGTTTGAAAGGTCCTGAAGGAATGGTAGCTGCATTGGTAATGGGTGGTGTTGTGTGTACGGCACTATCTATGGCAGGTGGTTTCATTACTGACTTGAAAATCGGTTATTGGTTGGGTAGTACACCCGCCAAACAGGAAGCCTGGAAGTTCCTCGGAACGATTGTTTCAGCTGCAACCGTAGGTGGTGTAATGATTATCCTGAATAAGACATACGGATTTACCAGCGGACAACTGGCTGCTCCACAAGCTAATGCGATGGCGGCAGTTATTGAACCGTTAATGAATGGCGTGGGTGCTCCCTGGTTGCTTTACGGCATTGGTGCAGTACTGGCTATCGTACTGAATGCATTCAAAATTCCCGCATTGGCATTTGCATTGGGTATGTTTATTCCGTTACAACTGAACATTCCCCTCGTTGTGGGTGGTGCTGTGAACTGGTACGTAACCAGCCGTAGCAAAGATGCTGCTCTTAATGCAGAACGTGGCGAAAAGGGTACGTTGCTGGCATCCGGTTTCATTGCCGGTGGTGCGCTTATGGGCGTAGTCAGTGCAGCAATGCGTTTCGGAGGTATCAACCTGGTGAATGATGCCTGGGTAAACAATACGTGGTCAGAAGTACTGGCATTGGGTGCTTATGCATTGCTGATAATTTACTTTATCAAGGCTTCGATGAAAACCAAATAATAGAAATACAATGAGAATAATTTTATTTATCACAGCACTGTTTATGTCAACTCTGCTATCTGCTCAGAAGCCCGTTGAGATACCCTTGTGGCCCAACGGTGCTCCTAATACAAATGGCCTGACAGGAGATCAGGAAGATTTGAACGGCGGCCGTGTGGCCAATGTCGTTAATCCCACCATCACGGTTTATCGTCCGGCAAAGCCGAACGGCATGACTATCTTGATGTGTCCGGGCGGCGGATATGCCCGCCTGGCAATGAATCACGAAGGCCATGACATGGCATCCTGGTTCAACACACAGGGAATCACGTATGCCGTTTTAAAATATCGTATGCCGAACGGAAACCGCGAAGTACCCCTCTCAGATGCAGAACAGGCTATCCGCATTATTCGCCAGCATGCAAAAGAATGGGGTATCAATCCGAATCAGGTAGGCGTTATGGGAGCATCGGCAGGAGGACACCTGGCCGCTTCTCTCTCTACACTTTACAGTAGTGATGAAACGCGTCCGGACTTTCAGATATTACTTTATCCGGTAATCTCGATGGTACCGGGTATTACTCATGGAGGTTCGCGCAAGAACCTTCTTGGTGATAATCCGACCAAGGAACTGGAAGATGCGTATTCTCTGGAACGTCGTGTATCTCCCCGCTCTCCACAAGCTTTCATCGTACTTTCTGCTGATGATGGCGCTGTGCCGCCCATGAATAGTATCGGCTACTTCCTTGCTCTCAACCAACAGAAAGTTCCCGTTTCCATGCACATCTACCCCATTGGCGGACATGGCTGGGGCTTCCGTGATAACTTCACTTACAAACGCCAGTGGACAGAAGAACTGGAGAAGTGGTTGCGTGACGGGGTGAAATTCGAGAAAAAATAATTAATATATCAACTCATGAAAAAATTGACTTTTATCACCTGTCTCGTATTACTACCCCTCGCCCTTCAGGCACAGGAAGACCGTTACGACCAGTTGACCAATCCGAAGTTGACCAGTATCAACAAGGAGGCTCCCCGGAGTACATTCACTTCTTATGCCACCGAAGAAGATGCTATCGTCAACGACCGGACGAACGGAGCCAGCCGCCTATCCCTCAACGGGAAATGGAAGTTCAACTATGTGGAAAACTTTGCCGACCGTCCCACAGACTTCATGAACGTGCGTACTGAGGTGAACCGTTGGCCGGACATCAATGTGCCGGGTAACTGGGAATTGCAAGGCTTCGGTACTCCGATCTACGTCAACCAGCCTTACGAGTTCTGTTCTAAGGGTTACGAACCTTATTGGGACAAGCCTAATCCGCCTTATGTACCCAAGGACTGGAATCCGACAGGTACGTATCGCCGTGATTTCGTTGTAGGTAATGACTGGGATGGAAAAGAAATCTTCCTTAGTGCAGATGGTGTGCGCGGTGCTGCTTTCTATTACATGAATGGCAAGTTTGTAGGTATGAGCAAGGATGCCAAAACTCCTGCCCGCTTCAACGTTACCGCCATGGTCAAAAAAGGCAAGAATATGATTGCCATTCAAGTACACCGTTTCTCGGATGCCAATTATCTGGAATGTCAGGACTTTTGGCGCATCAGCGGTATAGAGCGCGATATCTATCTCTATGCCACGCCCAAAATCCATATTGCAGACTTCAAGGTAGAGACTCCGCTGGATCCTTATTACAAGGATGGTATCCTGCAACTGAAAGTGAAGCTTACGAACGAAAGTGATATAAAGTCTCCTTATGTAGTTTCCTATCGTTTACTCGATGATCAGGATCAGCAAGTGACCCAATCCTCTACCCGTGTGGAAGGTGATCAGAATGAAGTAGAATTCACGAAGAAAACCCTCCGTGGTGTAAAGCATTGGACAGCTGAAACGCCTAATCTTTATACACTCGTCATCAGCCTCAAGCGCACCAATGGCGAAGTAATAGAAGCTACCAGTTGCAAGGTAGGTTTTCGTACGATAGAGATTAAGGATAAGCAACTGCTTGTGAATGGCGTGCCTATCCTTATAAAAGGTGTGAATGTACATGAGCATAATGAATACACGGGACATTACGTTCCGGAAGATCTTATGATTAAGGATTTCGAACTCTGGAAAAAGTATAATGTGAACACCGTACGCACTTGCCACTACCCGCAACAGGAACGCTTCTACGAACTTTGCGACCAATATGGCATGTACGTAATTGATGAAGCAAATATTGAAAGCCACGGTATGGGTTATAACCTCAATGTAGGTGGTACTTTGGGTAACAATCCGTTATTCATGAATGCTCACCTCGACCGTACCATGAATATGTACGAACGCGATAAGAATCATCCGTCTGTAATCATCTGGTCACTGGGTAACGAAGCCGGAAACGGACTGAACTTCTACGTTACCTATAATACGCTGAAGATGCTCGATAGCCGTCCTATCCAGTACGAACGTGCCGGATTAGAATGGAATACAGATATTTACTGTCCGATGTACTCTTCTCCCCAATCTATTGAAAAGTATGCCCAGAATAAGGAAATGACTCGTCCGCTTATCTTGTGTGAATATGCTCATGCTATGGGTAACAGTCTTGGCAACTTCCAGGACTATTGGGATGTGATTGAGAAATATCCGATATTGCAGGGTGGTTGCATCTGGGACTGGGTAGATCAAGGCTTTGCCGCCAAGACCAGCGACGGACGCAAATACTGGAATTATGGTGGTGACTATGGCGATACCGGAACTCCTTCCGATGGCAACTTCTGCATCAATGGTGTAGTTTATCCCGACCGCAGTATAAAGCCCCAGACTATTGAAATGGGTAAGGTTTATCAGAACATTAAATTCATTAAGTTCGATCCGCAAACCTGCACGGTGCAGATACGCAATGACTTCTCATTTACTGATCTGAATAAATATGATTTCCACTATGTCGTTCGCGATCATGGAAAAGAGATTTATAAAGGTCAGATGGACAATATCAATGCTGCTCCGGGCAAGACAGCTACCAGTGCATTCCTGCAAGGTATTCCTAAAGAAAAGAATACTACGGGAGA
Source organism: Bacteroides sp. 14(A) (assembly GCF_000526555.1). Classification (NCBI taxonomy): domain Bacteria; kingdom Pseudomonadati; phylum Bacteroidota; class Bacteroidia; order Bacteroidales; family Bacteroidaceae; genus Bacteroides; species Bacteroides sp. 14(A). Next base: position 485,449 of record NZ_JAGH01000005.1, on the reverse strand, counting down.
TGTACGCATCGAGTTCTATGCAACCATACGTAATGCAGAACCTTTCTTACCGGTTGGTACGGTAATCGCACGTGAACAAACTTATGTTCATCCGTTCTTTAAGAAAGAAGTGGTACGCATGGATCCCGCGAAAGTAGATGAAGTCTTTTCACAGGTTGTTTTCAGCGGTGATGATTTCAAAGCTACATTTGATAAACAAAGCGGCTTGCTGACCTCTTATATCTATAAGAAACAAGAGTATATCCATAACGGTCAAGGTCCGCAACCTTTCTTCTGGCGTGCACCTACCGATAATGATTACGGAGCAAAGCTTCCCACTCGCCTGAAAGCATGGCGCGAGGCCAGTTACCAGACACCTAAGGCAGAATCGTTCAATATTTCTAAAGATGGTGACAAGTCCATTGTAAAAGTCACCTATCGTTTTCCGCAGGTAGATGCGCAGTGGGAAATTACCTATAAGGTATTTGCCAATGGTATTATCAAAGTGGATAATCGCTTTGTAGCCGAAGGTACGGAAACTCCGATGATACCCCGTGTAGGTTTGCGCATGCAATTATCGGAAATATTAAACGACCTTACTTACTACGGCCGTGGTCCGGAAGAGAACTATCGTGATCGTCGCACTTCCCAGTTTATCGGAGAATATACTACTCCGATAAAGGACTTGTACGAACCGTACATCCGTCCACAAGAAAATGAGCATCGTACGGATATTTACTGGTGTGCACTCACCACTAAGCAAAAAGCCGGTTTACTCTTCATTGCCGACCGTACGTTTGAACTGAATGCTTCCAACTATCTGCTTGGAAGTCTGGATAGCGGCGAAACCATCGACAATGGTGCTCCACGTACCAACGAAACGAATCACCGTCACCTCACCGACCCACAACCTGTAAAACAGGTAGATATGTTTATCGACTATCGTATGATGGGTGTAGGTGGTGATAATAGTTGGGGAGCTATAGCACACGAACCGTATCTGATTCGGTCCGGCGTAGAAAATGCCATTGAATACGGCTTCTCCATCGTACCATTTGACAAAAAGGCGGATTACAAAAATTTAATCTATCAATATTAAATTTAATCTGTCCAAATTAAGGATTTATGAAAAGGATGTCGTACTTTTGCGACATCCTTTTTTATTTATATTAATAAAACGAAAGAACAATGAAAACAATGATTACACTCCTGTTCAGTGCGCTTTGTGTAGCTACTGTCAGTGCTCAGACAGATGAAAAAGACAACGCCATGCTGAACAATGGAATAAATTTTCTGGATATTCCTTACGTAGCACATACGTTGGAAGTTACCGATGGCGAAGAAGAACTTATCATCAATTGTGATGAAGTAGACTGCACCACCTTTGTAGAATATACTCTTGCTATGGCCCTCTCTCCTACCGAAGACGGACAGGTAGCTGAAGGCGATTTTGCTACCAATCTGCAAAAGATTCGCTACCGTGATGGAAAAATCAACGGTTATCCTTCACGCCTGCACTACATTGCAGACTGGGTAAACAATGGTGTTCGTAACGGTTTCCTGGAAGACGTAACAACAGCTTACAGCCCATACACCCAGAAAGTTTCTCTTTCCTACATGTCTTCTCATCCGGAACTGTACAAGCAGCTGAGTAATTCTCCGCAGAATGTAGCGAAGATGAAAGAGATAGAAAAGTCATTGAATGGTCAGGAATTCCATTATGTTCCCAAAGATCAGTTGCCGTTCAACGGTCTCCCTTGGATAAAAAATGGAGATATTATTGCTATTACGACTAATACGCCGGGATTGGATGTAGCTCATATGGGTATTGCTTTCTATATTGATGGTAAACTTTGTTTGTTGCATGCTTCTTCTAAAGAAAAGAAAGTGATGGTTTCTAAGGTTGCTCTGGGACAAATGTTGCAAAGTAATGATAATTGGACAGGAATCAGAGTGTTGAGAATGAAGAAATAAACTTTAGACATTTCTATAAAATGAATGCGGGAGTTTCGATTTGTTCGAAACTCCCGCATTCATTTTTATCCAGTGCATTTCAGCATATTCAAGAATTTTTATAATGCTGCTTTAGTTTTTCGCGCAACTTCTTATTAACTGTAAGATTTCGTTCATCTATAGCATTTTCTCGTCCATCATATTTCACCGACGCTGTATATGAAGGGTAATCATCGGCCTTGCCTAAATTATTTTTATAGTGCAGTGCCCTTAGATTCAGCAAATTATCATCGCCACCTAATGACATTGGTAGTATATGATCAATAACCCATCCGAAGGGGTTATTTTTCCCCAAATTTACCCCACATAATCAATGCTCCGCAAGCATCTTTACGAAACATGGAATCATCCAATCCATCCACAGAACGGGCCTTCTTCCACACCAATAACTTTATATCTTCATCCATTGCAGAACCTTCATGTTTTTGTAAAGATAGAATAATTTGTATACAAGAACAAGTTTCTCAATCAGAAATCCTCAAGCATATAACAATGGTAGCAGGTTCTCATAATCCGTTCGCCCCTTCCGTATCTCCGTCTTGTACTTGCTGAAAATTCCATTCGTATAAATATCGTTACGCTTTTCTGTTCACAAGACACCACATATAGTTTTTCCTATGCCCGAAGCGGGTCTGGTCATATTAGTAGATGAACTCAAGAAATCATGAAACGAAGTTATTTTTTCATTTCGTTCTATTACTAAATTCGATTTCTCTATAATTATAACCAAATATTCAATAACGTTTTTTTAGACGAATATTGCATCTTTCAAAATATTAGTTTTAAATGATTCTCTGAACGATTCTCTGAAATTGACGACATCAACTTTATAATTAGTTAATTTCTCCAATTCCTCCTTAATAACGACTAAAGTAAAAAAGTCCGGCTCTTCCAAAATTACTACTACGTCCAAATCACTCGTTTCCTTTTGCTGCTTTCGAGCAAATCAACCCAAAAAGCCTAAAGTCTTTATGCCATATTTATCAGCAAAATTGACTTTAAATTTCCGCAATATATCAATGGCAGCTGATGTATTCATAATCTAATTTACTACCATTATTAATACTAAATACCAATATAGCACTAATTATTTAATCAACAAGAAGATAAAAGAAAAAAGCCGGAATGAACTCAATGAATCATTCTGGCTTTTTTAATAAAACTGTAATATTTCGCACCTATTATTTCTTGCAACATCCTTTTATCTGTTCCACAATATAAGCCACATCTTCATCCGTCACCCAAGGACCGGCAGGAATACATAAACCCATATTAAACAAACGTTCAGAAACTCCATTCACATAACAAGGATTAGCTGCATAGACAGGCTGCAAATGCATAGGTTTCCACAAGGGACGAGTCTCAATTCCCCGCTCATCTAATTTCCGACGGACTTCATCATAGTTAGTGCCGGTCTTCACTGGATCTATCAGAATAGTAGACAGCCAATAATTAGCGTTGAAACGATCATCAGGATTAGATTTCAACGTTATACCATCCACACCTTCAAAAGCATTCTCGTAAAGAGCATGTACATGGCGGTGATGCGCTATATGCTCATCCAATACGGTCATCTGACCACGACCGATACCCGCACAAATATTACTCATACGGTAATTGTAACCGATCTTTTCATGCTGGTAATGAGGGAAAGGTTCACGAGCCTGCGTAGCATAAAACATCGTCTGCTTCTTGGTGCTTTCATCAGGAACGATCAAAGCCCCGCCACCCGAAGTAGTGATCATCTTATTACCGTTAAAAGACAACACGCCAAAGGTACCGAAAGTACCGCACTTCTGCCCCTTAAACTCAGAACCCAAAGCTTCCGCAGCATCCTCCAGCACTGGGATTTCATATTTAGCGGCTATCGCGCAAATCTCATCAATCCTGGCAGGCATACCGTAAAGATGAACAGGAAGAATAGCTTTCGGCTTCTTACCCGTCTTTGCGATTCTGTCCTTGATAGCTTCTTCCAGCAAAACAGGGTCCATATTCCAGGTATCCTCCTCACTGTCGATAAACACTGGTTTAGCTCCCTGGTAAGCTACAGGATTGGCCGACGCACAGAACGTAAACGACTGGCAGATAACCTCATCACCGGCTCCTACACCAAGTTGGATTAATCCCAAATGGATGGCCGCCGTACCCGCAGACAAAGCAACAACTTCCTTATCCTGTCCTACAAAATGTTTCAGTTCATCTTCGAAAGCATTCACGTTGGGGCCCAAAGGAACAACCCAGTTAGTATCGAAAGCTTCCTTTATAAAAGCCTGCTCCTCGCCGCTCATGTGAGCAAGGCAAAGATAAATTCTCTTGTCCATTAAATTATTATGATTAAAAAAGAAACAACAATTCGAGAAGTAAAAAGAAAATTATTTATTCCTTATATAATAAGGGATAAATAACCAACACAACAACTTACCCAATTTCAAAATAATCATTAGGAATTTATAAATATCTATTCTCTATATTTTAAAACCTTTGCAGGTATACCTGCCATTACAGCATTTGTTGGTACATCTTTAATAACTACGGCACCAGCACCAATAAGACAGTTTTCTCCTAATTCATGTACACCAGTCATTATAGTAGCACTAATGCCTATATAAGCATACTTATGTGCAATAATTGAAGCACCAAAATTTACTCCAAAGGAAAGAAATACTCCTTCTTCTAAAATTGTATGATGAGAAACTACACTATTAACACTCATCATTACAAAGTCATGTATGTTACACCAAGGCATAATTACCGTTTTAGGAAGAATATATATCCCCTTATCTCCAATTTTAACATTAGGAGAAAGCACCACTGTAGAATGAATAAAATTAGGAACCTCATATCCCAGACTTAACGCACGTTTCAATATTTCAACCCGCAATTTATTATTTCCTAAAGGACAATAAACAGCTTCAACATCATATTCATCTTTCAAACAAGCAAGAAAATCCAATTTCCCCAATACAGGAATGCCACATACCTTTTGGTTGATATACCTAGGATCATCATCCAAAAAACCTACAATTTCAACACCGGCCTCTTGAAGATAAGCCAAATAGACTTCTCCATAAGTGCCTGCACCAATAATAACACTTTTCATATTCATTTCCTTCAATTATGCCCGTTAAAAGGCACAGTAGTGGCCTCTCCCTCTTTTGATATCCCTTCCCTAATAAAAACTTTTCTTATTGTAGCAAATGCTATTTTCATATCTAAAGAAAAAGTGCAATGGTCAACATACCATACATCGAGCTCAAACTTTTTTGTCCAACTCAAATTATTTCTTCCATTAATCTGTGCCCACCCTGTTATTCCCGGACGTACTTCATGGCGTCTCATCTGCTCTCTAGAATACAAAGGCAAATAATAAGTTCTTAAAGGACGAGGACCGATCAGAGCCATATCACCTTTCAGCACATTGATTAATTGGGGCAATTCATCAATAGAGGTAGAACGGACAAACTTTCCTATTTTTGTCAAGCGTTTCTCATCCGGCAATAAGTTACCATTTTCGTCACATTCATCAGTCATCGTCTTAAATTTGATAACTTTGAAAATCTCACTATGCTTGCCAGGACGTTCCTGAGTAAAAAAAGCACCGGCTCCTTTATTGGCAAAATGTAACCAAAGGGTGATTAACAACAGTATTGGCCAGATGATGGACAATACACAAAATGCGAGGGTGAAATCTATTCCTCGTTTGAAAAAACAGGAGTACATAAAAAACGATTGTGAGTAGAAGTTGAAAACAGATATGATATTGACAGCTTGTATTGAGCAATGATTAGCGAAGATCCTAATAAAGCACAAAAAATAAATCTTTTCAAAAAAGCCTAAAGTAAGTGCTTACATTTCAAATCTACTGAGCCAATTATCGAATCGATAATAATCTATAAGCCCACTCTTCACCTGAACAAAAGGACGAGACATAAAATCCGCCAATCCTTTTAAATTCGAATTATCTATAATAAAAATGTTATTCGAGTTATAGAATGGAGCATATTTTAGAAGAGGATTATTGCTAATCAATTTCTTGTTAAAAAAGAGACTTTCCATCACTCTTAATGAATACCCCTCTTGACCTTCCTGCAATATTTCCAATATTGCACCAGATTTTTTTATAGTCGCAATTACATTGGAATAGGCAATAAAAGGCGAATAATTATTTCCTTTGGGACTTTTTTTATCCGCAATTATATGAAAATCAGTTTTAATTCCTAATTGTTCTATTTTCGATTTAAGAGCGCATAACTCCTCATAACGACCTTTGTCGCGTCCAACAAAATAAATTGTTCCATTGTTGGTTGTCACAGGCTCAGGGTTCATAAAATAGTAAGTAGAATTAAATCTCAAATTGTATCGCATACAGTCAGATTGAGTAAAACTCCATAACTCGCTATGCTTCCTCAGTGATTTGGACGGCTTCGGAGATGTTTCCCCGTCTACAGGATTCCAATACCAATATATTATTCTTCCTCTATAACCTATCTTTCTTAGGGTCGCCGGAACAGTGCTATTAATAACGTTTGCATTTATGATAATATTCTGATAGGAGTTTAATCTATCAATCCAACTACTTAAATAGGATTTAGTGGATAAACCACAGACAGAAAGAACATATCGTTTAGCTCTCTTCAAAAGACCACAAGAATCATAAAGAGGCTCATGATCAACTAAATTCGGAAAATTCTGATTTATGTACTTTGGAAAGTCATCAGATAAACTGGGCCAAAGCATCAAGATCGTAGAACGTGATGAACTATGAATCATAGAATTATTGATTTGATTTACTTTACCTTACTTTTCATTTAATAGCTCACGAGCAGTACTAAGAATCACCGTTTTCGCACATTCAATGTCATAGCGCATGGCTACTTTCGCATTATGCTCACCAAAAGTTTTACGCAGAGATTTATCTGAACTAAGTATCATTAAAGCTTTTGCAAATCCATCCACGTCATACGGAGATAAGCAAAATCCTGTTTCACCATCATGGGCGTAGTCTTTTATTCCTCCAACGGTTGAACTTATCAATGGAAGCCCGGATGCCATAGCTTCCAAAGGAGCGATACCCAAACCTTCTCTAACTGACGGATGAACAAATATATCGGCCACTCTACATAAATCAGGTATATCTTTTCTAAAACCTACAAAATGCACCTTTTGCCTTATGTTCAGACTAGAGGCTAGAAGCTCAAGTTTTGTTTTGTCAGGTCCTTTACCACACACAACATAATGCTGATTATCTAAATTGCATTTAGCAATAGCCTTTATTATAACCTTCTGATTCTTATGGATTTTAAGCTCACCAACAGAGAGAATCATGACGTCATCATCTGATATTCCGATTGATTTTCTTAATTTCTTATAAAAATCTACACTTAAAATATGGTCCATGAACTTTTTCACATCCAATCCTATTCCATGAATTTTTCTAACATTCCGAGCCTTAAATTTTAATGCTCTTGTATAGTCCTCCTCATTTATTGTCATAAGCATATCTACATATCTGGACATTATGTACTCAATGGGATAATATAATATCCAATTTATCAGAGGAGCTCCGCTAAAAAAGTGGAATCCATGAGCCAAATACCACACTTTAGATCCTTGCCGACGTGCTTCTCTCGCAGCTATACGTGTTACTACACTCATCACTGGACCATGTGTCCATATCACGTCGTAATTGCCTGAATCTACTATTGCCTTGACTTCACGCAAACCTTTGAGATTACGACAAACCTTGAAAGGGCTTCTCGCTAAACCAACTGTGTAAAATTTGATATTCTCATTAAAAATATTACGTAACGTATCTCCTCCTCCAATATAATCAGAACATGCTATATCTATTTCCCATCCGTCATTAATCAAAGCCTCAATATGAGGTTTCAAGAAAGCTCTAATCATACTGTCAGGCGCAGTGACCAACATTCTTTTTTTAGATTCTTTCATTTTCGAATCGATTTAGATTTCATAATAAAATAAGTTGCGCTTAAAAGACTTTTTAAGGAGTCTCTGAAAACAATATTTTGTATCATTAGTATCAATCCCAAGCCACATACCAAGACTACCCAATTCTCAGTGTACAAGGAAATAAAAATGTGAAATACCGCAAACAATAACTCATATAGCGACATTGACATCGTTTTTACTTTCATTAATTTTCCTATAATTTGTTCTGAAATAAAACATCTAATCGCCCCTATAGCCACCATACTAATAAGAGTCAGTACCAATGAATTGAAAACATAGACGCTAATAACTCCGAAAACAACACTAAGCGCAAGTATAAGATAATTTACATACATCATTTCCTTTTCACGCCTTAATACCTTAAAGTAAGTAATAAATACCAGATTCATCTTAGCGTCGAATATGCACATAGGTAATAGAATTGCTAAATACGCAACACTATCCGCATAATTCGGTAGCCACAGATTTATCAGCCATTTGCCCGGTATCATCAGAAAATATATCCACGGCATTAAGAAAAAGCAAAATCGGAACATATTAATGTAAGCATATAACTTTCCGTCATCTGATGTACATCGCAGAGCCGGGGAGAAAACCATCGAAACCTGCCGGATAAAGACAAGAGCAAACGCAGTAAGAGAAAGAGCCAAAGAAACTTTACCAAAGACAATAATACCCCAATGGCTATCTATAAAAAAACGGTCGATTCCCGCAATCAGCAAAGAAGCTATTCCAGATAGCATTAGAGTGACTCCAACCTTTATAGAATCTTTCAACTCCGGCCATATTTTTTTATATGGCACTGATATATTTGCCAGAAAATAACGACCTTTATAAAGACTATAGCATAAATTAAGTAAAGAACCGGCTATAAAAACACATAGGAATATGTATATATCCCTAATTCCAAATAAAATAAGTACTATTAAAGATAATAGAAAAAAAAGTTTGTCAATTATCACAGAAAAAGAATACCAATGTGTATGATTTGCAGCTTGAAAGATATAACCCATATACATTGAACAATTGAAAATAACCATATAGATGACACTAAAAAAAAATATGATTCTCCTTTCGTACGTCATGGGGGCAAGAATCAGTATAATGGTTATTATTACCGCAAAAATCATCTGTATCATCACAACTATGCGAAACTGCCCGCTAACAGCATCGCGATTCATTTCGCTAAAATCCAAGCCACTATATTTAAGATAAACGCCATCGTTTATTCCGCAATGAAAAAAGCCAACATAAGCAGAATAAAAAATGAATAACTGCCAAAATGAATACCCTTCCACACCTAAGAATTTGGGAAGTAAAAGAGTAACAACACAACTTTGAACAAGGGATATTATCTGGGCTGTAAAGGCAACTCTTAGATTTCTACCTAACTGACCTATGTTCATATTGAGCGAATAATGTTCGTTTTCCGTATAATAATACCAATAAAGAAAAGATTATAATATAGACTAGCTGACTAATGCTCAAAACAAAACGAATTAAGCATTCGCCTATTCCCTGCATAGCAATTCCATAAATTAGAAATGAATAAAGCATTAAATATATGGGGTGTCCACCCCATTTCCTTAACAAATGATAAGCAATTCCAGCAAAAAAACCGATTAGACACTCTATTATATACACACCAACTAAACCAAAGTCATAATAATACGTTCTAAGAGCTGTATAAATATTAGTCGATTTGCCTTTCCCAACGGAAACAAATGGCAGAAAGTGAATATCATTGGGCACAGATATTCCACAAGCATTTAAAAGTCCATAAAAGCCAAAGAATGTTTCCTCTCCAAAAAACCTATTATCAGGTTTATATACTTCAAGACTCCGATCTAATGCTATTATGGCCGCTCCACTATACCCAAAAAGCATCTCATCCCACGAGGATTTTCCAGTTTTTCCCGTCAAAAGGCCCAATGTTTGGAACACTGCAAAAAATATAACAAATGCTACAAACATCCTTTTAATCACACTAAAAAGACGATTTAAGCCCAATCGAGTCCTTTTACTTTTGAATATATTTAGGTAATAAGCGGCAATAAAAACAAAACAAATATATTGAAGCATAAAGGTACGTCCTGATCCCAATGCACTAATGAGCAAAGAAACAAGAATAACAATCATTTCCAATTTACTCTGCAACAGTGACGTACCGACCTTTTCTTCTCCGATTACAATTTTCTGAATCAAAAGATAGGAATAAAAGTAACCACTTACTTGGACGAAAAATGAGACAAGCGTTAATGCCATATTTCTAGATTCTATCGTACCATGAACCGAAGCAGCCCTATTATATTCCATCATATTGCTATAATCAGCATTTACGCTAACTGAAAGAGCAGTACTTATTGCATTTTGAATTCCCAAATACAATATGAAAACGCAAAATATAAGATAAATAAATGTGATTTTCTTTTTAGGCAAACGCAAAATCACCACATAGTTACTATACTGTTTTCCTGCAATCGTGGTACCATAAGCACTACCAAAAAAGAATGAAAGGGCAAATGCCGCCAGCACACTTACTATGAACAAGGACGTTCCAAAGCTTATGTCAACTGGAGTACCAATAACATTAGACAAAGCTATTAAAGAAGTAAGAAGAAAAGACTCACATACCAATGGAAATGGAGCCATAGGATCGCAATTGGATGAAACAAGTGCAAAAATAGTCAATAAAAAAAGCATTAGTACTAATGCTAACATACCCGATTTCCCTTTTTTAATTGTCTATATATCGCCTTCAGTTTATCAGCAGATAAACTGATATCAAACTTGGTATTTTCAATTTTCCGCCTTGCTTTTTCACGGTCGTAATCCTGCAATGACCAATCTATTGCCTTTATCCAATCTTCCAATGGAGCGTTTAAGTCTAAAAAACGGACATTACCTGTCACATCAACGGCTTGCGTTACGACAGTAGACGTAACTATCCGAAGGCCAGCTGCTTGCGCCTCAACAATCGCATTGGGGAGTCCTTCAAATTTTGACGGGAATAAGAAACTGTCAAAAACGCCCAAAAGGCATTTAACATCGCTTCGACTCCCTAAAAAACGCACTTGCTCCGATATTCCTAACTTAGATGCATATTCTTTCATTTTTTCCTGTAACGGTCCATCACCCACTAAAACCAGACTTACATCACTATGAAGTTTAAAATATCGGCTGAAGAGTTCTAATATAAAAACGTGATTTTTCGCCTCTACAAACCGACCAACATGTCCAATTATCTTAGCCTTTACACCCAATTTAGTTTTTAATTCTTCAAGTGCTTTTTGAGGAAAAACAAATGTTTTGCTATCAACTCCGTTGTCTATAACTTCAAATGCCTTGTTCCCATGCATCCATATTCCCGCCTCGGGACCGCAAGCGAGACGTTTATAAGGAATATTTCTTATTTTATATCGATTATAGTAGTGAAGACACTTTCCTATAATACCACCTACGTTATTTTGGGTATTCCTTGAATGAAGGATAATATTTATATTTCTGGAATGTGCTTCAAAAATTGGTATCGTGTTCAAAAGGGCATTAACATGAATGTGTATACAGTCGTATCTTCCATTCAGTAATTCACCTAATTGCCTTTTATGCTCAAGTGGATGCTTGAAGAAAGGCGGTAAAACAAATATTTTACCTCCACGCTTATCAATCATCTCCCTTAAACGCATATTAGTAATATCCGAATTTTGTATACAAAAATCTATTTGAAACTCGTTTGAATCCAAAAAGGGAAGCAAATTCGTCAGAGTAGTTTCAACCCCTCCTATATTCAGACCATATAAATAATGTAAAATACGCATTACTGATTATATTTATAACATATTTAAAATGTAAACTATAATACCGAACATTGCAAACAGAATCTATAAACAGATATAAAAGTGGAGTCTATTTACCTATACAAAAATAATATATTCCAACATCCATCACTTCTTTCTTTTCATAGATGTTTCTTCCGTCAATCACCATTGCCTTCTTCATCGTCTTCTTCAACACTCCCCAACTCGGCATCCGGAACTCTTTCCACTCCGTCACAAGCAACAACGCATCCGCATCCAGCACCGCATCATACATATCCGTAGCATAGACAACCTTATCCCCTATCCTACGCCTACATTCATCCATCGCAATCGGATCATAAACCTTCACGCTTGCACCAGCCTCTATCAACTTATCAATCAAAACCAATGCCGGAGCCTCTCTCATATCATCCGTTTCAGGCTTGAAAGCCAAACCCCATAAAGCGATTTGCTTACCTTTCAAGTTTCCACTATAATGTTTCAACAACTTCTCAAAAAGAATGCTCTTTTGTCTCTCGTTCACCTCTTCCACAGCTTTCAAAACACGCATCGGATAACCATTCTTTTCAGCAGTCTTTATCAACGCCTTTACATCTTTCGGGAAACAAGAACCACCGTATCCACAACCGGGATACAAAAATTTACTGCCAATACGACTATCTGCACCAATACCTTTGCGAACCATATTTACATCAGCACCAACCAGTTCACAGAGGTTAGCGATATCATTCATAAAGCTAATTCGTGTAGCCAACATAGAATTTGCCGCATATTTTATCATCTCGGCACTAGGAATATCAGTAAATATCAAGCGATAGTTATTCATCATGAAAGGCTTATAAAGACGTTCCATTATAGCCTTAGCCTTTTCTGACTCCACACCTACTACCACACGGTCGGGCTTCATAAAATCATCTACCGCATCACCTTCTTTCAGAAACTCGGGATTGGAAGCCACATCAAACTCTATCTTTACATTACGCTTGTCAAGTTCTTCCTGAATGGCAGACTTTACCTTTTGTGCAGTCCCCACAGGAACCGTACTCTTAGTCACAACCAGCACATACTTATTCATATTACAGCCAATGGTACGCGCTACCTCCAACACATATTTCAAATCAGCACTGCCATCCTCATCAGGAGGAGTACCAACAGCACTAAACACAACCTCTACATCATCCAGACACTCCTTCAAGTCCGTTGTAAATTTCAGACGACCCGCAGTATAGTTACGATGAACCATATCTTCCAAGCCCGGCTCATAAATGGGAATAATACCTTTCTTCAGTTTTGCTATCTTACTGTCCTGCACATCCACACAAGTCACGTCAATCCCCATCTCCGAAAAACAGGTACCTGTCACCAAACCGACATAGCCGGTACCAACGATTGCTATTTTCATATTATCTTAGTTTACTTTTGATTACAATTGATAAAAAGAACGATACCAGTCTATCGTTTCCTGAACTCCCTCTTTAATAGGTTTGTCAGGCTTAAATCCCAACTCATTCTGCAAAGCCGAAGTATCTGCATTTGTCTGATAAACATCTCCCGGTTGCATCGGAAGATATATTTTCTCTGCAGGATGTCCAATAGCTCCTTCAATTGCCTGAATAAAGTCCATAAGTTTCACTGGATGAGAATTACCTATATTATATATTTTATATGGAGCGGTAGAAGAACTGGGATCAGGAGCCTGAGCACTCCAGTCAATATCAGGAGCAGGAATGTAGTCTATTACACGAAGAATCCCTTCAACGATATCATCAATATAAGTGAAATCACGCAGCATATCTCCATTATTGAAAACCTTTATTGGCCTCCCGTGCAACATAGCATCAGCAAAAAGGAAAGGTGACATATCCGGACGTCCCCAAGGACCATAAACCGTAAAGAATCGTAAACCGGTAGAAGGAATACCATATAAATGGCTGTAAGTATGAGCCATTAATTCATTTGATTTCTTTGTCGCTGCATAAAGACTCACAGGATGCGCTATACTGTCTTTTTCCGAAAAAGGAACCTTCCCATTCAAACCATAAACACTACTGGAACTGGCATAAATCAAATGTTTCACCTGATAATGCCGACAACCTTCCAGCACATTCAAGAAACCATCTATATTACTTTCTACATAAGCATACGGGTTTTCTATGGAATAGCGTACTCCTGCTTGAGCTGCAAGGTTCACAACCTTATCAAAATACTCATTGGCAAAAAGCATTTGCATAGCCTGTTTGTCTTCCAAATTCATACGGACAAACCGAAAATGCTTATATGTACTACTTTGGACAAATTTATACCAATCAACTGTATTTTTATCAATGCCTAAAGTCCCCAAACGTCCATACTTCAAATTGACATCATAGTAGTTGTTGATATTATCAAGGCCTACTACCTCATCTCCGCGAGAAAGCAGGCATCTACAAACATAAGAGCCTATAAAACCTGCAGAACCAGTAACTAAAATTTTCATTTATCTCATTTATACAATTAAATATGCACTTGGGTAGTGATTCGACTCAGTCTTAAAAGTAAAATCTTCCAATAAATTCACTACTATACATCGAATTTAATTTTAAGTTCGTAACAAAGCCACATACTCTCAATACCTAATTTGAACACTTACTTTTATTTGATTAAATATTGAAATATTCATCCAATCTCTACCAACCTAGGATGCCTCTTATCCTTCTCACTCAACACTACTTTATCCATTGGTATCCTCCAATCAATTCCCAAATCCGGATCATCCCAAGCCAAAGCACCTTCACACTCCGGAGCATAAAAGTTATCACACTTATATTGAAATATCACTTCCTCACTCAACACACTAAAACCATGTGCAAAGCCTCTGGGGATAAAGAATTGGCGATGATTTTCTTCTGTAAGCTCTACAGCTACATGCTGTCCGAAAGTCGGAGAACCTTTTCTAATATCCACAGCAACATCCAAAGCAGCTCCTTTCACTACGCGCACCAACTTACTCTGAGCGAAAGGCGGTTCCTGAAAATGTAAACCACGAATGACACCGTAAGACGATTTGGATTCATTATCCTGCACAAACGTCGTCTTACAAACTTTTTCTTCAAATTCTCTTTGGTTGAAGGATTCAAAAAAGTAACCGCGATCATCTTTAAAAAGACGAGGTTCAATGATGACAACGCCCTCTATTAATGTTTTTATAACTTCCATATTGTTTCAAAAGTGTATATGCAGTGAGCATTTATTCATCAACATATTCCCATGGATAAGGATTATCCACCACATTTTGGAACTCCTCAATAGCTTCCCGCTGACCGGAAGTAAGCGATGCAGAATTCCAGGAATCGATAATAGCACGACCTTCGTCAGCCAAAGGCTCGTCGAACACTTCACCATAGCAGGCGGTAAGCAGACGAAGTTTCAATAATGAAGCGGGAAGGACTTCAAGGATATCCCAACAACGATCCAAAACTTCCTGGACATGCTTCTGCTTCTCACCATGGTCGATGAATGAGGCATTGTAGCCCATCAGAAGCGCAAGGCAGACATTCGCCTGTTCCTCAACTGTAGAACCCTGGACACCGGAATTATATAATGCCGTGGTCAGGCGGTAAACTTCGCCATTACGACGGGAAAGGTCGTCGCTATAGACAGGACTCCCGTCCATACCCAAATACATCAGATCGTGCGCCGCACGCTGAAGAGTAAGTGTTTCTTCGGAAAGAGACATAATGATTTATGATTTATTATTTGATTACTTCTATAAGATCCGGGTGGATAGTAGCCATGGCAACAGCGATGACGCCTTGTATCTCGACAACCACACGGCGATCACGCGCACCTTTCACTTTCAGGAAAATACCTTCCTGCCCCTCGAAGTCACCACCCGTGACACGAACTTTAGTACCTTTAACCAAATTCAGCTCATCGGGCTGGAAGTACAGAAGATGGTCGTTATAGGTACCGGCAACGGCAATGAAACGCTGCATCTCGCTGTCCGAGATGATAATCTTCTGACCGCTACGGGTATCAGTGATATATTGCAAATAAGTTACCTGAGATTTTACACGCTTCACATCAGAAGGGCGGGCATGAACAAAAAGCAAGTTATGGATCACCGGAACCAAGGCACGAACCTTCTTCCCTTTCTTTATGCTGATCTTGTATTGCATGGGAACAAAACAGCCCATCCCCTCTTTTTCAAGTAGATGCATAGCATCTGGCTCTCTACGGTAGGTGGCGCGCATCGCATACCATATTTCGGTTTCTTTATCCACTTCCATTTTAGGGGTTATTTCAGAAAAGGGTGTTCTCTCGGGGCTTTGAAACCCTTACACATTCCTGAGTTTCAATCACTTGCGAACGCTTTATGTAAAATACAACAAGCTTTGCGTCCCTCTTGCCAACAGATTTTATGAAGTAGTTCATTACCTTGAAGGTAAAAAGCTATAAACGAATCAGTTAAATAGAAATATTATCTTTTAATCGTTCGTTTTTTATGCGTAAAGATTTTTAAAATCCTCAGGATTGAGATAGGTATAAAAAGAATTGATATTAACTAATATTTTTATAAAATCTTTATCACTTATATTCAATAACTTAGATAGATAAAACAGACATTACTAAAATATTTTTCATCAAACATTTTGTCAGTTAAAAAAACACATTTATCTTTGTGCACATTAAACGAACGTTTTTTGTACACCCATCAAATATTACTACAGTAATCTATATATCAAACACTTATCATCCAACAAACATCTTATTTTTCACTTATTACGCGTTCTATTTTCACTCTTCATATTTATCTTATACTTTTGCACCTTTTTTAACACTGCAAATATCAGTTAACAAACAATCAACATGTAAACAAAATGGAAAGTAATAAAAAAGCGAAGAATCTAAAGATTCTAACCAGAGAAGTAAGAACTATCGTATTGTAAAACAGAGAAATCTAAAGAGAAAAGGAGTGAGTGACGTCAGCATTATTAAAGAAGAATGGCTGGCAGAGCGCAAATATTTCGGAAAAAACACCCACATATATGTAGGTGCACTCAGAGCCTTCAAATTAGGGGCTTATAGAGGAATCGGAATCAAGACAATCAATGATTTAGCAACACATTTATTCGCAAATGGAGATATGTTAAAGCACAACAAAGAAGAAGGTATTCCGCTGAAATTAAACAGTTTAACTACAGAACTAAGAAAAGTGTGGGCAGTGATAAAAGTGGAAGATACGGAAAACATAGATCCTTATGGATATGACGTGACATTAAATCCATAATAGTTCATTCAAAAAAAAGAGGCGACCTTTGCACAAAATAAAAAAAAACGCAATGGAAAACTCTTTTAGAATGTCGCTATTCATGCCCCCTATCTCTCCGATAAAGGACAAAGCAACCGGAAGGATCGTGAAAAACGCCACGCTGACTCCACTACGCACAGTGGAACTCAACGAAGTATACAAGTTGGTCACTGCAAACGCGAAACTTGCCGCGCTCACGCTTGATGTACGAAACGCCGTACAGCAGGGTGACGACAGTGTCTGCCGCCTATTGAAGCAGCAGACACTGCCCTACGTGACCCCGTGCGGAGTCTTCACCCGACGCAGAAGCGACTGTATAGAAGAGACGTCAGGACTCGTGGTAGTGGACGTAGACCATCTCGAATCTAACGAAGAAGCAAAAAAACTGCGCCAACTACTATTCGAAGATCCCTATCTACACCCCGCGTTAGTGTTCATCAGTCCCACCGGAAAGGGCGTGAAAGCCTTCGTGCCCTGCGCACCCGGACAAAGCGCCACAGATGGAATCCGCTGGGCGATGCGCTATGTACACTGCATGTACGACACCGACCACCGGAATTCGGGTAAAGGAGTGGATACCTCAGGAAAAGACCTCGTACGCTCCTGTTTCCTGTGCCATGACCCGGAAGCGTTGATAAGAACTGAAAAGGACGAGTTATAAATTACGAATTACAACAACCAATGGAACCACTATCTTCATTACACCTCCTGACCGAAGCCGTCAGAAATGCGGGAGCAGACATCGCTCCCAGTTATCAAGAGTATATACAACTGGCCTTTGCCATCGCCACCGACTGCGGCGAGGCAGGGCGTCAGGATTTTCTCGCCCTGTGCAGCCTCTCATCCAAGTATGACCATCGGGCAGCAGAACAACTATTCAGCAATGCGCTGAAGACCGGACATAACGACGTACACATAGGCACCGCCTTCCATCTGGCCAAGCTGTGCGGTGTGAAAATCGAATATGAAAATCCAGGCACCGTTGGTACAGTTGGTACAGTTGGTACAGAAGTTCGCCCACCTTCTGGCACACACACACGCACACGCGTAAAAGAGGTGTACTCACAAGAGAAAAATGACTTCTCTTGTGAAGAAGAAACTTCGTCGGGTAGCGCTCCGCTGTCTCCTCTGCCCACTTTCGACAAGAACATCCGATGGCCTTATCCCCTGGAACACATCATGAGTTGCGCCACCTCCGATGCCCAGAGCGACGTCCTGCTGCTGGGAGCACTCAACGTTTTGGGAGCCACCATGGGGCCGCACGTCCGGTGCGCATACGGAGGAAAGATGGTATCGCCCTGCATGCAGACGTTCACTTCGGCCAACTCCGCATCCGGAAAAGGAGTCCTGTCGCTAGTACGCCTGCTGGTAGAACCTTTTCACGATGAGATACGCAAGCAGGTGGCAGAAAGAATGGTGTGCTACCAACGCGACAAGGCAAAGTACGATGCACTGGGAAAAGAACGGGCAAAAGCCGAGATTCCGACACTGCCGCCCAACAAAATGTTCCTCATCTCAGGAAACAACACGGGAACGGGCATCCTGCAAAATCTGATGGACTCCGATGGCATCGGACTGATATGCGAAAGCGAAGCCGACACCATATCCTCCGCCATCGGCTCGGACTACGGACACTGGAGCGACACCCTGAGAAAGGCTTTCGACCACGACCGGGTGGCCTACAACCGGCGCACCGACAGGGAATACCGTGAAGTAAAGAAAACGTATCTTTCAGTACTTATATCCGGCACTCCCTCACAAGTGAAGTCGCTGATACCTACTGCCGAAAACGGGCTTTTCTCACGACAGATTTTCTACTACATGCCCTCCATACGACAATGGCAAAACCAGTTCGACCGGAACGACCGGAATCTGGAAGAGCCCTTCACCAAGATGGGGGTGGAATGGAAAGAAAAGCTGAAGATCATCTATATGGGAGGAATTTTCACCCTACACCTCTCCGACGGCCAGAAAGAGGAATTCAACCGGCTGTTCTCCCAACTCTTCACCCGCTCCGAATTGACAAACGGCAGCGAAATGTCGGGCAGCGTGGCACGTCTGGCTATCAACATCTGCCGCATCATGGAAGTGGTGGCCATGCTGCGTATGCTTGAAAGTGAAGATATAGCCACGTCACCACATCTTTCGCCCGACCCCGGCACTTCTGCCGATAATCTGAAAGACCACATCGTAAGCTTATGGAACCTTGACATCACTGAAGATGATTTCCACGCCGTGCTGTCGATGGCCGAATGTCTATATCGCCACGCCACCCATATCCTTTCCTTCCTGCCCGCCACCGAAGTAACCCGTCGGGGCAATGCCGACCGGGACGCACTGGTACAGTGTATGAAAAAGAGATTCACACGGATTGAATTCCTGCAAAAGGCTGAAGAGATGGGCATAAAAACCGCCACCGCTTCAACCTGGCTGAAACGGATGCTGAAAAACGGGCTGGTGGAGAATATGGATGGAAAAGGAACTTATCAAAAGCCCTGATAGATCTTATCAAAAACCTTGATATAACAACGTGCACTATAATATAAAACGCGTACGTGCGCACGTGTGTGTGTGCCAGAAGACCAGTGAACTTCTGTACCAACTGTACCAATCCCCCGTTCTCCTTTGCGCTGCCAAACCTCACCTTTACGCCGCTCAAGCTCACCTTTACGATGTCCAAACGTAACCTCAGGGTTCCCCCAGTGCACCCACTATCAGGCTCACCTGGGCGGGCGTATAGGAGCGTGAACGGGGAGAAAGCCCCAGGGCGGACAGACCGGCACGCAGACCGGGATAAAGATCAATCCAATGTTTCAACTTACGGTAAGCAGCCTCCGGACAAAGATCGGGGCAATAGAGTTGGGCAAGTTCAGTACGCCCATAGGTACGGATTTCAAAAGAGTTCATATCTGATATTCATGTGTTATATTTCATCAAAGATAGACATAAATCATGACATTATCAAAGATATATATGTAAATAACAGACTAAAACAGACCTCAATCGACTCTAACAGTCTGAAAGTGACAAACGCCTATACCGACAATATTACCTTTGCATTGTTGAGTTCAACATCGTGAATCTTTTAAATTATAATTGTTTAATCTTTTAAATTATTTATCAAATTATGATTCGTTACAAAAAGTATCAAGTGACAGGCGAAAACAGCCTACTGAAAGGTCTCTGGTATGCGCGTCCCGTAATTGAAGAGACGTTCGACATTGAGAGACTTGCCAAACACATGTCCAACCACAATACTCCCTACTCAAGTGGCGTCATCAAGGGAGTGTTGACAGACATGGTTTCCTGCACCAAGGAACTTATTCTGGATGGCAAGAATGTAAAAATGGATGATCTGGCAATTTTCTCCGTAGGGATTGTCAGTAAAAAAGGCGCAAAATCTGCCGCCGACTTCTCATTGGCTAATAACGTAAAGGGATTGAAACTCCGCGCCCGTGCCACGGGTGAGCTGAGCAATGCTCAGATTAATCTGGAAGGGCAAATGAAGGAGGCTTCCATGTACACCGTGGGAGGAGGCAGCTCATCCGGTGACACTCCCGGCGGTGGTTCCGGAGGAGACGGCGGACTCGATGAAAAACCCGTTGGGATAACTCCTGATTCGCATAAATTATAAATCATCAATCATTATGAATGAAGAAAAGAAGTCAAAAAACGTATGGGGCATTGTCCTCAAAGTAATCATCACCGTAGCCACCGCCATTGCGGGAGCTTTAGGGTTAGGCGCCTGCAAGTAGCTATGCGCACGATTACCCTACTCATTATTCATTGCTCGGCCACGCCTCAGGGCGTGGGCCTGAGCTTCGAAGATTGCCGCCGCGATCACATTCGCCACCGCGGCTTCAGTGACATCGGCTATCATTTCTACGTGACTCGTGACGGTGAGATCCACCGAGGCCGCCCACCGGAAAAAATCGGAGCGCATTGCCTCAATCATAACCGGCACTCCATCGGTATCTGTTATGAAGGAGGTTTGGATGCCGGCAGTCAGCCATCCGACACTCGCACCTTAGAGCAAAAAGCTTCGCTGCTTGCACTGCTGCGCGAACTGAAGCGCATCTTTCCACACGCTCTGATTGTGGGTCATCATGACCTGAATTCCATGAAACCTTGCCCTTGCTTCAATGCGGAAAGGGAATATAGGGGGCTGTAAAGTCCCCTTTGTTTTTATTTCAAAGAATGGATTAAGGTTTCAGATAATTCATTGAAGCTACATATACGCCATCCTCTCTTTGATAGGCCCCACCAACAGCAGTGAGCACCATCAAGAAGGAAGGTGACTTTTCATCACTTTTCTCTTCTATCTTAGCTTTCAAGGTTTTAAGAGATGTCGCTCCAGCTTCAATAAGTTCATCACCACCTAATTTTATCTCAATTGCTCCCCATCTGCCATCATCCAAATGAACAACAGCATCACATTCCAATCCGGCATTATCTCTATAGTGCAAAACATCGCCTCCCAGTGTACCGGCATATATCTTCAAGTCACGCACGACCATATCCTCAAAGAAAAGACCAAAACTCTCAAGGTCTCGCAGTAAGTCATCAGACATGATATTCAACGCACGGCAAGCAATAGATGTATCAACAAAATGCCTTGTTGGTGTAGAACGGATGGAAGATACATAATTCCCATTATTTTCAGTTATTCCTTATTTTTATCTGGCTTCCACTCATAGAAATTAAGTCAACTCCAAAACATCTAACAGCTTGTTTCTTCAAAAGAGAAAATAGGCAAAAAGCAATAGAACATATTACCGCTTTATGCAGAAAAGCAAAGAATATTACATCTTTACGCCCACCTTTCCCAACATTAACCGGACTACTCTTGCTGCAACGAAGCAGCACGGAATACCCACTACACAAACCAGTGACAATCTCATCAAAGGAGAAACCGGCAAAAGCTCCATAATAAACACACAACCCACTACAATTACCGGATGAATAAAATAAGCCGCGTAACTATCAGTGGACAATTTCTGAACCAAAGGCATCGGTTTGTTCCAATGAGCCTTCCCGTATGCTAACAGAAAATAGCAAATACCCACACACATAACTGGTTCCCAAAGGGCATAAAATAAAGCCTGCAAATTCCATCCACCCGAGAATAAATCCATCTGTTCTGAAAAACTACTCATTACAATCAATAAAGAAGGAATGCCACAAAGAATTGCTATAAGAAACCAGGGAAGTGCATTCTTCACACAGATTTTATCCAACCAATGATTACGATGCGCCACAATTCCCAACAAATACATACCTATATATAAAGGAAAGAACCCCAGCTGCAATCCTAAAACTTCACTTCCTACAGGAACATAAAGCCGAATGAGGAATGCTGCGGCACCCGTCATTAGCATAAATAGAAGAATACCCATTATTGCAGGATATTTCCAATTCAGTGCCAACCGCTTTGTACAAAAATGGCGATAAACAGCATAACTCAATTCAAAAATCAACAGTGTAAATACAAACCACATCGGTCCAAAACCCGGTCTACCCCATACACCGTATATCCAATATATTAATAGAGGATTGACTAGAAAACTATAAATCAAAAGAGGAATACCCAAACGGTTGAGACGATCGCATATAAAAGATTTCATTCCTTTACGATCAAAAGAAAAGGGCATCAGATAGGCAGAGATAAAAAAGAAAAGACTCATAAAATAGGATTGGTCAATGCCCATAGATGCTGAGAGCAAGCCTTGAGTTAGGCCGGTAGTTGTTTCCTTCGATATGTAATACCATCCACCGGAAGCTCCGAAAGCAACCGCAGAATGATGATAGAACACCAACATAGTAAGGAAAACCCGTAATAAGTCAAGATAATAAAAACGCGTCCGATTCATAGTATTTATATTTATGGTTAATCAAAATAGCTTGGAGATATTTTAAAGAATATCTCCAAGCCCCCAGAAAAACTAAAATAACAATCTGTTACCCTCGCATCAGCAATTCCGGGAATGTAAATCCTTGCATGGTATAGCAGATAAAGAAGATGGTAGCACTAACAATCCACAGAATGAGCAATGTCCACTTCAACCCGGAAACCATAGGTTGCCAATTGAACACCGGACGGAAGATTGCGAAAACAAGGCTAACCAGAGGAATACCCACTACGAGGATACCTGCAATATATAGTACGATGGCTGACAAAGGAGATGTAGGTAATACAAAATCAATAGCCGGGAACCAAGACATCAACGCTGCACCACCACCAATAGCAACTGCAATAGCGGCAAAGAGCAAAGCCACAAATACAATACCGAAAACAAACAGTACCGGACTGCAAATGATAGCCACAATAATCAGACAAATCTTCAGGAACCAACCGACAATCATTAACAACGTATCACCGGTCCTTTGCATAGAAGTACGAGGTTTATCAGACTTCATATAATCGTTTACATTATTTGTAACTCTCTCAAAACCATCAGTTACAGTCTTTCCAATGTTCTCTACCGTAACAGCTTCACCACGCATGTTCAACTTCTCAGCTGCTGTACGAGCTTCGGGAATCACTATCCAGCAAATGATATAGATAGGGATCAAGAACTTGAAACCAAAAATTGCGCAAAAAACAAGAACCAAACGGAACCAAGTGGAATCCCAGCCTAAATAAACACTAAGTCCCCCTATCACGCCACCCAGCATTTTATCGTCCGGATTGCGGTACAAACGGCGACGAGTTGAAGTATAAGAAGAATTATTATCACCATTCCAGGAGCCGGAACCATAGCCTTCACCGGAGGCACCCTTCGTATTTCCGGAACCTGAAGCAGCATTCTCCTCAGTCCCTGTTTCCATCTCTTCAGGTTTCCCCATACGATTGATTACTTCTTCTACATCAGTTATAGTGATCACCTGAGAGCCAGCAGTCAGCTTCTCTAAAAAAAGTTCAGAGATGCGGAGTTCGATGTCATTTACAATCTCGTCAGCACCGGCTTGTCTTCTAAAGTGCAGTTTCAGATTGCATAGATAGTTATCCAAAAGGCGATAGGCGTCTTCATCAATGTGGAAAACAGTTCCGCCCAAATTTACTGTTAATGTCTTTTTCATTGCTATTTGTTTTTAAAATTTATACTGATACGAGGTTTTTAATATCTTGAATCTAATAGTTGGCTATATGATTCACTGTTTCATTCAACTCACGCCAGGAGATTTCCAACTCTCCAAGAAAAACCTCCCCTTTCGAAGTGAGCTTGTAATATTTACGTGGTGGTCCTTGTGTGGACTCTATCCATTCGTAACTTAATAGATCGTCATTCTTCAGACGAGTAAGCAGGGGGTAAAGCGTTCCTTCCACTACGATCAGCTTGGCTTCCTTTAGTTTCTGGATGATATCCGAAGCGTAGGCCGGTTCTTTGTGAAGCAGCAGCATGATGCAATACTCTAACATGCCCTTACGCATTTGCGACTTTACATTATTTACGTCCATCTCTTATTGGTTTACGATTCGACAATTTTCTATTTTACAGCAAAGATAGCAACTGATTGAAATAGAGCTTTTCTTTGTATGACACAAATATATGTATTATCTTAGTACTATGCAATACAAAGTACCTTGTATTTTATTTAATTAACACTATTATCTATTCACACCTTATTAATAAAGCACCAAGGGAGAGAATAACATATAAGAGAAAAATGTATCTTTGCGGAAAAGATATAAATACAACGAACTATGTTAACTATCAGAAAAGCAACTACAGCCGATTGTGAGCTGATTCATAAACTTGCATGGCAGATATTTCCGGAGACTTACAAGGACATACTTTCACCGGAGCAGAATGACTACATGATGGAATGGATGTACTCCATAGAGAACATCCGTAAGCAAATGGAAGAAGAAGGGCATGTATATTTCATTGGATACAAGGACAAGGAAGTGTGTGGTTATGTATCTGTGCAACAACAAGGTGAAGATCTATTTCACCTACAGAAAATATATGTACTCCCCTCTTTTCAAGGATCACATTGCGGTAGCTTCTTATTCCATGAAGCCGTCAAATATATCAAGGAAGTACATCCTGGTCCATGCCTGATGGAGTTGAATGTGAACCGTAACAATAAAGCGCTGAATTTTTATGAACGTATGGGAATGAAGAAATTGAGGGAAGGGGATTTTCCGATAGGAAACGGATATTATATGAATGACTTTATAATGGGGCTGGAGATCAATTAGAAATTGAAAATTAAAAATTAAAGGCTGCGCAAGATTCTCTTTTGAACTGCGCAGCCTTTAATTTTTAATTTTTAATTTTCAATTTCTAATTATTCCGTTACTCGTTCTAACCATTTTACCATGCCAAACATAACGCCCATTGACACAAGACAAATAACAAAGAACACAGTCCAGCACTGCCAGATAGGAATCTTATTATACATCATAGGACCAAGGAATAAGAAGAGATTTCCTATCGCTGTTGCACCCAGCCACAAGCCTTGACACAAGCCCTGAATATGCTTGGGAGCTACCTTAGAAACAAATGAAAGACCAAGCGGCGAAATGAAAAGCTCAGCTACAGTCAGGAAGAAATAAACCACTATCAATACCCATGGTCCGGCTTTCAACCCAGCTTTGGCAGAATCCGCCATTGCCTTAAATTCAGTACCTGACGGGTAACCTTGCATTGCCGAATAAATGGTAAGGAATAAGAATGCAAGTCCTGCAATACCCATACCAATGGCAATCTTCTTAGGAGTAGAAATTTGCTGACCACGACGGGCAAGTGTACCAAAGAAGAGCATTATGAGCGGGGTAAGTACTATCACAAAGAATGGATTGACAGCTTGCCAAATTTCGGGTGCAATACTATCGGTTACTACGAAGTCGCGGGCAAAAAGTGAAAGCGACTGTCCGTTCTGATGGAATGAGAACCAGAAGAAAATCACGATACCCAATACAGCAAACAGTGCATACAAACGTTGCTTTATCTCCTTTGCCATGGCTGCTTTCTCGGCAGGTGTATAAGTCACCGATTCTTGTTTTTCCTTCTTGCCCGGCGTAGGGAATACCTTCCGACACGCAATGAAAATGAAAAGAGAAATAAGCATAGCTACTACCGAAGCTATGAATGAATAGTGGATACCTGTATTAAATACATCAAGATATTGGGTACAGAAAACGCTCAAATCAGTTGTTAACGTACCTCCCACTTTGACAACCAGTTCAT
The DNA here is from genome assembly GCF_000526555.1 of Bacteroides sp. 14(A). Classification (NCBI taxonomy): domain Bacteria; kingdom Pseudomonadati; phylum Bacteroidota; class Bacteroidia; order Bacteroidales; family Bacteroidaceae; genus Bacteroides; species Bacteroides sp. 14(A). Next base: position 459,179 of record NZ_JAGH01000005.1, on the reverse strand, counting down.
TTAAATTAGAGAGATTATCGGAAGCCATATCTCCACCTTCCTTAATATATTGATGGCACAATGCAGGCAGATCAGCATTGTACATCATGCTATGAACCTTCAACCACCATTCTCTGAGCAGAGGAGCAACAAAAGGTGCAATCAAACCACCAATATTGATAAATACATAGAATATCTGAAAACCAGAATCACGACGACTCTTAGCCAGCTTCAAGGCTTCAGGTCCTTTTTTCTCAGCTTCTTTTTCGAGATTGTCGTACATCTGACCTACGATAGCCTGTAAATTTCCTTTAAAAAGTCCGTTACCGAAAGCAATGAAAAACAAAGAGACACAAGTCAAAGGAAGCAACCAACCAATATTTTCAGTAGTAGACAGTACAGGAATAGATAGAATTACATAACCCAATGACATCACTATCAATCCTGACATGATTGTTCCTTTATAGTTTTGCGTCCTATCGGCAATAATACCGCCTACCAAACTCAGTACATAGATACCACAATAAAAGACCGAGTAGATAATGGAACTGGTTTCGTCACTCAGGCCGAATTTGGAGCAGAGGAACAGTACCAGTACGGCATTCATGATGTAGTAGCCGAACCTTTCGCCCATATTGGAGATAGCAGCTGCCAACAGACCTTTAGGATGATTCTTGAACATAGATATAAGTTTTTAAATTAGTAATTAGATTGATTTTCGTTTATTAAATGCAAATATATACATTTTGCTGAAATAACCTGTAAAAAAGTGAAATTAGTCATGAAAAAGGATGCAAACTTCAGCATGAACCTCCTTAATTAAATCATTTGGATCAAGTTTAAGCTGCAGGCCACGCTGACCTGCACTTATGTAGATATAAGGATAATTGAGACAAGATTCATGAATGTATGTAGGAAAAGGTTTCTTCATACCGATAGGAGTACATCCCCCACGAATATATCCCGTCAAAGGAAGTAATTCTTTCATCGGAATAAGATCACACCTCTTATTACCGGAAGCCTTAGCAGCCAGCTTCAGGTCCACTTCATGTTCGCCAGGAATGACGCAAACAAAATGACCATTCTTGTCACCATGCAGTACAAGGGTTTTGAATACCTGCTCGATATTCTCCCCCAAGCTATCAGCCACATGAATAGCACTCAAATCATTTTCATCCACTTCATAGGGAATCAGTTCGTATGCAATTTTGGCCTTGTCCAAAAGCCTTGCCGCATTTGTTTTATTGATCTTCATAATTTATCCTTTTAATTCTTCTTTCAGGAATTTAGGAGTATATCCCTTCTTACTTTTCGCCACTTCTTCCGGTGTGCCGCAGCTGAGGAGTTGCCCCCCACCCTTACCACCGTCAGGACCCATATCGATGATATAATCAGCCATCTTGATAACATCCAGATTGTGCTCGATGACAATCACTGTGTTACCTTTGTCCACCAATTTATTAAGTACATTCATCAGTACACGAATGTCCTCGAAGTGAAGTCCGGTGGTAGGCTCATCAAGAATATAAAGGGTTTTTCCCGTATCTCGCTTGGAAAGTTCCGTAGCCAATTTCACACGTTGGCTTTCACCACCGGAAAGTGTGGTGGAAGATTGCCCCAACTTTATATATCCCAGACCGACTTCCTGTATCACCTTAATCTTATTCAGAATCTGCGGCACATTTTCAAAGAACTCCACCGCACGGTTAATGGTCATATCCAGTACATCAGCAATAGATTTTCCCTTGAAGCGCACTTCCAATGTCTCACGATTATAGCGTTTGCCATGACAGACTTCACAGGGTACATATACATCGGGCAGGAAGTTCATTTCAATAGTTTTGTAACCATTTCCCTGGCATGCTTCACAACGTCCGCCACTCACATTAAAGGAGAAGCGCCCCGGTTTATAACCGCGTATCTTGGCTTCCGGTAATCCTACAAACAAATTACGAATATCAGAAAAAACTCCCGTATAAGTGGCCGGATTAGAACGCGGTGTACGTCCCAACGGAGACTGATCCACATTTACCACCTTATCGATATTTTCCAATCCTTCGATGCTATCGTATTCCAGAGGATCCTGAAGCGAACGATAGAACTTCTGCGAAAGAATAGGTTGCAATGTTTCGTTGATAAGAGTAGATTTTCCGCTACCGGATACACCGGTGACACAGATCAACTTACCAAGAGGAAATTCCACATCCACCCCTTTCAGGTTATTCCCCCGTGCACCACGCAACCAGAGGCTATGCCCATTACCTTCACGACGTTTTTTGGGTATTTCTATCTCACGTTCACCATTAAGATATTGTGATGTCAATGTATGCGTCTCCAACATTTCCTTCGGAGTTCCTGCAAAAACAACCTCACCACCCAAGCGTCCGGCTTTCGGACCCATATCAATCACATAATCGGCAGCCATCATCATATCCTTATCATGCTCCACAACAATGACGGAGTTACCGATATCCCTCAGTTCCTTCAGAGAATGAATTAGCCGCTGATTATCCCGCTGATGCAAGCCAATACTCGGCTCATCAAGAATATAAAGTACATTTACCAATTGCGAACCGATTTGAGTAGCCAAACGGATACGCTGGCTCTCACCACCGGACAGGGTTACAGAACCACGGTCAAGAGCAAGGTAATCCAGTCCCACATCCAACAGGAATTTCAAACGGGTGCGGATTTCTTTCAATATTTCGACAGCAATTTGTTTTTGTTTATTATCCAGATACTGATCGACATTCATCAGCCAGTCGTAAAGCTCATTGATATCCATACAAGACAGTTCATAGATATTCTTATCATGGATACGGAAATGAAGGGCTTCTTTATTCAACCTCGCTCCTTTACATTCAGGGCATACAGTAGTTTTAGCAAACTGTTCCGCCCACTTTTGCGCAGTAGCGGAAGCATCCTTTTCCTGTAACATCTGAATATACTTCACTACTCCCTCAAACGTTACAAAGTAATCGGAGGAAGTGCCGATAAGAGAGCTTTTAATCTTAATACGCTCATCCGAACCGTAGAGAATTTCATCAATGGCTTCATCCGGCAATTCCTTAACAGGAGTCTTCAAGGTAGCTTCATATTTTTCCAATAAAGCGGCAATCTGCCAGAAAATCATGCTATTCTTGTACTTACCTAATGGAATGACAGCTCCTTCGTATATAGAAAGTTCCCGATCCGGAATCACTTTTTCCACATCAATCTGATTCACAACTCCCAATCCCTTACATTTAGGGCAAGCACCTTGCGGAGAGTTGAATGAAAAATTGTGGGGTGCCGGCTCACGGTAGGACAAGCCTGTAACGGGACACATCAACCGCTTGCTATAATGGCGCACATTTTCGGACTGTAAATCAAGTATCATTAACAAACCGTCACCTTGCTGCATAGCGGTAGCCACACTATTTTTTAAACGGACATCATCTTTGTCCGTCACAATCAGTTTATCAATAACTACCTCGATATCATGGTTCTTATAACGGTCCAACTTCATGCCGGGTAATGCCTCCCTGATTTCACCGTCTACACGAACATAGAGATACCCTTTCTTACGCACCTGTTCGAACAGTTCTTTATAATGTCCCTTACGAGTACGGACTAATGGAGCCAGAATATAAATTTTCTTTCCTTTATAATCATTCAGGATCAAATCAAGGACTTGCTCTTCAGTATATTTTACCATTCTCTCACCCGAAAGATAAGAATAAGCTATACCGGCACGTGCATAAAGCAAACGCAAATAATCATAAATTTCCGTTGTAGTGCCGACTGTAGAACGGGGATTCTTATTCGTCGTTTTTTGTTCAATAGAAATAACCGGACTCAATCCCGTAATCTTATCGACATCGGGACGCTCCAGATTTCCCAGGAAATTACGGGCATACGCAGAAAAGGTTTCGATATACCGACGTTGTCCTTCGGCAAAAATCGTGTCGAATGCCAAGGACGACTTACCGCTTCCGCTCAGTCCCGTAATAACGGTAAGACTGTTACGGGGAATTTCCGCATCGATATTTTTTAGATTGTGCACGCGCGCACCATATACATTGATGTATTCTGTTTCTTCTGTCATTTATCTTAATATATTAATATCACTTTTAATCTTGTAATTAACTCCATCTGCTCCCTCCGCTTCTACCACTATAAAATAAACACCTTCAGGAACATTCTTTCCATGCGCAGTACCGTCCCATCCTGCATCAATATTCTGTAATCCCCAGCGGTAAAGTTCTTGTCCCCAACGATTGAAAATATACGCATTGAAGCGAACCAGCGACTTGTGCTTTACACGAAACACATCATTCACTCCGTCGCCATTAGGCGAAAAAGCATTCGGCACTTTAAGTTCCGATTCAGTAATGCGGATCATAAAAGTACCGGAAATATTCGTTTCTTCCGTCTCAACATCCGTTATAATCAGACGAACATAAAACATACCTGACTCCTGAAAACTATAAATGGTTTCAGCATCAAAACGTGTCAGAAAGATATCGTTGAAAGCAGCGTCGCGAGAAAAATTCCACTCATAACGCAGATTTACCGTTTCGTCCGATTCTCCTCCGGAATCTTCGTCTCTCCACACGAATCGGAATTCAAGAGGAGCAGCACCGGTATATGTATCATCTGGCGAAATGGTAACTTTCTCTTCAGGAATTGCTCCGTTTTCAGAAAGCAAGATTGCCACGGGAGACATATCCAACAGTTCTGTCTTTCCCCCGTCAGCCCACACCGGTAAATATCCAAGCAGCAACATTGCTGCACAACCGATATATGAAAACAATCCGCATCGCATAATACCTGCAAAAATAACGGTTTCCAAGCGAATATCAGCGGATACATGGGATTTTTCAGTTTTAAAATGCACAATATTATTTCTTAACGCATTCCTTTCGTTAATTTTAGGCAAAATTCTTACCTTTGCAGCTACTTTGGGAAATTGTAAACGTAAACCAACGATATCGAATGAGAACGATTAACCGGATTTTCTGCTCCTTGCTGCTTGCCGGCGCATGCAGTCTCGGTGCAATTGCGCAAGAGAACCAGTCATATTTTCTGCATACCATTGAAAAAGGCCAAAGCCTTTATTCCATATCCAGTATGTATGGTGTCACACAGTCGGACATCGTAAAGTTAAATCCAGGAAGTGATGAAAAAATATTCGTAGGACGCACTCTCCGTATTCCACGGACAGCTGCCAATACTCAGACAGAGACCTTTCACACCATAGCACAAGGTGAAACGCTCTATCGGCTAACCGTCAAGTACGGTGTGTCTGCCAAAGCCATTTGTGATGCCAATCCCGGACTGAGTGCGGAAAACTTCCGCATCGGACAGGTAATACGCATACCTTCTGCCAGCGAAGCCGATGTAGTCACCACTGAAAATGTTACAGAAGTTGCCATCCCCACTATCCAAGGCCCCGTACAATCACGTTGCCGGGATATGCACAAGGTAAAACGGAAAGAAACCGTATACAGCATCAGTCGTGAATATGGCATCTCAGAGGCAGAATTAATAGCTGCCAACCCTGAATTGCAAGGTGAAGATAAGATTAAAAAAGGTACTTTCTTATGTATTCCTTATCCTACCGCACAAGTAGAGAAACCCGCGCAACCACAGGTAGCACCCAGCAACAGTGAATTATTCAGCGAAAATAAAAAAGAAACAGAACGCTTCAGCACTATCAAAGCCGCTCTTATCCTTCCTTTCCTGGATGTTTCCAAAAGTGAAGCGGCACGCATGGTAGAGTACTACGAAGGATTCCTCATGGCTGTAGACAGTTTGAAACGCAGTGGAGTTTCCATTGATCTATACACTTACAACTCAGGTCCTGAGAATGCGTCTCTGAACCCCATTCTTTCCAAAAAAGAAATGAAAGATATGGATATTATCTTTGGTCCGTTACACCAGCAGCAAGTCAAACCTTTGGCAGATTTTGCACAGAAGAATGATATCCGCCTGGTAGTACCATTTACCTCCAAAGACAACAACGTATTCCGCAACCCATCCATTTATCAGATTAATACTCCTCAATCATACCTTTATTCTGAAGTGTACGATCACTTTGTACGTCAGTTCCCAAATGCTAACGTAATCTTTATAGAAGCCAGCACGGGCACAAAAGATAAAGTAGAATTTATCAAAGGGCTGAAAGACGAACTGAAAAACCGTTCCATTCCTATGAAATCATTGAAAGAGGATGCAACGGTAGAATCTCTGAAAACTGTATTACGTACCGACCGGGAAAATATATTCATTCCCACTTCGGGAAACAACATGACTTTGATAAAGATACTTCCCCAATTGACTTTGTTGGTTCGCGATAATCCGGAAAGCAATATTCATTTGTTCGGTTATCCGGAATGGCAAACTTATACAAAAGATCACTTGGAAGCATTCTTCGAACTGGATACTTACTTCTATTCATCATTCTATACCAACAACCTGTTACCTGCCGCCATCAATTTCACAAAGAGTTATCGCAGATGGTATGGTAAGGAAATGGACGAACGCTATCCCAAATTCGGAATGTTGGGCTTCGATACCGGCTATTTCTTCCTGAAAGGTCTGTCGCGTTATGGTTCTGAATTAGAAAAGAACATGCAACGCATGGATCTGGTACCTATCCAGACCGGATTCAAATTCCAACGTGTAAACAATTGGGGTGGATTCATCAACAAGAAAGTATTCTTTGTACATTTCACCAAGAATTATGAGTTGGTAAAACTGGATTATGATTGATTACAGAAGTTTTAAATCCAAAGACAATGAAGATAAAAAATAGTATAGGGGCTGCCTTGTTGCTTGCCGCATGGGCTTTGCCCAGTCATGCACAGATTGGCGAACAACGCCAGAACTTTGCAGTAGGCTTCAACGGTGGTATCAATATCAATAGCGTCAGCTTCTCTCCTACGGTCCGGCAAAAAAGCCTGATGGGTATCAACGGAGGCTTAACAGCACGCTATATCTCCGAGAAATACTTCAGCATGATTTGTGGTGCACAAGTCGAACTAAACTTTTCTCAACATGGTTGGAGTGAATTTGATGAAGATCACCCCGAACTGGAATATATACGCAAGATGAATTATGTAGAAATACCGCTTCTAGCACATCTGGCATTCGGCAGAGACCGTGGAGTGCAGTTTTTCGTTCATGCAGGTCCGCAAATAGGCTTTTTTATCAGTGATACCAGGAAGAAGAATGACGCATGGAACAACTACACCTCTACTCCTGAGCAACACGATAAGAATGTAGAAAACAAATTCGATTATGGTATTACCGGTGGTGCCGGATTGGAACTACGTACCAAAGCCGGTAATTTCCTAGTAGAGGGCAGATACTACTATGCCCTGTCCGATTTTTACAAAAGCACCAAGAAAGACTATTTCTCCCGTTCAGCACACGGCACTATAGTAGCGAAAATAACCTATCTGTTTGATCTCAAAAAATAAATTCCCTAATACAGAAGAATAAATTACTCAATACAGAAAAAAGAAATTCCCCAATACAAGATAAAAGAAAGCGTCCCGAGACTTCTGTACGAAATCCCGGGACGTTTCTCTTTTATCTGCTTTCTCTTATTTTCTCAATCTGAAACTATCCGCTGCTTTCACCATTACTTCATCACGATAAATAGCCCGGAAAGACAAATAATTCAAAACAATAGAAACTGCGGGGAGACACAGTGCCCAACCTAATTGGAAAGACATTGCCTCCAAATCATCTTTCAACATAAACATAAATACGAAAAATGCCGCATAATATCCAATCAATAAAATACTGTTGAATACCGTCATACGAACTTGCAACATCCGGTTACGAAACAGGAAAATAGTACAGAATGCCACAACAGTACTCAAAAACAAAATTCCAAATAATCCCCACGTAGATTGAAAGGCATCACTTGCCAGCGTCACACCCAATGGCTTAAAAACAAATGCAGTAACTCCATCCGAAGCTATAAATTGCCCTACCGGCAAACACATAGCTGCTATCAGCAAGCCTGTCACAATTAATAAATAGACAGATTGAATTCGTTGTATCATAGTTCTTTTTCTTTGTTAAAGCAACAAAGGTGTGCCTAAGTAAACTTTACTCGGGCACACCTTTGCAGTAATTTCATTTACTGTAATTTTTCTTTTTCTTTAGCCGGGTTACGATAGTAGATCTTACCTTCAACGTACTCTTGCGTTGCGATCAATGTCGGCTTCGGCAATTTCTCATAATAGCGTGAAATTTCAATCTGCTCCCGATTTTCGAATACCTCTTCCAGGTTGTCATTATAGGAAGCAAATTCTGACAGCTTCTTGGAAAGATCACTTTTGATTTCCACACTGATCTGATTTGCACGCTTACCTATAATAGATACGGTTTCGTACACGTTACCGGTATCTGCACACAACTCCATCATGTCACGGGTAACCGTGCTGCTGGGAGCATTAGTTTTCTTGTAATCCATAAATATCTAAATTAATATTATCCTAACTCTGTTTATCTTCATTCAATATCTTCTCTGAATCTTTAAAGATTCTATCGGCTTCCTTCATATATTTACTTTCAGGAAACTCGTTCTTGAAAGCGTAATATTCATCCACCGTTTCACGATAACGCTCTGCCCTCTTATCTTCCACACTATATATGGCCATTTCATATTTGGCACGCAAAATAAGAATAGACAGGTCTTCGCGAAGGTTTGTATAAGGATAGTCCTTCAAAGCGTTTTGCGCAGTAATTACACAAGACTGATAATTGTTTCCTAGGTAATTACCCAAGTTATAGTACAATTTGGCTGAAAGATATTCTTTCATCACCAATTTATCCTGCAACTTAAATATCATATCCTGAGCTTCTTCCTTCTTTGAACTTTGCGGGAAGTACTCCATAAACATTTGTAATTGCTGAATAGCGGCATAAGTACCAGACTGGTCAAGACGGGGTTCAGGGGTATCCAAATACAATGCTTTTCCTGCATGGAAACGTGCCAGTTCGGTAAACGTACCACGAGGATATACATTAAAATATTGAACGAATGTTTGGGCGGCTGTCTGATAGTCTTTCTGATTATAATAGCTCATACCCAGCATATAGAGGGATTCCTCTGCCTTGTCCGTACCCTTAAGGATAGCAATTAACTCATTAAGCAATGTTGCAGCACGATTATACTGTCCTTTTGCGAAGTAGTTCTTTGCCGCCTCATACTTATACTCATAGTCGGTGCTCTTTAACAGCTTATTGTATTCTCCACACGAGGAGAGCAACACTGCCGCAAGCAAAGTTATTAAGATATTCTTCTTCATTCTTAGCTTTTCAAATAATGTGCAAAGATAAAGGTTCGCACCGAATAAACCAATGATACGAACCTTAATTTTTCAAAAACCAGGAAATGACCGACAAACGCCAATCAATTCACGACGAACCGGGATAATGAACAGTCTGAAAAAACAGTCATTATAATTTATACAAATCGCTCGCCGCAAGCAAATCTACTTTCTTTTCAGTCAGTACACGAATACAGTTTTCCATATCGTTGGGACGAATAATGACATTCGCCGTTTCACCATTGGCAAATGAATACATATATTCAATGAAAACACCCTCATCAGACAAGAAACGCAGGACTTTTGAGAGAGAGCCCGGAATATTAGGACAATTAATGCCCACCACATCCGTCACATTCACAGCAAAATGATTATCTTTTAAAGCTTTATATGCCTTATCCGGTTCAGACACAATGCCACGAAGAATACCAAAATCAGCATTCTCGGCAATACAGAGAGCGGAAAGATTGACACCTTCTTTCGCAAGCACTTCAGTCACTTCTGTCAGACGACCGGACTTATTCTCAAGGAAAATAGAAAGTTGTTTTGCTACCATAATAAATGAATTACAAATTACTAATTATGAATTACAAATCGCGAATTACCAATTATGAATTACAAAATCGCTGTAATTAGTAATCGGTAATTCGTAATTATTAAAGTTTCCGATTATCAATCACACGTTTAGCTTTACCCACACTACGTTCGATGCTGCGAGGTTCTACCAAACGAACATCCACACCCAGTCCCAGGACACTTTGAAGACGACCGGCCAATTTTTTCTTTAATGCCAGCATTTTATTGATTTCATCAGAGTAGTATTCCGGACGCACTTCAACCTGTAATTCCATGGTATCGGTATTATTCTTACGATCCACGATCAAAAGATAATGCGGTTCAAATTCCTCCATTTCAAGGATGACAGACTCTATCTGAGTCGGGAATACATTGACACCACGGATAATGAGCATATCGTCACTACGGCCAAGAATACGATCCATACGAACCAGCGTACGTCCACAAGTACATTTGTCATAATGCAAGGCAGTAAGATCCTTGGTACGGTAACGCAACAGAGGCATACCTTCTTTGGTCAGATGGGTGAATACAAGTTCGCCTGTCTCACCGGGAGCAACCGGTTCCAAGGTATTCGGATTGATAATTTCAGGGAAGTAATGATCTTCGTTAAGATGAGTACCATGCTGACATTCACACTCATAACCTACACCGGGACCAGCAATCTCACTCAATCCATAGATGTCATAGGCTTTAATGCCCAGTTTTTCTTCAATCTCATTACGCATATTCTCTGTCCAGGGTTCTGCACCGAAAGCCCCTATTTTCAGTTTGAATTCTTCGCGGGGCAAACCGGAATCTTTAATGGCATCAGCCAGATAGAGAGCATAAGAAGGTGTACAACAAAGTACCGTAGAACCAAAATCATGCATTAAAGTAATTTGCTTTTCCGTGTTTCCGCTTGACATCGGAATTACGGAAGCACCTATATTTTCAGCGCCTGCATGAGCACCCAGCCCGCCTGTAAACAAGCCATACCCGTAGGCTACATGAAAAAAGTCGGAACTATCCGCACCATAAGCTGTAAAAGCACGCGAAAGACATTCTGCCCAAGACGAAAGGTCCTTGCGGGTGTATCCTACTACGGTGGGCTTACCTGTAGTACCGGACGAGGCATGAATACGTACGATCTGGCTCATAGGCACGGCACAAAGTCCGAAAGGATAATTATCGCGCAAGTCATATTTGGTAGTAAAAGGAAGTTTTACGATATCATCTATACTATTAATATCGTCCGGAGTGATCCCTAGTTCCTGCATTTTCTTACGGTAGAAAGGAGTGTTATGATAAACATGCTCCACGATCTTTTTGAGGCGAATGCTTTGGATTTTACGGAGACTTTCACGATCCATACATTCGATGCTTTCATTCCAAATCATGTCTTTGTTGTATTACATTGATGGTTATTATTAATTCTTATTTCCTGCAAAGGAATAAAAAAATTTTGTTTATCTCAAGTATTTTCCCGAATATTGCCGACCATAAGGAGAGAAAATGAATAAATTTGAATTAACATCCGCCTATAAGCCCACCGGTGATCAGCCGGAAGCTATTGCAGAGCTCACTGAGGGCGTACTTCAGGGAGTTCCGGCACAAACGTTACTTGGTGTCACCGGTTCGGGAAAGACGTTCACCATAGCTAATGTTATTGCTAATATCAATAAACCAACGTTAATATTAAGCCATAATAAAACGTTGGCCGCACAACTTTACAGTGAATTTAAGTCTTTCTTCCCCAATAATGCCGTAGAATACTACGTTTCTTATTATGATTATTATCAGCCGGAAGCTTATCTTCCGTCTTCTGATACATATATAGAAAAGGACCTTGCCATCAATGATGAAATAGACAAACTGCGTCTTGCCGCTACTTCTTCCCTACTCTCGGGCCGGAAAGACGTAGTGGTCGTGTCTTCTGTATCCTGCATCTATGGTATGGGAAATCCGTCCGACTTCTATAACAATGTGATAGAAGTACAGCAAGGAAAAGCATTCAGCCGGAACGTTTTTCTACGTCGTTTGGTGGACAGTCTTTATGTACGCAATGACATTGACCTGAATCGTGGTAACTTCCGTGTGAAAGGAGATACGGTAGACATTTATCTGGCGTATGCCGATAATCTGCTGCGTATCATTTTCTGGGGAGATGACGTAGACAGCATCGAAGAAGTCGATCCGATAAGCGGTGTTACCATCGCCCGCTTTGATGCATATAAGATATATCCCGCTAATCTGTTCATGACCACTAAGGAAGCCACTCTGCGAGCCATTCACGAGATTGAAGACGACTTGCACAAGCAAGTGCAATGGTTTGAAAATGAGGGACGTCCCTTTGAAGCGAAACGCCTTCAGGAGCGGGTTACCTATGATATGGAAATGATACGCGAATTAGGGCACTGTTCAGGCATAGAAAACTATTCGCGCTATTTCGATGGGCGTAAGGCCGGCAGTCGTCCTTACTGTTTATTGGATTTCTTCCCGGAAGACTTTCTGATTGTCATTGATGAAAGCCACGTAAGTGTACCGCAGATTCGAGCCATGTATGGGGGTGACCGCGCACGTAAAATAAACCTTGTGGAATATGGTTTCCGTCTTCCGGCTGCCATGGACAATCGTCCGTTGAAGTTCGAAGAATTTGCGGAAATGGCAAAACAAGTGATTTATGTGAGTGCAACACCTGCCGACTATGAACTTATCCAGTCGGAAGGTATAGTTGTGGAACAAGTGATTCGTCCTACCGGATTGTTAGATCCTATAATCGAAGTACGTCCCAGCCATAATCAGATAGATGATCTCATGGAGGAAATCCAGATACGGATCGAGAAGAACGAACGCACGCTGGTAACAACGCTTACTAAGAGAATGGCGGAAGAGTTAACAGAATTCTTACTGAATAACAATGTGAAGTGTAACTACATCCACAGCGATGTAGATACCTTGGAGCGCGTAAAGATTATGAGTGATTTGCGTGAAGGCATCTATGACGTCCTTATTGGTGTCAACCTGCTGCGTGAGGGGCTAGACTTACCGGAAGTGTCACTTGTAGCCATTCTTGATGCAGATAAGGAAGGTTTCCTACGTTCTCACCGCTCGCTGACCCAGACTGCCGGACGTGCCGCCCGAAATGTAAACGGAATGGTTATCATGTATGCCGACCGTATCACCGATAGTATGCGACTGACAATTGATGAAACGAACCGTCGCCGCGAAAAGCAGCTGAAATATAATGAAGAACATGGCATTACGCCTCAACAAATCAAGAAAGGGAAGAATCTGAATGTATTTGCATCAAATGCTCCAACAGAAGACAGTTATATCGAAAAAGGAGCGACGATCACTCCCCGCCCCTACATCGAACAAGAAAGCTCTGCTCATATTGCCGCCGATCCGATTGTACAATACATGTCTCGCCCGCAATTGGAAAAGAGCATCGAACGTACCAGAAAGCTTATGCAGGAAGCTGCCAAGAAACTTGACTTCATTGAAGCGGCACAATATCGTGACGAATTACTGAAAATGGAAGATATACTGAAAGAAAAAGTCTAATACCACTTTTCTTAAAATAGTCCCCGCCTTTTCTTAAAATAAATAGAGAAAGCGGGGATTTTCACTAATAAGTGTTATTAAACATACTTTTTTTCTTGGATAATTTGCAGTTATCCTGAAAGTACGTATCTTTGCACTGTGTTTTTCATAGTATTAGATTTAAGGTTAACAAAGGTTGGAGTACAGCGGTACTCCTTTTTTTATGCCCATATACTTGGTATGCACAAAATCGGCCGATACTCAAAGTACCTGATAGGAAGATTTCGGCCAGTTCTGCCTGATGTAATCAACTTTACTATCTTCCGTCACCAGATAATCAATGTCTCCTAAAGAAGCAACGCTATAAGCTTCAGCCGTATTCAACTTATGGCTGTCTGCCAGTATAATCCTTTTTTTCGCACGTTCCATCATGAGGCGTTTCATCATAGCCTCTTCCCTATCCGGTCCGGTAAGTCCTTGATGGGGATGTACATTACTGATACCCAGCACCAACCAATCCGGCCGTATAGTCTGTAATGCTTGGAAAACAGAAACTCCGACTGTCACTTGAGAAGAAGGAAATACTTTTCCGCCGAGGAAAATCAATTCCAGATTAGGATGATGCATCAAGACATTTACAATAGGAAAACTATTGGTATAAATGCTTAATTCCGCATCTACAGGAATCTGTCGGGCTACTTCCAGATTGGATGTACCACCATCCATCAACACAATATCTCCGGGACTGAACAATGGAATCACCTTGGTTGCCATCTGCTGCTTTCCTGCTATCCCCGTATTCAGCCTATCGGTAAATTCTACCGGAATACCTGATCGGGCAATGGCACCTCCATGTACTTTAGTCAATAAACCAAGCTCATCCAATTCTGCCAAATCTCGCCGTAAAGTATCATCTGACACTCCCAGTTCTGAACTTAATGCGGTAATGTAAATCCGATAATTCTGATTAATACGGTTTAAAATGTACTGATGTCTTTCTTCTTTAAGCATATCTCCATGTGTTTAAACATTGCATATTACCGCAAACATACTTATATTTAAGCATGAAAACAATAAATACTGAGCGATTATTTGAAATTATGCGGAGTTTTGCAATTTATAAAATAGATAATATATAAAAACCGCAAGTACAAGAAAACCCCGCATAGTAGTAAAATAAGTAATAGCTCGCTTTTTATAAGAAAAACGAATGTTTAATTATTAATAAAACTTAAAAGTATGAGACAACAGATCTTGGTAGACATGGATGGAGTATTGGCAGATGTATATGCCCAGTTGATCATTTTCGAATACAGGGATTCAGGGATCAAACTGAACATTGAAAACACGTATGGAAAAACCGAACTGGAAGCTTTTCCTTCTTTCGAGAAACATGTGAGAAGTAAAGGCTTCTTCAGAACAGCTCCTCTTATTCCCGGAAGCATAGAGGGATTGAAATATCTGAATGAGAAATACAACGTGTTGATTGTATCTTCGGCCACCGAGTTTCCACAAAGTCTGAATGAAAAGGAAGAATGGCTGAGCGAGCATTTTCCATTCATCACGTGGGAACAAATGATATTTTGCGGCCGTAAGGATAGCATCAGAGGAAACATCATGATCGATGATCATCCCAAGAATCTTTCTACATTCGATGGAGAACAGTATTTATTTGCACAACCACATAATATGTGTGTGCCGGACCGTAACTATCACAGAGTATCGGGCTGGCAAGATATTATCAGGCTGTTATAGGCAGACTATCAGAATAAGATAAAACACTATCAATTCATCTTATCGGAATTGCCTATCTTTGCCGCACTTATCAATATTCAGAAATCTAAAAAAAAGAAAAACATGAGCATCAGAAAACGAATGAATGTGTTGTTTGGAACGTTACTGCTGACCGGCAGTCTGTTTTCACAAAATGTATGCGTATCTACCCCTGAAACCTCCCTGGTACTCTCGGCACCTGTCGGTGGTGAGCTAAAACATGTATATTATGGAGATAAACTCTCGGAGGTAGATTTGCAGAATATAAATCTTACAGGAACTCCGGACATGCCCGCTTATCCTGTGTATGGACTTAACTGTCCCGGAGAATCCGCTTTAGCCGTAAAACATGCCGACGGCAACATGACTTTGCAGATGGAAATCGTACAGGTAAAAACGAGCAAAGAAGAAAATGCGGAAATCACTGCCATCGAACTGAAAGACAAGGTATATCCTTTCTATGTAAACGTGTATTATAAAGCCTATCAAGATGCAGATGTCATCGAGATATGGACAGAAATCCGACATCAGGAAAAGAAACCGGTTATACTCAATCAGTTTGCCTCTGCTTTCTTACCTATTCGCCGGGGCAATGTCTGGCTATCTCATCTTTACGGATCATGGGCGAACGAAGGGCGTTTGTGTCAAGAGGCATTGGAACCCGGCATGAAGGTAATAAAGAATAAGGACGGGGTACGAAACTCGCACACCTCACATGCCGAAGTCATGTTCTCACTGGATGGAAAGCCACAGGAAAATGCGGGTTGTGTCATTGGCGCCGCCCTCTGTTACAGTGGTAACTACAAACTGCGCATTGATACGCACGACGATGAATATCACCGGTTCTTTGCCGGAATCAATGAGGAAAATTCAGCTTACTCATTAAAGAAAGATGAGATTTTCCGTACTCCCGAACTTGCTTTAACTTACAGTAATGAAGGATTAAGCGGAAGTAGCCGGAACTTCCATCGCTGGGCACGCCTGCACAAGCTTGCTCATGGCACTGTTCCCCGCAAGATTTTACTGAATAGCTGGGAAGGTGTCTACTTCGACGTTAACCAGGCGGGTATGGATCAGATGATGAGTGATATCGCTTCCATGGGTGGTGAACTGTTCGTGATGGATGATGGTTGGTTTGGCGACAAATATCCGCGTAAAAATGACAGTTCTTCTCTTGGAGATTGGGTAGTGGATAAGAATAAGTTACCCAATGGCATTGAAGGTCTACTGAAAGATGCACAAAAGAACGGTGTCAAGTTCGGCATCTGGATAGAGCCGGAAATGGCCAATACAACCAGTGAATTTTATGAGAAACATCCGGACTGGGTGATTAAGGCTCCCGAACGTGACGTGGTGCAGGGACGTGGTGGTACACAAGTAGTACTGGATCTTGCCAATCCGCAGGTACAGGAATTTATCTTCAAGATTGTAGATGATCTTATGAGTAACTACCCGGAAATCGACTACATCAAATGGGATGCCAATATGTCCATCTTAAATCATGGTTCCAATTATCTGACGAAAGACAATCAAAGCCACATGTATATTGAATTCCACCGTGGCTTTGAGAAAATATGCCAGCAAATACGCGCTAAATATCCGGACCTTACCATACAGGCTTGCGCCAGCGGCGGCGGTCGTGTCAACTATGGCATCCTGCCCTACTTCGATGAGTTTTGGGTAAGTGATAATACGGATGCTCTGCAACGTATCTATATGCAATGGGGAACTTCATATTTCTTCCCTGCCATTGCCATGGCATCGCATATCAGTGCCGCTCCCAACCACCAGACTTTCCGCACCATTCCTTTAAAATATCGCATTGACGTAGCGATGAGTGGTCGCCTGGGTATGGAAATACAACCAAAGAATATGACAGAAGAAGAGAAGACACTTTGCAAGAATGCCATCGCTGAATATAAAACGATCCGTCCGGTAGTGCAACTAGGTGATATCTATCGTTTAATGTCTCCGTATGATAAATTGGGAGTAGCTTCTATGATGTATGTAACGCCCGAAAAAGATAAGTCGGTGTTCTATTGGTGGAAGACAGAACACTTTGTCAACCAGCATCTGCCACGAGTGAAAATGGCAGGACTCTCTCCCGATAAACTTTACAAAGTGCATGAACTGAACCGGATAGATAATGATCCGCTGAGTTTTGAGGGAAAGACATTTAGTGGTGCTTATCTGATGGCGAATGGGTTGGAGATACCTTATAATCATAAGGTAGATTACCATAAGCAGAATGATTATTCAAGCAGGGTGCTTTGGCTGGAAGAGGTGAAATAGCAAAAAGTGATTAGGGTTTAGCGAATAGTGCCATTCGGTATATTATTTTTTAGACGCGGATGACGCAGATAACGCGGATTTAAAAGGCTAGGCTATAGAAGTATTTTATTTAAAATCCGCGTCATCCGTGTCATCCGCGTCTAAAAGATTATTTATTATTTAACTCATAACCTTATAGAAACAAATTAATTCCCCCACCAATCCCAATAATTTCACATTTTTGCGTATGTTTGTACAAAAGTTCAATCCAGCAAATCTACATGGAATTATTAGTATATAAAGCCTCAGCCGGCTCAGGAAAGACATTCACCCTTGCTGTAGAGTATATCAAGCACCTGATACTGAATCCAAGGGCCTATCGGCAAATACTGGCCGTAACTTTTACCAATAAAGCTACGGCAGAAATGAAAGAACGTATTCTGCAACAACTTTACGGTATCTGGTTAAGTGATCCGGCATCAGAGCCCTACCTGAACCGCATCCGGGAAGATTTACGACAGAAAAACTTATCTGACTCTGACATCCGTCGGGCAGCAGGAACAGCATTGCAATACATGCTGCATGATTACAGCCGTTTTCGTGTAGAAACCATCGACTCCTTCTTCCAGTCCGTAATGCGCAATCTGGCACGGGAACTGGAACTGAGTCCGAACCTGAATATAGAACTGAACAATGCCGACGTACTGAGCGATGCCGTGGACAGCCTCATTGAAAAACTGACACCTTCCTCCCCTGTCCTGGCTTGGTTGCTGGATTATATCAACGAACGCATTGCCGATGACAAACGTTGGAATGTATCCGATGAGATCAAGCGATTCGGCTGGAACATCTTCGACGAAGGTTACATAGAACGCGGTGAAGGACTCCGGCAACAACTGAAAGAACCGGACATAATCAAACTGTACCGTAATGTGTTGCGGGAAATGGAGACCGAGGCTCTGGAACAAATGAAAAGCTTCTACGACCAGTTCATCGGAGAATTGGAATCACATGCACTCACCGCCGAAGACCTGAAAGGCGGAACGCGAGGCATAGGCAGTTATTTCCGTAAATTGCGTGACGGACGGCTATCAGACAAAGATGTGCTGAACGCCACTCTGAAGAATAGCTTGGATGACGCAAAGAATTGGGCCACCAAGACTTCGCCCCGAAAGAACGATATCATCCACCTGGCAGAAACAAGTCTGCTTCCTTTATTGCAGGATGCAGAAACATTCAGACCCCGCAACAACAAGACCGTAAACAGTTGCCGGTTATCACTGCAACACCTGAACAAATTGCAATTGCTTGCCCACATTGACGAAGAAGTACGGGAGCTGAACCGCGAACACAACCGTTTCCTGTTGTCAGACACCAATGCCTTGCTCCATAACCTGGTACGAGATGGAGACTCTTCATTCGTATTCGAGAAAATCGGTGCCAATATCCGGAACGTAATGATCGATGAATTCCAGGACACCAGCCGTATGCAATGGGATAACTTCAAAATCTTATTGCTTGAAGGTCTTTCACAAGGAGCCGACAGCTTGATTGTAGGTGACGTGAAACAATCCATTTACCGTTGGCGAAATGGAGACTGGGGAATATTGAATGCGCTGGGTACCAAAGAAACGCCTATTCCCTACCCTGTACGTGTAGAAACTTTAAAAACAAACCGTCGAAGCGAAACAAATATCATCCGTTTTAACAACAGTTTGTTTACGGCCGCAGTGGAGTACCTGAATATGCTCCATCTGAAAGAATTACAGGAAGATTGCCGCCCGTTGCAGCAAGCTTATGCCGACGTGGAACAGGAATCTCCACGAACCGAAGCCAAAGGATACATCAAGGCTACTTTCCTGGAACCGGACGAAGAACACGATTATACGGAACTGACCATCATCTCTTTAGGCGAAGAAGTACAGAGACTACTGGCTGCCGGTGTAAAACTAAACGATATCACCATCCTCGTTCGCAAGAATAAAAACATTCCTCCCATTGCCGATTATTTCGACAAAACAATGCATCTGCCTATTGTTTCAGACGAAGCTTTCCGACTGAATGCTTCACAAGCATTGTGCATGTTGATGGATGCTTTACGTTACCTTTCCAATCCTGATGATAAAGTAGCAAGAGCCTCATTAATTATAAATTACAAATTACAAATTACAAACGAAAACAAAGAAGGGCGAATGGAGAAGGAAGGAGCAAATGCGCCTGAAACGAAGTGGGATGATATACTAACTTCCCGACCGGAGGATGTATTGCCCGAGGCATTTGTCAACCGCATAGAGCCTCTTCGTCTAATGCCGCTATACGAATTACTGGAAGAACTGTTCAGTCTGTTTGAGATGAACCGGATCAAAGAACAGGATGCGTATCTCTTTTCTTTTTTCGATGCCGTAACGGAGTACCTGCAAAACAACTCATCGGATCTGGATGTGTTTATCCGCTATTGGAACGAAACCTTATGCAACAAAACAATCCCCAGCGGAGAAATGGATGGTATTCGTATCCTTTCCATTCACAAGTCAAAAGGATTGGAATTCCATACCGTCTTAATCCCCTTCTGCGACTGGAAGTTGGAGAATGAGACCAATAATCAATTAATATGGTGTTCACCTTCCGAATCACCTTTCAGCGCGCTCGACATTGTTCCGGTCAATTATTCCTCTACCATGGCAGAATCAGTATACAGGCAAGAGTATCTTAACGAGCGTCTGCAACTTTGGGTGGATAACCTGAATCTGCTCTATGTAGCATTTACCCGTGCCGGAAAGAATCTCATCCTTTGGAGTAAAAAAGGCCAGAAAGGAACAATGTCCGAACTGCTTGCCAATGCACTGCCACACGTAGCCGCCCAGGAAGGTAATGAAAACTGGGACGAGGAAGAACCTTACGAAAGCGGAATACTCTGCCCATCGGAAGATAGCAAGCCGACGACGACCGCCAAAACCTCAGTCAACCGCCTTGCTCAAAAGCCTGACAAGCTCCCGGTACACATGGAGAGCATGAGGCATGAAATCGAATTCCGGCAATCAAACCGTTCAGCCGATTTCATTCAGGGAGTTGACGAAGATGAATCAGACAATCGCTTCATAAACCGGGGACGCTTACTGCATACTCTTTTTTCAGCCATTGAAACAGAAAAGGACATCGACAATGCCATCGACCAACTTATATTCGAAGGCATCATCGGCAAACCGGAAACAGAAGATGAAATCCGGGAACTGACCCGGCATGCCTTTTCCATCCCCCAAGTGCAGGATTGGTATTCGGGAGACTGGCAATTGTTCAACGAGTGCGACATCATCTGGCAAGAAAAAGGGGAACTCCGAACCCGCCGACCGGACCGCGTCATGATGCGCGACAACGAAATTGTTGTCGTGGACTTCAAATTCGGAAAACAGAATAAAAAATATAATAAGCAAGTGCAGGGATATATGCAACTGCTCACACGCATGGGATACCCGAAAGAAAACATAAAAGGATACCTGTGGTACGTAGAAGAAGATTTAATAGAAAAAGTATAAAGAATCATGGTACGAGGAAAGCAAACTTGCAAAATCTTAAAAGACATCCGCCGGCAAATTGCCGAAGCAAATGATATCGAATATATCACTTCCGAATGTCAATACAAAGGGGATTGTACGGGTACATGTCCCAAATGCGAGGCAGAAGTGCAGTATCTGGAGCAACAACTGGCACGTAAACACATGGCAGGAAAAGCGATTACCATACTTGGAGTATCCGCAGGATTGGCAACAATGATGCCACAACCTGCCTGTGCGGAGCCGATCCATTCCGAAGCTCCGCATGGTTATTATATAGTAACTCCGGAAATACAGGAAAAACCGGTAATAAGAGTCCTCCCGCCGGACTCTCTCGTACAGGAGGTTATTCCGCAAGATACTACCATATATGGCACAAATCAGTACGATGTACCGGATACAATGCCCGAATTTCCCGGGGGCATGATCGAACTGATGAAATTCATAAGCAAAAAATTAGATCTGAAACTACCCGTTTATCAAGGTAACGGAACCCAAGGACGAACCACAGTCAGATTTGTCATCGAAAAGGATGGGAGTATCACAAATGCCAGAATCCTCAGAGGCGTTGATCCGTATTTAGATAAAGAAGCTCTGCGCGTAGTCAGAGAATTCCCTAAATGGAAACCCGGTACGGTAGCGGGACAACCTGTACGTGTGGAATATACTGTCCCGGTCATGTTTCGATTGCAGTAGATATAAGGCAATTATAAATCAGAATAATCATGGTACGAGGAAAGCAAACATGCAAGATATTAAAAGACATTCGCCGGCAAATTGCCGAAGCAAATGATATCGAATATATCACTTCCGAATGTCAATACAAAGGAGATTGTACAGGCACATGTCCCAAATGTGAATCAGAAGTACGATATCTGGAACATCAACTGGAACGACGGCGCATGGCGGGAAAAGCGATCACCCTATTAGGATTGTCCGCAGGGATTATCGCAATGAATGCCTGCGCCAACTCACCAGGCCAGTCAGCAAAGAACACCTCAGAGATCAAACTTGAGTGTCAGAGCGTGCCGGCGGATAAGGACTCACTCTTTTTAATCAAAGGTACAGTTACAGACAGTCTGACTCAAAAACCAATTGTCGGGGCCAATGTCTCTGAAAAAGAAACTACAAACGGTACTCTAACAGATGCGAATGGTGAGTTTACACTAAAAGTTTCCGGTAAATATCCGCTAATCATCCAATACGTTGGAATGGAAGCACAGGAAATTGAAATAAATAAGAAGGGAGCAACTTATATTCAGGTTGCACTGCGTGAAAGCAATATGACAATGGGAGAATCAACAATAATATCCGGAGAAATACTGGAAGGAGATGTTGATTACGAAACAATAGAAACAACACTACCGGAATTTCCCGGAGGCACACAAGCTTTATTCAATTTCATACGTGAGAATCTGCAATATCCCAATAACGATACATGCGTGACAGGGCGCGTTGTAGCACAGTTCACTGTCAAAGAAGACGGCAGCATCGCAAATGCCCGAGTAATCCGTGGCATCCATCCTGATTTTGACAAGGAGGCTCTGCGGGTGATTAATATGATGCCCAAATGGAAACCTGGTACCAAACAAGGGGAAGTGGTTGACACAGAGTACACCGTGCCCATAATGTTCAGTGCAGAATAGTTATCAAAAACAAAAGATTAAGATGCAAACTTTTCTTCAATTAGTTGCCCAAGACTTACACCAAAAGATAGGAAACGATCTTTCACGGGTCGCCATTGTTTTTCCGAACAAACGTGCCAGCCTTTTCTTCAACGAGCATTTGGCGGCACAAAGTGACCGCCCTTTATGGTCTCCCGCTTACGTCAGCATCAGTGAACTGTTCCGACAGCTTTCTCCATGGAAGCTGGGCGACCCCATCCGCCTTGTTTGTGAGCTCTATAAAGTATTTCGTGAAGAAACCCATAGTGAAGAAACACTTGATGATTTCTATTTCTGGGGAGAACTTCTTATCAGCGATTTCGATGATGTCGATAAAAATCTTGTTGATGCCGACCGTCTATTCTCTAATCTGCAAGACCTGAAAAATATCATGGATGATTACGACTTCCTTGACTCCGAACAGGAAGAAGCCATCCGTCAGTTCTTTCAAAACTTCTCCATCGAGCGACGCACGCAACTGAAAGAGAAGTTCATCTCCTTGTGGGATAAATTAGGCGATATTTATCACGGCTACCGCGACAATCTCGCAGAACTTGGCATTGCTTATGAGGGTATGATGTATCGCTACGTCATGGAAGAACTGCAACCGGAAAAGCTGAAATATGACCGGTATGTTTTCGTTGGTTTCAATGTATTGAATAAAGTGGAAACCCGTTTTTTTGAGCGTCTGCGTGATGCCGGCAGAGCATTGTTCTATTGGGATTATGACTTGTTTTACACCCGTCTGCCTCGTGAAAAGACTCCGCCTTACACACATGAAGCCGGCGAATTCATTCTCCGCAATCTGAAAATCTTCCCCAACGAACTACCCGAAACCGCATTCGATGTATTAAGACATCCTAAAAATGTACGTTTCATCTCCGCCCCTACCGAAAATGCACAGGCACGCTATTTGCCGGAATGGGTACACTCCGTAATGAAAAATGATCCATCAGGTACACCAACCCAGGAAAAAGAGAATGCTGTGGTACTTTGTAATGAATCTCTTTTATTACCCGTACTCCACTCCATACCATCAGAAGTAAAGAATGTCAATATCACGATGGGATTTCCGCTGGCACAGACCCCTGTATACAGTTTCATCAGCGCACTCATAGAACTGCAAACCAATGGCTATCGCAGAGATACAGGACGTTATTCATACGAAGCCGTCCAGGCTGTATTGAAACATCCCTATACACGCCAATTGTCCCCCTCCGCAGAAAAACTGGAGAAACAGCTGACGAAAGACAATCGCTTCTACCCTCTGCCTTCCGAATTAAAGCAAGATGAATTTCTGGAACAGGTATTCACTCCGCAGACCGGCATTTCAGCCCTCTGCCAATATCTGACGGATACACTTCGCGAAGTCTCCATCCTCTACCGGCAAGAACAGGAAACAGATGATATTTTCAATCAGCTTTACCGGGAGTCCTTATTCAAGAGCTATACCCTCATCAACCGTCTGCTCAGTCTTATTGACAGTGGCGAACTTAATCTGCAAACTGACACTTTGAAACGTCTTCTTTGCCGCTTGCTTGCAACCTCAAATATTCCGTTCCACGGTGAACCAGCCATCGGTATGCAAGTAATGGGAGTGCTGGAAACACGTAACCTCGATTTCCGAAACCTCATCATGCTCTCCCTCAACGAAGGTCAGTTGCCCAAAGCCGGTGGAGAATCATCCTTCATCCCTTACAATCTGCGGAAAGCTTTCGGCATGACCACCATCGAACATAAGAATGCGGTCTATGCATACTACTTTTACCGACTGATACAACGCGCTGAAAATATCACCTTATTATATAATACATCTTCTGATGGACTGAACCGTGGAGAAATGTCCCGTTTCATGCTGCAATTTCTTGTTGAATCGCCGCACGATATTTCACGCGAATACCTGGAAGCCGGACAATCTCCTCAAAGCGGCAGAGAAATCCGTATAGAGAAAACACCGGAAATCATTGCGAGAATGTATGAGAAATACAATCTCGTCCGCCATCCCAAAGCACTGTTCTCTCCTTCCGCACTCAATGCTTATCTGGATTGCCGTTTGAAATTCTACTATCGTTATGTGGCCGGATTAAAAGCTCCCGATGAAGTGAGTGCTGAAATAGACTCCGCACTGTTCGGTACTATCTTCCACCGTTCAGCCGAATTGGCATATAAGGATCTGACTGCAAATGGAAAAGAAATACGAAAAGAAGACCTGGAGCAACTGTTACGCAATGACGTGAAGCTACAGAATTATGTAGATACAGCTTTCAAAGAAGAGTTCTTCCACGTTTTCCCCACAGAAAGGCCTGAATATAATGGTACGCAACTTATCAATGCCAAAGTGATTGCATCCTATCTCCGCCAATTGTTGCGCAACGACCTGCAATATGCTCCTTTCACCATGGAAGGTATGGAAGAACCTGTAAACGAGATCATGGAAATAGAAACTGCGCAAGGAAAACTGGCACTGAATATCGGTGGTACCATCGACCGTATGGACAGTAAGGGCGATACCTTGCGTATTGTAGACTATAAAACCGGTGGCAGCCCCAAAACTCCCGAGAATATAGAGCAACTGTTCACTCCTGCCGACGGACGTCCGAATTATATTTTCCAGACTTTCCTGTACGCTTCCATCATGTGCCGCAAACAATCGTTGAAGGTTGCCCCTTCCTTGCTCTACATTCACCGTGCAGCATCAGAAACTTATTCTCCTGTAATTGAAATGGGGGAAGCCCGCCAACCAAAAATACCGGTCAACAACTTCGCTTTTTATGAAGATGAGTTTCGCGAACGCCTGCAAAACCTATTACAAGAAATATACAATCCGGAAGAACCCTTCACACAAACTGAAGATAAAAGGAAATGTGAGTTCTGTGATTTCAGAGACCTGTGCAGGCGCTAATAACAAAACAGACCGTCCGTTCACCTGGAACAGACGGTCTGTTTTGTTTTTCTTTATTGTATCATTTATTTTTTCAACGGAACTGAAAAACTGAATATAGAACCTTCACCCTTCTTCGAAGTAAACCACAACTTACCACCATTCTTCACCACAAAGTCCTGGCACAACAACAATCCCAAGCCGGAACCTTCTTCGTTGTTAGTACCGAATGTACTGAAGTGAGTATCTGTATGCAGCAATTTCTTTTGTCCTTCTTCGTCAATACCGCAACCGTGGTCTTGCACGCTGACTACTGCCATGCCATCCTTCGCTTCCAGCTTCACCAGCACCTCAGAGTTTTCGTTACTGAACTTAATAGCATTGCTTATCAGATTGCGTACTACGGTCTTCAGCATATCGATGTCGGCAGATACAGCTAACTTCTCCGGTTTCTCTTCACGGATTGTAATCTTCTTCATACCGGCTACCATATTGAAAATGTCGATCACTCCATCTACAACCTCCACTACATCAATGTCCTGATATACTACATTCAACTTACCAATCTGGCTCTTGGTCCACTTCAGCAAGTTATCCAGCAAAGAGAACACATCTTCTGTCGTCTGGTTTGCCATTGTCAGCAGTTCATACATCTCATCACCGATTTTCTCGGACGGCAGATTCAATATCAACATATTCAGCACCATCTTGATAGAGCCCATAGGAGAACGTAAATCATGAGCAATCACCGAATAAAGTTTGTCACGTCCGGCAATGGTACGTTGCAGTTCTTCGGTCTTATTCAAAATAATACGTTTGGCAGCTACCAACGAAATCTGGTGGGTTACACGGATAATCAGCTCTTCCTTGTTAAAAGGTTTGGAGATAAAGTCATTTGCTCCCACCTGGAAACCTTTTACAATATCCGTCGTGCTGTTCAGTGCAGTCAGGAAGATGATAGGAATATCTGCGGTTTTGGGATTTGCTTTCAAATGTTGTGCCACCTCAAAACCACTCATATCCGGCATCATCACGTCCAGCAACACCAAATCCGGGTTTTCCTTATCTACCTGCTCTAATGCTTGCCGACCGTTACTTGCCGTAGCGATTGCAAATTTTTCATTTGTCAAGAGTACCTTCAACAATAATACGTTGGACATCACATCGTCGACGATGAGAATTTTGTACTCAGAAGGATTAATTTCCATATTCATCTTATACAATATTGTTTTCCCGTTTATCTATATAATCTATTTACGATATTCCTTAAAATATTCCACAATCCGCTTCAAACCGTCTTCCAGTTCAATGGCAGGCTTCCAGTTCAGCTTCTCTTTTGCCAGCGTGATATCCGGTTGACGTTGTTTAGGATCATCATGCGGAAGTGGTTTGAACACCAACTTCGACTTCGATCCTGTCAACTGAATCACTTTTTCCGCTAACTCGAGGATGGAAAATTCATTCGGATTTCCAAGGTTCACCGGACCAATAAATTCATCCTCCGTGTTCATCATTCTCACCATTCCCTCTATGAGGTCATCGATATATTGAAAGCTTCGCGTCTGATCTCCTGTTCCATAGATAGTTATATCATGATCCAGCAATGCCTGAACCACAAAATTGGAAACCACTCTTCCATCATTCGGCAGCATTCGTGGGCCATACGTGTTAAAGATACGAATAATTTTAATACGAATGTTGTTTTGCCGGTGATAATCCATAAACAAAGTTTCAGAACAACGCTTCCCTTCATCATAACAAGAACGGATGCCTATTGGATTTACGTTTCCCCAATAACTTTCTACTTGAGGATGCACTACCGGATCACCATATATTTCACTGGTAGAAGCTTGTAGAATCTTGGCATTCGTCTTCTTTGCCAATCCCAGCATATTAATGGCTCCCAATACAGAAGTCTTTATCGTTTTGATCGCATCATATTGGTAATGTATCGGTGATGCCGGACAAGCTAAATTGTATATTTCATCAAGAGTTTCGGTATGATAGGGAAATTCCACATCGTGATGCACAAACTCAAAAAGAGGATTGCTTTTCAGATGCTCGATATTTGCTTCCGCGCCGGTAAATAGATTGTCAAGACATATCACATGATGTCCTTCATTTATCAACCGTGTGCATAAGTGCGACCCTATAAAACCAGCACCACCGCTAACCAATATATTTTTCATGTAAGTTTTTTATAATGTCCGAAGGCTTATGAAACCTGTTCGTTTGTTTATGATGGCAAAAGTAGGAGATTTGGTTAACTTATGCAAGTTTGTAACAAGATATTTCACTTGTTAATGATAACAAAAGAACATAATAGAAACAAAAATGCCCCAAACGGGCATTTTATTCTTCGGGAACCGGCGTTTCAACCGGATTTGGAATACTAAAACTTTTGTCCGAGAACAAATCCGCCAAGCCGGAAATCTGTTTCAAACGAAGAAGTTCATCACGATCCATGCCTATATTTTTCATAATCCATTGGTCGGACATACCCGCTTTATCCAGTTCGGCCACGATGTGGCACATCAGTTCAATATTGTGCGAACCTCGTGCACGGTTATGCCGGATGGTAGATGCCATTCGATTGGATAATTCTTTATCAATCACCACTACAGGCAACAAACCGTTTTCCCGCTGATAAATTCGCTTGGAGCTTCTCAATACACTATAACGATGATACCCGTCTACCAGTATATAACGGTCGGTTTCGTTATCATAATAACATACGCAAGGCATCGTAAAACCATCCTCCCAAATAGAAAGTTCCAGTAATTTCATTTCAGGTGGTGCCACTATGTTGGGATTATAATCATTCGCCACTATTTTCTCCAACGGCACAGCTTTTACAGCATATACCGGACTTTGATCTACACTCATAACATCATATTTTTGAATTGTTCCATTATTTTATCTCGTTTGTATGCTTCCTCCTTATTTAAGGCAAAACCCATATATTTGCAGGCATGATCATTCTTCAGAATACATACACACATTCTCTTATACGTGGGGATCTCACGAAACTCAGAAATGTCTATGTCATCCAGATAATCCATTTTAACGGGCTTTTTATTCGTTTTATAATTGGTCGTATTCACCACTTCCAATGACACACCGGCTTTTCTTAGTTTCTCAATGGTCTCCTCAGCAAGACACCCGCCTTTCGTACGCCAGAATTCAATGCTGACAGTCAGTTTCTTCAAATAATTGCGTCGGGTAGTTTCGGGCAAAGTAGAAAGCAGGAATTGCATGAATTCTTTCCAGGTATATCCCTTCGGCAAACGGACGGTTTGCCAGCCCATAGCATGGGTTCCGCCATAAATTCCGGTAAAGTTCACCCCATTAACACGGCCTACCATCTTGCCCCATGTACTTGGATCAATCACTTTATAAAGGCGAAGACTTTCCTGAGCTTCACAAAGGAAGGGGCTTGCTACGCGCTGGCGCTCAATGTTTACACCTGCTTTATAATATAAATCATATAAATGATTATAGTCCCAGCCAAACCTTCCATTGGCTACCCAGATATCTGTCGTTTTCCAGTCGAAAACAGGATAAGCATTGAATATATCATTTCCAATTTTAGAAGTCCATCGGTAATTATGATACATCTGATATTTCCGGGCAAGGTGAATACTGCGCCAGCGATTGAAACTTTCCTGCGTACGAATACCTATGAGAAAGCAGGACCGAACCGCATCTTTCCTTGCATGCAACCATTTGGCAAAATGCATCTGAAATTCATAATCCCACATTGCATCCGTATAAAAAGGGAAGTTCTCTACGGTCATGCTGCCTTCCGGTATGTTCCGCACCCATATATCACGCATTTCCGGATCCCAAGGACGCCAATAATTCTGATACATAGACGTACAGGTGGTTACTTTAAAAGGTACGCACACGCGATATACCTCCAGAATATCCTTATTAGCTTCCAAAATACGGTCCACGTAATCGATAGTCATGCTATACTGAATTTCATAATCCATGTGGTAAACAGAAAGTTTACGCTTCAGATTATTGCGGCGGATGTAATCAATGCATAAATTCAATAACACACCACTATCTTTCCCTCCCGAAAAGGATACACAGATATTATCAAATTCTTTAAATATAATGTGTAACCGTTCTTGTGCTAATTCATATACATTCTTCTGAACCTCCCCCATTCTATTTCTCCTTATTCATTTTTACATAGCGTTTCCATTCTTTCTCCACAGAAAAGCCTAATTCCTGGAATATTTTTTGATGCTCAATAAATGTAACCGAGCTCAACTGCTTATCTTCATCCGTGCTGTCTATAACTTTCTCCAAAAGAGCTTTTAATACTTCTGCATTATTCTCCTTTATATAATAGTTATTAATAATTGCTTCCGATTTCTTATGTTCCAGTGGTATAAAGCCAACTATTTCTTTTCCTTCCACCGCAACAAACCATATAAAGTTTTCTGAAGTGCGAAAAGGATAATTATAGTTCTGTTTCAATACTACAGGATTCATAACCAATGGAGCGACCAGTTGATACAACCGTTTCTCCGTGCCTTTTAATTCAACTATTTGTGTCATTATCGATTTGTTATTTATTATGGTTTGAGTTTACATTCCCACATAAAATAGTGCAGACAAAATTAAATAAAAAAAGAATAGAGACAATAAAGAATGGAGAAAATTAATAAAATTATATTTATTAAACATATGAATCTTAAACTACAGTATATTTCTATAAAATTGCTTATTGAGTTAGCCGGTAAAATCGTTGCCACAACCTAACGCATTGCCCGGCGATACCGTGGTTCACATCTGTGCCGCTTCGCTCCGTATCAATTATATGAAAATAGAAAATTTCATTTTCAACCGATTACCCAAAAGAGTAAATAGAAGTAATGTATTTTCATAACATTAGTATGGAAATATTCAGCTCTGTTTTTGATATAAAACCATTTATTGACAAATCCTGAATGAAAGGATTAAGGCAAGCATTATTTACTGATATTCAAGATATTAAGCAAGAGAAAAAACATCATATTGGTGTCATTTTGGTGTCAGTGTCACCTATACACACATTTGGAAGCAAAAAACAGAAAAAGGAAGTATCGATATGTTTATATTTAAGATAAAAAGAGAACAAGCTCAATTTACGGCAAAAAATTCCGCACAGACGGTACATGTATACATATTTCACAATCTAAATATCTACTCTTGCAGTGCAGAAGAAAGAGAATTGAAGAACATGCTAAAAGACATAAAAAAGTATAAACACAAAATACAAATTAAAAATAATACACTATTAATCAACAAGTTGCCAATAAATTCAAGCCACACACTCTCCAAAATACGTGTATAGGTGACACTGACACCAAAAATGACACCTATTCACTCGCCAGAACCTTGCCGATCAGGATTGATTTAGTAAATATATTTCCAATACTATATCAATAGTATTAGAAGAAGCAATGTTCTGTCCTGAAAGAAGCAATGTTCTATTCAAAAGCATTGCTTTATATGCGACATAACATTGCTTCATATTCTATCTCATTAAATCAACTTTAGAGCCTATTTATCAAACAGCCCAGTTGCGCAATACAACATCCTATAACGGAGCTCACGCTCTCCAACATGGTTAACAAAAGTTGTAATCGATACAATTTTGGATAAAATTCATAAAAATATCATTGTTTTGATTATTTCCTGTAGAAAATACTACCTGCACTCAAAACTTTCCTATGCAACTGTTGTTGTTATGATCCCAACAGGACGTACGCAACCAAAATTAGTATTGGGAAATTTTATAAACAATTATTTTTATAAGACATGAAAATTAAACAGTTATTATTAGCAGGAGTCGTAAGTATAGCATTATTCTCTTGCAGTGACAAAGACGATGTTTCTGTTTCACAGGACGAAATAAAATCCATTTCAGTATCATTAGGCGGGATCAAGACAAGAGCTTCTTCTCCAACAGATATCATCACATCGGATATTAAGAATGTGAACAGTGTATTAATCAATCTGACTGACGTAAATGAAAAAATCATAACTTCCAAAGCCGTCACCAAAGATGAAGTGCTTAACTCCGACTGGAATAAATTGACCGATCCAGCAAAAGGATTGAAGTTCATAAACATTCCCGAATCCGTTTCTAAAGTGTATATTTATGGAAATCCCGGGAATGCCGTAACTAACAATGTAGTTAATACCAAGTTAGCCAATCAACAGGGTAGCGAAGTGCTTTACTATGGTATGGACGATGATCTGAAACCTATCGTTAATGAACCGATAGATCCGACTCCGACAGCAGGTAAGACTTATACGGCACAAGTGACCATAGTCCCTATTGTAGCCCGACTGCAAATTACCAAGATTTCATTCAAGAATTCAGGTAACTTCGATTTTACGCGAACCATTGACGGAACAGATAAGAAAGCAACAGTTAGTTGGACAGGATTCTCAGGAAATGTAAAAGGCTTCTATATGAATAACTTCTATAACACTTACAAGAATCCGGGAACAATGGACAACCTGCTTCTGAACTCAACTTTCGAAGGACATATCCATGATGGTATGTGGACTTTTGACACGACTCCGATAATAGACGCAGCTCCGTTTGCCAGCTACATTATATATAATGAAGACGGAACCTACGGTAACCTGCCACTGGATTTAGCCGGCAAATGTTATGCTTTCAATTTCTTCCCGGGCACAGCCATACCGCAATTGCATTTAGATCTTTCTGATTTGAACATTACCGGCCTGAAGTCATCCGATACGGAAGTATTTAACCCGGACTTAGCAAATGGCGCACGCTTTGCCAACCTGGTGAAGTATTATAAAGAAGTAAACACTGAACTGACAGCAGCCGACTTCAAACCCGGTACCCTTTATAATATGGAGATAGAGTTAGTTCCGATGCTCGACAATGACTTAGGAAATGTACAATACAACGTACTGGTACACGTCACAGTCGCTCCGTGGAATGAAGAAACAATCACTCCGGGATTTGATCTGGAACAATAAGTTTCAGACTCAACAAACCCTGAAATATGAAAAAGGCAATAATTCTATACATCCTGCTACTGGTAACAGTGACAGGGTGTATAAAAGAAAACCTTGATGATTGTGAGACAACTTTGTACTTCAGCTACCTGGGTGATGGAACAAAGGAAATCTTTCCTCAGAAAATAGAAAAGGTAGATATGTATATATACAATCAGAACAATGTATTTGTACAGAAAACAGTTCTCAACCGGAAAGAGCTCAACCGCCAACGCGGCACTACCTTGAATTTGCCAAGCGGTCAATATCACATTATATGCTGGGGAAACTCCCTCAACGACACACGGATAAACGAAGGTTCATCCTTGCAAAACAACCTTGTCGGAGCCCCGCATTATTTTACGAAAGAGTTGATATCGACTAATGACAGTCTGTATTTTGGAGAAAGAGAGATTACAATTGTCAATGAAAGCTATAAGGTTGACACCGTTTATTTCAGCAGTGCGCATATAAAAATGCAAATAGAGCTGGAAGGACTGGATGTTGGCAGTACACGTGCAGCCACTTCCCCCGTCAGTATAGAAATGGGGAAATTAAGTTCAACAGTGGACTTCACCAAAACGTTTTCAAACGAACGCGTCTCTTATTTCCCGTTGGTAACTTTTGACTCCAACGTACAAAAGTTTGGTTCAAAATTCAACGTATTACGATTTAATGATGATAATGAAGTATATCTGCGATTGCGCGACCTTCAGAGCAATGAAGAATTATACACCATGCAATTAAAGGACTTCATGAAAGATAATAATATTACTGTAAATGGCATCAATGAAGCTGCGGTAGGCATCCGCATCTATTTCAATGGAACCGCCATCACAGTAAAACCCTGGGACGAGGAAGTGATCAGACCGGGGATATAACCCCCAATGTATATGAAGCTAAAATTAAAATACCGGTTCTGTTTGCAGTTGTTTGCCATGGCACTGCTACTGTACTCTTGCAGTGAAAACGAGACGCCGATATCCGATACAACCGATAATCAGGCCCGGCTAAACTTTCTGATCAAAACGGCTCCTACAAACAAAGCTTTGATTCATGGAGACGATGGCAGCTTTTCCAGTCTGGCACTCTATATTTTCAATAAAGCAGACCAGCACTGTGAATATTCGGAACTGATTCCGGAATTCACCCCGCAGAGACTGGAAGAGTTTTCACGCTCTGTCAATGTGTCGCCACAGACAAAAGTAATTTATGCGATCGCTAATTATAACGATCCCGATAAGACCTTTTCTGTTCCGGTGTCTCCCGACCTTACATTGCAGCAATTGGAAAGCTTGACGGTATCCGGCAACGCTTTTACTGACAGCAATATCCTGATGGTCGGAAAAAAGGAAGTTGCAATCAATAGTGAATATGTAGTAGCGGAAGTTCCTATGGAACGCCTGGTAGCACGGCTGGACATCTATATGTTCAAGAATCAGGGATTGGAGAGTTCGAGTGTAGTTGTCAACTCCATAGAATTTGTCAATCAGATACTTAATACAAATAGTAGTCCGGAGGTAACATCAATGCCGACGCCCATTAGCAAGAAGAATGTTTCGGAGGTATTTCTTGGAGGAACAACTCTGCAACTTATGCCGTCTGATTTATCTGAAATAGTACCGGAGAATGCACATGCTTCATTCTATACATATCGAAATATAGTTCCTGACGCTACACCTGACGCTAACACTCCCTATATCCGCATAAAGGCGCTGTTCAACGGGATCAGTTATACGTACAGGGGATATCTTACCGATCAGGGGCAGACAACCCATAAGTACAGTCTGCTGCATAATACAGTTTACCGCGTCATGGCTATGCTCGACCATCCGGACAACCAGTTAATAATAAAAACGACTCCCTATCCATGGGAGCTTACCTCGTCTGAAATCGGACAAGAGATCACGGAGGACGACTATCAGCTTCAACCGTACAATGGAGATGACGCCGGTGCCACTACAGGCATCGTGCAATTTCCCTACATAGCGAACGGAGAAGCCCATAATGAGACTTCCTACGCCAACTACAGTTTTAGTCTGACAGCCCCTGCCGGTGCCATCTGGACCGCTACTCTGACCAATGGACTTGACTTTACGTTTGGCATGAACGACGGTCTCAACGTTTCCAAAGGAATAGCCCGTGATGAAGCATATACGATACAGGTAGGAGCCACCAAACGCTGGAGTGGGAATCCTAAGAGCACTTACTTCTACATAACCGCAGGAGGCGTGAAACTCAGGATCAATCCGAAGCAAAGCAATGGCAACCGCCAGTTTCCGGGCGACAACGACACGGATATTTTAATCCGCCAAACCGAATATAAATAAGATGAATTATGAAACGAAATAAACTATATATCCTCCCGCTGATACTCTCATTATTCTGGGGACTCACCTCTTGCGAGGATGATTCCTCCATCGAATCAGCAGGAACAGGATCGGTAAGCGGAATTACCCTGAAACTGTCTATGCCCAGCTCCGTGGCTTCGCGTGCCGTAGAAGAACCGGGCGAAGAAGCGCTCAATGAAAATACGATAAAATCATTAGATGTTTTCGTTTACCGTGAAGGAGCAGACGAATGCCTGTTCTACCAGCATTTTGCGTTCTCTCCCGAGCTGACCGGAACCGGGGAACATACAGCTACCCTGGATGCCGCACAGGAGAAATTCGATCAGAACATCAACCATACCATTTATGTAGTAGCCAACCATACGGCAACCATTCCGGCTGCGGGATTATCCCTTCCGGAACTGAAGGCGCTCACCGCCCCTACTCTGGATGCAGATAAAAAACAAGATGCATTCTTAATGGACGGAAAGCATACAATGGTGCTGAATGACGGAATCATCGTCAACAAAGAGATTCCCGTTGTTCTTAAACGCGCGGCCGCCAAGATCAGAATAAGCCTGAATTATGTAAACGGTTTCACCCCCATAGACAATAATATACCTTCAAAAAAAATGGTCAACTATGCCGCCAGTGGCTCATCCATTGCAGACGGTAGTGTAAATACCCCCACTCTGCAAAGCATGAACTCATTTACGGAACAAAATACAGGTGCAGGCAATAGCAATCAATTCATCCTCTATTCGTATGCCAATGATTGGACCAAAGATACGAACAGGGAAAGTTATGTACTCATCAATGTCCCTGTAAAGGACACTGATGGTAACGCTACTACTCAGAACTATTACAAAATACCGGTAAACTACCGGCTATCGGACGGAAGCACGGGCCAGACTGAAAATCTCTATAAACTGGAACGTAACCGCCTGTATGATATCCGCGTGAACATAGACAAGAAAGGTGATACCTACCCGCATTCCGCACTTCCGCTGAATGCCGGATACACCATACAGGATTGGAGCACCCACGAAGTACTTGTTTCCGTAGAAGGAATCAACTTCATCTATGTAAAAGATACCAAGATTTCGATGCCCAACAGTACGCAGTTCACCACTACCTTCCAGTCATCCACACCGGATGTAGAAATACAGAAGATTACTGTAAATGGTGTATCGGTTTCCAACGGTGGAAAAGAGATAACCATCACCGCTACCCCGAATGTAAAGTCCGGCAACATAACCATAACGAGTCCTCTTCCTGAAAACTTCCTAGCCAAAGATATCACCTTTCAGGTAGTCAATGGTGCCGGACTTACACAACCTGTCACTGTCTCCCAATATCCGGCCCTCTACATCGGTTCTGACATTTCAGCCGATGTCCCCGGAGGAAGCCAGGGGCAAAATAATACGAAGATGTATATAATGAATTCCTTCGTCGCCGACTTCTCTACTCTTCCCAATCCGGACGAGTTTGACGAAGACTTCGGTAGCGGATATTCCCATTATGCAGCCAATCCCGCATTAGGCGCATCTTACGCTTCGTACATACGTGACAATGCCGTACTCGGTTATCCGCTGACAGATAGCGAACACGCAGCCATAGATACGGAAGAAAACAACCGGAGAATCTCTCCGCACTTCATGCTTGCCTCACAACATGGTACGACAACGGCAAGCACATACACCGCATCCAGAATCAAATGCCGGGATTATGTAGAGCGGGATGCCACTACCGGAGAAACCTATTCCGACTGGCGTATGCCCACGCAAGCGGAAATCTACCTGATAGATGTCTTACAGAACATACGGATATGTGAAGTTAAAGGCATCCTTGAAGGAAATTATTATTGGAGTTCGAATGCTTCCGGTGCTGTTAACTTCATGGACCCCCGCGTTGGAGAAGGTGGTAAATTCAGTCCGCTGAATGCATCCGTCCGATGCGTCCGCGACATCCGGTAAACAGTATTGATGGATTAAAATTAGAAAAGTATGAAACGATTAACCTACCTTATAACACTCCTCGGTCTTCTTCTGGCTTCGTGTACAGATGAAGCTACTCTCGGCACTCCCCTGACTGGAAATGACGATAAGACCGCCTTTCAGTTCTCGGTAAACATGCCTGAATATATACCGGCACTCACCCGTGCCGCCACGGATGAGAATGCTGTTAACGACCTGTGGTTGATGACCTTCGATACCAACGGACTATTCATAGGGCGGGCTCATGCCTCGCTCCTGAGCAGTAACAGTAATGGTACCGGGACATTCCAGGCACATATACCCGATGACGCAAGAATCATTCACCTCATTGCCAATTATTCCCAATGGGATAGTTTTGACGAACGTGCCGCCATGCAGAAAGATGAAAGGGAGATTATACCTTCATTGAACAGCAGCAATTTAGTATTCTGGGGAAGACAAACAATCTCTTCCGCCAATGACACTCCCAATGTCACACTTTACCGCAACCTGGCCAAAGTGACTGTAGAAACCGAAGCTACGAATTTCGAAGTAACAGGATATGCGCTCTGTAACTATGCAAGTAACGGAACGGTGGCTCCATTCAACCCGAATGCCCCCGCTACCCCGTTCACCTTGATAGACGGCACGCCGACCTTGCCTCGCAGTCCCGTCTCCAAAATCGATCAGACAGAAACAGACTGTAACATGGATGCCAAATATATGTTCGAGAATGAGAACTATTCCAACGATCAGACCTATATCATCATTAAGGGAAAACTGACAGGAAAGACCGAAGAACTTTATTACAAGATACAGCTTCTTGATACGGACAAGAAGCCCTACCCCGTCATGAGGAATTACCACTACAAGGTTGTGATAAAATCCTTCAGCGAGAGTGCAAACGGAAGTACTGAATTTGCCGATGCTAAAACCTCAGAACCTTCCAATAATATCTATGCCGAGATATTCAAGGAATCTCCTTCTATCTCCGACAATAACAATAATGTGCTGACAGTAAGCCGACTGCACTTCCTGTTCACCCAGGCAGGCACCTTGAAGGTATCAGCCCAATACACGGCCAACGGCGTGACTGATAACTCTAAAATCAGCGTATCCATAGCCGAAGATCAGGGAAGCATACTTCATAATCTCTCTTATGACGGAAATGGGAATATTTCTGCCGATGTATCCCGCATCATTACGGGACAATATGAGGCTACAATTACCGTTAAGGCAGGTGTACTTTCACGTACCATCACGGTCATATCCAGTGCGTTATATCTGTTTGATCCCGCCGGCTTATCACCCGAAATATACACTGCCCGTGACCAGGACGTAGCACTGAGCTTCACTATTCCATCGGCAATACCCTACTATTTGTATCCGTTGAAGTGTACCATTACCACAGGCAACCTCTATCCGGTAGAGCCTAACAAAAACCTGCAACTGGAGTACACTAACGGAGGGTATCAGTATGTCTATTGGGCCACCGGTCCCGGAACCAAAGTATTGAACTTCCGTACCAGTCTTGAAAACAGCGATGAAACCGTTTTGATAGCCAATGAAATCTTCCAGACAAAGAGCGTGGAAGTAAAATCGCGCCACTTTACCAATGTTTCCGTCAACGGAGACAATACGGTAAATTACGGTGTGAACAATACAGCCAGCTTTATGTTTACCATTCCATCATACCCGGATTATCCGCCCACATACCCGTTAACGGTGTTTATTGCAACCCAAAATCTGCAAACCACCCAAAGCGGATGGACAGCAGTTGCAGGTGGTTATCAACGGACTTACGCTTCGCAGCCTTCAGGAGGACAAACCGTCACGTTTACCTCTAAGAAAGCTTTAAGCAGTGAAAAGCTGATAATATCCGCTCCCGGATTCAGTCCTACGACCATTGGCTTTGAGAATATTCTGGCGCAGTCAATAACGGTGGGTAATACGATAAAGGTTTATCAGAATAACGGCTTGCTCAATATCCCCCGCTATACGGTAACCTCATCAGATACCGGCATTGCATCTGGTTTTACCACCAGCCGCACCAGCACTTATTCAACTACTATATACGCCGGAGCCAAATTGAATGATGTGGTTACTTTCACTCTGAGGAATTATAACTATTCCGCCACATATAAAGTGGAAGAGTTACTGCAAAATCCGGCTATTGTTTTACGATAATATAATGTAATGAAAATATGAAAACGATTAAATTCCTTTTATTGGCAGCCCTGATGCTCACATACACCATCAGTACGTACGGACAGGACAAAAGCCACTACATGCCTAAATTTGCAATAAAGACCAATGCATTGTATTGGGCTACCACTACGGCTAACCTTGGATTTGAGGTCGGGCTCTCCAAGAAGCTGACCCTCGATATATCCGGTAACTACAATCCCTGGAAATTCTCGGATCACAAACAAATCAAGCACTGGCTGGTACAGCCTGAACTTCGTTACTGGCTGTGCGAGCGCTTCTACGGACATTTCTTCGGCCTGCACGCCCATTATGCAGAAGCGAATGTAAGCAACCTGAATATATTAGGTTTGGGACACGAACGCTATCAGGGCAATATCTATGGAGCCGGCATTTCTTATGGATATCAATGGATATTGAACAAGCACTGGAGCATGGAAGCGGAAATCGGTGTAGGCTATGCCCGCATAGACTACGATAAGTACAACTGCGGCAAGTGCGGCAGCAAACTCGACAGCGGACACAAAAACTACATTGGTCCTACCAAGGTAGCATTAAACATCATATACGTCATAAAATAATATAGTCATGAAAAAAATACTGATATACTCTGTTTTGTGCCTCATAGCCGCACTTCCGGTCAGCGCGCAAAAATTCTATAAAGATGCCATCAACATCACCAATGCCTCCCTATGGCAACAGGGAGAGTCGCTCTACATAAACATGCAGATGGATATGCGGAACCTGAAAGTCAGCAATGACCGCACCCTGACGCTAACTCCCGTACTAACAGGCCCGGACAATAATGTCGTATTGCCAGAAATCGTTATCAACGGACGCAGAAGGCAAAAGGCCTATCTCCGCGCCATGGCTTTGGATAAGGCAACCAATATAGAGATTCCTTACAATACTCAGGAAGTTCTGAACTACACACAAGTCATCCCTTACGAACCATGGATGGAAAATGCTTATCTGAATCTGGAAGAAGATTTATGCGGATGCGGAGGACACCAGGAGGTACTGACACAGGAAATGATTATGAACGGAGTTTCTACGGAGACCAAACGTCTGGCTGCACTGCAACCTGTCCCCTCTTACATTCAGCCGAAAGCAGAAGTAGTAAAAGCACGTAGCGAACAATATGAAGCTTATCTCGATTTCCCCGTAGGCAAGTCCGTTATTCTACCGGATTTCATGAACAATCAGACGGAGTTGCGGAATATCCGGGAGATGTTCAATAAGGTACAGAATGACAAGAAGTTGACCATTACCAGTGTTTACATTGAAGGATTTGCCTCCCCCGAAGGACCGCTTAAACTCAATGAGCAACTCTCTAAGAGCCGTGCCGAAGCGTTGAAGAAATATCTGTCCGTACACGAACAGATTCCTGCCAATCTCTACAATGTCTCCTTTGGCGGTGAAAATTGGGAAGGACTGGTAAAAGCTCTGGAAGCCTCTAACACGAAAGAGAAAACCGAATTCCTCAATATCATCCGAAACACCAGCGATATAGCCCGCCGGAAAGAGGAAATAAAACGTGTAGGTGGTGGCGCTCCCTATCGTACAATGCTAAAGGAATTATACCCTGCACTCCGTAAAGTGAATTGCCGCATAGAC
Organism: Bacteroides sp. 14(A); assembly: GCF_000526555.1. NCBI lineage: Bacteria > Pseudomonadati > Bacteroidota > Bacteroidia > Bacteroidales > Bacteroidaceae > Bacteroides > Bacteroides sp. 14(A). The sequence continues at coordinate 418,461 of NZ_JAGH01000005.1, read as the reverse complement.
TATACGATTGCCAATTTCAAAGTAGACGAAGGAAAAGAGATTATCAAGACACAGCCCCAATATCTCAGTTTGAACGAGATGTATCTGGTGGCCAACAGCTATCCCAAAGGTGGCGACGACTTTATCAAGGTTTTCGACATCGCTGTACGTATGTATCCTGATGACGAAGTAGCCAACTTGAATGCTGCCGCTGTAGCCTTGTCTAAAAAAGATTTGCCCGATGCCCGGAAGTATCTGGATAAATCCAATAAACAGACAGCCGAATATGCAAATAATAACGGCATTTATTACCTGCTGAGTGGCAATGAGGATCAAGCTATTGTTGAATTTACCAAAGCTGCCCGGAATGGTAACGAAGCAGCCCGGTATAATTTGGAAGAAATAGAAAAAGTGATAAAGATAAAGAAGTAACAGAGAGAATAGAATAGAGAATCCCCGGAATTTTAATCAGTTCCGGGGATTTTCTATTTTTATGTACCTCATTCAATTACGATGTAAAAGTAAATCACACACTTTTACTTCAAAGAGAAGCTATGATTTTATCTCATTAGCCAAACATCAGGATAGCTACACCCTTTGGTCAGGATGGTGTAGCCCTAAGCACAAAAGGGTGTAGCCATTCCGAGCAAAAGGTGTAGTCTTATTATACGATTGAAATAGAACCGATTACAAACGACTTATTCGTCAAAAAGAAAAAGCCTGAATTGGGGTAATGGCAGAAGCTTGTAACAAAAGAAGAAAGAGATAGAGATTTATGACCAACTTTGGCGAATAATCCTACCCAAAATACCCACAAGTAGGGATTGATAAAACCAATATTTTCTTCCAACTTTGTAACAAGAATCAGATAAAATGAAAAGTTTTTATATACTATTGCTTATTACGATAACTTGGACGTCTTCTCTACCGGTACAAGGGCAGGACTCTATTAATATAGGAACCCGCCATTCTTTATTCTCCAACATACTGAATGAAGAAAGGATGTACTGGATTTATGAACCGGAAAAACAACCGGGTGAAGAAGAAAGAGACTACCCGGTTCTCTACTTATTGGATGGAGATGTATTTTTCCATTCCGTAGTAGGTTTTACCCGTTTCTTTGCTTCTTCAAGGGTTTCTTCATTACCCCCTTGTGTTGTAGTCGCTGTTTTGAATACAGACCGTACCAGAGATTTCACCCCTACCAGTTCGGCTGCACGACGGGATGGCAGTATTCAGCCTGGAGATACTCCAAAAGGTGGAGGGATGAAGGCTTTCTATCGTTTCTTAACTGAAGAGCTGCGCCCGGAAATAGAAAAAAAAGTTTCTGCCAACGGCCGTAATTTCTTAGTAGGACATTCATACGCAGGTTTATTTACCCTACAGGTTCTACTCGACTATCCTGAGTCGTTTGATACCTTCATGGCAATAGATCCCAGCTTATGGTGGGACCGGGGAGTTTTCCTGAAGCAAGCCGAGAAAGAAGTTGGTCAGAAGGACTTTTCGGGAAAACAACTCTATGTTGCCTTTGCTACCCGCCAACGTCCTAATGTGAAGTTGGACCAGTTCGCATTGGCTGACAGTTTAGGAGAAAGAATCATTCCAGAGATGAAGAGCCAACATCTGCGTGCTATATACAAAAAGTTCCCGGACGAAGTGCATGGTACAATAGCCCTTCCAGGTATGTTTGATGGCTTGAAGTTCTTGTTCATGCGTTAGTATTGAGACACATAGCATTTTGTTATGTTCTCTTTTATACTGTTAATAATCTGAATAGTTTCAACTCTTGAAAAAACAGTAGAGCGGGAAGTTTGTTTTAAATATAGGGAAAATAAGTTCCGATTGATCGTACCATATAATATAGACCTAAATAAATAAATAGATTATCATGAAAAAAGAAGTTTCTGAAGTATTTGAAAAAGAACAATCTAATGAAAGCTGCATCCATCTGTATCTGGAAGAATGCGGTTGGTGTGCTTACGAAGTTTCAGCTTATCTACTAATGAACCTTTTAGGAGGAAAATGTATAGTCGAAAAAATAGAGAAATGCGGCTTGAAGCTTGTCCGCGCATTTCTGAACATAGATTTGCTGGGTGGCATCAATTATGGCGAATACCGCTATGCGGGCTTAAACTCCTACAACCTGCAATTAATAGGAAAAGATAAAGTCGACAAGAATTCATTTCTTCATTGGAAAAAGAATATATAAAACATCATACAACAGACTTTATCAATAGGATTTTTATATATCTCCCATATTATTGTAATGATAATATGGGAGATATTTTATTATATATGGTTGATATCATCACCTATATTATTCACACAGAAGCAGCAAGAAGAATATATCCCGGATAATTATTACATAATTGAAATGCTTACATACTATTGATATACAAGCACATACTACTTTTATTAATATATTAAAGGACTTTTTTTAATAACAGCAACACTAAAAATAATTTATAAGTTTATATTATATGCGATTTTTGCAAAATAAATATTGCATTAAAAATAGTACAACAAAACTGACAGATATAATGATGCTGAGAAAATTCATTTTATTTTTCTTTTTGTGGTTCCAATTCGGCACTTTATGTGCTCAAGTTACGGTCAAGACGAATCTACTGGGATGGGGAACTGCTTCCATTAATGGTGGCATAGAGACAAAAGTATCTGCCAAAAGTACCATTTCTCTGTTTGGAAGCATCAATCCTTTCGAATTTGGCAATCATAAACAATGGAAACACTGGTTATTACAACCTGAATACCGTTATTGGTTCTGCGAACCGTTTTATAAAGGTTTTATAGGTGTACACACACTGGGTGGTGAATTTAATGCTGCCGGAATAGAATTGCCATTCGATATTTTTCCGGAACTGGCCGATTATCGGTTTCAAGGATGGATGGCAGGAGGCGGCATCAGTTTCGGATACCAATGGCTGCTGAACAGGCACTGGAATCTGGAAGCCTCAGTGGGCGTTGGCTACCTTTACGTGAAGTATGACAAATATCCGTGTGCAAGCTGTGGAACACGCCTCGATAAAGGACACAAGAATTATGTGGGTCCCACGAAAGCGGCAGTAAGCCTCGTTTATATGTTCTGATCTCCTAATAGCAAACAACATACTTACAAAATCAATGAAACCTATAATTTATATATTAGCCTGTCTATTTGCCACTAACACATCTGTGGCACAAACACAGACTGCTACCCATGACGAAGGAGAAAATTCAGGAAAAGTGATTGTACGGCAACAGTCTGTACAACGCGTGGATTCTTTCCTGCTGATAGACCTGACATTGGATCTCACTCCTCTCATTGTAAAATCATCCCGTTCAGTAGAGCTCACTCCCCTACTTTCGGGTGGCGGACATCAGGATACACTGCCCGCAATGCTGATTAATGGACGCACTCGGCATCTGCTTTACCAACGGCTTCCGGCCAAAAAACGCAATGCCAGTTACGTTGTACAACGTAAGGGACAGACCGCTCAAACAATGAAATACAACGTACGCATTCCCTACCTCCCTTGGATGGAACAGTCTGAACTAAAGCTCATTACTGATCTTTGTGGCTGCGGTTGGGAAGTATTGCAACAAAGTACCGAACCGGTAGCACAGATGGACTTCCGCGAACCGGAAGAACCTCAACTACTGGTGGAATACATCGCTCCGAAGCATGAAGCAGTGAAGACACGCCAACTGGCAGGAAGTGCCTTCCTAGATTTTCCCGTCAACCGGACAGAGATTCATCCCCAATATCGCAACAACCCGCGCGAGTTGGCAAAGATACAGGCCACTATCGACTCGGTACGCAACAACCGTTTCGCCACCATCACAGCCGTCGACATCAAAGGATATGCATCGCCTGAGGGTAGCTATAGCAACAATGCACGGCTTGCGCAGGGACGTGCCACAGCCCTGCGCAATTATGTGCGTGGGCTGTATGATTTTGGCAACGCCGAATTCTCCGTGTCATCCGAACCCGAAGATTGGGAAGGATTACGCCGCATGACAGAAACTTCGGACCTTCCGGAAAAAGAGCAAATACTCGCCATCATAGATGGAACGGACATCTTCGACGGCAGAGAGCGGAAGTTGATGGAGATAAGTGGTGGGGATGTCTACCGATTCATGCTGCGTGAGTGGTTCCCTGCTCTACGCCATTCGGATTACCTGGTGAAATATACCATTCGTAATTTCACCGTAGAGGAGGCCAAAGAATTGATATATACTGACCCTCGCCAATTAAGTCTGGAAGAGATGTACCGGGTGGCACAAAGCTATGAACCGGGTACACCCGAGTTCAACGAAGTGTTTGAGATTGCCGTACGCATGTATCCCGACGATCCGGTATCTAACCTAAATGCTGCAAATGCAGCGTTAATGCGTCGTGATGCAGAGGCTGCACATCGCTACCTGCAAAAAGCAATGGAAGGCCCGCAGAAAGAGCTGGCAAAAGAGACGCTGAAAGAACTGGAAAAACAGCTGAAAGAGAGAAAGTAAGTTGATAAACAATAAATAAAAAAGAGTTACGATCATATATTTAATTAACGTATAAATAAAAAGCAACAATTATGAAAATCAGGAATTTACTATTAGCAGGATTGGTGCCTATATTGGCATGGTCGTGCAGTGATGACAAATTGCAAGGTGGTGAGAATATTCCTCCATCTACTGCGTCACAGAATTATATGGAGGTTAGTATTAAGATGCCGATAACTACGAGAACTGCCAGTCCTTCGACTGAAACAGAAGATGGACAAGATTACGAAAACTCTGTGAAAGAAGTACTGGTTGTTGTAGTAAATGTGAAAGATAAGGAGCAACAAGAAGATACATATTATGTGAAAGAGGAAGGAGAAATCTGCTTTGTGAAATCAGTGGGTATAACATCAAGTCAAGATAAAACAACGGAGGGTGTACACGGAAACGATAAATCTTATATCGCCCGTATAAACAATGTGACATTAGACACAAATTCAGATAAATACTATGCTGTTTATGCGTTTGTTAATCCGACCTCCGAGATATACAACTATTATAACGGAAAGCTCACACAGACAGGATGGAAAGACCAATCAGAAATGGCTACTACAGAAACTGCAACTGAATTTATAACAAAGTATGCAGATAAAGACAAAGAACGTTTCTTTATGACCGATACCAACGTAGGAACTGGAAATTATAGTGGCCCCGACAGAAAGCAGGCTGTACATTTTGTAGCTGAAGAGGGAAATTATAAACTGGCAGCCACAGCCAAAGTAGAAAGAGCTGTAGCACGTTTCGACTACAAAGCTGCGAAAAATAAAAATGAATATGAAATCAAAGATAGAAATGCAGATGCCACTAAACTGACTGTTACGCTAGAAGGATATAAATTAATGAATGTCTCCAAATCATTCTATCACCTGAAACGAGTTGCAGCGAAGAAAGAAGGAGACAGTACTGATCCGGATGAGACTAAAATAACTTATGGTGGTGCAGAAACGGTAAATAATTATGTTGTGGACTGTGACTGGAATAGTACCAACGGTAAAAAGACTTGGTTATCAAAAATCACAGAAGACGGAAAAGAGTCATCAGAAGCTTTGGCTATAAGAAAAGGGCTATTTTTCACTCCACTGGCCAACAGCGAGATTGATAAAGAAGAAAATAACGAGCCATACTTACCTTTAGATTTTAAAGAACCAGAGAATACAGCAAATCCTGCGTATTATATCATGGGCTACTGTACCGAAAACACTGTTCCCAGCGTAGCTTCTCAACAAAACGGACTGTCTACAGCTGTAGTATTCAAGGCTAAAGTTAGCGGTGATTTTATCAATGAGGCAACCACTGCAGCTCTTTATGAATATAATGGAAGTTTCTATAACCATTGGGATTCATTCAAAAAAGCATGGAATATTTCGGGAAATACTCCATTAACAGCTGCTAACGAACCCACCACAGGCGAAGAATTGAAGACTCTCAGGGAGACATTAAACGGTAAAGCCAAAAGAATCCCAATTCAGGGAATGGATGAGGACAAATATGGCAATGTTTATTACATCTATTGGAACCGCCACAATGATAATGGACAGAATACTAATATGGGAATTATGGAATTTGCCGTAGTGCGTAACAATATATATAAGCTGTCAGTTTCTAAAATCTCAGAACTCGGACATCCTAATGACCCGACTAATCCGACCGATCCTCAAGAACCGGATCCAGATCCTGTTAATCCTCCTAAGCCGGACGAACAGAACAAAGCCTATATGGAAGTCGATGTTCAAATTTTAGACTGGACCGTTCGTGTAAACGATATTGAATTTTAATCCTTTAGCATACAAATAAGGAAGACTCTGCCGGAAGGCATTCATGCATCCGCCTTCCGGCTGTTTTTTCCTAACCTTTACTTGAAAAAACAGTTCATTATGAGACGTTCTGCTTATATACATTCCGTTTCAGCCGTCATGGGTCTGGCATTTTCCCTGCTGTTGGCGACGTGCAGTTTTGTGCACGAGGTTCTTCCTCCCTGCGAGCACTATCTGCATTTTGTTTATGACTACAACATGAAATTTGCCGACGCCTGGCAACACGAAGCGGATCAAGTCTCTCTATTTATCTTTGACGAGGAAGGAAACTATCTGAAGGAGATGAATATCTCCGCTGAAGAAGCCCGAAGAAACAATATTCTGCTGGATCTACAACCGGGAACTTACCAGATATTGGCATGGACCGGACTGAACAGCGACGATTACCTCTGCCTGGCTCCTGCCGACAGAACAAATTCACGCATCAAGGACTACAGCGTTCGGATGAATGCCGAAGCACAAAACGTAGACCGTGATCTCGTGCCCCTATTCTACGGTATGCAAACCGTAACCATACCCGATGCTGCAACATCAGACATCCGCTTTCCACTAATGAAAGATACCAATACCTTCCGTCTTATCATACAGGCTGACGCCAACAATACATCCTCCAGCGTCCCCTCCGATGAGTTTGAATTCAGCATTACGGACAACAACGCCCTATTAGCCTATAACAACACAGCGGTTACCGAAGAATTACCCCTCACCTATTCCCCTTATTACTTGGGTGATGGCGATATCCACGACCCCGAAGGCAACGTAGTACTAACCACTACTTGTGCTGAACTTAATACCAATCGACTGATTTATGGTACGCATCCACGGCTTACCATCCGGCATAAGACCACCGACAAGGTATGGCTCAATGTAGACCTCATAGAGTATATCATGCTAATGCCTACCGAAGGTTCGCTGGACAAAATGCTTGACCGTGAACATCCCCAACAAGAATACCTGGACCGTGAGGACGAATACGTTATCGTCTTTTTCTTCACGCAAAGCTCCAACGGCAACATGATTAATGTAAGAATCACCATTAACGGCTGGACCGTACGTATAAACAATATAGAAATGTAAAAACAACCCATGATAACCAAAACAGCACATATTATCCTTCTGTTCACCCTACTACTTTCCAGTCTTTGCAGCTGTCAAAGCAATGAGGACATAGAACAGTTCATCCAACAGCCCAAACCTGTGTTGTTGGACCTTAATGTGATGCTGGCTGCCCCTCAAGACGACTCCAATAAGCCCGAGTGTGAACGGGTAAAGACATTGCGTCTTATTGTAATAGATAAAGACAGTAAGAAAGTGGAGTTAAACAGGTTATTGGATTATAAAACTACAACAGACAATTTTGAATATCGGACGCGACTGAAGACTACACAAAGTGTGAAGTGTATCTATGCACTGGCTAATGTGGAAAACATATTGAAAGACAAGATGAATTGGGAAAATGAAACAATGATTATAGACAATCTGAGCCTGCTAGTACTTGACTCAGAAATCAAGGAGTCATATCAGTCAAATAGCGACGGATACCTTCCCATTACTTCCAAGAAATACGAAGTAGATCTTACACAACCAGAAGACTGGAAACCGGAAGAAGGAGAATCATCCATATATACTGTAAAAGAAACTATATATATGGCTTACGCAGCTGTGAAATTTGATTTTACTTTTGAGATGAATAATAATATTACGATAAAAAAATGGACTATCAGAGATATAGCAAAGCAATCTTATCTGATTCCGAATATAACCGATAATGCTTGGGAAACTCTAATAAAAATTCAAGGACAAGTGGATCCTAAAGATGATGATAATACAATTTGGGTTACAGATTACAAAATGCCGGAAGGAACAGCATTATCACCATATGAATCTTCCCAAGAGATTAACTTAAAGCTTCAAGAAAATAAATGGATAGATCCAACCGCTTATTATTTGCCTGAAACCAAGAACTGGATTTCGGACTTTAGCAAGCAAATCTATATGCTTTCGTTAACCGTAGAATCAAATGGCCAAGAATATGAACTAACACCCAAGCAATTCCCAAACTTAGAATCACTGGTACGTGGCACACATGTCAAGGTTCATGCTAAGATTTCAGACGTATCACCCGGAGCGGAAGGGGAAGTGGAACTCGAAGCACAAGTGGTAGACTGGATTTCAGAGCCAGAGATAAAAGGAGACTGGGAAGAAGTAAATTCCACTACTGAAATACCCTAACAAACTTAAAAGAATGATGAATAATAAGATTCAATACATATTAATAGCACTGTGCTCGGTGCTCGGTGCCTGTTCATCAGAAGAAGTTCCGGTGACCATTCCACAGCAGGACACGGAAACTATGACATTCAGTGTTACCATGAATGGAGACAATAGTGATGAAGTGAATGTGGTTCCCTATTTCAAAAAAGGGGATCAAATCCGATTATACAATCCGGTGAGTTATTCAACTCCGGACTTTACAGATAACTCCCCAACAGCATACATCTACGAATGCGACTTTGAAAGGACTGCATTAGATGAAGAATATCCGTACAAGTTTATTCCCTTTAACAATAAGGGTTTCAAATGGAAGAATTTGAATCCTACATCTATTTATTATATGTTTGAAGCAGCATACTTCCCCGGCAATAAGTATTTCAATGAAGTACCGTTTGATCAAAGTACAAAGGAAAACTTCAAAAATGCCGATTTACTGCTTACCCATCACCGCCAACTCATCAGTGAACAAGACAAAACCGTAAAATTAAAATTTCACCACGCATTTGCCATGGTACAGGTAAAGGTAAAACTCCCGGTCAGCGAATTTCCCGATCAAGGAATGTTTCCAGAAAATGCTTTAAAGGGTGTTTATATGCGTGCAATGCTGAGAAATTATGAAGTGGATTATTCAGGAGTGATAGATAATGACGCACTCCGTACGGTACGAGTCCCCAAAAATGATGAAGCACTTCCCGTCAATGACCCGAAAAGAAAGAATATCCAAATGTATTGCTCATCAAGGACAGCCCCCACACCGGAAACTGATAATACAGGTAAGGAAGTTATTTATCAAGAATATATTTTTCAGGGAATTGTACCAGAACAGAATTTTTTAAATGAAGGTAATGATTTTCTCTATTTCCAAGTAAAGAGACATGATGCTGAAGAGGTACTATATAAGTTTAAAACAGAAACTTTGACATTGAAATCATCGCACATACTTAATTTGACACTGTCTATTGACAGCAATACTTTAGAAATAATCGTTCTGACAGCAGAAGTTAAACCCTGGAATACAGCTACGGTTGATGATATGGAAATAGGACCTGTTACACCCACAAACTGATAGATATACATATGAATACACAAAGAAAATTATATTCTATTTTATCGGGATTTCTACTTATTGCAGTGCTTCTGCTGACAGGAGCATGTACAACAGAGGAAACAGAAAATACTATTCCGGTATTTAATCCCGATGACCCGATTATGATTTATGCTACGGTAGATGGAACAAGTATCGCCACCCGGGCTGGTGAGCATGAAAAGATAAAGAGCCGAACTATGCTTTTCACTTATCCGTCGTTATCTGCCGGAAAGATACAAAGTGCAATATGTGAGTTCGATGAAAAAGGATACGGATATGTATATACCAATAACAGCAAAACGGAGAAGTTGAGATGGAAAGATATAAATATTACGGGAAAAGATACTATCTATTTGGATAATCTTGTGAATTATCCTGTACAAGACCCTACACTGACAACCATTCATAAAAAAAATAATGAGATAGAAGTATGGATTGATAACTTTACATATTTCTATTTTGGTCCGGAGGATCCGAATATGAGTACGAATAGTGGATATAAAGCTATGATAGCGCCCACGAATAGTGAGGAGGCTAAAGAAGTGGATATAATCTGGGGAATGATCCTCAATCCGGAAATAGGTCAACCACTCCGATTTGAGCTAGTGCACAAGATGAGTGCAGTCACATTTCGATTTTACAGTGACGATGAATCTATTCAGCAAGCTTTCAAGAAAGAAGTTAATGTCTGGTTGAATAGTGTGAAAGTACCGCTAAATAATCCAGTTACCCCATCTTCCACTATCTTCAGAAGAAATAATGGAGTGATTGGTAGAACTGGTGGATATAATTTTGATAATGCATGCCTTGTTGAAAACAAACCACTGACGAAATCAAATAATGAGGATACCCAAACAACAACGTATTACTCTACTCCTATGTGGATTTTCCCACCACATAGTTTCGGTGCTTATCCTTTTGGTAGCACTTATTGGCCTAAAGTGATAATCGAAATACAAGATGAAGATGAGAATCAAAAGACTCAATACGCAGGCTTCCTGCCTGCAAGAATGAAGTATTATACAAAAGATAACGTTTTTGATAACATCTCCCTGGAATTCATGTCAGGGTATCACCTCATAATCGATGTAAAGCTGGTTAAAGATTTTGGTAATCCAGAATTACTTTTCGGGGACATTCAAGTATGGCCATGGAGCAGAGTAATGACCGACAATCCTACGATAAACGAAAGTGGAATAAATGATTGGAGTGACCTTGTGGCACTGGTGGAAGAATTCAATGAAAATTCCTCAGAGACAAACTACAGATTGATGAGATATGGAAATTGGGATGAAAATCAGTGGAAATTCAAATTATGGAAAGATATAGAAATACCGACAAATGTGCCAATGCCACTATTTGAATCCGACAAATTTGAAATTGATCTTGGAGAACACATAATTGTTATACAAAATACAGAAGTAAATGCTGAAAATTATAAAATATTCTTGTGCTCTAAAAATTAAGTAAAAGATGAGAACAGATATCAAGTACATTTCCATAACAGGAGTTTTACTCCTCATTCTTCTCACCGCTTGCAGCGAAGAAAGCGGATGGGAAAATATTGTGGGCACAAATAAGTACCTACAAATAGAAGGAGAGATTGCGGGGACTGATGTGGTAACCAAAGTAACAGGTGACGACCTTGGAACAAACATCCGTTTTACGGAAGGTGATCAGATAGGTTTCTATTCGTTTCATAAAAACAAATGTGCAGGAGGCACACAAAGTAGTCATCCGGACAGCGAAACATGTGATAAAGAATATCTGAAAAATGAACCTTTATCTTATTCCATATCTTCTGGAACAAGCAAATTTGTATTCATATCGGAAAATGTACAAAATGTAATAATGAACACATTAGGTTTAACATTCGCCTACTACCCCTATTCTGATGCAAAACCAGCAGATAATTACCTGCCAGCTGATGATCATACCCACTATATCCATATATTCAATGAAGATTATGAAAAAAATGGAGGTTATCAAATAGAAGATATACTCACCGCTACCAAGCGACAATATTCAGATGTGAATTATACATTTGGCCATCAATTTTCGATGGTACTGATATTCTTAGGAAAAGGGTTCACTCCAGAAAAAAATAAAGCATTGACCGTACATCTCACTGAAAAAGTTATCGGTGCACATATCACCCGGAAGTGGAACGGAAACGCCGAACAGTTTACATTCACAGTAGATAAAGTACCAACAGATAATGAAACGACTGGACTTTCTGCCTTCAAAACCCGCAAAATAGAAAATTATAAGTTGTCTGAAACCGAAAAGGAAAGTAGAACTGTATATCCGGTAATCCTGCCTTCTGGGATGGAAATAGATTATATTGAGGCTACTGATGTAAACGGCAATATACAAAAAATTAGATCAGTAAAAGAAACACTGCCTGAATTGAAATCCGGATGGAAGTATCCAATGACCATTCGGATGGATGGTATCGTACCCACAGTGTACCCCCATGAAATAGAGCCATGGGGTGAACCGACAAAAATAGAAGTAGACAAATTGCCGGGAATTTACACTCCCGATGATTTTGAGAAATGGCTTGCTCTGTATAACACATATATTGCTGATAAGAAGGATATCCCCGAGGAAAAACAAGATTCATTAGAAAAGTATGGAGATTATACAGAACAAAAGAAATGGATATTCTACCTTAGGGATAGTATAGACTGCTCCAAAATAGAGAGTACAAGCGGTACGCTTATCAAAAGGCTGGTAGAAGGAGTAACATTGGATGGTGGTAATCACATTCTGAAAAATCTTATGCTAGACTTAAAAGACAGTGAACCTGAGCAAGGAATGGGACTAATTGGTGAAATTACTGATGGCGGATATTTGCAAAACCTGCGTATGGAATTTGTAACAGTAAGAAGTAAAAGTAGTGATAAACCTTCCGGTTACATCGCTGCCAGGATCAGTGGCGGACAGATAACTAATTGCACGGTGAGGCAAGCAATCATGATTTGTAAAAGTACTTCGGGAATCTTGGCAGGAGAAATGACAAATGGCTCAGTAGATAACTGCAAATTTCATGGTATGGTACAAGCACCTTTTTATCCGCTACCGAAAGAGGAATATAAAGGTATTGTGGGTAAAATAGATGCTGGTACGATTATTGATAACAATTTAACCAATCATGTGATTTTTATAGAGGCAGAGTAAAGTTTCAATAAAAAAGAAATAGTATGAATAAAAAGATAGGAATAATATATAGTATGCTATTATTGGTGTTGTGCAGTTGCCACAATGAACTAGCACCCTTATCCGGCAGAGATATACGAGAAGGAGTACCGGTACAGTTCACAGTTGAGTGTCCGCAATATGACATGCAGACAACTCGATCCATTACTGACAAGAGAGAATTTAAAACAGGAGACGTAATACATGTATCAGCAGTATTCAAACTTGATAAAGAGGGTGAAAGTGAAAAGCAATACGCCACTCTTACGCTGACAGAAGAAGGTTGGGTGAATGAAACGGATTTTCCAATGAACTGGCCATGGAATGCCGTAAATGCGACATTTACTGCTTATTATCTGGAAAAATGGAATGGACCTATTACAGACAACACCCCCTTGAAACCGGTAGTATTAGATCGCTTCGTATACCAGACAACAGAAGAGAACAATCCTGACCCTCTGAAAGCCGAAGTCGCAGATGTAAAAAACGGACATGCTGTACATTTGAAGTTTCGCCACCTTTGCACCCGGCTCACTATAGAGGATATTGGCGATGAAGAAGAATATTGGCTGAAGTATAAAACATTTCTTGGGGAAGAGAATTCCCAAGTCTTACTGAATGCCTGCCAATTGACTCTCCAAGATAATACATTAAAATTTGAATTCGTACATGAGGAGAGCGATAAAGTTTCCGCTCAAGTATTTACAAATGAAGAGAACGGAAAAAGAACGGCCACTTTTCATCTGGCTCCGGACAATTACAGTACGTTTATGTTGAGACGGCGTAACGACTATCCCTACATTACCATCTCTCAAGTAGATAAATTAAATAAATTAGAGGCAAATAAGGAATATGTTATCTCATTGGAAAATCTGACAGGAAATATCCATCCAGACGATTCGGATGACGAGTGGTGGAATGATCGAGATCCGGAAATTCCTGATTATAAAGATTTCAAGATTCAGGATTTTCTAAATGCCCTTCAACAATGTGAGCAGGACTATATCTGCAATACGAAAAAAGGCGATCCAATAACAGTCTTAAAGAAAGACGAGTATCGGAAAGAAATGCACCTCATGACTGATGTAGATTTCGAATATGGGACTTTCCAATCAGTAGAATTGCCCAATACAGTGACTTTTGATGGTGGAGGCAAAAGCATTTTAGGTGTGGCACACCCATTGTTCAGTACCCTGTATGGAACGGTAAAAGAACTTGATATAGAAAATGCAAAAATAGATAGTAAAGATAGTGGTATCAAAACTGAATGGGGAATATTAGCTCGTGAATGCGATGGAGGAATAATTAGCAATGTCAATTTGATAAATTCTGAATTGAAGGTTACTATTCCACACACTACAAATGATCCAGCATATAATATCGGTGCACTGATAGGTTGGGTAAAATCTGGAAATATATCCAACATTCAATTGGTTGATAACATATCTGTTACAGTAGATTCTCAAGATGAGAATAGTTATTATATCTTGTCCGTAGGTGGAGTAATTGGTCAGTTCAATGGTACGTTAATGAAAATGAGTAACCTCACGGGAGGATCAGTAATACATGTGACGAATAGCAGCCAGGGACATTCTACACGATATACGGGCGGAGTAATCGGGCATCTTAATGGAATTATACAAGATTGCGAAGTGAATGTAATGGTTGATGCCAGTAAATCCATTGGAACATGGAATTATGTTGGGGGAATAGCAGGAGTAGCAAGGACAACATTATCCGAGAAGAATACAACTATAGATAATACGCCTTCTATTATGAATATATCCGTTGTAGGAAGTGTGATAGGAGGAAGAATCCCCCAATATGAACGCAATGAAGAGGACAAAACTATAACTTCCCATTCGTCTACCGGAGGCATTGTGGGACATGTGCAAGCAGCTTCAGTAACAGGAGGAGTTACTTTTAGCAAAGTATCCATTGCCACGAACTATAATGTTTCAGACTATACTTACTACACCATAGGTGGCGTAATAGGTTCTATGAAGAATGCTGTGCATATTAGCAACAATGAAGGATGGGACAAATTCAATGCCGACTTCTATAAGGCCTATCACTATCATGCCGGTACATTTTGTGGCGGCGGCGGAACAACAACAGATTTGAAGAAAGAAAATACAGCCGAAGGTACAGGTGCATTTGTCGGTACAGAAAACAAAAACTAAATAAAAAGAATCATTTATGAAAAATCTAGTTAGAGTAATAATATATATGTGTTTGTCTACATTCCTTTTTGCCAGATGCGACAACGAAAAGATGGAGGGTACACCAGAGCATCCAGTTGAAATAACCTTTGCAGGAAATGAAAATGTTTTTGCACAAACACGTTCTTATTATCCCATAGGGCAAGATGGGAATGGTCCTCTATATGGTACTATCTATATACGGCAAATAGAAGCTAAACAAATTGACACAAACGGAAAAGTCACCGAAGGGACAATATCTTGGGGCCATTATAAAGTGGCATCAGGCACTGGAGATCAATTGGAAACCACAGGAGATATAGAACCATTAAAATGGAATAGTAGTCAGACTAGTTATTTTTTTCAAGCTTTATCCGTACCTATCAATGCGAATGGAGACCCTGCAGGAGTGGAATTCACCCATAAAGATCCTAATAACGAAATTGGAAATGGTAAAGTGACATTCGGAGGATATAAAACTGGATTGGAATATTTCGTAGGTGCCACCGTCGGGCCGCAACAATTGTCTCCCCATGGTCCGAAAGTAGTTATAACACTGCAGAGGCAAGTGGCGAAAGTAATATTTGGAGGGATACACCATATAGATATCAATGGAAAGAAAGAAGAATACATAACAGATTCTTGCGACATCATATTTCCTAACCTGCCAGCTAACGCCACATTCGATATGGGGCATTTTCGTGAACAACAGAAGGAATATGATGGCGTATTGAAAGATAACCATGACTGGATTACGCTAAATTACGAAGATTCTCAGAAAGGCATTGTCGTAAAAAATTGGTATAAGAAAACAGGGTCAATTCAGATTGCAGAAGATATATTACAAGCTATTTATGTACCTCCATTTATTTTTTGGGATAATACAGAAAATAACAGGCCTGAAAATCAATCTGGCTTTTTTGTCATAAAACGTAAGTCAGCCAATGGCATCAAAACTTATACTGGAAATATCAACAATAACAACAATAGAATACAACTATTTGCCGGTGAGTCTATTAGATTGAATGTTACATTGAAAGATGGTCCGGCAACGGGCGGTGGTGACGGATCGATTATTACAGAATGGAGTACTGCGGGAGAGGCTGATGTTCCCCATCACCCTATTCCCGGTATTTATACAAAAGAAGAAGCTGGGAAGTTGCTTGAGGCATTGCAATCAAAAACACCCAATAAAATCCCAATCCCTGAAGCTTTTTATAAAATGGAGGATGGAAAGAAAGTAATTCGCCTTTTTATAAATATCGACTGGAGCAATTTAACAGAAACACTGACTCTTCCTGACAATATTGTCCTTGATGGACAAGGATATAATGTGAAACTGGGATCTAATGGCTCCATTGAGGGAAATCTAAAAGATATTTATATCAGTGGTAAAAGTATTAGTGACATCTGATAAGCTTTTTAATAAATACAAATACTGATTCATTAATATATTGAACAATATTTTGACAGAAAACCGACACATTTAAAGCCTGGTGCTTATTAGAGGGATAATTTATCACGCAATAAGAATGGTTATCATATTTTTTTATAATAAAAAAGGTCCTAATTCTATTAAGAATTAGGACCTTTTATTGAGAACTGAGCGGTGCGTACGGAAGATGAACTTTTCTTCTATGCTTCACGTACTCAATATCTTATCAAGCTCTTTTATTCTTTCTCCCACTGATAACCCCACGTGTGCAATTCGCTTAATTGCTTGGTGTTGCGGTGGTTGTTTGAGTTGGTGCAAATATAACGCTTTTATGAGAATAAATGAAAGCGTAAAGTACTATTATTTCCCCAATATTTGTATTTTTGTTCTGAAACTGAATATTTTAGTATGGATAAGTTTAATGTAGAGAAAGAAATATTAGATACCTCTGAATTAGAAAGACTTTTTCTAAGAGAGGGCATATTTACAACAATAAAAAGAAATGAGTATTTGATTCGTCAGAATGAAATGACAAATCAAATAGGCTTTGTTGTATCTGGCATTTTCCGTTTATCAAGAATAGACGTTAATGGCAATGAGTGGATAATTGGATATAGTTTTAAAAATGATTTTGTTTGTGACTACCCTTCTTTTATAAACAAAATGGGAGCTACCGTAAATATACAAGCATCAACCGATTGTGAGGTGTATCTTCTTTCTTTGAACCGACTAAATCAATTTTGGGAAACTGATATGAATACTCAACGTTTGGGCAGACGGATTGCAGAAACGATGTTTGCAGAAATATATCAGAGATTATTAGGTTTCTATTGCGACACTCCTGAACAACGCTATCAAGCCTTGATGAAACGCTGTCCTGATTTACAAGGAAAATTATCTTTAAAGGAAATAGCCCACTTCTTGGGAATAACGCCCGAAACTCTTAGCAGAATACGAAAAAAGATACTATTAAAATAGAGGTCTTGACTTTGGTCAAGGCTTTTTTGTTTTATATGCCCTAATATTGCTGCCACAATTTTTTAATAAATATAGTATGAGCACCTATAAACATTTTGGCAAGCAACCCGATGTCTTAAAACATTTGGTCTTATGTGAAATTCTTCAGAATGAAAATCCCTCGACCTATGTAGAAACTAATTCTGCATGTGCCATTTATCAAATGGAACATACTCTTGAACAGCAATATGGCATTTATCATTTTTTGGAACGGGCAAATGATGAAAACGGGCTGAAAGATTCTATGTATTATAAGTTGGAAAAATCAGAAATGCTGAAAGGGAATTATTTAGGTTCACCGGGGTTAGCAATGAATGTTCTAAAAGGAGTAAACGATTTCATCTTTTTCGATATAGAAAAAAGTGCTTTGGATAACGTATCATCCTATGCCGGACAAATAAAAATTCATTCAGATGTACGGCTTCTTAACATGGACTCTTTAAACGGAATAATTGATTTATTGCCTACTCTTCCTAAATCTACTTTTATTCATATAGACCCATACGAAATAGACAAGAAAGGAGCATCGGACTTAACCTTTCTTGATATTTTTGTAAAAGCAACCCAATCGGGAATGAAATGCTTACTTTGGTATGGTTTTATGACCAACCAAGACAAAGGACGTATAAATCAATATGTAATTAGAAGTTTGCAACAAGAAAATATCAAAAACTACACTTGTGTGGAGCTTATAATGAAATCAATTAAAGAAAATACCGTTTCATGTAATCCCGGTGTTTTGGGAAGTGGAATTTTAGCAGCAAATTTATCACAGAAATCCCATAATATGATTTTTGATTATAGTCGCAAACTTGTAGAACTTTACAAAAATGCCCAATATAACGGCTATGACGGTAGTTTATCTAAAGATATTGTAAAAAATGTAAGTAGAAGAAACTCTTTTAAATTTAGATTATAATCTTAAACAGATTGGTTATGATTCAATTATCCCAACAGAGATTTTTCCGATTATTATCGGAATACTCGCAGCACAAAGTTTCTGCCTCTGAACTTGTAGAAGCTATTGAAGAATTGGCTATTCATTTAGCCAATTTTAGTACCAACGAACAGAATTATAGTGTTTTGCTTCGCTATTTTTCTTTTGGACTGCACAGACTTAAATCGTACCGTATGCGGTTTGAGCAAGAAAAAAATACCCTATCTGTACTTGATTGATGAAGCAATAGAACTGCTCAACAATGAAATACGCATTGTAAAATGGCGTATCAAATACCCTGAACAATTCCAACAGAACGCAAACGGACACATTCTTTCCCCTTTCCACTTGGCAGACAAGACCAATCTTATTAATATCATGGAAATTGTCAGTGGTCTGTTCTTATCCCAACGCGTCATAAAGAATGATAATCCTGCCTATCTTACTGACCTGACAAAAGCATTTGAATGGCTATTTAACATCAAGCTGGGTGACTGCCACCAAAAACATGAGGATGTCATCAAGCGAAAAGCAGTCAAAGCAACGGAGTTTCTTAATGGACTGATAGCTCTTATACGTGAAGAACGTGCAAGAAAAGGGTATAGATAATCAATCACTTAGCACCAATTTATACGGGGTAGCGTATGCTACCCTACAATTCTTTTACTCCCATTTTCCGAACTTTGCTTCATCAACCGGTTGGTAATCATTTATGTATAATCTGAAAAATGAAGCGAATATGTATATAGAAAACTATGAGTTTAAAGAGTGGATGCAAAAACTGCTCGACAAGTTGGAAGAAGTGGGCAAAGGTGTAAGGTCTTTGCAAAACAACCCCGAAGTAATGCCGGGTGACAAACTGTTGGATAATCAGGATTTGTGCCTGCTGTTCAGGGTCAGCACCCGTACACTGCAAAGATTGAGAGCCAAGAAAAAGCTCCCTTTCATGATGATTAGCGGCAAAGCCTATTATCGGGCTTCCGATGTCAAGGAGTTCATCAGGGAGCGGTTCGATGTAGGCACGCTCCGAAAGTTCGAGAAGGAACACAGAGAGAATAAGCAGTAAGGAAGTTATCCCGAAATTGCGGCACGTGGGCAGTTTCGGGATATTTCTTTTTTGGCAGGTTCCCATCATTCATCCGCCGATATTATACCCTCTCTCTGATAGGATTGCTCAAACCGCTTGCAGAGCAGGACTATCATTTCATTGGTCTTTATCAGCTCAACGGTACATTGTTCCAGTCTGTAAAGCAGTGCAAGTGCTTTCCTTTCCGAAAAATTGGAATGCAGTTCTTTCACCGCCTGATTGTAATTGTTGGCTATCTTCCTGAACTGGGAATAGAATTGTGTCAGCTGGATATAATAGTCCACCTTGCTTTTGTCCCTTACCACAACCTTGAATGATTTGCCGAAAATACAATTCTTGATGAAATGTGCCTTTACCGCATACCCCGACCTGTCAAAGAACGACAGGAATTTGGCGTTCTCCACATCGTCCAGATTGAACGAATAGCGGTGTACTTTCGGGTTTGACAAGGGCTTTCGCCCTCCCTTGTTGAAGCGTTTCTTTTTCTGTTCCATAAGCTGATATTTTTACAAGTTTCTCGACTTCGGAGAGAAACCGCCCACCTGCAAAGGTGCAAGGTTTTCAGGCACTCAGAAGCATCTGAGGACCTGAAAACACAACTTGCTGCTTTCGTTTGAAAGCAAGAATCCTCGTTCCCTCGGATTGCCGAAGCAAGCGGTCAGGCTTCTTTCCCCGTCCGTTTATCCGCTGCAAAATTACATACAACCGTTTGCTGCTGAAATACGGTCTGCCGTGACAATCCATGACAAGGGAAGACAAAACAATCACTTTTTATAAAGCGTCTGTTTTTACCATTTTCTTTGTTGCGGATTGATTGAAATAAGGCAATACACAAGACAATCAACCAAGATGTAAATATGTCTTTATGTCTTGTTTGCAAGCTGTCCAAAGATATAGCCGTATATCTGTACGGATGTCTTTTTTTCTTTCAATAGGAATGAAGAATTATCTATCAACCTTTAAAAAGTGAATATATGGAAGAAGTAAAACAACAACCCTTGCAAGGAATGGAAAGCAGGGAACGGGACGGTTATAAATCATTGTTCCTCAAAAAACGGACGGTCTGCACCCGTCAAAGTGTGTATGTCAGTGGAGAGATACACGGACGTATTGCCCGAATGGTGGGTATCATTGCGGGCAAGCGGGTAAGCATCGGCAACTTTATAGACAATGTATTGGAACATCACCTGAACAGCTATAAAGAAGTCATTTCCTCCCTCTATCGGGAAGAAGCCGACAAAGGTATCATCAACCCGCCAAAAGGAAATCAAGCATGAAAGTAATGGCTATCGAAGAACAGACCTTTCAACTGGTGTGCAGGCGTTTCTCCACCTTTGCCAGTCAGGTGAAAAGTATCTGTATGGAAAGTTCCCGAAAATCGGAAGAATGGCTTTCCAGCCGTGAAGTGTGTGCGCTGCTCGGTATCAGCCTGCGAAGTTTGCAGAATTACCGGGATAGCGGAAAACTGGGCTATTCCCAAATAAGGAACAAGATGTACTATAAGGCTGCCGATATTGAGAGACTGGTTGCAGAATGTACGGAAAACAAGATAACGAATTATAAATCAAACAATAAATAAATATTGTCCTATGGAAAAGAAAGAAGGAAATAATACGGAAATAAACCAGTCATTCAAATTGTCTGCTATTGTCGGGATTTGGGAAAGTTTAAACCTTCATCCTACGGTGATGATATACCAAAGCAAGAAAAAGTATTTCCTTTCAATGCTCCATGTATCTGATAACGGACAGGCGAAACCAGCCGTTTACGAGATACAGAAAGAAGATAACCGTTACTTCATCGTTTCAGCCTTTAAACGGCTTTATATTGACTATGATGTGGTAAAAGATAGTATTTCCATATTTTACTATGGCGAGTATCTGCGTAACTGACACGTGTATGTATGTCAATCATTTAAACCAATTATAAATCAATAGAACAGTATAACAATATGGAACTTATAAACAGCAATAGTGAGATAATCAAGGACTTCTTTCAGTCTATGGATAGAATGTTAGATGGTATCAGTCGACTGGCAAAGGAAAACAGACCACATTTGAACGGTGAAAAGTTTCTAAGCAACAGGAATGCAGCTAAATGCCTGAAAGTAAGCATCCGCACACTGCAAGAATGGAGAGATACAGGCGTTATCCCATACATTCAGATAAAAGGAAAGATTATCTACCGTCAAAGCGATATAGAACGGCTTTTGCAAACCTATTACAACAAAGAACGGCAGGAATAACCTACCGTCCTCAAAACAATACATTTTTTTCCAAAACTGACCTAAGAACATTAACTTTATTAGTGTAGTATTCCGTCTGTGCAAGTCTTTGGAAGAAAATACTACACGGAGCGTAGCGCAGGTGTGGAGATTTTTTTTCAAATCCGTAGGGCTGGGGCTTGAACGGACGGAATACGGAGCTTACATTTGTTAATGTTTTATTCAGCTTTGGAAAAATTATCTCATTAATACTAACTCTTCTCGCTGCCGAATAATTTTATTCATTAAATATTTAAACATTCTATGGTCAGCTTCATTACCACAATTCATCATTACCTCTTCTGTTTCTCGCATAAGTTTGGAGTATTCTATATCAGCCTGTTCTCTATCTGAAGTCTTAATTGTAGATAATTTATCCAATTTATTTGTAATTCTTTCGTATTCTATTGCAGCAATAGAATTTCTTTTAGAAAAAAATCCTTTTCGTCCTTCATGCATCATTGCTTCCAACATCATTCTTAAATCAGTCATTTGAGAACGCATAACATCTAATGCTAATACTTCTTTATTAGAATTATCTAAAACAGGAATAGATGCGGGCGAACTCAAAGCCATTAATTTGACGATAGAATTTATATTTCCGATATCTCCTTCTACTGCTTTTGTTGCCTCAATTGCTTCTTTTAATTCTGTTTGAGATTTTAACACCTCATGATATTTCATCTCTTTTGAATATTCCAAATATCTCAAAGGAGCAATATCAAAAATCTTAGGAGTTCCTTTTTCTTGCATTAGAACGACTGGTTTATCAAACGCTTGACGAATACCTAATTCAAATAAAACATTGGGATTGCGTGTACTTAAATCACAAACAGCAATAGGAGCATCTATTAATTTTTTCAATATATCCAAATGGATAAAGTTCGTTTCCTTAACTTCATCTGCCCTTACAGGAATAAATTCAGTTTTCTCAATAGCAGGTTTTATAATATCATTATAGACATGACCGAAATGTCCTTTCTCATAACCATCACACTCACTAATTGGCATGATTACAAAGCAACTTTTATTTTCTTCCTTCGCCATATTTCTATATTTTTTTTCAAAAATAGGAATTAATTAGTATAATTACAAATACTTACAGAAGTTCTTTTCTACATTCCGCATTTCCCGCATAATAGAACTATCCAAAACTTTTGCATAATGTTGTGTCATTCTGATATTGGAATGTCCCAAAATCTTAGAGACATTTTCCATTGATACATCATTGGCGAGAAAAACTACGGTAGCCGCAGTATGGCGGGCAACATGTGTCGTTAAGCGTTTGGCAATACCGCATAAATCTGCGATTTCTTTCAAGTAGGCATTTATGCGCTGATTACTGATTACGGGTAAAAGCACACCTTTCTTTATACACTCCGCATTATCTTCATATTTCCCCAATATTCTTTGGGGAATGGATAAAACGGGAATGTTACACATCTGATTGGTTTTCTGTCGTGCCTTGCGTATCCATAAAGCACCGTTATTGTCTTTTATCAGGTGTTCACGGCTTAACTGCTGCACATCAACGAAAGCAAGTGCGGTGAAACAGCAAAAGACAAAAATATCCCTTACCTGCTCCAGCCTTTTGATTGTAAATTCCTTGTTCATCAGAATATCCAGTTCCTCACGTGAGAGGAACTCTACGTTTACTTCCTCCTGCTTGAAGCGAATGCCGTAAAACGGGTCTTTCTTTATCCAGTCGTTAGCCAAAGCAATGCGGACAACCTTTTTCAAGTTCTTCAAATGCTTCAATGCGGAATTGTTTTGGCAGTGCTTATCCGTTTTCAGCCAAAAATCAAAATCACGGATAAATTGCCCGTCCAGTTCTGCCAGCATCATATCATCACGGTGGTAGCAACTGCGGATATACTCTTTCAGGCGGTTTATGGAAGTATCGAACTTGGTTACGGTGCTTTCCGTATATTCCTTGCCAATCAGGACACGGCATTTCTCGTTATGTTCCGCATAAACTTCCAATAAACTACGTTGTACTTTATCTCGTCCGTAGAAACAATCCTTTATTATATCGGCTGTTATCGTTTTGTTGTCTATTTCCAGTTCACGGTGTATCTGCAATATTTTGGCACGAACCGTATTGATATAGTGGTTCAGTTCTGTGGCTACACGGTCTTTTCCTTTGGAACATTCCTTTTTCTGATTCCATAAATCTACGGGAATGCTCCGTTTAATCATAACTTCGGCTACTCGCTTGTTTACGGTGATGCGCATGCAGATAGGAACTTCACCGTTTTTCAGAAGTTTCGATTTCTTGATGATGAACAATACGCTCAATGTGTTTCTTTTCACTGCTCCCATAATTCTTTGATTTTTAAGTGGTACAAAATTAGTTTGCCATACTCAAAAACCAGCTACGCAAAAAGCTGACAATCAAAGACAAATGCGTCAATTCGTGGGAGCAAAAACGGCTTTCAAAAAGTCCCACGAATAAGCCACGTGAGAACTGCCTGAAACCGCTGTTTTTTACCTAAGTGGGGAAAAATAAAAAGCTCTGAAATCCTTGAATTTCAGAGCTTTACTTTAATTTGCTATTTGCTTTCGCGGTGCGTACGGGACTCGAACCCGTGACCCCATGCGTGACAGGCATGTATTCTAACCAACTGAACTAACGCACCATAATTTCATTTCTTTTATCGCTTTCTCTCTCGATTGCGGTTGCAAAGGTAGGTGTTTTTTTGAAACCTGCAATAGCTTGAAAGAAATATTTTTCATCTTTTTTAAAGTAGGCTTGATTATAAGATATTTATATTACCTTTGTGTGGCAAAAAAAATTCGAATGACAAATCAAAATCAATTAAAAGCGAGAAAAACCATGAGAAATACTCCTATTGAACGTAAACTGATTGACGAAACCATCGAAGCATTTCAGATTGCAGACTTTGGAAAAGCAACCATCCGCGAAGTAAAGGCGATTGCCGCCAAGGCAGAAGCTGAATCTGGTATAGAATTTATAAAAATGGAAATGGGTGTGCCGGGACTTCCCCCTTCGGCTGTAGGTGTAAAAGCTGAAATAGAAGCTCTGCAAAAAGGAATTGCCAGTCTTTATCCTGACATCAACGGATTGCCTGCACTGAAAGAAGAAGCTTCGCGTTTTATAAAAGCATTTATTAATGTAGATTTGCAACCGGAAGGTTGTGTACCTGTTACCGGTTCCATGCAAGGCACCTTTGCTTCGTTCCTCACTTGCAGTCAGTGTGATGAAAAGAAAGATACGATATTGTTTATTGACCCGGGATTTCCTGTACAGAAGCAACAGCTAGTCGTTATGGGACAAAAGTTCGAGACTTTCGATGTATATGATTTCCGTGGCGACAAATTGAAAGAGAAACTGGAAAGTTACCTCAAGAAAGGGAATATCTCTGCTATCGTCTATTCCAACCCGAACAATCCCAGCTGGATTTGCCTGAAAGAAGAAGAGCTACGTATCATCGGAGAACTTGCTACGCAATATGATGTTATTGTTCTGGAAGACCTGGCTTACTTCGCTATGGACTTCCGGCAAGATTTGAGCAAACCATTCCAAGCACCTTATCAACCATCAGTGGCACATTATACAGACAACTATGTATTGCTCATTTCCGGCTCTAAAGCATTCAGCTATGCCGGACAGCGTATTGGTGTCAGCTGCATTTCAAACAAGCTCTATCATCGCTCTTATCCCGGATTGACAAAACGCTATGGTGGCGGCACATTCGGTACAGTATTCATTCACCGTGTACTCTATGCCCTCTCCTCCGGTACGAGTCATTCGGCACAATACGCGCTTGCCGCCATGCTGAAGGCTGCTAATGAAGGACAGTACAACTTCCTTGACGAAGTGAAAATATATGGTGAACGCGCTCACAGGCTAAAAGAGATTTTTCTGCGCCACGGTTTTCATCTGGTATATGACAATGACCTTGGTGATCCCGTAGCCGATGGCTTCTACTTTACTATCGGTTATCCGGGGATGACCAGCGGCGAATTGGCTAAGGAATTGATGTACTATGGTGTCAGTGCCATATCTCTGATTACCACCGGTAGCCATCAGGAAGGTTTGCGTGCCTGTACTTCATTCATCCAGGATCATCAATATGCACAATTAGAAGAACGGATGGCAATCTTTGCAGAAAACCATCCGATATAATAGAATAAACTTACCAATTAGTGCCGGTATCCCACCACAAACGGGTGCCGGCATTATCATCTCCTCCCAAAGCTTTCACCAATGCACGGTATTGCTCCGGATTTTCCGTTTGTAATCCTCCGGGAAAGTTTAAACGGCGAATCATAATTTCCGTATCAACGCAGCCATCCTTACTATGATTGAAACGAACAGGAAAAAGGCGTGGATATCCGGTTCTGCGCTGCTCCGCCCAGGCTTCACATCCTTCAGGAAACATTGCCAGCCATTTCTGCGTAATGATCTTCTCCAACTTCGTATCACGGTCTGCTGTTTCAATCCACTTCGGTGAGACTTTACAATAGACTTTTATATTATTTTCAGCATCAAATGTATCCACAAAATCAATTGGCAATTTATCACTATTCAAATATGAATCAGTCTGCATGATACCATACTGATGTAGAGAGGAAGTAATTCCTTTTTCATAGCATATACCGGCATCTTCATCTGTCCAGTTCCTCAAAGCGGCTTCCGCACGCAGAAACCAGACCTCGGCAGCAGTCATAAGAACCGCATCCGTTGACTGAGTAGCCTTCAGTTTCGACAAACCCATATAATTGCTATGAGAGAAGCAAGTTCCCTGCCGGATTCCACGATACTGTCCTTTAAACGACTCATCCTGGCATGTGGCAAAAAAGACAGTACGCCGAGGATCTTCATAACCGTTCATGATAGACTCCATTGGAGCACTCATATAAGTTTCGTTCCACACCAGATTGAGTTCTCCCAACGGATTGGCATACCCTTTCTTTGTAGATACCGCCACCGGTTCATTTTCCGCTTCCAATATTCCATATTCATTATTAAAAGCTTTCAGGAACTCTGAACGGGCTTTCTCTTCATCCACTGTGGCTATTCGCATTGCAAGCCGCATTCTCAATGAATTGGCAAACCTTATCCACGAAATGTATTCGCCATCCATCAGTATATCAAAACGAGAAAACTCAGCAGCTTCCGGATTTGACTCGACATAACCGGTAAGGGTACTCACAGCCGTATCTAATTCACAAAAGAACTCTTTATAAACCGCTTCTTGTGTATCAGGCATATATTCTGCGTTAGGATCAGCAAACCGTGAATAAATGATAGGACCATAGTAATCCGTAACGCGATGCATCACTTCCACTTTCAGAATCTTGGTGACTCCGAAGAAACCCGGATGTTTCTCACGCGTTGCGTTCTCCGACTGGTATATCTGTGGAAAAATATACGAATAGGTATGTCCCCACATTGCACTGTTCCAACCATCTTGCAAATTATAGTCCGAATTATGGCTACCTCCATTCAATGGTTTTCCATCATGCATATATCCACTGAACATATCTGCATTCAGGTTCTGCGTCAACTGGAAAGGCCAGTTCTTACCCTTTCCATAATCATAATTGAAGTAAATGCCCTGCTGAATCACTCCCAGACGAATACCATGTTCATTATAATCAATCTGCAAATCTTCATCCGTAATTCCGGATAAATCCGTATTGATATCCTTAAAGTCACCCGTGCAAGAAGTTAAAACTAACAGAGCACCGAATATCCAACTATATCTTTTCATATCAATCCTCCCCTCTCCCATTAAAATTCACACTTCAATGAAAAGCCCCAACTGCGCGTTGTTGGCATCCCATACACATCAATGCCTTGATTATCATTACCGGTAGATAACACCAGATCCGGATCAAAAGGCGCCTTCTTATAAAAGAAGAACAAATTGCGGGCTATAAAAGAAACCTGCGCTTTCTTCAGAACTTTAGATTTTTCCATCCAGGAAGCAGGTAACTGATAAGACAATGAAAGTTCTCTCAATCGGATATTGGTCGCATCATACATATAATATTCCGTTGTCCCTGCGCGTCCGCCTACAATCTTATAGAATCCCTTCACGTTCTCTATCCGCTGCCCCTCCAGCATAACATAACCATTATCACGGGCCTTTCCGGTAATTTCCGATACACCGTACAAGTCCATATCTGCCTGAGTTTGCGAAAGTACCTTACCGCCGTAACGACAATCTATCAGGAAATAGAGAGACAAGTCTTTATAAGAAAGCGTATGATTCCATCCCAGCTGGAACTTCGGATTGGAGTTTCCAACCTTTACCGTATTCCCGTCACCTTCTACTTTTGGCAATCCTGCATTATTCCCTTCCGTCTCATAAACAATATTACCGGAAGCATCTCTGACAAAAGCTTTTCCATAAATATCGCCAATCGATCCACCTTTTATCAATTTCATGGCATAACTGGAAGAGAAACTGGTAGGGCCATAAACAAATTCTTTCAAATCTTCATGCAAAGCAACTATTTTGTTCCTGTTAGAAGCAAAATTAAGAGTAGTGCTCCACATAAAATCTTTTGCCATCACAGGAGTAGCGTCCAATGCGATTTCCCATCCCTGATTCTGAATGTTACCGGCATTCACATAGCGGTAAGCATATTTGTCACCCGCCAGCGTAGGCAATTTAAAAAACTGGTTATGAGTATTTGTTCTATAGAAAGTGATATTAAACCCGATACGGCTGTTCAGAAAACGTCCTTCTGCACCAATTTCCCACGAATAATTCATCTCCGGTTCCATTTCCTTGAAAGGTGCCGCATCATTCGCCAGATATTCACCACCGGCAGTGATATGGGAAGCGGAATTCGTAATATACAAAGGAATATCATTCCCCACCATACTATAAGCAGCACGCACCTTTGCATACGACACCCATTCAGGTAAAGTCAGCAGACGGCTTAGGATCAACGAAGTACCAACTGAAGGATAAAAATATCCCCTGCCTTCGTGCTTAGTATGTGATAAAGTGGAAGACCAGTCATTGCGGGCCGTCAAATCTATATAGGCACTCTCTTTATAACCCACCTGCGCCGTAGCAAACAGCGATTGCAGCTGACGGTGTGAATCAATTTTCTGGTCAAGAGCTGCTGAACCGTTCATTATAATATTTGCCAGAGTAAATACATTGGCATAGTACAAAGAAGCTGTTTTGGAATCATAACGGGTAGAATTAGTAGTCTTATCAGTAATACTTCCCCCAAATGCACCATTTACTGAGAAATCGCCCCATTTCTTCTTCATCATAAGCATTAGGTCACCATAAAACTGGAGATCCTGATAATCCATTTCCAGGTAACGTCCATTAGCACCGGCTAACGCCGGAGCTGTAGAAGCATAAAATTTCTGACGGACTTTATCGTCAATGCAATCCACATTGCCACGGGCCTGTACCGTCAACCAGTCATTTACTTGCAAGTTTGCCGATAAGGAGACAATGGCATGCATACGCACTTCTTTAGTTTGTATGCGGTTCGTTATCCAATACGGATTCTGCTCAAAATCTTCATAGGCAGTATGCCAGTTCTGTATATTCAGGTTTCTACTTTCATCGTACACTTCGAAATTATCCCTATAATACGACAAGTCCTCTCCACGGGGAAACCGATAAAGCCCCACCAACGGGTTCATATAAAATCCGCCTACTGTCGGTTTATTTTTAGAGACTTGTCGCATCAAATTCACATTACCATCCAGTTTCAAACGATTATTGAATATCACAGAAGTTTCCCTAAATGTAATATTATGCTTGGATAAGCGATTTTTATCAATAATCCCTTTACCGGTAGTATTGGCATATGAAAAATAATTCTGCAATTTCTCATTGCCATGGCTTACGGATACGGAAGTAATGGAAGTCACTCCGGTAGAGAAGAAATCATTCAGATTATCGTATTTCGGCAAGTCTTTTCGTTCTCCCCAACTATCCACCCCATCGCTTACTCCATAACGATTTTGCATTTCGGGTAAAGAAGATGCTTTATCGAACATCAGACTGGTAGAAAATGATATGCTCCGTTGTCCTTGTGATTTACCTTTCTTGGTCGTAATCAATATCACACCGTTACCTGCCTGGCTACCATAAAGTGCCGCTGCAGGAGCCCCTTTCAGAATACTTATGCTTTCTATATCTTCCGAGTTTAAGTTTGAGATACCATCACCGCCATCGCGGTTACCTGCATTAGCTGTTCCGCCAATGGCACTGAAAGCCTGTTCCGAAGTTGAATTTAACATAGGAACACCATCAATTACATAAAGAGGTTGATTCTCCCCGGCTACCGAACGGATTCCGCGAATATTTACTTTAGCGGAAGCACCCAGTCCCGATGATACCTGATTAACCTGCACACCGGCAGTCTTACCGGTCAATGAAGTTATCAGATTAGGCATTTTAACCCGTGTCAGTTCTTCACTTTTCACCTGACTCATTGCATAGGAAAGAGAGTGCTCCTTCTTTTCGATACCCAATGCAGTCACAACTACTTTATCCAGTTCCACCGCATCTTCTTCTAATACAATATCCAGAAATGTATGTCCTTTTACGCTTACCTCCTGCGTCTTATATCCCATAAAAGAGAATCTCAGCACCGCATCATCAGCAACCGTCAGTGCAAATTTGCCTTCCAAATCCGTCACTGCACCATTCGAAGTACCTTTTTCCAACACTGTAGCTCCCGGTAAAGGCACACCGTCTCCATCTACAACACGCCCCATTATACTTTTCCGAGCGATAAGTACTTCAAGCCGATGGTTCACATCGTCTGCAACAAAAGCACAACAAGAACTACTATACGAAAAAAAATAACCAAAAACAAAAAAACAGATATAATTATAGATAGTCAATTTCATGATTTACAATAAAGAGATAACAATTTGCAAAAGTAACCAATTTCTTCCTAATAAAAACCTGTTATATAACATATATGAAAATTCTATCAGTGAAAAAAGAGAAATAATATTTGTTTTTCAAGGATTTGTCTGTATATTAGTGGCATGGATATTAACACAGACATATTCAAAATTGAAACGAACCACGTATTACCTTCACGTGGAAAAGTACTGATATCCGAGCCTTTCCTCTATGACGAGATGTTCGGACGTTCTATTATCCTGCTGGTAGACCATACGCTGGATGGTACAATGGGGTTGGTATTGAACAAATCTCTCCCGCTATATCTTAATGACGTATTGAAAGACTTCAAAGATGTGGAAAATATACCTATTTATAAAGGCGGTCCGTTATGTACCGATACGCTGTTTTACCTTCATACACTAAAAGGTGTAAAAGATTCTCTGCAAATAGGAAAAGGATTCTATCTGAACGGAGATTTTGACGCCATCCGCCGTTATATTTTGGAAGGCAATGACATCACCGGAAAAATACGCTTCTTCTTGGGATATTCAGGCTGGGAACATGACCAGCTATGCCAGGAAATTGAAGAAAACACCTGGCTGATAGGATCGACAAACATCGCTTCCCTTATGGATGAAAAGGGAAGCGCAGAACTTTGGAAAAATGTTTTGGGAGAACTGGGAGGCAAATATCAAACATGGTCACGCTTCCCGCAGATACCCACATTGAATTAATCAACCCGGATGCACTGCAGTAATGCAACATCTTTGAAATAACCTTCTACACACAACCAATCTTTTAACAACCCACACTGAACAAAGCCGCAAGAGGTGAACAAACGCATGCTTGCCTCATTATCGGTGGCGATATGAACAACCAACTGTTTCATACGCAGAAAGTCGAAAGCATAGTCACAAAGTAGTGTCAATGCATCTTTTGCATAGCCTGCGCCACGAAACTCTTTCCGGATAACGATACCCACTTCTCCGCGTGCATGCATCGGAGAAAAGTCTGTAATATCAATCGTTCCTATCGTAGCATGATCTTCAAGGCGCACCACCATCATACGCAGTTGCTTATCGGAAAACATATCGCATTGTGAATTCTCCATATATTGCTTCATCACATAGCGTGAATAGGGTACGGTGAAGTTACTGATATCCCACTGTTGCGGATCGTTTTCCATTTCACAAATCAATTCCAGATCCTCCGGTTCCATAGCACGAAGGCGAATACGTTCGTTTACAAAATAAATATGTTTCATGATCAGAGATAACATTTTTCGGAAGTCACCAGTACGCGACTTTCCGGGTTATAAATTCCCAGACGCAATCCCATTTCCCGATGGCGGGACAGCAAGCGGATAATTGTAGAAAAAGAAAAGGCACGGCAATCATACACCACATGCGTGAAACCTTTCAGCGAGATGAATGGACCGGCATGTCCGTCGGCGGCAGATGCTTCGTTTGCCACAACGAAATGATGCTTTCCGATCAGCCCGTTACGTTTGAAAAGTCCACGCAAACTATGAATAGTGGCTTCTTCACCGAAAACAAGAAAACGAGGGAAAGCTTGTCCTTTAAGAAAGGGAACTTTCGCTTTTTTTCCCGGAATACTGAATATACGTCTCAAGGAAAGCATCAGCAAACGAATATACATCTGTAAATGGATACCAATCCGAACAAGCCAACGCCCCATGAGCCCATAACGTTCACCATGCTTGCGAAAGAAAATATCCATTGCTCCACAAAATACGCGCACATGGTGATAGGTATCTTTCGATGTACTTTCTCCCTTATAATGCAATATAGGATAAGGCAAGTAGTAATTTTCATATCCCGCCTCCTCAATCCGACAGGACAAATCTATATCTTCACCATACATAAAGAAGTCTTCATCCAGTAATCCGGATTTTTCCAATGCAGAACGGCGCAGCAACATGAATGCACCTGCCAATACTTCCACCCGGTGAATGGCATCCGCATCCAAGGCATTACAATAATACCCACCTAAACCTTTAGAACGGGGGAAAAGTTTTCCCAAGCCGGACAGTTTACCAAAAGTGGCTGCCAAAGTAGGATATCCACGCTTTGATTCCCGCAGAAAACGTCCGTCATCCGTCAGCATTTTCACACCAGCAGCTCCGACGCAAGGATGCGTGTCCATAAACAGAAGCGCTTCTTCCAAAGTCTGCTCCGGCAATACCGTATCAGGATTCAGCAACAGCACGTATTCTCCCTTCGCTTGACGAATGGCCTGGTTATTAGCACGGGCAAAACCAACATTCTCCTTATTATATATATAGGTAATACGCGGGAAACGTTCGGTAAGGTATGCCTCCGAATCATCGACGGACGCATTATCTACTACAAAAATTTCGGCTGAAAGATTGTCAATAGCCCTGTATAAGGAACAAAGACACTGTTCCAGATAATACTTTACATTGTAATTGACTATGACAACAGAGAATTTCATGCTTCCTCCTCTTTATTGATATGCAATTCTTTACGTAAACGGCCTTCACCGGGCAAACAGAACAGCGAAGCCGTAAGAGCAATAAAAGCACAAAGCAAACCTTTGTTACTCAATGTTAGATAATAAACTGCAAGACCTACCCATACCGGCAGCGAAAGCATAGCTACCCGAACTTTACTCCAGAAAGAATATAAACGTAAAGCTTCAGGCAAACTAACTTTATCAATCTTCCGCGTCAGCACCCAGGCGAAAAGCTTCAAAGAAACCGGCACGCAAGCAGCAACCAGCAAAATAGACAAAGTTTCTGCAAAATAAGTCGTACGGACATCAGCGGCATATATACCTACCCAATCTCCACCGGTTTCACCGACTATGATCCATATCACCGGCAGCAACCAGAAACTGATAAATATTACTTTTAAACGACTCGCAACGTGTTTTATCTGTTCTTCCATTCTCTTATAAACAATAGACTTAATAACAATAACTTAATTCGTTCCCGTAAAAAGCGTCCGGTTTACAATACTACGTCCCAGAGTGACTTCGTCCGCATATTCCAACTCATCGCCCACTGAAATGCCACGGGCAATCACACTTAGCTTCACCCCCATCTTTTCAAGCTTACGATAAATATAGAAGTTTGTTGTGTCACCTTCCATCGTAGTGCTGAGTGCCAGGATCACCTCCTTGATTCCACCGGCAGCCACACGCCGTACAAGACTTTCTATCTGCAAGTCACCCGGCCCTACCCCGTCCATTGGTGAAATAACACCACCCAAGACGTGATATAGTCCACGGAATTGCTGCGTCGCTTCCACCGCCATGACATCGCGGATATTCTCTACAACACAAACTGTAGATGCATCCCGCTGCGGATTGGCACAAATACGGCAAGTTTCCGTATCTGAAATATTGTGGCAAACCCTGCAATATTTCACTTCATGCTTCAGTGTAACAATAGCGTTACCAAAGGCTTCTACCACTGCCGTATCTTGTCTCAGAAGGTGTAGTACCAGGCGCATAGCAGTCTTCCGCCCCACTCCTGGCAGTTTGGCAAACTCGCTCACCGCCTTCTCCAATAATATCGAGGAAAATTGTCCGTTCATACTAAAAAATCAACTATTGGCGGCAAAGATAATGCAAATTGAGTGCAGAACTTTCATGCAAGCATGAAAAAGTTATGCCAAAATGCAACTTATCTTCTTAAAAGATAATTAGATTTCCGCATTCCGAACATAGATTTTTGAAATAAGTACTACCTTTGCATACGCAGAAAAAAAGAAAAAGAGTAAGAAACTTTCTAAATTTGACATAAAAATGGAGATTACAAGCGCTGAATTCGTCATTAGTAACACAGATGTGAAAAAATGTCCCCCCGGAATATTTCCTGAATATGCCTTTATCGGACGTTCCAACGTTGGAAAATCCAGCCTCATCAATATGCTAACAGGGCGTAAAGGACTTGCCATGACTTCCGCCACTCCGGGAAAGACTATGCTCATCAATCATTTCCTTATTAATAAAAGCTGGTACATCGTCGATCTACCTGGCTATGGTTATGCCAGACGCGGACAAAAAGGAAAATCACAAATACAGCGTATCATCGAAGATTATATTCTGGAACGTGAACAGATGACCAATCTCTTCTTGCTTATTGACTCACGGCTTGAACCACAAGTCATCGATATCGAATTCATGGGATGGCTGGGCGAGCACGGAATACCTTTCTCCATTGTCTTTACCAAAGGGGATAAGCTGAAAGGCGGCAGGCTGAACACCAATATCCAGCAGTATCTGAAAAAACTAAAAGAGCAATGGGAAGAACTTCCCCCTTATTTTGTGACCTCTTCTGAGAACAGAATGGGCAAAAAAGAGTTATTAGATTATATAGAGAGTATTAATAAAGAATTAAATACCAAATAAAGTAATAGTAAATATGAAAAAGAGTGTATTTTCACTGGCATTTATTGCCACCTTACTTCTTGTGTCGGCCAATAGCCAGGCACAATCGCTAAAAGATTTATTCAACAAAGAAAATGTAGAAAAAGTAGTCAGCGCCGTTACCGGCAAGAATACTGTTGATATGATAGGTACATGGTCGTATACCGGTGCCGCTATCGAATTCGAATCAGACAACCTGTTGATGAAAGCCGGCGGAGCCGTTGCTGCTACCACTGCCGAAGCCAAACTCAATGAGCAACTGAGCAAAGTGGGTATCAAACCCGGACAAATGAGTTTTACCTTCAATGCCGACAGCACTTTCAATGCTAAACTGGGAACCAAAACTCTGAACGGGACTTATATGTATAACGCTACCGAAAAGCATGTAACCATGAAGTTCGTCAGACTGATAAACATGAATGCCAAAGTTAACTGTACATCCGGCAGCATGGATTTACTGTTTGAGTCGGACAAACTACTGAAGCTAATCACTTTCCTTTCCAGCAAGAGCAGCAATGCCACACTGAAAACAATCAGTTCACTAGCAAACAGTTACGACGGCATGATGCTAGGCTTCTCACTTGAGAAGAAAGAATAAAGGGTCAGTCCGAAAACCCTGTGGGTATGTTATGTTAATACGCGAAAGTGAACTATCTTTGTGTTCAAATTAAAATAATCTGTCCAATGCCTTCCAATCGCAACCTACATAAGTTACTACGAGTCATCTTCCCCGAAGTTTTAATGACGTATTTCGAGATCTCCGGTTGGCATGACGACTCCGTCAAAATCGAAGTTTGGCTTGATGAAAAAAACTACATGGAACGTTCTGATTACAAGAGTGGGACTGTGATATCACATGGTTTCACAGATGAGAAAGTGATTCAGGACTTTCCTCTGCGTGGCAAACCTGTTTATCTCCACGTAAGACGTCGTCGCTGGTATGACAAAGCTACAGGGGAAACGTTTTCCTATACCTACGATGATCTTACGGCCGAAGGGACGAAACTCACTCCTGAGTTCGTTGCTTTTTTAAAAGAAGAAGATTGAAACTACCGCGGCTAGCATAAGCTCCATAGCAGATGCTTATGGGGTAAACGGTAAACTGTTGACTTCACAGTACAAGGAGTTTATCAGCGCATACAGACAGTGGGACCAGTTAGATCATGCCTCAGAATATGTCCTGTTCAAACATAACATAGGTCCTAGCCTTTGTATTGACGAGACTTCTTTGAGCTGCGGAGAATTATATACTGTTGTCACTAACCGTGCGGGACGTGGTGGCAAAGGTACACTTGTGGCCATGATACGTGGTACGAAGTCTGAAGACGTCATAAAGGTGCTTGAAATGATTCATGTCTCCAAGCGCAAGACAGTCAAAGAGGTCACTTTAGATCTTTCGCCGACCATGATGCGAATTGTCCGAACGGCTTTTCCAAACGCCACTATGACAAATGACCGGTTTCATGTACAGAAGCTCTTTTATGAGGCAATTGATGAACTCAGGATTACTTATCGCTGGCTGGCACGGGATTTAGAGAACGATGAAATTCAGAGGTGCAGAGAGCAACATATAGAGTATGTTCCGTTTCGATATACCAATGGCGATACCCGTAGGCAGCTGCTGGCAAGGGCTAAACATGTACTTGTCAAGCATTTTAGTAAATGGACTGAATCTCAAAGAATACGTGCGGAAATCATATTCGAACATTATCCGGAATTGAAATCAGTTTACGACTTAGCTATAGAATTGACCAACGTGTATAATAAGCACTATGACAAGGATGTGGCACGTGGAAAGCTTGCCTTGTGGTACAATAAAATAGAAAAGCTTGGATATGGATGTTTCAGAACCGTAACAAATACGGGTCAGTCCGAAAACCCTGTGGGTATGTTATGTTAATACGCGAAAGTGAACTATCTTTGTGTTCAAATTAAAATAATCTGTCCAATGCCTTCCAATCGCAACCTACATAAGTTACTACGAGTCATCTTCCCCGAAGTTTTAATGACGTATTTCGAGATCTCCGGTTGGCATGACGACTCCGTCAAAATCGAAGTTTGGCTTGATGAAAAAAACTACATGGAACGTTCTGATTACAAGAGTGGGACTGTGATATCACATGGTTTCACAGATGAGAAAGTGATTCAGGACTTTCCTCTGCGTGGCAAACCTGTTTATCTCCACGTAAGACGTCGTCGCTGGTATGACAAAGCTACAGGGGAAACGTTTTCCTATACCTACGATGATCTTACGGCCGAAGGGACGAAACTCACTCCTGAGTTCGTTGCTTTTTTAAAAGAAGAAGATTGAAACTACCGCGGCTAGCATAAGCTCCATAGCAGATGCTTATGGGGTAAACGGTAAACTGTTGACTTCACTGTACAAGGAGTTTATCAGCGCATACAGACAGTGGGACCAGTTAGATCATGCCTCAGAATATGTCCTGTTCAAACATAACATAGGTCCTAGCCTTTGTATTGACGAGACTTCTTTGAGCTGCGGAGAATTATATACTGTTGTCACTAACCGTGCGGGACGTGGTGGCAAAGGTACACTTGTGGCCATGATACGTGGTACGAAGTCTGAAGACGTCATAAAGGTGCTTGAAATGATTCATGTCTCCAAGCGCAAGACAGTCAAAGAGGTCACTTTAGATCTTTCGCCGACCATGATGCGAATTGTCCGAACGGCTTTTCCAAACGCCACTATGACAAATGACCGGTTTCATGTACAGAAGCTCTTTTATGAGGCAATTGATGAACTCAGGATTACTTATCGCTGGCTGGCACGGGATTTAGAGAACGATGAAATTCAGAGGTGCAGAGAGCAACATATAGAGTATGTTCCGTTTCGATATACCAATGGCGATACCCGTAGGCAGCTGCTGGCAAGGGCTAAACATGTACTTGTCAAGCATTTTAGTAAATGGACTGAATCTCAAAGAATACGTGCGGAAATCATATTCGAACATTATCCGGAATTGAAATCAGTTTACGACTTAGCTATAGAATTGACCAACGTGTATAATAAGCACTATGACAAGGATGTGGCACGTGGAAAGCTTGCCTTGTGGTACAATAAAATAGAAAAGCTTGGATATGGATGTTTCAGAACCGTAACAAATACCATGCAGAACTATTATGAAACGATACTAAACTATTTCGTTAACAGGGAAACGAATGCATTTGCAGAATCATTCAATGCAAAAATTAAAGCGTTCAGGGCACAGTTTAGGGGAGTCGGAGATATACCATTCTTTATTTTTAGATTATGCAAACTAACAGTGTAAATTTAACATACCCACAGGGTTTTCGGACTGACCCAGAATAAAACGGAATATCAATAAAAAAGTCCCGTAAACATTATGTTTACGGGACTTTTTTATTCTCAATGGAGCGGAAAACGAGACTCGAACTCGCGACCCTAACCTTGGCAAGGTTATGCTCTACCAACTGAGCTATTTCCGCATTAGATGACTCTCTTTTCACAAAGAGAAAGTGCCCAGAACAGGACTCGAACCTGCATGCCTCTCGACACACGCACCTGAAACGTGCGCGTCTACCAATTCCGCCACCTGGGCATTATCAGTCATCCAGACAAAAACAAAAAAAATGAGCGGAAAACGAGACTCGAACTCGCGACCCTAACCTTGGCAAGGTTATGCTCTACCAACTGAGCTATTTCCGCATTATGATAATCGTGTGAAGAGGAGGAGACTCGAACTCCCACAACATTTCTGTCACTACCACCTCAAAGTAGCGCGTCTACCAATTCCGCCACCTCTCCATACTATCTCATACTTTCAAAGAACTAAAACTTGCCTCACCTAATGTGCCCAGAACAGGACTCGAACCTGCATGCCTCTCGACACACGCACCTGAAACGTGCGCGTCTACCAATTCCGCCACCTGGGCATTAGGTAATTGCAATCTATGTACTTGAGCGGAAAACGAGACTCGAACTCGCGACCCTAACCTTGGCAAGGTTATGCTCTACCAACTGAGCTATTTCCGCGTTTGCGGTTGCAAAGGTAGATATTTTCTCCAAACCTGCAAACATTCTACTTATTTTTTTCGCGAAGAAAAATACACATTTACCATACGAAAGCGGCAGACTTTTGATTATCAACTCATTCTGTCGCGATAATCCTCATAAGAAAATTGCTTGAAAATCTCAGCTTTCCTCTCTTTGGTCCACATAGCAATAGCAGGATGGTGAATTCCATTGAACATATTTGTTTTCACCATGGTATAATGTATCATGTCTTCGAAAACAATACGCTCTCCGATTTGCAATTCATGGTCGAAGCTCCAGTCGCCCATATAGTCACCACTCAAACATGAATTTCCACCCAGACGATACACATGACAACCACCATTATTTCCTATTTCAGCACCACGTACGGCAGGCTGGTAAGGCATTTCAAGACAGTCGGGCATATGACAGGTAAAACTCACATTAAGAATGGCAGTACGGATACCACGACTTACTACAATATCTACTACTTCAGAAACCAATACGCCGGTTTGCCAAGTAAAGGCAGAACCTGGTTCAAGGATAATACGCAAATGAGGATAACGAGCACGCAAATCTTTCAGCAGTTGAATAAGATGCTCCACGTCATAATCTTTACGCGTCATCAGATGACCACCTCCCAGATTCAACCACTTGATTTGCGGAAACCAGCGAGAGAATTTTTCTTCCAAATGTTTTAATGTCCGTTCCAGTTCATAAGATGAAGATTCGCAATGACAATGACAATGGAAACCTTCAATACCTTGCGGCAGAACCTCAGTCAATAAATCCGCCGTCATACCGAAACGGGTGCCGGGAGCACAGGGATTATAAAGTTCCGTTTCCACTTCGGAATATTCCGGATTGATGCGAATACCGCAAGAAATGCCACTTCCCTCTTTCACTACCTCTGGATAAAAACGACAGAACTGCGACAAAGAATTAAAAGTTATATGACTACTACAACGCATGATTTCAGGAAAATCAGCTTCCGTATAAGCGGGAGAATAAGTATGTGCCTTACTGCCGAATTCTTCCAGTGCCAGACGTGCCTCGTAAACAGAACTTGCTGTAGAATGCTCTATGTACTCCCTAAATATAGGAAACGAGCGCCACATAGCAAAAGACTTAAATGCCAGAATGATCTCTACTCCAGCACGGTCAGCAACACTTTTTATGAGAGTGAGGTTCTTTCTCAACAATTCTTCATCCATGATATAGCACGGAGAAGGAAAACAATTGAAATCTATCATATTTTCTTTTTTAACCAATGATCTTAAAACGGGCAAAGCGCAATAAAAGTTGTTTGTCGCCCGCATTTTTGAAGTGAATGGTAGCTTTGGCATTATCGCCCTGACCTTCCACTTTCATCACTTCTCCCAGACCGAAACGTTCATGCTCGATCAGTTGTCCCGGCTGCACAGCCATTACAGAAGCAGAGGTGGGTGTAGAAGAAGAGGTTGCCGGAGTCACCCGTTTCAGATTGCGCGGAACGCTTGGAGCTATAATCTGCTGTTTGGAACGCTGCGGAGTTTCTTTTTCCGTATTATACAATGATTCACGAACATGAGGTGAGCGAGAGAAACCGCCGCTATGTTCCCTACGGAAAGATCCGGCCTCTTCATCAATTTTACTACCAATCCCTGCGTCCTGAGGCAAGCGGAGGAAGCGGATGTCGATATCTTTCAGAAAACGACTGGGGCTACCAAATTCCATTTTCCCATAACGGAAACGAGTACGTGCATACGAAAGGAAACAATGTTCTTCTGCGCGAGTGATAGCCACATAAAACAAACGCCTCTCCTCTTCCAGCGCACGGGGAGAATCTCCGACCATACCACTGGGAAAAAGATTTTCTTCCATTCCCACCACAAATACATTTCTAAATTCCAATCCTTTGGCAGAATGAACGGTCATAAGCGTTATTTTCTCATCATCCCCATTGTCCGAGTCCTGATCAGTCAGCAATGATACTTCCGATAAAAAGTCCGTCAATGAAATATTCAGATTACCCTCTTCCATGCGCAAAGCACAGAAATCGCTCATACCATTCACTAATTCCTCAATATTCTCTTTGCGACTAAGATTTTCCGGTGAATTATCTTGGCAGACGTCATTAATAATGCCGGACTGACGGATGATTTCCGTACCAATCTCATAGGCATTTTTCTCCACTGTTCCTTCTATAAATCCACCAATCAGGTCACGGAAGATTTGCAATTTAGAGTGCGTGCCTTTATTGAAATTCAATCCGTATGTCAGCGGCTCACAAAGCACAGCCCAAAGACTGATATTGTTTTCCGTAGCAGCAGTAATAATTTTACCTACTGTCGTATCTCCGATACCACGGGCCGGATAATTGATAATACGCTTGAATGCTTCTTCATCATTAGGATTGACCACCAGCCGAAAGTAAGCTATCACATCCTTAATCTCTTTACGCTGATAGAAGGATAGACCGCCATAAATGCGATAAGGCATACCCCGCTTACGCATAGCTTCCTCAAATACGCGGCTCTGCGCATTGGTCCGATAAAGTATGGCAAAATCCGAATAGGCATAATGCTCCGAACGGCGCAACTCAGCAATCTTATTGACTACAATATCTCCTTCTTCCACATCACTATATGCCTGAAACACCCCGATGGCTTCCCCTTTCTCCTTTTCAGAGAAGACCTCCTTGCGTATCTGTCTCTCATTCTTTTCAATCAGGCTGTTGGCAGCACAGACAATAGTTTGCGTAGACCGATAGTTCTGTTCCAGCTTGAATACTTTCGTATTAGGATACACTTTTGTAAAATACAATATATTGTCAATATCTGCTCCCCGGA
The DNA here is from genome assembly GCF_000526555.1 of Bacteroides sp. 14(A). Taxonomy (NCBI): domain Bacteria; kingdom Pseudomonadati; phylum Bacteroidota; class Bacteroidia; order Bacteroidales; family Bacteroidaceae; genus Bacteroides; species Bacteroides sp. 14(A). The sequence goes on along the minus strand of NZ_JAGH01000005.1, from coordinate 376,483 downwards.
AAGAATAGATACTCTGCGCATCATCCCCTACCACACACACATGCTGATGATCTTTTGCCAACTGCAACACAATGCTGTGCTGGGCATAGTTGGTATCTTGATATTCATCTACCAGAATGTAGCGAAACTGCTCCTGATAACGTGCCAGTACTTCGGGATGATCTCTGAAAAGAATAAAAGTATAAAAGAGCAAATCATCAAAATCCATGGCATCCGCCTGCCTGCAACGATCCCAATAACGATGGTAAATATCCCGGATCGCAGGCATCTTGGCAGCACAATCACCTTCATAAGCCTCCTTATTAGAGGCATATCCCGCAGGAGAAACCAAGTGGTTCTTCGCATTCGAGATACGTGCCTGCACACTACCCGGTTTATAGACTTTCTCATCCAGCCCCATTTCTTTTATGATAGAGCGTACCAGACTTTTACTGTCTGCCGTATCATAGATGGTAAACTGTGAGGTAAAACCAATATTCGCAGCTTCCGCATGCAGAATACGTAGAAATATGGAGTGGAACGTACCCATCCATAAATGGCGTGCCCGTTGATCTCCCACCTGCCGGGCAATACGTTCTTTCATTTCACGGGCAGCTTTATTAGTAAAGGTCAAAGCCAATATATTCCATGGCTGATAACCATTCTCCAACAAATATGCTATCTTGTAGGTCAGCACCCGTGTCTTTCCAGAACCTGCACCGGCTATAACCAATGACGGACCCTCGTTGTAGAGCACTGCAGCGCGCTGTCCTTCATTCAATTCTTCGATATAATTCGCATTCATGTATGCAAAATTAAAAGAATCTTTTTATATTTGTACAATGTTATTCAAACTAAAATCATAAGAAACTATGGAACAAATTAAAAATATGCGACTTTACATTTCTTTTATCTGCCTGTTGGTCTTCTCATGTGCTTCGCCTGTAATGGCGCAAAAGCAAAGTAAAGTAGAAAAGCTCTTGAAATTTCTTGTAAACAATGAGAATGAGAAATTTACAAAAAACCGGGACAAATTAGATGCTGAAACAGCAACAGCTTTTGAAGCAGAAGTCAAACTAATCGATTTGTGCGATCAAATCTGGAATCAGCAAGAGGTAACCGTTGCCAAAGATTTTTTCCAGGCTTATGTAGATGCTACCAAAGCCAACTTTATTTCCATCTGTCAGGAAGCCGGTGCTGATCCGGCCGCAATCCGTAAACGTATGGAAGATAACATCAGTGCCATATTAGATGAATATCCCAATAAATTAGTCTATTCCAGCACTCTGGTAGATGCCGTAAAAGCATCAGGATATGAATTGTCCGATGAAAGCAGAAAACATCTGTATGATGTACATGAAGAGGAATTATGGAAAGATTTCGTACGCAACAAGAACATTCCGAAATGCGAAAGATATCTGACAGAATATGCTGATGGTAAGTATAAAACAGAAGCTATGATAGAATACAATCGTCTGCTGTTCCAAACCGTACAGAAATCACCATCTGCCAGTAACTTTAAGAGATTCTTCGATCATGACCGGCTCAACACATTCTTCAATGGGCGTTCCAAGCGGGAGTCTATGGCACAGGCTCTCTCCATTTATGATGATTATCTTTACGGTAACATCTGCAAAGCGCAGGCCATAGCTTCCATTAAGCAGGCTATTGCAGAATATGAGCAGGCCCCTTATTTGAGTCCAGACGATAAAAAATATACCAATACTCTGGAGTACAAAAAAGACAGTATTGACTATGAGACACTAAAGCTGGAAGTGAACTCTCCAAGCAAACTGGGACTCATCAAAGAATACCTCCTAACTCATAAATACAAGGAATTCCGTGATAAAGCCAACAAATTACGCGTACCTTTTGAGCAACAATTAGTATGGAGTAATCCTACTACCATCCAGGCATACACCCATGGATTATTGATGAAATCCAATGAGACGAAGAATGGAAAGAGTACTCAGAAAACCTATACGTATGATGAAAACGGAAGACTGGTTAGTATCAAGGAAGTTACGGAAGATAAGGGAACCACTACCCTACAGACTAATTTCTTGTATGATTCTCAAGGTAACTGCGTAGAAGAAGTGCAGGTAAACCAAAGAGGCATGAAGGAGGTGTACAAACGCCTGCGTGCTTTCAGCACACTGGGTGTCATTCTTTCGGATTCTGCTTTCTATCAGAGCGGAAAACTGATCGTAAGAAAATATCATCCACAACTCGGTCTGCTGGCAGGAGAGACAGTTTACGAGAAAAACATTCCGGTATCTTCCGTAATCAACCAATATAATAAGAAGGGACAGATCATCAAGAGAGAAGAGACATTCCCATTGCCTAAAGATCCGTTACCCACCCAGGTAAGTAAACAAGTGGATGTATATGAATACGATACTTATGGTTATCTGACAAAGATCACATTTGAAAAGACTCTTGTCAATAGTGATAAGACCAGCGGTTCACTCATATTCTTGTATGACGAATTCGGTAACCAAATAGACAGTAATGCCTATTATGAATATGACAGCACCGGACGCTGGATACAAAAAACAGATCGGGGAGATGCCAAGAATACAGAAAAGATTCAGATTATCTATCAGCAATAACCATAAAAAATACCGTCCGCATAATGAAATACGGACGGTATTTTTATATAATCACTCTATTTTATGATAATCGTTGCGCAATTTCCTGAATAGAAAAAGAGCCTTCCAAAGTACGAACCTGTATCTTTCCATGCAGCAAGTTAAAGAAGAAATCAGCGACCTTCTCCGGAATAATTTCACAAAGCTCTCCATTCGCATCAACTCCCAGATCATAGGTTTTCAGCAATTGACTTCCCAACGCCGTAGCTCCTATCAGGAAATGATTTCTCAATTTATCCACATTGACCAGATCCGCAGCCAACACCTTTCCTACTACCGAATAGCAATGCACCAGTACCTTTTCATCTCCTTCAAACAGTTGAGATTCTTGTTCGTCAGAATAGGTATTCATCTCTATAATACCTGTATTTTCCATCTCGGGAGTTCCTTTATAAAGAGCGCCCAAATCCGCCAGACTTAAATTGAACAGGCGGGCTTCACTCGTGACTTGCATTTCTTCGCCACTGAATGCGCTGGGTAACAGCAACTTTATATCCCCACTAACAGCTACATTCTTCGCATTGAAAGTTCCCACTATACAGTCTTTCATGGTCAACTTAGCCGTAGCAAAAACTCCTCCCAATACTATACAGTCCTCCAATATCACTTCATCCGCAAAAATACTGCCGGCAACGAAAGCATTGCACAATTTTACAGTCTTTCCGTTGATGTCAGCCATGAACATCGGACGGCAATCACGAGCATACGACACCAGAGAATCCGAAGTGGCTACCGTCTTACGCAAGATAATATCCCCTTTCGCATTATTGCTGATATGGAATTCAAGCTTAGTGAACACCGCACCAAGTATTTCCACATCTCCATTCTGTATCTCCAGCTTGCGGGCATAAACAGCCCCTTCTACAATGGTATCGTTCTGTATCAGCACATCCCTTTCCAGTTCAGCAGATGTACGGGGGAGAATAGAACCTTTTACCAGATTCTCACTTAAAATCACTCCATTCTCCAAACTTATTACTTTCAATTCTTTCATAACTCTACTTCTATTTTATAGAACATAAGTAACGGTATTTACGATAAAAAATTCCCGGCAAGTTTCCTCATCATTCCGGCTACCCGTTTTTCATGTTCTGAAGAACCTAATCTTTGAATCTCTCTCTCCAGATGCTTTCCAATGCGCTGCTTATCTTCTTGTGTCATGGCAGGCATGGACGCTTGCTGAACATTCTGACGTACTTTCCAGTCACTGACTCCCATACGTGCAGTCTGTTCATTCATCACGACCTCAGTTTCTTTACTGCCACCAGCAACAGTCTTCTCTACTACTACCACCGGCAACATCCAACGGGCATTTTTACATCCGCCAATCAACACATGTTCTATATGACTGGCCAATTGCTTTTGCCCAAGCAGATATTGCTTGGCACTCTCTATCAATCCGGCAGCCCGCTGCTTCACTGTGATAGCAGAAATACGTGCCTGTACATCCAACTGCTCTTTATGCCCAACTAATGCCATTGCCGACAGAGATGAGTCCGTATTGCGCAACTGTTCCTTGCGGCTGCTTTCCACAAAGCGGAAGCAAGGTTCCATCAACATGTGAATACGTTGCACCAACTCTCTGTCCAAATTCTCAAAAACAGCGGAGTAACGGGTAGTCAGAATATCATAGTCGTCTATCATCACCAACTTACGATTGGCAAGTTCATCAGACTGAGACTGTAATTCGGCAACTACGGCTTCCACATTCGAGCACTCTTCCATATTTTGCATATCCAGACTGGCAGTGATATATCCCAAAAAGCCTTTGGATATATGTTTACCGATTTGCTGAGTACTGGCTATCTTATGGGCAACTTCAGCTGCATTACATGCCACAACAGAGTTACGCAAGCTTTCAATGTGTTTACTGCAATCGTGTACGCTACTGTTATAAGGATTGTCGTCTATTTCCAGATAGATATCAATCGGCTCTTCCAGAACTACAGTCTTGGAAGCTGACTTATCACCTACGGTGAGTGTCACCGTTTCGCTCTTCCGGATCACATCATGTAAGATATGTCTTCGTCCTCCCATAATCAACCCTCCTTCACATTAAGCCAGGTTTCATTCCGGGCCATAAGTTTCTTCATGTTCTCCTTCACTCTTTCATTTAGATCGGAAGTTGCAATCAGTCGTTCCAGCTTTCCAGCCACCATCCGTTGCGATTCTATAGAAACATTTTCCCATCCAGAACCTTCAACCGTGCGTTCCATATTTTCCCGTATCTTCGTGCATGAGCGTTGTCCAATTAATTGTTCAAGTCCTGAAGGCAGTTTCGTTTCCACCACTTCTCCTCTATCTTCTTTTTTCACCAGCATGATAGCAGGCAAATAGCGAAGAACAGACTTGCCAACAAAGGAGTTCAGCTTTATTCTTTGCATTTTAGCGCTTTGCTGCTTGCATGTAGTGAGAAAATTAGTCATTTGTGCAATTAAAGCTTGCGCATTACGCTTAATATGGGCGGCGGCAATAGCTTGTGTAGTAGCCAGAGATTCCGTCTGATTAACCGGAACGGTACCAATCAGATTATTCAGACGGTTCAAAGTAATGGCAACATCCCACTCGCAGAATCGAATAACAGGTTTGTCCAACTCATGAACACGATTATGCAGAGCTACATCAAGTCCTCGGAATAACTTAGAATAACGCTCTGTCAGAATCACAAAGTCATCTCCCATTCTCTTTTTCAAATCAAGCAACGCCTCTTGTTGCTGTATCAATTCGGACGCATACGCATTTACCGAGCTTAACGCTGTGGCATTTTTCTGTTCTATCTGAGAAGTAACCAGAGAGAAAAAGCCTTTATTAAGCCGTTTGCACAGTTTGTTCGTAGCATCCCTTTCGGCAGCAATAACAGCCGCCTCCATAGCAACCACTGCTGTTGTGACCCCGGAGACCTTATTAGATACAGTATCTATTTTATTGGCCATGTCGCGGGTATCCACTGTAACATCATATTTTGCCATAATCTTTCATTTTCAAGTTTATGAATGCTATTTCTCTTTCTCCAGATCGTTAAAGTCATCCAAATCGTCCAGATCATCCAAGTCGTCCAAATCACTCAGATCGTCCAACTCGTCCGCTGTCTCCGATGCTTTAGGAGTCTCATGAACTTCCAGAGCCGTTGTTGTCTCTGTATTTTCCGGAACTTCCGGCTGTACAGGTTCCACAGCTTCAGCCACCGGAGCCATTCTAATAGTTTTTTCCGCTTCTTCCGCCACTTCGGGTTGTGCCGCCGGTTCATCCACGTTTACGGTTTCAGTCACTTTTGCGCTTTGAGGAGCATATCCCGAATAGTCCATAGCCTCGCTGTCATCCACTAATTCAGCATGATGATTGAACACAACATCCTGTCCTTGCTCAGCAATTTCATGCAATGAGTCGGTAGCTACCTGAGCTATATCCAAAGTCATATATTCTTCCACACAATCCTCAACAGCAGGAGCAGGCGGAATATTCGAAGCAAATGCATAAAAAGGATTGATGCCTGCCAAAGGACGGCGACGATCATCCAACAAAGCTACATTATCATTAGCATCCACGATTTCCTTTGCCATTTTATCGCGAAGACTGGCATCAAAGAATTCAATGAATCCATAAACTTTTGCCCGTTCATTAATATCACTCTGCAAAGCTTTCATATATTCCTTGAACTCTTCCTGAGTTTGTTTGAATGATTCAGACTGTTCGGCAAATTGCTGCAAATTACTTTCCAGCTTATCTCCTGCATTCTCCTCCAACTCCTGAGCATCTCCATCCATCATTTGTTGCAACATCCGTGCCTTCATACGATCCAGACGTTCAAAAGTGGATTGTGCAGCAAGGAATTTTGTCAAATTGCTACGCATAATATTAATCAAATCATCTCCGGAAGTCCGGTTACGCCCATAAAAGTCTTGAGTTTCCCGGTGCCATTGATTCAGATAATCACGCTTCTGATTATCAATGTCATTATAGATATCCAAACGGTTCAGTCGCGTTTCCGCTAACAGATTCTGTACGATAGGTGCTACGATTTCTTCTTGTATCTGGCTGATACCATAAGGCATTGTCGTACGGCTTCCGTCTTCTGCAACCCACGAATGATCCTTCATATCATAGCGCATTCGTGAACTTTCCTTCAATTGGAAAGGTGTGTAGTTCTCCACCGTATCGCGGAAGTTGAAATTCGTCTGGCGGATTTTCTCCAACTCATCCTTCTCCAACTTCGGTGAATAGTGATTATAAGAGGTTTTCAGAATGGTGAACAGCAATTGATTAGAACTTTCCACCAGCGAATTAGTGGATTTAACCTTCGCTGCCGCAATTGTCTGTACTGCATACCCCACGTTTGAAATCAAACGGCGTAATACATCTTCAAATTGCTCGCTCTGGTCAGACAATGAATGGCGCATTGCATTCAGCGAATTAAATTGCTCTATTTCTTTATCATACGCTGCCGTATCAAATACATTCAGCACAGGCGCTCCCGACGGATTGGCCGTACCATATTCATTCAAATAAGAAATAACCGGCGAATCGGGAGGAATGACAGGCATGCCTACAGAAACAGTATGCAAGTCCGACAAGAAGTAAGCACTGTCACGCAGATTACGATCCATACGTCCAAAGTAATCATAGAACTTCACTTTAGGTATAGATGTTGAATAATCCTCTGTAGAAACTTCTTCCACTCCCTTACTTTCTTCTACCAAAGGAGCCGTAGTGGAGAGTTCATCCAGTTCTCTCAATTTCTCGGAAAGTGCTCCCTGGTTATTAACTAATTGCAGTTCAAAGTTCTGTACTGAACTATTTCCGGTATGATCTATCACAAAGCTCTTATTCTCGAAAGGAACCTGACTGGCAACGGGGACATAAACCACCCCCATCTTTTCAATCTTATAGTCTCTGAAAATCTGCTGATGCTTGTTTTCCAGTTCTTTCAACTCCACTCCGACATCATCAATGGATTTACCGCTGGATTTAAACAGCTTGTAGTTTTTCATCCCCCAATAAAGACCGGCTACTGCAATAGCAATACTTAGCCACCCAATTACTGCTATCAATGCAAGACCGACAACAAGAATTCCAATTCCTACGTACATCTGCGTCTGGGCTTTTTTCTTACCCGTAGCATTCATAGTCAACGAATTCTTTAATTCTCCCATCTCCTTTTCTAATTCTTCTTCTTGCGACACTATTTTTTCTGCCGCATCTTTATAAAAATCAAAAAGGATTTTCGCTTGATCCTGATACAAATCTTGCGAAGAAGAAAAAACCTTTCCTTTCATAACCAGATATGTTTTTATAGTAAATAAATAAGAATTTAATTTCTAATTGTAACCTAGCTCCAACAGCTTACGCTCGGCCATTGAAAAGCCTTTCGCTTTAGCTTTCCGGTACCACATAACAGCTTCGAAGATATCAATATCAACGCCTTTTCCTGTTTCATACATGATACCCAGACAATATTGTGCTTCTGCATTTCCGGCATTGGCTAAAGATTTATAAATATCGAATGCTTTCTTGTAATCACCATTCTGCGTTGCTTCCCGAGCTGCTTCCAAAGAGTTAGTCTGAGCTTTTTTCTCTGTTTTCTCAGGTTCGGCCTGTTGTTGAGGTTCATTAACAGGAGTCTTTGCCTCCGGCTGGGCTTTAGGTTGAGGTTGTTCTTCAACTTTAGGCTGCTTTTGCTGCCCTACAGCCTTAACCGGAGTTTCCTCAGGAGTAGCAACAGGCGCCACAGTCGTGGTATCCTGCACCACAGTAATAGTGTCAGTAACCACAGCCGGAGGTGCAACAACTGGCTTAGGTTTGGATGCAAACACAAAATACAAACAGATCAAAACCAAGATCAGAAATATACAGCCACCTACTATATATAGAGATTTTCTGGATTTCTTTTGAATAGCAGGGGCTTCTTCTTTTCTTTCCGGATCCGGCTGCTTCACTTCAGGCTCTGGCGATTTTATTTCCGGTTGATTTGATTCAACAACAACCGGCTCACTTTGCTTCATTTCCGGTTCAGCCTGTACAACTTCCGGTTCAACCTGTTTTACATCTGCTTCTGCAAGTTCTAGTTTATCCTCAGTAGGTTCTGATTTTGCTTCAACAAGTTCCGGTTTTGCTTCAGTAGGTTCGGAAACAACTTCAGCAGGTTCACTCTCTGCCGATTCTATTTCCGGTTCTACTTGTTCGATCTCCGGTTCCGCTTGTTCTATTGCCGGTTCAACCAATTCATCCGCAATCTCAGTATTTTTCTCTTCTATCTCTTCAAGGACTTCTTCCGGTTTTTCCTCAATAGCCTCTACTTCCTCTGGTTGACCTTCCTCAATCAATGATATTTCCGCTGGAATATCCAGTAGAATAGTCTCTTGCCCTGACTTTCTATAAAATGCATCTAAAATACCCCGAATAATACTAAAGTAATAAACTTCCTCCTTAAACAGTGATGGAAAATTCAAATACAACTGTTCAGCCATCTTCCAATACAATTCTTTATCGGAAGTATTGTCACAAGTATCAAACAAATTATTCGCTTCTTTCAATAAAGGCAAGAAACGTAAATTGATTCGAAGCACTTTCAGTCTAAGTACATTCAGGAAATTCGCCTCACATAAATCAGCATATTCATTCAGGTACTTCACCAATTTAGGCACCTTTTCTGCATAAGGTTTTATTTGAATACGCAGCTTGTTGATAGCCTGTTGGCACACCTCACTATCTGCCTGAGGCTTCTTGAAGTTTTCAGCAAGTACAGCCAGCTCCGGAGCTATTTTCTTTAGAATAACATGTTCCACATTCTTCTGAAGGGTAGACCGCAAAAGTTGAAAGCGTTCTGCATCTTTCAAGTTTAAAACAAACTTCTGAGGGAACAGATCTTTCCTGATTGCCTCCAGCATAGCCACCAATGAAACATTATCCACCTCCAAAGCAGCAGCAATGCTTTCGCACTCTTTTAAAGTAAACTTTCCACTCTTTTCAATAATAACCCGACGGATTTTAGTTATCTCATCCAACAAATATGTTCTATTCATAATACCAAATTCATAAAAAGTCTCTAAAAATACATATTATTTTCACCAAAACAACTCTTTTCACGACTTTTTCACTCATATATGCCTATTTCTCACGGTTTTCCGTGACAAACTATATTTTACTTTGGAAAAATTAATAGAATCTGAGAGAACATTTATAAGATACCAAACGTTATATTAACAAAACCATAATTCAAGACAAATTATGAATACGTTATTAACATCTTTAATGCTTATAATTATGACTCACGAAATGCCGAAACTTCCGTATGCAAATAATGCATTGGAACCTGTAATCAGTCAGCAAACCATAGATTTTCACTATGGTAAACACTTACAGACATACGTAAATAACCTCAATAACCTGGTACCGGGTACAGAGTATGAAAACAAAGATCTAGTGACTATAGTAGCCACTGCACCGGATGGAGCAATTTTCAATAATGCCGGACAAGTATTAAATCATACCCTCTACTTCCTGCAATTTTCCCCGAAACCCGCTCAAAGCGAGCCTACAGGAAAATTAGCAGAAGCCATCAAACGCGACTTTGGAAGCTTTGACAACTTCAAGAAAGAATTCACAGCTGCCGCTGTAGGATTGTTCGGATCAGGTTGGGCTTGGTTATCAGTAGATAAAAATGGTAAATTACATATTACCAAAGAAGCCAATGGCAGTAACCCTGTACGTTCAGGATTTACCCCCTTGCTAGGCTTTGATGTTTGGGAACACTCCTACTATCTCGATTACCAAAATCGCCGTGCCGATCATGTAAATGCTCTTTGGGGTATCATTGATTGGAATGTAGTAGGCAGCCGGATGAAATAACAACAACATCATAAACTCTTTTTCAAAAAAACGCACCTGCGGGAATTATCAGTCCCAAAGGTGCGTTTTGCATATCCTATCTAACATATTTTAAAGAAAAACGTTGGCTACTGAAAGCTTTTATCATTAACTTTGCTAACATAAACGTTTATCAAAAGAAATGAAGCTCATTGTAGTCACAGCACCCACATTTTTTGTGGAAGAAGACAAGATTATCACGGCACTCTTTGAAGAGGGGTTGGATATTCTACATCTGCGAAAACCGGAAACACCTGCAATGTATTCCGAGCGACTCTTAACGTTGATACCAGAAAAATATCACAGGCGTATCGTCACTCATGAACACTTTTATCTAAAAGAAGAATTCGACCTCATGGGCATTCACTTAAATACGCGCAATCCGCATGAACCGCATGACTATTCAGGGCATGTCAGTTATACCTGCCATTCTGTAGAAGAAGTAAAAAGTAAAAAACATTTTTACGACTATGTATTCATGAGTCCCGTTTATGACTGCATATCCAAGGAAGGAATTCTTTCCGGCTACACACCCGAAGAATTGCGTGCGGCAGGAAAAGAAAGAATCATCGATACTAAAGTCATGGCTTTAGGTGGAATTACTCCCGACAATATTCTGGAAATAAAAGATTTTGGATTCGGAGGTGCGGTAGTACTCGGTGATTTATGGAACAAATTTAATGTCTGTACAGACCGGGATTATCTGGGCGTAATCCGCCACTTTAAGAAACTAAAAGAAATGGCGGACTGAAAAGTTAAAAAACATCTATATTAAAATTTCCCATATTCCCTATACTCTGCACTGGCAGGTAAAGTAAAGTAGAAAGTAGATCCCTCTCCTTTTTTCGACTCTACACCAATGCCACCACCATAGTGCTCTACAATGGATTTTGTGATGGAAAGACCTAAACCTGTACCACGAATATTATAGTTCATCTTTACAAAGCGCTCAAAAATAGCACGGCGGCTTTCTTCATCAATACCGCAACCTGTATCAGCTACGTAAAAGTAAAAACTATCATTACTCAGACGACGGTATCCAATTCTGACACTACCTTGTTCTGTAAACTTCAATGCATTCTTTACCAGATTATTAATCACCTGCGCAAAACGTACCCGATCAATCATTAAACGACATTGAGGCAGTTTCTCTACAAACTCGATCTGAATACCCGATGGTCTGGGATGTGCATTCTCCGCAGCACATATTTCCTGAATCAATGCATTTACATCCACATCTCCATCTTTATATTCCATTGTATTGGCCTCTATTTTCGAAAAATCCAATAAATCATTGATCATCTGAACCAGGAAGTTTTTATTATCATTAATTTCTTTCAGAAAAATCATCCGCTCTTCTCTACTTAAATTATCAGTTTCGGCAAGCACATTTGTAAATCCTACGATAGCATTGAGCGGCGTACGTATTTCATGCGTCATATTGGCAATAAAGGCATTCTTCAATTGATTGCTTTCCTCTGCCACTTCATTCAGTTGCTGCAATGTTTTCAAACGCTTGGTTTTATTGATGGACACAACAATCATAATAACCAGAAGCAATAAAATAATAACCCCAAAACAAAGCAGCAGTATTTCATTCTTCTGAAAAAAATCAGTAGCCCAAAGAGCATATAATGTAGAAAAATCCAGATTCATAAAGTTGGTGATTAAAATATTAGGTAATCAGACAGTTTAAGTGATGGCAAAGATAATAAAGAAAAAACAAATATTTGATTATTAGATACATGTTTTTCCAAAAAGATAGGCTGTAAACCTATTTAAAAAAGGTTTACAGCCTATAAATATAAGATTTTAGAGTATTTTACTTCAAATCTTCAATAGCCGCCTGAGCCGCTGCTAACCGTGCTATAGGCACTCTGAACGGAGAACAGCTCACATAATTCAAACCAACTTTATGGCAGAACTTCACAGAAGAAGGCTCACCACCATGTTCACCACAGATGCCGCACTTCAAATCCGGACGGATAGCCCGACCTTTTTCAGTAGCCATACGCACCAGCTGTCCCACACCGTTCTGGTCGAGAACCTGGAACGGGTCTACTTTCAAGATTTTCTTTTCCAGATAAACCGGGAGGAAGGAAGCAATATCGTCACGTGAATAACCGAATGTCATCTGTGTCAAGTCATTCGTACCGAATGAGAAGAACTCAGCAGAAGAAGCAATACGGTCGGCAGTCAAGGCAGCACGAGGTATTTCAATCATTGTACCCACCTTAAAGTCAATACTGTCACCCACTTCAGCGAAAAGTGCAGCAGCTTCTTCACGAATCACCTTTTCCTGTTCTTTAAACTCATACAAGATACCAGTCAGCGGAACCATGATTTCCGGATGTGTTTCCACGCCTTCCTTCTTCAGTTCCAAAGCAGCACCAAGAATGGCACGCGTCTGCATCTGAGTAATCTCAGGATATGTATTACCCAAACGACATCCACGGTGTCCCAACATCGGGTTATGTTCGCAAAGCGATTCTACACGTTGCTGGATATAGTGCAGGCTAACACCCATAGCATCCGCCATTTCCTGCTGACCTTTCAGATCGTGGGGAACGAACTCATGCAAAGGAGGATCAAGCAGACGAACTGTTACCGGACAACCTTCCATAGCCTGGAAGATCCCCTTAAAGTCAGCTTGCTGGTAGGGCAATATCTTAGCCAACGCTTTGCGACGTCCTTCTGCATCTTCCGCAAGAATCATCTCACGCATAGCCTTAATCTTTTCACCTTCAAAGAACATGTGTTCCGTGCGGCAAAGACCGATACCAATAGCACCAAAGTTACGAGCCACAGCAGCATCATGAGGAGTATCTGCATTGGTACGAACCTGGAGTTTCGTATACTTATCAGCTAGATCCATCAGTTCTGCGAAATCTCCTGAAAGTTCAGCAGCCTTCGTTTCTACCTGGCCTTTATAAACCACACCTGTACTACCATTCAATGAAATATAATCGCCTTCTTTCAGCAGAACACCATCTATTTCTACCGTACGAGCCTTATAGTCAATATTCAAAGCACCGGCCCCCGACACACAACACTTACCCATACCGCGGGCCACTACTGCTGCATGAGACGTCATACCACCACGGGCAGTAAGAATACCCTCTGCAACTGCCATACCGGCCAAGTCTTCGGGAGAAGTTTCGATACGTACCATTATAATACGCTTACCGGCAGCATGCCATTCTGCAGCATCATCTGCAAAGAACACAATTTGTCCAGTAGCAGCACCCGGAGATGCAGGAAGACCGCGAGTCAGAACTTTAGCTTGTTTCAAAGCAGTCTTATCAAATACAGGATGAAGCAATTCATCCAATTTATTGGGCTCACAGCGCATCAAAGCTGTTTTTTCATCAATCATGCCCTGATGCAGCAAATCCATTGCAATCTTTACCATAGCTGCACCGGTACGTTTACCATTACGCGTCTGAAGGAACCAAAGCTTACCTTCCTGAACGGTAAACTCCATATCCTGCATATCCTTATAGTGGTTTTCCAGTTTAGTTTGCAACATATCCAGCTCCTTGTAGATTTCCGGCATAGCCTCTTCCATGGACGGATATTTGGCTGCACGCTCTTCTTCGCTGACGCCTGCAAGTTCTGCCCAGCGTTGCGAACCGACCTTTGTAATTTGTTGCGGAGTACGGATACCTGCCACAACGTCTTCACCCTGTGCATTGATCAGGTATTCACCATTAAACAAGTCTTCACCCGTACCGGCATCGCGGCTGAAACAAACACCTGTAGCTGAAGTTTCGCCCATATTGCCGAATACCATTGCCTGTACGTTGACAGCTGTACCCCACTCATCGGGTATACTTTCCATCTTACGATACAGAATAGCACGTTCGTTCATCCAGGAGTTAAATACTGCGCAAACAGCACCCCACAACTGCTCATAAGCACAAGCCGGGAAATCTTTTCCGGTTTGCTCCTTCACGGCAGCTTTAAACTTCTTCACCAATTCTTTGAGGTCTTCCACTTCCAATTCGTTATCCAGCTTCACACCTTTCGCATGCTTCACTTCTTCAATGATAGCTTCGAACGGATCGATATCCTCCTTATTAGTCGGTTTCATACCCAATACCACGTCACCATACATCTGTACGAAACGACGGTAAGAGTCCCATGCAAAACGAGCATTGCCAGTTTTACGTGTCAATCCTTCTACCACTTCATCGTTCAAACCCAGATTAAGGATTGTGTCCATCATACCCGGCATGGAAGCGCGAGCACCGGAACGTACCGAAACCAGTAAGGGATTTTCTATATCACCGAACTTAGAAGACATCAATTCTTCCACTCTTGCTATGGCGCTTTCTACTTCGCCTTTCAACAGAGCAACCACTTTTTCCTGCCCCATCTCATTATATTCGGTACAAACCTCAGTCGTGATTGTAAAACCGGGAGGAACCGGAACCCCAATAAGGTTCATCTCGGCAAGGTTGGCGCCTTTACCCCCCAAAAGATTTTTCATGTCAGCCTTTCCTTCTGCCTGACCGTTACCAAAGGTATAAACTCTTTTCTTGTCCATAATATAAATTTAAGTTTCTCAATTGTGATTTTTTTCTGTTCGCAAATCTAAGTATATTTCGCATACTAGAAAACTTTTTGAGAAAAAACTTTCTATCAAAATGCAATTTCGACATTGCAATCTTTAATATTTCACTTCATAGAGAGAATTCCCGAAAAAATGTCTATTTTTGCAGAATAATTTATTAGACTGGTGTAAAAGTGGCAAGAAATAGAAAAGAGCTTCCTCTACTGGAGAAAGTGACAATAACGGATGTGGCTGCCGAAGGAAAAGCCATCGCAAAGGTTAATGATTTGGTTATTTTCGTACCTTATGTCGTTCCCGGAGATGTAGTAGACCTGCAAATTAAGAGAAAAAAGCATCATTATGCTGAAGCTGTAGCAGTGAAGTTCCACGAATATTCTCGTGAAAGAGCTGTCCCATTTTGCCAACATTATGGCGTATGTGGCGGTTGCAAATGGCAAGTTCTTCCCTATTCTGAGCAAATCAAGTACAAGCAAAAACAAGTAACGGACAACCTTACCCGCATCGGAAAAATCGAACTTCCGGAAATTTCTCCGATCCTCGGTTCCGAGAAAACACAATTCTACAGAAATAAACTGGAGTACACTTTTTCTAACAAACGTTGGTTGACGGAAGAAGAAATAAAACAGAATGTGGTATACGAACAGATGAATGCCGTAGGTTTCCATATCCCCAACGCTTTCGATAAAGTACTGGCTATAGAGAAGTGCTGGTTGCAAGATGACATATCCAACCGTATCCGCAATGCCGTACGTGATTATGCATACGAACACAATTATTCTTTCATCAACCTCCGCACACAGGAAGGCATGTTGCGTAACATGATCATCCGCACATCTACTACCGGAGAATTAATGGTTATCCTCATAGCTAAAATAGAAGAAGAGGTAGAAGAATTGAGATTATTCAAGCAACTCCTACAATATGTAGCAGATACATTCCCTGAAATCACCTCTCTCCTATACATTATTAATAATAAACGTAATGATACCATTACCGACCTGGATGTGTACACTTTCAAGGGGAAAGATCACATCTTCGAAGAGATGGAAGGATTACGCTTCAAAATAGGTCCTAAATCATTCTATCAAACAAACTCCGAACAAGCATACAATCTTTATAAGATAGCACGCAACTTCGCCGGACTGACCGGTAAAGAATTGGTTTACGACCTTTATACAGGCACAGGAACCATTGCCAACTTTGTTTCCAAACAAGCCCGCCAGGTTATTGGTATCGAATATGTACCCGAAGCTATCGAAGATGCAAAGGTAAATGCAGAAATCAACGGAATTAAGAATACATTATTCTTTGCCGGTGATATGAAAGACATGCTGACCCAGGATTTCATCAATCAATATGGGCGCCCGGATGTTATCATTACCGATCCTCCGCGTGCAGGAATGCATCAGGATGTGGTAGATGTTATCCTGTTTGCCGAACCGAAACGTATCGTATATGTAAGCTGCAATCCTGCCACACAGGCACGCGACCTGCAACTGCTCGACGTAAAATATAAAGTAAAAGCCATACAACCGGTAGATATGTTCCCCCACACCCACCACGTAGAAAACGTAGTGCTTCTGGAATTAAGAAATGAAGACTGAGAATTTTATCACTAATCACTAACCATTAATCACTATCAACGTGGCAAAAGGAAAAATAGTAGCGCGAGCCCGCACCCAATATACGGACTACACAGTAAACGAACCGATGGAACTTATGGAGTTTCTGGCAGCCAAGATGCCGGATGCCAGCCGTACCAAACTAAAATCATTGCTCAGCAAGCGAGTGGTATTCGTAGACAGTGTGATCACCACTCAATATAATTTCCCGTTAAAACCGGGTATGAAAGTACAAATCAGTCGTGATAAAGGCAAGAAAGAATTCCATAACAACCTGCTGAAGATTGTATATGAGGATGCATATATCATAGTGGTGGAAAAGATGCAAGGCCTGCTATCAGTCAGCAGTGAACGTCAGAAGGAACGTACAGCATACCATATTCTAAATGAATATGTTCAGCGCTCTAATGGACGTGGTAGCAACGTGTACATCGTTCATCGCCTCGATCGTGACACTTCCGGACTGATGATGTTTGCAAAGGATGAAAAAACGCAGCGCACATTGCGTGACAACTGGCATGAGATTGTAACCGACCGTCGCTATGTAGCCGTAGTCACAGGAGAAATGGAAAAGAATGCGGGTTGTGTCATATCCTGGCTTACAGATCGTACGCTTTATGTTTATTCCAGTCCAACAGATGACGGAGGGCAGAAAGCAATCACACACTATCGCACAATTAAGCGTGCCAATGGTTATTCCCTTGTAGAGTTGGATCTTGAGACCGGTCGTAAGAACCAAATTCGTGTGCACATGCAGGACTTAGGGCATCCTATTATTGGTGATGGCCGCTACGGAATAGAAGACGTAAACCCCATTGGACGCTTGGCGCTTCATGCCTTCAAGCTTTGTTTCTACCATCCGGTTACGGGAGAGTTGATGAAGTTTGAAACGCCTTATCCGAATGAATTCAAGAAGTTATTTTTGAAGAAATAATGAATAACACAAAAACAGGTCACTCTTTCGAAGTGACCTGTTTTATTTATATACTTTGGCAATTACTCCATCTCAAGTACAAAATCAAATCCCGGACTATCAGCTGACAAATGGAATGTACCCCTAAATCTGTTTCCAGTTACGAAAACATCATCCATATATGAAATACCTGCCCTACCATAATCTAATACAAGGTTATTGTTATATCCATCTTCCCACATCCATTGAAAACGGAAATGATCATACAGTTTTCCATCATATGAGTAATACTGATATTCTTCACCAAATCCATCACCTCCAAAAGTAAACGTGCTAAAAATCGGCTCCCCGTTTTCTGCATTCATGCCGACATCTCCTGTCCATGCACGTCCTATGATTACTGATTCTATACTATACTGATCATCATCCTCACAAGATGTCAGGCTCATAGTCAGTGCCCATGCAAATATAATATATAGATATTTTTTCATTTTATTCAGTTATTAATTAATTCTGCGTATAGCTGGCATCCGTCATCATTACAATCTTTCCATCCATTTTACCACTGAGGTAATGATCACGTACCCATACATTTTCGAAGTACTTAACTTTCCCATCATTAAAAGTCAGCCTCAAGGCTTCCTTACTTCCATCGGTCCAGCGCCAAGTAAATCCTCTGTCAATTATTACCTTTCCACCGGCATCGTACGTTGTTGTGACTTCCTGCCCTTGATTATCCTTGTAGAATCGAAGCTGATAAGTACAGGGTAAGCCCTCCTCCGTTTCATATTCATCTATCCAAGTCCTGTCGCATAGCTTCTTATCATCATTCTCCATTGTATAATATACATCATCTCCACAAGACGCCAATCCTATAACAAAAGCACATAGCAGTAATATTTTTCCAACATTCAAAGTTTTCATAATTCGTTTCGTTTAGTTAATACTTGCGGACAAAAATACGAAAAGATATTGAAATGTTTTAATATTTCGCCTGATATTTCTTGTAGAAGGTCAGAAACAGGATAAAACCTACCATAGCGAAAGGCACTCCAGCCAGTGCCGGATAACGGTATCCACCACTAATGGCTAATCCTCCCACATAGGCTCCAATAGCATTTCCGAGATTGAATGCTACCTGTACACAGGCTGCTCCCAGCATCTCTCCCCCTTTTGCCACACGGATTATCAGCACCTGTTCCGGACTGGAAACCGCAAACAGACCGGCCGTACACAGACACATCAACAATGCAGATAACCACGGATAAGGAGACAGGAAGAATATCAACAGCAATACAATACAGATCATAGCCTGCACAGTAGTCCCCACTTTCTCGGGAGTATAACGGTCGGAAAGCCGTCCGCTAACCAGATTACCTACCACCATACCAAAGCCCGCCAATACCATCAGCGCGGTAATGCTTTCCGCAGTAAATCCGGACACCTCCGTCAGCAACGGATTGATATAACTATACCAGCAGAAAACACCTCCGTTTCCTAAAGCCGTTGCACCCAAAATCAGCCAGGGAGCCGGTGTTTTCAGGAATCGGAATTGCCCCTTAAATCCAGTATCTTTCAACCCTTCCACATGAGGCACCCAACGCCAGATATAATAAAGTATAATCACACCCCAGCAACCCACCAATAAGAAAGTGACACGCCAGGAAATGGAATTACTCAAAGAAGTACCCAGTGGAACTCCGAACAGATTGGCTATGGTCATCCCCGCTATCATTATCGATACAGCCTCGGAACCTTTTCCTTTATCAGCCAACTTTTCCGCCACAATAGAGGCCACTCCGAAATATGCACCATGAGGAAGTCCGGAGATAAAGCGTGCCAGCAATAACACCCAGTAGTTAGGTGCCAGTGCCGCACAGGTATTTCCTACCATCATCAAAGTAACCAATGCCAATAAGATATGTTTTAATGGATGCTTACGAGCTAAGATCAATACAGGTGCACCTACACAAACTCCCAAAGCGTATGCGGAAATAAAATGTCCCGCAACAGGAATACTGATACCTAAATCTTTAGCCACATCGGGCAAGATGCCCATCATGACAAATTCGGCAATCCCTAATCCCAAGGTGCCGAATGCTAATGCGATAAGACTCTTCTTCATACCTATTTTACCTACAAAAAACTAATCTTTTACCGGGGCGCAAAGGTAGTTTTTTTTTTATTTCAATGATAAACTATTTAAGTCTCCATTTTGTTTTTATAGATAAACAGAATATAAAGATGAAAACAATTATTATAAGTATTTTTATGGCAATGATGGCAATAGCTGCTCAGGCACAGCAAAAGAGTTTCTACGACTTTACAGTCAAGACCATTGATGGAGAAGATATATCACTTTCCACCTTTAAGGGCAAAAAAGTACTGGTAGTTAATGTCGCTTCCAAATGTGGATTTACTCCGCAATACGCTAAGCTCGAAGAGTTATATGAGAAGTATGGAAAGGATAATTTTGTAATAATCGGCTTTCCTGCTAATAATTTCCTAAGTCAGGAGCCGGGCAGTAATGAAGAAATCAAAGAATTTTGTACATTGAATTATGGAGTAACCTTTCCTATGATGGCTAAAATCTCTGTAAAGGGAAAAGACATTGCTCCTTTGTATAAATGGTTAACCCAGAAGAGCGAAAATGGTGTGCAAGACGCAAAAGTCGGTTGGAATTTCCATAAATTCCTGATTGATGAAAACGGGAAATGGGTAGCTTCCTATGGTTCAAGTACCAATCCATTATCGGAGGAAATAGTGAAATGGATTGAAAAGTAGCTTTCCAGTCTACTAAAAAAAATAGCCGGGAGTACATTTGTTTTGCACTCCCGGCTTATTTTAAACAGCCCTTATACTTGCGTCATTGCCTGTACTCCAATTACACCTGCAATGGCAGTAACTACGGCAATAATCACTTTTAATATCATATTCCAACTCGTTTTCTTCATAAAGATCTTCTTTAGCTTTAATTATTAGTTTTCGTTAACCGAGAGGGTTCTCATCCAGTCCTCCGTCGCCCGAGTCACCTCCCGAACCACTATCCGAACCACCTCCCGTAGGAACATTCGATAGGCCCTTCAGATAATCGTCCAAGCTGACCAGATCCAACTTTTCACCGGCACGGGTAGCAGTCTTGGTTATCTTCAACTCCTTATTGGCTTGAAAGCAGATACGGACACTATCCACGCTCTTGGCTGTAATATCCTCCGCCTTATCCGATCCTTTCGACTTGGCAGCCAGCATAAATACGCCCAACCCGGCAATATTCACCGTCTTACCTTCCAGCAACTGTTCTTTCAATTTCTCTACAAAATTCTGTACTACACTTCTGATATCACCGATAGACAGCGATGAACGATCCTGCATCTTTTGGGCAATAAATGCCAGATTCACACTTTGTCCTAAAGTTACTAATTGCGGGAAATACTTTTTGGGAGAATTCTCAACCCGAGGGTCAGACGGTCTCTCCACCGTTCTAAAAATTACACTCATTCTACTTTTTCATTTAGAGATTTAAATTCCGTTTTTAATTCACTCGTTTCGTTGATCAACGATGCAAAGGTGAGGATTAAATCTCTAATAAAAGAAGGAAAAGGGGCAGTGAGAGCAGTTTTTCTGAGAAAAGTTATAAGTAACAATGAATCAGATCATAAATCAAACACCGACCACTATATATTCATCAATATTCCGCGTCTTCTTACTGAAGTTCACCCCTATTTTCACCAACTGTTTATTATCCAGCTGATAAGGAATCAGATAACCTTTGCCATCAATCTACTTCAAGGCTTCTTCAGCTGTGCCATTCAGTTTGAACTCAAATATATAAACAGCATCTTGCGTCTTCACCACAGCATCAGCACGACCATGAGAACTACGGACTTCCGTCTCCACAAATTGCCCAATCAAGGTGAATACTATATAAAAGATAGCCTGATAATGACGTTCGGTATCGTCACTCAAATCGTAAGGAATACCGGTAAAGAAAACTTTCAGACGTTTCATAAACTCATCCACTTCTCCCGTACGAAGTTCACGCATGAACTTAGCAATATGAAAACCGGTCTCATCATCTGAGACTTTGGTATAATATGGTACTAAAAAATTCAGGAAACCATAACGAACTTCATCATTAGGGAACTTCAACGTATAAAGTTCCACCTCACTATCATAATCCTTTATTGTGAGATATCCACTCTGATAAATCATAGGGAGCGGATTGTTGACTTCTGCGCGATATTCCGAAAAAGCGGGGAAGGTCGTTTCAATACCGTCTATCAATAAGCGAAGATCATAATCACTTTGCTTTAACAAATCTACCAGATAGGTAGGGGTACCCGTTTGGAACCAATAATTGCCCAACTTCAACTTCTGGAATGCATTCAGTATGCTGAAAGGATTGAATAATCCTACTCTGGTATCCTCACAGAAATGATAGCCGTCATATTGCCTCTCCATACGAGATAAAAGCTCGTGGAACGAGCATCCAAGGAAATGACTTAACTTCTCTATCTCAGGAGTAAAAGTAGCCACTAATTCTTCTTTAGTAATACCACACAGTGTATTGTAAGCATAATCTATACTAATATCATTCAGCTGATTCAGATCACTGAACACACTTACCTGGGCAAACTTTGTAACGCCTGCTAGAAATACGAAACGAAGATAACGGTCGGCACTCTTCAATACACCATAAAAAGATTTAAGAATACATCGATATTCTTCCAATAAGCCATCATCTAAAAGAGCCTGTAGCAAAGGTTTATCATATTCATCGATCAGAACAACCACTTGCTTACCAGTTTGCTCATAGGCACGGCGAATAATACCTATAAAACGATCAGAAAGTGTCACCTCACGTTCTTCCCGTCCCCAAACATCTTCCCACAGATTCAGATGTCGGGCAAGCATAGATTCCAAGCGAGAAGCAGAATCATACTTCTCTGCATTCAAGTCCAAATGCAACACTGGATATTCGATCCACTCTTTCTCCAACTTTTCAATAGCGAGCCCTTCGAACAACTCCTTACGACCTTGAAAATACGCTTCAAAAGTAGATATAAGCAAACTCTTGCCAAAACGGCGGGGACGACTCAAAAAATAAGGCTTCCCGGCATGAACTATCTGATAGATCATATCTGTCTTGTCTACATACAAAAAACTTCCCTTACGGATATCTTCAAATGTTTGTATCCCTATCGGCAAATTACGAAGCTGTTCCATCATACTCTATATTAATCTTTATCTAATAAGATCCTCGCTAAGACATTCACATACGATTACAATAGTTTAATTACTCACTTTTGTTTCCATTACTATATCTCTGACTAAGGCAAAGATATAAACTTCCGTTTGATAACCAAAACGAGACTTCAATTATTCACAGGACTGCTAACATTTCGAATATACACCATCAGCTACAATACTTGGTTTCTAAAGAAAAAATCCCTGAAACTCACTTTTATTATGAGCTTCAGGGATTCTCCATATATAGACCACTTACATTAAATCTCAAATAACAAGCCTATCATCCTTTACAACATACCTTTAATTGCTATACAATATAAGCCACATCTTCATCCGTCACCCAACAACTTCCTTATCCTGTCCTACAAAATGTTTCAGTTCATCTTCGAAAGCATTCACATTGGGACCCAAAGGAACAACCCAGTTAGTATCGGGAGCACCCAAAACCTGAACAGGAATTATCTTCTTTCGGGTATCCTTGTACCATTTTACAAACGGGTTATAAGGAACTTTATTGGAAATACAGAATTTCTCAATCGAAACACCAGAGGGGAGGCATTCCAATTTATAGCGCAAAAAAAAGACGCTCAAAATCATTGTAACTATACATAAACTTTGCTTTTGATTTAACGAAAGCAAAGGTCGGTCTTTTATATCCATATACGTCATTTTTGGACGCTAACGGAAAAAAACTAGTACATACAATGGATTACCTCTTAGCCCCCCTCAAATACCCTTCATTTAATATCTCTACTTCATTTTCTCCTATAATAATAACTCCCCACTTTTTTTTATATTCTATTTTTTGATCCTGGTTCATAACAAATGCGTCAAAAGGAGCTATATTACTATGATCCGGTATAGAAATTATCCAATATATACGATAACGTCCGGAATCTATGATCTTCATCTCATCTTTAAAGAAAAGATGGGTATCTTCCAATTGTTTTAATGCATTATTAGTATTTATTGCTACATTTTTCTTCAAACAATATTTTAACTCCAGCAGAAATAGCCACCCTTTATTTTTCGCTTTGGAAGAGACGCACATGCATTCACACTGTTTTACGACTTTGCCATCCTTGTTTCTCAAAGCCGCCTTATTTTCTTCAAAGTTTATAGCGTCAAAAAAAACGCCATGTTTATTTTTCAAATAAAAGGCTTCAATCAAATCAGGCTTGACATCGGATATAGTTACACCCATAAATGGTGTATTATGTGTCTTTGAGTATTCAGTATAGTCAACTATGTATAAGTCAGAACTAAAGTTATTTATGTGTGAAAATAAACTATTCATCTTCCTCACAATAATTAAGCATATTATTAAAATCGCTCATAATTCCTTGCATAATTCTATTAAAATAGTTGGCTCGAATCAGCCCATCTTTGTCTTGAATCGTACCATTCACACTGTGAATATCCGCTCGCATCATTCCATTTTCAATTTCCCATACAGCAACTTCTTTAGAATCCAATACGACTTCTTTACAGTCAAGCTCCTGATACTCCTCTTTCGACATTTTATTCTTCACAGCATAAGCCATTAAACAATTATTCAATGCATATAGAATATAAGGACTATGAGTAGTAATAACTAAACGATGATTTCTTCCATGATTAATAGCAGTAAGTAAGTAAAATAAAAGATCACGTTGCGCTTCTGGAAATAAGTTTTGTTCAGGCTCTTCAATTATGAACTGCGTATGAGTATACACCTTTCCTTTTATAAAACCTGCCAGACGTCTTTTCAATTCTTCCAATTCATCCGAAGTTCGGTTATTACCAGTCTGCAATCCTTCTAACAATTGGGTAATCTTCTCACTTTCAGCATAAGAGTAAGGTTTTTCCTCTTCATATATCCCTTTTGAGAGCCAATCTATTAGTAGTAACAAAGGGACAATTGACTGTAACCCGCTAGACGCAGTACGCAAAGTTAATTTCTTACCATTTTCCATTTGCAACACGTCTGTATCACCATCTCCTAAATAATATTCTATTCCCATATTCAAGACCTTCATCTTGTGGTCAACCGGATATTTGCGTTTAGCATCATACCAATTTTTTATAAAATCCAAAAGATTATCATTATCTTCTGCATAATTGCGCAAATTAGGAACTACAGAAACAAAATTACGTTCCGCAGGAATATAAATAACTTTAGGATTTATTTTCTTATCAAGAGATAGAAAGAAATACTCTTTCTCAATATAATGTTCCGTATAATATTCATCATATAACACCGGGATTTCTTCTTTTTCTTTCCAATTATAAACATATGTCAAATTTTCACCGGCATAATATATCAACGAGTCTTCATTAAAATAAGAACCGGACAATTTGTGATACGACTGCAAACGCTTATAAGCATCTTTCCATGCCATCTTCTCTTCAAATGCATTTGTCTTTTCCATCCAAGTGCAGAAACTTATAATCTTCGCCAATGTACTTTTACCACAACTTTGTGGTCCCATGAATACATTTACTTTTTTAAGCTCTATATCCACACTCTTGATAGGCCCTATATTTTTTACAATCAACCGACTCATACTATCACATTCATATTTATCTCTTGCAAAGAAACAAATTCCACTCCAAATATCCTAAAATCCATCTTTCTATTTTAAAAAGAAAACCCCGAAACTTTCAGTTATTGAAGTTTCGGGGTTCAAAGTGCTTTTGAAAAAAATCATCTCTTATAGCACTTTTTTATTTGCTCTACAATATAAGCCACATCTTCATCCGTCACCCAAGGACCAGCAGGAATGCATAAACCCATATTAAACAAACGCTCAGAAACACCATTCACATAACAAGGATTAGTTGCATAGACAGGCTGCAAATGCATAGGTTTCCACAAGGGACGAGTCTCAATTCCCCGCTCATCCAGTTTACACCGGACCTCATCATAATTAGTACCGGTCTTCACTGGATCTATCAGAATAGTAGACAGCCAGTAATTAGCGTTGAAGCGACCATCAGGATTAGATTTCAACGTTATACCATCCACACCTTCAAAAGCATTCTCGTAAAGAGCATGTACATGGCGGTGATGCGCAATATGCTCATCCAATACAGTCATCTGACCACGACCGATACCCGCACAAATATTGCTCATACGATAATTGTAACCGATCTTTTCATGCTGGTAATGAGGGAAAGGTTCACGAGCCTGCGTAGCATAAAACATCGTCTGCTTCTTGGTGCTTTCATCAGGAACGATCAAAGCCCCGCCACCCGAAGTAGTGATCATCTTATTACCGTTAAAAGACAACACGCCAAAGGTACCGAAAGTACCGCACTTCCGGCCATTAAACTCAGAACCTAAAGCTTCCGCAGCATCCTCCAGCACAGGGATTTCATATTTAGCGGCTATCGCGCAAATCTCATCAATCCTGGCAGGCATACCGTAAAGATGAACAGGAAGAATAGCTTTCGGTTTCTTACCCGTCTTCAAGATTCTGTCTTTGATGGCTTCTTCCAGCAAAACAGGGTCCATATTCCAGGTATCCTCCTCACTGTCGACAAACACAGGTTTAGCTCCCTGGTAAGCTACAGGATTGGCTGACGCGCAGAACGTAAACGACTGGCAGATAACCTCGTCACCGGCTCCTACACCAAGTTGGATTAATCCCAGATGGATGGCTGCCGTACCCGCAGATAAAGCAACAACTTCCTTATCCTGTCCTACAAAATGTTTCAATTCATCTTCGAAAGCATTCACGTTGGGGCCCAAAGGAACAACCCAGTTAGTATCGAAAGCTTCCTTTATAAAAGCCTGCTCCTTGCCGCTCATGTGAGCAAGGCAAAGATAAATTCTCTTGTCCATTGAAGTATTTGATTAAAAAACGATAATATAGAAAAGTAAGAGTATAAAAAGAAAGGCTATTTACGCCATAGATAATAAGGCACAAATAACCATTTTATGATA
The DNA here is from genome assembly GCF_000526555.1 of Bacteroides sp. 14(A). Lineage (NCBI taxonomy): Bacteria > Pseudomonadati > Bacteroidota > Bacteroidia > Bacteroidales > Bacteroidaceae > Bacteroides > Bacteroides sp. 14(A). The sequence goes on along the minus strand of NZ_JAGH01000005.1, from coordinate 349,701 downwards.
CTACAAATCTTTTCCAAATATTGTATAAATAATGATTTTAATGTCATTCCAGAAAGACCAGTGATCCAAATATTCTATATTAATTCTCACTTTGTCGGGAAACAGTACCTCATCATTGTATTTTTGAGGATCTTCCTGTTGTGCTAATAATTCTTCTTCATTTCGGTATTTCAAACTCGCTAGCCCGGTAATTCCCGGTTTCAGCAGCAGCATTCTTCTATCGTTGCCCTTCAGCTTATCCGCATATCCCGGAATATCCGGACGGGGACCGACAAAACTCATGTCACCTATCAGCACATTCCATAATTCGGGTAATTCATCTAATTTATATTTCCGCAATTTCGCCCCCAAAGGAGTGATGCGGCTCTCTCCTTTCACAGAAACAGAACTACCGGAATGGCTGACGATCATAGAACGGAATTTGTACATGGTAAACAGCTTACCATGTTGTCCAACCCTTTTCTGCTTGAAGATAACAGGACCACCTGACATCTTGATACGAATCAAGAGAGCTACAACCAATAGAACAGGAGACAAAAAGATAAGACCGAAGAAGGAACCTCCACGATCGAAAAGAGATTTTAATAACATAATAAAAAAATCATCAATACTTATTTCTTCGCATTGCTTCCATATTCAAAATAGCTTTTACAGATTGAACAGAAATCAGCTTACGAAAGGGGAATAATATATTTATAGCAATTTTCATCCACCATTGGTAAACTATCTGCAGTTGACAATAAGCTTTTCTAAAATGGAATTTATCTATCAAAAAAGACTGAATATTAGAGTGTTCCGTAATACTTCGAGCGCCATCACTTACATACTTAAAACCCAGTTCTTGTAAATAATAGCAATTCATTTCATAGATAAGCCCATAATAAGGATAAGTGGAATTTCTCAAATAAGAAGGGTCAGCCTTCATGGTATTATACTCACAACAATCCTTATGAAGCGTATTAATGGCTAACGCTACCGCCTTATGGGTTTCCTTTGTATATACACACCAAAAATCAACATTGCCTGCTTTTTCACTTTGCTGTATTCTAGTTTCAAAAGCATCCATAGTTATCCGAGTAGCCTTCACTTTATAGTTTTCTACCGCTACTTGAAAAATAGGAAAACCTACCCGAAGCATCTCATTTGCCGATACACGACACACATCGTATGTCTTCAACGATTTCTTCACTTGATTTCTCATTTTTGAAGACAGCTCTTCCATTCCTCCAAAAGAATCCTTTATGACAAACCAAAATGAAGTTTCATGCTCGCAATCCCAATCATAAACATTCCTTAACAGATACCCCCCTGTTTAACAATTTATCACATTCATGTGTTTTCAAATAACGACTACTATGTGGAGGACATTTACGCAGCCAACACCCCTTATATAAAGTAAAACTATTTTCCATACTTCAATACACTAATTATCCCATTCAAAGATCCCCATCCATACGATAAATGCAAAACCACAAAAGTCATCATCAAATAACTGAAACACAGTTTTTTTTTCAGAGACAATGATAAACTGATTACAGAAATCGAAATGAGGTACAATAATAAGGAGGTTAACGAAATAATTACAGCCGGAAAATAGAACAACATCATAACCAATGGAACAATCAAAGACAACAAAAACAATAACGGTACAAAATGTCTTATTGAAAGGGATTTCATTTGTTTCGTATAGTACACTGTCAATATATTCCATTTCCCATTTCCAAAATTGTTCTTCGCCACCCCTTTGAATGTCTCACGAGCTAAATAAACACAATACGTATCAGGCACAATATAAATATGCCCTCCTCCACGTACTATGCGCTTATTCAGTTCTATATCCTGGTTTCGAATCAAACGTTCATCGTAGACTCCATATTTATCAAAGACATCCCTTTTCCAACAGCCAAAAGGAACTGTATCTACCTCCATCACCTTGTCAACTCCTAAACGAAATGTAGAATTCCCCACACCGAATCTATTACTCAACACCTCTCTAATAACCAAAGATTTAGGTGTCTTATTAAGCACATCCGTTCGGCAAGCAGCTCCAACATTATCAGCATCCAAAGATTTCAGTGCTTTCACTAATATCGAAAAATAGTTTGTCGGATATTGTGCATGAGCATCTAAACGCATGATAACATCTCCCTTTGATGCTTTTATTCCAATATTCATAGCTATCGGCACTATGCGTTTTTCATTATCCAACAAATGGATAAAAGGATATTGCTTAGAATAGTTACCCACTATATCACGAGTACCATCCTGGCTCATGCCATCCACAAATAACACTTCCAAGTGTTCTTTAGGATAATCTTGAAGCAAAATAGATTGAATGCACACATCAATATATTTTGCTTCATTATAAATAGGACAAATAACAGAAAGCATAACTTATAGTCTTCCGTCTATAATTTCCCTATCCAAAATGCCCTTTACATCATATACTACCCCATCCATATTTTTCAAGAAAGAACGAATATTTTCATTTTTAAAAGTATCATGGGCTACACCTAACACAACAACGTCAAATTCCCCACGCAACTCTTCCAAAGAGTTTTCTGTAAGAAAAATACCATATTCATGGTAAACTTTAGCAGGGTCCGCCCACGGATCATATACTGCAATGTTTTTAGTATATTCAGATAATGTGCTATAAATATCCACAATCTTTGTATTACGGATGTCCGGACAATTTTCTTTAAATGTGATACCTAACAGCAAAATTTTAGCATCCTTCACCAAGACACCTTTTTTATTCATCAATTTAATCACTTGATTAGCTACATAATCCCCCATACCATCATTCAATCTACGCGCAGCAGACATCACCCGTGGTAGTACGCCATAGACTTGCGCTTTCTGTATCAAATAATATGGATCTACGCTAATGCAATGTCCACCTACCAATCCTGGTTTCAGTTTGATAAAGTTCCATTTGGAAGCAGCAGCCTCTATTACATCGCTCGTATCTATACCCATTGCATTGAATATTTTCGCCAATTCATTCATAAAGGCAATATTCACATCTCGCTGAGAGTTTTCAATAATTTTAGAAGCTTCCGCCACCTTAATGCTTGGAGCCTTGTGAGTACCGTTCACCAAAACTGAATTATATACACTATCCACAATGTCTGTAATTTCAGGAGTTGATCCAGAAGTTACTTTTTTAATTTTCTCTACTGTGTGCTCCTTATCTCCCGGGTTAATACGTTCTGGGGAATAACCAGCAAAAAAATCGACGTTAAATTTCAAACCCGAGACCTTTTCTACAACTGGTAAACACTCTTCCTCAGTGACCCCCGGATAAACTGTAGATTCATAAACTACAATATCCCCCTTTGATATAACTTTTCCAACAGTTTTACTGGCTTCCCATAGCGGCTTCAAATCCGGACGGTTATTTACATCTACAGGAGTGGGAACTGCAACAACATAAAAATTGCAATCTTTAATATCTTCCAACTTTGTTGTACAGACAAAACCATGATTTAGAATAGCATCTTGAAGCAACTCATCTGAGACCTCCAATGTAGCATCGTGTCCTGCCATCAAAACATCCACACGCAATTGGTTCATATCAAAACCCACTGTTTTATACTTCGTCGAAAAAAGGCGGGCCAAAGGAAGCCCTACGTAACCGAGGCCGATTACGGCAATTTTAATCTGATCCATGAAATATTCTGCTAAAAATTAAATTCTTTTTTTTACAAACCTGGCAGGAATGCCTATATAAATAGCATCTTCACGCGCTTCCTGCAAATGCTTTGTTAACACAGCACCTGCAGCCAATATAGAGCGTGCTGGTAATACGGAACCTGGTAATATTATACAATGAGCTGCAATCCAACAGCCATCTTTAATTCTGACTTCTTTCTCTACAGATGCACCGTAACGATATGAGCCATTCCCAAAAGTATGATTTCCAGTAGTCAGTAAACAGTCAGGACCAAACATTACATTGTTCCCAATAATAGCTTTTCCATGAGCATATATGATATTTCCCATTGCCAGATAGACATTATTTCCAACAGCAAGTCCTTCAATAGAATTCAATATTACGTTATGAGCTACTTGAAAATTACTTCCACATGAAGGCATTCCTAAACTATATAAGAATCCCCGAAATCTCATAATCAACGGAATGTCAGGAAAAAAAAACAGTACAGTTTTAACCAGCCAAGAATATAATAACAGTAAACGATGCTTCATACAGTCTTTATCTTGTCATATAGGAGATCTAATCTGTTTTTATCTGCTTTACCCCAAAAAGCATACAATATCCTCATTTTATCTTTACCATCAATTTCTAGAATATCGTCTGATGCAATAACAGATAAAAAGTCTGTCATAGAATAAACTCTTTTTCCCGGTGTATATTCGTCGTAATCAAAAGCCAAATCATTACTATTTTCTATGAAACGTTGTTTATCAAATGGATACAATAAAACACCTTTGTTTAATAACAAGAAATCATAATATATAGATGAGTAATCTGTTATAAGGATGTCAACAAAAGGAAGAAGAGGATAAATATCTAATCTCTTATCCAAAAAACAAATATTAGAATACTCCTTTTCATTTACATTCTGCAATATTCTTACTGCAGGATGAAGTTTCAATATAAATAATCTATTCTGTTTTACTAAAATGTCATTTAGCTTCTCAAAATCAAAATTAGCTTCATGTATAAAATCATCATTCAAGTTACCTCGCCAAGTCGGCATGTAAAGATATACTTTATCATAATTATACAATTTAGCAATCATTTCCCTCATTGATTTGGGTTCATATTTATCAATAAATGAAAGAATTTCCTTCTTAGATTTACACATATAATAGCAACGAGGATAGATTGCATCAAAAATAACCTTATCATCCAAAGAAAACATTTGCTTAAAATGCTTATCCATCATATCGGAGGTAGACAAAAACAGAGTATTCTTTTCATACATATGCGGAAGAAGTATTTTGGTTAAATAACTACTATTCTTCTTCGAAGCAAAATTGTTATCTTTTTTACCTCCATTTCCCCCTTTAATTCCAACACCATGCCACAAGTTAATCTTGCACACATTACCAGAAGTAAAAAAATTTATATCTTTAGAATGATATGTAAAAACATAAACATGAGCTGTTAATGAGTGATACAATCCTTTTATCGAATACTTAGGATATGCCTCAAATCCCATTTTATGAATTCTTTCTACATCATCTTTAGATGATGTTATCCAAATGGGACGAATTTTGTCTTTCTGTTCATTGGTATATATAAATAAATATTTAGCGTTATCTACAAATCCGACATTGGTTCCAAATAGCCATTTATTTCTGTCACGAACACACAAAAAGGAGAAAACATATAAAGGGTATCCCAGTACAACTTCTAGCAATCGATTTAAGAGATATCGTTTGCTACGCATCTTCAGAAATGTCTTCAACAATTTTAATGTCTTCATTTTATATTGATTTTAGCTTTACATCTATTACTTGCCCGGTTAAATCAGAGACTAAGAGTTTAGCTGTTACTACTGCTACATCCATTGATTTCAACAAAGTGTCTTCAGGTTCTATTCCAAAGTTTTTGGTACGCATAGGAGTCTTTGTCCGCTCCGGATTCACACAATTCACACGAACTCCCAAACCTCCCCATTCTTCCGCTAAAGCCTGCACAAAATTTACAGTAGCGCATTTCGTAGACGAATAGATACTATAATTCATGCGACCACGTGTATAAGAACTGGAAGTATAAAATACTAATTGCCCACGACTCTTTTCAAGATAGTTATAAGCCTCTTTAGCCACATATACCATTCCCTTATAATTGATATCTATAGCCTCCTCTATCCGCTCATAACTAATGTGCGCCAACGGCTCTTTATAAAGAACGGATGCCGTATCAACAACATAATCTATCCTATTCATCTCTTTGGCAACTAAAGAAAAAGCAGAACGCACACTATCCAAATCTTTAATATCTACATGGTTCATACTTCTGCTGAAACCATATACAACAGCTCCACAATCCCTACACAGATTCATCAAGTCCAAACCTATACCAGATGATGCACCGAAAAGAACAATTACTTTTCCCTGCAATTTTTCTTTTTCATCATCAGTCAGTACATGCTCTTGAAAATTAATCATTCGTAATTGGAACAACTTCTCTATCAAATAGAAATCCTCTTTATAAGTCAACTTCATATTGCTATCTTCCCCCTCTACCACACATATTTTTGTTTCAGGAAGATACTTCAACACCACACCACAATCGTCCGTGGTGATGAAATCAGAATCTTTTAATGCTTTCTCATAAGCGGTTTTTATTGTGTTCAAACGGAATCCTTGAGGAGTTTGCCCTCTCCTTAACATTCGACGGAGGGGAATCCCCATAATTGTATTGTTACTATCAACCTGTATAATCGTATCGGTCGAGGGAATTGCAACATCTATCGCTTCATAATTTTGTAAGGCAACTATCACCCGATCTATTATTTGAGAGCTTATTAAAGGACGAACTGCATCATGAAATATCAAATTACATTCCTCCTCATTTTCATAAGCTTTAATGGCAGATAAAGAAGAGTAATGTCTTTCCGCGCCACTCATCAAAATCTTCTTCACTTTAGAGAATTTGTTTTTCACAACATATTCCCCAATTTTATGATGATAAGCCTCATTAGCAACAATGGCTATCTCATCAATGAGGCTATGACGTTGAAATGTCGATATCGTATGTTCAATTACAGTGAGCCCTGCTACTTTCAAAAACTGTTTGGGGATTCCTGCGTTCAAACGGCTACCTATGCCGCCTGCTAAAATTATGGCTATATTTTTCATATCTTTTATTTTACCAAATATTGTTTATACTTAAATATACTACTGATATATTCCCATTCTTTTCTGATATTTCTAATATTCAGTAACAGAGGGGTTTTCAACAAAAAATAGGCTATCTGAAAAAGGAGAAAATTTAAATAATTATGTTCCTTTTGTATGCAATACATCAAAGAAGCGGTATTGTACACTCGTGAAAATTGTGATGTAGAACTAGATTTAACAAAATGAATAATTTCAGGTCCTGGAATAAGATAGGAACGATAACCAGCATTGTGAAGACGTTTACATAACTCTACATCTTCAAAATACATAAAGATGTGTTTATTAAACATTCCTATTTTTTCAAACAATTCTTTCCTGATAAATAAATCTGCTCCTATCACGTATTCTACTTCACAGGAATCATTCGATAATGGGATTTCTTCGTTAGAAGGAACAAAAAAAAAGTCTTTTCGCTCCCATCATGAGATATTTGCTCATCGAATAGAAATTGCCACCACTTTTAGTGTAAACTCCATTACCATCTTTCAAATAAGCACCTAATGCGCCTATATTTTCCCTTGTATGAAAAAACTCGAAAAAATATGCGAAAGGGTCATTCCTTAATATCGTATCCGAATTCAATAAAAACAGATATTGTCCAAAGGCATGCTTTACTCCCAAATTATTGGCTCGTCCAAAGCCTAAATTATAATCACTTGCTACTAATTTAACAGATGATGCATATCTTCTTTTTATTTCAATTATAGAATCATCCGAAGAAGCATTATCTACCAAAATAACCTCAAACTTACAAGAATGAACATTTTGGAAAATTGAATCTATACACGCACATGTCAAAGGACATGTATTATAATTTACTATAATTATGGATACTAATATATCATTCATCTTTCAAGAAAAATTGGTATAATCCTTTAGGAGCACAAGAAACCATTAGAAATTTACCCCAAAACGCAGCTCCTTCCGGCTCATTATTCAAAATATCCTGTACATCTATTATTCTTTTTATATCTTTCTCTTTCAGGTCTATTATAACAAGAGCCTTTTCTTTGCCATATTGGACTTGACTATCAGCAGAAGCACCTGATGGTAAATAAAGAGTATGATTATGTATTACTCCTCCTTGCAAAATATGAGGAAAAAAGACTTCAAAAGAATCCTCTATATCAACATCACTCAATATCACTTCTTGAGTATTAATAGATGGTAAGCCAAATTTTACAATTTGAGTAACAAATCCATTCTGTTCTTTATTAAATGGATATAACTGAGTAATAGCATAAATATGATTAGTTTCTCTGTCTACAATCCAATCATGTACTGCTTGAGGTTTATTATCTATCCGAAATTGTATTATCTGAATTAAACGAGATTCATATTCCGTAATATTCTCTACATAGCATCTATATGGAGCTTCACATTCAGAAACATATAATACAGGAAATTTATTATTATCCTTTGAATATTCAACACCAAAACAAGCATTGTTTGCATGATTTTTCGCATGAGCAGATGCTAATACTAAGGAGCCTGCAAACACCCCCTTTCTCATATCATAAATTCTACATAACCCTGTATTAGTCAGCAGAAAAACATATTGTCCATGTATTGCCATTCCTTGTCCCCATTTCTTTTGAAAATTGGTTTCTACAGGAAAGTATTTAACATTTCGTAAAGAAGTATAAGAGTACAAGAAAGAAACTAAAATGAAAAACAGTATCATAACTCCTATCTTTCTAATTTTTCTGCGACAAACAAAATTACTCATTAATCGTTTTTTTAATTATCGTTTTACGGAGAGATATATGTAGATATATAAATAGCGTAAAAAAAATAGTAGCTAATACAGAACCCATAAAAGTAAAGAAATTATCACTAAAAAACTGAAATACTAAAACATAAAAAAAATTAGCATACAAAACTCTAAACATTTGATAATTACGTTTCGCATATTTATATAAAATACCAAAAAATGCACCCAAGAAAGTAGAGAAACAAAATATACCAACAAAACCATAATCCACATAGAAATTGAACATAATGGTATATACATTTACAGGCAAAGGAGTATAAGTCCAGTTATGCAAATTGAATGAATCTGCATTTACCTCTACATCAAATCCTAATAACTGCAAGCAAGGAATAAAAAAGCGGAAAGTATATTCTCCATTAAATGAGGAAATATAATTATAATGATTATTCAATATATTATCAAATCCAGGAAGAGGGGACAATAAATAAACCGAAATAAATTTCACTATATCAAATTCAGAGCTATCCTTACTTCTTAATAGATGAGCTGCAAACATCAATAGTACGAATCCTGCTAGATATATAAGTATATTCTTAAAAGAAATTTTTCTACCTAAACAATGAACTACCAATAAGGAAAATATCAACTGAGCTATTACTGATTTATTACTTCGGAAAACAAAGAAAAGCACTAATAATAGTGCAAAAAGAATATAGTATTTTTTTTTCTTTTTGTCATCGTATAATGCTAAAAAAACAATTAACGAATAACTTGCAATTGTTGATGGAATACGAATGTAAAACGGTAATTCAAATGTTTCTTCTTCTCCATTTAGTAAAGCAACTCCCGCAGCCCGTATTCCATTAAAAAAATTATCTCCATTATAATATAGCCCTTTTGTATATAATCCATATATTGCAACAATAAGCGAAACAACCATAATTGGATACAATAAGTTTACGCAGTAATTATGCTTTTTTGACAAACAATGTGCAAATGCAAAATCAAACTTACAAATAAGAATCGACGATAAACTAAATGGAATTATCCATAATAACAATGCCCAATAAAATCGATTGGATAAATCATATAGTTCATGGTCTGTAACATTATATATCAATACAAGTATACACCATAATAACAAAGTAACAACTGCAGGGTGAAAAAAATCTTTCACATAATTATATATCAGCAGCAATAAAACGAGTAAAAAGAAAAAAGTAAGTATGCCCATACAATATCTACATAGTTTTCCTTAAATAAAGCAGAAAGCACAAGCCATATAAGATTCCATAAGACAATATTGCAAGACACATTTCCAGTAAAGACAGAATGTCTCCTAATACAATTACCAATAGTATATAAATAAACGTACAGATTGCAATAATTTTAAGAAGATAGTGTAATAACCATTTTAATGAATAAATTGAACGCAAATAATATAGTAACAATATATGTACCACCATCTCGGTTGCCAACAAACTGATAGCAGCTCCCGTAGCTCCATATCGGGGCATCAGCAAAATATTTAGAACTAAGCTAACCAACGCCCCTATGGCAACACAATTTAAGAAGATCTTCATTCTATTTAGACTCACATAAATTACATACAGACTGAGGCCAGATGTGATCAAAGTGGGTGCAACAATTTTCATAACCATGTCAGCACCTTCAAATGCTTCAGAAAAAAATATGTCACACAATGGCAATGCTACTAACTCTAATAAAAAAAAAGCAGGGACACTTATTAATAATGAATATCTAAATAAATCCTTCGTTTTATTCTGATATTCTTGTTTCGACTGATTATGATGTAAATAAGCTAATCGGGGCATCATTACAGTACCCAAAATTCCTATAAAAGTAATGCCGATACGTACTAGCCTATTGGGATAATCATAAATTGCAACTTCATCTACACCTGACAAATATCCTAGCATAACTTTATTTAAAGAGAGATATAAGGAGGTAAAAATACTTGGAATAAAAACGAATATCGCAGGCTTAAATATATTTTTCAAGGAGAGAGTTAACGATGAAAATCGAGGAACAATCTCCAATTTATCCAACTCAAACCAAAAAACAACATTACTAATTAATAAACCCCCTTGCTGAATGATAATAAACAAGGATAAATCTTCCTGTTGCTTTACAAAAAGAAAAATGAGTAAAGTACCTACAATTTTAATTACTAAGTTCCGAACAGCAATTAAATCAAATCTTTCCATACCGGTATATGCCCATGAAAGATCTGTCATAGAGGTAAGAATGATGATATTAAACAAGAAATATATATAATCTCCTTGAAAAATAACCCAACTATTATATAAAAGAATAGCTATTAGATTGAAAAAGAATTGATAAGTTACACATTCAGCAAATTTCTGTTGTTTACTATTCTTATCATCTCTACGTTCAGCAATTGCTTTAGCACCATAAATGGTGATTCCCAAGTTTCCCAGCAATACGAAATAACCGACAATAGCTTGTCCAAACGAATTGATGCCAAGTGCATCTTTGCCCAATATTCGGGTAATATATGGCATTAATAGCAGGTTCAACAATATACTTGAAGTCTGAACTGCACCATTATAAAAAACATTATTTAGAATACTAGCCTTTGCCAATGCACTAATAATTTTCTATATCAATTATTGTATATAAGTAAGTACTCAATTAAAGGCATACACTCTTTAAAGTACTTTTATAGTGCCCAAAACTAAGTCTCGTAAAAAAATTGTTTTGAATTTAATATTGACTTGTTATCAAATTGATTTTAGCGGTAGAAGATTAATGAAGTCCCTACACACTTAAAGACTTTTATGATGGTGACATAGTTAAGCTCTATTATATCATCATAATTTGATGACTTACAAATCAACATCTTTCAAAACTGGATACAGTCTATCTTTTCCACTCAAGAGAACTCTATTGACAGGTATTCTCCAGTCTATTCCCAAATCAGGATCATCCCATGCTATTCCTCCCTCATATTGAAAGGCATAGAAATTATCACATTTATATTGAAAGATAACTTCATCACTCAAAACAGAGAAGCCATGAGCAAAACCTCTAGGAATAAAAAATTGACGATGATTATCTTCTGTCAGCTCTACTGATACATGTTGACCAAAAGTCGGAGAGCCTTTCCGTATATCTACAGCTACGTCAAGGACAGCACCTTTCACAACACGAACCAATTTACTTTGGCCAAAAGGCGACTTTTGAAAATGTAATCCGCGAATAACACCGTAAGACGATTTGGATTCATTATCTTGCACAAATGTTGTCTTGCAGACTTTTTCCTCAAATTCTTTCTGATTGAAGGATTCAAAAAAGTAGCCGCGCCCATCTTTAAAAAGACGAGGTTCAATGATTACAACACCGTCAATTAATGTTTTTAGAACTTCCATATTATTAAAAGGTAGTTTTTATTCATCAATGTATTCCCATGGATAGGGATTTTCAATCACATTCCAGAACTCAGCAATAGCTTCTTGCTGTTCAACAGTAAGCGATGCGGAATCCCAAGAATTAATAATAACCCGGCCTTCATCCGCCAAAGGCTCATCAAACACCTCGCCATAGCAGGCAGTGAGCAGACGAAGTTTCAGTAACGAAGCAGGAAGAGCATCAAGAATATCCCAACAACGATCCAAGACTTCCTGGATATGCTTCTGCTTTTCACCGTGATCAATGAACGAGGCACTATAGCCCATCAGAAGAGCGAGACAAACATTAGCCTGTTCTTCAACTGTAGAACCTTTGACACCGGAATTATACAAAGCCGTAGTCAGGCGATAAACTTCACCGTTACGACGGGAAAGGTCGTCGCTATAGACCGGATTACCGTCCATACCTAAATACATCAGATCGTGCGCTGCACGCTGAAGAGCAAGTGTTTCTTCAGAAAGAGACATAATGATTTATGATTTATAATTTGTGATTTATCAGCTGTTCAATGGCAACCGCCGATCGTCAATTATTTGATTACTTCTATAAGATCCGGATGAATGGTAGCAAGCGCAACGGCAATAACACCTTGTATCTCGATAACCACACGACGATCACGTGCACCTTTTACTTTCAGAAAAAGACCTTCCTGCCCCTCGAAGTCACCGCCCGTGATACGAACTTTTGTACCTTTGGACAAATTCAACTCATCAGGTTGGAAGTACATAAGATGGTCATTGTAAGTACCAGCTACTGCAATAAAGCGTTGCATCTCACTGTCGGAGATAATGATTTTCTGACCGCTACGGGTATCCGTAATGTATTGCAAATAGCTTACCTGTGATTTGATGCGTTTCACCTCGGAAGGACGGGCATGGACAAAAAGTAAGTTATGTACAACCGGAACCAAAGCACGGACTTTCTTACCTTTCTTTATGCTAATCTTGTATTGCATGGGAACGAAACAACCCATTTTTTCCTTTTCAAGCAGACGCATAGCATCAGGCTCTCTACGGTACGTGGCACGCATCGCATACCATATTTCAGTCTCTTTATCCGCTTCCATTTCAAGGGTTATTTCAGAAAAGGGTGTTCTCTCGGGGCTTTGAAGTTCTTGCATACACTTGAATTTCAATCACTTGCGAACACTTTATGTAAGATATGGCAAGTATTGTGTTCTTCTTGCCTATTGATTTTTCGTAGCTGTTCATTACCTTGATTACATTGCAGGTAAAAAGCTATAAACGAATGAATTAAGCTAATAAATCGTCTTTTAATCGTTCGTTTTATATGCGTAAAGTTTTTTAAATCTGATAAAGTCAGAGAAAGAATGAAAGGAATAGATATTAACTAATATTTTTACAAGTTTTTTATCGCTTATAATCAGATATTTAAGTAGAAAAAACACTATATTACGAAATCTTTTTTATCAAACATTTTGTCATTCAAAAAAACACCTTTATCTTTGTGCACATTAAACGAACATTTTTTGAACACCCCATAAAATAGGATTTAAACAATTAATATACAACACATTATTACCCAAAAACAAATTTTCATCCATCATTTTCCACCCTACTCCCCTCCCATTCCAATTAAATTATCTACTTTCGTATTTTTTAACCACGTTAATATTACCTAACGGTTAATTAATCATTTAAGTCATGACAGAATTAAAAAAAACAAAAAGCTGAACGGAAATCAGCTGAGAAGTAAATCGTACAAATCTGATAATCAGAAGGAAGACGATAGTATAGAACAAGACAAAGCGAATGTAATAAATGAAAATTTATTAGCTTCGAGAAAGTATTACGGAGCAAATACCCATCTGTTGGTAGGCGCCCTGAGATGCTTCAAATTAGGCGGTTTTGAAGGTACGGAAGTCCATACAATCAGTGATTTTATAGAGTGGTGGGACAGTACGGGCAAAATCAGAAAGCATGTGAAAGGAAAACATATACCTCTAAAAACAAGCAGCTTAAGAACCGAGATAGAGAGTATATGGGCGGTGATACAGAAGGAAGATACAGAACATATAGATCCCTATGGATATGATGTAAAGATTAATCGGTAATAGTTAACTCCAAAGAAAGGGCATAATTTTGCCCCGTCAACAGGATAGTGAAAGGGCTACACCCTTCCACCGGGATGGTGTAGCCCTAACCTAAAAAGGGTGTAGCTATCCAAGACAAAGGGTGTAGCCATCACAGACGGTTGATTATAAACCATTTATAAACAACTAAAATCATTAAGATGGAGAAACAAACGTTGGGACACCAACAAAAGTATGTAACGAAAGACGAAAGAGTGGAGAATCTATGGAAGAAACAGATTGGGCAGGAAACAGACTTATCCGAAGAAACCATCGCATGGATGGCACGACGAATTTTACAATTAACTGCCTACATGCCATACGGATGTGCACTGATAGCCTATCGAAAACAAAATGGAGATTTTTACATGGGAAGAGGAACACTGATACATTACGAAGCCGATTTCCACCGCAAATACGACATCGAGCGTATTCAGAACCATGTAGTGTACTGGGATATAGAGCAACAGGGATGGAGAACGTTCCAGATCGAGAACTTCCTGGAATGGAAACCGGTGGTAAGTTGAAAATTGAGAGTTGAAAATTAAAAAACAAAAGATTATGGATTCATATCTATTACATGATGCTAATGCAGGTAATAACTTTAAAATGATGATAATGATGCAAAAAGAGGGAATGAAAGGATACGGTATCTACTGGATGCTGCTGGAATTTCTAAGATTACAGGACGGATATAAGGCAGACTTAAGAGTATTGCCCATACTGGCACAGAAAATGAGAGTTACGGTAACCACCCTGAAGCGGATCATATATGACTATGCACTCTTCGAGGTAAACGGCACAAGCTTTTCATCGCCCGGACTCACACTGCGCATGAAACCATGGGACGCCCAACAGGACGCAAAAAGAGAGTCAGGCCGTCGTGGAGGGCTGGCTAACCAACAGAAAATCAGAGATGCCAAGGCAAGCAACGCTTTAGCTACAAACAAAGAGAATAAAGAGAATGAAACAATCCCCTCTATATCTCCCCAGGGAGACACGAGGAAGAATGAGGAGATTCTTCTTGTTCCACCGGAGTATGCACTCAACAAACAGACACACAACTATGAAGGATTGATAGAAGAATTGGAACGGCAAAAAGTGACATCCTTAAAAGAGAAAAATGCCATTCTCAGACTGACCGACTTTGGAAGACTGGGAGGCAAAATATGGAAAATCATCTATGACATCAACAATTCGCCACAGATGAAAGCAAGGATTGTGATGCCCGGAAAATATATTCTGAAGCTGTTGCAAAATTAAGTAGATGATCATAATTAGTTTATACTTTGCAAGTATAAGCTAATTATGACATACCTCCCCTGATCATCCTACATAAATATCAGCTGCTTTTTAAGCAAGTCCACAATATCGCTTTGCAGCTTCTGCGCATTGATAGGTTTAGAAGTGTACGCATCAAAACCACTGTTCAGAATGCGTTCTTCATCTTCGGCATAGACATAAGCTGTCACTGCCATAATCGGGACCGTCGGCGACATTTCACGTATAAGTTGTGTAGCTTCGTAACCGGTCTTTTTAGGCATATTGATATCCATCAATATCAGATGGGGGTTGTATTGCTTGAATAGCTCCACCGCCTCTTCCCCATCCCAGGCATGGAGAATGTTGTACTGACGCTTCAGGATAGATTCGAACAACAGGAAATTACTCTCATTATCCTCAGCTATCAGAACTGTGAGTTTACTCTCCACTTTATTCAACCGGTGTTCCTTCTGTTCCCTCACTGATTTGAGCTCAACGGGACGATAAGGAAGAGTAAACCAGAAAGTAGAGCCCTTGCCGGGTTCCGATTCCACACCAATCTCACCACCCAGATTCTCTACAATACTTTGGCAAATAGAGAGTCCCAATCCTGTGCCCTGCGAGAACGAATCAAGCTTTACAAAACGACCGAACACAGTATCTTTCTTGTCTTTTTCAATTCCATATCCCGTATCCGTGATATAGAAATAGAGAAAATCAGTATTTTTCAGATGATAACCAAAAGTGATGCTTCCACTGGGGGTAAACTTCATAGCGTTATTCATCATATTGGTTACCACTTGTGTCAGCCTGTTCTTCTCAATGTTTACAAAACAATCCGGCATTTCCGGCAGATATCGGATGACAACCGCATCATTTTTCTGGCGGAGCCGGGCGGATTCTTCCAACTCCTGAAACAAGGCATTCAGATCTATATCAGAATAGACAAACTCAAGTGTTCCGGACTCAATCTTGGAAAGATCCAGAATATCTCCTACGAGTTGCAACAACAGGGTATTATTGTTCTCGATAATATTGATGTATTCTTCTTTTTCTTCCGGCTCTTCCGCATCCGCCAGAATACTGGAAAAACCGACAATGGCATTGAGCGGGGTACGTATTTCATGGCTCATATTAGCCAGGAAAGCTGATTTAAGACGATTGGATTCTTCTGCTTTTTCTTTTGCCGTAATCAAATCTTCTTCCATTTTCTTTCGCCCGGTGATCACGAGAGAAGAACCGATCAAAGTAATCGGATTGCCCTTTTCATCCCGCTTATCAACCGTGGCCTGAGCCTCAACCCATTCATAACGCGCCACGCCATTCTTGCGGACTATCACACGATATTCTTCCTTAATTTTAGAAACATTACCTTCCGTCAGTTCCTTATAGGCTTTCTTTACCCGTTCCCTATCTTCCTTACAGATTTTGGCAAAATATTGGTAATCGGGTACGGAAAGCTGATCTTCGTTCATCATGCTGTCGTCATGGCTAAGCTCCACCGGACGGTTCACATCACAGAGCATGGTACCCTTTTCCAGATCCCATTTCCAAGGAACGATATTCGCCACATCCAGCGACATTGACAATTTATGATTAGCGGAACGCAACATCTGTTGTGTCTCGGCCAGTTCGGTATTGTCTACGCAGAAAACATCAATGAATCCCTTATGCTTGGAAGGCGTCAGAATCACATTGAAATAATTACCTATATTTTCGTAATAGTATTGATAAGAAAGTTCCTTTTGAGTGGAAGTAACCATGCTATAGAGGTGGCACATCCTTTCAAAACCTTTCGGATCCGCCTCACTTCCTTTTTTGCCAATGACCTCACCCATGGATTTGAAGTATTTCTCAAAACGTGGATTGGCTTCCACGGTGATATAGTCCACAATCTTTCCCGCAGAGTCGTAAATCAGTTGCTGTTTCAAATAAACGATGGGCATATTCTCAAACAAACTGTGATAACTGGTCATCAGTCTGATCTGTTCTTCCTGTTTTTTTCTTGCTCTGGACAGCCACCCCATCCGCAGCCACATAAACAAGAGCATGATGACTACAATGGCAATTATGACACTATATTTATGTTGTTCCCAGAAAGAGGGCGGCATCATATAAAAGACTGAATTGGGAGGACACAAGCCAGGCGATAATCCGGCTTCCATAAGATCGTAATAGTTGAACATGGGAGTAGGCACACCACAGTCTACGATACGGGCTCCTTTCTCGTTGACACCGGATAAAACACCATTGGTAATCTCAACCACTTTTCTTCCAACAGTTTTTTCATCAAAGAAATAGCCGCCTACCAGGCCGTTCCGCTGCAATCCGGTATTATCTAATGAGAAGATAGGTGAAGAGGAATAATAGCTCAGAATTCTGGAAATATTATTGGTTAATACGACATTCCCTTTTTGAGTATCCTGATGCCATGAGCAAAAGAGAACTCCGCTGTTTGCCTCTGCATGGCTCAATGAATCCGCCAATGCATCGGTAGTCATTACACCGGCAACATAATCCTTTATTTCAAGTTCGGGAAAGTTCTTGCCCACAATCTCTTTTAAATCCGAACGGAATTGGGCACTTATATACCGGGCATCCGACAGAAATATCAACTCATCCATTTCAGGCATCAAATCCTGCATTAGCGAAACTGTTTCTTTGAGATATGCAGGTACATAGAATACAGTCAGCGACAAATCTCCTTTATAATCTTTCAAGGGAGTTCTCTCTTCTACCGGAATGGCGCGCCTCTCCAGATAAGCCTCTTGCGGACCGACGTAATCCGTCTCCGTACAAAGAATCACAGGGACATCTTTCCATTGTTTTTCTATATCATCTCTCAGCAAACCCCAGGAAGCACTACCTAAAAGAATCAGGAGTTTTGGAGGATTGTCTGCATATTTTCCAAAGAGACTTTCTTCATATTCCAATAATTCTTCTGCATTTTGTAAATGCATAAATTGACTGCCCATGTGCTCCACATCCACTACATAAGGAGAATTTTTATGCTGATAGGAATTATAAATAGGGATGATAAAGTCGTTGCTCCATCGGGAAGAGCCACTGTATGCGTTGAGAATCAATATTCTATCTTCATTGCCCGGTTTAAATGCTGAGGATACTTCGCCAAATACATTAACAGCATTTAAAAGGAAAGCAACTAATATAATAAACACTCTGATTATTATTTGCAAATATTTCATCGAAATTACAGTTTAGTCTCCAAGTGTACCCATTCTTTACCACACAAGGAACAAAAGGTCTACATCATAGAGAAATTAGACTGCAAAACTAATTAAAAATCAGAGAATTCCCAGTTTTTGGAAAAGAGATTTTTAAAGAGGATTGCGTATCTTCCATATTCTGCGTACTTTTGAAAGCATAAAACAATATTATCAATGAAAATACTTCATACCAGCGACTGGCACCTGGGACATACATTATATAATTATGACCGTAGCCACGAGCAACAAGCATTTTTGCAACAACTAACCCGCATCGTAGCAGAAGAAATGCCGGATGCAATGGTAGTGAGCGGAGACATCTATCACTACTCCACCCCATCGGCAGCCACACAAAAGATGTACACGGATGGTATGCTCGAAATTCACAGGGCATGTCCCGGAATGACAATTGTGGTAACTGCCGGAAACCACGACAGCAGTTCTAAACTGGAAATAGACAGCAGTCTATGGAACCATTTTGGTGTGAAAGTCGTGGGAAACATCGAACGTACCCGGGAAGAAGTGAATCTGGAAAAACATATCGTGGAAGTAATAGATGAAGCAGCAGCACTGAAAGGATATATCATTGCCGTCCCCCACGTCTATCCACAGAATTTCCCGATGCTGGACACTGAAACGCCACGCGAAGAACGGCAAGCACGTTTCTTCCAGGCATTGCTGGACGAAGTAGGAAAAATGAACACGGGAGGATTGCCCGTTGTATTAATGGCACACCTCTCCATAGAAGGCAGCGACCGGACGGGACATGACGAAACCGTGGGTGGAATAGAATACGTCCCCATCAGTTCCATGGGCGAAGGATACGATTATCTGGCACTCGGACACATTCATTGTCCGCAGAACATCAAAGGAAACGGACGGCATGCACGCTATTGCGGTACCCCCCTACCCGTCAGTTTCGACGAAGCTTATCCACACTCCGTATCTATCGTCGAATTAAAAGGACGGGAAGCGCCACAGATAAGGACAATAGAAATAGAAAATCCAATACCACTCGTCACCCTCCCCAAGGAACCGGTAGTCTTTGAAGAAGCCATAAAGTTACTGGAAGAATATCCGGACGATAAACCGGCTTATATCCGCCTGAATGTTCTGATAAAAGACTATCTGGCACCCGACTGCAATGAACGGGCATCGAATGCCGTAAGAGGAAAAAGCTGTAAATACTGCTATATCAAATCCAACCGTGAAAAACAAACTTCAGACTACATAGCCCGGCACATCTCCATCCAGGAAATGCAGGAAATGTCTCCACTGGAAATAGCCAGACTTTATTATCAGGAGGCAGAAGGAGAAGAGATGGACGAGGAACTCTGTGAACTGATGAGCAGTGTCGTACAGAAAGTGAGAGAAAAGAATAATCTGCGCTAATCCGTGTAATCTGTGGTGAACTATGAAACTTCAAAAACTGACTATAAAGAATCTGGCCTCGATAGAAGATGCCGTCATTGATTTTGAGAACGGCCCCTTAAGTGAAGAATCCCTGTTCCTGATCTGTGGTGAAACAGGCGCCGGCAAAACAACATTACTCGATGCCATTTGCCTGGCACTCTATAATGAAACGCCCCGCATGGAACGCACAGCAAATGAAAAGTACCGGGATGTAGGGCAAACGTTTTCTTCTAAAAAGGAAGATGTGGCTATAAACGACAGCCGCCAACTGATGCGACGAAATACCAGTGAAGCTTGGACAGAACTGGAATTTATCGGATCAAACGAAATACCTTACATCGCCAAATGGTACGTAGCCCGCGCACATCGGAAAGCATCCGGTGCCATTCAAGACACTAAATGGACGCTGGAAAACTGCAAAACCAATCTCCAACTCACCAAGAGAAACGAAATCAAAGCGGAAATACAAGAAGCCGTAGGGTTGAACTTCGAGCAATTCTGCCGCACCACCCTATTAGCTCAAGGAGATTTCACTAAGTTTCTTCAGAGCAAAGAAAGTGAGAAATCGGACATCCTGGAGAAACTGACAGGTACCGGAATTTATTCTGAAATAGGTGCAGGAATTTATGCCATAACGAAAGAAAAGCGCGTAGACTATGAGAATCAGAACCGGAAACTGGAAGGAATCCATTTGCTGACTGAAGAAGAAATGACCGGAATTAACGAAACAATGGCTGCATTAAGTAGCGAAATCAACGGAAATACCGGGCAAAAGAACATAGCAGCACTGAAACGTGACTGGCTGAAAAGAAATACTGAACTCACCCTTACTCAAGAAAGTCAACAGAGAATCTGGGAAGTGAAAAAAGAACAGTTACAATCGGATGACTTCCGGCAGAAAGAACTACTGATAAAGGATTGGAATCACACTGCGGATGCCCGCAATTGGCTCTCCTCTTTCAAACAGCAGCAGTGGCAACAAGAAATCAATGCCGAACAAACCGAAAGCTTGAAGCAGAATTTCATCCGCCTCAGTAGTGGCTGCGTTTGGCTGAAGGAGAATATGAAAGAGCAACAGGCAAAACTAATTCTTGCTGAAGAATATCTGCAAACCCATGCACCGTTCCTGCCCATGTTCGAGCAGAGCCAGTCTATCGTCACCGATTTGAATGCCGTGCTCTCCTCACATTCCCGCATCTCCATTTACGAAAAGCAGATAGTGGAATTGGTACGGCAGCAACCTGCCCAAGAGCAAGAACGCACAAATAAGGAGAATGACTTCAATCTGAAAAGCAAAGAGAATCAGATCAGGCAACAGGAAATAAACCAACTGAACGCACAGCTTGATTCCATGAACCGGAGTGCCTTGCAAGAAAAGAAAAGTACATTGGAGACTATCAAAGAGAATTTGCAGAAAGCTCAAAACGCCCTAATAGTACTGGAAGATAAAAAGACAGCTTTGGCCACAGCAGAGGAAAACGAGAAATCACTGGAAACCAATCTGCAAGCCGGCAAGAACCGGAACGGGAAACTTAAAAACGAATTCGACACTCAAAAGAAGGCGTACGATGACCTCAAAGAGCTTTATGACAAACAAAAAGAAGCTGTGGAGGAATGGGCCAAAGAAGCCCGTGCCCGTCTGTCCATAGGAGATATGTGTCCGGTATGCGGCCAGAAGATAGAGGTGCTCAGCAAGAACGAAGATTTTCAGTCGATGCTTGCCCCTATCCGGCAGTCGCTGGAAGCAAAAGAGAAAGAATACAAGGAAGCGGAACAAGCATTAAACAGCAACCGGGCAGAGGTCAAAACTTACGAGAATATGATAGCGAACAGCCGCCTGGCAACAGAAAAGACCCGAAAAGGTCATGATCTTGCCCGAACGGAAGCAGAAGAGCAATGCGGTCGGTGTTCTATCCCAAGCATCTCCGACAATACCAAAGAAATACTGGAAAAGTTATTTCAGGAGAATAAACTGAATCTGGAGAATGTCAATGCCAAACTAAATGAAATACAAACCCTCTCCAACCATATTTCCAGGCTGCAACATCTGAAGGATAATCACCAGAAAGCTGTGGAAGCCGCCCGGAATGCATTGGACACCGCCGACAAGAATCTGACAAAGCTGAAAAACGATATCACCAATAAACATTCACTGGCGGAAAGTGAAAAAGAGATTGTTCGTACTACGCTGGAACGCGTCAGTCCACTGATTCTTTGGGAAGGGTGGCAAACGGAGTGGCAGACCTCCCCTACCGCTTTTATCGAACGCCTACAGAAATCCGCAGAGCATTATAAACTTGCACAGAACAGACAGGCGGAATTAAAAACTGCCATCGCCCTCATCGATAAAGAACTGAGCAGCATATCCGCCACACAAGAACTGATCTGTACGGCTTTCCCTGAATGGAGGTATCTTACGGCAAAGGAAAAAATGGAAATCAAGAATCTGGGAATGGCGTGGAATACGCTGAATTCTGAAGTCGGCGGACTAAAACAGAACATCCTGTCTGTCCGGAAGAATCTCGATGAGCTACAAGCCAGCCTGACAGCATTCTATACCACACACCCGGATATGGACGAAGCACGCCTCATCGCTCTTTCCTCCTACTCCAACGAACAAATAGAATCTCTGCGTAGCGGACAGCAGAGGCTTAGAGAAGAAGAAGTGGCAGCACAGACAGCCTTCAGACTTACAACCGGCCAACTGGAAGAACACCAAAGTAAGAAGCCGGAAATGGAAGAAGAAGAAAACCTTGAAAGTCTGGATAGTCTTATCACTGCTTTGGATGAAAAGATCACAGCAGGCAATCAGACCCTCTTACGACTGAAAATCCAATTGGAAGAGAATGCGAAAAACATTGCCCGGATCAAAGATGAGAAGAAACGTGCAGACGAATTACGGGAGGTTTATCTGAAATGGGACCGCCTTTGCCATCACTTTGGTGACGAGAAAGGAACGAATTTCCGAAATATTGCCCAGAGCTTCGTACTGAAAGAATTGCTCAATGGAGCAAACTTCTACCTGCAACGCCTGACCGAACGTTACGAATTGGAATGTCAGGCAGGTTCACTCACCATTCTGCTGCGCGATTTATATCAGGGAGGTACGGCACGTCCGGCCTGTACACTGTCCGGCGGAGAGAGTTTCCTGGTTTCTCTGTCATTGGCACTCGGTTTGTCTTCACTCAGCCGGCATAGCCTGTCTGTAGATACATTGTTCATTGATGAAGGATTCGGAACTCTGAGCAGTGATTATCTGAACACAGTAATGGACACACTGGAGAAACTGCACCAGATGGGCGGCAAAAAAGTGGGTATCATCAGCCATGTAGAAGGACTGCGCGAGCGGATCAAGACCCAGATACAGGTGAAGCGAATTGATAATTCGAGAAGTGAAATCACAACAGTGAGGACACTATGAATTTTATTATGTACTTTTGTAGCAACTATTAATAGAAAAAGACAATGAAGAAGTTCATAAAAGGAGTCCGGTTTGCTCCTAAAAACTATTCCGACGAAGTAGAAGCGAAGATTCAACACTATAAAAAGGAAGGTTATAAACTACCGTCGCGCCACTTATTGCGCACCGAAGAACAACTGGCGGGCATCCGCGAAAGTGCCAAAATCAACACCGCACTGCTGGATTACATTTCTGCAAACATCCGCGAAGGAATGTCCACTGCGGAAATTGACCACATGGTTTATGAATTTACAACGGATCATGATGCAATACCTGCCCCTTTCATGTACGAAGGTTTTCCCAAAAGTGTATGTACAAGCATCAATGACGTGGTATGTCATGGCATCCCAAGCACGAAAGAGTTCCTGCGCAGCGGAGATATTGTGAATGTGGACGTTTCCACCATTTATAAAGGATATTTCTCGGATGCGTCACGAATGTACATGATTGGAGAAGTGAAGCCGGAAATGCAACGCCTGGTACAGGTGGCAAAGGAATGCCGTGACATTGGCGTACAGACAGCACAACCGTGGGCACGGCTTGGAGACGTCGGTGCAGCCATTCAGGAACATGCGGAGAAAAACGGATACAGTGTAGTACGCGACCTGTGCGGACACGGCGTAGGAATCAAGTTCCATGAAGAACCGGACGTTGAGCACTTCGGCAAGCGCGGTACAGGTATGCTTATCGTTCCGGGAATGACATTCACCATCGAACCGATGATCAATATGGGAACTTACGAAGTCTTCATTGATGAAGCCGACGGATGGACCGTCTGCACAGACGACGGACTGCCTTCGGCACAATGGGAAAGTATGCTTCTGATTACCGAAAACGGCAACGAGATATTGACTGAATAAGCATGGATATTGTTTTTCTAATTATCGGTCTTATAGTAGGTGTCGGCGTAGGGTATCTGATAGCCGGACGAAAAAGTGCCGCGTTGTCCGCACAACTGCAAGCCACCCGCGAACGGGAAGAACTGCTGAATCGTACGGTAGAAGAACGGATTGCACGTGAGAGAACCATCACAGCCGAGCGCCTGGCGGAGCAGGAAAAATCTTTCAATCTGAGACTGGCAGAGCAGCAGAAGCAATGGGAAGAGCGTCTGAAATTGCAAACTGAAGAAGCGGAAGCCTTGCACAAACGCATGAGCACGGAGTTTGAGAATCTCTCCAACCGCATTTTCAAAAGCAAGACAGAAGACTTCACCAAGCTGAATTCGGAGCATCTCAGCAATTTACTCCGCCCATTGGGGGAAAACCTGAAAGATTTCCGGGAAAAGGTAGAACAAGTATATGACAAAGAGTCGAAACAACGTTTCTCGCTGGAAGAACGCATCAAAGATTTGGTAGAACTGAACAACCGGATCAGCGAAGATGCCAACAACCTGACCCGTGCGCTAAAAGGTGACTCCAAGATACAGGGCAACTGGGGAGAAATGATACTGGAACGTCTGTTGCAAGCTTCCGGCCTGATAGAAGGCGAACATTACTTCCGCCAGGAATTCCTGAAAAACGAACAGGGTGAAATGCTGACCAACGAAGAAAGCGGTCAGAGAATGCAGCCGGATATTATTGTCAGGTACCCGGATGAGCGGGAAATGATTATCGACTCCAAGGTATCCCTGACTGCCTATGCCGCCTACAATTCCGCCGAAAACAAAGAGGAAGAGGCTCGCTGGTTGAAAGCACATCTGCAATCGGTACGGGCGCATGTGGATGAACTCAGCCAGAAGGATTATTCGCATTATGATGCAAAAGCACCGGACTTTGTAATGATGTTTATCCCTACCGAAGCTGCCTACCTGACGGCTATCAAAGCGGATACCAATCTATGGGAATACGCCTATAATAAAAAGGTGGTATTGATGAGTCCTACCAATCTGATCAGTGCGCTCCGCCTTTCCCTCGATCTCTGGAAACGGGAAAATCAAGTGAAGAATGTGCAGGATATTATCAAACGAGGTACATTACTTTACGAAAAGATTGCCGGATTTACAGATACATTCCTGCGCATCGGTGACAATCTGAGTGGATTGCAAAGAGATTATGACAAGGCTTACAACCAGCTTTCAGATGGCAACGGCAGTGTGGTAAGACAGGCCGAACTGCTGCGTAATATGAGTCTGACTCCTAAAAAACGAATATCAGCAAGACTGCTACCCAAAGAAGAGGAAACGGAGGAGGAAGAAAGTGGACAGGACAGATAGAGAATCCAAATTAAGATATATAAAACATGAAAATCCTAAAAGACCGTATCCTGAAAGATGGAAGATGCTACCCCGGAGGCATACTGAAAGTAGATAACTTCATCAACCACCAGATGGACCCTATCCTGATGAAATCCATCGGTGTGGAGTTCGTCAGACGTTTTGCCTCCACCCCAATCAACAAAATTATTACGGTAGAAGCCAGCGGTATCGCTCCCGCCATTATGGTAGGTTATTTATTGGAATTACCCGTAGTCTTCGCAAAAAAGAAAAAGCCGAGCACTATGGAGAACATGCTGGTTACTTCTGTCTATTCTTTCACCAAGCAACGCTCCTATGATGTATGTGTCAGTAAAGACTTTCTCCGTCCGGGCGACCGGGTACTTTTCATCGATGATTTCCTGGCCAACGGAAATGCTGCCAAAGGCATCATGGAACTTGTGAAACAGGCCGGAGCCGAACTGGTGGGCATGGGCTTCATCATAGAAAAAGCCTTTCAGCATGGAGGTGACGAACTTCGTGAGCAAGGTATTCATGTGGAGTCTCTGGCGATTATTGAGAGCCTTGACAATTGCGAAATTAAAATCAGGTAAAAGTATTTATCGTACATCTATAAACTTACAGCCGGCTTGTTTATGAATCAACAAGCCGGCTGTTTCGTTATAATCCGAGTATCTATTTTTATTCAGTAAAGCATTATTTATGGGATAAAGTTGTCCGAATAACTTCTTTCACATCTTCCACGATTCCCATAGTAACATCTTTATCAAACTTCAGTCCCACTGATAATCCATCGCTGTTGGCAACCGTTTGGTAATCCTTTAACTTCAATTCCAATTCCTGAAGAGAAGGATTCTTTATCACTGAGCTTGTACCCCCTTTCGGATACAAAGATACTTCTATGGGTAAAAATATATCCGAAGCCGTCTTATATTTAGAACTGTAAATCTTAGGTTCTCCAAAAGAAACGAATATAGGAAGCAAACTATCTAAACGAGCTTCGGAAACTCCGCCTAACTCTCCGGAAATTTCTCCACGAACTTGTAGATAAGCCTCTTTTATGGTGCGCAGGTAAGAAGTGATAGCGGTGGATGACGAACCACGGTCATATCTCACAAATAAACCAGGAACCTGCCTTTTATCCGTATTTGCAACTTTCCTATATTCTTTCCTCAAGAGATCCTTAAGACGGGCTGATAAGGTTTCCACATCATATTCCTTAATCAATTCCTGATTCAGCATCATCTTATTTCTCATATTTACAAAGAAACTATAAAAACGATCCGTTGATTTCTCAGTCTGAGACTCCATCTTTCCGCCCATAGCATCGTTCGCTTTACGAGTGAAGAAAGCCTCCAACTGTTGCAACTCGCTCTCCTGAACTGAATTTTGTTTCACACTCGCAGACGCGTTTATCGCCTGCCCCACTGTCTTCTTAACTTCCGGACGCGCAAATGCATAAAGCGTTCCGGCAGCTACGGGCACAAAAAGCAATAGCTTCAAACGCGCCCAATTGTTTGTTCTTCTTTTTAACATCATTGTGATACGATTTTTAAGTTTGCTGTGATTGAACCCGCAAGCCATAGAGTAGAGCCTTGCACCCACGGACTTCTTCACCAGCAAGAGTTGATATTCTGTTGCATCGATGCCATTATTAATAACGCCATTATCGGCTTCATATTCATGCACTTCACGAAGTTCACGCATCAGGAGCCATGCGGCAGGATTGAACCAATGGAATATAACGATACATTCCATCCAAAGTAAATCCAATGTATGTCTATGTTGCAGGTGCATTTGCTCATGCAACAGGATTTCTCCGGGGTTCCGTTCGTAATCCTCCTGTGACAGGACAATGGTATGCCCCCAACTGAAAGAGACTATCTTCTCCGGACAGATGACCAGCTTGTATTTCCCGTAATTACAGGCAGGATAGCTCCGGATAAGCCGACGCATACGGATGGTAGAAAGCAAGAGGAAAGCAAGCACTATCAAAGCCCCGATAAAATAACAACCGCCCAACAGCCAGATCACAGGAATAGTATGAATCACATTCGTACGATCTCCCTCTATACCCTCCCCTTTCTCTGCCATCAAAAGACTTGCTTCTTCAGACAAATGCTTTTCACCCGTTCCTCCTTCTCTTTGAACATCTATTTCCTTCTCAGTCAATAAATGTCTTACAGTAGTTATTGGCAACTGCAAGGTTGTATATTGAGGAACATCTATTTGCAGCAATGGAAGTAACGTACATGCCATCGTTCCTGCCAGCAACAAAAAACGGTTCGTACGGAACAGCGTATCTTTCCTGAAAAACAATCTGAACAGAAAGTACAGGATTGTCAGGCATAAGGTAGACTCAAATATATAAAACAATATAGTTCCCATGATCTATTTATTTGCCGGGTATAACTCTATTTCTATCTGTTCGACTTTTTACTTTCGATCTCTGCTATCAACGCTTTTAACTCGTCTACCGACATACCCTCTTCTTCAATAAATGTAGATACAACATTGGTATAAGAGTTATTATAGTATTGGGCTACTACGTCATTCAGTGCAGAACGCTTATATTCTTTATCGGAAACAGCCGCATAGTACTGATACGTGTTACCATAAGCCTTGTATTTCACAAAGCCTTTTTCCTCTAATCCTCTAACTAAGGTAGATACGGTATTATAATGAGGTTTCGGCTCTTCATAAAAAGCCAGCAATTCACGAACAAACATCGGACCATGTTCCCAGAACATTTGCATGATTTCCTCTTCTTTAGCAGTTAATCGTTTCATAATATTTTCAGGTTTATTGGGGTGAACAACGCAAAGATAGGAATTAGTTTTAAACAAACAACTAATACTATTAGTTGTTCAACTAAAAAAGGAAGTAGTTTAACTAATATTATTAGTAGATAGTAAATACACCTTATTATATATAGAAAAAGAGAAGAAGTATAAGGGCAAGGATTGTTTGCAGCAGAAGAGAAATCAAATACATTCAGTCCTGAATGTAAATTCATTATAAGAAACAAGATGTTTCATCATTTGAAACCAACAGTTTCACCGTTTGGAACTGAAAGTTTCATGCCTTGAAACTGAGAGTTCCATCGCTTGGAACTAATGGTTTCAAGCAATGAAACTTCTTTTGTAATACGAAGATAGGTTTCATACTCTTATTTATACTTTCTTTTTCTTTGGCAATACCTGGTTCAGTACCACATATCCCAGTATTCCGGCAATAATAGTACCACACAACACACCGAATTTAGCTTGGTTCAGCAGTTCCGGATAAGCATCAGAGAAAGAAAGGTTGGCTATGAACAATGACACCGTAAATCCAACGCCACCCAGCAATGACACGCCTGCAATATTTTTCCAGTTCATACCTTCGGGCATACGGGCAAGCCCGCTTTTAATAGTCAGCCAGGTGAAAAGATAAATTCCCAAAAACTTACCCAAAAGAAGACCTAAGCCAACAGCAAGACCTACATTTCCTATAACTTCTCCGCCACCGCTAAAAACAACTCCTGCATTGGCAAAAGCAAATAAAGGAAGAATGACAAAATTCACAGCTCCATGCAAGTTATCCTCCAAAGATTGTAAAGGACTTATCACACGATCCGAAGCCCGCTCCACTTGCTTTAATGTAGCAATCTGTTCGTTTGTCAATACAATGTTATCAGATTGTACCACCGGGAAAGAACTGACAATAGCCCGGATACGCCGGATATATTTACCCGCATCCAGCCGTGGACGGGCGGGGATCACAAATGCAAGTATCACACCGGATATTGTGCTGTGGATGCCAGATTGCAGGAATAAATACCAGATAATAATGCCAAAGAAAAGAAAGAAGATCTTCTGTGTCATACCAAACTTTCCCATATAATATAAGAATGCATAAAGTATGGCAGCTACAATCAAATAACCGTAAGCAACCTCGGAGCTATAAAAAATGGCAATCACCAGAATACCACCAATATCATCTACCACAGCAAAAGCAGTCAGGAAAATCTTCAGACTCAACGGTACGCGCTTGCCCAGCAGACTAAGCACTCCCAATGAGAAGGCAATGTCCGTAGCCATAGGAATAGCCATGCCTTGTGTTTCAGGAGTACCGGGAGTTACCAGAAAAGAATAAACCAAAACCGGAAATATCATTCCTCCACATGCTGCAATGAACGGCAGAATAGCTTTCCTGAAAGAGGATAACTCTCCTACCAGTAACTCGCGTTTTATCTCTAACCCCACAGCTAAAAAGAAAATCGTCATCAGACAGTCATTGATAAACTCAATCATGGTCAGATTATGACCACCATGCGAAAGCAAGTTAAAATCGCCAATACGCAAATGCAGTTCCTGCAACAGAAAGTCCTGATACACAAAAGACAGCGAAGAATTAGCCACAAGTGCAGCCAGAATAGCTGTCAAGAATAATAAGATACTCGCCACTACATTCAATGACGAAAAGTTTTTCACAGTACGTAGAATAATCATATATTCAATTTCAATATTAGATTTCCAAAGGATTCTCCGGTACCGTTAAAGAGCTATTCCTGATAGCTCATTAACGCCAGTTTTTTAACCCAAAGTACAAATATACCTGTTAATATCAGATTAAGCACAATAGTAAGTACAGAAATTACCAATGCCGGACCACCCAGATTATAGCCCAATGCAATAAAAATAACTCCCGCTCCTACCTCACCACGGGTAAACATACCAATGGAAAGTGCCAGACGTTCGCTCAATTTACGATCGCGATAAAAGAAGACCGGAAATAACTTACCGACATTGGAAAGTAATGATACAACAACCACATGTACAATAATCAATGCCCAAGGCATCATTTCCTGAGAACCGGTTATAGAGTTCAATCCCATATCGCCGGGGAGACTAATTCCCAAAAGCGGGGGCATACTCATACCCACCAGAAACATAAATATAAATGAAATTCCAGTTGAAGCTTTACGCTCCCAGACTGTATCAATATCCTTATGTTTCATGACCATACCCAGAACAAATGCCGGAAGCAACACCTCAATATGAATGCTGGCATCTTCTCCATATAAGTTCTTTGTAATAAGATAAAGCGATTGAGTGGCGGCAAACACCAGAACGGAATAAAACAGAATGGCTTTCCAATCCTGCCGCATATTGTATTTACTCAGTTTCTTCCAGCCGAAGGAAAGCAACAGAAAGACGATAAGGATAATTACCAGCAACTGCCAGCGAGGTCCGATCATCATTATTTGCAAAGGAATCATCAAGAGGATGGTATCCAAATCATCAAAGATGGCCAGCACCTGAATCTTCTTGTAGATCCAGCTGGACTTTAGTCCGATAGCAGCCAACATAGTGAATAATATACCTGCGGAAGTAGGAGCCGCAAAACGACTCAGTAACAAGTTTTCTTTCCATGCCTCCCAACTATTCCAGTATTCCGGCGGAAGTAAAACAAAAATATAGTAAATAGCAATCAGAAACCAAGGCATGGCGGCCGTAGCCATAGCAACGAAATAATCTTTTGCATACGTTTGCCATCGGGACTTGTCCACCTCAAACTCACGTCCCACATTGATCATAATGAATCCCAGACAAATATATAGTAACACATTAGATACAGTTTTCACCGTACCATAATCACTTCCTGACCATGCAGGCAGATATTGCGCTATAAAGAGACCTACCACCAGGAAGGCCGAAAACGATAGAACTTTTCTCATTTATTATTAGTTAGAATTTTCAAAACAAAGGGGATTGTCAAGACAGTCCTACAGAAAGAGAACAATCCCCCGGACTAATATGAATCAGCTTTTATGCTTTTTTATATTAATCTAATTTCAACACCGCAAGGAACGCTTTCTGCGGCACTTCAACATTACCAATCTGCTTCATACGTTTCTTTCCTCTTTTCTGCTTCTCCAGCAACTTTCTCTTACGACTGACGTCACCACCGTAACACTTTGCCGTAACGTCTTTGCGTACCGCCTTAATCGTCTCACGAGAAATGATTTTAGCTCCGATAGCCGCTTGGATAGCAATATCAAACTGCTGTCTTGGAATCAGGTCTTTCAGCTTCTCGCACATACGGTGTCCCAAATCATACGCATTGTCGAAATGTGTCAGTGTTGAAAGAGCGTCCACCGGTTCGCCGTTCAGCAAAATATCCAGTTTTATTAACTTGGATGGACGGAAACCACTGGCATGATAATCAAAAGAGGCATATCCTTTCGAGATACTTTTCAGTTTATCATAAAAGTCGATAACAATTTCTCCCAAAGGCATATCATAATAGATTTCCACACGATTACCCGAAATATATTCCTGTTTCACCAGTTCACCGCGTTTGCCCAAACACAAAGTCATGATGGGACCGATATAATCGGTAGTTGTGATAACGGAAGCACGAATATAAGGCTCTTCAATGCGGTCTATCAAAGTAGGATCGGGCATACTTCCGGGGTTATGCACCTCTGTCATATGACCTTGTTTGTCGTAAATATTATAAGAAACGTTCGGCACAGTAGTTATCACGTTCATGTCGAATTCACGATCAAGGCGTTCCTGCACAATCTCCATGTGCAACAGTCCCAGGAATCCGCAACGGAATCCAAAGCCCAGCGCCAACGAGGATTCAGGCTGGAAGGTCAGTGATGCATCGTTCAATTGCAGCTTTTCCAAAGAGGAACGCAAGTCTTCAAAGTCTTCCGCCTCAATGGGGTATACCCCGGCAAAAACCATCGGCTTCACTTCCTCGAAACCTGCGATGGCTTCTTTACACGGGCGGGCAATGTGAGTAATCGTATCTCCTACTTTTACCTCTTTAGAAGTTTTGATACCAGAAATAATGTATCCCACATCACCTGTACGCAGTTCCTGACGCGCCACCATCTCCATCTTAAGTACACCGACTTCATCGGCATCATATTCTTTACCGGTATTGAAGAATTTCACCTTATCTCCCTTACGGATCACCCCGTTCACAATCTTGAAGTAAGCGATGATACCACGGAAAGAATTGAATACGGAGTCGAAGATCAAAGCCTGCAACGGTGCTTCCTCGTCCCCTTCAGGATGGGAAATACGCTCAATAACCGCAGTCAGAATCTCTTCTACGCCCATACCAGTCTTACCGGAAGCACGGATGATTTCACTACGTTTGCAACCAAGCAACTCTACGATTTCATCCTCCACCTCTTCGGGCATGGCACTCGCCATATCACATTTATTGATGACCGGAATAATTTCCAGATCATGCTCAATTGCCATATAAAGATTGGAAATCGTTTGCGCCTGTACACCTTGCGAAGCATCTACAATCAGTAATGCACCTTCACAAGCAGCAATAGAACGGGAAACCTCATACGAAAAGTCTACGTGTCCCGGAGTATCAATCAGATTCAGAACATACTTTTCGCCTTTGTACGTATACTCCATCTGAATAGCATGGCTCTTAATGGTGATACCTCTCTCTTTTTCCAGATCCATATCATCCAACATCTGTCCTCCGGTCACCTGTATGGTGTTGGTAAATTCAAGCAGACGGTCAGCTAAAGTAGACTTACCATGATCAATGTGGGCAATAATGCAAAAGTTACGTATATTCTTCATTTTCTACAATTATCTATCTATAAATAAGTATATTACAAAATGAGGCTGAATAACTCGTAGTACAGTCGCAAAACAAAATGGTAATATCTCGCAACGGGCTCGCCTCCTTTTGCGGGCGCAAAGATAATGAAAAATATGAGGTTTTGAAAGTGATTTATTCAATATCCGAGGTCGTAAATGTCTATATATCCTAAAACTATTCTATCATCCCACTGTTATGTATGCATAATAACCTAAACTGCATAACTGAAATGAAAAAATTTATTATTTTTGCGTGTTCCCTCCTATTATTGGCCGGATGCTCCAAGAATGAGATAATCATTTATGGCTCATCGCCCGAAAACAATGAATCCGACAACAGTCAGCCTTCGGAGAAAGAAGATGCACTCATCACCTTTTCCGCTTCACTCGAAAGTCGTAAAGTAACCAGATCTATGTCGCCCATGCCTAAAGGTCTGGTAAGTCAGATTTATGCCTTTGAAACTACAGACAGGAATTTCGATGACCCTTTTGCCGAAGGTTTGTATTCAACCGCTTCCGCAGGTGTATTGACCGGATTGAAAGGCTACAAAATGTATTTGAGTAACGGATCATATAATATGTATGCGTTTTCTGAAAACTCCTCCGTTTATCCTCCAGACCTGATAGATGGAATATCCGCTCCGTTAAAGAATGGCATTGACTATCTATGGTGGGAAAATCTGGATCAAGACGTCACAACTTCACAAATCCACATGCCCATTGTATTCCAGCATGTAGCCACCCAGGTTGTAGTAGACTTATCAGCCGGCGACGGTATAAAACTGGACAGTCTGATTTCAGCAAGTATACTTCCTCCCACTCCGGGTGCCACTCTCGATATACAGACTGGAATTATTGAATCCACCTACACCTATGATACTGCTCCGCTCACTATGGGGAAAAATGGTTTTCTCACGCAGGCCATCGTTCTACCGACAAAAGCTACCAATCCTATGTCTTTGACGCTACAGATATTGGCAGACGGAGAAACGACTCCACGTACCTATACCGTAGGCATTCCCATTCCGGGCAAACTGGCAGGAGGATTTTCGTACGTCTTCAGTGCCATTATAGACGGAAATTCCGTATCGTTCCCCAATGTCAGTATCAAAGACTGGACCGAAGTAGATGAATCCGGTAACCCGCTTTATCCGACACAGAAATAATAAGGATCACTCTTGCATCCTCCAAATACAACAACAAAGTAGAAAATATGGAAACTAAAATATCTGAGATCAGAAAAGAGTATACCAGAGGCAAATTGACACAATGCACCATCAATGACAATCCTTTTGAGCAATTCGAAGAGTGGTTGAATGATGCTATTGCCCACAATGCGGACGAGCCCACCGCTATGATAGTAGCAACTGTCTCGGCCGAGGGACATCCTTCTACACGCACCGTCTTGCTGAAAGGAGTGGAAAACAACAAATTTATATTCTTTACTAATTATGAAAGCCGAAAAGGAAAACAATTGGCTGATAACCCATATATTTCCCTCTCTTTTGTATGGCACAAATTGGAAAGACAGGTACACATTGAAGGTAAAGCCGAAAAATGCCTCAACCAAGTGTCAGATACTTACTTTTCCAGCAGACCCTATAAAAGCAAGATAGGTGCAAGGATTTCTCCGCAAAGCCGGGTGATAAGTAGTCGTATGGAGATTATGCGGGCTTTCGTAAAAGAGGTCTGCAAGCTGGCGGGACATGAAATCAGACGTCCCGACAACTGGGGTGGTTTTGCCGTAACTCCTACCCGCTTCGAATTCTGGCAGGGGCGGGAAAGCCGCCTGCACGACCGCATTCAGTATATAATTCAGGAAGATGGTAGCTGGAAACAGGAAAGACTGGCTCCTTAAACATCCCTTGTCAATGGACTGGAACATAAAAAGAAGCGTTGATAACATATAAATGTATCAACGCTTCTTTTTATAAGATAAATGTCAATCTCTCTCTTAAACCAACTTAACAAACAGTTCGCCTTCTACTTCCTGAGTAGAGATCTTGTCTTCTCTCAGCAACCAGCCAAGGCCCAAGAACAAATCTTTGTCTACCAACTTAGTTGCTTTCTTGATTTGTTTAGCAGTTAAACCTTCAGTCTCATTCAGAGCACTCCAAATTTTTCCTGCAGTTTCACCAGCTTTTTCTTTTAACATTTTCCTTTTGTTTTTAGTTATACATGCTTTAATCTAAATTCTCTCATTAGCGAGGTTCAGATTTTATTTCAGCGGCAAAGATAGTTATATTTATGTTATATAACACATTATTCTCTGCTTTTTTATGTTATATGTCATAAAAAGAGCATTTTTTCAGCAGGTCAGACCAAAAAGAATGATTCATTCAAGCGAAACTGATGGTTTGTTTACATTAAATAGACGGTCTGTTTTCAAGATATTCCGCCCAAATGCGGGCAGCTTCTTCCACCATCCTGACACACGGACGTTTAGCATAATATTGGTCGGTGCGTTCTTCGGGAGTAGACACTCCTTCCGGCTTCTTCAACCCCAATAATTCAGCACAAATTGTAGAGCCGTTCCGTTTCTTAAACTCGGCAGCCAATTCCTGTACTACTGCATAATTGGCCCCTTTTCCTTCACGATCTTTGGGATCAGTCGCTCCGGTTTCCAGTCCGGCAAGCAGAAACATACCGCATGCAGCGCCACAAGTCTGACGCATACGACCGATACCTCCACCGAAGGAAGCTGCCATACGCGCCGCCTGTTCTTGCGTAAATCCATACATGTCGGCAAAAGCAAGCACCACAGACTGGGAGCAATTATAACCACTCTTAAAAAACTCTACCGCTTTCTCTATTCTTTCTTCAAACATTACCCTATCCTTTTTTAGCCTTCTATATCCAACAACATGGGACAATGATCAGAATGTACAGCATCATTCAGAATACGCGCCTCTTTCAGTAACGGGCGAACAGGTTCGGTCACCATACAATAATCAATACGCCATCCTTTATTCTTTGCGCGGGAGTTGAAACGATAACTCCACCACGTATATTCCTGCTGTTCGGGATGCAACAAACGGAAAGTATCGATAAAGCCGGCATTCAGAAAACGCGTCATCCATTCCCGTTCTTCGGGCAAGAAACCACTATTAGTAGCGTTACGAATAGGATCATGAATATCTATCGGTTCATGGCAGATATTATAATCTCCGCAAAGTATAAGTTTCGGACGTGATTTTCGCAGCTCCGTCACGTACTCCTGGAACTTCTCCAACCACACCATCTTAAATGCCTGGCGTTCGTCACCACTCGTTCCTGAAGGATGATAAACACTTACGACAGATATATCGCCAAAATCGGCACGGATAAAACGGCCTTCATTATCATATTCTTCTATTCCCATGCCATATTCCACATGGTCCGGCTCTTTTTTAGTCAAGATGGCTACCCCGCTATACCCCTTCTTCTGCGCAGAATAGAGATAATGCTTATACCCCAATGTACTCAATGCTTCTTCCGGATATTGATCCGGCTGCAATTTAGTTTCTTGAATGCACACCACATCAGCTTGTTCCTGTTCCAGCCATTCCGGCAAACCTTTACTAACAGCTGCACGCAGCCCGTTTACATTATATGTAATAATTTTCATATGATCGTTTATTTTTATCTTATTTATTAAGAGTTTTCTCCCATTCCAGAAGTTTCACTTTGCGTTCCAACCCCCAATGATAACCTCCTAATCCACCATCCGTACGCAACACCCGGTGACAGGGTATAAGTACCGATACAGGATTATCGCCCACAGCAGAGCCAACAGCACGACAAGCATTCGGCTTTTGCAATTTCTGTGCAATTTTTCCGTATGAGGTAATACCACCCAAGGGAATATTCAGCAGCTCTTTCCATACACTCAGCTGAAATTCTGTTCCTTTCAGATGTAATGGCAACACATCAATATTCTCTTTATCTATAGACAGGACAGCATTAACCGTCTTTTGCTGAAGTTCATCTCTGTGCTCTCTGTAGGCAGCATGCGGAAAGATATGCTTCAATTCATCCAATACAGCATCCCGGCTTTCAGTAACAAAAGCCAGATAACAGATTCCCTTAGAGGTAGAAGCCATCAGTATTTCCCCAAAAGGGGTTTCAGTAAAGGAGTAGGCAATGTTCAAATTGCGACCTCCATTCCCAGATTCTTCTACACTCATGGGCAGTACTTTCAAAAAGCGACTGTTCAAACGTTCCTGTTTCATGATAATTCAGATATTAATAACATAATATTTAAGACGGTTACGATACCCGCAATAGCGTAAAGTACGAAACTGCTCCATTTACTGTTGACATACTGCCCCATTACCTTACGCGAAGATGTCAACCCGACTTGCAGGAAAACGGTAAAAGGCAACTGTATACTCAGCACCATTTGCGAAATCAACAGTCCTTTAAAAGGATCGCCGATGAAGAATATCAGCAACAAGGCGATACCCAATGAAAGGATCACACCCACCTGCGAGTGACTATCCTTGATGTGATAGGATTCTCCGAAGATACCGGCAAAGATAGAACCCGCCGCCATGCCACTTGTAATGGTAGATGAAATACCCGCCATCAGCAAAGCCAGAGCAAAGACAACCGCGGCACTGTTTCCAAGCAAAGGCTCCAGCAAAGACTTCGCCTGTTGCAGCTCTTCAACCTGAATACCACTCTTAAAGAAAGTAGCAGCAGCCAGCAATATCATTGCACTATTAATAGCCCATCCCACAATCATAGAGAAGAGCGTATCAAACAACTCATACTTCAAAACCTTACGAATAGAACTATCATCTTGCTTATTATATTCATGGCTCTGAATCACCTCCGAATGCAGGAATAAGTTATGCGGCATCACCACTGCTCCCAACACGCTCATAATAATCAGCATGCTCCCTTTCGGAAAAGCAGGTGTCACCCATCCTTCCACAGCCATCGGCCAGTCAATCTTCACCAGGAACAACTCATAAATAAAGGATAATCCGATAACGGAAACAAAGGCAATGATGGAACGCTCTATCTTCTTATACGAATTCGTAAAAAGCATGATGACGACAAAGACGGTTGTCAATACAGCTCCCCATATAATAGGGATATCAAAAAGCATTTCCAAGGCAATTGCACCTCCCAATATTTCGGCAAGGGAAGTCGATATGGATGCCAACACCGCAGTGCCCAAAATAGGACGTGAGACCCACTTTGGCGTATATTTTGTGGCTGCTTCAGATAAACACAAACCTGTAACAATGCCCAAGTGAGCCACATTATGCTGCAATACAATCAACATGATCGTTGACAAAGTTACCACCCAAAGCAGGGAATACCCAAATTCGGAACCCGCCGCAAAGTTGGAAGCCCAGTTTCCCGGATCAATAAAACCAACTGTAACAAGCAACCCGGGACCAATATATTTAAAAACGTCCAGACCACCTAAATAACGCTTGTGGTCTCTGC
Source organism: Bacteroides sp. 14(A) (assembly GCF_000526555.1). NCBI lineage: Bacteria > Pseudomonadati > Bacteroidota > Bacteroidia > Bacteroidales > Bacteroidaceae > Bacteroides > Bacteroides sp. 14(A). Next base: position 310,912 of record NZ_JAGH01000005.1, on the reverse strand, counting down.
GTTTCAAGTCTTTCAGAATATTTTTCATCGTTCGTTCTTTTAATGGCGTAAAATTACGAAATAATAACAAGCGAGCCACACTTTCAGTTCAAAAAAGAAGCCCCCGGCATTGTACAACACCGAGGGCCAACCTATATTTTTTAAAGTACAGGGATTTAGTTAGAATCCCATTTCATGTAGCGCCCGGCACAACTGATCCGGACAAGATGTCGAACGCCTTCCGCAACGTACTCCTTCCAGACGGGAAATCACATCATTTACCGACATTCCTTTCACCAGACGGGAAAGACCTTGCAAATTTCCGTTACAACCTCCCCAAAACGCAATATCCGTTATTATATTATTTTCTATTTCCAATTCAATGTGAGAACTACATGTACCTTGAGTCTTATAAGTATACTTCATTACTCTTCACTACCCTCCGGCTTCATGTTGGTATAAACAGTTTGCACATCATCAAACTCTTCGAGACGTTCTATCATCTTGTCCAAAGTTTCACGTTGCTCGGGAGTCACCTCTTTCGTATCGTTCGGAATATAAGTAAATTCACCACCGACATCCTCAAAACCACATTCTTCCAGATGTTTCTGGATAGCTGCATAGCTCTTCGGATCGCCATAGATAGTGATTGTTCCTTCTTCTTCATCCTCTTCGAACTCATCATCTACATCGTAGTCAATCAGGTCAAGAATGAGTTCTTCCATATCTATGCCGTCTTTCTTCTTGAAAGTAAACATACACTTATGGTCGAACAGGAAAGCTAATGATCCCATAGTACCCAAGTTTCCGCCAAACTTATTGAATACGGAACGTACATCGGCAACTGTACGGGTAGTATTGTCAGTCAACGTATCTACGAATACAGCAATACCGTGAGGACCGTATCCTTCATAAGTCATTCCTTTGTAATCGCTCTGATCCTTACCCATTGCATTCTTGATAGCACGGTCAATGTTATCCTTCGGCATATTCTCACGCTTACAAGTAGCGATAACCGAACGCAAAGTCGGATTATTTTCCGGTTCCGGACCACCAGCCTTTACCGCAATAGCAATTTGTTTACCCAGTCTTGTAAAGGTCTTTGCCATGTGACCCCATCTTTTCAATTTGGCAGCTTTTCTATATTCAAATGCTCTTCCCATTGGAATTATATTTTAATGTTTAATTATTAATTGTTTAACTATCAATTAGCGAAGTTTTGCATCCAACTTATCTTCCAGATTCTTCACGAGTTTCGACATGATCTTATCGATCATCTTATCGTTCAGTGTCTGGTTTTCATCCTGCAACAAGAAGCTTACTGCATACGATTTTTTACCGGCTTCCAGATTCTTACCTTCATAAACATCGAAGAGAGATACATCTTTCAGCAATTTCTTCTCTGTCTCATAAGCAATCTTCTCTATTTCGGCAAACTGCACCTTCTTGTCAACCAACAAGGCAAGGTCACGCTTCACAGCCGGGAATTTAGAAATTTCCGCATAGCTGATCTTTACAGAACGGATGGCTTTCATCAGCTCTTTCCAATTCAGGTCAGCGTAATATACTTCATTGTCAATGTCGAAAGCTTTCAGAATCTTCTTCGTTACGATGCCGAATGTAGCAAGACGATTTCCGCCCTTAGTCTGTACAGACAAGGCAGCAGCATAAATATCATCCGTCAGGTTACCTACAACCAGATTTCTCATATTCAACCCTAAACGCAGGAAAATGTTCTCTACGTAAGCCTTCAACTCATATACAGAACTTTCTTCATCAGCATGCGCCCATGAATTGGATACTTTTTTACCCGTTACCCACAACCCGAGATGATAATTCTCAGTATAAGCTGCCAATGACTTTTCGGGGTTCTTCTTTTCTTCATTGAAATAATAGCAATTTCCGAATTCGAAGAATTTCAAGTCGGCATTCTTACGGTTAGCATTGTGAGAGATACTTTCCAATCCACCGAACAACAAAGTCTGACGCATGGCATTCAGGTCTGTACTCAACGGATTCAGTAGCATTACCAGGTTTTTAGAAGGATAAGTTTCCATACCTTCATAATAGCCGGCACGTGTCAGAGAGTTATTCAGAATCTCATTGAAACCACAACCTACCAACTGTTCAGCTACCAGATTCTGCAATTTGTTAGACTTATCATGTTCGCCCTTCGTAGTCAAGCTAGACTTCAGCGTAGACGGTATTTCTACATTATTATATCCATAAATACGGAGGATATCTTCAATAACATCACAATCGCGTTGCACGTCTACACGATAAGGGGGAACCGCCAAAGTCAATCCTTCTGCCGTCTCATTGGTTATTTTCATCTCCAGACTGGTAACAATACTCTTGATTGTCTCCACCGGAATCACTTTACCTACCAACGAGTACACCTTCTCATAAGATAACTCTACGATGAAATCCTGAGCAGGAGCAGCACAAATATCCTTTACTTCAGAAGAAACAGTACCGCCAGCCAGTTCTTTCACCATTATGGCAGCCAATTTCAAACAGTAAATAGTGATATTGGGGTCAATACCTCTTTCAAAGCGGAAAGAAGCATCTGTATTCAGTCCATGACGACGAGCTGTCTTACGAACCCATGTCGGATGGAAATAAGCGCTTTCAATGAAGACATCTTTGGTAGTTTCCGTAGAACCGGAATCCAGACCACCGAATACACCGGCAATACACATCGGTTTTTCCGTGTCACAAATCATCAGGTCACGATTAGATAATTTACGTTCCACGCCATCCAACGTGACAAACGGAGTACCTTCCGGCATTGTCTTCACCACTACTTCGCCACCTTTAATTTTATCTGCATCAAAGCAGTGCAATGGTTGGCCGAATGCATGAACAATGTAATTTGTGATATCCACTACATTATTGATAGGACGCAGTCCGATGATACGGAGTTTATTCTGCAACCATTCCGGACTTTCTTTTACTGTTACGCCCTTCACCGTTACACCGGCATAGCGAGGGCAAGCTTCACTGTTTTCAACTGTAACATTGATATCCAGATCATGATTTTCAACGGCAAAAGCATCTACAGACGGTTTCTTCAGAGAAGTCGGTTTGTTATTTTGCACCAGATAAGCATACAAGTCACGGGCTACCCCATAGTGAGAACAAGCATCGGCACGATTCGGAGTGATATCCACTTCCAGCACATAGTCGCTCTTGATATTATAATAATCTTTGGCAAGAGTTCCCGGAACTGCATCAGCCGGCAGCACGATGATACCTGCATGATCTGTACCAATACCGATTTCATCTTCAGCGCAAATCATCCCATTGGACTCAACACCACGGAGTTTTGATTTTTTAATCGTAAAACATTCATCTCCGTCATAGAGTTTTGCACCCAAAGTGGCAATTACCACTTTCTGACCGGCAGCCACATTCGGTGCACCGCACACGATCTGCACAGGTTCTCCCTGTCCCAGATTCACAGTAGTCACGTGCATGTGGTCTGAATTCGGATGAGGAATGCATGTCAACACTTCACCGATTACGAGACCTTCCAGTCCTCCTTTAATCGTTTGCACTTCTTCTACACTTCCCGTTTCCAAGCCAATAGAAGTTAATGCAGCGGCAACTTCTTCCGGTGTCAAATCGAAATCGACATACTCCTTCAACCAATTATAAGAGATATTCATATCATTAATTTTTTATTGTTTCCAAAAGTGACCCGCAAAATTACAAAGTTTTTTTGGATGACAGGGAATTATCCATCAAGAAAATAATGAAAACAGCCGAAACTACATGATAAAAAGTAATTCCGGCTGCAATATTAAAATGCTTATGTAATTTTACCATTATTTTAGAATGGCAACGGTCCATCCGATCCTACCCCACCAAACGGATTGTCTGTTTGAGGGGCAAACTCAGTCGGAGGCGGCACACTGCCATCACTTACTGCATTCATTTTAGAACCAAAGGTTGCTCCACCACCTTCTGCCGGATGCGGAATCACCATATCATCTTCCGGATTCTGGAAACGGGTGTACTGACCGATAAAACGCAAACGAACATCACCTACCGCACCGTTACGATGCTTGGCAATAATAATTTCTGCCATACCGCGTAAATCGGTTCCATCTTGTGAGGTATAAATCTTATAATATTCAGGACGGTGAATAAAACACACCATATCGGCATCCTGCTCAATGGCTCCCGACTCACGCAAGTCACTTAACTGCGGACGTTTACCTTCTTCACCTTCACGACTTTCCACACCACGATTCAACTGTGACAAGGCAATAATCGGAATATTCAGTTCTTTCGCCAATCCCTTCAACGAACGTGAAATCGTACTTACCTCTTCCTGACGGCTACCAAATGACATTCCGCTCGCATTCATCAACTGAAGGTAATCGATAATAATAATCCTTACTCCATGTTCGCGTACCAGGCGTCGAGCTTTTGTACGAAGTTCAAACACTGACAATGAAGGTGTATCATCTACATACAGCGGAGCATCCAAAAGATCACGCAACTTATAATCCAACTGTTGCCATTCATAATCCGCCAGTTGTCCGCTCTTAATTTTCTCACTCGGAATTTCGCACGCATTGGAGATCAAACGATTCACCAACTGTACGTTACTCATTTCAAGAGAGAACACAGCTACCGGATTACGATAATTCACCGCAATATTCTTTGCCATAGAAAGTACGAATGCCGTCTTTCCCATGGCCGGACGGGCAGCAATGATAATAAGGTCGGATCTCTGCCAGCCAGAAGTCATTTTGTCAAGTTTGGTAAAACCGCTCTCCAAACCACTTAAACCGTCCGTACGGGCAGCTGCAATCTGAATTAACTGATACGCTTCGGCAATAACAGGATTAATCTGTGTATAATCCTTTTTCATGTTCTGCTGGGAGATCTCAAACAATCTTCCTTCAGCTTCCTGCATCAAATCATCTACGTCCAGAGTTTCATCGAAAGCTTTACTCTGAACATTACTGGTAAATGTAATCAATTCGCGAGCCAATGCTTTCTGTGCAATGATGCGGGCGTGATATTCAATATGCGCCGAAGAGGCAACCTTACTACTTAACTGAGTAATATAAAACGGACCACCCACTTCCTCCAAATCACCGCGTTTAGCAAGTTGCTCCTTTACCGTAAGAATATCCACCGGCTTCTGATTCACAGCCAAGTCGGTGATAGCGGAATAAATCAACTGGTGCCGGTGCTCATAAAAAGACTCCGGACGAAGAATTTCACTTACTAACGAATAAGCGTCTTTCTCTATCATCAATGCTCCCAATACAGCCTCTTCCAGTTCCGGCGCTTGCGGCTGGATACGTCCGTAGTCATTTACGGGCTGTATTTTTGCCTTACTATTGCTTCGGGGAGCTTTTCTCTGTTCTGCCATTTTTTAATACTATGAATTATTAAAGGGATGGCAAAGATAATGCTTATTAATCAAAATCATCCCTATTCTACCAAACAAAAAAAGAGCTACTCCTGAAATTCAGAAATAGCTCTTTACATTCTATCAAAGTTATTTTTAAATAGTCATTACCTCTAAATAACAACTATCACCCTTTACAACATGCCTTTATTTGCTCTACAATATAAGCCACATCTTCATCCGTCACCCAAGGACCGGCAGGAATACATAAACCCATATTAAACAAACGCTCAGAAACACCATTCACATAACAAGGATTAGTTGCATAGACAGGCTGCAAATGCATAGGTTTCCACAAGGGACGGGTCTCAATTCCCTGTTCATCCAGTTTACGCCGGACCTCATCATAGGTAGTACCGGTCTTCACTGGATCTATCAGAATAGTAGACAGCCAATAATTAGCGTTGAAACGACCATCAGGATTAGATTTCAACGTTATACCGTCCACACCTTCAAAAGCATTCTCGTAAAGAGCATGTACATGGCGGTGATGCGCAATATGCTCATCCAATACGGTCATCTGACCACGACCGATACCCGCACAAATATTACTCATACGATAATTGTAACCGATCTTTTCATGCTGGTAATGAGGGAAAGGTTCACGAGCCTGCGTAGCATAAAACATCGTCTGCTTCTTGGTGCTTTCATCAGGAACAATCAAAGCCCCGCCACCCGAAGTAGTGATCATCTTATTACCATTAAAAGACAACACGCCAAAGGTACCGAAAGTACCGCATTTCCGGCCATTAAACTCAGAACCCAAAGCTTCCGCAGCATCCTCCAGCACTGGAATATCATATTTAGCGGCTATCGCGCAAATCTCATCAATCCTGGCAGGCATACCGTAAAGATGAACTGGAAGAATAGCTTTCGGCTTCTTACCCGTCTTCAAGATTCTGTCTTTGATGGCTTCTTCCAGCAAAACAGGGTCCATATTCCAGGTATCCTCCTCACTGTCTATAAACACAGGTTTAGCTCCCTGGTAAGCTACAGGATTGGCCGACGCACAGAACGTAAACGACTGGCAGATAACCTCATCACCGGCTCCTACACCAAGTTGGATTAATCCCAGATGGATGGCTGCCGTACCCGCAGATAAAGCTACAACTTCCTTATCCTGTCCTACAAAATGTTTCAGTTCATCTTCGAAAGCATTCACGTTGGGGCCCAAAGGAACAACCCAGTTAGTATCGAAAGCTTCCTTTATAAAAACCTGCTCCTTGCCGCTCATGTGAGCAAGGCAAAGATAAATTCTCTTGTCCATAAAATTATGTGATTATAAAACTATAAATCGAAAAAGAGGGATGGCTATTTCCGCCAAATATAATGAGGCACTATCAACCATCGGATAACTCCTCCCACTTTCATAAAAAAGCGGGAAAAAAGCATAAGCCAATTCGTATATATACCGTTAATTCTGCATGCCTTCATAAGTTCAATGCTATTCCCACATAATACACTATAAAAACTCCTATTGCTAATCCCACCGAGGCGCATCACTACTACGTCAAGATCAAGATACCTGTAGCAAATCCTTTCTTTCAGGAAAAAACGCAAAAACAATTCATAATCACCGGCAATCCGGAAATTCGTATTAAATCCTCCGGACTTTATATAACACGATTTTCTTGCATAAGAAGAAGGATGGGGAGGCATTATGCCATAGGGCAACATCCCGGGGTTAAAATGACTACCCGAATATCTACGAAGCAATCGTTCACCATTCCTTCTTCTATACAACACATTCCCAAATACAGCATCAATCTCCGGCTGTTCAAAAGTTTGGGCTATTGTTTCTATTACATGCCGATCTTTAAAAACATCGTCAGAATTCAGATAACCGACAACATCTCCCGTAGCCATCCGCAAACCTTTGTTCATGGCTTCGTAAACACCGGAATCTGCTTCACTGATATATTTCAGTCGTCCTTCAAACAAAGGAACATACTTTTCTATTGCAGAAACGGTATTATCTACAGAACCTCCGTCAACAACAATGCACTCTATGTGAGGATAAGTTTGAGCCAGAATAGATCGAAGCGTATCTTCAACCGTTGCCTCCCTGTTCAATACAACCGTTATAATGGATATAAGCATCTCCATGTCCGGGGTACAAGTTACGTCCATCCGCCAAACGGACAATACGCTCTTTTGATTTTACGGCATCCGTTTTATGGCTGTTCGGAAATGAAGCTATTACTTTCACACCGGGAATATATGAATCGCCTGAAAAAACATCATTACCCAGTTTATAAGTTAAGCAACTTTTATCATGCCCCGGCGTCTCCAGTACTTCCAAAACATTTCCAGTAGTAATTTCTATTTTATCACCCTCTCCCAGTATGCTGATATTATTTTCAGTCCATACAATGGGATCATTATGATAACGTGAGAAATTTAACTTGTCGGAACCTAGAGCTTCCTTTCCAAAAGAGGAAGTATAAATGATGCAATCCGGATATGCTTTTATCAGTTCCCTAATCCCATAAATATGATCATAGTGAGTATGAGTCAGGAATACTGCTTTCACAACTTTCCCATCGTTATCCAGTAACTCCTTTACAGGCTGAACATCGCCGATGTCTATTAAAAAAGCCGGCTTCCCCTCACTTGTAAGAATATACGTATTTGAAGTAAAAACGCTGTTTACGATCCGATGGATATACATTTAATTATGTCCATTAAATGGTTCTGTTGTTGCACTTCCTTCCATATTTATTCCTTCACGAATAAATACTTTTTTGATTGTAAGGAAGATGATTTTTATATCCAGCCAGAAAGAGATATGATCCACATACCAAACATCCAGTTCAAATTTCTTAGTCCAGGATATGCTATTCCGACCATTCACTTGTGCCCAACCCGTAATTCCAGGACGAACTTCATGACGGCGGTATTGCTCTTCCGAATATAAAGGAAGATATTTGATTAACAAAGGACGAGGTCCTACTAATGCCATATCTCCCTTTAGAACGTTGATTAACTGCGGCAATTCATCTATGGAAAGAGAACGAACTATTTTTCCAACCTTTGTCAGACGAACGTCATCCGGCAACAGATTGCCTTCCGCATCCCGTTCATCTGTCATGGTCTTAAATTTAATAGCCTTAAATATCTGGGCATTTTTCCCGGGACGAGCCTGGGTAAAGAAGACACCGGCACCTTTATTTGCAAAATGAAGGAAAATGATAATAATAAGTAAGATTGGCCAAATGATAAGCAAGGCACACAATACTATAAGAAAATCTATCGCACGTTTTAATCCGTTCTTATACATAATCTACAATTCAATTAACGGTTGTTTACTCCAATCTATTGACTCAGCAGCTTGCTGTACATTACAGAATGAATAATTCCCTAGTAAAGTATCCAATTTATTCAACGCTCCTCCTTTACCTATGTTTGTCTTTACATAACGGGTTATACGATTCTTCAACGTACCAGGTTCTTTATAGTATTCTTCAAATTCCTGTTTAGTCATGAACATTGAACTCTGTTCGATTAAATCATTGATATGAAAATAGAACATCACATAATCCATGCGACTAATAAGTTCCTTATGTAACCACAATGGCACTAATCTGAAATAGCCGCCACCCGAAAATGGTACCGCTTTTCCCATTAATCTGGCAGGACAGACTGGCAACTCCTTAATCGTATAATCGTTCTTTTTAACCAACGAAGGTATGGTCGAAGTAAACTGGGGAAATCCTCCCAAATCCCGACTAGCTGGAAAAACAGAACAATCATATTCAATCCCATTTTCTGCCAATACTTCAAATGCCCAGTCATTATCTTTCCCTATTGAGAAAGCGGGCGCACGAAAACTGCTTACTTTTTTGCCAATCAAATTCTCTATTTCTTGCACAGCAATGCGTGTATCTTCTGCAAATTCCTGTCTAGTCATCTTGTTTATCCACAGATGCCGATTTGAATGACTACCTACTTCATGACCATTATCAGAAATCCTTTTCAACACCTCCGGAAACTCTACAGCTAATTGGCCCACACAGAAAAAGGTTGCTTTGGAATTACTTTTGTCAAGTGTATTCAAAATCCAATCAAGCAACTTGTCATACTGACGATATTTCTCTTTTCGTCCGCCTTTAAAGTGCTTTTCAATATACCATTCCTCAATATCAAAAGATAATATATTCATTTTACCATCTTAATTATACTAAATCATAATCTGCAAGGCTTACTTCCCAATTCTCAATATCAAATATCCTCTCATCTATCAAATCATGATCAAATATAGTACCTACAAAATGAAACTTTTTAGGTTCTAATTTCTCTGGCACTTTTATCAGAGTCATTGGTGTAAAAGGAAGATGCCCGACATACATGATCATATCAAGGGATTGCGTACTACAATGTTTGTATATAGTTCTCACAGTCCAATCGAAGTTTTTCTTCGACAAAGGATATACATCCAATAAAAAGGCTGTTTTTATTCCTTCATAATCCATTACACGATAGACTCCATGTATTCCTTTATTCTCTATAAAAGAATATTTAGGTGTTTTTCCCTCCTTTTCTAAATATCTGAACTTATTGAAAGACATTCGTTCTTTATGAACAAGAGGTCTACTGATTTTAGTTGAGAAAGAAAGTACAGATAAGTACAGCCATAATTCTGCAAAAAATACGGACAGAAAATTTAATTGTCGAAATTGTTTTTTGATGCTACCAATCCTAACTGGTAATATATAAGTAGATAGATTTCCAATATCCTTTCTTTTTAATCCTTTTCTCTGAATCGGATAAGCATTAGCATTGGGAAATCCCATCAGAAAGGAGCATTTTTCATTTGATACAATATATTTTTGACTTTCTCTGATCAAACGTTCATATGTAAAAAAATTACGATACTCTTTCTTAATCATAGTACCAGCCCCATAGGCAAACAATGTTTTTACCTCATTAAAAACATAATAATAAGGAACCAGATTATGACTACCAATTACTATATCGTGTTCATCTTTTAATAAAGCATGGATAGAATAACCTAAAGGAGTTTGAAGATATCGATTCCGAAAGGATTCAACAGTCATTGAATGCTTAGGAAATATTTCATGAAACAAGATACAAATCTGCTCCATTTCATTTTCCGCCAGTTCTGTTGTCTTTTTTAAAATGATTTGATTCATCACAATTGTTATTGTATAGTATAGCCGCCATCTACCACAATATTTTGCCCTGTGATCCAGCGGGCTGCATTACTCAACAGAAAGGTACAAACATTAGACACATCATTTACCGTACCTACTCCCAAAGGGAAACCAGATAGTCTTTTTTGTTTGTTCTCCTCTGATAAAGAACTTAAATATTTGTTCATCATTGGGGTTAAAACCGTACCAGGTGAAACACAATTAACAGTCATCTGTTTAGCAGCCAATTCAAGAGCCATCGGCTTCACAGCAGCAACCATAGCACCTTTCGAAGCTGCATATGCAGTTACTCCTAGCCTTCCGATGACAGATGCAATAGAAGATATCAGAACAAAATGACAATCTGTATTTTTGTACTTTATAGAGGATATACATCTTATCAATTCAAAAGCACTCAAAGTATTTATTCGCCATACTTCTTCATAATCCTGTGGTAACAGAAATTTCAAAGGTATAGTCTTCTCAATCCCTGCCCCATGGATCAGCCCATCGATATGTATATAACTATTATGGAGTTGTTCAACCAGCTCTGCAATACCATTCAGATTTCCTAAATCATAACAGATGGCAGTATGACCATCCCCTGTCATTTGAGTTAAAGTTTCATTTAATCTTGTTTCATTTCTGCCAACAAGAATAACACGAGCTCCCATATTACTACAATCTATAGCACATTGAGCTCCAATTCCTGACGAAGCACCAGTGACAAGAACAACTTTTCCCTCTAAAGAAAATGGATTATGCTTCATAACAAATCAAATTTCCACAATATCACTTACATAACAATCACTCATAGATACAATACCAGTAGCCCAAGTCATTCCAACTCCAAAAGCACTCAGTAGTATTGTATGATTTCCTATAAGTTTATCTTTTAATTCAGAAACAATAGTCAGCGGCACAGATACAGATGAAACATTTCCAAACTTACTAATAGTTGAAGGAACCTTATCAACATCAATTTTCAACTTGCTTACAAGATAAGAATTCATAAAATTATTTGCCTGATGAAATATATAATAATCCATAGTTTGAATATTCATCCCAGCAAATTCTAATGTTGCCTTAATATCATTAGGTATCTCACGAATAACAAAGTTAAATACATCACCTCCCTTCATGTATCCTTGTTCATCTGTTCTGATATTACCATATTCATCCACAACTTTCTCTTTAACAGTTTCCGAAGAACTGGGAATTCGATAACCACCCGCATTTATCTTTATTAAAGATTCACGAGAACCATCAGAATTTAAAGAAAAAAAGGATTTACCATATTTCTCACCTTTTTCTATTATTGCTGCAACTCCACCATCACCAAATAAGAACGCTGTTTTCCGGTCTTTAGGAGAGTAAACTTTCGACCTGGTCTCACCATCTAACAATAGCACTTTACGTATATTAGGTTGCTGTGCATATGAATAAGCCACCGTCAAACCATATATAAATGCAGAGCAACCTAAACTTATATCAAATGCAATTGTCTTATGCGACAATCCTAAACGTTCCTGCAATATTACTGAAGTGGCTGGCATACGATAATCCGGAGTCTGAGAAATAAATATCAACATATCAATTTCTGATTTATCAATATTCATGTCGCTTATCAAACGTTCTGCCGCAGCAAAACATAAATCTGAGCTACAAGTCTTTTCATCAACAAAGCGACGTTCCACAATACCAATTTTGTCAACAACCTCTTTTACTTCTGCCTGTGAGAAAAACTCAGTATATTCATAGTTGTGAATAATACGTCGAGGGACGCAAGCAGACATACCGGAAACACCGACTCCCTCAAATTGCAAAAAGCCCATAATTACTTATTTATATAATTAAATATATCTTCTACAGTTTCCAGCTTATTAAAATCATCTTCATCAATAGCAGCATCATACTCTCTGTCCAACATCATGATTATTGACAAGTGGACTAAAGAGCTCCATTCTTCAATATCTCTAAAACGAGTCTCATAAGTTATTTTTCCAGGTTCTGTTTCTTCAAACTGTTCTGCAAATTTTACTATAAAATCATTCCTATCCATAATATGTTTATAAAAAAATTAATATATACTTTTATATTTTCAATACAATTCTACATTTATAATAATGTGCACCATCATATTACCAAGTCTACATTGACTTAAAAATCAGTATTTTTACCATTCATTATCATAACATTAGGTACACACATTGGCTTTGTCTTCATCCACATGGTTCCCCATGTTAATCCTAAGCCAAACGAAGACATTAGCAAGGTAGTCTCCTTCGATAATAATTGTCCTCGAAGTCGTGTCACCATTAATGAAGGAATCGAAGCGCCTCCCAAATTACCAAACTCTTCTAAATTATAAGGGACCTTTTCCTGAGGAAGTTTTAACTTCTTAACGATACGGTCAACAATCATCTTGTTAGCTTGATGTATTAGAAAATAATCAATATCTACATTACGATCAAGATTATAATCCGCAAGAAAGGATTCAATCGATTTAGGAGGACGGGATATGGCAAAAGAGAAGACATTCATTCCATTTATCAGAGTATGGATAGGAGCACGAACAATACCATTACCAAAATCTTCATATTCAAAAGATTCCGGTGTAGCCGGATAACGAAAACCACCGTGGGGAGTCATCAATGCTTCATATCCCTTACCATAAGTATGAAAATCAACAACAATATCATTAGCTGCCTCGTCATATTCCAAAGCTATTGCCGTACCACAGTCACCAAACAATGGTACGCGGCTCTTGTCCTTCATCGACCCCATACGTAATGCCGTATCACCAATAAGTAACAAAGCACGCTTCACATTACCAGTTGTCAACAAATTGCCAGCAACCGTTATTGCATACATGCATCCACAACATCCCATAGGGATATCCATACAGAAACAGTTCTCCGACAACGCTAATCTGTCTTGCAATATACAAGAAGTAGGCGGAGTACGATAATCACCTGTTACGGATTCAAACAGCAGAACATCAATACTATCCCTCTCCCATCCCAGTTCTTCAAGTAACTTCTCAGCGGCAGCTTGACACATATCCGAAGCACACATATTATCCGGAGCAATATGACGTCTTCTTATGCCGACTGTATTATCAAATACTTCCGCTTCTTCCTGAGAAAAGAAATCAAAATCAGATGTCTTCACCACATTCTCAGGAACAGCCATAGCCACTCCCTTCATGCCGACATTCTTAATTTTCCATCTTGCCATAGTGCAACCCGTTAGAGTTCAACATCATATTTTTTCAAGATTTCACGTCCCCTACCATAGGAAGTGAATTCCATAATATCTTCCGGATCGAACATCACATCAAAGGACTCTTCCAATAAAGCAATGATATTCAACTGGTGAACAGAGTCCCACGATTCTACATTCTCTTTCGAGAAATCATCACTCAGTACAGAACTCTCCACAGCAAACACTTCAACAAAAGCATCATTGTATTTTTCAATATTCGTCATTACATTCTCTATTTTTATAAATTCAACTTACTATATAATATCTTTCCGGCTTCATTCTTAGGAATACTATCTATTATTCTCACCTCAAAAGCCGACGCCACAAGTTTGGTCTTTTCTACCAATATTTCCTTTACCGCAGTCACATATTTATCATCAGTCAGATAGACAATCATCTTTTCATCTGTACCCACACAAGCACATTCTATCGGGCATTTACCTTTAATTATCTGTTCACACTCATCCAATCCGATACGCATTCCATACAGTTTTAAGAAGCGCCCCATACGGCCTACGATGTAATAACACCCGTCTTCATCCCGATAGGCAAGATCACCCGTACGCATAAAACCATTACGCTCATCACCCAACAGTAAATCCTCGCGTTTACGAGCATACCCCATCGTTACATTTTTGCCGCGATAACACATCTCACCCTCCATGTTTGGCAATTCTATTACAGAGCCATCACTGTCTATCAATGACAATTCTGCATTCGGAACCGCACGGCCTATACTGCCACACTTTGAAATCGCATATTCCGGTGGAAGATAAGCCATACGGGCAGTACCCTCTGACTGTCCATAAGTGGCAATCCAACGTTTCCCGTTATCACGACAGTATTCTGCAAATTTCAAATTCAACTGACGCGGCATTTTTCCGCCTCCTTGAGTAAGCAGTGTCAAATCAGGTAAGTCCATACGGAAAAAGCGCATCAGATTTAATATCTCAAAACTATAAGGAACACCTGTAAAACTGGTGGCATGCTGTTCTTTCATAAAATTCCAGAAAGCTTTGTCGGTCATACTTTGATTGGTTATCAATACAGTAGCTCCAACATAAAGATGACTGAATACCACTGATAGCCCCATAGTATAATATAATGGAAGAACAAGCAAAGGGCGATCATTAGAAGTCAGGCCAAAGAAAGTAGAGATATTTAAGGCCGCCGCTTCTATATTACCATATTTATGCCGTACCAACTTGGGACTACCCGTTGAGCCGGAAGTAGGTAAAAGATGAGATAGATCAGGATGCATCGCACAATCTCCCATTCCTGTACGCAAGAGGATATAGCCATAATATTCACACACCATTTCATAATGCAGATCAACTGCCATCAACGAGGGCACACAAACATAAGAAGGGCGGTAAATATCAAGTAGATTATGAAGAAGTTCCTTTTCAATATGTGCATTCAATATTAAAGGGACATTACCGGAATTGATACAACCTATACTCCAGGCTATACCTCCGACATTATTTTCTGTCAATAAGAATAATAAGGAACGACTGGGAAGAATGGTAGATATGCTCTCGGAAAAATCCAACAACTCACCATACTTCAAGGTATTCCCCAAAGCATCAACTGCAGCAAACGCATCCTGCGCCTGCTTATTTAAATTCAATATCATTTGGTTTATTTTATTCTAAATGGAAGCACAGCCATCAACTCCCAATATCTGACCTGAAATATAAGAAGAACGGTCTGAAGCAAGAAAAGCACAAGCATTAGCAACATCTTCAGGAGTTCCCAAGCGTCCTAAAGCAATCTTTTGAATACGAGTATCAATTTTTTCACCACTTTCCTCATAAAGTTCTGAAAAGCGTTCCGTTTTGACAATA
Organism: Bacteroides sp. 14(A); assembly: GCF_000526555.1. Classification (NCBI taxonomy): domain Bacteria; kingdom Pseudomonadati; phylum Bacteroidota; class Bacteroidia; order Bacteroidales; family Bacteroidaceae; genus Bacteroides; species Bacteroides sp. 14(A). Next base: position 295,232 of record NZ_JAGH01000005.1, on the reverse strand, counting down.
CCCGGTGCAACAGCATTCACACGAATCCCCAGAGGAGCCAATTCTTTAGCTGCAGATTTAGTAAAAGCCATGATTGCTCCTTTGGTTGCAGAGTAAGCAGACTGTCCCGGTGAACCTAGTACAGCCGTTACCGATGCTATGTTTACAATAGAGCCGCTGTGATTGCGAGCCATCAAACGAGAAACCAGCTGAATCATTTCAATTACAGCTATTACATTCACACGAAACATCAGTTCTGTTTCCGGACGCAATATCATACCGATTTTCTTATTAAATACCACACCCGCATTGTTAATCAGTGCATCAATACGTCCTTCTTGTTTGAATACGAACATAAAGGCTAATTTTACAGCTGTAGCATCCGTCACATCAAAATATAAAGGAAGCACACGGGTATTATTATCTTCTGAGCAAGCCTTCGCCCATTCATCCATAACTCCTTCAGCACGGTCGCAAGCATAAACTATTGCACCATCCGAAGCAAAACGTTCAGCTATAGATTTACCGATACCTTGTGCGGCACCGGTAACAATACATATCTTATTATATAAAAGCCTTTCCATACAAATTATTTCAGACTACGACCACCATCAATTACCAAGTTAGTACCAGTAACCCATGCAGAAGCATCGGAAAGCAAATAAATTATGGCAAAAGCCACTTCTTCCGGCTTGCCATAGCGTTTCATTGGATATTGTTCTATGTCTTTAATCACATCTTCCTCTGATAGCAAACGATTAGAAATCAAAGGAGTATTGATTCTTCCCGGCTGTACAGCATTACATCGAATCCCCTTCCCTGCCAATTCCAAGGCAGCATATTTCATATAAGTACTCAAAGCACTCTTTGAAGTTCCATAAATACCATTTGCAGGTGCCACATTATTATAACCAGAAATTGATGCAGTAAAGACCACTGAAGATGAATTTCTCAGTTTTTTTTTCTTCACCAGCAATTTCAATAACAGCATAGGAACAAAACAATTCATCTGAAATACTTCGTTTAGTACATCCAAAGAATAGAACTGCAATGGTAACATTTTCCCTATTCCCGCATTGCAAACAAAACCATCCAATACTGGTAATTGAGCCACCAATTTCTCACAGGATTCTTCTATTCTTAAATCAGCAACCAGCATTAAATGTTCTTTATTTGAATCAGATAGCAACTCTTTAGTTTCTTGCAAAGCATTCTCATTCCTACCTGTCAGAACTAAAGTTGCTCCCAACTTCGAACATTCAATAGCAGTAGCTCGTCCGATACCAGATGAAGCTCCTGTAACTAGTACAGTCTTCCCTTCTAAAGAAAAAGGATTATACATTACAAACGGGAAGATACCAAATTATACAAATCACCAATAGTTACCTGTTGTTTCATATCATCACCAGTAACTGTAACATCATATTCCTCATCAATCATTGTAATAATCAATAGAGCAACCAGCGACGTATAACCATCTAACTCGCGAAATCTAGTTGCAGAATTTAGTTGTTCTACATCCACATCATCAAATTGCTCAGCAAATTTTTCAATAAAGTCTACTAATTCCATTTTATTTTTTATTTATATTAATCTTTTAGCGGGATTCCCCATAACAGTAGTACCAGCTTTAACTCTGCGTATAACAAAACTACAAGCGCCAACATGAGCATTATCTTCTACAACAACTCCATGATTTAACACGGAAGAAGTATAAATATCCACCTCATTTCCAACAACCGTACCACCTACACAAGTGACATGTGTATCAATACGATTCCAATCACCCAAACGAACATCATGTCCCACTACTGTGTAAGATTGTATCATATTATAATCACCTATCACAGCATCAGCACCAATGCTTGTATAAGCACCGATAATATTTCCTTCACCCAATTTTACGTTAGAACCAATTCTAGCTGTATGATGGATTAAAGAAATAAAACGCCCCCCTCTATTAATAATTTCACTCATACATTTTTTACGGGCATTTCCACCTATAGAACAGACAAAAACATCATCGTTCTGTGGTATATAAGTGCTAATCTTGTCTATTACCGGAGGATAATTCTGAAAGTCATCCAATGCGGACAAGTTGTCATCAATAAAACCTTTAATGACAAATTCTGTTGCAAAGCCCAAACTTTCACGCGCCATATCATATAGAGTACGCCCCATACCACCGGCGGCAATGATAATCAATTGTTGCATGCCGTACTTCTATTTTCAATTACTTCATTAAATACAGTTACTAATTTATCCGCAATAACAGATGGAGAAAATCGTTCAAAGCAATCCTTAGATATATCTTGGCGATTATATCTATCAATATTACAATATATTTTCTTCATTGCTTCAGATAAAGACTCTACATCTTCGACAGGTATTAATATTCCATTCTTTACACAAACACATTCTTGTATTCCTCCACAAAGAGTTGCAATTACAGGAAGCCCTATTGCTAAAGCCTCTAAAACTGCAACTGAAAAATTCTCACTACGCGAAGGAAGAACGAACACAGAACTGCAACTTAAAATTTGGGCTATTTCTGTTTTGTTCTTTTGCCCAATCAAACGAACTTTTTCAGTAATACCCAGCATATCACTTAACTTCCACAAATTTTCTCGTTCTTCACCTTCACCTATTATCGTCAAATATGCATTATTCCTATTTTTACAAAATTCAGCAAATGCTTTTATTAATAAATCAAAACCCTTTCTATACACAAGACTTCCAGTTGAAACAAAATGAAAATCTGCATTTTGCTGTGGTAACAGAGTTTGCTGAAAAAAGATAGGATGTACCAAATTGTTAATTGTTGTACTTTGCTTATTAAAATGGTATAATATCCTTTGTTTTAGACTCTGTGATACTGTAATTATACCATCTGCATTAGAATAAGCATACGAACCCCAATAATGTGTATAAGCATCTAATTTATCTAAATTAAAACGAGCAGCGTGTTCTATGCCAACTAATGGAATATTATATTTCTTTTGCAAATATACTCCCATTACTGTATTAAAAAAGAACTGCCCATATATAATATCAGGTTTTCCATACTTCTCCTGAACAAGTTTATAAAGTAGCTTAATCTGTTTTTTTTTAAAGAAATAATTTAACCTACGGCTTATATAGTTAGTAACTATTCCTGGAATCCAAAAACTATTATAGTAATTAACACCATTTTTATAATAATGTGTTACCCCAATTTTCCGCATCCTCCATAAAAAACGACTATCAACACTAAGAACAACAACTTGGTGTCCACTATTACACAACGCCTCAGCTTGATCTTGTTCAAAGCATCCCCATTGTGGAAATTCTTTAGTAGGATATCCACGAGCGATCATCAATATATACATATTTTCAAAATTCTTTAATTATAGATTGATATTGCCTCCACAAACCACAATTATGCAATTGCTGAAAATCATGATCAGCATTATCATTTCCTTCAATCAATAAAAAGCGGCCACCATCTTGTATAACAACATCCCAACCTATATATCGAACAGTCGGAATATGCTTTGCTGCACGATGAACAAAAGATTTACACTCTTCCCAATATGGTATTTGAAAACCTATGATCTGTTTACCTGTGATAGGATGTGTTAAATAAACATTATTATGTACATCATAACCAATTGTATCTATGATTCCTGTCTCTATATTTATATTTGCACCAATTCCATCAAAATGAAAATTATCAACACTATTTTTTTTATTTCCCATTCGTAAACGGGCATTCATTATATGAACTTCATTATTTTTCGTATCATAAACCGTTACTATACGTATTGTATTGATTGACCAAGGATGAAAATCTGCTAATTCACGTATTTGAGTGATTTGTTCTTCTGCTATATAATGAGAATTTACATCTGAGACCAATTCATCATACAAATCTTTTACATTCAATTTCTTAGTTTCTATTTTACGAGTACCAATACCTCTATATCCATTAATTTCTTTAATAAAAATAACAGAGTGTTTATGACAAAATGAAACAAACTGAATCTCACTTGCATTATTTATATCAATCCAATCACGACCTAGAAAGTCTTTAAATAAAGTATTAAATTTATTTTTTTCTCGGCACAAACACCTATCGGAAATTTTATTACATTTATTTTGTATGGTATGATATCGTCTATACGTTATATATTCTTTTCGTCCATTATATCTAAGTTTATAAAAGCCATAAGCAAAATAATCACTAATAGAAGCTCCCTGAATTATAAAAGCAAAAACATAATCTACTATATAAAAAAGTTTTCGAATAAAAGAGATTTTAGTTCCAACATAAATTGATCTCATTTCACGAAATCGTACACTTATTTTTTTCAATTTCATAATATTAATTACTCTATAATTATTTCTTTTAGTACATCCAAATATCCATGGCCATATCTTAAATCCGGCTCCACATAATTTCCTTCTGCCCATTCGTTCCAGGACATTAAAAAAGAAATTTTGTGCTCATCTGTCTTCTCTGATAATAAATCCAATACATGTTTCAACTGTTCACGAAATACTTCAGGCGTACTATTCGTATAAACTCTCGCTTTTACTCCACTTCGTGGAGTTCTATCCCAATTAGGCATTAAGGTAGGAAATACATTTTCCCATTTATCCTCTTTAACATACAGATACTCATTTATTCTTTTCTGCTCACATTTTGAAACTGGAGTATGTTTAAACAAACGCATATTAATGCCGCGCCACAAAACATCCTTCAATGACCTACAATAGTAATCAGCTCGATGATAACCTCTTGAATTAACAGCATCGTACCCAGCATTAAGTACAGACTTATAATACAAAGCAGATTTATCTGGAGCATTTTTCAAAAGAATATTTTTCAATGTTTGATCTTCTGGCAACATATTATAAGAAATACCTACAAAATAAATCCCCTCAAGCCCATGCTCTTTGGCCAGTTTTTGCCATAAATCAATAAACTCGTTAGGCCTAGGAATTTCTAAAGGTCTAAAAACTAAAAATAAAGGTTTACCATCTACTTGAATATATCGTTTGTCTCTAAAAGCTGGCAACACTTCATTAAAATGCTTTATATATTCTTCCCTATTATAAATCATTTCCATCAAAATAGATTCTTCAACACGTTTTGTACCAGCTTCCCAAGACTTATTAGTCCAAGCATGGTTTGCCCAACCTAAACAAAAAGGAAAATCTGGTCTACCACTAGACAATACTTCCGTAAAAGGTCTTTCTAATATTCTTTTTCCATTACCAAACCAATAATGCCAATAACAAAAGCCTTCTATACCTGCCTCACGAGCCATATTTGCTTGCGCCTCCCTAACTTCAGGCATACGTAAATCGTAGTATCCCAAATCAGCAGGAACGCGAGGCTGATAATGCCCTTTAAACAAAGGTTGAGCTTTTCCCACATTTGTCCATTCTGTAAATCCTTTTCCCCACCATTTATCATTTTCTGGAACTGGATGAAATTGAGGAAGATAAAAGGCTATAACACGAGCTTTCTTTTTTGACATATCTAACACAATTTTAGTATCGTCTTATAAAAAGACATTATTTGTTTTACGTTCTGATCGACAGAATAATTTAGTATTACGTTCTGAGCAGCTTTTATCATAGGAAGAAAATCTTCAAATGGAGTATTACATACGTATTTTATTTGATTCACCAATTCTTGTTGACATTCAAAACGCAATCCTATTTCCTGTCCCGTCTTCTGAAATCCATTATCGAATTGTTCTTTTAGACCAGCTTCATTACGTCCTATCACAATACATCCATTAAGCATTGCCTCTACAACAATAAAACCAAAACCTTCAAAAAAACTAGGAACAAGTAAAGCTTTAGCATTACTCATCAGTTCATAAATATCTGTACGAAAACCTAACAATTTAATTCTAGATTTGAAAGGCGATTTTTCAACTGCATCTATAAATGTTTTTTTTCCCTCACCTGCAAACCACAACTCTACATTCAAATCCCACTTTGCTATCTCCTCAAAAGCAGATAAAGCGCAGAAAGCCCCTTTTCCTTTTATTAATGCTCCAACAAACAACAAATAGTTACATTTATTCATACGGATTTTTATTTCATCTGTATCCATAAAAACTCCATCATATATAACTATATCCTTATTTTGTTTCAATTTAAAATAATGAAAGACTCCCTTTGTTATGGCTATCACATGGTTGTTAGAATTAGACAAATGCTTTTTTAGACCATCAATTCCCCCCAAAGCTCTATAACCAAAATCCAACTTCTGATATTCACGAATATGCCAAACATGAGGAATAGATAGTCGTGCTGCTACTTTAGCACCAAAATGAATCACTCCAGTATTAGAATGAACAATATCCATCCGATTACTTTTCAAAAAAAGATATAATTTTCTTTCTGCTAATTTATTATATATTAAAATACGGAGCAAGCGCGGAACAAAAAGTACTATATCTCGCAATGTAACATTTAAGCGAGGATATATTGCATTATAAAAAGGAATAACCAAAAATGAAATTCCCATCTTTTTTAAAGTTATGGTAAGTGTACCTTCTGATGGGACAAATACATATGGCACTACTTTATATCTTAGAACTCCTTGTACCATATTAAGAAGCGCAAAACCAGCACCTTGCATTTCTGCACTATGAGCTATATATAGAACCTTCATTTATTTACGAACATAAAATTGCTTTAAACTCGAAAAACTAAACAGATAAGGAATTATTAGATTATACCACAAAGGAGTGCCACCTTTCCAAAATATCAAGACATTAAGTAATAATAAAAATAAAGTCAAAAAGACAGGAGTTCCTGCCGGTATCAATGAAACATAAAATATAATTATCAACAATAGCCCTATTAACCCATTTTGATATATATAAACTCTATAACCAGCATTTCCTCCTTCATAACGATTTGGGTTATATTCGGTCCCAAACCAAATTTTATTTGAATCCATGAACCTTTCAAAGTCCTGCTTAAATCCATGACTAACTCTATTATTGCCAACCATTTCTCCATCTTCAAACGACAACCTTTCAAATATATACTTATTAAAAAAATTATCCCCTTGCTCATAATTAAGTGCTATTAAAACCACAATCATAGAAATAAAGAGCAAAATAAAGGTATATAAAACAAAATGTTTACTTGATAATAGCAACTTAACATATAAGCCAAAAATAAATAGTACATATGCCGCTAACGAAAAAGATATTATTACCGTTAATAATAAAATCAGATTATACCACTTCCTAAAATTATAATTTTGAGAAATCAATAATACTGTACTCGCTACACCAATATGAGCTGGCTCCAAAAAATACCCAGAAAATCTCCACTTATCAGCAACTATAGTCTTCAAGTCTACTAAAAAGAAATAATAGTTATAGTATTCATATTGTCCTTCGTTATAGTCAACAACATTTGGAGAAAAATTAAAGCCTAAGAAAAAAAGAATAAGTCCAAAGATAGAAACAAGAGATATACATGCTAATAATTTAGCTATAAATTGCAAAGAAACGATTCGACAAGCATCTCTAGAAAATATTATAAAGCCAAAAACACATATATTTAAAATAGAAAATATAATGGTTAATATCGTTACATCACTTTTAATCAGAAGAAGATAAATATGCAATATAACAAGAATAAAAAAGGAAAGCAAACGCTTTTCATTTATCAAATACAATTCCTTTCTATGAAACAAAGTAAAAAGAAATAAAACTACTGATAGAATAACGGAATAATTACCTAAAGACCATAAAAACCAAGGGTTCATTGAATATATAAAACTAGTGAACAATGCCACTTTAAATATTCCAATCCCTTTATTGTTTGCACTAAATATTCTCATCAATAATACTTCTCAAATAATTACCAGACTGTCTTCTACGTTCATATAACAATTTATTAGCTTCACCAAAACTATCAAAACTATCATCAAAATATATATCAGAGTCTATTCTAAATCTATTTTCCAAACCAAACTCTTTTAAAACTAATAATATTCTATCATTATCATTCTTAGAATCTTTTGAATCTCTTTTGGTAAAGCTATAAAATGGAATATTCAGATTTATACAAAAAATAGACCCATGGAAAGAATCTGTACAAACAAACGAAGCATTCATAATTAGAGAAATAAATTCTCCCGGACCTACTCCAGATAAGTAGTTTTCTTTCTCAAGATAGCATGGGCGTGTCAATATATAATACACTGGAAGTTTCTCTACTTTACCCAATTTTTCAGCAAATGATGATATGGATTTTTTCTCACCTAAAATGTAACATAAGATATATTTTGAAGGCATATCTGCCATAGGTTTGCAAACTTTTTCCCATTCTGTACGATCTAATAATAAGGTAGGGTCAACAACTGGTGTAACTTCTTTCTGTATCAAATTAGAAATTTTCACTGCTATTTCTTTTTCACGGCAAGAGATTTTATTAAATTGTTTTAATGATATCCGAATGTTTTTTAGATAATTCAAACTCAACTCTGTAGTACCAAAACTTGGAGCATATGAGTATTTCTTTTTGGACTCTGAAATAAAATTTAGAAAAAAATAATCAAAAATTTCCTTCCTTTGATTTCTATAAGGACTCCAGGTTTGGTCGCTACCAACAATGAATTTAGAATAACTATCAGATATAGTATGAATACTTTTTTCTGTAAAAATGCATTTTGTATGAGGAATATATTCTTCGTACCATTTGTTAAAAGCATCAACAGTGGTTCTAAATTCATCTGTTTTAAAAAATGAGAAATCATCCTGACTTCCTTTTCTCCTCACCACCCTGTCATACAAATTCTTTGGATGAAATAGATATCGATTCAAACATTGCAACAAATGTCTTTTTAAAGAAGGAGCAGAAGACTGATAAGTTATATACTCAGAATCTACTCCCTGCATTTTCAGTGCACGATATAACGCATAAGCTTGGAGCATTGTACCATAATTTAATTCATTATGATAAGATATTAATGCTATTCTATTTACCATTACTAAAACATTTACAACATTTGTCCACTGCAGTTTTCATTCTCTTCTTCAATTCTAATACTATAATACATTTAAATATCAAAAAGCGAATAGATTTTGTTACCTCTAAATTCTTATAAAAATATTCTCTATTATAATGAGGTTTGGAAGAACTCGTCAACGGCTTGTGTAAACCATATGGTTCAACATATTCATAAGGAACTGGAACAGAGTAAAAATTTTCTTTCATATTAAAAAATAAAGTTTTACCCTTGACTGTATTTATCAACACAATTGAACATCCCTTTTCAAACTGAGCTATCGAATAGTATTTTTCACACCCCCAAAAGTCGCCTATAGTAAAATCACTTCCACTCGTGTAATTTCTAGCTGGACAATCCGAACATGAAGGACGAGTATATAAATCTTCTAGAAAACCTCGCATATATAAATTTTGTTTTTTCCCCTCATGTAACAGTATTCTATCATCACTATTAACTTTGATACTATAATTTTTCCACCCATTTGATTTATCTCTAAACTGTACATTAGTAACAGAATTATAACGACTAATTTCAGCCAAATAATATCTCCACACTTTAGGGCTTGGAACACTATGACATATAATATCTACAGTAATCAAATTTTCATATTTTTTTAACAAGAAGTGATTCAAGCCAGATACTTGACAAGGTGTCCCTATAAACAATACATATTTGCCTTTCTTCAAATAATCCTTCACATGGCTATATACATCTCCTATTTTACTTTGCACATATTTAGAACCACGAAATTTAACAGAATCCTCAACATTATCAGCACAACTATGAAAAACCTCCCAATTCTCATCAAAACAGGCTCCACATACAATTCCTTTTTTTTCTAAAATATATTTAGACATCTCATATAAAATACCACCTGAAGAACTTCTTTCTTGTATATATTCATTATAGGTATAACACGCATATGAGTCCAATACAGTTGAAGATGAAAAACGATTCAGGACAGGACATACCTTTTCGCATAGCCTACAATTAATACATTTTTGAAGTTCAATCTTAGGATACAAAAAGCCCTCATAATCTTCTTCCATAATAATACATTTCTGAGGACATATTTGTACACAAGCATTACATCCACAACAATTTACCTTATTATAAATATTTATCATGAAAAAAATTAATTATTAATATGAAATACCCTAAAATAACATTTCTTCATCTTTAACACAAATGTCATTCTTTCATTCACAGTCAAACCGATCCTATATATTACTAACAATGAAATTATTCCACTTAAAATAAAAGTATTTATAAAATGTAATGTATCTTCAAATAATAATTGAAAACAGATTGGAATAGGAATGGCACATGCTGTAACATATATAATTCGAAGTATAACTTCCTTAAAATACTTCTTTACAGGAAGTCCGACATGCCCCCCTAGATACAAAACTCTAACCAATAAAGTTAATATATTAAGCCCAACTTTTGCAATAATTACATATACAGGAGAAAAATCAAAATACAATAACGCAAATGAGACAGGTATATTCAATGAAATCAATATTGATATAAGAATCTGATAGTTACGAATTTTACCTGTAGCCTGAACAGAGTTCCATAATGGTCCAGACACAGCATCAATCATACAAAATATTACTATCAACTGAGTAAATTCTACTGCATACTTAGGAATAACTGTTAACCAAAATTCAAGAATAGGTCTACAACATAAAATCAAAGGAAAACCTATTAAAAAGATTAAGAAATAAGAAAATCGAGATGTACGAAAAATAAGTGATAAAAAATAGTTCCTATTTTCTTCAGCATACGATTTTATAATCTGTGGAACAAATGCTGTTTGAAAATTCGCAATAAATGTATTTACCGCAGCATGTACTTGATGAGCAATTCCCATAGCTGCATTTACTGCAACACCACAAAAGACATTAATTACAATATTTACCCCTTGATTAGAACCAACATTTGCAAGACTTCCAAGCATACTCCAGCCAGAAAAACAAACAAGTTCTTTGTATAGTTTTGCATCCCAAAAAAAAGAATAATGGCTAACTGAAAATTTTTTATTACAAAAATATTTATATGCTAGATTCATTATTAATACAACAACAAACATCAATATTGAGTATAATATGAGCTTATCATGTTGCACTATCAATAATAAATACACTAACAAAAGTTTTAATACAGCTTCTACAATACTAATATAGGCATAGAATGACATCCTTTCGTAAGCAATAATGATAGCATTATATGGAATTCGTAAAATACTTACACAACAACTAAGAATTGAAAAATGATATACCCATAAAGCGGCAATAAACCTATCCTTTGGAATATTTAACTTAGTATATACAAAATACGCTCCTATAGTTTCTGCAAGTACAACAATTAACAATGCTATTGTAATATAAGCTGTTAGGCTCATACTGAATATTCTCTTCACTCCATTTATATTCTTACGTCCCAATTCATAATTCAAAAAACGTAAAGTAGCAGAAGACATTGCAGAATTCAAAAAAGAGAAAAGAACAACTACCGAACCTACTATATTATAAATTCCAAAATCCGTTTCCCCCAAAGTTTGTAACACAACACGACTAGTATATAGTGTCACAAACATAATAATAAAAGTTCTTATATATAAAAAAAATGTATTCTTAGCTATACGCTTATTACTCTCTGTTACAGAAGACATAAATAATTTATTTCAATATAGTGAAGGAAAATCCACAAAAGAATCTTCAAAACAATTTAATACACGATACATATTCTGATCTTCATGTACATCAAAATCGACAAGCCCATTCAGAATTACATTATTACTACCCAATATATTAGAATAATAAATTGTACTTTTCAGATTCCCATATTTTACCTGTCTATTAGCCTTAAATACACGGAGCAACTTTTTATTACTCCACTGCATTGGAATTTTCATATTATATCCAAAAATCCTATTTTCTCTTATATCCCAAGAACAATACTTATCTCCTGAAAAATATTTAGGGCAATTAGTGAAACTACAACCATCAATAATATATGAATTATTCTCTGAAATGATACAAGAATAATATTTGTCATTAGTAGGATATATCATTTTTCCCATTCTTATTTCACCATTTTCATCAAATCTATCACCAATTCTATATGGTACTATATCCTCAAAATAACACCCCCTTATTATTACATGACTAGACTGACTTCGATTGTAACCACAATTAAATCGAATTCCAAAACAACCTAATTTATCATATATCGCTTTATCATATTTCCCCCAACCTATTTTATAAAAATTACACCGATTAAATTCAACCATTGCAAAATTCGAATTACTAATAAAATAGGCGCCAAAATGACAATACTCAAAAGTACAATTATCAAAATAATTCGCTGTACAGTAATACATTTCATTACCACCTGCTGTTATCTGATTCATAAAAATACCACCAATACAGCTACTAAACTTGACATTCTCAAACGTACATCGATTTAACCCCGTTCTTGACACCCCGTCCCATTCCTTATATATGCAATATCTCCAAAGATATAACATCGAGTTTTTAATTGTCAAAGTTCTTGCTTCATTTGAAAAATGGAAACAGTCAGTACCATCTTTTGATGAACCATGATAAAAATTAAAGCCATCAAAAGAAACCTGATTATCGGCAATAATAAACATTGGCTTACCAATACCAGTGAAAACTAAACGAGAACCGATATTTTCTTCTGAGTAATTATTATAATCATTTTTATTACTTAAACTTGCAAAGTTATAACCACGAGATATAGTTACAGTGTTATCAATACGATAATATCCACCTAAAAAAAGTACTTCTTTATGCCTATAATTTGATTGTAAAACTCTATTTATAGCTTCTGAGGAGTCTTGCCCTTTTTTACATTCCGCTAAAGTCTTATATGCTTTCCCCCCATACCATTCAATAGGAATTGAACGATTTACCAACTCTCTGCATATTAAATCATCAAATATTTGCACAGCATCAGCTTCAACAACAACCTGTCCAACAACTTCACCATTTTTCAAAGCCCCACCCCTAAAGATTAGAACACAATTATCTGGAACTCTTATTGTCTTTTTATCTAGATTTAACGTTGATTCTATTATGTATCTTGCATTTGGCACATCTAACATTTCTTGTTTAAGAATTGTTCCACTCAAAACCAATTCAATATTTTTACATTTATTCATATTCCTATTTGCCCCTTCAACATTATGAAGAAATAAAAAAGTTAGAATACAATACAGTAAAATATTTTTTAGAGATACCTTTTTCATCTTAAGTAATCTACAATAATCAGTCTATTATATGTTCTTTTTTTGATTAAAGCATTAGCTCGACACCCTGAAATCTAAACAGTAACAAAACTGTTAATTACTGTCCAGTACTTAGCAATCCATGAGCTTTAGAAACAAGTCTTCGTTACGTTTACAGTTATCCTTTATATGCTTTCACCTGTCACTTATATCCCAATATAACTCTCTCCTATAACAATTAGGAATGATAAACATTTCATATATAAATAATGATATCCTTGTACTATAAAAAATAAAACATTTTATTTCCCACACAAAATATTTAAATAGATTCTACTGTACAGAATACAAATCCATTTGATAATCAAAATCTAGTACGATATCTTTCAAACACTCTCTCTGCATATCCTTTGCTGAAAGAATTACTTTCTCCATTGAAATTTCCCAATCAATCTCCAAATCTGGATCAAAAAGTTGAATGCCTCCTTCGCTTTGTGGAGCATAAAACTCATCACATTTATACTGAAAAACAGCTTCATCACTTAACACCGCAAAACCATGAGCAAACCCCTTAGGAATAAAGAGTTGTCGATGATTATCCTCACTCAGTTTTATTGCTACGTGCTTACCAAAAGTAGGAGATCCCTTTCGAATATCAACAGCGACATCTAACACACAACCTTTAACACAACGTACTAATTTACTCTGAGCATAAGGAAACTTTTGATAGTGAAGACCTCTTATCACACCATAAGAAGATTTACTTTCATTATCTTGTACAAAACGTATAGGGCGTACTTTCTCATCAAACTCTTTCTGCGAAAAAGATTCCAAGAAATAACCACGACTATCTAAAAATATGCAAGGTTCGATTATCACGACACCTTCTAATAAAGTAGGAATTATATTCATTTTTATTTTAAATATCACAATAAGCTTAACATTAAAACACTTATATTTATTCGTAAAACTCAGTAAATTTTGTTTCACGTATAATTTTTTATGTTCAAGCCACAAATCACCTCAATACAATTAAGATACTTATCTAATTAAAACTAGAGGGGAAGAAACACTAAGTTGATTTATATTAATTATAGGAATCTTCGCGCAGATTTATATTAAAAAATAGCATTACCTCCCACTCTAGTTATATAATAGTAATTTACTTATTTCATTTTTTCAATCTTGCTGTATCTCTCTTTTTTTACTCCTCAAACTTATAAAGACTCCCCTTCCAAACAATATCCAACCAATACAACTTGTTCCAGTCAGAAATATAATTCCAAGAAGCATAAGAGTTTTGCGAGGCTTTGAAGCTCTTATTGGAATAGTTGCAGGCTCAATTATAGTATACACAGGCGTAATTTCCTGCACCTTCGCCTCTGCCATTTGTAATTGTTGTGCTACGGATGTATAAACTTGATATGCCAAACGCATTTCATTTTCCAACCGTTCTTGTTCAGCACGATAACTCAATAGGATAATATTCTTGTTAGCATCAGCAAACTTTGCATAATTCTCTTGAGCTTTCTCATACTCCTTCTTTTTTCTTTCAAAAAGTTTTTTTTGAAACTGAAAATCTTGACGTGCTTTGGTCGTTCGATATTCCGTAATATAATCTTGCAATCGACGCACCACAGTATCAGTAAGACAAGCCGAAATACGAGCATCTTGCATCGTCACTGATAAAGTAGTAACTCCTGTCTTTTTATCAACGGAAACACTAATACGCTCACTCAACTCTTTTGCAGTATCAGCTTCTTCTTTCGTTAAATGAAAAGGGTCAAAAATTCTATCATTATCTACCTCATCATCTGCAAAGAGCGAAATAACCCAACCAAGTGCCTTAAAAGGCGCAGATGTTACCAGTGACCACCATGGCATACGTTGATGCTCATTTAAATAACAATAAAGCGTAGTATCAATTTCTTCATCCAAGTCCTTGACTCGAACCTTAAATAGCTCTGTTATAAAAGGAGTAGAACTAACAATATCAGGATACAAATCAGGATATATTGCATCCGCAGTAGATGTAGCATTAAGATTAAGACCTGCCATTGCTGCCAATGATGAAAGTCCACCTGTACCTTTATTGTCTGATAATTCAGGTGCAATCATAGTGCTCGCTGTATACTCTTTAGGAATACTAAATGCGATCACTAACCCAATCAGTACAGAATATCCACATACTTTCAATACAAACTTACGCTCTGCCCAAATCTTTAGTCCAAGTTCCAGCAAATCTATTTCTTCTTCATGTTGTGAAGACGTTTTTTTTTGAAGTTCCTCATTCATATAAATTATCTCTTATTTAAAAGCATTTGCCAAAGTTGCCACCATAGCCGCTATCGTAGCAGTAGTAGAACTGATACCCAATATTTCTGCAAATTTCATGTGCTGCTTCTCAGCCTTACTAGGTACTACAATTTCACAACCTGGCTGTATCAATTGACTATCACCGCGTCTTGCACGTGCCACTGTACCATTCAAATATATGATGTACGCTTTCTTCTTCTTTGCCATATTACCATAGCCACCAGCCATATTGATATAATGTTTTAATTTCGCACCTTTCTCCCAAGCCACCGTATTCGGATACATAACCGAACCGCTAATCTTAACAGTATTGACAAACTCAGGAATATAGATCACATCACCTTCGCGCAAAACAACATCATAGTCGCTACCCGGATTAGCCAAAGCCTTCTCCATATCTATACCGACGGTATATGTTTCTGTTATAGCCAACTTAGCAACAGATATGCTGTCTTTGCCCTCACCATTACGTGCCATACGCAGAGCATCCCTCTCACGGCGACGCTCTTCATCGTTCATTCTGCGAATAAGACGACCGCCTTTTATGTAAGCATCCGGAGTTATACCACCCGCACGTTTTATCAAATCACTCAAACGCTCGTTCTTTTTCAAAAGCGCATAACTTCCACTAAACAACACTTCTCCCGATACTGAAACGGTACGTTGCACCTTATAGGCCGGACTCCTGCGGATCTGAACCATATCAAACGGCTGCAAATAGAAATCCGCATCCCCTATCACCAAACCGTCTTTTATATCAAAAGCAAACGTTTCCGCCAATTTACTACTGTAAGCAGTACTCTTAGGGTTTTTAATACGGCGCGTCACACTCACTCGCGTAGTAGCCGCTGCCTCACGCAAACCGCCAGCCTGAACAACCAAATCCTCTATAGTCATCTTGTCCGAATATAGGAAGGTTCCCGGATTTAGAACTTCACCATATATTGATACGGTCTCTTCCTCCTTCAGATCATTCACACTGGGGATATAAAGATGGTCATCCTTTTGCAAGGGAATATCTGCAACGGTACCATTGAGTAAATCGTTCAAATCAATAGCTATAACTTCATGAGAAAGATCCTCATGTTCACGATCCAATAATACACGATTCAAAAAGGCATCGCCACGAAGCCCTTCAGCTTTCTTTATCAACTGTTTTACCGTGTTTACCTCTCCGTCCAACTGATAGAGTCCCGAACGGTAAACAGCACCGCTAATCTCAACTTTGTTTTCAAAGCGGTCGAGTACGGCATCAACGGTTACAAGATCACCGTCATCCAGACGGAATACGGAATAATCCATTTCATCTACATTGAAAACCTGATGCTCACGTCCGCTCTTACGGATAAGACGAATGGCTTTCTTATAGGAATCTCCAGTAAAACCACCGGCATATTCCAACAAATTAGCGACAGTTTCCGTAGGCTTCATTTCGTAGTACATTGGACGTTTCACCTTTCCAACGATCTCCACCAGAGATTCATAAGGATTCACAATGATAACGTCGCCTTCTTGCAAGCGTATATCGTCATTCATCTTACCCTTCATGATAAACTCATAGACATCAAGATTTTCTATAGTCTTTCCGTTACGCACCAACTTTATGCCACGCAAACTACCGATTTTATTAACACCACCCGCACGGTACAATGCATGAAAAACAGTAGAAAAAGCAGAAAGAGAATAAGTACCCGGAACGGAAACCTCTCCCATGATGTTTACCTGAATAGTACGCGTGTCGCCAAGCGTTAACCGAATCTGAGAGTTAGGCTCATTGCCACCAATACCCGAATAAATCTTAGAAAATTCACGTTGCAAATATTGGTTGGCTTCCTTCACCGTCATCCCATTCAAATGAACCGGCCCCAGATCCTTAACCTGAATATCACCTTCAGGACTGATCGTCTGGCGGATTGTATTTTCCGAAGCACCCCAGATATCTATAATCACTTCATCACCGGGGCCCAAACGATAACTTATCGGAGTGGCAAGATTAGCGCTGGGTTCAAAGCTTAAATTGGTATTTCTGAATAAATTGTGACCGAAAATCTGCCTGGTAGACATTTCCAAATGAGCTTTGCTATCCTGCTTTTCATCAATAACAGCCTTCTGGTCTTCCAACTCTGCAGCTTCATAAGATGAATCCAAAGCCACGGCGTGTTTACGCATCTGGTTGGGCTTATTACCTGTACCTTCAGCAGTACTGTTGGTAGCCTCATACCTGGACTTAATCCGCAATACCTGCTCCTGGGTCACACCACGGCGAAGCAGTTCAGTAGTCATTTGCTTCTGGGATTTTCCTGCTGCTTGTGCATTCTTTACATACTCAACAACCTGTTCATCAGACATGCGTTGGGCATGAACAAAACCGGATAAAGTAAAAAGACAAAAGATAAATAATAATAATCGACGCATAGTTTATATATAAAGATAATTATTCTTCATGATGATTTTCTCATTCATCAATATATTCCCAAGGATAAGGATTATCCACTACATTCTGGAACTCGGCGATAGCTTCCTGTTGATCGGGAGTAAGTGATGCGGAATCCCAGGAAGCAATGATGGTACGAGCTTCATCAGCCAAGGGATCGTCAAAAACCTCACCATAGCAGGCAGTTAGTAAACGGAGCTTCAACAAAGAAGCCGGAAGTGAATCGAGGATATTCCAGCAACGGTTTAAAACTTCCTGAACATGTATTTGCTTTTCACCATGATCGACAAATGAAGCGTTGTAACCCATCAGAAGAGCCAGACAAACATTTGCCTGTTCTTCCACAGTAGAACCTTTGACACCGGAATTATACAAAGCCGTGGTCAGGCGGTAAACTTCACCGTTACGGCGGGACAAGTCATCGCTATAGACCGGACTCCCGTCCATGCCTAAATACATCAGCTCGTGCGCTGCACGCTGAAGAGAAACTATTTCTTCGGAAAGAGTCATAAAGAATTATGATTTTGGAGTTATCAACTGTCAATTACCTCTATAAGGTCAGGATGGATAGTAGCCATGGCAACGGCTATGACACCTTGTATCGCAACAACTACACGACGATCGCGAGCCCCTTTTACTTTCAGGAAAATACCTTCCTGACCCTCGAAGTCACCTCCCGTGATACGAACTTTTGTACCTTTAGATAAATTCAGTTCATCAGGTTGAAAATACATGAGATGATCATTGTAAGTACCGGCTACAGCAATAAAACGCTGCATCTCGCTATCTGAGATAATAATCTTCTGACCACTACGGGTATCGGTTATGTATTGTAAATAGGTTACTTGTGATTTGATACGCTTCACTTCGGAAGGACAAGCATGAACAAAAAGTAAATTATGAATGACAGGAACCAGAACACGCACTTTCTTACCTTTCTTTATACTGATTTTGTATTGCATGGGAACGAAACAACCCAATTTTTCCTTTTCAAGCAGACGCATAGCATCCGGCTCTCTACGATAAGTGGCACGCATAGCATACCATATTGGGGTTTCTTTCTCCACTTCCATTCTATGATTATTTCAGAAAAGTGCGTTCCTCCGGGGCTTTGAACTTCTTGCATACACTTGAAATTCAATCACTTGCGAACACTTTATGTAAAATACAACAAGCTTTGTGCTCCTCTTGTCAACGAGTTTTCTACAGCAGTTCAATGCTTTATAGGTAAATAACTATAAACGAACAGATTACAGTCAAAAAGTATTTTTTAATCGTTCGTTTAATGGGCGTCAATATTTTTAAAAAGCGGAAGATAGAAAAAGAATAAAATGAGTAAATATTAACAGATATTTTTAGTCCTCGTTTATTACTTATAATCAAATAGTTAGCTTTGCATTTATCCAATTTAAAGAAGATTTTTTATCAAACATTTTGTCATTCGAAAAAACACCTTTATCTTTGCGCCCATTAAACGAACGTTTTTTGAACACTTTCCAAATTAAAACTTATATATCTAGTATACAATTATTTACTACTCATAAAAGATTATATTTACTGTATTTCCCCCTACTCTATTATCCCTCTAATTTTAATTTCCTATTTTTGTAACATTTTTAACTGTGAATATCAGTTAAATCAATAATTAAAAATTATACAATATGGAAAAATTAAAAAAAAGAGGTTCAAAATGAATCTAACGTAAAGAAAACATCTCATCAAGTTGAAAATCAGAGTACAAGCAGTAGCAGAACAGTAAGTAAAATCAGTATAGTTGATGAGGATTTATTGGCTGAACGGTATTATGCAGGTATAAAAACTCATCTGTGTATAGGAGCTCTAAGAAGCTTCAAATTAGGCTATTTTAAAGGTCAAAATATTAATAACATAAGCGATTTAGGAATGCATTTGTACAAATCGGGCGACGCCATAAAACACGAGAAAGGGCAAGATAACTTAATGGAAATAAGCAGCTTTATGACAGAACTAAGAAAGATGTGGGCAGTAATACAAAAGGAAGATACCGAACACATAGATCCGTATGGTTATGATGTAACAATAAATCATTGATAGTTTACTACAAAGAAAGGGCATAACTTTGCCCCGTCAATCTGATCGTGGAAGGGCTACACCCTTTCACCCGGATGGTGTAGCCCTAACCTAAAAAGGGTATAGCTATCCAGAGCAAAGGGTGTAGCCATCGCAGAGGATTGATTATTAATCATTTATAAACTACTAAATTCATTAAAATGAAGAAACAAACGTTGGGGCACCAATCGAATCATGTAACGAAAAGCGAAAGAGTAGAAAATCTATGGAAGAAACTTATCAGACAAGAAACAGATTTATCAGATGAAACCATCACATGGATGACAAGACGAATTAGACTACTGACTGAGTATATGGCATACGGATGTGCACTAATAGCCTATCGCAAGCAGAATGGAGATTTTTACATGGCAAGAGCCACACTCGTATATTATGAAACCTGTTTTCACCGAAAATACGACATTGAACGTATCCAGAACCATGTGGTATACTGGGATATAGAACAGCAGGGATGGAGAACATTCCAGATAGAGAATTTTCTGGAGTGGAAACCGGTGGTTAATTGAGAGTGGAGAATTTAAAAATCAGGAGATTATGGAATCATATCTATTACATGACGCCAATGCAAGCAGTAATTTTAAAATAATGATGATGATACAGAAAGAAGGAATGAAAGGATACGGTATCTACTGGATGATACTGGAGTTTCTTAGAGTACAGAATGGATATAAGGCAGACGTAAGAATACTGCCCGTACTGGCAAGAAAAATGAGAGTGACAGTAGCAACCTTAAAGAGAATCATCTTCGATTCAGGACTATTTGAGGTGAACGACACAACCTTTTCATCGCCCGGACTCACACGGCGCATGGGGCCACTGGAAGCCAAGCGCGAAGCGAACAGAGAATCGGGCAGACGTGGAGGACTGGCTAACCAACAGAGAATCAGGGAAGGCATGGCAAGCGACGCTTTACCTATCAATCAGACTAATGATATAAATAACTCCCCCTCTATATCTCCCCAAAGGGAGACAGGAAAGAATGAGGAGGTTCTTCTTCTTCCACCGGAGTATGCACTCAACAAAAATACACATAATTATGAAGGACTGATGGAAGAGTTACAACGCCAAAAAGTAACGGTTATCAAGGAAATCAATGCCATTCTCAGACTCACGGATTTCGGAAAGCTGAAAGGAAAGATATGGAAAATACTCTATGACATCAACAACTCACCGCAGATGAAAGCAAGGATTGTGATGCCCGGAAAATATATTCTGAAGCTGTTGCAAAACTAAAAGAACTAAAGAGGGTTTTTACACTTCTTCCACCACAGATTACACGGATTCTCACAGAATATCTATACTGGATAACAATTGTTTATTTGAATCTGGATAAATCTGTGGTGCTTTCTTCTTTCCACTCTAAACAAATTCGTATATTTGCTACACAAAAACCGTTTTAAATATCATGATAACATTTCCGAATGCCAAAATAAACCTGGGACTGAACATTGTAGAGAAGCGTCCCGACGGGTATCATAATCTGGAAACAGTATTCTATCCTGTTCCCCTAGAA
Organism: Bacteroides sp. 14(A); assembly: GCF_000526555.1. Taxonomy (NCBI): domain Bacteria; kingdom Pseudomonadati; phylum Bacteroidota; class Bacteroidia; order Bacteroidales; family Bacteroidaceae; genus Bacteroides; species Bacteroides sp. 14(A). The sequence goes on along the minus strand of NZ_JAGH01000005.1, from coordinate 273,586 downwards.
GACGCGCTAGAAGTGAATATTCTGCACGAAGGCAATGAGAAGTTTCGATTGCACCAGGCAGGATTAAAAATCGAAGGAGAAGTTGAAAATAACTTAGTGGTGAAAGCCTATAAGCTGTTGGATGAAAAGTTCAATCTGCCGCCCGTGGATATTCACCTGTTCAAGCATATTCCTTCCGGTGCCGGTTTAGGCGGCGGATCATCTGACGCAGCTTATATGCTGAAATTATTGAATGAAAAATTCAATCTGGCACTCACGGATGAGACCTTAGAAGAATATGCCGCAAAATTGGGAGCAGATTGCGCCTTTTTCATCCGGAATGCCCCAACATACGCTGAAGGAATAGGAAACGTCTTCTCCCCTATCTCTTTATCCCTAAAAGGGTATCAGATTGTTTTAGTTAAACCGGATATTTTTGTTTCCACCCGGGAAGCTTTTGCTCAAATAAAACCGCATCGGCAGGAAATGCCACTAAAAGAGATAGTGAAACGTCCTGTAGAAAAATGGAAAGAATGGATGATGAATGATTTCGAGGAAAGTGTATTCCCCCAGTTCCCAGCTATCAGGGAAATTAAGGAAGACCTGTATAAACAAGGAGCTATTTATGCCTCCATGACAGGTTCCGGTTCGTCTGTTTTTGGATTGTTCGAACCAAGTGCCATATCACCCAGCAATACTTTTGGAGAGAAGACATTTATATACCGCGGAATATTAAAATAACGATCTTGATTAAAACTATATTGGAGAGGCTAAATTCAGCCTCTTTTTTTATGCCATTTTCCAGAAGCTGCAACTGAACCTTTATCAGACCCTGATATTTTTTTGTTCACTGGTGAACAAATCGAGTAGGAGGAACGGGATTAATTCCCGTTCCGACCTCTCACACCACCGTACGTGCCGTTCGGCATACGGCGGTTCCTTAATTAACCTCTAAACACAGGATGGTAGTACATCTTAAAAGTGGGATAACCAGCTCGGAGCAAGCGTTCATCCGACAAAGCCTCATGTACGGTAGGATGACTTGCCATTCGCCAGTATTTCTTCCGACAAAAGGCAGCCATTCGCACACGGTTCTCATCGGGAATAAGCTTCTGCAAATTTCGATACCGGGTTCGAACCCGTTTCCAAGACTTCCAAATACACATCCGTATTCGACGACGGAGCCAACCGTCCCATTCCTTTATCCGGTTTCTTAGACCTGCCAACTTAAAATAGTGGAGCCAACCACGGAGATAACAAGTCAGACATTGTTTACGATATTCGTAGCTCCAACCATTGTTACGGCCAGTGAGTTCACGTATCTTACTTTTCATCTTCTTGATGCTATCCCCATGAATGTAGAATTGGCATTTGCCATTACTACGACCAAAGGCATAGGAAAGGAATTTGATGTCACGCATATAAGCTACATGGGTCTTCTCCTTATTCACCTTTAGAAAAAGCTTCGTTTCAATAAAGGGAAGCAGATTATCCAATGTGCGTTGCGCGGAACGACGGCTCTTACAGAAGATGACCAGGTCATCAGCATACCGAACGAACAAATGACCACGTTTCTCCAGTTCCTTGTCTAACTCATTAAGCATTATATTGCTTAACAAGGGACTCAGTGGACCACCCTGAGGAACGCCGACTGAACTCTCTTTCTTCTTACCTCCTATAAGTACACCAGAGTTCAGATATTTATGAATAAGGGATATGACACGACCATCCTTGATAGTACGGGACAGAATTTCTATCAGTTTACTATGGCAGACTGTATCAAAGAATTTCTCCAAATCCATATCAACCGTGAACACATAACCGGCAGAGATGTATTCGCCACACTTTAATAACGCGTCATGAGCGCTACGATGAGGGCGAAAACCATAGCTGCTTGGTGAAAATTGGGCTTCATAAAGAGGTTGAAGCACTTGTGAGATGGCTTGCTGAATCAAACGGTCAACCACCGTGGGAATGCCCAGATTACGTTTCTTTCCACTCGATTTGGGAATCTCCACACGACGCACGGGGTTCGGATGGTATTTACCATTGTAGATGGAAACTATTAGCTTATCCTTGTGGCAACGAAGATAAGGAAGCAGCTCATCCACTTCCATACGGTCAATGCCGCCACTACCCTGGTTACTCTTAACCTGTTTATAAGCATGGTTTAGATTAGATGGGGAAAGAATATACTCCAATAGTGCACCTTTCTCCTGTTTTATGGCTGTAAGATGATTTTCAGTTATCCCCATGAAAGTCTGCATACCAATCATGACTTCAGGTTCCACCCACTGCGCCGATTGGTCGGATAGAGTTGCTATGTTCTGCTTTCTTCCTCTCATAAGGTAACATTCAGGCATCTTACGTAATTAAGGTTCAGCCCTTCCCCATTATTAGTGACTAACAGGTACTATGGCTTCTGCTGACTTCTCACGGTAAATCTTGTTTCAACCGGATACAAGCGTGTTGCACCCGTCCGTGAGATCTCCCCAGATAAGAACGTACGCTTTCATCTCATGTGCCCTCTGATTCTACTACATAGGGATTCGGATAGTTATAGGACTTTGTTTTGTTTAGCAAACTTGTCCACCAAATGTAGCCTCATAATCAGTTTCTGTTCGTAGAGCCGAGATTTTGCCGACAGCTTCCTTCAGATTCCTACTCATGCAGGACACCCTTGCCTTTGGCTAACGATTCCCACTATCAGGGCTCGTTCGGGACTTGCACCCTATAGCGAACACCCATGCTGGGCGTACAAAAAAATAAGCCCTGTCTCCCGACAAGGCTTATTCACAACACAAACACAAAATAAAACACGACAAAACTACTATGCAATCTTACCTGTCTATGCCGGGGAGGCATAAGTACTAGTTACGGATATTCACATATACATAAACAGCGTCAGGCTGATTTGCAACATATAAACAAATGCGGGGAAGCATTTGTTCATGTCCTATTTGTTAATAAAAACAAAAATCGCTTTTAATGCTTATTGAATACCTCTTTCGCGAAGCTTCAACTGCCAGTTCCAAGCAGAGAGCAACGTATCTTCGATAGTTTCAACAGCTGTCCAACCCAACTCTTCATTTGCGAATTTAGGATCGGCCCATACCTTTTCAATATCTCCCGCACGACGACCAACAATCTGATAATTCAGCTTCACGCCGGTTGCCTTTTCGAAAGCATTAATTAATTCCAATACTGAAAGACCGCGTCCTGTTCCAATGTTGAACACTTCCACTTTCTCTTTTTGTTTATTTTCCAAGATGCGGCGGATAGCAATCACATGTGCTTTTGCTAAATCGACTACATTTATGAAGTCTCGTATGCAAGAGCCGTCGGGCGTATCATAATCATCACCGAACACACTCAGTTTCTCACGGATACCGATAGCGGTCTGGGTCAGATAAGGTATCAAGTTTTGAGGCACACCATTAGGTAATTCACCAAGCAATGCTGTAGGATGCGCACCAATCGGATTGAAATAGCGCAGCAATATTGCATTGATAGGAGCACCTGAAGCCACAGTATCACGAACAATCTCTTCATTGATCTGCTTTGTATTACCATAAGGAGATTCAGCTTTCTTGATCGGCGCTTTCTCCGTCACCGGTAATTCATCCGGTTGGCCATATACAGTACAAGAAGACGAGAATACGATACCTTCCACTCCATGCTTCGGCATCAGTTCAAGCAGGTTTATCAATGAAACCAGATTGTTGCGGTAATAAAGCAACGGCTTCTGAACCGATTCGCCTACAGCCTTACTGGCTGCAAAGTGGATGATGGCTTTAATGCCTTTATATTTAGTAAACACAGCGTCAAGACCGGCGAAATCCAAACAATCCAACTTCTCGAATGCCGGACGGATACCCGATACTTTTTCGATGTTATCAACTACATCGGCGCTAGAGTTTGACAAATTATCTATTATCACTACTTCGAAACCTGCGTTCTGAAGTTCTACTACAGTGTGTGAACCAATATAGCCTGTTCCACCTGTAACCAAAATTCTTTCCTTCATCAGTGATTTATTCTATTAGGTTATCATCGTTGTGCCCGCAAAATTACGAAATTTAATTTAGATAAAATAAAAAAAGAGTGTTTTTTTTAGTCTAAAAAAGAAAGGGGTAGAATTTCTTCTACCCCTAACCTATTAGTTAATGTTCTATTTTTCAGATTTTCACAACACCGGAGAAACCCATAAATGCCATAGCCAAAAGACCGGCAGTAATCAGAGCAATCGGAGTTCCCTTCATTCCTTTCGGGATATTTACCAAACTCATCTGTTCGCGCAAGCCCGCAAAAAGAGTCAGCGCCAGGCCAAAACCGATAGCTGTGGAAAATGCATAAACCACACCGGTCAACAGATCATAATCTTTCTGAATTACAAGGATGGCAACACCAAGAATACAACAGTTAGTTGTGATCAGAGGCAAAAACACACCCAGTGCCTGATACAAAGAAGGCGATACTTTTTTCAAAATAATCTCTACCATCTGAACCAGTGCAGCAATCACCAGAATAAAAGTAATAGTCTGTAAATAACCCAGGTCAAAAGCATCAAGCACAAATTTCTGAATAAGGAATGTCACTATGGTTGCAATCGTAAGCACAAATGCCACGGCAGCCGACATACCCAATGCAGTTTCCACCTTCTTGGATACACCTAAAAACGGACAGATACCCAAAAACTGCGACAATACGATGTTATTGACAAAGATTGCCGAAATAAATATCAATATATATTCCATACTTTCCAAAATTAAGAATTAAAAATTAAAAACTAAAAGCAGTTACTACTCTCATCCTTAATTTCTAATTTTCCATTATTAATTCTTTTTCAAGCCGTTTATCAATGCGATCAGATACCCCAGTGCAATGAAAGCTCCCGGTGCAAGTACAAATATCAACATACCGTATTCTTCAGGAAGGATAGTCAGATCGAATATCTTACCGGTTCCCAAAAATTCACGTACGGCACCCAGCAAAGTAAGAGCCAAAGTAAAACCAAGGCCCATTCCTAAACCATCAAAGAAAGAAGCTACCGGAGTGTTTTTGGCAGCAAAAGCTTCTGCGCGTCCCAATACAATACAGTTTACCACAATCAGCGGAATAAACAAGCCCAGCGTAGCATATAGAGCAGGAACATAAGCTTGCATGACCATTTGCAGTAAAGTCACAAAGGAAGCAATGACCACAATGAACGACGGAATACGTACCATATCAGGAATTACATTCTTGATTGCCGAGATTACGACATTAGAACAGATCAGCACGAACATCGTTGCCAGTCCCATACCCATACCATTGATAGCGGAAGAGGTGGTACCCAGCGTAGGACACATACCAAGCAGGAGTACAAACGTAGGATTCTCTTTGATAATCCCGTTCATCATAACTTTAAAATTATTCATATCTTCTACTCCTTTCTTTATTTAGCGCTGATAGAGTCCGCAGCTTCAGTGGCGGCATTTTCAGCAGGTTCAACAACTTTTTGCGTAGCGCCCGTAGTGGCATCCGATTCATTCTGACCGGCATAAGCTGCATAAGCAGCATTCACAGCATTCAGGAAAGCTCGTGAAGTAATGGTAGAAGCTGTAATGGCATCTACCTGGCCTCCATCTTTGCTTACAGACAACGGAGTCTTGCCGGGGTTCATACCTTTGATACTTCCTTTATTTCCTTCTTTAAACCAATCGGCAGCCTTGGACCCCAATCCCGGAGTTTCCACATGCGACAACAGGGAATAATCTATAATGTTTCCCTCCGCATCAAAGCCGACCAAGACTTTCAGCTCGCCACCGAATGCCATTGAACTTGCTTCTATGGCAGCACCAATAAACTCTCCACCTTTCGTAGCAGGATACACAGCATAATCTACACCATTCACAGCCTGCATCTTCTTTTCTGCAATCGGATCATTATCGAAACCGGGAACCACTGCACTGACAGCGTCGCTCAATGTCTTTGCATTGGCTTGTGCTATAGGTTCTTTCGTCAATTCATTCACATATGCCAGCAAAGCCACAGAGATGGCAGTAACGCCCGTGAGTACCAGCAACATATTCTTCAAGGATGATTCTAACTTTTTCATTTCTTCTTCGCTACCTCCCCAAAGCGTTTAGGTTTACAATATGTATTAATCAGCGGAGTGAAGGCGTTCATAATCAAAATAGCGAATGACATACCTTCGGGATAAGCACCGAACAGACGGATAATCACTGTCAGTAATCCGATACATACACCATAAATCAGCATTCCCTTCTTGCTCATCGGAGAAGTGACGTAGTCAGTAGCCATAAAAATAGCACCCAGCATCAAACCACCTGTAAGCAACTGAAGCACGGGAGATACATACAGTTCCGGATCTACCAGATGCATAATACCCGAGAACACAAATACTGTAGCCAATATAGAAATAGGAATATGCCAGGTAATAATTTTCTTCCAAAGCATATAAGCTAATCCCAGCAGTAACGCCAATGCACTGACTTCACCCAGACAACCGCCATTGTTACCAATCAGCAAATCGAAAGAGGAAGGTAGATCTTTCAGAGCCTCTAAATTTCCACCGGCAATCTGCTTCATCAGATTAAGCGGAGTAGCAGCCGTCGTAGCATCGGTGTAAGCAGTCAACTGTCCCACCACCGGCCAACTCGTCATTTGCACAGGGAAAGAAAGCAACAGGAACACACGGCCTGCCAATGCAGGGTTGAACGGATTATTACCCAATCCTCCAAAAGACATCTTACCTACACCTATAGCAAACAATGCACCCAGAATAATAATCCAGATAGGCAGATTGGAAGGTAAATTGAATGCCAACAACACACCTGTAATTACAGCAGAACCGTCACAGATTGTTGTGGTTTCTTTCTTCATCAGGAATTTACCAATAGCCCATTCGAAGAACAAACAGGCAGCTACTGATGTAGCCGTGACAATCAGCGCACCCAGTCCGAAGAAATAGAGCGATACAAGAAATGCAGGAATCAATGCAATAAGCACACCATACATATTCTTTTTCACGCTGTCACCACCATGGACGTGGGGTGAAAGTGATATTACTAATTTATTTTCCATACTTCGTTATTATTTAGCTTGACGTGCACGGATAATCGCTCCTACCTTGCCCTTACCCAAGCGGCAATAGTCCAGCAACGGACGGTTGGCAGGACAGGTAAACTGACAAGAACCGCACTCGATACAATCCATAATTCTTTCTTTTTCCATTCTCTCGAATTCTGTATGTTCGGCAAGTGCCGACAGCAAATAAGGTTCCAATCCCATCGGACAAGCACCCACGCACTTTGCACAACGGATGCAAGGTTGAACCTCACCACGTTTGGCTTCCTTTTGATTCATTATCAGAATACCGGAACTACCTTTAGCGGTAGGAACCTCCGTGTTGACCAATGCCTTACCCATCATCGGGCCACCACCGATAATCTTACCTGTATCTTCGGGCAGACCACCGCAAGCATCAATCAATTGCTTCATCGGCGTGCCAATACGTGCCAGGAAGTTAGACGGTTTTGCTACTGACTTACCAGTAACGGTAATCACGCGCTCAAACAACGGCTTGTTTTTCTGTACGGCCTGATATACCGCAAATGCAGTACCTACATTCTGTACCACGGCTCCTGTAGAAATTGGTAAAGCACCACTCGCTACCTGACGACTGGTAATAGCATCTATCAACTGCTTTTCACCTCCTTGCGGATATTGCACCTTCAAGGCTACTACCTCGATACCTGCATAGCTGGATGCCACCTTCGCCATCAACTGAATAGCATCGGGCTTATTATTCTCAATACCGATAAATGCCTTGTTCACCTTCACAGCTTTCATCAGAATAGATACACCTACCATAATTTCCTCGGCATGTTCCAGCATTAGCTGATGATCAGCTGTCAGATAGGGTTCACACTCCACAGCGTTGATAATCACACACTCTGCTTTGAATGCAGGCGGCGGACAGAGTTTCACCTGAGTAGGGAAACATGCACCACCCAAACCTACAATACCGGCATTGGCTATCTTTTTTACTATTTCCTCGGATGTAAGGTTACATTCCCTCACCAACGTTTCGGTGCGGTCAATACTTTCTTCCCATTCATCACCGTCCACATCAATAAAGATGGCAGGTTTCGGATAACCACTGGCATCGATAACCGTATCGATTTTAGCAACCTTGCCGCTGACAGACGAGTGGATGGCCGCGGATACGAAACCACCGGGTTCGGCAATCTTTGTGCCGACTTTCACCACATCTCCTTTAGCTACAATCGGCTTTGCAGGCGCACCAATGTGCTGGCCCAGCAAAATCACAGCTTTGGCAGGAATTTCCGCCTTTATAATCGGCTGATGTGCTGAAAGTTTATTTTCGTGTGGATGAACACCACCGATTGAAAATGTCTTCAACATACAATTCTGTATTTTAGTCGTTTATTACTTCTTTATTATTAAGCCTCTGCCTTTGGAGTTTCAACCTGAGGAGTCTCAACAGCTTTAGGGGGCTCTACAGTTTTAGGAGCCTCTGCAACCTTAGGCGTTTCTGTAGCTTTCGGTGCAACGGCTACCTTAGGAGCAGCAACCGGAGCAGCACCTTCCGCCTTCGGTTTACGCGGCGGGAAATTGAGTGCGATAATAGTGTTCTGAGGACAAGCCTCTTCGCACTTACGACATGATTTACATTTGTTCGGGTCGATGTAAGCCAGATTATTTTCAAGTGTAATCGCTTCGAACGGACAAACCTTCACGCACTTGCCACAACCAATACAAGCAACTGTACAAGCTTTACGCGCTACGCCGCCTTTGTCCTTGTTTACACACTGCACATAAATACGGCGTGACTTCTTACCTTGCGGACGAATCTCGATAATGTTCTTCGGACAAGCCTTGACACAAGCTCCACAAGCCGTACATTTTGCTTCATCCACTTCCGGAAGTCCCGTTTCAGGATTCATGTGGATAGCATCAAACTGACAAGCTTCCACACAGTCACCACACCCTAGACATCCGAAACTACAACCGGTTTCGCCACCATAAAGAGAGGCCGCAATAGCACAACTCTTCGCACCGTCGTACATATTCGTACGGGGACGGTTGGCGCAGGTTCCATTACATCTCACAACTGCCACCATCGGTTCGGCAGCAACGGCATCCAAACCAAGGATTCCCGCTATTTGCGTCATAACAGGTTGTCCGCCTACCGGACAGAACTTGCCCTCCAGCGAACCTGCCTTTACACAGGCATCGGCAAAACCGCTACAACCCGGATAACCACATCCACCGCAATTTGCTTGAGGCAACACCTCTCCTACCTGTGCAATTCGCGGATCTTCATACACGGCGAATTTCTTGGAAGCTATGTATAATATAGCGGCCGAAACCAGCGCTATGGCTCCCAATGAAATCACTGCAATCAGAATTACATTCATAAATTAGTTATTTATTTAATTATTTGTTTTAATGTTCCAAGAGTTAGTCAATTGGCCTTATTGAAAAAGAAAATTTCTTTCCCATACGTGTTTTATTTAGCCACAATATATAATAATAAGGAATAAGAAGAGCTAACGAACAAAGTGCAGAGAGAAGTTCGTCACTCCAGATAGCCATAAATACAAAGAGAGAAATCACCAGAATACAGAAAGGTACTATAAAGGCCCACAACACCGCCATCATTCCCATAGAGAGTTCGCCAAAAACGATTACCCGGTCACCCACCTGATAGGAAGACGCATCGCCGGTAGTTACATCGATTATTTTTTCTTTGGTATCAGCCGAGGCACAATGTCCCTTCGCACTACATGCCGCACAAGCTGACGTTTGGACAATTCTCACCTTTATATGAGAACTGTTTATGTTTTCCACAATACCTTGATGTTTTATAATATCTGCCATTTTGCAAACTGTGCATTACAAATTGCGGCAAATTTACGCATTATTTGTGAACTGCAAGGCTTTCACCCGCTTTTTTTATGTGTACGCCAACGTACTTTTCCCCGTTTTAACTATTTTTCTTCACTTTTTCCACAGAACAAGCAAGAAAACCTGTTTTATAACACAGACTAAGGTATCACTTTGCACCATTGATAAGTATAAGATAACAAAATGATACTATGAATAATTCTTTTCTCCTAAAAGCAAGTAAGGCTGCCTCCCTAAAAGAAACAGCCTTACTTGTAATATCTATATTCAGATAGTATAGACTTACCATTTATAATTAATACCGAAACTCAAAATTTCATTCACCTGAAAGTAGCTGTCTCCCGTAGTCGGTTTACTGCTGTCATCATAACGGGCATGTACATAGAGTTTTGTAGAGAGGTAACGGTTCAATATAAAGTTGATTGTATTTTCCCACTCAATACGTGTCCATTCATAGCTGGTCAGATAATTCAAACGAGAATTCAGCACAATAGAAGGAATGATGGTCCAGTCAAATGTCGGTTGTATTTGCGAACCCCAATTATGACGCACGCATTTGCCCTTTTCCAAACCAAAGTCTACCTCATTTACATCTTTATTACCGATATAACGCATTGTCCAAGTCAACGGAGCTATAAAGACAGAAAGATTGAACTTTTTCTTCTTCAGTTTATAGTCCATACCGACACTGGTGGATAAATCAGCCGGAGCAAAGAAAGCAGAAACTAACTTCTCGCTATTTGCTTTATAACCGTGACAGAACTGAGTTTTGAATTCAGTAGAAATGGTATAGTACCAATTAGAAGCAGCCTGAACACCCAGCTTACTGTAAATACGGAGCAAGTCGGTGTTTACCAGATAATCATGGTACTTATCCGAAGGAGTTGAACCAAAACCTAACTTAGCTTCCAGCATATTTTCCCACTGTATCTTCTCACGGTCGTTATAGTTAGCGAACAACTGTAAGTTAGCCAGAAAAGAGTTCGTACTTTCACCACCTTTATACCAGTTATCCGAAATATAGTTCTGCGTAATCTGTAAAGAACCGCTTCCACCGGTCACCCACCAGTTAGGTTTCCGAATCAGCACTTCCGCATCTTCTTTCACATTTGCCATACTCTCCTGAGCAAACAACTTCAATACAGAAGGTTTAGAAGATACCTCTTTTTCAATATTATCCTTGAATACCCTCACCTGCATAATATCATCTTCCCATGCCACAATCTTATGCAGATCATCATTAACATAAAGATAGAGCAAAGCACGATCCACTGTTTCATTCGCGCGTTCCTTCGAGGTAAAGCGGGCTTCATCAAATGGCAAAAGTTCTTTCACTGGCAATTCAACCGTATCAAAAGGTTCAAATTTCCAATTCAATGTCGAAACACGCTTTATAGGAGAATTATAATATGTAAATGGCTTAAGAAACAGACGGTAGTAATCGGGATTATCAGGAATGTAACGTTCAGGAGTAGACGGATCATTCAGGTAGTTTAATACTCCAAAATACTTCTCATGCAGTATGGATACTGTGTCCAACTTGAGAGTATCATTCGCTGGTTTCAACTTTAAGACAAAATATTGCTTCATCACATCCGACAAGGTATCCACTTGTGCGGCAGCCGGTTCCTCTCCGGCCTTTAAGACAGTCTTTACTGAATTCTGCGCCACTATCGACGAAGAAAAAAGCGCAGCAACTGCCCATAAAGATAAGTATCTATTCTTCATAACGCCCTAAAATCTATGTTTTGACTGCAAAAGTAATTTAAAATGTTTAGAAAACATAGAAAAGAGTAAAGAAAAGATTAGCAATAGCCGGTACTTAGGATGACAAGTTCATATCAGCTCCGTACCAGCCCCGTACCAAGTCCGTATCAAGTCCAAACATATATATACGGAGATGACACGGAGGTGATACGGAGATAGTACGGAGATAACACGGAGATAGTACGGAGATGATAAGGACTTAATAACATTGCAGCATCACTTTTTTTAGAATTGTTTCGCCGAAACTTTATGTACTTCCTCTTTTTTTTTGTAATTTTGCGCTTTTTAAGTCTCATCTGTAGACAGGTAGGTACACAAATGTGTACATCGACCAAACAAAACAATAATATTAAAACAGTATAGCTGTGGGAGAAACAAAGTATATTTTCGTCACCGGTGGCGTTGCCTCATCATTAGGTAAAGGCATCATCGCCTCATCCATTGGTAAATTGCTACAAGCAAGAGGTTACAAAGTAACCATTCAGAAGTTTGACCCGTATATCAATATTGACCCGGGCACTTTAAACCCCTACGAACACGGAGAATGTTATGTGACTGTAGACGGACATGAAGCTGACCTCGACTTAGGTCATTACGAACGTTTTCTTGGGATCCAGACTACTAAAGCCAATAACATCACAACCGGACGTATCTATAAAAGCGTTATCGACAAAGAGCGCCGTGGTGATTATTTAGGTAAGACCATTCAGGTTATCCCTCACATCACGGACGAAATTAAACGAAACGTGAAGTTGCTGGGTAACAAATATAAATTCGATTTTGTAATTACAGAAATCGGTGGTACGGTGGGTGATATCGAATCATTGCCGTATCTGGAAAGTATCCGTCAGTTGAAGTGGGAATTGGGACGTGATGCTTTGTGCGTGCACCTTACTTATGTACCTTATCTCACGGCAGCCGGTGAATTGAAAACCAAGCCGACACAACACTCCGTAAAAGAATTGCAGAGTGCAGGTATACAGCCGGATATATTGGTATTGCGTACAGAACACGAATTGGGTACCAACCTGCGTAAAAAAGTAGCATTATTCTGTAATGTGGATGAAAACGCAGTAGTACAGAGCATCGATGCTCCTACCATCTACGAAGTGCCTATTCTGATGCAGGCTCAGAAACTGGATGAAACGATATTGAAGAAAATGGGACTGCCCGTAGGAGACACACCGGGACTGGGTCCATGGCGTGCTTTCCTCGAACGTCGCCATAAAGCAGAAAATACAGAACCACTGCACATTGCATTAGTCGGCAAATATGACTTGCAGGATGCTTACAAATCCATTCGCGAAGCCTTGTCACAAGCTGGTACATACAATGATCGTAAGGTATCCGTAGACTTTGTGAACAGTGAAAAGCTGACAGAAGAAAATGTAGCGGAAGCACTGAAAGGCATGGCAGGTGTATTGATAGGTCCGGGATTCGGTGAACGTGGTATTTCCGGTAAGTTCGTGGCTATCAAATACGCACGCACACATGATATTCCGACTTTCGGTATTTGCCTGGGAATGCAGTGTATCGCCATTGAATTCGCACGCAACGTGCTGGGATATACCGATGCAGATTCACGCGAAATGAACGAAAAGACTCCGCATAATGTCATCGACATTATGGAAGAGCAGAAATCCATCACAAACATGGGTGGAACAATGCGTCTGGGAGCCTACGAATGTATCTTGCAGAAAGGTAGCAAGGCTTATGAAGCTTATGGAACGGAACACATCCAGGAGCGCCACCGTCATCGCTATGAATTCAACAACCAGTATAAAGCGGAATACGAAGCTGCCGGCATGAAATGTGTAGGTATCAATCCGGAATCTGATTTGGTGGAAATCGTAGAAATACCGAAGTTGAAGTGGTTTGTCGGAACTCAGTTCCATCCGGAATACAGCAGTACGGTACTGAATCCCCATCCGTTGTTCGTGGCTTTCATCAAAGCATCTGTCGAAAGTTTCGAGGAGAAGGAGAAAGCAAAGAAATAAGATTATTTCAATAATTATAAAATTGTAAATTAGAAATTATTCATGGATAAAAACACCATTACAGGTCTTGTTTTAATAGCAATTTTGTTAGTCGGCTTCAGTTTTCTGAGTCGCCCCAGTAAAGAGCAATTGGAAGCACAGCAGCGTTATTATGATTCCATTGCGCTGGTACAGCAACGTGAAGAAGCGCTGAAAGCCAAAGCGGATGCAGCATTGGCCAATGAAAAAGATGTGGAAACTGTGGATTCCACTTCACTCTTCTTCAATGCCCGCCAAGGAACAGATTCGCTTATTACGATTCAGAACGACGTGGCTGAGTTGACCCTCAGCACCAAAGGCGGTTCCATATTCTCCGCTGTATTGAAAGAGTATATGGAACAGGACAAGAAAACTCCTGTAACCCTATTCACCGGAAACGATGTTTCCATGAATTTCCTTTTCTATAATAAAAAGGAAACAATACAGACTAAGGACTATTACTTCACCACTGTGAACCGTACGGACAGCACCGTAACAATGCGTTTATCAGCTGACAGTGCAAGTTATATAGACTTCAAGTATGCATTGCATCCCAATACCTACCTGGTAGACTTCAGCATCGATGCTAAAGGTATGGCAGATAAATTGGCAGCAAGCAATAACTATGTAGACATCGAATGGGCACAACGCGCCCGCCAGATCGAAAAAGGTTATGTATATGAGAACCGTTTGTCTGAACTGACTTATAAAATGCTGGGAAATGGCACAGACTACTTGTCAGCCAATAAGGATGATGAAAAAGAAGTGCCCGAACGTCTGGACTGGATTGCTTTCAAAAATCAATTCTTCTCCTCGGTATTCATTGCAGACGCTGACTTTGAAAAAACGAAGCTAGTCTCCAAAATGGAAAGAGAAGGCAGCGGATATATCAAAGACTACTCCGCCGAGATGAGCACGAGCTTTGACCCGACAGGTAAACAGCCTACGCAAATGTTCTTCTACTTCGGTCCGAACCATTACAAGACGCTGACTGCGCTGGATAAGGGACGTGATGAGAAATGGGAACTGAACCGTTTGGTTTATCTGGGTTGGCCGTTGATACGCTGGGTCAACAAGTGGTTCACCATCAATATCTTCGACTGGTTGTCCGGTTGGGGTCTAAGCATGGGTATTGTATTGTTACTGATGACCTTGATTGTAAAAGCAGTCGTATTCCCCGCTACCTGGAAAACGTATATTTCTTCTGCCAAGATGCGTGTGTTGAAACCGAAAATCGATGAGATCAATAAGAAATACCCCAAACAGGAAGATGCGATGAAAAAACAGCAGGAGGTCATGGGAATGTACAGCCAATACGGTGTGAGTCCGATGGGTGGCTGTCTGCCGATGCTGGTACAGTTCCCGGTTCTGATTGCATTGTTCATGTTTGTGCCAAGTGCTATTGAATTGCGTCAGCAAAGCTTCTTGTGGGCTGATGACCTTTCAACGTACGATGCATTCATCAACTTCCCGTTCAATATCCCGTTCCTGGGTAGCCACCTCAGTTTGTTCTGTTTGCTGATGACGGTTGTGAATATATTGAACTCCAAGTTCATGATGCAGCAACAGGATACCGGAGCCAACCCGCAGATGGCGGCGATGAAGTGGATGACGTATCTCATGCCGATTATGATGTTGTTCATCTTGAACAGTTATCCTTCAGGTCTGAACTATTACTACTTCATATCGACATTGATTAGTGTGGTGACTACTCTCATTCTGCGTAAGACTACGAATGAAGAGAAACTTCTTGCCCAATTGGAAGCCCGAAAGAAAGATCCGAAGAAAGCTAAGAAAACCGGCTTTGCCGCCCGCCTGGAGGCAATGCAGAAACAACAGGAACAGTTGTTGAAAGAGAGACAGAATAAAAAGTAAGTCTCCGCTTTTCATCACTTGATAATAAAAGCCGGGCAATTGATGTAATTGTCCGGCTTTCTTTCTCTTATAACGACTATAACTATAACTCAAATGAAAACTAAATATACCAACAAACAGATTTGGATGATAGCCTATCCGATCCTCATCAGTCTACTGATGGAGCAAATGATAGGTATGACAGACACAGCCTTCCTGGGACGGGTAGGCGAAGTAGAACTGGGAGCATCAGCCATTGCAGGTGTCTTCTACATGGTAATATTCATGGCAGCTTTCGGTTTCAGTATCGGAGCGCAGATACTCATTGCCCGGCGCAACGGTGAAAAGCAATACCGGGAAATAGGCGACCTTTTCTATCAAGGAATTTACTTTCAGATAGGACTGGCGGCAGTAATGTTCCTGCTCTCCTACTTCCTTTCACCAATGATACTGAAACGAATCGTTTCTTCCGAACACATCTATGAGGCTGCCATCAGTTATCTGAACTGGCGGGTTTTCGGAGCCTTCTTCTCATTCAGTGCAGTCATCTTCCGTGCTTTCTTCCTGGGAACTACACAGACCAAGACACTGACACTCAATTCCATAGTCATGGTATTGAGTAACGTAGTTTTCAACTATATACTGATTTTCGGTAAATTCGGCTTTCCTGCGCTCGGCATTGCAGGTGCCGCCATCGGTTCATCACTTGCAGAGCTGGTTTCACTGATATTCTTTATCCTCTACACCCGTTACCGCATTGACTGCCGTAAGTTTGGACTGGACCGTATTCCGAAGTTCCGCCCGGAGATACTTAAACGCATGCTGAACATTTCCTTCTGGACCATGATACAGAACGTCTTCTCCTTGTCCACCTGGTTCTTGTTCTTCCTCTATGTGGAGCATCTGGGAGAACGGTCGCTCGCCATCACGAACATTGTCCGGAGCATATCCGGCATTCTGTTCATGGTAATGATGGCATTTGCCTCAACCTGTGGTTCATTGGTCAGCAATCTCATCGGTGCAGGAGACAAAGACTGCGTGGCAGGCACTATCCGGCAGCATATACGCATTGCATACCTGTTCACATTGCCGCTAGCACTGTTTTTTGCACTGTTCCCAAAACTTATACTGGGAATCTATACGGATATACCCGATTTACAGGATGCAGCCGTACATTCACTTTGGGTAATGTGCTCGGCATATCTGTTTCTCGTACCTGCCAATGTATATTTCCAGGCAGTATCAGGAACGGGAAACACGCGCACGGCTCTGGTCATGGAACTAATAACGCTCGTCTTCTATGTTGCCTACATCACATACATCATTCTTTACTTGAAACTTGATGTAGCCCTGTGCTGGACATCGGAAATGGTATACTCCATTTTTATACTATTACTTTGCTGGTGGTATATTAAAGGAGGACGATGGCAAGAAAAACGCATATAATTTGTATATTTGTCGCAAAATAACCGTAACGAACAACATACATGAAACAAGTAAATTTATTGCTTATGTCAGCAGCTATGACATTGGCTGCCTGCGGCGGAACAAAGGACGCAGGGCAAGCCGGAGTACCGCTTATCGAGCGGTCGGACATCCAGATTGAAGGTAAACGCATGACTCCCGAAGCTCTCTGGGCCATGGGTCGTATCGGTGGTGTAGCCGTATCCCCCGATGAAAAGCAAATTGCTTACACAGTAGCTTACTACAGTGTACCGGAGAACAAGAGTAACCGTGAAGTCTTCGTGATGAACACAGATGGAACAGGCAACAAACAAATCACCCACACTCCCTGGCAGGAAAACGAAGTGAACTGGATAAAGGGTGGCACTAAACTGGCGTTCCTTTCCAATGAAGGTGGCAGCAGCCAGTTGTGGGAAATGAATCCGGACGGCAGCGGGCGTAAGCAGCTAACTCAATATGATGGTGACATCGAAGGTTATTCTTTCTCTCCCGACGGCAAGAAGTTGCTTTTCATTGCACAGGTGAAAACTAAACAAAGTACTGCGGATAAATATCCCGATCTCCCTAAAGCGACGGGTATCATCGTTACTGACCTGATGTACAAACACTGGGATGAATGGGTAACCGGTGCTCCGCATCCTTTTGTAGCTGATTTTGATGGAAACGGTATCAGCAATATAAAGGATATACTGGAAGGAGAACCTTACGAAAGCCCGATGAGACCTTGGGGTGGCATCGAGCAACTGGCATGGAGTCCTGCCGGAAACAAGGTGGCATATACTTGCCGTAAGAAGACCGGTCTGGCTTATGCCATCTCCACCAACTCGGATATTTATATCTACGATCTTGCAACCAAGAAGACAGACAATATCACCGAAGAAAACAAAGGTTATGATACAAATCCTCAGTACTCTCCCGATGGTAAATACATTGCCTGGCAGAGCATGGAACGTGACGGTTATGAAGCTGACCTAAACCGCCTCTTCATCATGAATCTGGAAACAGGTGAGAAACGTTTCGTCAGCAAGGAATTCGAATCGAACGTAGATGGTTTCTTGTGGAATAAAGACTCTAAGAGTATTTATTTCATCGGTGTCTGGCATGGTGAAACACAGATTTACAATATCGATCTTGCTGCCAACGATAAGGTTACGCAGTTGACAGACGGTATGTATGATTATGCTTCCCTCGCCCTTGCAGGAGATAAAGTAATCGCTTTACGCCACTCAATGAGTATGGGTGATGAAATCTATGCCGTATCTGCCACCCGCAACGGGGATGCTTTTGCCGAAGCAAAACAACTGACCTTCGAAAACAAGCAGATTTACGACCAACTGGAAATGGGTAAGGTTGAAGCTCGCTGGATGAAGACTACAGACGGCAAACAGATGCTGACATGGGTTATCTACCCGCCACAGTTTGACCCGAATAAGAAATACCCTACCCTCCTGTTCTGTGAAGGTGGTCCGCAAAGCCCCGTAAGCCAGTTCTGGAGCTATCGCTGGAATTTCCAGATTATGGCTGCCAACGACTATATCATCGTAGCTCCCAACCGCCGCGGACTTCCGGGCTTTGGAGTGGAATGGAATGAAGCCATCAGTGGTGATTACGGTGGTCAGTGTATGAAGGATTATTTTACAGCTATCGACGAGATGGCTAAAGAATCGTTTGTAGACAAAGACCGTCTCGGTTGTGTAGGTGCCAGCTTCGGTGGTTTCTCCGTTTACTGGCTCGCCGGACATCATGACAAGCGCTTCAAAGCATTCATTGCACATGATGGCATCTTCAACATGGAAATGCAATATCTGGAAACAGAAGAGAAATGGTTTGCCAACTGGGATATGGGTGGTGCATACTGGGAAAAACAAAATCCGGTAGCTCAACGCACATTTGCCAACTCTCCGCACCAGTTTGTAGACAAATGGGATACACCTATCCTTTGCATTCATGGCGAAAAAGACTACCGTATTCTAGCCAACCAGGCAATGGCTGCTTTTGATGCCGCCGTAATGCGTGGTGTTCCTGCCGAGCTACTGATCTATCCGGATGAAAATCACTGGGTATTGAAACCTCAGAATGGTATCCTCTGGCAACGCACATTCTTTGAATGGCTGGACAAATGGTTGAAATAAAAAACAGACGATTGAAGGCTCCTGAAACAGACCATCTGTTAGGGATGAACAGACCGTCTATTTGATACGAACAGGAAGGTGTGTCAAAACTGGAAAGTAACTTAATCTCCCCTCCTCCCGGGAGGAGGGGTGCCCAAAGGGCGGGGTGGTAGACAAACATATAACTTTAGATAGTACTGCATTATGACACATCTTCCTGTTTTTTATCTCTGCATCAAGCCCTGTAATTCAAGGCATAAGCATTGTTTTACTTCTTCCATCGGCACCTCCCGTTTCAGCTCCTGTTGCAGCGAAGTGACTCCTTTATCTATAAAGCCGCAGGGGTTGATATAACTGAAATATCGTAAATCAGTATTCACATTCAGCGCCAATCCATGCATGGTAACGAAATGACTGCTACGCACGCCAATAGCGCATATTTTACGCGCACGCGGCGTATCTCCCTCCAGCCAAACACCGGTTGCTTTCTCCAACCTCCCGGCAGCAATGCCATAAGAGGCACATACACGGATGACCGCTTCTTCCAACAAATGTACATACTCTTTCAGCCCCAACGAGAATTCTTCGAGATTCAGGATAGGATAACATACCAGTTGTCCCGGACCATGATATGTGATATCACCTCCACGATCTATATGATAGAGCGTAGCTCCTATCTTCTGAAGTTGTTCCTCACTCAACAGCATATTTCCTTCTTTACCGCTACGACCTAAAGTATAGACATGCGGATGTTCACACAAAATGATGTGATTTTCATACTCTTCCCCTGCCTGCTTGGCACGAATAAGAGCATCAAACCACTCCGTTTGCCGGGTCCATGCATCGGCATACGGAATAATATTCCAGTCTGTTACATTCAGTTTCATGCCGACAAAGTTAAGACTTTAGGGATAAAATCGTATATTTGCCGACAGCAAAATGAAAAAAGATGAAACATAACTTCCCACAAGTAGATTTGCCGGTTGAAATGCTGGCATGGAGAGATGTTACAGAAGATATTCTGAATCTCTATCGCCAGTCATGCCGTCTGAAGGCATGTATTTTTGCATTATGCACTGAAGGGACCATTACAGCATCCATCAATCTGATGGAACATGAAATAAAAAAGAATGATCTGATCATTCTGATGCCGGGAACTATCTTACAGCTCAATGAGCAAGTAGAAAAAGTACGGCTTTGCTTCGTAGGTTTCTCCAGTCACTGCGTCAACGGTATTAATCTATTGCAGGCTACGATGGGATCTTTCTCCAAAATATGGGATAATCCGATTGTAAATGTCAGCGACTTAATAGCATCCTACTTCGTGGATTACTTTGCACTACTGACACGTATATCAATCTCCCATCCTACCGCCACCAGTACCGCAATGGCACAAAGTGTGCTCCACAGCATTTTGCTTGGAATTAATGCCCTTTATGCCAATCGTCCGCAAAGCATTCTTGCCAAAAGCCGCAAAGAGGAAATCTGCCAAAAATTCGTACAACTGGTTATTGAAAATTATATGACTGAGAGACGTGCTCAATTCTATGCCGACAAGCTGGGAATTTCATTGCAGCATCTCAGCACTACCGTAAAGCAAGTAACAGGAAGGAATGTACTCGAAATTATTTCGCATGTGGTGATTACAGACGTCAAAGCACGGCTGAAATCCACAGACATGACTATTCAGGAAATAGCCTATTCACTGAACTTCCCCAGTGCCTCTTTCTTCGGAAAGTACTTTAAGAGGCACATGGGGATGAGTCCGTTGGAATATAGAAATAGTTAGTATCTTAAACGAAGGCTGTTCAAGACTACCGATACACTGGAAAATGCCATAGCGGCACTTGCCAACATGGGGTTCAGCAATAATCCATTGATTGGATAAAGCAATCCGGCAGCAATAGGAATACCTATCAGATTGTAAATGAATGCCCAGAACAGATTCTGATGAATCAAGCGCACCGTCTGCCGGGAGAGATTGAATGCTTTCGGCAACAGCAACAGATCCGAAGTCATAAGAGTGACCATTGCCACATCCATGGCAATGTCCGTTCCTTTACCCATGGCAATGCTTACATCGGCACAAGCCAAAGCCTGTGAATCATTGATACCATCACCCACCATAGCTACCGTCTTTCTCTGAAGTTGAAGCTGGCGTACAAACTCTTCCTTATCATCCGGCAAAGCATCGGCAATATACTGGATATTGCCTAATCGTCCGGCAACAGCAGAAGCAGTACGTTCACCGTCTCCCGTCAGCATATAAACTTCAATACCCTGGGTACGGAGTTCGCGAACAGCCTCAGCGGAAGTCGCCTTTATCTGATCTTTGATAGCAACAATCGCAAGCAATTCATCCTTGCGGCCAAAGTAAACGATGCTACAACCGTCCGACTCGTATTGAGCCAGCATTTCTCCCAAAACATCAGTCAGGGTGGCATGGTAATCTTTCAACAACTTGTGGCTGCCTGCCCAATACTCAGCACCCTGATAAGTCACTTTAATACCCTTACCGGTAATACTTTCAAAACCATCCAGAGTTGCAGGAACAATGTTCTCTTGTTCTTGCAAGGCAGTGACAATAGCACCAGCCAGCGGATGCTCCGATTTAAGCTCGGCAGCCAGAAGAATGTCTTTATAATGTCCTTCCTGCGGCTGTGCCCATAACCAACCGGCAACGGTAGGATGCCCTTCAGTCAATGTACCGGTCTTATCCAATACCACAACATTTACCTTTCGCATCTGTTCCAGTGCCACAGCATCTTTTATCAGAATATGATGATCGGCAGCCTTACCGATACCTACCATCAAAGCCGTAGGAGTAGCCAGTCCCAATGCACAAGGGCAAGCAATCACCAATACGGAAACCGCTGACAGCATGGCATGTGAAAGCATATCCACACCACCAAAGAACATCCAGATAAAGAATGTCAGGACAGACAAACCCAGTACGACAGGAACAAAGATACCCGTCACTTTATCTACAATACGCTGCACGGGAGCCTTACTGCCTTGCGCTTCCTGCACCATACGGATGATACGCGCCAGCACTGTTTCTCCACCTACTTTCTCGGCACGGATTATGAACGATCCTTTCTGATTGATGGTTCCGGCCAACACATGCGAGCCAATCTTCTTTTCTACCGGAATAGGCTCACCGCTTATCATGCTTTCATCTACATAAGAGTCACCTTCGGTCAGAAAACCATCCACAGGGATTTGCTCACCGGGGCGGACACTCACCAGATCATCGATGTTCAATTGATCCAAAGGTACATCCAGTTCTTTACCGTCGCGTACTACACGGGCTTTCTTAGGTTGCAAACCCATCAGTTTGCGGATAGCAGTGGAAGTATTTCCCTTCGCACGTTCCTCCATGAGTTTACCCGTCAAAACGAAGGCGATGATAACCACAGCAGCTTCGTAATAGACATGAGGCTCCAATCCACGGTTATACCAGAAATCGGGGAAGAAAGTATTAAAGACGCTGAACAGGAAAGCAATGGATGTACTTAGTGCCACCAGTGTATCCATATTGCTGCGTCCCAGACGTGCTTGTTTCCAGGCACCGGTATAGAATGGCGTACCGAACAATACCAATACAGGAATAGCAAGTACCATCTGTATCTCGTTAGAATAAGGTACATGCATGAAGACCATGGAAAGCAACAACAGGGGAACAGCAAAAATCCACGCTCCTATCACCCGCGTTTTCAAGCGGTGATAGCGTTTCTGTTGTTCTTCTTCCTGGCGTTCTTCAACATGCTCTTCCTCCATGATGAGGTCATAGCCCGCAGCCAGTACGGCAGCACGAATTTCTCCGGGTGTCAGTTTGTCCGTCTCATAGGAGACAGACAATGTATTGGAAGCAAAGTTGACCGAAGCATCTGCAACGCCCACCAACTTGCGAACTGTCTTTTCTACGTTATTGGCGCATCCCGCACAATGCATGTTCAGCACGGGAAACGTCTGTTTTTTTAAATTACCCATATATTGTTTTTATTTCAAGTTTTATATCAAAACAATCTCTACAGGCCGTTTGTTCGACTACTTCTTGTCCTCTTGTTTCGTTTCTTTCACGAATTCAGCTTCGTAGTTGAACTTCTTGAAACCGGCTTTCAGTTTATCCACAGTTGTCTTTTCAGCATCATAAGTAATGGAAACTGTTTTCGTTTTCAAGTCTGTAGAGAATTCTTTTACTCCTTTCTCAAATTTAATGTTATTCTTCACCTTCCGTTCACAGTTTTCGCAATGCATCTGTGAAACTTTAAAGACAGCTGTACGGATATCTTTTGCCATTACTGCCGTTACACTCAACAAAGCTACTACGAGGGCAGCCATCATTCTTTTTGTTTTCATAATCAATTTAGTTATTAGTTATTAGTTATTAGTTTCTTGCCAGGTTAAACCTCAACCCGATATATGCTTTCGCCCCGTGCATCGGTCCCCACACCATGGTAGCATCGAAATTCTCTCCCCATGGGTTAGAAGCATCGATTATCGGATTCTTCTGCTTAAAGTTCGTCAGGTTCTCACCGCCGATATAAACAGACCAGCGACGGAAATAGCGCGTCACCTGCGCACTGAGTTGCTGGAAACTACCGTAACGACGTTCCCACGAAAGACTTCCGTCAGACAGTTCATAAGGATCGGGCATCCTTCCACCACCATTCAACTGCAAGGTAGCATCGAATTGCCACAAGCCCAGAGGAGTCTGATAAGAAGCAGTCAACAAGCCTTTATATTTACCAGTAAGTGGCTTCTCCATTAATTTACCATTATAGGTAGTTTTCGCGTCCGTCAAACGGTAAGCCGCAGTCAAAGTGAAGCCTTTGAACAACGGATAATTGGCTTCTACCTGGAATACATGCGAATAAGAACGCCCATCCAGATTGTAAAAAGCCACTTCATGCGGATTGCTGTCCATATCCACTACTACCTGTTTCAGAAAATCCGTATAGTAATATTCTGCATTCACATTCAGCGTCTTACCGAAAAGGGGGATATAAGTCGAAACACTCGCACCGTAATTCCACGCTTCCTCCTGGTCTAGATGAGAAGCAATCTTCATCTTGCGGCTACTTGCCAGAAGATAATTATTCTCCGCCAATACATGATTCGTACGATATCCCTTGCCGGCAGACAAACGGAAATGCAGATATTCATTCGGATTATATTTGACGTGGGCACGCGGCGTCACAAAGAAGCCGTACTCACTACTGTAATCTCCCCGAATACCTCCCATCAGCATCAACTGATCGTTCAGATTGAATGTATATTGGACATAAGCTCCCGGAACAGACTCCTTCACAAATTTCTTCGTCAGCCCTTCTTCTGCCTGATTCGTCAGCCGATAGTTCTGATCGTAACCATCATAGTTGAAACTTAATCCGGCAGACAGACTATGCTGCTTACTGAGCTCCGTTTCAAATAGCAGCGAAGCATAAAAATTACTCTGATCCACATCATACAGTTTACGCCCGTAATTGGCATCCTGATTATGCAACGTTCCCTGTAAAATCAAAGCAAGATTCGTATTTTTCTCTTTGTCGAAGATATAAGCATTCTTCGTGAACGCTTCGTAACGATTTGTTTTGATACCTATTTCATACAGGTCATGCGAAGGAGTATTTCCGTGTGCAATCTGACCGCTGTTTCGAGTTTCATGCAACGCCTTTATACCTGCCTGGAATACATAGTGGTCACCCATATATGCCCATCGGTTCCAGACATTATATTGCTCCACACGAGGTATATCTACAAAACCATCATCATTAGAGTCATGAGATTTCGTCTCATTCTCATAATGTGCCAACAAAGAAGTGCTCCATCGCTTCGACAACTTTACCGTAGCATCCGCATTGGCTTCATAGCGGTTCGTACTACTGGCAAAAAGATTTGCCGACACCCAATCCGCTTCCGGCAATTGAGGCTTCTTGAATTCTACATTGATCTGTCCGGTTATGGACTCATATCCATTCTTCACGGACGAACTTCCTTTGCTGACCTGTATACTCTGCATCCACGGCCCGGGTACGTATCCTAAACCATAAGGAGCGGCAGCCCCCCGGAAATTGGGAATATTTTCAGTCATCATCTGCACATACGTACCGGAAAGTCCTAACAGTTTAATTTGTTTGGCTCCCGTAGCTGCATCCGAGTAACTGACATCCACGGAAGGATTCGTCACAAAACTCTCTCCCAGGTTACAGCAAGCCGCACGTGTCAGTTCGGCACTACTGATCATATCTTCATTCATCACACTGGTGCGCAGTTTCATAGTTCCCAATTTGCGGGTCACTACATTTACTTCACTAAGTTCCACTCCTTCACGAAGAACAATATCAAGTTGTTGGTTTCCTTTGTCTACATGTATCGTGTCATTCTCAAAACCAATAAAGCTAACTACAAGCATGTGGCTGCGAGCAGGCTTATGAATTGAAAAGTTACCGTCTTCATTGGTAGTTACTCCATTGGTTGTATTCATCCAAAACACATTCGCTCCCGGAATAGGTTCTCCGGCAGCATCTTTTACGACACCTGTTACTTGCGCCTGCAAAAAATTAAAAGTAAAAAGTGAAATTAATAAGAATATATATTTCATATATCTGAATTCATTTATTAAGGGTACAAAAATAGGATATATTTCATGCAACAAGGTTGCAAGACTATCCAGCTATCAATTCTTTAAAAGAGAACGTGCAAAGGTATCATCTCCGTACTCTTAGATACGGACAAACTACGGACCAGACACAGTTCAGATATAGCTTTGGATAGAACCGGGCAGGAAGGAAAACACTTCTCCTGCACACTAATTGATTCTAAATAATGAGAACAGAATATAAGGCCAGATACTGCCTCGAACTATCAGGATGCGGAGGTACGGCATACGACGCCTCTTTCAATTCCCTCGTAGGCAAGGAGTATTGGAAATCCGGCAATACTTCGCAGAAAAGTTGAATGACAGGTACGGTTATAACAGGACTTTCACATGAATATTTCACCAAATCCACTTTATAAAAAGTAGCCGTACAGCCTTCGTCTTTGCAAGATTTTTCCGGTTTATGAGAAGTTTTATGAGATTTATGGCATTTGGCACATCCATTGGTGCAACATGCTTGCGCTGTCTCGCAGCGGGCACAACAATAATGGACAATAGAGACTCCTGCCCCTGCATAAACAACCGTCAGGGACAATAAAACTGCCAATATGTAACGAAGTCTCTTCATATCCGGTGCAAAGATAGCCAGATAAAAGCATTCATACCTATCTTTTTTCATTTTTTATATGTTCTATTCGTTAATATGTTCTATATTTGTCGATAACGAACTGATATCGAAATGTTGAATTTAACGAAGAAAGTCCAAATGAAAAAGCAATATGTCAGCCTACTTGTCATTCTACTTGCGGCAAGTGGCTTTTTATTTTCTTGCGGTAACACTGTGAACAAAAGCGCGGGTGCGCTGGAGTTCGACAGTATACAGGTAAATGAGGTAGCCCACCTCTTCGGAGACACTGCGAAGCCCGGCTGCAACATCATCATCAACTTTGCATACGCTAATAAGTCGTCCGACGAAAAGCTGAAAGACAGTCTGAACACCTATTTCCTTTCAGCCTGTTTCGGAGATAAATACATGACTCTGAAACCTGAAGAGGCGATAAAACTTTACAAGGAAAACTATATCAAGGATTACCTGAAAGATTTGGAACCGATGTATGCCAAAGATGAAGCTGAAAAAGAAGACTCTGCTTCAATATTAGCTTGGTATTCTTATTATAAAGGTATTGAAAGCCACGTGCAGTATTATAAAAAACATCTGCTGGTTTACCGCATCAACTACAATGAATATACCGGAGGCGCACATGGTATTTATATGTCTACTTTCCTGAATATGGACCTGCGCACCTTGAGCCCGATATGCCTGGATGATATTTTTGTAGGAGAATATCAGGAAGCTCTCACCGATTTATTATGGAACCAGCTCATGGCAGACAATAAAGTTACTACACGCCAGGAAGTAGAGGATATGGGCTATACAAGTACAGGAGACCTGGAACCGACTGAAAACTTCTACCTAAGTCCCAAAGGTATCACCTTCTATTATAACATTTATGAAATTGCTCCTTATGTGATGGGCCCGGTAAAAATTACCTTGCCTTATGAGATCATGTCGCATCTGCTGAGTGATGATACTATGGTATTGAACGAAATAAGAAACGAGAACTAATTATGATTTAGGACTTCCACCCGCATCGTAAATCATAAATTATAAATCATAATTCATAAATTATTCACATGGAAATCATTCTAAAGTACTTCCCAGACCTCACAGAGGCGCAGAAGCAGCAATTTGCGTCCCTCTATGATCTCTATACGGACTGGAATGCAAAAATAAACGTCATATCACGTAAAGACATTGAAAACCTGTACGAACACCACGTACTCCATTCATTGGGTATAGCTAAAGTGATTCGCTTTACCCCCGGCACCCGCATCATGGACCTTGGAACGGGCGGTGGTTTTCCGGGTATTCCCCTTGCCATCTTATTCCCCGAGGTGAAATTCCATCTTGTTGACAGCATCGGGAAGAAAGTACGTGTAGCAACGGAAGTAGCCAACAGCATCGGACTGAAAAACGTGACTTTCCGCCATGCACGTGCTGAGGAGGAAAAGCAACTCTTCGATTTCGTTGTAAGCCGTGCCGTGATGCCGTTGGCCGACTTGCTGAAAATCATCCGCAAAAACATCGCCTCCGAGCAACACAATGCTATGCCAAACGGACTGATCTGCCTGAAAGGTGGTGAGCTGGCAAATGAAGCCATGCCTTTCAAGAATAAGACCATGATGTATGATCTGAAAGACTATTTCGAAGAAGAATTCTTTGAAACGAAGAAAGTGGTTTACGTGACGCCTTAATCACAGAAATAATGACTAACATATACCTATCATGAAAATAAAAAGGTTTGAGTTTAATATGTTCCCAGTAAACTGTTATGTTCTGTGGGACGACACTCTTGAAGCTGCCGTGATAGATCCCGGTTGCTACTATGAGGAGGAAAAACAAGCGTTGAAGAACTTCATTCACAAAAATGGCCTGAACGTAAAGCACCTCCTTAATACGCACCTGCATCTGGACCATATCTTTGGAAATGCTTTCATGGTCAAAGAATTCGGTCTGCCGGTGGAAGCCAACAAAGCCGATGAATTCTGGATTGACGAAGCTCCGAAACAAAGCCGCATGTTCGGTTTTCATTGGAACGAACTGCCCGCACCGATAGGACACTATCTTCATGACGGAGATATCATCAACTTCGGTAACACTACGTTAGAAGCTATCCACGTACCGGGACATTCACCGGGTAGCCTTGTTTACTACTGTGCCGCAGATCATTGCATGTTCTCCGGTGACGTACTTTTCCAGGGCAGCATCGGACGTGCCGACCTTACCGGTGGTAATTTCGACGAACTGAAAGAGCACATTTGCAGCCGCCTGTTCATACTGCCCAATGAAACGATTGTCTATCCCGGACATGGCGCCCCGACCACTATCGGTATTGAAAAGGCAGAAAATCCATTCTTCAGATAAGAGTAAGAGTCCACCACAGATTACACAGATTCACACGGATTTCTTTATCCGACAATCAGTAAAAGAAATTATTAATCTGTGATAATCCGTGTAATCTGTGGTGAAAAAGAAAGCATAAACTTTTAATCAAAATATAGATATGAAAAACGACCTATTAGCTTGCCGCCACATCGGCATCAGCGAAAAAGACGAAGAGAAAATGCTCCGGAAAATAGGAGTCGGCAGTCTGGATGAGTTGATAGACAAAACCATCCCTGCAAACATTCGCCTGAAAGAACCATTGGCATTGCCCGCGCCTATGACTGAATATGAGTTCGGACAACACATCACCCGGTTGGCGTGCAAAAACAAACTTTACACAACGTATATCGGCCTCGGCTGGTATAACACCATTACCCCCGCCGTTATTCAACGGAATGTATTCGAGAATCCGGTATGGTACACTTCTTATACCCCCTACCAGACAGAAGTTTCGCAAGGGCGCCTCGAAGCGTTGATGAACTTCCAGACCGCAGTATGCGACCTGACAGGTATGCCACTTGCCAACTGTTCTCTGCTGGATGAAGCTACAGCTGCTGCCGAAGCCGTAAGCATGATGTACGCCCTGCGTCCACGTGATATGCAGAAGTCCGGTGCAAACGTAGTGTTTGTGGACGAGAACATTTTCCCACAGACACTGGCTGTAATGACTACGCGTGCTATCCCGCAAGGTATTCAGATACGCACGGGAAAATATTCCGAACTGGAACTGACACCGGATATTTTTGCCTGTATACTGCAATATCCGAATGCAAGCGGAAACGCAGAAGATTACCGTGCCTTTGTAGAGAAAGCCCATGCCGCTAACTGCAAAGTAGCCGTTGCCGCTGATATCCTGAGTCTTGCCCTGCTCACCCCTCCCGGAGAATGGGGAGCTGATATTGTATTCGGTACCACCCAACGCCTCGGTACACCGATGTTCTATGGCGGACCGTCAGCCGGGTACTTCGCTACGCGCGACGAATACAAACGCAATATTCCGGGACGTATCATCGGTTGGTCAAAAGATAAATACGGAAAACTCTGTTACCGTATGGCACTGCAAACCCGCGAGCAACATATCAAACGGGAAAAGGCTACTTCAAATATCTGTACCGCACAGGCTCTGCTGGCAACCATGGCGGGCTTTTATGCCGTGTACCACGGTCCGGAAGGTATTCATGCCATTGCAGAACGTATCCACAGCATCGCCGCATATCTGGAAAAGTGTATCAAGAAACTGGGATACAAACAAGTGAATGACCAATACTTCGACACCCTTCGCTTTGTGTTGCCCGACAGCGTATCTGCCCAACAGGTACGTACCATCGCATTGAGTAAGGAAGTCAATCTGCGCTACTTTGATAATGGAGACGTAGGTATGAGTATTGACGAAACAACTGATGTATCCGCTGCCAATGTGTTGCTTTCCATCTTTGCCATTGCCGCAGGAAAAGACTACACCAAAGTGGATGATATTCCCGTAAGCAATACTATTAATAAGACTCTGAAACGCCAGAGCGCTTATCTGACACATGAAGTGTTCAATAAATATCATACGGAAACGGAGATGATGCGCTATATCAAGCGCCTTGACCGTAAGGATATCTCCCTTGCCCACTCCATGATTTCCCTCGGCTCCTGCACCATGAAGTTGAATGCTGCGGCAGAAATGTTGCCCCTCAGCCGTCCGGAATTTATGTGTATGCATCCGCTTGTACCCGAAGACCAGGCAGAAGGATACCGTGAACTGATTAACAATCTCAGCGAAGAACTGAGAGTCATTACAGGTTTTGCAGGTGTCAGTCTGCAACCGAACTCCGGTGCTGCGGGCGAATATACCGGTCTCCGTGTGATCCGCGCTTATCTGGAGAACATCGGACAGGGACATCGTAACAAAGTGCTGATTCCCGCATCTGCTCATGGTACCAACCCCGCATCTGCCATCCAGGCCGGTTTCACTACCGTGACTTGTGCATGCGATGAGCAAGGAAATGTTGATATGGCTGACTTGCGTGCCAAAGCGGAAGAGAACAAAGACGATCTGGCTGCACTGATGATCACTTATCCTTCCACCCACGGTATTTTTGAGACGGAAATCGTAGAAATCTGCCGCATCATCCATGATTGCGGTGCACAGGTATACATGGACGGTGCAAACATGAATGCGCAGGTGGGCTTGACGAACCCCGGAGTTATCGGCGCCGACGTTTGCCATCTGAACCTGCACAAGACCTTTGCTTCACCTCATGGCGGTGGTGGTCCGGGTGTGGGTCCTATCTGCGTAGCGGAACATCTGGTTCCGTTCCTACCGGGGCATCCGTTGTTCGGTAATCCTGTAAATACAGTGTCTGCCGCTCCGTTCGGTAGTGCAGGTATTCTACCTATCACTTACGGATACATCCGCATGATGGGTACGGAAGGGCTGACCCGTGCAACGAAAATCGCTATCCTCAGTGCCAATTATCTGGCTGCTTGTCTGAAGGATACTTACGGCATTGTATATCGTGGAGCTACGGGGTTCGTAGGTCATGAAATGATCCTGGAATGTCGTAAGATTCACGAAGAAACGGGCATCAGTGAGAATGATATTGCCAAGCGATTAATGGATTATGGTTATCATGCTCCTACCCTCTCCTTCCCTGTCCACGGCACACTGATGATAGAGCCTACGGAAAGTGAAAGCTTCAGCGAATTGGAAAACTTCGTGAAGGTGATGCTCAATATCTGGGAAGAGATTCAGGAAGTGAAAGAAGGAAAAGCGGATAAGGAAGACAATGTTCTGGTAAATGCTCCGCACCCTGAATATGAGGTGGTAGCCAACAACTGGGAACATAGTTATACCCGTGAAAAGGCTGCTTATCCGATAGAAAGCGTACGTGAAAATAAATTCTGGATAAATGTAGCGCGTGTAGATAACACGTTGGGCGACCGTAAGTTGTTGCCGACGTGCTACGGATGCTTTGAATAATCTCATTTTTCGGCACATCGTATTAATCAAGAAGCGGAACTACATGATGATAGTTCCGCTTTTTTTATCTCCTAATAACTAAAATAGCATCTCACAAAAACCGGTGACGGAGAATTTACGCAGCGCAGCAACATAATAAAGAAAAAGTTGTTACCTTTGCATCTGTACCTATTTTTAAAGCAATATTCATCATGGCTACAAAAGAAATTCCATACGGTCTGAGCGACTACGCCCGCCTCGCCCTCGAAAACTATTATTACGTAGATAAAACCCACTTTATCCCACTGATAGAGAAGGCCGCTTCGTTTTTCTTCCTCATCCGCCCCCGGCGTTTCGGCAAGAGCCTCACGCTGAGTATGCTTGAAAGCTATTATGACATCAACAACGCCAATCGCTTCGAAGAACTCTTCGGAGAACGGTGGATATACCAACATCCTACAGCACTGCGGGCAAAGTTCCTGATTCTGAGATTCAACTTCTCGGCAGTAAGTTCCAACATCGACCGGATGCTTGACTCCTTTGAGGAGCACTGCAAAGATCGCTTCATTGATTTTGCTGACCGCTACGAGCACCTCTTCGCTCCCGGCTTCCGCCAGGAACTGATGGAACGCGAAACGGCAGCATCCGGCCTAAGCTACATCAACACCAAAGCCAGCTTCCTAAAACTCAACCTCTACCTTATTATCGATGAGTACGACAACTTTACCAACACCATACTCTCCACCTACGGCACCGAGACCTATCAGAAGGCCCCCCACGGCGAGGGATTCTTCCGCTTCTTCTTCAACGTGATAAAAGCCGCCACCACCGGCAGCGAACAGGCACTGAAGCGAATGTTCATCACCGGAGTGTCGCCCATCACGCTGGACGACGTGACGAGCGGATTCAACATCGGCTCCAACTTCAGCACCGACCCACAATTCAACGGCATCGTCGGCTTCAGCGAAACGGAGCTACGCACCATGCTCACTTATTACAAAGAAGAGGGCACGCTGAAAACCGAAGTGGAAGATCTCATCACGATGATGAAACCCTGGTATGACAACTATTGCTTCGCGGAAGAAACACTGTCCGAGTCGATGTTCAACTCGGACATGGTGCTCTATTTCCTCTCCACTTTCCTGCGCCTAGGCACTCCACCAAAGGAGATGATCGACAGGAACATCCGCACGGACTACAACAAAATACGTCACCTCATTCGCATAGACCGAGAGTTGGGAGCCAACTTCTCCATCATCCGCGAGATTGTGGAAAACGGACGTACTACGGCCAACATCAACAGTAGCTTCCCCGCCGACCGAATGGTAGACACCAACAACTTCAAGTCGCTGCTCTACTACTTCGGATTGCTGACCATCAGCGGCACGGAGCGGGGAAACGTTGTACTCACCATCCCCAACCAGACGGTACGCGAACAACTCTACACTTATCTCGTCGACACCTACCACCAGGCCGAACTCTTCGCAGTAGATCTCAACAAACTAAACAACCTGATGGCAGGTATGGCCTACGACGGCGACTGGCAACCCGTCTTCACCTACATCGGTGAAGAATTGAAACGCCAGAGTCGCATCCGTGAGTTCATCGACGGCGAGGCGCACGTGAAAGGGTTCCTGCTCGCCTATCTGGGATTGACTAATTATTACTATCTGCAACCGGAATACGAATCGGGCAAGGGCTATGCCGACTTTTACTTCCGCCCCAACCCCTCGGTAACGGGTATTCCCTATCTCTATCTACTGGAAGTGAAGTACGCCAAGGCCTCCGATCCTGCCGACAAAGAGCAAGAGCTCATGACGGAAGCACGCACGCAATTATTGCAATATGCCGCCGACCCCATCGTGACACAGAGCATCGGAACGGCAAAACTAAGACTCATTACCGTTGTCTTCCGTACATGGGAAGTGGTAGCAATGGAGGAGGTAGAAGAAATAGAATAAATTTATCAGCGAAGAACGAAAGTGTAAACATCGCATTTCTATAAATGAGCATCACCCGAAAAAAGAAACAAAACGGACTTTTCTACACAAAAGCCGAAGAGAGAATAAATACCCTCTCGCACGCCGCAGGCATCCTGATGGGGATTATTGTCGGCACGATATTTCTCGTGAAAGGCTATCAGAGTGGAAACTTCTGGGCTGTATTTGGCATCTGGCTCTATCTCTTCGGTATGCTTGGCTCTTACGTCTCCTCTACCCTCTACCATGCGCTGAAATACCATAATCCCTGGAAGAAACGGTTGCGGAATTGGGATCATGCAGCTATTTACTGGCACATTGCAGGCAGTTATTCACCCGTCACGCTGATTGCACTGCGGAATGAAGGTGCCTGGGGATGGGGATTGTTCGGATTCGTCTGGCTATGCGCCATAATCGGCACTATCGTGAGTTTCCGCAAGATGGAGGAGCATAGCAATGTGGAAACCATTTGCTTCATTGTCATGGGATTGTCCGTACTGGTTGCCTTCAAACCTCTATATGCCATTGCCGAAGGAACTTGCTACTGGATGATTGCCGAAGGAGTCTGCTACATCACCGGAGCCGTATTCTACTCTTTCCGACAGCGATATATGCATTCTGTCTTCCACTTCTTCGTACTGGCAGGATCGGCATGTCACATAGTGGCGGTGTGGCTTATCCTATAAAATAAATACGCAGGAAATTACATTAATCCCCTTACAACACATCACATACACGCCCATCCGAATTTACGCACAAGTTCCGCCAACAGGCTACGGTCTTTTACAGGGAGATTAATTACCACATTCTCACGCATATCTCCTGACAATATATATCCCTCAGCAGGCAATTTATCTTCAGGCAACGATTTCTCCATGAGCCTCTCGTGTTGATATTGCCCCGTCTGAAACACTACATCAAAATATTCATGTTTGTTTTCAGGATGAATGAAAAGTGAGCGTAAATCTATACCGCCACTCAAAAAGTCTTCCAAGCGCCGGGCAGAAATACGAATACCTGTATAGCGACAAAGCAATTCATCTTCATATAGCAAACAAAGATACAAAGTATCAAAGGCATCACGTGCCACAAAAAGCTGTGGTACATCACAGAAATCCAATATCTTTTCTATCCTTAATACATTTTCCATAATCAGATTACTTTAGCTTGTGAAACATCAAAATCTTTCGTTCTCCACCAAGAATAATGTGCAGTGCCGAAAGTTTTCTTTATCATCCCATCTTTAGGCTTCAATTCAACCAAGGCAATATTTGCATTCCTGAACTTTGGAAGCTTCAATCTTTTCTCAGCCTCTTTTCTGTCAGAAAACAAAGAAACGGCTCTTGTTATACACTCATCTACGCCCAGCCCCTTAAACACTTTGTCCGGTTGCAGTCTTCTCTGCGAAAAAAAATCTACCGATTGCGCAGGATTGCCGTTTGCTATTCTATAATAATAACCATCACACTGTTGAGCATCTTCGGGTGGACATTGTTCTGGCAACAACTCAAACCATTCTACTTCCATTATTTCCTTATCTGTGTATTTCTCGCAAAGTTACTGCTTCTGTACAAGTAAACAAATATTTCTCAGAATATTTATCAACCCAAATATATCACCATTTCACAAGATATTTATGCAACAAGTTATCCTGAATCGAATTCAACGCGTGTTCCATTTTCACTTCTTCGTACTGGCAGGGTCGGCATGTCACATGGTGGCGGTATGGCTTATCCTATAAACATCCATCTGCTAAAATATATTAATTAAAGTCTCTCTTCCTTGCTTTTCTCCTTAGCATCATCTACGTTTGCAGTGTTGTACATCAGTGCAACACCTATAAAGTTATGATAAAGATAGAGAATATAAGCTACGGCTATAAGCCTAAACAACCTATTTTCAGTGATATATCTCTAAAAGTAGGCAGTGGGATATACGGACTCCTGGGAGAAAACGGTGTAGGAAAAACAACACTGATACATCTCATTTGCGGACTTCTTTTCCCCTGGAAAGGTGAATGCAGCATCGATAACAGTAACTCCGCCCGAAGAAGTCCGGAATTGCTGAACCGCTACTTCTTTCTACCGGAAGAAATGCAAATGCCTACTGAAAGTATCTATCAGTTCGCCGCCCGCCATTCCGTATTCTATCCCCATTTCAGCCGCAAGGATTTCGAACAGAACCTGGAAGAATTGCACATCGATGGAAAACAGAAACTTTCCGCCGTCTCCTACGGACAACAGAAGAAAGCGATGCTGGCGTATGCCTTAGCCCTGCACACTCCCCTCACCCTGCTCGACGAACCTACCAACGGACTGGATATCACCTCCCGGCAAGCCTTGAAACGTATCATCAGTCGCACCGTGGATGATGAAAGCACCTTATTCATCTCCACTCATCAGGCACACGATTTCGAAAACTTGCTGGATCACCTCATCATCCTCAGCGAAGGCGAAATCTTACTGAACCGCTCACTGGATGAAATCAGTGAACGGCTGCTTTTTGTCCGCACAGCCTATCTACCCGAAGATAGCCTTTATAGCGAACAAGACCTGCATGGCTACTTCTCTATCCTACCTAATGAAGAGGGAGAAGAGAATACAGCGGACATTGAACTACTGTATAAGGCAGCGCTGCAAGTACCGGAGAAAATTAAAACGATATGGAATGAATAAATCATAAGAAGAAATTATGAATACAACTTTTAATCTGAAACGTTTCTTCCTATTGGAGAAATACAAGAAGCAAGAAACCGGAAAACACTTGTTATGGAGTGCAGGTGTCGTTCTGGGGATTTGTATTCTCTGTATGATGTATGATATTAATAAAGGAGCAAGTTTCTATACAGAACAGACGCAAGCCGCATCCTTGAGTCGCTATACTTTGTGGTTCCTCTGCATCGCTCCTTGCCTGCTGGAAGCAAGTATCTCCAAGCATAACTCCACACTCTATCTGCTGCTACCCGCTTCTGCTTTGGAAAAGTTCATTCATTTATGGCTGAAATATATACTCATACTTCCGCTATTCTGTGCCCTGATAATTGTAGCTCTCAAAGGAGTATTCATGTTGTCAGGTATCGACTATCTGCAACACTTCGGGAATCTTATCGAACTTTACGTAGTCAATAAAGGCCAACTATTGACATACAGTCTGCTACAGGGTATCTTCTTCATCGGCTGTATAGCCTTTAAGCGTCAAAAAATGATAAGTTCTTTTATCCTCGTATGCCTCTGTCTCATCATCATGCTGGGGCTCACCGCACTCATGACAATATGTGCCCCCGCTGACTCTCATGGATATTGGATGTCAAATATTATAGCTTATCCAATATATAATTTCCCGGTATCTCCCACGGGAGAAGCCATCATCGCTTTCTGCAACTATGCCACTCCCCCGCTGTTTATCATCGGAACATGGGTATCAGTCTACTTCCTGCTCAAAGAAAAACAACTGTAAGCTATGGAGTTTAAAACCAACAAACCAATATACCAACAGATCGTAGACTTCTGTTTCAGCAAGATACTCACCCGGGAATGGCGGGCGGAAGAGCGGGTAGTCTCGGTCAGGGAGTTTTCTACACAGCTTGCCGTGAATTCGCGCACCGTAATGAAAGCCTACGAATACCTACAGGCGGAAGACATTATTTATCCGGAACGGGGTATGGGCTTCTATCTGGCAAAGGATGCGGTGAAGAAAGTGATGAAGATACAGAAGAAAGAATTCTTCGACAACCAACTGGCCGATGTATTCCTCAATATGGAACTGCTCGGCATCAGCATAGATGAAGTAATAGAACGATATAATAAACTTAAAAACAGCAGTTCATGAAGAGATACGCAAAGACAGCATTATGGATTACCTTCGGACTCCTCTTCGTGCTCATCATAGTCAAAGTTTTTACTCTGATGTACGAACTGAATTCCGCTGTACAGTCTTAACTTTTACAGCCTCGACGCCGAAAGTATAAACATCTGAAATACAAATTATAGAATCTTCCCTGACAGGGAGGAGTGCCTTTTACATCTCTAATCAAACAGTAATCTACTAACAGGAACGAATATGAAAACAAAACTATTTTTACTACTGGCTGTCCTCTCCGTACTCAGTACGCAGGCACAGAACCTTACAATCAAAGGACGTGTTACGGATATTTCGCAAGAAGCCATCATAGCCGCCAATGTATCGCTATGGACCACGGACTCCACTCTGGTGACCGGAGTGACTTCGGACACGCAGGGTAAGTTTGCCCTCAATAAAATCAAGGCGGGTAATTACCGCCTGGCCATTACTTTTATCGGCTATCAAAGTGAAGTCATCCTACTGAAACTGAACAACAACCTCGACCTGGGCGATGTACAGTTGCAGGAAGATGCCGTAAGCCTGGGTGAAGTGACCGTATCCGCCAGCAACGTGCTTCAACGCGTGGACCGTCAGATTATCCTGCCCACCGAGAGCCAGCTAAAACGCTCGTTCGGTGCCTACGATCTGCTGAATAACCTCGGCATCGCCCGTCTGCAAGTGGACAAGTTCACCAATAGCATGAGCATCAGCGGTGGCGGAGCCGTACAAACCCGTATCAACGGCATCAAAGTGACGGACAAGGAAATAGCCGCCGTCAGAGCCAAAGACGTGCTACGCGTGGAGTTCATCGAAGACCCGGGCAAGCAATACGGTGACGACGAACTGGGTGCCGTAGTCAATATTATCCTGCGTCGCCGCGAAACGGGTGGTGTGGTGAACTTCCAGCTTTCCGACTCGCCCCATACCCTGTGGGGAGAGAATTTCCTGAGTGCGAAGTTCAACTACAAGAACTCCGAATGGGGCATTGACTACTTCAACAAGAATGGCAAATACCACAGCCGCCTCGAATCTCACGAAACGTTCTATCTGGGCGACCGTACCATCGACCGCATCAAGGAAGGTATCGAAGATGAATCTCCCGCACTCAGTTTCATCAACAACCTGAATCTGACTTACAATCTGACAAAAGCGGACAAATATGTATTCAACGCCATCTTTCGCAATAACCTCAACAACGCTCCCTATCAGAATGAACTGAACAAAATGTGGGCGGCAGGAGATACGGAATCTATTTATTCGTACGTCAACAACCATTCGTCCAGCTATTCTCCGGCACTCGACCTTTACTTCCAGCATACCCTGCCCCATCAACAGAGCATTCAGATGAATGTGACGGGAACGCTCATCCATACCAAAAACAACCGGAAATATAAGGAGTACAAAAATGAGAATACGCCACTGGCAGACATTCAGACACTGGTGGACGGTGACAAACGCTCCATCATCGGTGAGGCCATTTATGAAAAGAGTTTCAAGGATGTAAAACTAAGCGGCGGTGCCCGCCACTATCAGATGAGGACGGAAAATGAGTACAAAGGCTCCACCCCCACAACTTCGAAGATGGATCAGGCACAGACCTCCGCTTTCTTTGAGGTGCAGGGCAAGGTAAAGGAGTTCAGTTATGCAGGCAGCGTAGGCATGACGCGCGCCTGGTTCAAGGAAAGTGACGAAGACCATGCTTACTATACTTTCACGCCTACCGTACGATTGAGTTATAATTTGAAGAAAGCGGGTTTCCTGCGCTATCGGTTCAATATTAGTCCCGCCATACCTTCACTCGGTTCGCTGACGGATGTGGAACAGGCTATTGATACCATACAGATTGTTCGTGGTAACCCGTTGCTGAAAACATACCAGCAGTTCACAAATTCCTTGTCCTACAGTTATTCTAAGAAACAGTTCAATGCCAATCTGAGCCTGCGCCATCAGTATTACGACAGTCCCATCATGGAAAGTATCTTCGTCGAGGATAGAAAACTGATACTGAAAGATGAAAACCAACGCTCGTTTCAGAGCCTGAATGCGGAACTGATGATCGGCACAAACGGGGCAACACTGTTCGGACTGAAAGATTTCCTGACTCTTTATGCTTCGGGAGGATACACTCGCAGTTGGTCGGAAGGTTTGGAATACAGCCACACGTACGATGAATTTTACTACAGTGTGATGGCGCAACTGCAATACAAAGGCTTCTCTTTGCTCGGGCAATTCAGGAAGGTGCAGAACAACTTCTTCGGTGAGACCATCAAGAAGAATGAAAATCAGACGGCATTTATGGCAATGTACGCCAAGCAGAACTTTCAGGCAGGGATTGGTGTTCTGTTTCCTTTCACCAATAATTATAAGGTGGGAAAAGAACGCATCAGTGAGGTGGCTCCCTTCCGTTCGGAAACTTTTGTGAAGGAGACGGGGCAAATGTTCATACTCCGCATAGGCTATACGTTCGAGTTCGGCCGCAAGCACAAAGCCGGAAACAAGGGATTGAACAATAGTGATACGGACAGTGGCATCATTGACATGCAGAGATAAAGATCCGGATATAATTTCATTTCAGCCCTCTTTGTGAAAAGAGGAAGTCCAAAGGGCGAGGTGGCGGATTATACAAATTGCTTCATGTATAATTCATTAATTACCTGACTGCCGCCTCCCCTGCGGACTTTTTCTATTTATAAACGGGAAGAAAAATCTTTCTTCCGCATGATCCCTTTTTCATCCTTATTCTTCATTTCCAGTTTCAAAGGATGAAACCAACAGTTTCTCGGTGTGAAACTGTCAGTTTCAAGCAATGAAACTACTGGTTTCACGGCATGAAACTGAGAGTTCCAAGCCATGAAACAAATCTGGGAACATGGAGATGAATTTTATCAGGTTGATAGCTCCTGAAAAGCAGGTCCGGTATTACTTAATAATAGTCACAGTGCCTTCCGCAAGCTGCCTTTCCTTAACCGGGGCAGCTGCCGCATAACCTAAAGCAGCGCAACCGTACACACGATGATTTTCGGGAATACCCAGCTTCGTCAGGAAAGCACGTACCTCAGGATCATCATAAGTCTGCCCCAATTGATTGATCCAGCAGGAGCCTATTCCGAGAGATTTTGCAGCAAGGAAGATATTCTGCATGGCACAGGCACAATCCATAGCTGCCCACCACTGCGTCGGTTCATTGGATACGATGACAAGCGTAGGCGCATGATAATAACAGCAATAGGTCTGGCTGTGTCCACGCTCCTGCAAACGGGGCTCTTCACTCTTGGCAAAAGCGCCTTTGATCTTCTCATTCAGTTCTTCCAGCACCGCGGCATTCTGAATGGCTGTGAAATGCCACGTCTGATAGTTCATACCACTGGGAGCATAGGTTGCCGCTTCCAAAATAGCATTCAGATCTTCTTGTGAAATCTGTTGTGCCGTATAAGCGCGTACACTGCGACGCGACTTGATGGCTTTTAAAACTTCATTCATACTCTTTATTTTTTTGTCAATCCAATCTTTACATTCAGTCTGAAATAATACACGCCGTTCTCTTTTTCCAGAAAGCCGTACTTGTCCTTGTCTACCGAGCCTTTCTCCAAACGGGTATTCAGGAAGAGGAAATCGGCAAATGTCCGGTGCTCCGACTTATGATAGCAAAGCACTTCTCCTTCTGCATCCACCAGCAGAATACCTTCTACGGCAGAGTCCGTACCGTTATAAATCTTTGCCGGACGCATACCAAAGGCAAGTGCCAACAAGAACTGCTTCATCTTAAACTCGTAGAAACCATGCTTGTTTATCAGCTCATCTTTTATCTTCAAGGGATTTATCTCTTTGATGCGTTCCGTCAGTTCACTGATACGGGCTATGCCGTCGAGATGCATCATACGCACCATTTCAGCCAGCATACGAGGAAAATGCAAATCAATCATCAGCAAATTACAACGGAATACACGGTCGGCTACATCGGAATATTTCAGTACTCCGCCCAGACGTTCAATCATCAGCATACGCTCAGCCACCTCCGTAGGAGACTCCGGCAAAGCATTCACCTTATTTACCGTAGGCGTGGCAAATTTAACACCCGACTGTTCCAGTTTCAGATTTGCCGTACGTCCGCCATCGAGCAACGGATTCATTGAGCTGAGACGACAACGGACATTGAATCCCGTCAGCGGAGCCTCGGGATGCCAGAAAGCTACTGAGAAATCCGTACGGTCTTCCGTCTTCGCTTCCAGGTCGTAGATATTGACCGCATCCAGAAATGCCTCCAGTCCTTCGGGAACTTCAATGGCGTCAGTGCCACTGGTAGTCTTCAGTAACTCAAGGATAAACTCGGCCGCTCCACCAAAATCTTCACGGGGGATGACTTGTTCCTCCTTATCGGCTGCAACAAATGTCCCCTCCTTCTCTATCACACCACTGACAATGCGGACATTGCCCTGCTCTATATAATAACGACGCGTACCGTCATGTTCCTCCCTCTGTATCAGCGCAACAGGCCAACACTTCGTTTCATCCTTCCGGGCTTGCGGTGTACCCAGTGAAACCTTTCCGTCTGCCAGGAGGCGAAAGAATGTGTAGAGTTCGCCCAACTCACGTTTTGTAGCTTCGAATGCCATAACAAATTGTTTTTTTCCTAATTAACAAGTGTGCAAAGATAATGCAAATCGAAGGTAGAACTTTCATGCTGGCATGAAAAAGTTATGCTGAAGCATAGCTTATTTTATTTAAAGATAAGGAAATCCCCCCAAAAGAAAGTGAATGGACAAACTATTTCCATGTAGAAGCGTTCTACCTAAAACATCAAACATTTAACTCCCTATAGCATGGAAAATGAAAAGAATATAGTAGCCATCACAGCTACACCGAATGGGCCTTTCATTGTGGAAGGCAATTTTAAACTGATAGACAGAGAAGGAAAAGCGGAAATACGAACAGGCAGAATTGCCTTATGCCGGTGCGGTAAGTCCTATAAACAACCCTTTTGCGATGGTACACACCGGAAAATCCACTATAATGATTTATCTTTGAAATAAACGTACTGGATCACCAGGAAGCCGGAGACATTACACTTCCTCGAAGTGTAATGTCTCTACTTTTTCCAGACGCGCCTTCAACTTCGGCATCATCGACTTCCGGATGCGAAGTGTCATACGGCAATCCATATCATACGACTGTTCCAGAATTTCCGGTTCTTCTTCCTTTACGATACGCATTACATCATTCATAAAGGGATATTCAAACAAGAAGGTCACTGCTTCGTCCACCGTTTTCTCTATCACTTCGGCAACAGCTATCGCCTCGGCAGCGGCAGCTTTATAAGCAACAATCAGTCCGCTTGTTCCCAACTTTATACCGCCGAAATAGCGGACAACAATTATCAGTATATCCGTCAGTTCATTGGAGTTTATCTGTCCCAGGATCGGCTTTCCTGCCGTACCGGAAGGTTCTCCATTATCATTGGCGCGGAAATCTTTACGTTCGGGTCCCAGCATATAGGCGTAGCAGACGTGGCGGGCATCATAATATTTCTTCTGATAAACTTCCAGATGCGATTTTACCTCATCGACAGTACGCACGGGCAAAGCGATAGCAATGAACTTGCTGCGCTTCTCAGTGTAAATCCCTTCGGAAGGGGCGCTTATGGTTTTGTAGGTATCTTCACTCATGCTGCAAAGATAAGTATTCTTATTGTTATGAGAAAATAGTTTCTAATCCTCTCTCTTTTTCAGACGAAACAGGCAGACTTTAGAAGTTTTTTCGTAAGTTTGTCAAAAGTACAGCGCATTCCATAGAAAAAAGTCTGATTATGAGTATGTATCAGGGCCTCATACTGATAATCTTAGCATGCAAGGTCCTCCCATAAGTAACATTTATTACTATGAACAACAAGCTGTTTACCTTTCTCGACCCTCTGCTGGGTTACATCGACAATGGTCGTTTCTTCCGCGAACCCTTCCGCTGGCTCTATGTCATCTTTGCCGTATTGAACTTGCTGTTTCCTATCTTTATACTGGCAAAGGTCATCGAGATGGACTTCTTTAAATATGCCGAAGGGAAATTAATCCTTGCTTTCATTCTGCTGTTCATTATCCTTTGCGCAGGAGCATGGGGAAGCTATCTGCTCTGGATGAACCGGAAAAACAAACTGAAAGAAGCTATTCAGGAAGAAAATGAATTCATTGCCATTCCTGTTGTATCGCACCTGACGCAGACGATGGGTGAATGGCTGGGACTTTATATCGGTGTCATCGGTACACTGTGTTCGGTGGTTATTGCAATCTTTGCTGCCAATGAAATCAGATACATACTGCCGATACCTTCCGGTATGTTCTTCCTGATGCCTATATACGGCTTCCTGATTGTGGTATTCGCACGCCTGCTTGCCGAGTTGTATCGCGCATTGGCCGTCATTGCCAACAACACCAGGAAATTGACAAAGACAGAAGCAAAAGCCGAAGC
This sequence comes from Bacteroides sp. 14(A), assembly GCF_000526555.1. Lineage (NCBI taxonomy): Bacteria > Pseudomonadati > Bacteroidota > Bacteroidia > Bacteroidales > Bacteroidaceae > Bacteroides > Bacteroides sp. 14(A). The sequence goes on along the minus strand of NZ_JAGH01000005.1, from coordinate 229,624 downwards.
CAAACTGGAAGATATAGAAGATATAGAGGAAATCTAAATATATGAAGAAAGTAGTCATAGCTATTGACTCCTTTAAAGGATGTTTGCCCTCGGCAGAAGCTGGAAAAGCAGCCGCCGAGGGTATTCGTTCCGTATACCCGGAATGTGAAGTCATCTGCCTGCCCATAGCCGATGGGGGCGAAGGAATGCTGGATGTGCTGATTATGGCAACCAACGGTCAGGAAGTTCCGATCTCCGCCCACGATCCATTGATGAGGTGGCGCAATACTTATTACGGCATTTCCGAAAATGGGGAAACAGCTTTCATAGAAATGGCAAGCATCAGCGGATTGCCTTTAGTTCCACCGGAAAGAAGAAACCCAATGCTGACTACCACTTACGGCACGGGAGAAATCATTCGTGATGCTCTGGAACGTGGTTGCCGCAACTTTATCATTGGCATTGGTGGCAGTGCAACCAATGATGCGGGGTTAGGAATGCTTCAGGCATTAGGCTTTCGTTTTTCAGACAAGGAGGGTAAAGAAGTAGGGACAGGCCGTGGAGAAGTATTAATAAAAGTAGCGCATATAGACAGCACTTGTGTCCATCCGGCTTTAAACAGTTGCCGATTTACTGTTGCCTGCGATGTACAAAATCCATTCTATGGTCCCGAAGGAGCGGCTTATGTCTTTGCACCTCAGAAAGGAGCAGACCGGGAAATGGTGGAGGCATTGGATGCAGGACTGCAAAACTTTGCAGAAGTCATCCGTCATACGACGGGAAAAGATATTTCCCATCACCCCGGAGCCGGTGCCGCCGGAGGTATGGGCGGTAGTCTGCTGGCTTTCCTGAATGCGGAACTGAAACCCGGCATACAACTGATGCTGGAAGCTCTTGACTTCAGTAATAAAATAAAAAGCGCTGACCTGATCATTACCGGAGAAGGAAAAGCTGACCGGCAAACATTGATGGGAAAAGTTCCTTCCGGCATACTTGCTGAAGCCCGAAAACAAAATATTCCGGTAATCCTGTTAGCCGGCAACATAGAAGATTCGGATGAATTACAACAAGCCGGGTTTGAAGGGGTCTTCTCTGTTAACCCTCCATTCATATCGTTAGAAGAAGCCATGAGACCGGAAGTTGCACGCAAAAACATACAGCAAACAGTCGAGTCTATTTGCAAGAAATAAATGATTAGATGCAAGTGTATCTCCGTATCAGAGTTTATGTATCACTCTGCGACAACGTTTCATTTCCCTTTCCGTCAGTCCGGGATGTTGTTTCGTTCCGCCTTTCTCGATGGCTGAAACAACTTTAAAGCCGCTCCATTTCAGAATTTCTTTCAGCGCTTTTACTACTCCCCTTGTCTGATTAAAGAATATATTGAAAGGATATGGAGTAGTGCAAGTGCTTACGATAACTGCCTTTTTACCTTTATGCAGGCCGATAGGAATGCCTCGTGAGGTCTCTCCCATCATTCCGTAAACGATGCGGTCGAACATCACTTTCAGTTGTCCCGGCAGGTTTCCCCAATAACAAGGAGCGCCGATTATCAGTGCTTGTGCTTCTTCTATCTGCTTCAGCACACGTTGTGCATCATCCTCGGGCAAACAACATTTCAGTTTCTCACGGCAACTCATACAGCCGATGCAGGGACTGATTTGCAGGTCAGCCACTCTAATCACGGTAACTTCGTCCCCATTCGCCCGGGCTTCCGTTTCCATCAATTGCAGCATTTTCGAGATATGTCCTTGCTTGCGGGGACTTCCGTTGATAATCAGTATTTTCATAATTAGTCCGTATTTACGCAATTCCCAATAGCTGGACGTCAAACACTAAAGTAGAGAAAGCAGGAATAGGGCCACTGCTACGTGTACCATATCCCATTGCATAAGGAATATAAACAATCCAATGATCTCCTACATGCATTCGTTGCAGGGCTATCTGCCAGCCTTCAATGACTTCATTCAGACGAAAAGCCTCAGGGTAATTCCGTTTCCAGGAGTTATCGAACTCGCGGCCATTTATCAAAGTGCCTTTATAATGCACAGTTACGATACTATTCAAACGGGGAGTATTGCCGCCATTCCCTTCTTCCAATACCCGATATAGAATTCCGCAAGGCAGTTCCCGGATATCATTCTCTGCACGCAAAGCCTCCAGGTACCGCTCATTCTGCAATTTATATTCTTCTTTTCGTCCCATAAGTTATAAATGATTCTTCTTTCCCACAAAAGTACAACATTTATGCTATCCACCCAAATATGGAATAAGCTCATCGTGCGTTTTTGGAGATTATATGAATAAGCGGTATCTTTGCTCCATGAAAAAATTAGTTATTGTCGGATGTGGACGACTGGCCGGAATAGTTTCGGATGCAGTTGTTAATGGCTTATTGCCGGAATATGATTTAGTTGGAGTTTACTCACGCACAGCAGAAAAAGCTGAACGTATAGTTAGTAAAATGCAGCAACACGGGAAATCCTGCGTAGCATGTACAACCCCGGAAGATTTACTGGCACTGAAACCGGATTATCTGGTAGAAGCAGCCTCTCCTGCTGCCATGAAAGAGTTTGCATTGCCCGCCCTAAAGAACGGTACTTCCATCGTCACCTTGTCTATCGGTGCTCTGGCAGACACTGCATTCTATCAGGAAGTGATGGAGACTGCCAAAGCGAACGGTACGCGTGTATACATCGTTTCCGGTGCTACGGGCGGTTTCGATGTTCTGCGGACAGCTTCTTTAATGGGAAATGCAAAAGCTAAATTCTTTAATGAAAAAGGTCCTGATGCCTTGAAGGGAACAGCTGTATATGATGAGACATTGCAAACGGAGCAACGTGTTGTCTTCTCAGGAAATGCTACTGAAGCCATAGCCATGTTCCCAACAAAAGTCAATGTAGCCGTTGCTGCTTCACTGGCCTCCATCGGCCCGGAGAATATGGAAATGTCCATGCAATCCACTCCCGGATTCGTGGGAGACACTCAAAGAGTGGAAATAAAGAACGATCAGGTGCATGCCGTAATTGATGTGTACAGCGCCACCGCTGAAATTGCAGGGTGGTCTGTTGTGAACACCCTGCTTAACATAACATCACCGATTGTATTCTTCTGATTACATTATCGGTTATATGCTTCTATATTGGCCAGTACTTTCTCGCTCAGGCGGTCAAACGCCTGACGGGTACGGCCTGTAGACACCTGCATACAGCGGACATGCGGATGGCTTAAAAGATGCGCTCCACCCAAAGCTCCCAGTGTATCACAAAAACAAAGGTTATCACCTTTCAGCCACTTAACGAACGCGGGTTCGTCCCATGCCGGAGACAGCCCGGTATTGAACAAGATCTTTTTATTTCCGAGTTGTTCGAACTCAGCCTCATGCAACAGGACTGTATTCTTATTGAGACAACAGAAAACGACTTCACTCTGAGAAAGAAGTTCTCCCAAGGGTAAGAAACGATATCCTTTGGCAGCCGCATCCTCTTTTTCACTACGGGCAAAATAAGCGATATCCGCCCCAAAGAATTTCAATGCATCGGCAATCATGCCACCGGATTTACCCAATCCTATGACACCTACTTTCAGCCCTGTGATCTCCCGGGGCATTTCTTCCCAGGATTCCTGACCAAATCCATGCAGGCAACGCACCAGTTCGCTGACTACATATTCCACCACACCTTCATCCCCATAATCCCGGATACCGGTTACAGTAATCCCCCGTTCGTTCGCATAACGAATGTCTACATTGGCACTCTCCGGCGAATACAGCGAACAGCACATACCGATATACCTTATATTCGGACACTTCTCGAGCACACTCCTGTTTATTTGTGAAGTATAACTCAATAGCACAGCATCGGCATCTCCGATACGGGCTACTATTTCATCATCCCCTGCCGGAACATCAGGGAACGTCACTACCTTTTCTGCATACGAATGCAGTGCTTTTTCTGCTGACGGAATCAGACTTACGGGTTCTATTGCTACAAGTTTACGAAACATAGTTTTTTTATTTTAGAGAGGACGAAGTTAGCAAAAAGAGTGATATAAAACAAAAGAGCTGCCATCGATCATACGTGACAACTCTTTCTTACTATCTTTACGACAATACTTTTTCTTGTTCTTATGCGGACGATCTTTTGCAATCCAACGTCCACCATTGCGTTCCATCTCTATCAAGCGGTTCGCTTCTTTGAATGCCGACAGGGCATCCCTACGTTTTTTCGTCTTCATTGTTCTACAATTTTTATACATTACAATATAGCTGAAAGGCTAATGTTTTGCAAAGATAATGCAAATTGAGCGCAGAACTTTCATACTTGCATGAAAAAGTTATGCCGAAACTATCCTCTGCTGCCCAAACTATTCTTATCCGGATTTATCTCCGAAACCATATTGCGCACTTCTTTCTTATCGACTTTGGAATATAAGCCCAATTGTCGTCCAGGTAATGTTCCTTCAGCATCTTTTTGTATCTTGCTCTTCTCTTCAAGAGCCTTTTCATCTTTTTTATCCATATCGTTATCTGGTTTAGGTTATTTACTGATATACTAACAAACAGATGCTCCTTAAAGTTCTACTTTGCTGCAAAAAAAAGAGAGTTGACAGGGACATTGTCAACTCTTTTTTTTAATTCTTCAGAATAGAGTATCATTTCTTACTCAGTTTCAACTCCGTAATAAAAGCGGCAACAAGCCCTATACCACCAAATACAAGTACACATGCTCCATAAACCAAGGAAACTGTTTCTCTATACACACGCCAATCATCCATATTCTTATCCAAATATCCGGGAACCGATGAAGTACAGATAATAAAACCTATCAACAGACCTAACCCCATACCCAGCAGAAGACATCCTATCTTCAACGCCGAAAAAGAATAATTACTGTGAAACCTCGGTATAGATGCCACATCCGGTTCATATTTATCTCCCATTTTCTCAATAAGCATCAACCGCTCTTTCTTACATACAAACAGTTCAAACAGTTTGTAAATCCCTACAGTAATGATTGCCATTATCGCAGGCACCATAATAAAATTCATCATATTCGTTTCGTTTTAAATTAGTATTTTTGTTCCTTTGTACACTTTAGACGCAGTGTCTTGTGTAAGGTTACACATTTCATCGAAAAAAAATATTTCTCAGAAACAATGTAACCTCCTACAAAGAGTTGCGTCTAAAAGGCAGAATGGAGAATAACGAAACACATATTATCCAACGCATACTGAGAGGGGAAACTGCTCTATACGAATACTTCCTGAATCAACACGGTCAACAGGTCTTTTCTCTGATTGCCCGCATCATCTGTAACCAGAAAGATGCCGAGGAGTTGACGCAAGACGTTTTTCTGAAAGCGTTCCAGCACCTCTCCTCTTTCAAAGCTGAAAGTTCGTTCTCAACATGGATTTATTCCATTGCTTATAATACGGCGATTTCGGCAACCCGTAAGAAGAAGTTCGATACCTTTGCCATGGATGATACGTTGCTCGCCAACATTTCCGACCAACAAGTAGATGAAACGCTTAATGATGAAAGCGAGGAAATGATTATCAGATTAAACAGAGCCATAGAAAAACTTAACTCAGACGAGCGTGCCTTGATTACCTTGTTCTACTACGAAGAAAAGTCATTGAATGAAACTGCCCTGATTCTGGGCCTGACGGAAAGCAATGCAAAAGTAAAATTGCATCGCGTACGCAAAAAGATATATGTACTCATAAAACAAGAGGAAGTATGAACGAAGAACAAAAAGACAAAGGGCTGAAAAAAGCCATAAAAGAGGAAAACGGATTTCGTCTACCTTCCAATTTCGCCTACCATACCATGAGGAAGGTGGAAGAAGCCATACGCTTACGCGAAAAGAAATCGGAACGAAGAACGCTGTTTGCTACGATAGCCGCTTCCATATTCTTAATAGGATGCTGCATTGCCGGATTAGTGATTTATTTCGGTAATACAATCAGAGAAGCCTTCACCCGCCCCGACATACTGGAAACGGAAAAGATTCAAATTCCCTCATTCTATTTACTGATACTTATCGCAATGCCTCTGTTCCTTATCTTTGACCGCTGGATGAGGAAACGATATTTTAATAAGCATCACCCTTAAAGAAAAAGCGAGGATATCCTTTGCAGGAACATCCTCGCTTCACTTTTTTTATTCCATATTTTAATCCAGCTTATGAATCACCAACCCCGAACGTAGTTTCGGTTCAAACCACGTTGTCTTAGGCGGCATGATATTGCCCGTATCTGCAATATCCATCAATTGCTTCATGCTGACAGGATAAAGTGCCAAAGCCACTTTCATTTCACCACTATCCACACGCTTCTTCAACTCACCCAGACCACGGATACCTCCAACAAAATCAATACGTTTATCCGAACGCAGATCTTTGATGCCGAGAACTTCATCCAGAATAAGGTTGGAAGAGATAGTAACATCCAGTACACCAATCGGATCATTATCATTGTAAGTACCCGGTTTAGCGGTCAGACTGTACCACTTGCCATCCAGATAAAGGGAGAAATTATGCAAACTGGCAGGTTTATAGATTTCAGTGCCTTTTTCTTCTACCGTAAAATTCTTGCTGACAGCAGTCAGGAATTGTTCAGGCGTCAAGCCATTCAAGTCTTTTACAACACGGTTGTAATCAATAATGGTCAGTTGGTTAGCAGGGAAACAAACGGCCATGAAATAATTATATTCTTCATTACCGGTATGGTTTACATTCTGCTTGGCTTTCTCCGCTCCTACCAAAGCGGCAGCGGCACTACGATGGTGTCCGTCGGCAATATAAAGAGCAGGCATCTTAGCAAATTCCTTCGTAATGGCATCAATGTCTTCCTGCTTATCAATAATCCAGAAAGTATGACCAAAGCCATCACCGGGAGCAATAAAATCATATACCGGCTTTTCGGCTGTATAATGAGCGATAATAGCATCCAGAGTAGCATTGTCAGGATATGCAAAGAATACCGGTTCGATATTGGCATTATTCACACGAACATGCTTCATACGGTCTTCTTCCTTATCGCGACGGGTCAGCTCATGTTTCTTGATGACACCGTTCATATAATCAGGTACATAGGCACCTACTACTAAACCGTATTGCGTTTTCCCATTCATGGTCTGCGCATAGACGTAGTAGTTTTCTTTATCATCCTGCACCAGCCATCCTTTGTCCTGAAACATCTGGAAGTTTTCGGCAGCTTTCTGATAAACACATTCATCATGTTCGTCGGTACCTACGGGAAAGTCTATTTCGGGTTTAATGATATGATACAACGATTTTTCGTTTCCTTTTGCCTCTTCACGCGCTTCTGCTGAGTTCAGCACATCATACGGGCGGGAAGCTACTTGCTCCACCAGATCCTGCGGTGGACGGATACCTTTAAAAGGTTTAATTATTGCCATGGCTAGATTTATGATTTATGATTTATGATTTATAACTCATGAACTATGAAGACTTTTGCTTGGTAGTGAGAATACCACGCGAACAGCATACTTCAACGCCTTATCATACGTCAGTTTTTCCTTCATAAATCATAAATTATAAATCATAAATCTGATTATTTCTTATTAACACGGAATTTCTCGCAACCGTCTTTCAGGAAACCAACAATCTGTTGTGCAGCGGCAATACCGGCATTGATGTTAGCTTCAGCAGTCTGTGCCCCCATCTTCTTCGGTGTAGAGAAATAACAGCCTACGAACTTGGCAGCAAATGTTTCGTGAGCTGCGGGCATGATATCAGTCATGTATTTCAGATCACCGCGTTCTTCCATCAGCTGAATCAGTTCCGCTTCGTTGATAACTTCCTTACGTGCAGTATTTACCAATACACCACCCTTCGGCATTTTATTTACCAAAGCATAGTTGATAGAATTCTTCGTTTCAGCAGTAGCCGGGATGTGCAATGAAACTACGTCACAAGCAGAATAAAGCTCATCAGCAGAGTCAACAGCCTTCACACCGTCTTTCTCAATCACTTCTTTCGGACAGAAAGCATCGAAAGCAAAGATTTCCATACCGAAACCCTTGGCTATGCGAGCCACGTTGCGACCTACATTACCATAAGCGTGAATACCCAGTTTCTTACCCTTCAATTCCGTACCGGAAGTACCGTTATACATATTGCGGACAGCCATCACCATCATACCGAAAGCAAGTTCGGCTACGGCATTAGAGTTCTGTCCCGGAGTGTTCATTACGCACACACCATGAGCAGTGGCAGCTTCCAGGTCTACATTATCGTAACCTGCACCTGCACGTACTACAATCTTCAGTTCTTTTGCAGCGTCCAATACTGCGGCATCTATAATGTCGCTACGGATAATGATGGCATTGGCATCCTTCACTGCGTCCAGCAACTGGGCTTTTTCTGTATATTTCTCCAACAAGGCAAGTTCATAACCTGCCGCTTCAATTTCTTTGCGAATACCGTCTACAGCTACTTTAGCGAACGGTTTGTCGGTTGCAATTAATACTTTCATGATTCTTATGATATTAAAAAAAGACTCACCACAGATTACACAGATTATCACAGATTTTAATCATAAAACAATCTGTGGGATCTGCGTAATCTGTGGTGAATAAATATTATTAATGAAGTTTCTCAAATTCCTGCATGCAGTCAATCAAAGCCTGTACGCTTTCCTTCGGCATAGCATTGTAGCAAGATGCACGGAAACCACCCACTGAACGGTGTCCCTTGATACCTACCATACCTCTTTCTGTAGCAAACTTCATGAAGTCAGCTTCCAGTTCTTTGTATTCGGGAGCCATCACGAAGCAGATGTTCATGCGTGAACGGTCTTCCTGTGCGGCTGTACCTACGAACATCTTGTTGCGGTCGATTTCAGCATACAGCATATCTGCCTTTTCTATGGCACGACGTTCCATTTCTTTCACACCACCCTGTGCCTTGATCCAACGCAAAGTCTGCAATGCAGCATAGATGGGAACCACCGGAGGAGTGTTGAACATAGAACCGCTGTCAATATGTGTCTGATAGTTCAGCATCGTAGGAATATAGCGGGATACCTTACCCAAAGCGTCATTCTTCACGATAACGAAGGTTACGCCTGAAGGAGCCAGATTCTTCTGTGCACCACCATAGATACAGATATATTTAGACACGTCGATAGGACGGGAGAAAATATCGGAAGACATATCGGCAATCATCGGAACGTTTACATCCAGGTCTTCTTTAAGTTCAGTACCATAAATAGTGTTATTGGTCGTGATGTGGAAATAATCAGCATCAGCAGGCACTGTATAATCCTTAGGAATATAAGTATAAGTAGACTCTGCGGAAGAAGCGACTTCAACTACTTCACCGAAAGCTTTGGCTTCTTTCATGGCTTTCTTAGCCCATACACCTGTATTCAGGTAAGCAGCTTTCTTTTCGAGGAAGTTGAAGGGGACCATGCAGAATTCCAAACTGGCACCACCGCCCAAGAACAGTACCGAATACCCTTCAGGGATATTGAGTAATTCTTTGAATAGTGCTACGGCTTCGTCCACAACAGGTTGGAAGTCCTTAGCACGGTGGCTGATTTCCATCAGTGAGAGGCCTGAGCCATTAAAATCAAGAATAGCTTTTGCCGTATCCTCAATCACCTCACGAGGAAGAATAGAAGGTCCTGCATTGAAATTATGCTTTTTCATTTGAAGTTTGTTTTGGTTATACAATTTCGTTCATTAGTGTCTTTAGACCTTGCGAAATTACGGAAATATTTCTTTAAAACAAACCTTTCATAATGAAATTCTATTTTAACAGCGCATTTAGCTTACTTTTTTATGGTTTATACAGGATATATGCACCATTTTGTTATCCATACTTATCAAGAACGGACTTTTAGAAGAATCTAATAGTAATACGATTTTATTACTTTACATTCAGAAGTTTAGACGCAAAAAAAGTGAATATTTATAAGAAAGCTTACTTAGCTTCCTCAATTATCGTCTTTACTCCTTTAATTTTCTCACCTTGTATCAACGTGAGCAACTGTTTCATCTTACTACGGCGCACAGCAACGAAAGCATAGTGTTCTTTCACATCCACTTGTCCCACATCTTCACGCGCCAGTCCACCTTTCTTATATAAGAAGCCGACAATATCGACTTTGTTCAGCTTATCTTTCTTTCCTTTACCTATATATAAGGTAGCCCATCGGGACTTGGCCGGCTTCGGCAGTACTTCCGGAAACTCAAAGACTTCAATATCTTCGGGAATGTATTCAGGAACCCGTTCTTCATTGTGCAGGATGAGATAGGAATTTCCATCAGCTTCCCAACGAGCCGTACGTCCGTTACGGTGCGTATAGGCTTCTTCATTGACAGGAAGATGATAATGAACTACGTTTTCTATACCGGGGATATCCAGTCCGCGGGCAGCAAGATCAGTAGAGATCAATACGGCACAACTGCCGTTACGAAACTTATAGAGCGCCCGTTCACGGTCGGGTTGCTCCATACCGCCATGGAACATATCGCATGGGAATTTCTTTGCTTGCAGATATCCGGTGACTCGTTCCACACTTTCACGATAGTTGCAGAATACAAGGGTAGAATGATAGCCAAGCACACAAAGCAGGTTATAGAGAGTTTCCAGCTTGTCTTTTTCGGGAGAAACAACTTTATGAAGTTTCAGACGCGGTGCAAGGGCATCAGGGTCCAGGAAATTCAGTTTGACAAGTCGAGAACTGTCAGCAGAAAGTTGGTCCTCGCCTCCTACTCCGGCAAATTGAGGAATTTCTTCAGCATCCGTAGCCGAAAGCAGAATACGCTTCTTTAATGACGGTAACTGTCCGATCACTTCCGCCATTTCATCGTGGAAACCGAACTCAAGGCATTTATCGAACTCATCTATCACCAATGTGGTGACGGTAGCCGCATCGAAATTCTCTTTCCGCAGATGATCGTTCATTCGTCCCGGCGTACCGATAATGACGGAAGGATGAATCCCCTTCATCGTCCTGTGCTCTTCCATTGCAGGACGACCGCCGTAACAACTCATAGCTTTAAACGGGGTCCCCATGGATTTGAATACCGTTTCAATCTGCAATGCCAGTTCTCGTGAGGGCACCAGAACAACGGCTTGTACGCCTTGCGCATCCGTTTTCAGAGTCTGCACCAGCGGAAGCAGAAAAGCCAGTGTTTTACCCGATCCTGTGGGTGAAAGCAGCACCAAGTCTTTATTTTCACGGTAAGCTTCCCGGGTTGCCTCTTGCATCGGGGTAAGTTGCTCTATTTGCAGATTACGCAGTATATCTTGAATTTCCATAATAATCTTTTGTTATGACGAGCCAAAGATAATGCAAATTGGGCGTAGAACTTTCATGCATGTATGAAAAAGTTAATAAAAAAACTCCTGCTCAGCCGTAGCCTTGCAGGAGTTTTCAAAAATATCGAAGTCATTTACCAATTTTAGCGTATGCCTTATCCGCCGAAGTTGTCGAACATCAAGTTCTGAGCCGGAACGCCGAGATCGTCGAGCATCTTCTCGACAGCTTTCGACATCGGGCCAGGACCACACATGTAGTATTCGATATCTTCGGGAGCTTCGTGATTCTTCAGATAAGTTTCGTAAATCACCTGATGAACGAAGCCCGGAGTATACTTCACGCCTGCTGCATCTGCTGCGGGATCCGGACGGTCCAAAGCCAGATGGAACGTAAAGTTCGGGAAATCCTTCTCGATTTGCAGGAAGTCTTCCAGATAGAACACTTCATTCAGCGCACGTGCACCGTAGAAGTAAGTCATCTTACGGTCTGTAGTATGCAATGTCTTCGTCAAGTGCATGATCTGGGCACGCAAAGGAGCCATACCGGCACCACCGCCAATCCACATCATTTCCTTCTTAGAATCGAATATCGGGTGGAAGTCTCCGTAAGGACCACTCATGATTACCTTATCACCCGGTTTCAGTGTGAAAATATAAGAAGAAGCGATACCCGCAGGTACATCCATAAAGCCTTGTCCCTGATCTTTCGGCTTGAACGGAGGAGTTGCGATACGTACTGTCAACATGATACGGTCGCCCTCTGCCGGATAGTTAGCCATAGAATACGCACGGATGGTTTCTTCGTTGTTGTCACACTTCAGTGTAAACAAACCGAATTTCTCCCATGCCGGCAGATACTCGTCACCAATCAGGCTCTTGTCAATGTCCTTGTTATAGTCCATTGAGTATTTAGGTATCTTGATCTGTGCATAAGATCCCGGGATAAAGTCCATGTGTTCGCCTTTAGGCAACGCAACGATGAACTCTTTGATGAACGTAGCCACGTTCTTGTTGGAGATAACCTCGCACTCCCACTCTTTTACACCCAGTACAGACTCATCAATCTTGATGCCCATATCACTCTTCACTTTCACCTGGCAACCCAGACGCCAATGATCTTGCACCTGTTTGCGGCTGAAATGAGGAACTTCAGACGGCAGAATCTCGCCACCGCCATCCAGTACCTGGCATTTGCACTGTCCGCAAGAACCCTTACCACCACAAGCGGAAGAAAGGAATATACCGTTCACAGACAACGTATTCAGCAACGTGGAACCGGAAGCTACGTCCAGTACATTATCGCCGTTGATAGTCAGTTTTACATTACCTGAAGGTACCAGGAAGTTCTTGGCAACCAGCAGGATAACAACAAGCAGCAGAATAACCACCAGGAATACTCCAATGCTCGCTAATATTAAATTCATATCCATTGTTCTATTCCTTTCTTTATTAGATGTTCAAACCAGAGAAACACATGAATGCCATTGCCATCAGACCTACTGTAATGAACGTGATACCCAAGCCTTTCAGCGCGTCGGGCACGTCAGAGTAAGCCATTTTCTCACGAATAGCCGCCAGACCTACAATGGCCAGCAACCAGCCGATACCGGAACCGAGTGCATAAGAGATGGCATCCCATACGTCACCGATGTATTTCGGATCGCTCTCGCCCACATTGATACGTTGCTGCATGAACAGCGAAGCACCCATAATGGCACAGTTTACGGCAATCAGCGGCAAGAAGATACCCAGTGAAGCATAGAGGGAGGGACTGAAACGTTCCACAACCATCTCTACCAACTGCACGATACCGGCAATTACCGCGATGAAAAGAATAAAACTCAGGAAGCTGAGGTCAACGCCTTCAATGATAGCGTTGGCAGCCAGTACCTTGGTTTGCAACAAGTAGTTGACCGGAAGCGTAACCACCAACACGAAAGTTACGGCGATACCCAGTCCTACTGCGGTTTTCACGTTCTTAGATACAGCCAAGTAAGAGCACATACCCAGGAAGAACGCAAATATCATGTTGTCCACGAATATGGAGCGGACAAATAAACTTATTAAATGTTCCATAATCTTTATTGATTTATGAATTATGATTTATCGGTTATGATTTATCAGCACTGTAAGTAGCAGAAAATAAATCATAAATCTGAAATCATAAATCTACTTACTTTTCTTGCAATTCTTTGTGACGGGCACGTTGATACCAGATGATACAAGCACAGATGATCAAGGCCATCGGCGGCATCAGCATCAAGCCGTTGTTCACATAACCCAGGTTTGTCAACCATTCATGGTTCAGAATATTGAAACCGAGCAATGTACCGGAACCTAACAGTTCGCGGAAGAAAGCTACGATAATCAAAATCTTGGCATATCCCAAACCGTTACCTATACCGTCGAGACAAGACTCCCACGGACCGTTCTGCATGGCAAACGCTTCCAGACGTCCCATCAGGATACAGTTTGTGATAATCAGACCTACATAAACAGAAAGCTGCACACTTACGTCATAAGCAAACGCCTTCAGTACTTCACTTACGATGGTTACCAAAGCGGCTACCACAACCAACTGAACGATGATACGGATACGGTTGGGAATGGTTTTACGCAACAACGAGATAACCACATTAGAGAAAGCCGTAATCACTGTTACCGAAAGCCCCATTACGATGGCAGGTTCCAGTTTGGCAGTTACAGCCAGTGCAGAACAGATACCCAGCACCTGTACGGTAACAGGGTTGTTCATGCCCAGCGGGGTTGAGAATACTTCTCTATTTTTCTTTGAAAATAACTGTCCCATATCCTTTATTCCTCATCATTATTGGTTAAAAAACTCTTGTAACTATTCAGACAGGTTTTCAACATAACGTCTACACCTACAGATGTAATCGTACCACCGGAGATACCGTCCACCTGGTAATCAGGTTTTTCCACCTTACCGTTCTTCACAACACCCAGGGCAACTTCACCATTGTCCAGCGTCTTCTTGCCCAGGAATTCATCCTGGAATTGTTGTCCGGCGATTTCGGCACCCAGACCCGGAGTTTCACTGGCATGAGAGAAGTAAACACCGTAAACGGTATCCTTGTCACTGTTCAGTGCAACATATCCCCAGATAGCACCCCAAAGACCGGCACCGTAAACAGGGAATACATATTTGGTTTCTCCATTCACTTCTGCAACGAATACGTGCAGGCGTTGGTGTTCTTTAGCTTCTTTTTCGTAGCCGGTAGCAAATGCTCCGGTGTTCTCGGTCAGAGTACCGTCTACGTTCATCAGCATATCTCCTTTTACATACTTATTATATTCAGCCTCGGCATCTTCCACATTCTTGATGTTCAATGCAGCGAGTATTTGCTTCTTCGTATCCAGTTCCACGTTTTTATCCTGAATGCTTCTCAGTGAGGAACTAACGAATGCCAGCAAGAATGCCACGATAACAACCATTACCGAAGCATAAATGATAGTATAACTATTACTATTGGTATTCATTTTCTTCGGTATTTTAATTGTTAGACTTAATTGCACGTTTCTCGCGACGGCTGATATTGCCCTGTACTACACAGTAGTCAATCAGCGGAGCGAAGATGTTCATCAGCAGGATGGCGAGCATCATACCTTCGGGATAACCGGGGTTCAGCACACGGATCACGATTGCCATGACGCCGATCAGGAAACCGAAGATATACTTACCCGTCTCGGTACGTGCCGAAGTTACAGGGTCGGTAGCCATAAATACGGCACCGAAGCAGAAACCACCCAGCACGAGGTGTTCGTACCAAGGCATCTGAGCCATCGGAGTGTCAGGACCGATAGCGTTGAATACCCAAGCCATAAACGCACCGCCCACGAATACGGAGAACATCGTCTTCCAGCTTGCGATACCCGTTGCCAGCAACAGGATAGCACCCAGAGCGATAGCAATTACACTGGTCTCACCGATAGAACCCGGTATCAAGCCCGTCACCATATCCCAGGAGAATGGCGGAACAGCCCCCGATGTGGCAGCCGCACCCAACGGAGTAGCTACGGTCAGTCCGTCAACCGCTTGTCCCAGACCGAAGATTGTGTCGCCTGATACCCAAACGGCATCACCGGACATCTTCGTAGGATATGCAAAGAAAAGGAATGCACGAGTGACCAGGGCAACGTTGAACACGTTCATACCCGTACCACCGAATACTTCTTTAGCGAAAATTACAGAGAATGCAGTAGCCACCGCCAGAATCCACAGCGGACAATCTACCGGAACAATCATAGGAATCAGGATACCGGAAACGAGGAAACCTTCCTGGATTTCTTCTTTCTTCCACTGAGCCACAACGAACTCAATGCCCAAACCTACTACATAAGAAACGATGATTTTAGGCAATACAGCCAGAAAACCGTAGGCAAACATTTCAATGAAGCTACCTGTAGCACCGGTATTCGTGAAATGCTGATAACCTACGTTATACATACCGAACAACAACGCCGGTACCAACGCAATGACCACCATCGACATAATGCGCTTGCTGTCGATAGCGTCGTGAATGTGCGTTCCCGATTTCGAAGTCGTGCTGGGGACGAACAGGAATGTTTCGAATCCGTCGAACACAGACTGGAATGCGTGGAATTTGCCGCCCTCTTCAAAGTTCGGCTTTATCTTGTCGAGATAATTTCTTAACGCTTTCATTTATAAGTATTAATTATATAAGTATTAATTATTAGGCCATTTCGGCGCGAAGCATGTCGAGTCCTGCACGAACGATACGTTGAACTTCTACCTTCGAAGAGCAAACGAATTCGCAGAGGGCAAAATCCTCGGGAGCTACTTCATAGATTCCCAAAGCCTCCATACGGTCGATGTCACCCGCAATGATAGCTTTCACCAGATATTCGGGGAAGATATCCATCGGGAATACACGGTCGTACTCATTGGACATGATCATGTGGCGTTCACCACCCTTGATGCGGGCATCCAGCACATATTCCTTGTTGTTGCCCAGCAACCAGCTGAAGTAAGAACGGTTCACGCTGAACTGATTGAAACGCGGCATAATCCAACCCAGCATTTCGTGGATGTCATCGCCTTCGGGGATCACCGTGAGCTGGCTGTCGAATGCGCCGAGGAAAGCGTTCGGAGAAACCTTCTTGCCTGTAAGCACATTACCGCTGATGTAGCGCAAGTCTCCCTTGCCCGAGCTCACGTTTCCACTGAATACGTTTGTCAGCAAAGCACCTACTTTCAGTTTGCAGTATGCAGGTTTCAACACTTCGGAACCTGTAACGGCCACCTTGCGCGTCATGTCCACACGTCCTGTATTGAACAGGCGTCCGATGAATATAACGGCTTCCGGACTGATTGTCCACACAGTTTCGCCTTTCACGATAGGAGAAATGTGGTTGATCTGTACGCCTACATTGCCGGCCGGGTTCGGTCCGTCAAATGCGTTAATCGTTACATTCTTAGCTTGCGTCAACGCGGTTGCCTTTTGTTTTACACTAATACTCAGATACGTCTTTGCCATCTTGGAAAGAGCATCCAATCCTGTCTGGAAGTTTGCTTCCTCGCCTTTCAGAACGAATTCGAAATCGGGTGCCAGCGGGTTACTGTCGAAGGCCGAAACAAAGATAGCTTTCGGATACATCGTGGGGTCAGCAATCACGTCATAGGGACGCTGACGGATGAACGCGAACATACCTGCTTCCAGCAATGCGGCTTTCACTGACTCGCCGTTCAGGGAACTCACGTTTTTCTTACCGAATTCTTCATAGTCTTGCTCAGCCGCAGCTTCAACGACAATGTTCAGCACTTTACGACGTGCGCCGCGCTCCACACTTGTCACTACGCCGCTAACGGGCGAAACAAATTTCAATTCAGGATGATTCTTGTCGATAAACAAGGGTCCTCCGGCCATCACATATTCCTGTTCTTTGACTACTACCTTCGGAGTAATACCCGTAAAATCTTCAGGAACCAATGCGTAGAATCCCGGTTCTTTCACAGACATAAACTCCTGAGAAGCCTTACCTTTCAGGTTGATGTCAAGACCTTTACGTAACTTAATTACATTTGCCATGCGTTTATATAAAATAATGGTTTCATTAATTTGCCGCAAAAGTAGCAAAAAAGAACGTGAATAAAGAGCAAAAAAGAAAGGAATTACGGATAAATTTCCGTAATTCCTTTCGTTAACGAACACGATGACAACAAGATGAGTTATTGTGTTTAATATTCTTCTGCAAACATCGGATCCCAAGCGGGCAAACGAATGGGTTTCTGCTTGAATATATCCATTACTTTGGCAGGAATGTATTTAGTCTCCAGCACCAGACGGAACATATATTCGTCGAACCATTCATCGGTCATGATCAGATGTCCTTGATAACCGCTGGCAGGTCCCCAACTATTTTCAACCATCCATTTCACGGGTTTTCCGTCTTTATTCAGATCCACAGCCATAAGGGTCATGGCATGAGACGAGCCGCTGGAGAAGGTTTGGATGCGTTGTTTCTTATCCATATTGAAGGTGGTGCCCATGAGCGATTCATAATCATAGTTTTTCACATCGAGCAAGCCACGCTCGGAATTCAGGAACTTGCCTACGTCGCAAGAGAAATACATCATGGTGCTGTCCTTCAGAGAAGCGATAGCCATCTCTTTGATATCTTCCACAGGCAGATTGACGTACGTCCAGTTCTTCCCATCGTAGCGATGACGGTCGTAATCTATTTCATAGCACTTGTAGTACTCGCGCGAGGGATCGTTCATAACCATCACATAATTGGTCAACAGATTCTCGTCGCCATACTTCTTGAGGAATGACATCGGAGTGTGGTGTTCCGTTTCGGCAGGATTGCCCTGGGCATCTTTACGCACATAGTCAAATTCCGTAGGAGGAACGCCAAGATTCAGCACCAGCATGCGATAAATGGTACCGAGCATCGCAGTCTTTTCTTTATCCAGCGCCGCAGGTTTTGCTCCGTTAGAAGCCAGATCACGCAGTTGCAGACCGTATTCCTTTAACTTCAAAGAAATCAAATTTGCCATACGCGACGTATTGTCGCTGCTGTTCGTTTCCGGCATGGCTTCTTTAGGAACCAAACCATATTTACCTACAATGTCTGCAACGCCCGTAAAAGTTCCTCCATCGCTTAGCGGATGTTGGAAAAGCCATTCTACGGTTTTATCGTTCAAGGGTTTGTCACGGGTATCAATGATGCCTTGCAAAAAGAGGTTTGCCTTCTCCAGCTGGTCCCAGAAAAAAGGATAAATTTCCGAGAATTCAAAAGACTGGAAACCGTATTTACCGATGGCTTTGGCACGCATCACATTCAGTCCTGTGAAAAGCCAGCAACGACCGGATGATTTCTGGTCGGTGATGCCTTTCGAATTTACTTTTACGGAGAAATGAGTATCCATTCCGGTCAGATTCTCCTGGTTGAGGGCAAGTTTGCGGATGTCATTGTTGCCAATGGCATTACGCAGAGCTTTGTCGGCACTGGTTCCCTCGTAACTCTGTTTGATCTGGTTCAGCATCGCATCGCTGATACCGCCTTTCCTATCTTGCGCCTGTATGGAAAGTAATGCGGCGCTGAAAACAAAAACGGATAAAATTCGTTTATTCATAAATTATATGGTTTTTATAGTAATTGGTCTGTTTCTCTTGCTTCCTGTTACCCGAACCGTACCAAATCCGTGTTTGCTCCGTATCCAAGACTTTGGACTTGGTACGGACCAGGTACGGGCCAGACACGGACCGGGTACGGAAGGGTTCTGAATATTGGTCTAATTATCCGATATGTCGAAAAAACTTATTTAGAATTTCTCACAGCCAAGCTTCAGATTACATGCAAAAATAGCCGTTTTTTTGAAACTTTTAGTGAAATCTTTAGATTTATTGTCTATCAATTTGAAAACTTATCCAAATAAATTAGTTTTCTTTGCACCCTCATTCGCACGATATGAAGAAATATATAATAGGTATTATGACGTTACTGCTTTCAGTAACAAGCCTTTCCGCTCAGGAAGCTACAAATTTGGTTAGCATCAGTGACACTACACCGGCATTGACTAAACGTGAACTACGAAAACAGAAGGTAGCGCAACGAAATTTGCACTACAACATTTTGGGTGGTCCGAGTTACACCCCCGACTTTGGTGCCGTACTCGGTGGAAGCGCCCTGATGACCTTCCGCATGAACCCAAGTGACACCACACAACTGCGCTCCGTGGTTCCCGTAGCCATCGCTTTCCTCTTCAATGGCGGTATCAACCTTTTCTCTAAACCCCAACTCTTTTTTAAAGGTGACCGTTTCCGCATCTTCGGAAAGTTTGCCTACAAGAATACGGAAGATAACTTCTATGGCTTGGGCTACAGCACGAACAAGAATTATGTCCGGAGCGACACTACCAGTCAGTATCGCTACAGCGGCATCCAGTTCAACCCCTGGTTCCTGTTCCGCCTGGGCAACAGCAACATATTCGCCGGACCGCAGATAGATATAAATTACGACGACATCACGAAACCAGCCAAATATCTGGTGGACGAACCGTCGTACAAAGCAGCCGGAGGAACGGACAAAGGATACAAGAATTTCAATTCCGGTGTCGGCTTCCTGCTGACCTATGACAGCAGAGACATTCCCGCCAATGCCTATCGCGGCACGTACCTGGATTTCCGGGGAATGATGTATACTAAATTTCTTGGAAGTGATGACAATTTCTATCGTCTGGAAATAGACTATCGACAATATAAGACTGTCGGTAAGCGCAAAGTCATTGCCTGGACTGCTCAAAGCAAAAACGTATTCGGCGATGTACCCCTGACACAATATATCCTGACAGGAACTCCTTTTGACCTGCGGGGATATTACATGGGGCAGTATCGCGATAAATCGTCCCACGTAGTCATGGCCGAATACCGTCAGATGATAAATACCGATAAAAGCACCTGGCTGAAACGCATGCTCAATCACGTCGGCTTCGTGGCCTGGACAGGCTGCGGATTCATGGGACCCACCCCCGGCAAAATAGAAGGTGTGCTGCCTAATTATGGCGTAGGATTGCGCATCGAAGTGCAACCACGTATGAACGTACGACTCGACCTGGGTAAAAATACGGTCAACAATCAGACGTTGTTCTATTTCAATATGACGGAAGCGTTCTGAAAAGTATGGAAATGAACTAAATGCTGATAATAATTTAGGCGCGGATTACACGGATTAAAGGCTGCGCTATCACACTATATTACAGAAAATAAATCCGCGTAATCCGTGTAATCCGCGCCTAAAATTATTATCATGACCCGTTTACAAACAAACAACTCCCGCCAGCATCTTCCCCCCCTTATCCTTTCCGTTATTTATTTTTCCCTCTTTTCTTGCATCAGTAAAAGATTATCCATACTTTTGAGAAATATTTTGTTTACCTTGAACAAACAACTCTGAGGACATTACACAATGAGAACTTTCGAGATATTATTCTGGATAAGCCTGTTTATCGTATTCTATACTTATATAGGATACGGAATTGTGCTATACATTCTGGTCAAAATTAAAGAAACTTTCCGCAAACCGGTACACTACCCCATGCCTGCTGACGAGGAACTGCCCGAAGTCACACTCTTCATCGCAGCTTACAATGAGGAAGACGTGGTGGACGAAAAGATGCAGAACTGCCTGGCGCTGGATTACCCCGCAGACAAACTGCAAATATTCTGGGTCACGGACGGCAGCAACGACCATACCAACGAACGGCTTTCCCACTGGCCCCGTGCCACCATCCTCCACCAACCCGAGCGACAAGGAAAAACCGCCGCCCTCAACCGCGGAATGAAGTTCGTGAAAACACCACTCGTCGTATTCACCGATGCCAATACCCACCTGAACCGGGAAGCATTGCGCGAAATCGTCCATGCTTTTGTCAACCCCAAAGTGGGCTGCGTGGCAGGCGAAAAACGCATTGCCATGCAAAGCAAAGACAATGCCGCATCAGGAGGAGAAGGCATTTACTGGAAATATGAATCCACCCTGAAAGCACTCGATTCACGACTCTACTCAGCCGTAGGCGCTGCCGGAGAGCTGTTTGCCGTACGCCGGGAATTGTTCGAAGACATGCGGACGGACACACTACTCGATGATTTCATCCTCTCCCTCCGCATCGCCATGCGTGGCTACACCATTGCCTACTGTGCCGCGGCTTATGCCACCGAAAGCGGCTCCGCCGATATGCAGGAAGAAGAAAAGCGCAAAGTACGCATCGCCGCCGGAGGCTTACAGTCCATCTGGCGTTTGCGCCCGCTGCTGAATCCTTTCCGCTACGGTCTGCTCAATTTCCAATACGTATCCCATCGTGTCTTGCGATGGTCCATCACTCCTATCCTATTGTTCCTGTTGTTCCCTCTCAACGTAGCGCTACTTTTCACCACCGCACAACCATTGTTCTACGCCGTTATACTGGGACTGCAAATCTTGTTTTACCTGATGGGAATCTGGGGATATATCCTCTCCAGGAAACACATCAAAAACAAAATTCTTTTCATCCCTTACTACTTCCTCTTCATGAACGTCAATGTGCTAAGAGGATTCCGCTACCTGAGTAAGCGCAAAGGCAATAAAAGCGGAGCCTGGGAAAAAGCACGAAGGGCAAGTTAAGACGGAAATACCTCGACAAAAATCTAATACAAAGAAAATAATGAAAAGCATTCTGAAAGACACAAATAACTCCGAAAAACTACTGAACATGGTATCAGACACCCTGATACTCATGGACAAGGACGGTATTTGTGTAGACATGGCCGTACACAACGTAGACCTATGGTTTATGAACGAAGAGAGATTGCTCGGAAAGAATCTGCTGAACCTGCTACCTCCGGTGACATACAGTGAGTTTTATCCTGAATTCAAGAAAGTTTTGCTCCGGAGAACAAAGTCTGTCCGCAATTATGAACTCATGTTGCGGGATGACACCTACTTCTTCAAATGCATCATGCAACCCTACGGTGACCTCGTGCTTTGCCAATACCGGGATATCACCGAACGCAGCCAGCGCAAACTGGAGCTGGAAAGAAGAAACCGGGAACTATATGAGATACAGAAAGCCGCATTCATCGGCAGATGGGTGTTTGACACAGTCACCCGCGAATTTGGTTATGCCGGACATACGGGCATCATGTGCAAGACGGATGAGCAAGCCATTCCACTGGATGCATACCTGAACCTGATCTTGCCCGAAGACAGAAATACTTTTGAGAACTGGCTCGGCGATAATCTGAAAGGTAACATGGAAAATACTGTGGACTACCGCATTCTCTACAACAAAGATGTACATTATATCCGCCTGAAAACATTCAGTCGCGAACGCGATAAAGACGGCAACATCTCGCTGGAAGGATACATACAGAACATTACTGACATCCAAAAAAGCCGCAATGACATCAACCTGCTGACGCACGCCATCAACAATTCCACAGAAGATATCTTCGCCGCCAAGGAAGACGGTACCCTGATTTTTGCCAACCGCCTCTTCAAGTTGCACCATGAACTGGGAAGTACGGATGATATCAGCCAACTAAAAATATACGAAATCGGCTCGTATACACGTACCCTGGAGGGTTGGCAAAAGATGATAGCTTCAATCAAGGAGGGAGAGAAACATCAGTCCTTTATGGTATACAACCCATTGCCGCGCTTCCCAGAAATACTGGCGTACGAAGGCAATGCCTATTGGGTGACCAGCGATGAAGGCGTAGGAACCATCTGGGCTTTCGGCCGGGACATTTCACAACGCATCCGCCACGAACAACAGATCAAGTGGTTCAACCAGATATTGGACAAAACCATGGAGCATCTGCCCGCAGGAATTGTTGTGAAAGATATCAGGAACAACTTTAAATACCTGTACCGCAATCGTGAATCGTACAACCGTGACGTCCCTATGGAAGAGGCTTTGGGCAAAGACGACTTCGATTTCTATCCTCTCGAAATAGCCCGTGAGAAACGCCGACAGGACAAAGATATAGCCACCACCGGACAAGAGATGCACTGGATTGCAGAAGAACGTGACGGTCATGGAAATCCGCTTTTCCTGGACAAGCGGAAAATGAAAATAGAGAGCAAAGACTTCTCCCCCATCCTGCTGAACATAGAATGGGACATCACAGAAATGGAACTGATGAAACGGGAACTGATGGTAGCCAAAGAGAAAGCCGAAACCTCCGACCAACTCAAATCAGCCTTCCTTGCCAACATGAGCCACGAGATACGTACACCGCTCAATGCCATCGTAGGCTTTTCACGCATCATTGCCGAAAGCGAAAATACGGAAGAGCGCAAAGAATATTACAACATTGTGGAAGCCAACAACGAACGTCTGTTGCAACTCATCAATGAAATTCTCGACCTCTCGAAGATAGAGGCCGGAATTGTGGAGTTCAGCATCGCCGCCGTCCGCCTGCACCCGCTGTGCAAGGAAATCCATGATGCGCATGTATTCCGCTGTCCGTCAGGTGTAGAGCTGATATTCGATCCATCCGACGAAGATATTCTGATAGACTCTGATAAGAACCGCATCTTCCAAGTGATATCGAACCTGATAGGAAATGCGTTCAAATTCACCACCAAAGGCAGCATCAGCTACGGATACCACCGGGAAGGGGAAACTATCGTATTCCATGTGACTGACACGGGCACAGGCATCGCCCCCGAAAAGATAGGAAAGGTATTCGAGCGTTTTGTAAAAGCCAACAATTTTGCACAGGGCACCGGATTGGGTTTAGCCATTTGCAAAACAATCATCGAACGTCTGGGCGGAAAAATCTCCGTGACTTCCGAACTGGAGAAAGGAACTACCTTCATCTTTACCCTGCCCGCCAAGACCACCCAAGACGAAGATAAGGAAAAAACTGAAAACAGCCCCGAAGAAAACAAAACGGCAGCCGGAGAACAAAGTGCAGACAGCGAAAGCACGGAAAATGTACAGGCATCGCCACAAGAAACCGTCTCGCTGAAAACCGTTTTGATAGCCGAAGATACGGATAGCAATTATATCCTGACCAAAGCTATTCTGGGGAAGGAATACCATCTGGAACGTGCCAAAGATGGTATGGAAGCCGTCAATATGTTTGTAGAAATAAATCCGGATATCATCCTGATGGACATGAAGATGCCGAACCTGGACGGACTGGACGCAACAAAAATCATCCGGGAATTATCGCCCGGCGTCCCTATCATCGCCCTGACTGCCTTTGCCTACGATCATGACCGCAAAGCCGCACTCGAAGCGGGTTGCAACGATTTCCTGACCAAACCTTTCACACAGGAGAAATTGAAGGAGACGATAAAGAAGTGGGTTAATAAGTGATTAACCCACTTATCACTAATCACGCAAAGATATCGCTTCTTTGAATATAGGCAATCACATCGCCCTTATTCACAGTATCGCCTTGTTTGGCGCATATCTCTACGACGCGTCCGGTGAATCCGGTCAATATCTTTTCGTATTCTCCCCACGGGGTGGAGAGGTAACAGAACACTTCATCATGCTGGTATTTACGCCCTATGAACGGAGCCACGGAAGGACCTTCCACAGATACTTCCCACAACACCTGTCCTTTATCCGGTGCAATAATCGGATCGGCCTTGGCACGTTTCAGTTTCCGGATTTCTTCTTCCGAATATCCATTCTTCACCATAGACGCGTCTTTGGCACGTTGCAATTCATCCTCGAAACGCTTCTTGGCTGTGCCGGACTTGTAATCACGATACTGACGGTCGTGCATGGCAAGTTCAAAGAGTTCTTCTTCATCATCTCCATATTCCCAACCGTTCTCATCCATTTCTTTCCGATATTCATCCAGAGCATCCGGATAGTTCAATTGCGGATCGGTATCCACAAATTCATATCCTTTTGATTTCGCCAATTCCACAATTTCAGGAGCCAGCTCGCCCGGCAGACGTCCGCTCTTACCGAGAATCATATCCCACGTATGATTATCTATCATCGTCCAGCGCTCCTCACCTTTCACCAACTGCATGAGGTTCATCAATGCTACATTCTTCACATACTGACTGAAAGGCGTTACCAACGGAGGATACCCCAGCTTAGGCCATACGTATTCCACCTCGTCGAAGAGCATCACCAACAGGTCGTCAATGCTGAGTTCCGGTTCATTCTTCCCTCTTAATATCATGTTTATACCCGAATGTACTCCCTTCAGATCAGCCATCATGGAACCCATCATACCACCCGGAAGGCCACACTTCAACAGCAAAGAGGACATGTGTTTATTGGTCGGATCCATGAAATAGCCCAGGAAGTCATCTATAAATTCCTGTGTCATGGCACGTGCTTTCATATATGCCTTCATATTGATATCGGGCACCTGGAAGCCCTTATCTTTCAGCATGGCTTGTACGGAAATCACGTCCGGATGTACTTTACCCCAGGACATCGGTTCCATAGCCACATCAATGATGTCGGCGCCATTCTCGCAAACTTCCAGAATAGAAGCCATCGACAGCCCCGGTCCGCTATGGCCGTGATACTGGATAATCACTTCGGGATGCCTTTCCTTAATCGTCTTCGTCAACCGTCCCAGCATACCCGGACGACCGATGCCTGCCATATCTTTCAGACAGATTTCGGGTGCTCCTGCTTCAATCAGCTGGTCGGCAACATGGGCATAATATTCCACCGTATGCACAGGCGAGTGTGTGATACAAAGGGTTGCCTGCGGTATCATCCCTGCCTCCAATGCATATTTAATAGAAGGAATTATATTCCGCGTCTCGTTCAGTCCACAGAAGATGCGGGTGATATCCACCCCTTGCGCATGCTTCACACGATACATCAGACGGCGTACATCGGCAGGCACAGGATACATGCGCAAAGCGTTCAGACCACGGTCCAGCATATGCGTTTGTATGCCTACTTCATTGAAAGGTTTGGTAAAAGCGCGTACGGCTTTGTTAGGATTCTCACCGTACAACAGATTCACTTGCTCAAAAGCTCCCCCGTTCGTTTCCACACGGGCAAAACACCCCATTTCAATAATCAACGGAGCGATACGTACCAATTGATCTACACGAGGTTGATATTTACCGGAAGATTGCCACATATCACGGTAAACAAGACTGAATTTAATTTCCTTTTTCATCGCAGTCAACAGTTAGCGGTTTAACATATATGAATTACTCGGTTAACTTAACAAGTACAAATATAAAGGTTTATTCTGACATATAGTCAAACTTATATTTGAATTATTTAGTATAAAAGATATGTTTAATATCATATTGAAACTTATTTTTCATTTTATAACATTTCTCGTCATTTCATTCCTCTATGATTCAGACGATAATTTATCGGAAAGGATGGAGGGGAGTAATTATGGTACAGTAATGAACTAAATGCTGATAATGATTTAGGCGCGGATTACGCGGATTACACGGATTAATGGCTGCGCTATTACACTATATTACAGAAAAAGAATCCGTGTAATCCGCGTAATCCGCGCCTAAAATTATATTCATACTGGGAAAGAAAGGAATAAAAGTGATAAGTGTTTGGTGATAAGTGATTAGCGCCATTCGGCATATTATTTTTTAGACGCGGATGACACGGATAACGCGGATTTAAAAGGCTGCGCTATAAAAGTGGATAAAAAAAAGATCCGCGTCATCCGCGTCTAAAAGATTATTTATCATTTCACTCATAACCGTACAGAAAGGAACCAATCCCATCACAAAAAACATGCCCAGAGCATTGCCCTGGGCTATAAATATTAAGTTTGTCAGTCTTCAGTCTGCACTGTTTGTTTTCAAACAAAGTCTTTCAGTTCTTGTTGTAGCCGTTGGCGGGTAAAGAAGATACGGCTTTTTACGGTTCCTAAAGGCAGTCCGAGACGGTCAGCTATTTCACGATACTTGAAACCGGAGACATGCATGGAGAAAGGAACTTTATAATCGCGGGGTAACGAATTCACGATGCGATGCATTTCTTTTAAATCATAAGATCCTTCGGCATTTGCAAAACCGGAGTTTTGCGGCAGGTTTAAGTGATAAAGGTTATCTGTCTGGTCCACGAAAGTTTGTTCGCGAACGATTCTGCGGTAATTATTAATAAAGATATTCCGCATAATGGTGTACATCCACCCTTTGAAATTGGTATCGGGCATGTACTTGTCTTCGTTGTCCAATGCTTTGAGTGAGGTTTCCTGCAATAAATCATTCGCCTCCTCTTTATCGGCTGTCAACTTATATGCAAAGCGAAGCAGTTCTTCTTGCACACTAATCAAATCCTTCCTAAAACTGTAGGTATTCATACTTTGCTCTTTTAAATAGTTAATAATTATTTTAAATTCACGGTTGCAAGTATAGGGAAGTTTTGGGGTTCCCGAGGACCGAGTTTTGTTTTTATTTAGGGCAAAAACTATCAATTGACAGTTTTCACCCCCTTTTTGAGAGTTTTCTGGTGGTGATTTTTGTAAAAAGCGTATCTTTTTCCGAAGATTTCGTAAACTGTTTGTGATTTTTTTATAGTTTTGCCTACATATAGCAAAAACACTTTATTTAAAAACACTTTATTTTATGAGACGAATTATTAAATCAATCACTCTTCTGGCTATCATGGCTATCGCTTTGCCGTCATTCGGTCAAGGATTGAAAGCTTTCAAGCTGAAGAACGGCCTTTCCGTATATGTATGGGAAGACAACACGAAATCGGATGTGTACGGTATTGTGGCCTGCCGAACAGGTTCAGTGAACGATCCGGCAGAGTACACAGGATTGGCACACTATCTGGAACACGTGATGTTTAAGGGTACCGACAAAATCGGTGCACTGGACTGGGCTACCGAAAAGCCTATTTATGATAAAATCATTGCCAAGTACGATGAAATGGCCGACGAAGCTGATCCCGTTAAGAAAGAGGCAATCGCTAAAGAGATCAACGAGCTGACCATAGAAGCCGGAAAGGTTAGTGTATCCAACGAGTTCATGAACCTGATAGAAAGCATGGGTGGAAAGAGACTGAACGCCGGAACCAGCTTCGACGTAACTTACTATCACAACTCATTCCCTCCTTACCAGATCAACAAATGGTTGGAAATCTACTCACAGCGTCTTATCAACCCGGTATTCCGTACCTTCCAGACTGAGCTGGAAAGTGTATACGAAGAATATAATATGTATAAAGATAATCCGGGAAGCGTACAGCAAGAATTCATTTCGAGTGTCGCCTATGAAGGACATCCGTACGCACGCCCCATCATCGGTCTGCCGGAACACCTGAAAAACCCTCGCTTGAGCAAACTAATCGAATACTACAACGAATGGTATACTCCCGAAAACATGGTACTCATTCTTGTGGGTAACGTCAATGCCAAGCAAATCAGCGGACGTATCAACGCCACTTTCGGACGTTTACCGGCTAAGGCTACTCCCGAACGTAAAACTTATCCTGACCTTGAAATTAAAGGTCGCAAGCAGTATAATGCTAAAATCGGTTATTACCCCAATGTATGCCTCGTATACAAAGGCGTACCTTCCGGACACCCCGATGAAAAACCTCTGGAAATCGCCATGTCTTTGCTGAGCAATAGCAGCAGCACCGGTACGCTGGACAAATTGACCATCGACGGTGAACTAACCAATGGTTATGCCTATGCAGACACCCGCCGCGAACAAGGCCGCAATATCGTACGTTGCACACCACTGTACGATGAAAACCAACGTCGTTTCGAATCGAACAAGAGCGCTGAAAAGAAAGCACTGAAAGCTATCGAGAAAATCGCCAACGGACAATTCGAAGAATGGCAGATCAATGCTATCAAGAACAACATGTGTCGTGACTTCGACCTGATGATGGAATCGAATACTTCCAAAGCCCTCACGCTGATGCAGGCCTTTATCAGTGAAGAAGACCTGGGACAAGTTCTCAACTACAAAGATGAGGTAATGGCTATTACCACAGAAGATATCAAGCGTGTTGCCAAACAATACCTGACCAACGATTACCTGGCCATCTACATTGAAAAAGGCAAGCTGGACAAGAATGCAAAAATCAAGAAACCGGGTTACAAACCCATCGAACCGCCTGTAGGCAAACAATCTTTGTATGCTACACAGTTCAAGAATATGCCTATCGGACAAGTGGAAGAGAAATTCCTCGACTTCAGCGAGATACAGAGCAAACAACTGAATGACCGCTCCAAGATGTATTATTCGCAGAATCCGGAAAACAACGTATTCAGCCTTACACTCCGTTATGGTGTCGGAGTACGTGATTTCCCGAAACTGGGTATTGCAGCGGACTTGATGAACAACGCCGGTATCATGGGTACTTATGAGCCGCAACAACTGAAAGAGGAACTTAGCAGACTGAATGCAACTTGCCGCGTAAGCGCCAGTCAAAACTACCTCTACATCACCATGGAAGGCTACGAAGAAACCTTGCCGCAAGCTTGTCAGCTTCTTGCCCGCCAAATCCTGATGCCGAAACTGGACGAAAAACAGTTAAGCCGTATCAAAGGTTCCATGCTGGGCAGCCGCCAACAACGTAAGGAGAATGTAAACACCTTATCCAACGCACTCCTCCAATACATGATCTTCCAAGATAAGTCATCCTATATTGACGAACTGACAGATAAGGAAATCTACGAATTGCAGATCTCCGAGCTGACAGGTGATATCAACCGCGCATCCAACTATGAAGCCGAAATCTTCTATTGCGGAACAATGCCTTTCGATAATGCTTACGACGTCCTCAGCAAGAATCTGCCGCTGGTTGCCAACGAAAAGCCATCTACATCTCCGCAGGACAAGCCGATGGTTTCAGTAACGGAAAATACCATTTACTTCCTGCCTAACACGGATGCGGAACAGGCACAGATTTATTTCTACCTGCCGATGGCAAAATATGATAAGAAAGATGATGCAATACGCGATGCGTTCAATCAGTATTTCTCCGGTGGTTTCAACGGTTTGGTAATGACTGAAATCCGTGAAAAGCGTTCTATGGCTTACTCAGCCGGAGCCTACATCGGAACTCCTGCATTGCCCGGTAACCCCACTTACCTGTTTGGTAACATCGGTACGCAGAACGACAAAGCCAATGACGCGCTGGATGTCTTCATGGGATTGGTAACGGATATGCCTAAAAATGCAGACCGTATCGATAACATCAAGAGTTACATACGCCAAGAGATGCTGACAACTCATCCTTCTTTCCGCGATAAAGCAGAGAACATGAGAGAATTGCAGCGCATAGGTTACAATGCAGACCCTGCCAAGGAGAACCTGCCAAAGGTTGACGCATTGACTTTTGACGATATCGTGAAGTTCTACGAAGAGAATATTAAGGGCAAACCTTACTGCATCGGTGTCATGGGTAACCCGAAAGATATTGATCTGAAGAAACTGGAGAAATACGGCAAAGTAGTGAAACTGAATGAGAGAAAATTATTCAACACGAAAGACGCATTGTTCTAAAGAGCTACGAGTTACAAGCTACAAGTTGCTGCGCTGAAAGAGCTACGAGTTGCTGCGCTGTAACGCTGAAAGAGCTACAAGTTACGAGTTGCTGCGCTATGATGCTGAAAAGCACTCGTAGCTTGTAGCTTGTAGCTCGTAGCTCTTTCTTTATTACTCCTTGTCTTCCTCCTCTTCTCCGCCTCCCGTAAGAATCGGCAGACAGATATTATACTTCACTGCCAGAATGCGCGTCACAAAGACCGATACTCCGCCCACCACCTGGCAAGCATAGGACTGCATTCCCAGCAGATCGCACAACCAGTAGGCCGTACCGCCTACCACACATGCCATCGCATAAATCTCTTTTCGGAAAATAAGCGGTATCTCATTGATAAACACATCACGGATCACTCCACCCGCAGCACCTGTAATGCTACCCATAATGATGGCTACCCAGAACGGATATCCCAATGCAATGCTTTTCCCTACACCGACCACCGTAAACAGTGCCAGACCGATACTGTCGAAGATAAAAAACGTATTGTGCAAGTGGATGAGATGCTTTCCGAAAAGAATGACCCAAAGTAAAGCCAGTCCCGTACAAATCAGATAGATAGGATCAGTCATCCACCCCGGCGTCACTCCCAGCAATACATCGCGGATGGTACCGCCGCCGATAGCCGTCACAAAACCTACCACATACGCCCCAAACCAGTCGAACCGCTTTGCCGATGCCAGCCGGATACCGCTGATGGCAAAAGCGAACGTACCTATAAAATCGAGAATTTGAACAAATGTAGGCATGATAATCAATGATTAACGTTAAATGTTTAATGATTTATAATCGGTATTCATTAAAATTATGGGCAAAGTAACGAATAATTTCCCTAAGAAAACGTATTTTTGTCTCATCAATTTATATGCAATGAAAATAACAATCGTATCGGGCGCACGCCCCAACTTCATGAAAATAGCTCCCATCACCCGGGCCATCAGAGCCGCACAGGAAGCTGGAAAGAAGATTTCATACCGTCTCATCTACACCGGGCGACAAGATGATACCAGTCTGGATGCCTCCTTGTTTTCCGACCTGGACATGAAGCGGCCGGACGGTTATCTGGGAGTCACCGGACACGACCATTCGGAAGTGGCAGCCGCCATCATGCTTGCTTTCGAGAAGGAACTGAACAATCATCCCGCGCAGGTAGTACTCGTTGTAGACGATCTTACCGCCACCATGAGCTGTTCCATCGTTGCCAAAAAGCGCGGTCTGAAAGTTGCGCACCTCATTGCCGGAACCCGTTCGTTCGATATGAATATGCCCCGCGAAGTAAACCGCACCATCGTAGATGCCATTTCCGACTATCTGTTTACCGCAGGCATGGTAGCCAACCGCAACCTGAACCAGGAAGGCATGATTCCCGAATACATCCATTATGTAGGCAATATATTGATAGATACCGTCCGCTACAACCGTCACCGTCTGTTGCAGCCTGTATGGTTCTCCACCATAGGGTTGGAAAAGCGCGGTTACCTGTTGCTGACTCTCAACCGGCACGACCTGCTGACCAAGAAACATGTTCTCAAATCGTTGATACAAACATTGATTGAGAAATCCGAAGGCATGCCCATCATTGCGCCCCTGCACCCTTATGTGCAAAAAGCCATCAAATCGCTGGACATCCCCGCGTCTAATCTGCACATCCTGCCGCCTCAAAGTTATCTGCATTTCGGTTACCTCATCAACCATGCAAAAGGCATTGTGACGGACTCCGGAAACATTGCCGAGGAAGCTACCTTCCTCGATGTCCCCTGCATCACGCTCAACTCCTACGCCGAGCATCCCGAAACCTGGCGTGTAGGTACCAATGAGTTAGTGAATGAAGATTCCGTGGCTCTTGCCAATGCTCTGGAAAGATTAATGCTCGGCGAATGGAAACATACTACCCTGCCCGACCGTTGGGATGGACGTACAGCGGAACGTATCGTACAGACGTTGATTAACGGAGAATTAAAGGAGCATTACTGAATTAGGAGTTAAGTTAGAGGAATTAAACAGATAACCAACAGAAATAACCTAACTTATAGAAAGCGAAAAGCCGTAAAGAGGGGTGTTTTCCAGTCAGGTTCTTTTCCAAAAGACTCTCAGATATACGAAATAGGAAAGCGGTTAGTGCAACAGCATGAAACCGCTTTAAACAATTGTACCAGCGCAATAAGCGGACATAAGGAAGCAATTCCCGTTCACGACCCAAGAGGTTTTTCACAGAACGGCGTGTTTTCACCAAAAAAGAAGCCGCATCTTCCTCCACCAGATGCCAGACCGGATTTTCAATATGCAACACCGGTATACCCGCATCTTCCAGCCTCTTTCCGAAAGCGGTATCCTCATATCCCAGATGAAACGTTTCGTCAAAACGGACACGCAGAAAAAGCTCTCTCGGAATAAAAAAGTTCATACTTATAAAGTGCTGATAAGGATGCTTACGACGTTCGGCAGCCGGTTGCGCTTCCACCTGCGCTCCGTATTTATTGCGCAGAAAGGAGTCCCCCTCCTCCGGATAACAAAAGCCACCGCAAACCACCTGTCCGCCCACATTCTTGAGGTATAAAGAGAGAAAGTCCTCACCTACCGGACTTGTGTCCGTATCCAGAAAAAGCAAATAAGGATAACGCGCCTGTTCACCCAAATAATTGCGGATAAATGCCGGACCATGATTCGTCTCCAGTTCCAGCACACGACATCCGTCCAACCGGTTCAACACACGATTTTCTTCCTTCACTTTCCGGCACGACGCGTCGTCCGCCAGCAAAATTTCGAAAGGAAACTCCGTCAGCAAGGCCATCTCATATAATTTCCGAACCAACGAGACGCAATTTATATTATACACCGGAATGAGTATGGACAGCATTTTGTGAATTTTACGCGACAAATATAGTACAAATCAGATAAAAGTTAAAGCAGATATAAACATTCCTCTTATTTCTTTAGATTATATTTACTTCTTATTTAACTGTATTTTGTTAACTTTGCGGCCTCATACTGACTTAAATATGAAACAACAATATATAGCTCTCATCCTTTTTCTGCTGTCATTATTCGTCGCACACAGCGCATCCGCACAGATTAAAGGTGTCGTGACCGACTCCCTCACCAATGAACCATTAATGTACATCACCGTTCAATACGAGGGAAAAGGCGTGGGTGCCATCACCAATGCCGAAGGCGAATACACAGTGGAAACCCGCAAAGGCTGGAATGAATTATCATTCTCCGCCATCGGATACGTGACCAAGAAAGTCACCCTGAAGCCTACCACCAAAGTACTGAACGTGAAGCTGGCACCTGCCGACGTCATGCTCTCCGAAGTTGTGGTGAAGCCCCAAAAAGAGAAATACTCCCGTAAGAACAATCCCGCCGTGGATTTTATGAGGAAAGTTATCGAGAATAAGAAAGAACTGAAACTGGAAGCCAACGATTTCTACCAGTATCAGAAATACGAAAAGATGAAGATGTCCATGAACGACGTCACCCCCGAAAAGATGGAAAAGGGCATCTACAAGAAATTCTCATTCTTCAAAGACCAGGTGGAAGTATCGCCCAAGACCAACAAGATGATCCTCCCCATCTCCATCAAGGAGACGTCTTCGAAGACCATCTACCGCAAAAGTCCCAAAAGCGAAAAAACCATCATCGAAGGTGTGAATTCCAGCGGTATAGAGGAGTTTTTCAATACGGGAGACATGTTGGGCACCATCCTGACCGATGTCTTCTCCGATGTCAATATCTACGACGATGACATCCGACTCCTGCAACGCCGCTTCGTCAGCCCCATTGGTCGCGGGGCCATCAGTTTCTATAAATACTACCTCATGGACACCGTCATGGTGGACCGTCAGGAGTGTGTGCACCTCACCTTCGTGCCTCAAAACTCACAGGATTTCGGTTTCACGGGACACCTCTACGTAGTGAAGGATTCTACCTATGCCGTCAAGAAGTGTACCATGAACCTGCCAAAAAAGACCGGTGTGAACTTTGTGGACAACCTCGACATAGTGCAGCAATTCGAGCAGATGCCGGACGGAAACTGGGTACTTACGGACGATGACATGACCGTGGAACTGCAATTCGTAAAAGGCATACAAGGGCTTGAAGTGCAGCGTACTACCAAATACTCCAATTACAACTTTGAAGACATTGAGCCTCGTCTCTTCCGCCTGAAAGGTAACGTCATCAAAGAAGCCAACATGCTCAACAAGAGTGATGAATATTGGGCGAGTGTGCGTCAGGTTCCCCTCACAAAGAAAGAGAGTAACATGGACGTCTTCATGAACCGCATTGAGCAAATTCCCGGATTCAAATATGTCATCTTCGGTGCGAAAGCCCTGATTGAGAACTTCGTGGAAACGGGCACCAAGAAGCACCCCAGCAAGTTCGACTTCGGGCCTATCAATACCACCATCACAAGCAATTACGTGAATGGCACACGTTTCCGTCTCAGTGGTATGACCACCGGTAACCTCGATCCGCACTGGAGTTTCAGCGGATATGCGGCCTACGGTACGAGGGACAAGAAATGGTTCTATAAAGGTCAGGCAGCCTACTCGTTCAACAAGCGCGAATATGTATTGTGGGAATTTCCCAAGCACTACCTGGCCTTCGATTACAGTTACGACGTCATGTCTCCCATGGATAAATACCTCTCAACGGACAAGGATAATATGTTTGTGGGCTGGAAGTGGACCAAGGTAGACCAAATGTCGTACATGCGCGACGCTACCCTGACCTACGAACTGGAAACCAATACCGGTTTTTCCATCAAAGCCATGGCACGCCACCGCAACGACCAGCCTGCCGGAGGTGTATTGCAATACTGGAAAAACGATGGTAACATCGCCGGAATATGGGATGATACGAATACCTTCATCAAGGACATCACCACCACCGAACTCGGTGTCACCCTGCGTTACGCACCGGGTGAGACGTATGTCAACACGAAGCAGCGCCGTGTGCCCGTATCGCTGGATGCCCCGATCTTCTCCCTCTCCCACACCCTCGGTCTGAAAGGCGTGTTAGGTGGCGAGTACAACTTTAACCTTACGGAAGCCAGTATCCGTAAACGTTTCTGGTTCGGTTCGTGGGGTAAACTGGATATTACCGCCCGTGCCGGCGCGCAGTGGAACACTGTACCGTTCCCCTTGTTGAACCTGCCCATGGCGAATCTGTCATACATCACCCAGCACAACGAGTCATTCAGCCTGATCAACAACATGGAGTTCCTGAACGACCGTTATGCCTCTCTCGCCCTGACCTATGACATGAACGGAAAGCTGTTCAACCGCATCCCGCTTATCAAGAAGTTGAAGTGGCGCGAAACTTTCCGCATCCGTGGTATGTATGGCACCCTGACGGACAAAAACAATCCGTACAAGAGCCATAACAGTGAACTGTTCCTTTTCCCCATGCGCGACGGTGTCCCCACCAGTCACGTAATGGGCAGCACTCCCTACTTGGAAGCCAGTGTAGGTATCTACAACATATTCAAGCTGTTGCATATCGAATATGTACGCCGCCTCACCTACACCGATATACCGGGAGTGAAGAAAGATGGCATACGCTTCATGATATTAATGATATTCTAAAATAGCGACTTAGTGATGAATGATTAGTGATTAGCATAGTTACTTATCACTAATCACTAAACGTTAAACACTTATTCACATGACTCCATTAGCAGAAAGGCTTCGCCCTAAAACCTTAGACGACTACATCGGTCAGAAACACTTAGTAGGACCGGGTGCGGTGCTGCGCAAGATGATTGACGCAGGACGTATTTCTTCGTTCATACTATGGGGTCCTCCGGGTGTAGGCAAAACCACTCTGGCACAGATCATCGCTAACAAACTGGAAACTCCGTTCTACACCCTGAGCGCTGTGACCAGTGGGGTGAAAGATGTGCGCGAAGTGATAGACCGCGCGAAGAGCAACCGTTTCTTCTCGCAAGGCAGTCCCATCCTGTTCATTGATGAAATACACCGTTTCAGCAAGTCACAGCAAGACTCACTGCTCGGAGCCGTGGAACAAGGCACAGTGACGCTGATAGGCGCTACCACGGAGAATCCGTCTTTTGAGGTAATCCGCCCACTGCTGTCACGCTGCCAACTCTATGTGCTGAAATCTTTGGAAAAAGATGATTTACTGGAACTGTTGCAACGTGCCATTACCACCGACCATATACTGAAAGAGCGTACCATCGAGCTGAAAGAAACCACCGCCATGCTTCGCTACAGTGGTGGAGACGCCCGCAAATTGCTCAACATCCTGGATCTCGTTGTTTCTTCCGAAGCCGGAGATCCCGTCGTCATCACCGATGAGATGGTGACAGAACGCCTGCAACAGAATCCGCTTGCCTACGACAAAGACGGAGAGATGCATTATGATATCATTTCCGCCTTCATCAAGTCCATCCGTGGCAGTGATCCCGACGGTGCCATCTATTGGCTGGCCCGCATGGTGGAAGCCGGAGAAGATCCCGCATTCATCGCCCGCCGCCTCGTCATTTCCGCTTCGGAAGACGTGGGACTGGCAAACCCGAACGCCTTGCTGATTGCCAATGCGTGTTTCGACGCCGTAATGAAAGTGGGTTGGCCCGAAGGACGCATCCCTCTGGCGGAAGCCACCGTTTACCTCGCCACAAGCCCGAAGAGTAACTCCGCCTACATGGCCATCAACAATGCCCTGGAACTTGTACGCCAGACCGGTAATCTGCCCGTACCCCTGCACCTGCGCAATGCACCTACCAAACTGATGAAACAGTTGGGTTATGGAGACAATTATAAGTATGCGCACGATTATCCCGGGCACTTCGTCAAGCAACAATTTCTGCCCGACGAGCTGAAAGACCGCCGTCTGTGGGAAGCACAAGACAATGCTGCCGAACAGAAACATGCGGAACGGATGAGAGCGTTGTGGGGTGAGGATAAGTTCAGAAAATCGTAATCTCAAATCTTTTCCCTAAATTTGCGTACTCACTTTAAATATATACAAAATGAGAATTGTAGTATTAGACGGTTACACCACGAATCCCGGCGATCTGTGCTGGGATAAGTTGAAAGAGTTAGGCGAGTGCACGATCTATGATCGCACCGCTCCCGGCGAAGTTCTTGAACGTGCTGCCGGTGCAGAAGCCATCCTTACCAATAAGGTAGTGATCAACAGCGAGACAATGGCTGCCCTGCCCGATCTGAAATACATCGGCGTGATGGCTACAGGCTACAACGTGGTAGACATCAACGCCGCCCGCGAACGCGGCATCATCATCACCAATATCCCTGCATACAGCACTCCCTCTGTCGGACAAATGGTATTTGCACATATCCTGAACATCACCCAGCAAGTACGCCATTATTCCGAAGAAGTCAGCAAGGGAAACTGGAGCAAGAATCCCGACTTCTGCTTCTACGACACTCCACTCATCGAGCTGCTCGGAAAAAAAATCGGTATCGTAGGACTGGGACAGACCGGCTACAACACCGCCCGTATAGCCATCGGCTTCGGTATGAAGGTATGGGCCTACACTTCCAAATCGCGCCTCCAACTTCCTCCCGAAATCCGTAAAGCGGAACTCGACCAATTGTTCCACGAATGTGACATCGTCAGCCTGCACTGCCCACTGAACGACAGTACCCGTGAACTGATCAACGCCAACCGCCTCTCCTTGATGAAACCCACCTCCATCCTCATCAATACCGGACGCGGCCCGCTCATCAACGAACAAGATCTTGCCAATGCCCTGAATACCGGCATCATCTACGCTGCCGGACTGGATGTTCTTTCTGAAGAACCACCCCGTGCCGACAATCCGTTACTCACCGCCCGGAATTGCTTCATCACCCCTCACATCGCATGGGCCAACTTTGAAGCCCGCCAAAGGCTGATACATATTCTTATCAGTAACTTAAAAGCATATATTGACGGAAAACCGGTAAATGTAATAAAATAAGCTACGAGCTACAAGCTACGGGCTACGAGTGGCTGCGCTATCATACCGAAAGGCACTCGTAGCTCGTAGCTTTGTAACTTGTAGCCCGTAGCTTTACAACAACATGGGAAAATCAGAAATCAAAAGTTTATTCCGCAGCATTCCAGTCCTCCTGAGCATCGTATTGGCCCTTGTCACGATGATTGCTGCATTCTCCGGGAACTTCGACCCTGCCAATTCAAGGTACATGCCCGTACTGGGATTAGCATTGCCCGCACTATTGCTATGCAATCTGTTAGTCGCCATCTGTTGGGCATTCGCCCGCAGGCGCTGGGCATTCATTCCCCTTGCAGCATTAGTTTTCAATTACGGATATATCCTTGCCATCTTCCAGTTCAGCTTCACCAAGAAGATTCCCGAAGGGCACTACAGCAGCAATTATGCCGACGGATACCTGAAAATAGCCACCTACAACGTTGGCAATTTCGGAGGAGAGATTACAGGCTACTCCTGCAAGGAAATCGCCCGCTACATGAAAGAACAGGAAGTCGACGTCCTCTGCTTCCAGGAATGTGGCGACAACAAATACTTCCCGATGGACAGCATCCGCAACGTATTTTCCCACTGGCGCTACGCCTTGATCCCTACCGAGGATTCTATCCGCGGAGTGCTTCCTATCGCCGTGTTCAGCCGCTACCCGCTCGTCAATCCCCAGTTCATTTCCTACCAGCAAAGCGCCAACTGTAGCATGCAGTGCGACATTGTCCTGGGACGCGACACCGTCCGTCTGCTCAACAACCACTTGCAGACCACCAGCGTCAGCCAGAACCGCCGGAAATGGGAACGCGGACTTGCCAACAGTAACGACACCCGTCGTGAAGCAGAAGTCGTGCAAGGCGCCATCACTTCCCTGCACGACAACTTCGTGAAACGCGCCGAACAAACGGACAGCATCCGCCAACTGGTAGTTGCCAGCCCCTACCCCGTACTGGCATGCGGTGACTTCAACTCCCTGCCATCCTCCTACACCTATGCCGAACTGTCCGATGTCCTCAAAGACGGCTTCCGCACCAGCGGTCGCGGCTATATGTACACCTACCGCTACTTCAAACGTCTGTTGCGCATCGACTACATATTCCATTCGCCCGGCATCCAGGGATACCGTTACTACTCGCCCGATCTGGACCTGTGCAGCGACCATAATCCGGTGCTGATGGAAATGAAAATTAAGAAATGAGAAACAACCACCTAATGAAACTACTTATGAAAAGACCGCTACTTCTACTTCTTAATCTGATCCCTATATTACTGTTTGCCCAGCAACCGGTTATTTTCCCTGACGACTTCAAAACAAGCGCCCTGAACGGGAAAGAAGTGACCATTACAAACACCCTGACGCTGACAAACAACTACAGCTACACGTATGGCACACTGAACTTTTCCAACGGCCAGCTATGGACTCCTACCGAAAAGTTCGAACCGGGTGTAGATATGTTCAATCAGAAGAACCTGGAGAACCAGAAAAACCAACTCACCGTAAAGCAAGGCTCCTTCCCTATCGTCGATGCAGACGGAACCTGCCGCATCGGACAAACCATAGAAGGGCTGACCGGAAAAGCCAGCTACAGCAACGGCACATACACCATCACCCTGACCCGGAAACCCGAATTCAAAGGCAACGAACGCCCCATCTCCTGCGACACCCCGGAAACGTACAACCTGAAAGTGGTCAGCTTCAACCTGGAACACTTCGGCAAAAACGTAAACACCTATAGCATCAAGCTGCCCAAAGTAGCCCTCGCCCTGCAAGCACTGCAAGCCGACATCTACGCCCTTGTGGAAGTAGAAGGAGCCGCCGGACTGGAAGAACTCTGCCAGCTCCTGAACCGGAACTGCAACACCCAGAAATACAAGACACGCTATTATAAAGACAACGTGCAGGGCATGGCCTGCTTCATCTACAATAGCGACGCAGTTACCCCCGTGGGCGCCATCAGTCTGAACAAACTCGCCGACAATTACCTGCCGGAACGCAAAACCGCCCAAGGTTTCCAACTGAACAGCAATCAGGAGCGTTTCATCCTCTGCTGCAATCACTGGAAATCAAAATCAGGCAGCAATGTTCCGGAGCAATACAAAGATAAAGGTGACGGCCAAGGCGCCTATAATCCCCGCCGTGTGCAGGAAGCCGAAGCCACTCTGAAGTTCATCGAAGAAATCACGAAAACCTACAATGATCCCGACGTCCTGGTGGTAGGCGACCTAAACGCCTATACCTGTGAAGACCCCATCCGTACCCTCGAAAACGGTGGTCTGGTCAATCTGCTCACCACCTACGCCCCAAACCAGTACAGTTACGCTTACTTCAGTAATGGCAGTTACGCAGTAGGCTATCTGGATCACAGTCTGGCCACAAGTACCCTTGAAAAGCAAGTAACCGATGCCCGTCCCTTCCGTATCAACGCCGACGAACCACAGAAAATGGACGTCGATCAAAGCGGCGTACAGAAAAACAATATGTACCGCTGCTCCGACCACAGCCCCATCGTCACCTTCCTGAATCTGGGGAACGGCAGCACAGGTATCGAACCCCAGACAATTTCCCGCCCCGCTATCCGCCTGACAGGCGATCCACGCAGCGGCTACCTCACTTTAGTAAGCAACACCAGCCTCAGCCGTGCCGAAATCGTCAATATCAGTGGGCAAATCATTGCCACATACGACATTAGCAATGCCGAAAATGCAGAAAATCGTTTCACCCTGCCCGTAAATAGTCTGGTGCGTGGCTTCTACCTGATACGTGTTTACGATGCACAAGGCAGGTGTACACGGTATAAGGCAGTGCTCCCCTGACAATTTCAAAATTCCTCCCGCAAATGTGAACTTCAGAAACAGCCTTCGAATACCACACTTCATCGTCCCCAATGCCACACCCAATCAGGCGTGACGTGTGGTATTTACTGTGCTGAGGTGTGGCAATTACTGCACTGAAGTGTGGCAGTTGGGGCAGTGAAGTGTGGCAATTGAGGCGTTGAAGTGTGGCATTCGGGATGATGAGGCCGACATTCCGAATGACAAAGCTCGATATTCCAGGCGACAATGTGCGGTTTCTCTCCGTCAAAGCTACGGCAGATAAATCATCAACAACAGCAACAGCAGTCTTTTTTTCTTTTCTTGCTGCTGCTGTTGTTATTATATCTCTTATATTCTCTTTATTAGCAGTATATTCATTTGAGCTAATACTATTGTTTTTCAGCGATTTACCAGACGATAAGCATTCTTTTTCCCCTTCATTCCTAAGCACTTTTTGACTGTTTTCAGCCATTTTTTGCTCTTTTTTCGATGATTCTCGCTTGTTTTTGAGCGTTTTTCGAACCTTTTTCTCTGAGCTTCCGATACAATCCGCATCAGTCGCAATACAGTTTACCTGCCGTTCACATATCGTTTGTTCCGTCCGTTCATGTATCGGATTCAGTTCCGCAGGCATAAAATAGCCATCCTCTTCAAAGTCGAAAAGCTGGTATCCGAAAATGATTTTCTTGATATAAGCAAAAGAAATCTTATGGACCTTACAGAAAGAGCGCAGGTATTCCACCTGAGCACGCGACTCGGGCAATAACTCCAGTTTTTCAATAATAAACCAATAGGCACCAGTTCCTTTAAGCGTTTCCTTAGCCAGCAGATTCTGCATTCTGGGGTCATGCATCGCCATTAGTGGATGCTGAAGGTAGAAGTTTCTTTTCATATTTCTTATTTTTTCATTTGACTCTACAAAGATAAGCATTGAAGAAACTGACAAAATGTACGGTCTTACGACCTTTATCCCCCTTCAGAGAGCTCCTGAAAAGGATTTTTCATCTTAAACCGCACATTACCTAAATATGTTAAAAATATATAATCGCGTTAGAAAAAATGCGGAGTCCCGCAAGAAACAATAACCCTATATGAAGTTCATTAGTGCTTACATAGCGGAATGCCTCTGCAAATGTAGGTTTCTATAAATCTGCAAAAACATAAAATAAGACTTGCTTCTATGAGAAAAATTAATCAGATTGTCGTCCACTGTTCCGCCACCCGCTGCGACCGCCCTTATACGGAAGCTGACTTAACCGCCGATCATCTGCAACGTGGCTTCAGTGAGGCCGGAATCATTATTATGTATGTCTGAACGGAGACATCAAAAGCCTTCGTCCTGTGATGAAACCGGGAGCGCATGTGAAAGAAAAGTGCCCGTGCTTTGAGGTGAAGAGGGAACGGTGGT
Organism: Bacteroides sp. 14(A); assembly: GCF_000526555.1. Lineage (NCBI taxonomy): Bacteria > Pseudomonadati > Bacteroidota > Bacteroidia > Bacteroidales > Bacteroidaceae > Bacteroides > Bacteroides sp. 14(A). Next base: position 186,644 of record NZ_JAGH01000005.1, on the reverse strand, counting down.
AAGAAAAACAATGAGACTGTCTCCTTCAAAAAAACAGGAGACAGTCTCATTAATAAATATCCGCAGACTCTTATTCTGCTTTCTTCAAAGAACCTTCAATATACTGGAATTTACCCTTGCCAATCACTTCATATTGGATAGTCCAAGTTACTGTAGTTGAACCGTCGTAAACACCAAAGTAAATTGTATAAATAACTTCTACACCCGATACTACATTTGCATCTCCATATAAAGCCTCCAACGCAGGAACAAATGCTTCAGGTAAACGTTCAAACATCAGTTTCACCAAATCCTCATCTGACATTTTTTCATAAAGCGCCCCATTATTATGTTTGGTCTTCCAAGCAGATGGGCGGAAGTCAAAGTTATTTTGATAAGAAGAAGCCCCATAATAATATTCAGCATTAGTATACCCGGTCTGATAATAATCCTTACCGTGTTCTTTTCCTGAATAGTCTACAATAGCCTGATAGAAAGGAGTAGATACAGGGTCATTCTTTACGACAGAAAGTGTAATTGTAGTACTAGGATTAAAATTCCATTTACCTTCCGAACGAACAAACTGATCGGTAACTACTTCCACATTATCATTCTTCGTCCAAACTCCAGCGGTATAAATATACTCGGCTGCTTCTTGATTATTCGAATATGTATAAACAACCCCTACTTTCTGTTCTTCTTGCGCATAAGGATAGTTGGCTGTCAAGAATTGCGGCAAGTAATTATCCGGTTTGTTAGAAGAAGTAAACGTTTCAAAGCCCATTTCCTCATAGTCAGAAGGACTTACTACAATAGCATCTTCGTATGGAATCCACGTAGAGCCATTATAAGTATAGATGGTAGCCAATTCGTTAACACCGCCAGCAGTAGCACGCGTAGTCGTAGACAACTTAGCCACAGCGGCCTTACGAGCTACAGTTTGTACCTTGATATTATCAATCTGATAGGTAGTTGAACGAGATTCAGCACCATTACCTACATATCTGAATGCCACATGAATAACCTGTCCCGCAAATTCATTCAACGGAGCAGCGCCTGCATAACCAAATTTACCATAAGCATTGGTCGGTCCTTCCGGAAGAGCAAATTCCGCCGTCATATCTTTCCAAGTCGCCTTCGTAACATCATCTACATAATCAGTAGACACCAAAACAGAAAGACAATTGGCATTCCAATAACCAATGCAAACATCAAATAGCAATTCAGCTACCCCTTCTGTTTTTGCAGGTATTGTTATAGCCGGAGAAATATAATAGCTCTCTTGCTCTTCTGTTGATTTATTGGCAGAGTACTGTACATAGTGGTTATTACTGAAGTCTTTAGCAGTCCATGTAAAATCTCCTTGAATAATTTGCTCTTTCCAAGCATCTGTACCGTTTTCAAAATCTTCTTTGAATACAGAAGTAGCTTCTACACTTACGTTATCACCTAACTGAATATTGTCAATCTGGAAAGTGGTTGTCTTCTCCGCATTACCTACATATTTAAAAGCTATATAAACGGGATTCTCTTTATAAGCACTCATATCATAAATACCAGCCGGCGACATTGTCCCAAATTTTGCATTAGATGCATCAAATGCAAAATATGCAGTCAAATCAGTCCAAGTAGCAGAATTAACATCACTTCCATTAAAATCGTCTGATACCAATATTTGTAAAGTCGCACCATTAGGATAGCCTAAACATACATCAAACGCCAATTTGGGAGCAGCGGCAGAAGATAAATCCACTTTGGGCGAAATAAGCCATGCAACAACATCACCACCACCATTATAAGCAGAACACTCCGTATAACCACCATTATAATACTTATCTGTCCAGTACTTGGTACCTTTCTCCGCAATATTTTGCCAACCATCAATAGCAGTTTTTCCACCACCGACAGATATATGATCGAAAGTCTCATCAAGCTCTTTTGCTACTGTAGCACCACCACCCGTATTAGGCTCAGAAATAGAATAATTGTAAGCAACAACCTTAACATCTCCACTTTGAGCGGTAGGATAAGCTGTAGTCAATATCTTATTTGCAACTTTTGCCAGCGGTTTAGAAGGTGTGAAATATTTAGCATCAACATCACCCCATACGCTCACATAATTTGCATCTGACACTGTATAGGTTTCTGACGCAGCCAATTTAGCAAGGTATTCCGGTGCGTCAATCCCTTTGTTATAAGTAACCTTAACTGATGAACCGTCATCAGCACCTAGCCATTTTGCAGCCAAAAAAGTAGATAAATACTTAGAAGCCGGCAAAATATCAGAGAAACGCATACTAGTTTTCAATGCAGCCAACGCAGCCTTTTCTTCATCGCTACCAGGCAATGATTCATAAGCTTTGCCTGACGAGATAGTAGCATAATCAGCCTCTGTCAAAGCATACGTTTTCGTAAACACTTCTTTAGGCTGGCTCATCTCGTCCAGTCCTTCGAAATATTTTTCATTATAATCGCATCCTGATATCATCAGCGTAGCAGCTAACGCAGGAAATAAATATATTTTCTTCATATCTTTATAGACTGTTATATATTAAAAGTTAACTTTAAGTCTAACGTTGAACGTGCGTCCAAATCCGTAGAATATGCCATAAGCTGTTTTCCAGTCATGGTTTGCACCATCAAGAGCATCAGTAATATACTCCTGATCCAACACATTATAAATATTACCGGAAAGAGTAGCTTTCACATTACCGATATTGAAAGTATATCTTGCATCCAAGTCAAGAGTCCAAGCAGAGGGTACACGCCACGGAGTTTCATAAACCTTTGTTGCATTAGGTAAAATATCACTTGCACTAAAGGTCCAGTCAGCATACAGACGTCCAAAGAAGTTACAATTGGCACCCACCTTAAAGTCTTTGCTTACTTTCACATCAGCGCCCAAGGCAGCTGTTGTCTGCGCCGAATCACCAACTTTCGTCTTATCCAAAATCACAGTCATAGAAGCATGATCTTCCGCTTGAATACCAGATGCATGTACAATTCCCGTCTTACCACTCCATGATGCAACAGGTTGGCTAGTAGAATCATAAAAATAACCTTTAGCAGTACTATCCCAACGCCAATTACCGATAGAGAACATTCCAGTAATATCAAGCCAATGAAGTGGCTTAGCAACAAAGTCCAGCTCAATACCTTGATGAATAGCCGCTACGCCGCTCAGGTTCAGACTAACACGGTCAATAAATACCTTATTATCATCTACAACTTCAATTCCCTTTGACATTGTCTTATCCATCCATTTTGTATGGTAGACATTCAAGTTAGCCGTAAGGAACCTAGACCGGAAACCGTACCCCAACTCCGCAGAGAAAATTTTCTCATTTACTGCATCAGGATTAGTCGCATTACTGGTTGTAGAGTTTAAAAATGCACCTTGAGAGAAGAACGGAGCACGACTGATATAACCAATGTTTCCAAATACGTTGTGATTTTCTGTAATATTATAATTCAAACCACCCTTTATATTCCAACCGATAAAACTAACTTTCTTCGATTTTGCGTGTTCTGCATCATAATAGAAGCGATCATAACGCCAATATGTAGTATTAGATACAGCTCCTGAAGCAAATGCGCTCAGTTTATCTTGATTATATTCCAACTGACCAAATACCCCTTCTGACATTGTAAATCCATCGTAATCACGATATACAACATCACCTACTTTCAACTTCTGGTTAACAAAAGCATCTCCAGCGGCAGCTGCTTTGTTGTAAGCAGGAAGCACATTGGCACGAGAAGAAGAGTCAATATAGTACTCGCCACCATAAAGATCAACAAGCTCATTAGTATGCACACCTTTATAATAACGAAAATCAACACCACCATAAAAATCGAAATTTTCACCAAATTTAGTAGTGTAAGTAGAGAGCAAACCATACCAGTTATGGTAATTCTTACTCTTTGACATCGCCATAATAGAACCATTTTCACTGGTTTCGTTCAAATCATAAATCTCATCGTATGCAAATGTACCATCATCTTTACGGAAAGTGGTATTCAATGTCCCATAACTACTACCATACCAGTTATTACGGTCAGCTGAGGTCAAACCTTGACCGGCATACCCGTAACCACGACCGATAGAAGCATATAGAGCAGTACTCAAGCTTGACTTCTGGTTGATTTGCCATAAATGGTTTAAAGATAATTGTGGCTTGTTGTAAACGTTATGAGCAGAAACTTTACGTTGACCATTTCTTCCAAAACCATAAGAAGGATTGTATTTATAAGCCTTATCGCCATTCATATACTTATTAGCGACCGTTTGCCAACCTTCAATAGTCAAACCATCTTTAGAATTACGCTGATTGTGCCATTGAGGAGCAGCAAAAGCTGTAAAAGATAACTGGTGATTATCATTGAAACGCTTAGTTATATTCACAAACCAGTTGTAAGCTTCGAAGTCCGTACCTTGGATATAGCCATCACCCCATGTTTTTGCACCTAATAATGTCAATGCCCAGCCTTTATCACTCAAACCAGTAGAAACGGTAAATGCAATCTTATTGTAACCGTCATTTCCTATACCATAGGAAACACTCCCCCCTTTCTTAGCATCAGCAGATCTTGTAATAATGTTTAAGGAACCACCAACTGAAGGTGCAGAAACTTTCGATGCACCTAAACCACGCTGAGTCTGCATTGAACGGGTTACATCAGACAGACCTGCCCAGTTAGACCAATAAACACCGCCCCACTCCATATCATTCATAGGGACACCATTAATCATAACTGCGATATTCTCAGTCTTAAAACCACGCATATTCAACTTTGAGTCTCCATAACCACCACCTTGTTTTGTAGCATAAACGCCCGGAGTTGATTTCAAGATTTCGGGAAATTCTTGCGTTCCTAATTTTTCTTCGATATAAACAGGATCTACAGTAGAAACCGCTACCGGAGTTTTACGGGCAACCGCTACAGAAGAAGTAATTGTAACGTCAGCCAGCATCACAGCATCCGGCTCCATCTTGATAACCCCCAAATCAACAGAAGCACCCTTCTGTGTTATTTTCTTCTTGAGGTCTTTAAAACCTACATACTTGAACACCAATGTTCCACCTTGAGCAACACCTTGCTTAAAATAACCATCAATGTCAGTCACAGTTCCTTGTGAAGTGCCTTCTACCATAACAGCAGCGCCCACTAACGGTTCTCCTGTTTCTGAGTCAACAAGCTGACCTTTCACTGTAGTCTGGGCAAATGCCGCAGCACTGCATATAGACAGCACAGCCACCAACAGGAAATGAATTAGATGTTTTTTCATACTTCTGTTTTTTGTTAATTAAATGTGTTAATTACGAATGTTAATTAAGTATTAAATACTGTTTTAAGACGCAAATATAATTAATAAGATTTAGATTTGTATTACATTTCTGCTACAAAATTTTAGGGTATATAGGAGTTATTGAAACTTTTTATAACAAAAAAGCCCTACAAGTTTTTTGCAGGGCTTTCTATTTGTCATAAAAATATTAGTTATGCTATCAGATTCTTACTGTTATCAGTCATTCATCAGCTTTCTATAACGTACACGGGTAGGTTCTTCTTTCCCTAAACGTTTCTGTTTATTTTCCTCATATTCCGAATAAGAACCTTCGAAATAGAAGACATTGGAATCACCTTCGAATGCAAGTATATGAGTGCAAATACGGTCGAGGAACCAACGGTCGTGACTGATAATTACGGCACATCCTGCAAAGTCTTCAAGACCTTCTTCGAGTGCGCGAAGCGTATTCACGTCGATGTCATTGGTAGGTTCGTCCAGCAACAGCACGTTGCCCTCTTCTTTCAGAGCCATAGCAAGGTGCAGACGGTTCCGTTCACCACCCGAAAGTACACCGCAAAGCTTCTCCTGATCTCCACCGGAGAAGTTGAAACGTGACAAATAGGCACGTGCATTGATATCACGTCCACCCATACGAATCAGTTCCGTACCACCGGAAATAACCTGGTACACGCTCTTGTTCGGGTCGATATCGCTGTGTTGCTGGTCGACATAAGCTACCTTTACGGTCTCTCCTACTTCAAACTCACCTTTATCTACTGTTTCCAGCCCCATGATCAACCGGAACAGCGTTGTTTTACCCGCACCGTTAGGCCCGATTACACCCACAATGCCGTTAGGCGGAAGCATGAAGTTGAGATCATCGAACAGAAGTTTGTCGCCATAAGCTTTTGCCACGTGTTTCGCTTCGATAACCTTATTTCCAAGACGCGGACCATTAGGGATAAAGATTTCAAGTTTCTCTTCTTTCTCCTTGATATCTTCATTCATCAATTTATCGTAAGAATTCAAACGTGCCTTACCTTTCGCCTGACGCGCTTTAGGAGCCATACGCACCCACTCCAACTCACGCTCCAACGTCTTGCGGCGCTTGCTGGCGGTTTTCTCTTCCATTTCCATGCGCTTGGTCTTCTGTTCCAACCAGCTGGAATAGTTACCTTTCCAGGGGATACCTTCGCCACGGTCGAGTTCAAGAATCCAGCCTGCCACATGGTCGAGGAAGTAACGGTCGTGGGTTACGGCAATCACCGTACCCTCGTATTGCTGCAAATGTTGTTCCAACCAATCGATGGATTCAGCGTCAAGGTGGTTGGTAGGTTCGTCCAGCAACAGCACATCGGGCTTCTGCAACAGCAAGCGGCAAAGTGCCACACGACGACGCTCACCTCCCGAAAGATGGTCTACAGTTGCGTCTTCGGGCGGACAACGGAGGGCATCCATAGCGCGTTCCAGTTTACTGTCGAGATTCCAGGCATCAGTTGCATCGATGATATCCTGAAGTTCTCCCTGACGGACAAAAAGCTTATCCATCTTGTCGGCATCCTCGTAATACTCCGGCAGGCCGAATTTCTGGTTAATCTCTTCGTACTCAGCGAGTGCATCCACAATGGGTTGTACACCTTCCATCACAATTTCTTTTACGGTTTTCGTAGGATCCAAGTAAGGTTCCTGAGCCAGATAGCCCACTGAGTAACCCGGTGAAAACACCACTTCGCCCTGATAAGACTTGTCCAACCCGGCGATAATCTTCAGCAAGGTAGATTTACCGGAGCCATTCAGACCGATGATGCCAATCTTTGCACCATAAAAGAACGAAAGGTAGATGTTCTTCAGCACCTGCTTGTTGTTCTGCTGAATGGTCTTGTTCAGCCCTACCATAGAAAAGATAATCTTTTTATCGTCAACTGTTGCCATAAAGTTTTTAAGTGTATTATATTAATAATGTATATGCTATTCCCATTCGATGAATATTGGGCAAAGATAACAAAAAAAGAGATATTCTTTTGCATTTTCAAAAATTGTCTCTATCTTTGCGCCCGCTTAACAGCAATAAAGGATTGATTCAGTAGCTCAGCAGGTAGAGCACAACACTTTTAATGTTGGGGTCCTGGGTTCGAGCCCCAGCTGGATCACAGAAATCAAAAAAGCCTCTGCAAGTCAGAGGCTTTTTTCTTTTTGACAACAATTTCAATCTCCACGAAAATAACAGATGCCTTTAATTTAATCCATATCCAACCAAGGAAATCATTTCGACTGGTAAAACTCTAATTTTACCATCCTTACCAAGCCTATTGCACCTTCGAAATAAAACCAGTCGTGTTGTCGGCAAAAAGTTAAATAAAGACAATCGCTCACTTTTTCCAAAAGATTTCGTACATTTGCAGCGTCTGACATTAGTGTCAGACTAATATATCTGATTTTATTATTTATATACCCAATCAGCAGAATTCTATTATGGATATTTACAAAGTCGGCCTGGATATCGGCTCTACTACCGCTAAAATAATAGTGCTGGATAAGAGTGAGAGAAATGTCCTTTTCTACAAATATGAAAGGCATCAGGCAAAAGTTCAGGAATGCCTACTGGCATTTTTCCACCAGCTGAAAGAACAGATGGGCGATGTTACTTTATCAATCAATATCACCGGTTCAGTAGGCATGGGAATCGCAGAGAAATACTCTCTGCCTTTCGTGCAGGAAGTGGTAGCGGCAGCCCAATATATTCGGCGGAATCATCCCGGAATATCTTCCATGATCGACATCGGAGGAGAAGATGCCAAAGTCGTCTTCTTCCAGAATAATCAAGCCACCGATTTACGGATGAACGGAAACTGCGCCGGAGGAACAGGGGCATTTATCGATCAGATGGCCATATTATTGGGAGTATCGATGGATGAACTGAACGGACTGGCTCTCCGGGCAACACGAGTACATCCGATAGCTTCCCGATGTGGTGTATTCTGTAAGACGGATATTCAGAATCTGATAGCCAAGAATATACCGAAAGAAGATATCGCGGCTTCCATTTTCCATGCTGTAACGGTGCAAACCATCGTTACACTTGCGCATGGATGTGATATTGTTGCTCCGATATTACTTTGTGGAGGACCGTTGACATTTATTCCGGCACTCAGGAAATCATTCGCCAACTATTTGCAGTTATCAGAGGAGAACGATTTTCTGCTGCCGGAGAAAAGTAATCTTATTCCAGCCTGGGGAGCAGCACTGGCAGAGAACTCCCGGAAAATGAAAATAACTGAGCTAACCGGACTTCTGGAAAATCTATCAGAAAAAGCATACCAGCCACAAAACAGCCTTCCACCTTTTTTCAAGGATGAAACGGAATATCTGCAATGGAAGGACAGGTTGGCACAATATGATGTGCAGCGGACGGAATTAACATCCGGAATACAACAGGCTACCATAGGAATAGATTCCGGCTCTACCACCACCAAAATAGTAGTGCTTGATGAAAATAACCGTATCCTGTACTCCTACTATCACGACAACAAAGGAAATCCGATAAAAGCCGTGGAAGAGGGATTGCAGAAACTGCATAAAGAATGTCAGGAAAAAGGGACAATCCTGCAAATCAAAGGAGGATGCTCCACCGGATACGGAGAGGATCTGATAAAAGCTGCCTTCCAGATGGATGCCGGTATCATTGAAACCATAGCCCATTACATGGCTGCCAAACATATAAATAAGGATGTATCTTTCATCCTGGACATCGGCGGACAGGATATGAAAGCCATTTTCACAAATGGCGGAATTATCAACCGGATTGAAATAAACGAGGCTTGCTCATCCGGATGCGGTTCTTTTATCAGCACCTTTGCACAGTCACTGGACTACAAAGTGGAGGACTTCGCCAAAGCGGCTTGTTTCTCAAAAGCTCCGTGTGATCTGGGAACACGCTGCACCGTTTTCATGAATTCCAAAGTGAAACAAGTGCTCCGTGAAGGGGCATCCGTGGCGGATATAGCGGCCGGTCTTTCTTACTCTGTTGTAAAGAACTGCCTGTACAAAGTGCTTCAACTTAAAAAGCCGGATGAACTTGGAAAACATATCGTGGTGCAAGGTGGAACCATGCGCAATGATGCCATCGTACGAGGTCTGGAGAAGCTGACAGGAAAAGAAGTATTCCGTAGCGATTGTCCCGAATTAATGGGTGCTCTGGGCTGTGCACTTTATGCAAAGCAACTTAAGACGGCCAAAGTTACAAATCTGGAAGATATGATGCATCAGGCCCAATTCACTTCCCGACAGGTTCAGTGCAATGGATGTGAAAACCAATGTGCCATCACCCGGTACACCTTCGGCAGTGGAGAACATTATTTCTCCGGTAATAAATGCGAAAAGGTGTTTACCAATAAAGGGAATGTTTCGGAGAAAGGCGTAAATGCTTATGAAAAGAAAATCGAACTTCTGTTTGATCGGCAAGTAAATATAGCCGCTCCACTACTGACCATAGGTATTCCCCGCTGCCTGAATATGTATGAAGAATATCCCTTCTGGCATTCTTTGTTCACAGAGTGTGGCATCCGGGTATGCCTGTCGGATGCTTCGACATTCAATAAATATGAGAAGGCGGCCAATATGGTAATGTCCGACAATATCTGTTTTCCTGCAAAACTGGTGCACAGCCATATCCAAAACCTTATCGAATACAAAGTAGACCGGATATTTATGCCGTTTGTCATATTCGAAGAAATCGATAAGCAACAACAGAACAGTTACAACTGCCCCATTGTGTCCGGATACTCACAGGTTATCAAGAATGTCCAGACAGATAACTTACCGATTGACCATCCGGCCATCACTTTCAAAGATACAGGATTACTGTATAAGCAATGCCGTGACTACCTAAGCACACTGGGCGTGCAAGAGCAGGTAGTAAAGAAAGCATTCGACCATGCACTGAAAGCACAAGACGCTTTTGAAAAAGAGCTTATCGCCTATAACCGGCAAATAGTTGAAGAAGGAAATAAAAAGCAGAAGCTGATTATTCTCCTTGCCGGACGTCCATATCATTCGGACCCGTTGGTACAACATAAGATTTCGAATATGATCAGCGCTATGGGCGTTTATGTAATTACAGATGATATCGTCCGTCATCAGGATATTCCACTGAAGGAGGTGAATTTTCTGGCTCAATGGGCATTTACCAACCGTATTTTGAAATCAGCCAAATGGGCAGCGCAGCAGGGAAATCACGTGCAATATATGCAGCTGACTTCTTTCGGATGTGGACCGGATGCCTTTCTGATAGACGAAATACGCACTTTACTGAAGCAGTACAATAAAAATCTTACTTTATTGAAGATAGACGACGTTAGTAACACCGGTTCCATCAAACTGCGTGTACGTTCGCTGGTAGAGAGCCTGCACATCAGTTTGCAACAAGCTGAAGAGAGACAGGTACAGAAACCTTTATCCCTCCCTCTTTTCACCAAAAAGGACAGAAAGAAGAAGATTATCGCCCCATTCTTCACCCCTTTTATATCACCACTTATTCCTTCCATTTTTAAAGTGGCAGGATATGAAATGGAGACTCTGCCCATAAGCGATGAATGTTCGTGCGACTGGGGTTTGAAGTATTCCAACAATGAAGTTTGCTATCCGGCTACACTGATTGTGGGTGACATCGTGAAAGCTTTTAAGGAAGGACGATATGACCCGGACAACACTTGTGTAGCCATTACGCAGACGGGAGGGCAATGCCGTGCCAGCAACTACATCTCTTTAATAAAAAAAGCATTAATAGAAAACGGATACACTCATACTCCCATTCTGTCAATAGCATTCGGCAGCGGAATAGATAATCAGCAACCGGGCTTCAAAGTAAATTGGCTGAAAGTATTGCCAATAGCGCTTGCCGCTGTTCTATACAGCGACTGCATAGCTAAATTCTATTACGCCGCCGTTGTTCGTGAGAAAAAGCCGGGACAGGCAGCTAAATTAAAAGATATGTACCTGGAAGCGGCAAAGCCTCTTATCCTGAAAAACAGACCGGAAGATTTGCTCAGTTACTTATCTCTGGCAGTTGACGAATTCAATCAGATCTGTCAGCAAAAATCATGTCCTAAGGTGGGTGTGGTAGGAGAAATCTTCCTAAAGTTCAATCCTTTTGCACAAAAAGATATCACCACATGGCTCATAGACAGAGGTATAGAGGTGGTTCCTCCATTGATGACAGACTTTTTCATGCAAAGCTTCGTCAATATGAAAGTAAACCAGGATAGTCATATAAAAAAGAAATATATTCCTGATTTCGCTATCGACTGGCTTTATGGAAAAGTTCAGAAACAAATTGATAAAATCAACAAGATAGGAAAAGCCTTCCTGTACTTTCAACCCTTTGAAAATATTTACGAGAAAGCGGAAAAAGCCAAGCAGGTTATATCGCTGAACACGCAGTTCGGTGAAGGCTGGCTGATTGCCGGAGAGATGTCGTCTTTTGCCAGTCAGGGTATTAATCATGTCATCAGTTTGCAACCATTCGGGTGTATAGCTAACCATATTGTGGAAAAGGGAATAGAAAAACGTATAAAGTCTGTCTACCCTCAGATAAATATATTATCTTTAGATTTTGACAGTAGCGTCAGCGATGTGAATATCACCAATCGCCTGTTACTTTTTGTTGATAACATAAAATAAATAAGACCATGGGAGCTACAGAAAACAATGAGTTGGAATATCAAATAATTGAAACAGCGAAACAGCTTTTTATAGAAAAAGGCTTCGTTGAAACCAGCATGAGTGATATTGCCGCAAAAGTAGGAATAAACCGTCCTACCCTACACTACTATTTCAGGACAAAAGACAGAATGTTTCAGGCTGTATTCGGTTCGATAGTGATGTCGCTATTACCGAAAGTACAGGAAATAATACAGCAGGAACTGCCGTTCATAGATCGCGTAAGTCTTATATTGGATAAGTATATAACACTCTTCACCGAAAACCCTGACATGCCAAAGTTTATATGCGGGGAAATACAGCGCGATGTCAACCACCTGCTTGATGCAGCTAAGGAAATGCAGTTTGAAGAAACGTTCCTGATTATAAAGGAACGACTGCTCATGGAAATGGAAGCAGGCAGACTAAAGAAAGTACCCATACATACAGTATTCATAACTTTCTATGGTTTGCTTACTTTTCCTTTGATTACAAAAAATTTGATCACCAGCATATTCCTGAAAGATACTACCGATTTTTCGGTTTTTATGCTGGAGTGGAAGCAATATATTCTTTTTCACTTGATGAATTTGCTGGGTATTGAGAAGGAAAATTGATTGTTACTCATATACATAACCGATAAAAAAGTATAGTATGAAAACGATTCGAATTATTTTCTCCTTATTGCTGATAACTGCAATGAGTATGCCTACTCTTTCGGCACAAACTAAGAAAGAGAAAAAAGAACTGAAGAAGCAGGCCGTTGAAAAACTGGTCACATCCGGGAAGTATAAAATAAATGTAAACAGAGCTCTTCCTGCACGAGGACGGTCTGTTACACTAACTTCACCGTACTCTGTGGAAATAAGAAATGATTCCGTTATATCTTATCTGCCTTACTATGGGCGTGCTTACTCTATTCCTTATGGCGGTGGAGAAGGGCTAAACTTTAAAGCTCCACTCACCGACTATAAGTTGGAGTGGGACAAGAAGGAAACAGCCAAGATAAAGTTCTCTGCACGAAGTGAGGAGGATAAGTTCGATTTCAGTATAGACGTTTTCAGTAACGGATCATCTTCGATATTCGTGAATATGCAGAACCGTCAGTCCATCAGTTTCCAGGGAGAACTGGATATGCCGGAAGAAATCAACCAATGATTACCTTTGTACATGATATCTTTTTAAATTTATGTATAAAGAATACCAACCCTGCGCACTACTCTCTCCCTATATAGACAAGTATTGGGAATTCAAAGGGAATCCGGAGTACGGAATGCGTATCAACATACTTCCTGATGGATGTACAGACTTTATCTTCACCCTTGGGGAAGCAACACAAGCGGTAAATAGCAGTCTGACCATGAAGCCTTATCGTGCTTATTTTATAGGTCCGATGAATAGCTATTCGGAATTGGTAGCGTATGCGGAAACGGTTCACATGTTAGGGGTTCGCTTCCTACCTTGCGGACTATCCCGCTTTATCCGTCTGCCACTGCACGAACTGACTAACCTGAGAATCAGTGCAGACGAGGTAACCTGCTTTTTTGATACTTCTTTTGCAGAAAGGCTATGCGAAGAAGACTGTTTAGAAAATAGGGTAAAGATCATAGAAGAATTATTTATCAAATCTCTTTATAAACACGACTTGCCGACAGATCCGCAGATTGTATTTGCAATAAAACAGATTAACCGGCATCAGGGAAAACTGTCCGTGCAGTCATTGATGGAGAATATTTGTCTGTGCCAGCGACAATTTGAACGCAAATTCAAGATGAACACAGGTTATACCCCGAAAATATACAGCAGAATCATGAAATTCAAGAACGCGGTGGATTTATTAAGGGGCACTACCAGTGACAATCTGCTCTCTACTGCTATCCATGCAGGCTATTATGACGTGCCGCACCTCTCAAGAGAAATTAAAAGGTTATCCGGCAATACTCCCTACTCTTTCCTTTCTATTCCTCTGACAGAAGAAGATGTCACACTGACTTACGTAGAAGCATAAATGTCGTTTTTGTACAATGCAGGAATATCTCCGACTACCTATATTTGCACCATTCAATTAACAAAACAAATTCTGCATTATGGAAACAATGAGAGAAAAAGCCGCACAAATGTTGCGCGAAAGTGAAGTAGTCGTTCTGACCTCAGTAAATAAAGAAGGATATCCACGCCCCGTACCTATGAGTATGGTTAAATCCGAAGACATTTCAACAGTATGGATGTCAACCGGAAGCGACTCCATGAAGACCGAGGATTTTCGCAAAAATCCGAAAGGCGGACTATGCTTCTATGCACAGGGAAACAGTGTTTGCATGACAGGTGATGTGGAAGTAATCACAGACCAAAATGTAAAACAAGAGCTTTGGCAAGACTGGTTCATCAATCATTTTCCCGGCGGACCGACCGATCCCAACTATGTAATACTGAAATTTACAGCAAACCACGCCACTTACTGGATTGACGGAAAGTTCATCCACAAGAAAGTTTAATGGAGTCCTGTTGAAGGAATTCAACTCAATAGACAGAAAAGCGACCGGCAGCGTGGTTATTAACAAATAATCCGTAAATTTGCAGCCCGAAATTTAGAGACTGTAAAGAATGCAAGGAACAAAGAATCTGACTAAAGGTCCCATTAACCGCCAACTATTCAATCTGGCGATGCCCATTATGGCTACCTCGTTCATCCAGATGGCATACAGCCTGACGGACATGGCATGGGTAGGCCGTATAGGTAGTGAAGCTGTTGCCGCCGTTGGTGCAGTGGGAATATTGACGTGGATGTCCGGCTCCATAGCCTTGCTAAATAAAGTAGGTTCGGAAGTCAGCGTAGGACAATCCATAGGTGCACGCAACGAACAGGATGCCCGGCAGTTTGCTTCGCACAACATCAGTATTGCCTTGCTCATCTCCATCTGCTGGGCTGCTTTGCTATTCTTGTTTGCCAATCCCATCCTGCGTATATTCGAGCTGAAAGAGCATATCACGGAAAATGCCGTGACTTACTTGCGTATTGTCTCAACAGGACTACCGTTCGTGTTTCTGTCCGCAGCCTTCACTGGAATATACAATGCGGCAGGACGAAGCAAAACACCCTTCTATATCAGCGGCACAGGATTGATTATGAATATCATACTCGATCCGCTTTTCATCTTCGGTTTCGGCTGGGGAACGGTAGGTGCAGCACTTGCCACATGGCTGGCCGAGGCTACGGTATTCGGTATATTCATCTATAAGCTACGCTATAAGGACGATCTGTTAGGTGGATTTCCCTTCCTGACACGTCTCAAAAAGAAATATACCCGGCGTATATTCAAGTTGGGACTTCCGGTTGCCACACTGAATACTTTGTTCGCTTTTGTCAATATGTTTCTTTCACGTACAGCTTCGGAACAAGGTGGACACATTGGTCTTATGGCCTTTACCACCGGAGGACAAATAGAAGCCATCACCTGGAATACTTCACAAGGCTTCTCTACCGGACTAAGCACTTTCATTGCACAAAACTATGCCGCCGGAGAGAAGTCGAGGGTAAAGAAAGCCTGGTACACTACATTATGGATGACATCCATATTCGGCACACTATGTTCGCTGCTGTTTATCTTTTTCGGAAGCGAAGTATTCTCTATCTTCGTACCCGAACCGGAAGCATTTCGCGTAGGTGGTGACTTCCTGCGCATAGACGGTTATTCACAACTCTTCATGATGCTGGAAATCACCATGCAAGGGGTCTTCTACGGATTAGGAAGAACGATTCCTCCTGCCATCATCAGTATATCATGCAACTATATGCGTATTCCCGTAGCACTGTTCCTGGTACACATGGGAATGGGCGTAGACGCCATATGGTGGGCTGTAAGTGCAACAACTATTGCCAAAGGAATTATCCTTACCGCGTGGTTTATATTGATAAAGAGAAAAATACTCTAAAAATGCAGAACAAAAGACCTAAACATAATAACAATAGAATTGTTATATAACTAACTTTGCATTACAAACATAGTAACATTTTAAAAGAATAAAGTATGAAAAAGATTAAGATTAGTGTACTGCTATTGAGCGGTGCCATATTATTAGGAAGTTGCAGCACAATGAATAACACTGCCAAAGGTGGTGTGATAGGTGGTGGATCGGGCGCTGCTGCCGGTGCCATTATCGGTGGATTGATCGGTAAAGGTAAGGGTGCGGCTATTGGTGCAGCAGTAGGTGCAGCAGTAGGTACGGGTGCAGGTGTTGCCATCGGTCATAAGATGGACAAGAAGGCTGCCGAAGCTGCCAAGATTGAAGGCGCACAGGTAGAGAAAGTAACAGATACCAATGGCCTTGCCGCTGTAAAGGTTACTTTTGAATCAGGTATCCTGTTTGGCTTCAATTCATCTACATTGAGCAATACTTCCAAGTCTTCTCTGCGCGAACTGGCCCAGATATTGAAAGAAGACCCTACAACAGATATTGCAATCGTAGGCCATACGGATAAAGTAGGTACATATGAAGCTAACATGAAGGTTTCAAAAGACCGTGCATATACCGTAGAGAATTATCTGCAAGATTGCGGTGTGTCTCCTTCACAGTTCAAGAAAGTGGAAGGCGTAGGCTACAATCAGTATGACGACAGCATGTCAGCCAGCCAGAATCGCCGCGTAGATATTTATATGTACGCCAGCGAGCAGATGATTAAGAATGCAGAAGCAGGCAAGTAAGTTACGAGCTACAAAAGGCTACGAGCTACAGGTTATTGCGCTATCAGTCCGAAAGGCACTTGTAGCTTGTAGCTTGTAACTCGTAGCTTTTTAACATTAAAAACCACGACAATGAGTATAAAGAAAGTCTTGCGGATAGTCCGCAACCTGATACTCTTTTTCTTCATTTCCACTATTCTGGCAGTGGTGCTGTATCGCTTTATCCCTGTTTACACCACTCCCCTCATGGTAATCCGCAGTACCCAGCAACTCTTCAAAGGCGAAAAGCCGGTATGGCATCATACTTGGGTTTCTTTCGATAAGATCTCCCCTCACTTGCCGATGGCAGTTATCGCTTCGGAAGATAATCGCTTTGCCACCCACAACGGCTTCGATTTCGAAGAGATAAAAAAAGCCATGAAAGAGAATGAAACCCGCAAACGGAAACGGGGTGCCAGTACTATTAGCCAACAGACCGCAAAGAATGTATTCCTTTGGCCGCAATCCTCATGGGTACGAAAGGGATTCGAAGTTTATTTCACCTGGTTGATAGAGCTATGCTGGTCGAAAGAACGGATTATGGAAGTCTATCTCAACTCCATCGAAATGGGACAAGGTATTTATGGAGCAGAAGCTGCCGCCAAATATAAGTTCCATACCACTGCCGCCAAACTGACTGCAGGACAATGTGCATTGATAGCGGCAACACTCCCCAATCCGATACGTTTTGATTCAGCGCATCCGTCAGCTTACATTCTGCGGAGACAGTCGCAAATCCTTAGATTGATGAAATTGGTTCCCAAATTCCCTCCGGTAGAAAAGAAAGAAGTCAAGAAGCAGAAGGCTGAGAAGAGGAAAAAGAAATAATCTGTGTATATTTGTATGCTTAATATGGTAAGGAATGAAAAAAATCTTGTCGCTATTCTTGATTTGTATCATCTGTTGCGGGGTGCATGCCCAGCGTACGGAGGTTTATAATCAGCATATACATACGGTGCAGGTCATTGCCAACAATGATTATATGTCGCCTGCCGTCATCCGGCTGGGAGAGAATGAAACTGTAGAAATATCTTTCGACCACCTGACTCACGATTACCACCGCTACCAGTACATCCTCACGCACTGCAATGCGGACTGGACCCCTTCGGATCTTTCCGAAACAGAATACCTGGATGGTTTCAATGACAATCCGATAGAAGATCATGATATTTCCGTCAATACTACCCTACCCTACACGCATTACCGTCTGACACTTCCTAACGACCAGGTACAACTGAAACTTTCGGGTAACTACCGTCTGACTGTTTATGACGATGCGGATGGAAAGGATAAGCCGGCTTTCACTACCTGTTTCCGGGTATTGCAAAAGGAGGTGAACGTATCGGCACAAGTCAGCAGTGACACTGAGATAGACCGGAATAAGACGCACCAGCAGGTGAGTTTTAGCATTCAGTATAAAGGATATCCTATCCGCAATCCGCAGAATGAAGTCAAAGTACACGTTTTACAGGATAATCGTACGGATAACTGGGTAACAAATCTGCATCCTTCCTATATTGGTCCCGATCAGCTACGTTACGAACATAACCGGGCCTTGATATTTTCTGCGGGAAACGAATACCGGCGTTTTGAAATGGTGAGCACCCGCTATGCTTCGCAAGGTGTGGAGAGTATTCGTTATCATGCTCCTTACTATCATGTCACACTCCGCCCGGACGAGCCTCGCTTACTAAACTACAGTTACGATCAGGATCAGAACGGACGCTTCGTAATACGATATGACGAGGCAGTAGATAATACTACGGAAGCAGATTACTTCTTCGTTCATTTCTCTCTGCTATGGGAGAACCCGCTAACTGAAGGGAACTTCTATCTGCAAGGAGCTTTTACTTATGATAATTTTAATGAAGAGAGTCGGTTGAAGTATAATGCAGAAACGAATGCTTATGAATGCACGCAATTGCTGAAACAGGGAGCGTATAATTATCAATACTTATATGTGGCTCCCGGTACCACCGCAGGAAGTACCGCACAGGCAGAAGGGAATTTCTATGAGACAGAGAATGAATATCTGATCCTTGTTTACCACCGGGCCTTCGGAGAAAGATACGACAGGCTGATCGGGATGCAACAGGTGAAATAGTTACGAGCTACAAGCTACGAGTGTTTTTCAGCGTAACAGTGCAGCAACTCGTAGTTTGTAGCTCGTAACTCGTAACTATCTAATATGCGTGTCCTCCATCTTTCATTTCCTTTTCACTAATCTTATGTATATCAATACTTCTCCAAGCATAGAAGATATACGCAAGAACAAACGGAACCAGGAAGGAAACATAGAACATTACCCTCAGTGTAAACTGGCTGGAGCAACTGTTTGCCAACGTCAGTGAACTCTGTAAATCATTGGTAGAAGGATAATAAGCCGTATTATTATATCCTGCAACCAGCAACAATGCAAGTACCGCCAGCACCGTACCTATGCCCGTAAACCAGATACCTTTATCAAACTTTGTCTTCAACAAACTCTTTCCTATACCGAACAGCACCAGCACCACTCCTATCAGAAACAGCACCAGTACCAGCGGCATTTCGATAAAGTTCGTCAGATACTTATACGGTTCCATAAAGACTTCACCCGTCTCCGGATTCACCGCATATCCATCTGCCAACAGCGTACGGATAACAAACGACAGGAAGAACACCAGGAACAGCACCGAATTACCTATCAACGAACGTCGGCTACGCGCCACCAAATCCTTATCATCAATATTATTAATAAAGTAAAGAGCTCCCAGAATACGAGCCAGGAAGAACACCGCCAATCCAAGCACTACATTCCACGGGTTAGCCAACGCATCCAGACCATGCCAGCCATTTGCCCAATGACTGATAACCGGCATCACCGTATTCGTCATATTCCCCTTATCGATATAAAACTCCGAACCGGTAAAAAACGTAGCCACCGCACCGCCCAGCAGCACCGGACCTACTACTCCATTAATCACCAGGAATGTACGGTATGTATTCTTTCCCAGCAGATTTCCCGCCTTGCTCTGGAACTCATAGCTGACAGCCTGCAACACAAAGCTGAACAGAATAATCATCCAAAGCCAGTACGCACCACCAAAACTTGTACTATAAAACAATGGGAAAGATGCAAAGAACGCACCACCAAACGTTACCAGCGTAGTGAACGTAAACTCCCACTTCCGCCCGGTAGAGTTAATCATCATTTTCCTGTGCTCTTCCGTCTTGCCCAGGCAGAAAATAAGCGAATTACCACCCTGCACAAACAGCAGGAATACAAGAAGGGCTCCCAGCAATGATACCACGAACCACCAATATTGTTGTAGAAAAACGTAGGTCATAAGATTTACGATTTATAATTTATGATTTATAATTTATGGGGGATGATTTATGATTTATAGAGAATAGAATATGATTTATACCACGCCATAATTCCGCATGGCATAAATCTTAAATCATAAATCTTATAAATCTTCTCCTTCCGGTCCTTTCTTTATCGCTTTCAGCAAGATACCGATTTCGGCTATCAGCATGACGGTAAACAATACCAGGAAGATGAAGAATGTTGTCTGCACGGAGCCGACATCCAACTTTGAGATAGCTGCATTTACAGGCAGCATATCCTGTATGGCCCATGGTTGACGCCCACATTCGGCAACCACCCATCCGGCTTGTCCGGCCAGATAGCCCAATGGAATAGTCAGCAGAGCTACCCAGTGCATCCATTTCATTTTTGACAAATCCCGCTTGTATGCCAGGAACAATACAACTATAAAGAATAGTATAAAGTATCCGCCCAACATCACCATCACACGAAATGCATAGAATGTCAGTGGCACATTAGGCACCAGGTCATTTACATCCTTAATATATCCATAACCAAAATAAGCTACATTTTCCTTCAACACCTTGGCAGCTTCCACAGCTTCGGCATCGTTATCCGCAGCCTGTGCGGCACGATAAGCTGCCAGCGCACCAATCGCTGTTTTCCCGCGTTCTATCTTCTCCTCGGCAGAAAGTGCCTGCGTTCCGTCTTTCAACTGATAACCACCCTCAATAAGGTCCGTGATACCGGGCACGAATCCATCCAACTTCCTTTCCGCCAGCAATGAAAGCATCTTTGGTATCTCTATTCTGAACAGGAAAGGATCCTGTCCGTCATTATAAGTCTTTTTTTCAGGATTCAGCATACCGATGGCAACCAATCCGGCCCCCTGCTGCCCCTCATAATATCCTTCCATGGCAGCCAGCTTCATCGGCTGCGTCTGTGCCACCTGATAGCCCGAACCGTCTCCCGTCCATGCAGAGAGCAGGGCCGAAACCAAACCTACCCAGGCAGCTATCTTTATGCTGGACAATGCGAACTTCTTATTCCGCTTCTTCAGCAGAAACCAGCACGCCACACCTACCACAAACACGGCACCCAGCACCCAGCCGGACAACACCGTATGGAAAAACTTATTCACCGCCGTAGGCGACAAAGCCACTGCCCAAAAGTCCACCATCTCATTTCTCACAGTATCCGGATTGAACTCCATCCCCACCGGATTTTGCATCCATGCATTTGCCACAAGTATCCACCAGGCTGAAATCGTAGCACCAAGTCCCGTCAGCCAGGTAGATGCCAGGTGAAACTTCTTGCTCACCTTATCCCAGCCAAAGAACATGACTGCGATGAAAGTAGCCTCCATAAAGAAGGCCAGAATGCCTTCGATAGCAAGCGGCGCCCCGAAGATATCGCCCACAAACCAGCTGTAATTGCTCCAGTTGGTTCCGAACTCAAACTCCAGAATCAGTCCCGTCGCCACGCCTATGGCAAAGTTGATACCGAATAGTTTCATCCAAAACTTGGCGGTGCGTTTCCAAAACTCATCACCCGTACGATAATACATAGTCTCCATGATACCCATGATGACTGCCAGCCCTAGCGTGAGCGGCACAAAAATCCAATGATAAATAGCGGTCAGTGCAAATTGTGCCCTCGACCAGTCAATCAGAGAAGTGTCGATGTGTTCAAGCATAAGAAATCGAGTTATAGTTATTAATTGTTAGTTGCTTTACTCAGAAGTTAAAGGAGTTATTGCTTTACTCAAGGCGGATCACCAATAGCACGATGGATGAGTTCCCTGCCCACATACTCTTCTTTATCTCCGCCTACGGCCGGCGTATTCAGATAATTGGGAAAGAAGAAAAGGCGCAATATGAAGAACATGATGAAGAGTTTCACCAGAATAATGAACCATAAAGTTCTCCCAAGTGTCATACCTCGGAAACCATCGACGTAAAAACGCCAGATTTTCAGGACTGTATTCTTCATAATAGAAATTTATAATCATTACAAATATAAAACTTTTATATATTAAATAACAAATAAAAGGGCAAAAAGTTAGTCATCGACACAAAAAAGCATTCCGACGACGAAAAATTCAGAACTGTCTATCTCTTTTGCGGGGCATTTTCCGACAACGTATCTTCGCAAGCGTTAAACAATATAGCATAACGAAGATATGAGAAACGTAAGAAGATTGACAGTGATAACACTCTGCGTAGCAAGCGCCTGTGTCGGCAGCACGACACTGCGGGCACAGGACGCCGCTCCCATTGCATCGCAAGAGTTAACGGCATCCGATGCCGCTCCCAAAGCTGACACTGCACTTCCCGCTCAGTGGGATTTGCAGACTTGCATCGACTATGCCTTGCAACACAACATCACCCTGAAGCGTAACCGTATCAGTGCGGAAAGCGCAGAAGTAGATGTAAAAACGGCCAAGGCTGCTCTTTTTCCCAGCCTCTCGGCAAGTATCAGCCAGCGCATTGTGAACCGCCCGAACAGTGAAAGCGGTACCATCATCAGTGGCGACAACATCACCAGCAGTAGCAGTAAGACCTCGTACAACGGCAGTTATGGCATTGATGCCAACTGGACCCTTTACAACGGTAGCAAACGTCTGAACACCATCAAGCAACAGCAACTGAACAATCGCATCGCCGAGCTCAACGTTGCCGAGAGTGAAAATTCCATTGAGGAAAGCATTGCACAGATATACGTGCAGATACTCTATGCTGCCGAAGCTGTGAAAGTGAACGAAAATACACTTGCCGTCAGCCAGGCCGAACGTGACCGCGGACAGCAATTGTTGGAAGCCGGAAGCATCGCTAAGAGCGACCTTGCGCAACTGGATGCACAGGTCAGCACAGATAAATATCAGTTAGTGACGGCACAAGCCACCCTTCAGGACTACAAACTACAACTGAAACAACTACTTGAACTGGATGGTGAAAAGGAAATGAACCTCTATCTGCCCTCCCTAGGAGATGAGAATGTATTGATACCCCTACCCACCAAGACGGATGTGTATCAAGCCGCCCTCACTTTCCGCCCGGAGATAGAGTCGGGCAAACTGAATGTTAAGGCATCCGACCTTGACATCAGCATCGCTAAAGCGGGATATATTCCGACATTAAGCCTCAGCGCAGGTATCGGTACAACGAATGCCAATGGCAACGATTTTTCCTTCTCCGAACAGGTAAAGAATAATTGGAACAACTCACTGGGACTGACCGTAAGCATCCCCATCTTCACCAACCGTCAGACCAAGAGTGCCGTGCAAAAGGCCCGTCTGCAAAAGCAGACCAGTGAACTGGACTTGCAAGATCAGCAGAAAACTTTATACAAGACCATAGAAAGCCTCTGGCTGGATGCCAACAGTGCACAGCAGCAATATGTTGCCGCTGCCGAGAAACTGCGCAGTACGCAGACCAGTTACGATCTGATTCAGGAACAATTCAACCTGGGCATGAAGAATACCGTGGAACTGCTGACTGAGAAGAATAATCTGCTCAACGCACAGCAGGAAACACTGCAAGCCAAGTACATGGCAATACTGAATGCACAGTTGCTCCGCTTCTACCAGGGCGAAGGTATACAGTTGTAACCGCATGACGTAAACAAGCCTGTATGTCAGCATAATTCAGATATATAATATATCATTCAACGAGATAAGAAATAAACGAGATAAGAAATATAAGGTATGAGTAAAAAGAAAATTATCAGCTTAGCGGTCGGAGTCATTATTGTAGCCGGCATAGCTATTTGGGCATTTGGCGGACAAGCCAAAAAGCGGAAAGTGGTATATGAGACGGCCACCGTAGACCGCGCCAACATTTCCAATTCCGTGACGGCCACAGGCACTATCGAACCGGTGACCGAAGTGGAAGTAGGTACACAGGTCAGCGGTATCATCGATAGATTGTACGCAGACTATAACTCAGTAGTAACCAAGGGGCAGCTCATTGCCGAAATGGACAAAGTAACCCTGCAAAGCGAATTAGCATCGCAAAAGGCTACTTACGACGGTGCCAAAGCCGAATATGAATATCAACAGAAAAATTACGAGCGTAACAAAGGATTGCATGAGAAACAACTCATCAGTGATACGGATTACGAGCAAAGTCTTTATAACTACCAGAAAGCAAAGAGCGCCTTCGACAGTAGTAAAGCCTCTCTGGCCAAAGCAGAGCGCAATCTGTCCTATGCAACCATCACCTCTCCTATCGACGGCGTTGTCATCAGCCGCGACGTGGAAGAAGGACAGACAGTAGCTTCCGGTTTTGAAACCCCGACCCTCTTCACCATCGCTGCCGACCTGACACAGATGCAGGTAGTGGCTGACGTGGATGAAGCCGATATAGGCGATGTGGAAGAAGGACAGCGTGTAAGTTTCACGGTAGACGCTTATCCGAATGATGTGTTCGAAGGAAAAGTGACACAGATTCGCCTGGGAGCCACAAGCAGTTCAAGCAGTACCACTACCACCACTACGGTAGTTACGTATGAAGTAGTCATTTCCGCCCACAATCCGGACTTGAAACTGAAACCGAGGCTGACGGCAAACATCACTATCTACACTCTGGATAAACAAGGAGTACTGAGCGTTCCGGCAAAAGCGCTGCGCTTTACGCCTGCCGTTCCACTGGTAGGATCGAATGCAGTGGTTAAAGATTGCGAAGGTGAACATAAAGTCTGGACTCGTGAAGGTGACACATTCACTGCACATCCGGTCAGCATAGGTATCTCTAACGGAATTGTCACCGAAATTACAGGCGGTATCAACGAAGGCACACAAATAGTATCCGATGCGGTGATTAGCACAGGTGCCGAAACCGCTGTAGCCGAAGGCCAGGGAGACGGCGAAAGAAGTCCTTTCATGCCGGGCCCTCCGGGAAACAACAAGAAAAAGAATAGTAAATAACCAGCGTAGCGCTGGAGCAAAGTTTCCTTTCGGCATGCAAGTAATTTTTCATTTATTCAACGAAACAATTCCGAAACAATGAGCAAAACAGTTATAGAATTACAAAATATTCGGCGCGACTTTCAGGTGGGCGATGAAACGGTCCATGCCCTGCGTGGCGTCTCCTTCTCCATCACCGAAGGAGAGTTCGTGACCATCATGGGTACGTCCGGCTCCGGTAAGTCAACGCTGTTGAATACCCTGGGCTGCCTAGATACTCCCACCAGCGGCGAATACCTGCTAGATGGCATATCCGTACGCACCATGAGCAAACCTCAACGAGCCATCCTGCGGAACCGGAAGATCGGCTTTGTTTTTCAGAATTACAACCTGTTGGCAAAGACCACTGCCGTAGAGAATGTAGAGTTACCTTTGATGTACAACGCTTCCGTCTCAGCAGCCGAACGTAAGCAACGCGCCATTCAAGCCCTGCAAGCAGTGGGACTGGGTAATCGTCTGGAACATAAATCGAACCAGATGTCCGGCGGACAGATGCAGCGTGTAGCCATCGCCCGAGCCCTGGTGAACAACCCTGCGGTAATCCTTGCCGATGAAGCAACAGGTAATCTGGATACACGTACTTCTTTTGAGATATTGGTTCTCTTCCAGAAACTGCATGCCGAAGGACGTACGATTATATTTGTCACCCACAACCCCGAAATAGCTCAGTACAGTAGCCGGAATATCCGTCTACGCGACGGGCATGTGACGGAAGATACGGTGAACCCGAAAATCCTCTCAGCGGCAGAAGCTCTGGCAGCGCTACCAAAGAGTGATGAAGACTAATAAATATAAATTATGAACGGAACAAACCTTTTCAAAATAGCCCTCCGCGCCCTTGCCAACAATAAGCTTCGCGCCTTCCTCACCATGCTGGGTATCATCATCGGTGTGGCATCCGTCATCACCATGCTCGCCATCGGGCAAGGCTCGAAGAAAAGCATTCAGGCACAGATCGCGGAAATGGGTTCGAATATGATTATGATTCATCCGGGCGGTGATATGCGTGGCGGTGTCCGTCAGGATGCCTCGTCCATGCAGACTCTGAAGCTGACTGATTATGAAGCCCTGCGGGATGAAACCAACTTCCTGGCAGCCGTCAGCCCCAATGTATCGTCCAGCGGACAGCTCATCGCAGGAAACAACAACTATCCTGCCTCTGTAAATGGTGTAGGTACCGAATATCTCGAAATCCGCCAGTTAAGCGTAGAGAGTGGCGAGATGTTTACCGAAGCGGACATTCAGAGTGCCGCCAAAGTCTGCATCATCGGTAAGACCATTGTGGACAATCTTTTCCCGGACGGACAGGACCCTATCGGACATATCATCCGTTTCAACCAGGTACCCCTGCGTGTAGTGGGTGTACTTAAAGCCAAAGGCTACAACTCCATGGGTATGGACCAGGACGAAATCGTACTGGCACCTTATACCACGGT
The DNA here is from genome assembly GCF_000526555.1 of Bacteroides sp. 14(A). Taxonomy (NCBI): domain Bacteria; kingdom Pseudomonadati; phylum Bacteroidota; class Bacteroidia; order Bacteroidales; family Bacteroidaceae; genus Bacteroides; species Bacteroides sp. 14(A). The sequence continues at coordinate 160,240 of NZ_JAGH01000005.1, read as the reverse complement.
AATGAAACGTATGCTTGCCGTCACATACCTGCAAGGTGTCTTCGCCTCTGCCCTCTCTGAGGATATGACGGATTATGCAACGGATGAAATCACCACCATCCTGCGCCGCAACCATAAGCTGAAAGAAAGTGATGACGACGACTTCACCATTCGCAGCCAGCAGGAACTCAGTACCATGCTGAACTCCACTACCGACCTGATGACAACACTCCTGGCATGTATCGCCGGTATCTCGCTGGTAGTAGGCGGTATCGGTATCATGAACATCATGTACGTCAGCGTGACGGAGCGTACCCGTGAAATCGGTCTGCGTATGTCTGTCGGTGCCCGTGGGGTGGATATTCTCTCGCAATTCCTAATTGAGGCCATCCTTATCAGCATCACAGGTGGTATCATCGGAGTTGTCATTGGCTGCGGAGCCTCATTCATCGTAAAGAACGTAGCCCACTGGCCTATCTACATCCAGGCATGGAGTGTATTCCTCTCCTTCGCCGTTTGTACGGTCACCGGTGTATTCTTCGGCTGGTATCCGGCTAAGAAGGCGGCGGATCTGGACCCGATAGAGGCAATAAGATACGAATAAAAGGGATTAGCGGTTAGTGATTAGTGGTTAGTTGGGAATTCCAATACGCTACACAGCAATTAATCACTAATCACTAAACGTTAATCACTAAAATTAATTATTTTTGTAACATGATTATGCAAGACTCCCAAACTCGCCGGATTGTAGAAGTTCTCATCCATATCATCGGATGGGGAATCGTTTTCGCTTTCCCATTTCTGCTGATGAATCGTAGCGGATTTACGGTAAGCTGGGTAGACTATTTACGTCATGGCAGTGCGGTTCCGGTATCATTCCTGATCGTGTTCTACCTAAACTACTGTTTCTTCATCCCCCGTTTCTTATTTGAGGGACACATCAAGCAATATGTATTACTGAATCTCCTGCTCATACTTTGCACAGCTGTCGGCGTACACTTTTGGCAAGATTTCATCTTCCATACGTATGTGAAACCCGAAGCTCACAAACGTCCCGGACCTCCCAGTTGGATCTTCATCCTGCGAGATGTCTTCTCAATGGTTCTCACCGTAGGACTGGCCGCTGCCATCCGTATGAGTGGCCGTTGGGTAAAAGTAGAAGCCGCACGCCGGGAAGCCGAGAAAAGCCGCACGGAAGCGGAACTGAAAAACCTGCGTAATCAACTGAACCCGCACTTCCTACTCAACACCCTGAACAACATCTATGCTCTTATCGCCTTCGACAGCGATAAAGCACAAGCCGCCGTTCAGGAATTAAGTCGCCTGCTGCGTCACGTTCTCTACGACAATCAACAGAATTTTGTCTCTCTTGGCAAAGAGATGGATTTCATCCGCAACTACATTGAACTGATGCGCATTCGCCTCTCCGCAAACGTAACTGTAGAGACACAAATAGATGTTCGTGCCGATAGTCGTACGGAAATAGCCCCGCTCATTTTCATCTCCCTCATAGAGAATGCCTTCAAACATGGCATCTCTCCCACCGAGCCCAGTTTTATCCACATCCATTTCAGTGAAAGCCCCGGTCGGGTATGCTGCGAAATAACCAACAGCTACCATCCCAAAAGCCAGACTGATAAAAGTGGAAGTGGCATAGGACTGGAGCAAGTGCGGAAACGCCTGGAATTAACTTATCCCGGCCAATATGAATGGACCCAAGGAGTAAGCGACGATGGGAAAGAATATAAATCAATCTTATCACTCTTTAACATTCAACATTATGAATCTAACTTGTGCCATAGTAGATGACGAACCTTTAGCTTTAGATTTACTGGAAAGCTACGTCAACAAAACTCCGTTCCTGACATTGAAGGGGAAGTATTCCAGTGCCGTACAGGCTATGAAGGAACTGCCGGATAAGCAAGTGGATTTGCTTTTCCTTGATATACAGATGCCCGAACTTAACGGTTTGGAATTCTCCAAAATGGTAGATACACATACCCGCATTGTCTTTAGTACCGCTTTTGAACAATACGCCATTGATGGTTATAAAGTAAATGCTTTGGATTATCTGCTAAAACCTATTTCTTACGTGGATTTTTTGCAGGCAGCTAATAAAGCCGTACAATGGTTTGAACTCTTACAACAGCCTAAAGAAGAAATAGAAAGTATATTTGTAAAAAGTGACTATAAGCTGGTACAAATAGAACTTAAAAAGATACTTTATGTAGAAGGTTTGAAGGATTATGTTAAAATTTATACAGAAGATACCGCCCGGCCTATTTTATCGCTTATGAGTATGAAATCAATGGAGGAATTATTACCAACATCCCGTTTCATGCGGGTTCACAGATCTTATATTGTACAGAAAGAAAAAATAAGAGTTATTGATCGGGGACGGATTGTGTTTGATAAAACGTATATCCCTGTCAGCGATAGTTATAAACAGGTATTTCAAACTTTCCTGGATAAAAGGAGCTAGGAAATAACATTCATTTGTCGATAAAATATCCGAATCTGTCGACAAAACATTATTTCCTATTGCATATTAAAAAATGTTTTTTTACCTTTGCATCGAACAGATAAAGGAAGTTGTGAAACTTCCCCCAATAGAATAGTTTAGTTAAGTCTAGTTTAGTTTTTGTGTGAAGCACTTCCTCCGTAAGCGAACGATAGGAAGTGCTTTTTTTATTTACTATCTGCTTAAATCATCAGGTATATAAAATTCTAATATCCAAATAACTTAGATTTTTATTTATATATACGAGGACTTTTATTTATAACAAATGAAGGCAAAAGAGTGTGATTACTTAATCAAATCGCTTACTTTGCCCTATCTTGTATAGTCTGTGAAGACTAAGATAGGCAATTTTTGGTTAAGATGCACCCTTTCATATAGTTAGGGTGCATTTTTTCAAATGCTTGATATATAGCATTATTGCACTTTTTTTAATACACCCGGAGACTTTTATTTATAACAAGTAAAAAAGAAATAGAGACATTTCTTTCAAAATTAGCTTCCTTTGCAGTTACAAGGTTTTTGGATAGAAAACCTAAGATATATTTGTAGTATATATAGTATATCTCAGTTTTGGTCATAAAAGGTTGAAACTGTTTGTTTGTTTTGCAGAGATGCACCCTTTCTAAGCGTAGTCAGGGTGCATTTCATTTTTTTTTATGAGCGTAAAACTCCATACTATTTGATTCCCAAGAACTGGAAAGGTTTTGTAGCGACAAACTCTTTGGCAGTATTTCCCGCATACGTTTTACCGGAAAGAAGATTCAACTTCTTGACAGGCGCTTTCTCTGAGAAATCCACATCCTTAAAGTCAATCCAAAATACATTGGGATATAAAGTAGACTCAAAGTAATAAACTTTATCCTTCTGATCGGAAACTGTCCTCCATCGGGTTGAAGAAATATTCGGCTGATCAGGAGTGCTGATACCGAACGGAACGGAAGTATTGCGTATCACGCTGAATACACTGGCCAAGGCTGTACGGGTATCTTCTGTTTTAGGAATAGCATTTATATAGAAAGAAGCTCTCACAAAACGGTCGGCAGCACGATTGGTACCCGGTAAAAAAGTGGTTCCTCCGATATTCTTCCAGTAATCATCAAGCGCCAGTTGCTGATCAAACACAGGTGAGTTTGTCATTACCTGATATGCTTTGCTATGATGAATATCCAACTTTCCGTCCACATACTCAAAAATAGCATTATCACCCGTAGCGTCCGAAATGGAAAGATGAAGGGTAGCCATACGCGTACCGTCGGGCATCATATCCGACACCACATCGAAAGTATTCTTTTCTACCTCGGCAACAGCCTCATCCACCGTTGCAAAATTATCAAGCATATATTGCACCCAGGCGGCTATGGACAAAGCCGGTCTCTCACCGTTCCATTGGGGATAGGATGATTCTGCCAGCCACAACAGATTGGCAACGAGTCCTTTTTCATTCATACCGTCAGTGCTACAGATGTCATAAGCCGAAGTTATCACACTGCCGTATTTAGATTTCCAACGCATCGGGTCCTTCCCTACCTCTCCGTTGCGCTCCATACCTCGCGGGAAAATCCAGATATTACTACGGGTATCTTCTTTCCAATCCATAGTACGACCGGTTATTATCATATTATTATCACCCTGATAGACTACACGGGTACAAGCATTCAAATGATTTACAGATACTCCAAAGAGTGTAATCATGAATACCATACTATAAAGAACATTCACTTTTCGCATAATTGATTCATGTTAAGTTGTTAGTTAATTTGCAGTATAAACAAACAATCACATTGCAAAGTTCTTAAAATGAGTAGATACATATTCCAATTTCTCAGACATGAGATCAAAGGAAATTGAAAGGATTAGAAAGCAAAACATCATAATAATAGCAAAACAGTTAATATGCACTCATCATGGTAGCATTTCAATATGTTTAGTGACATACTATATTGCACATATTTACATTCCAGCATATTCTATGAATAAAATGATTATAACAATGCGCTATTTCAGTATATACTTGCAGTTTTAACTGCTTTTTATGCAGAAAAGGGTTACTACTTATGATTGATATGGTTACTAGATATGGGCAAAAAGGTTACTACATACCAACAAAAGGGTTACTACATATCAGAATTTGACTTATTGATATTATATTTCCCACTTATCAGTGCGTTTATTTCATCCAGAATAAATGTAAGTATTTTGATACCGCATTAACTATCTGACGTTTATTCATTTTCGTTTGCACGCTTCCAATCCTATTGACCTCCGGACAGAAATAGCACATTCTCAGTCAACTAAAAATACAAATTGTCAAAATGACAATACTACAGCACTGAGTATTAACGCCGGTATCCGGTTCATCGTGAATCTGAAAAGCGATGATACCTACAATGCACACGAAGACCATGAGGTTTTCCTTCGACAAGCATTGCTTTTCCGGCAGCGAATCCGTATCTTTGTCAAATCAATAACCTAAAAGAAAAAAGGAGAAACCATATGGCAACAATGAATCTATATGCCGAACTGCTGAGCGAACTCGGCACCATCGGTAACGATGAAAGTCTGCTGCGGAAAGTGCTCAGCGCCGTAAAGGCACTGAAGAAGGAGAAAGAAGCCCACCATACTGAACCACCCTGCTGCTATACAGCAGAGGAGATAGAGCAACGTGCAACAGCCGCCATCCAGCGGTACGCACATGGAGAGTACGCCACCAACGACGAAATGCTGAAACGTACCGAAAGATGGAAATAAGATGGGACACTGCTGCTCTCGATGACTTAGAAGCCACCCTGAACTATCTTGAAACCGAATTTTCATTCACCTCAGCCCGTAATTTTAGAGCAAAGATAGCTACACTTACCCAAAAGTTAGTCAGCTTTCCACAGATAGGCAAGCACGAACCATTGCTAACAACAGTTCTTGATGGACGCATCCGTTCTATCCCCATAAACAAGCTCAGTAAACTTATCTATATTGAAATTAACAATGACGTTCTGCTCATTATAGCTCTGTGGAACACCCGCCAGAACCCCGCATCCCTGACGAAGGAACTGCTGCAACGAGTATAAATCCAAAGAACATTTTCGGCCACTGCGACCGTCCAATCGGATTTATAATCCGCAAGATACTGAGGAGGAACATCTGGAAATGCCATCTTTGAGAACTAAATCTGTGGTGAACAAATATTAAAACCGAAAACAAACCGTAAGGAATACTGTTGGAAGGGGAAACTTAAAAACGATAACAGTTATGAATTACGGTATTAGTATCCTTTTCAGGGCTATCCCATTGCTGATGGCCCTTTTTTGTTTCGGCTACGGAGCCTTTGTGCTCGACATGGGGACGGACACGAACCGATTCGTTGCGGGGCCCGTGGTCTTCTCTTTAGGAATGATATGTATTGCGCTGTTCGCTACGGCAGGTACCATCATCCGGCAGATTATCCACACGTATAGTACGGCAGCAAAATATGCCCTGCCCATCATCGGCTATCTGGCTGCCGTGGTGTGTTTCATCGGTGGAATGACATACATTAGTGACGGCAGTACGGTAGCCCATTTCGTTGCGGGACATGTCATTTGCGGAGTAGCTTTCATCACTGCATGTGTAGCCACTACCGCCACCTCTTCCACCCGCTTCACCTTCATCACGCAAAATTCCAAGAAGACTGACCATGCCGTACCTGCCAAGTCATTCTCTTCGGCACAGGCGGACATACTCATCATTCTGGCTGTTGTGTTCGCCGTCATTACATGGGTTTGGGCATTCTGGTTATTGGGACAAAGTGATATCCACACCGCTTACTATGTGGCCGGACACGTTATGGCCGGACTGGCATGTATCTGTACGAGCCTGGTTGCACTGGTTGCTACCATTGTCCGGCAGATACGTAACTCTTATAGTGCTGCCGAACGAAAATGGTGGCCCGCCCTCGTATTGGTGATGGGTACACTGAGTATCCTGTGGGGACTTTGGGTGCTGACGAATGCCGACCCGGGCAAGTCTTCCACCGGATACATTATGATAGGTCTGGGTTTAGTTTGTTACAGCATATCCAGCAAAGTAATTCTGCTGGCTGTTATTTGGCGGAACGTCTTTAAGCTGGCGAACCGAATTCCGCTCATTCCGGTGTTCACCGCGCTTACTTGTCTTTTCCTCTCTGCTTTTCTGTTTGAAATGACAACACTGAATGATGTCTACTTTGTTCCCGCACGCGTATTGGCAGGATTAGGCGGCATCTGTTTCACGCTGTTCTCCATCGTCAGCATTCTGGAAAGCGGAACGTCCAATTGATGATAAATCACTCTCTTTTTTTATAAATCACTCTCATGGATGGGTTGGGGTTTCGCCAGCTCATCCATAAACACTTCCACATTCCAGGCATGGTGCGCCACATAGGCAGCCGGACCGGTATCACCCGAATCCAGAATATCGCGCACAACGTTGGACTTGTTTCTGCCTGTCACAAAGAAAATCAGCTGCTTGGCATTAAAAAGCAAACAGCCGGTCATGGCTATGCGCTTCTGCCCATTGTAAGGATTAACACTTACCTCGTAAGGATGGAAAGAAGAAAGCAAATACTCCTGACCGGGGAAAATGGACGAGGTATGCCCGTCTTCTCCCGCCCCCAACAGAACAATATCAAGAGCCGGAAAGCCATGCCAGAGTGGCGCATTGCAACGCACTATGCGAGAATAGCTATTCGCCTCATCATCGGGATCGTTGCTGCCGTCAATAGGAAAAATATACTCCTCAGGTATTCCCACTTCATCCAGCAACAGCCGGCGCATATTGCCATAGTTACTCTCCGAATCTTCGGCAGGTACACACCGTTCGTCCACCCAATAAATACGCATACGGCTCCACGGAGTGGCATCCTTGAATTCTTCCGCCCACAAATCGAACATGAGCGAGGGCGTGCTGCCTCCACTGAATGCTATGTGAAAAATCTTCTGCGGCTCTTCCTCCATCAAACTAATAAGGTGCTTGATGAGAGCGCGCGCCGTTTCGACAGCTGTACTATAGATATAAGTTTTCATAACTCACAATATTGATCAGTGTTCGTAAGGTTTTTACACGGATTGGTCCAGTCGGCACCATGTTCGTGCATCATAGCTTCACTTTCCAGAGGCCCCCAGGTTCCGACAGGATAACCGTAGAGAGGCGCGTCAGGATATTCATTCCAATAGCGCAGCACAGGATCAAAGAAACGCCAGGAGGCTTCGACAGCATCACTGCGGGTAAAGAGTGTCGGGTCGCCCTGAATGCAATCTTCAATCAGGCGGGCATAAGCATCGCCCGTGGCGCGTCCGCCCAGTTGGTCGTAACTGAAGTCCATCATTACTTGCTTCACATCGAATCCCGGTCCGGGAACTTTCATGCCGAATTTCAGCACAATACCCTCGTTGGGTTGCAGGCGGAGGATTAGTTTGTTAGCCCGCGGACAGTGTCCGCCATGGCAATGAAACATCTGATGGGGCGTTTCACGGAAGTGCACTACGATTTCCGTCACCTTGGTAGGCATCTGCTTTCCTGTGCGGATGTAGAAAGGTACGCCGCTCCAACGCCAGTTATCAATACCGATCTTCATGGCGATGTAAGTTTCAGTGCGCGAATCGGCGGGGACGTTCTTCTCTTCACGGTAGCCCTTTTTAGAACCGGAAGCGGTATATTGTCCGCGGACTATATGTTCATTCAAATCTTCATCCGTCAGAGGTTTCAGTGACTCGTAGACTTTTACCACTTCGTTACGGAAATTATCGGCGGTGAAGACAGCGGGAGGCTCCATGGCAGTGAGGGCCACCAGTTGGATAAGGTGGTTCTGTACCATGTCACGCAAAGCGCCTGTACCGTCATAGAAGCCGCCACGCTGTTCGATACCGAGATTCTCGACAGCGGTAACCTCTACATAATCGATGTAATTACGATTCCACAACGGTTCAAAAATGCCATTGGCAAAACGGAAAGCAAGGATATTTTGTGCCGTCTCTTTACCAAGGAAGTGGTCAATGCGATAGATCTGAGACTCTTCGAAAACGGAAGCATAGATATGGTTTAATTCTTGTGCCGACTTCAGATCGTAGCCGAAAGGCTTTTCGACGATGATGCGGGTATGTTTACGATTCAATCCGGCTGTTTTCAGATGTAGAGGGATGACGCCATAAAGTGAGGGCGGCGTAGCGAGATAGAACAGTAAATTGTCCGGTTCCTTTTCACCGGTGATTTCCTGCAAACGGCTGTCCAGGGTTCCGTAACCTTCTTCTATGGCAGGATCCATACTAAGGTAGTGCAAATGAGTGCAGAACTCTTTCATTCCCACTTCGGCCGGTGTGACAAAATGTTCCAGCTCGTTCAGGATATAATCGCGATAAGTTTCATCCGCATAGTCGGTACGGCCGATACCGAGAATGGCAAATCCTTCGGGCAAACGATTATCCTTGTAGAGCGAGTAGAGTGCCGGCATCAGTTTGCGTTTCGTCAAGTCGCCCGAAGCGCCGAATATGATCATTACAAATTTACTCATAGAATCTTGTTTTTTTTGATTAGCTTCTGCAAATTAGCCCTTGTAATAAATTCATTAGCTCTTGCTTCATAATTTTATTACCAGGGCTTCATTTTATACATTATAGGTACCTGATTTTGTATCTCCGCCATGTCCGGTCCAGTTTTCATGGAAGAACTGTCCGCGGAGTTCATCGGTACGCTCAAAGGTATGTGCGCCGAAATAGTCACGCTGAGCCTGAATCATATTAGCAGGGAGCTTCGCAGATACCAGCGAATAGAAATAGTTCAATGCGGAAGAGAAAGCCGGAACAGGCAGTTCCTCTTTCATCGCATGGGCTACAAGGTGCTTCCAACCGGAGAGCAACTCTTTGATTTCTTCCCGGAAATAAGGAGCGAGTAGCAAATGTTTCGGCTTCTGCTGTGCCTCAAAAGCAGCCGCTATATCATTCAGGAATATACTGCGGATGATGCAGCCTCCGCGCCACATACGGGCAATGGATGCCAGATCGAGATCCCAGCCGAAAGATTCGGACGCTTTTTGCAACACGGCAAAACCTTGTGCATAGGATACCAGTTTAGAAGCATACAAAGCGGAATAAATATCTTTCACCAGTTCCGGCTTATTATAGACCACTTGTGAGCGCTGGCAAATGAATTGTTTGGAAGCTGCCTCACGCAGATTTTTCTGCGCTGAAAGACTACGCTCAAAAACAGCCGTTGCAATCAGTCCCAGAGGCATACCCAATTCCATTGCATTGATAACGGACCATTTACCGGTGCCTTTCTGTCCGGCAGTGTCCAGTATCTTGTCGATCAGGTAACCGCCCGCCTTATCCTTATGCCGAAGAATATTGGCTGTAATTTCTATCAGATAGCTACGCAACTTACCCTCATTCCAGTGGGCAAAAACGGAAGCCATGTCTTCATTATTCAGTTGCAGAAGATTCTTCATCACCCAGTAGGCTTCGGCAATCAACTGCATATCACCGTATTCGATACCATTATGTATCATTTTAACGAAATGTCCCGAGCCGGCCGGACCAATCCAGTCACAGCAAGGAGTACCATCGGCAGCACGTGCAGCAATACTTTGCAGGATGGGCTTTACTTCATCCCAGGCAGTAACGGAACCGCCCGGCATAATAGAAGCACCATTCAACGCTCCTTCTTCACCGCCCGAAACACCGGCACCGACAAAGCGGAAACCTTTCGATTCGGCCAATGCCACACGACGGTTGGTATCTTCATAGTTTGAGTTGCCTCCATCTATCAAGATATCTCCCGGAGAAAGATGCGGAAAGAGTTGTTCCATCAATTCATCTACGGCACTGCCGGCACGCACCATCATCATGATTTTGCGCGGGGTGGAAATGGACTCTACAAAGTCAGGAATTTCAGTGTATCCTTCAATACTTTTCCCTTTGGCACGACCGTTGATAAAGCGTTCTACCACACCTTCTTCCACTCCCGGAACAGTACGGTTAAACACGGACACATGCCATCCCTTGCCCGCCATATTCAAAGCTAAATTCTCCCCCATCACGGCAAGTCCGATTAAGCCGATGTCTGTCTTTTGTCCTTTTTCTGTCATAACTTGCATTTTTTTGTTATTGTTTCATTGAAATGGAAACAATATGTCAAGGGCATTTGTTCGTATGAATTTCGAATAAAAATCGTACTTTTGCAAACATAACTCTATTTCAATGGAGAAACTTAAATTCAGTTTTATGAAAAAACTACATATCGGCTTACTGCCGCGTATCCTTATAGCCATCGCATTCGGTATTCTTTTTGGTAATTTTCTTCCCGGAGAATTGGTACGCCTGTTCGTTACATTCAACGGTATCTTCAGCGAATTTCTGAATTTCTCCATACCGCTGATTATTGTGGGACTGGTTACCGTAGCTATTGCCGACATCGGTAAAGGTGCCGGGAAACTGCTGTTGATTACCGCACTGATAGCTTACGGGGCAACCCTGTTTTCCGGTTTCCTCTCTTACTTTACAGGAGTAACTATATTTCCTCATCTGATAGAGTCCGGTGCCCCGCTGGAAGAGGTCAGCGAAGCGCAAGGGATATTGCCGTTTTTCTCAGTCGCCATTCCACCGCTCATGAATGTGATGACGGCACTGGTACTGGCTTTCACTTTAGGGCTGGGACTTGCCCAACTGAAAAACGATACACTGAAGAATGCAGCACGTGATTTTCAGGATATCATTGTCCGTATGATCAGTGCAGTGATCCTGCCGTTGCTTCCTATTTATATATTCGGCATATTCCTTAATATGACACATTCGGGACAGGTATTCTCTATCTTAATGGTATTTATAAAGATTATCGGCGTAATCTTCCTGCTGCACATCTTCCTGCTGGTATTTCAATATTGTATCGCTGCGCTGTTTGTCCGCCGGAATCCTTTTAAATTGTTAGGAAAGATGCTGCCCGCCTATTTCACGGCTTTAGGTACACAGTCTTCTGCCGCCACTATCCCTGTTACCCTGGAACAGACAAAGAAGAACGGCGTATCCTCTGATATTGCGGGGTTTGTTATCCCTCTTTGCGCCACGATACATTTATCCGGTAGCACGCTGAAGATTGTAGCATGTGCTCTTGCTCTGATGATGATGCAAGGTATGCCTTTTGATTTCCCCTTGTTTGCCGGTTTCATTTTCATGCTGGGAATCACGATGGTAGCCGCTCCGGGAGTTCCCGGTGGTGCCATCATGGCATCCCTGGGTATCCTGCAATCCATGCTCGGTTTCGATGAATCGGCACAGGCACTGATGATCGCACTCTACATTGCAATGGATAGCTTCGGTACTGCCTGCAATGTAACGGGAGATGGGGCTATTGCACTGATAGTAGATAAGATATATAAGTGACAAGCCAATAAGTTTTGTATTCTCGTAAAAAATAACGAATTTTGCCCCCGCAAAAAATAATCAATAAAGAAGCCTACAATATGAAAACAGCTTTAATCTCCGGAATAACAGGTCAGGACGGTTCGTTTCTCGCCGAATTCTTATTACAGAAAGGATATGAAGTACACGGTATTCTCCGCCGTTCTTCTTCATTCAATACAGGGCGCATCGAACATCTGTACTTCGACGAATGGGTACGCGACATGAAGCAAAAGCGCACCATTAACCTGCATTACGGTGACATGACAGACAGCAGCTCGCTGATCCGCATCATCCAACAGGTACAGCCGGACGAAATATATAACCTCGCTGCACAAAGCCATGTAAAAGTATCTTTCGACGTACCGGAATACACCGCAGAGGCAGATGCCATCGGCACGCTGCGTATGCTGGAAGCTGTCCGCATCCTCGGCATGGAGAAAAAGACAAAGATTTACCAAGCCTCCACTTCGGAACTTTACGGTAAAGTACAGGAAGTCCCCCAATCGGAAACAACTCCTTTCTATCCCCGCAGCCCATACGGAGTAGCCAAACAATACGGCTTCTGGATTACAAAGAACTACCGCGAAAGTTATGGTATGTTTGCCGTAAACGGTATCCTTTTCAATCACGAAAGCGAACGCAGAGGAGAAACATTCGTAACCCGCAAGATTACGCTGGCCGCCGCCCGCATAGCCCAAGGTTTCCAAGACAAACTGTATCTGGGTAATCTGGATGCACGTCGCGACTGGGGATATGCGAAAGATTATGTAGAATGTATGTGGCTGATTCTTCAACACGATACACCGGAAGACTTCGTGATAGCCACAGGCGAAATGCATACCGTCCGCGAGTTTGCCACCCTTGCCTTCAAGGAAGTAGGCATCGAACTGCGCTGGGAAGGTGAAGGCGTAGAAGAAAAAGGTATCGATGTGCAAACTGGAAAAACGCTTGTAGAAATAGATCCTAAATATTTCCGCCCTGCCGAAGTGGAACAGCTGTTAGGTAATCCGACAAAGGCCAAAACTCTTTTAGGCTGGAACCCGAGACAAACCAGTTTTGAAGAATTGGTGAAAATCATGGCAGCACACGATATGAAGTTTGTGAAAAAGCTATATCTGAGATCACTTGAAAAATAATATATAAAAATCAGAACTATAATGTTAGACAAGAACGCCAAAATCTACGTAGCCGGACACCGTGGTCTGGTAGGCTCCGCCATCTGGAAAAACCTGCAAGATAAAGGATATACCAATCTCATTGGCAAAACCCACAAAGAACTCGATTTGCTGGATGCCGTTTCCGTACGTAAATTCTTTGATGAAGAACAACCGGAATATGTATTCCTTGCCGCTGCTTTCGTTGGCGGCATCATGGCAAACAGCATTTACCGTGCCGACTTCATCTACAAAAACCTGCAAATACAGCAAAACGTCATCGGTGAAAGTTTTCGCCACAATGTGAAGAAACTCCTCTTCCTGGGAAGCACCTGCATCTATCCGCGTGATGCCGAACAACCCATGAAAGAAGAAGTGCTCCTCACCTCTCCGCTGGAATATACCAACGAACCGTACGCCATCGCCAAGATTGCCGGACTGAAAATGTGCGAGAGTTTCAACCTGCAATATGGCACGAATTACATCGCCGTAATGCCTACCAACCTCTATGGTCCGAATGACAACTTCGATCTGGAACGCAGCCATGTGCTCCCTGCCATGATTCGCAAGATACATCTGGCTCATTGCCTGAAGCAAGGCGACTGGGATGCAATATGCAAAGATCTGAACCAGCGTCCGGTAGAAGGTATCGACGGCAACAGCAGTAAGGAAGATATTCTTGCCATCCTTGCCAAATACGGTATCAGCAACAGTGAAGTGAAATTATGGGGTACAGGCACACCTCTTCGCGAATTCCTCTGGAGCGAAGAAATGGCAGATGCCAGCGTCTTCGTCATGGAGCATGTAGACTTCAAAGACACCTACAAACAAGGTGATAAAGATATTCGTAACTGCCATATTAATATAGGTACAGGCAAGGAAATCTCTATCCGCGAACTGGCCGAACTGATAGTTTCCACCGTAGGTTACCAAGGTCAGCTGACTTTCGACAGCACCAAACCGGACGGAACCATGCGCAAACTGACTGACCCCTCGAAACTGCACGCTCTGGGCTGGCACCACAAAGTGGAGATTGAAGAAGGCGTACAACGCATGTACAACTGGTACTTAGGGCGGTAATGCATTAAATTCACCACAGAGTAACACAGAGTTTTATTAATTTGAACTCAAGGAAAATAAAACTCTGTGGAACTCTGTGTTACTCTGTGGTGAGATTCATCCGTCAAGCTAAATTGTACATCCCCTCCGCTTTTTTCAGTTAAAAATTTGCATTCTTTCTATAAAGCCTTATATTTGCACAAATTTCAACTAAATGTGCAATATATAATATCATGGAACAAAGTTTTATCGCCTATATTGAGAACAGCATTAAACAGAATTGGGACCTGGATGCCCTGACCGATTATAATGGGGCTACCCTGCAATACAAAGACGTAGCCCGCAAAATAGAGAAAGTACACTTAATCTTCGAAGCAAGCGGAATCAAGAAAGGAGATAAAATTGCCATCTGCGGACGTAACAGTTCACACTGGGGAGTTACTTTCCTCGCTACACTGACCTACGGAGCCGTTGCAGTTCCTATCCTGCACGAATTTAAAGCGGATAATATACATAACATCGTAAACCATTCCGAAGCCAAATTACTGTTTGTGGGCGACCAGGTATGGGAAAATCTGAATGAAGCCGCCATGACCATTCTGGAAGGCATCATCCTGATGACGGATTTCTCTATCCTGATATCCCGTACGGAAAAGTTGGATTATGCCCGCGAACACCTGAATGAGTTGTTCGGCAAGAAATACCCCAAGAATTTCCGCAAGGAACACATCGAATATCACAAGGACCAGCCTGAAGAACTGGCAGTAATCAACTATACTTCCGGTACGACGAGTTATTCCAAAGGCGTAATGCTACCCTATCGCAGTCTGTGGTCGAATACAGCATTTGCATTTGAGGTATTGCCACTGAAGGCCGGGGATAAGATTATCTCCATGCTACCGATGGCGCACATGTATGGCCTGGCATTCGAATTCCTGTACGAGTTCTCCGCAGGATGTCAGATATACTTCCTCACCCGTATGCCAAGTCCAAAGATTATCTTCCAGGCATTCTCGGAAGTGAAGCCGCACTTGGTGGTAGCCGTACCGCTTATTATAGAAAAGATTATCAAGAAGAACGTGCTTCCGAAACTGGAAACACCAACCATGAAACTATTGCTTAAAGTCCCCATCATCAACGACAAGATCAAGACAACCGTACGCGAAGGAGTAGTCAGTGCCTTCGGTGGACGTTTTGCGGAAGTTATTGTAGGGGGTGCCGCTTTCAACCAGGAAGTAGAACAGTTCCTTCGCATGATAGAATTCCCCTACACGGTAGGTTACGGAATGACAGAATGCGGGCCGATCATCTGTTACGAAGACTGGTCACGCTTCAAACCGGGTTCCTGCGGTAAGGCCGTTCCCCGTATGGAAGTGAAAATCCTTTCTCCTGATCCGGAAAACATAGCGGGAGAAATCGTATGCCGCGGACCTAACGTCATGCTGGGATACTATAAAAATGAAGAAGCCACCCGTGAGGCTATTGATGCAGACGGTTGGTTGCACACCGGTGACCTTGCGCTGATGGATGCCGAGGGCAATGTAACCATCAAGGGACGCAGCAAGAACATGTTGCTCGGTGCCAGCGGACAGAATATCTATCCCGAAGAAATAGAAGACAAGCTGAACAACCTGCCGTATGTTGCCGAAAGCATCATCGTACAGCAAAATGAAAAGCTTGTCGGACTGGTATATCCTGACTTTGACGATGCTTTTGCGCATGGTCTGACCACTACGGACATCGAACGTGTCATGGAAGAAAACCGCGTTGCGTTAAACGCAGAGCTTCCGGCATACAGCCAGATATTCAAAATGAAAATCTATCCCGAAGAATTTGAGAAAACGCCCAAACGTTCCATCAAACGGTTCTTATACCAAGAGGCGAAGGGATAAGAAAAAGAAACTAACCTTTATAAAGTATCATCTCAAATGAAAAACGAATTATTACTATCTGCTGCCATATTGCCCATGTGTGGTATGGCAGGAGAAGCGATTGCGGCATCTCCGGCAAAGGGAGCGCCGAAAGAAAAGCAACGTCCGAACATAGTTCTGTTTTTGGTTGACGACATGGGATGGCAGGATACTTCGCTGCCTTTCTGGACTCAACGAACGCATTACAACGACACTTACCACACGCCGAATATGGAACGCCTGGCGGCACAAGGGAAGATGTTCACACAAGCATACGCTTGTAGTATCAGCTCCCCCACCCGGGTCAGTCTTTTTACAGGGATGAATGCCGCGCGGCATCGTGTGACAAGTTGGACATTACGCAAAAATACAACGCATGAACAACCGGACTCTGTGATGATCTATCCGGAATGGAATGTGAATGGTATTTGTCAGGAACCAGGAATCGAACGCACTACACAAGTCACTACGCTTGCACAAGTGCTTAAAGAGAACGGATATCAGACCATTCATTGCGGTAAAGCCCACTTTGGAGCCAATGATACTCCCGGAGCTGATCCGCTGACGATGGGCTTTGAAGTAAACATAGCCGGACACGCTGCCGGTTCACCGGCCAGTTACTACGGCAAGAATAATTTCGGTAATAAGCCGGACGGGAAAAGTCCGTTGGCAGCAGTTCCGGGATTGGAAAAATATCATGGCACGGACACCTTCCTCAGCGAAGCACTTACACTGGAAGCGATGAAGGCTTTGGATAGCGCACAACAGAAAGATGAACCATTCTTCTTATATATGGCTCATTATGCCATTCATACGCCTATACAACCGGACTATCGCTTCTATCAGAAATATCTGGATAAAGGACTTCCACCCGTAGAGGCCGCCTATGCCACCCTCATTGAAGGGATGGATAAAAGTCTGGGAGATCTGATGGATTATCTGGAACGCAACCATCTGACAGAAAATACAGTCATTCTCTTCATGTCCGATAATGGCGGACTGGCTGCACATACCCGTGCCGGAGAACTGCATACACAGAATTACCCGCTTAACAGCGGAAAAGGTTCCGCTTACGAGGGCGGTGTACGCGAACCGATGATCGTGAGCTGGCCCGGTGTAGTAGCTCCGGACACGAAATGTGGAGATTATCTGATGATTGAAGATTTCTACCCGACTATTCTTGAGATAGCAGGCGTCCAGAAGTACACTACTGTGCAAAAACGGGATGGTATCAGTTTTATGCCGTTGTTGACAGGAAAGGGTAAAGTCAAAGATCGTGATATCTATTGGCACTATCCCCATAGTTGGGGACCTTCGGGCCCAGGTATTGGGGCTACCTGCTCCATCCGCTCCGGTGACTGGAAACTTGTATATTACTTTGCGGACGGTAAACGTGAACTGTTTAATATTCCGGAAGATATCAGCGAGAAAAACGACGTGGCTATAAAGAATCCGCGTATCGTAAAGAAATTAGCACAGAAATTAAGTAACTATCTCCGGTCGGTAGATGCACAGCGTCCTACGCTTCGTGCCACCGGCAAATTAGCCCCTTGGCCGGACGAAATTAAAGATTGAAACCAATGAGACGATTATTTCCATCCATTATTGCATTACTGATGGTTGCGGGTACACTCCCTGCACAGACCACTGACAGTCCGTCAACAACAAAGAAAGACAGAGAGCCTGTCGGCATCAACCTATCCTTGTGGAAGAACATGTCTACACAGCAGACTGATACTGTCGGCAGTACCTGCCTCAACCTCGGTCTTTTTTCCTCCATGAACCGCCTGAACGGCGTGGGTATCAATCTACTGGGTGGAGTGGTGTTGCGTGACATGAACGGTGTACAAATCACAGGACTTGCCAACTTAGTAGGAGGCAGTATGCGAGGCGTCCAGATTGCCGGTATCAGTAACGTGAATGGGAATAATCTCAGTGGCGTATCCATATCCGGTTTAGTCGGTATCACGGGAAATCATGCACAAGGTGTCATTTTCTCGGGGCTCACCAATATAACAGGAGACAACACCAGTGGTGTTATCATAGGTGGTCTGCTGAACATTAGCGGTGAAAACTCTTCGGGTGTGCACCTGGCAGGATTAGCCAATATTGCAGGTGAGAGCTTCAATGGCATCACCACTTCCGGGCTTCTGAATATTGTAGGCCAAAGTCTGCGAGGCATACAAATCAGCGGCTTGGGTAACATCACAGGAGAAGACATGCACGGTATGCAAATATCCGGACTCGGTAACGTGGTAGGCGGAAGTTTTACCGGTGCACAACTTGCCCCCATGAACATGGCAAAAAGCGGAAAAGGATTGCAAATTGGATTATTCAATTACTATAAGGAGAACTTCGATGGCTTCCAGTTAGGTCTGGTAAATGCCAATCCGGATACGAAAGTACAGCTAATGCTTTTCGGAGGAAACACTACAAAGCTGAATGTAGGTGCCCGTTTCAAGAACAAGTTGTTCTATACCATCTTAGGCGGTGGTACACACTATCTGGATTTCAGCGATAAGTTTTCCGCCTCCCTCTTCTATCGTGCCGGTCTCGAATTACCTTTGTACAAGCAGTTGTTCATCAGCGGTGACCTGGGCTTCCAGCACATCGAAAACTTCAAGAATAAAGATTACGGTTTCCCTGCACGCCTCTATGCCCTCCAGGCACGCGTCAATCTGGAATATCGCTTAACAGACCGCCTCGGTATATTTGTCACCGGTGGTTACGGCGGCAGCCGCTACTACAACAAGGGAGTTACTTACGATAAAGGAGTGATCCTGGAAGGAGGAGTGGTGCTGTTTAAATACTAAGTATTAACGTAAATTCGATATAAGAATTGGCGTATAACGGTATAGTAATGAATAAGACTCACCACAGATTACACAGATTCACACAGATTTATTAATCTAATAATCAGTAAAATAGAATCTGTGTCAATCTGTGTAATCTGTGGTGAATTCATTCATAACCCGAAATAATGAGTCATTTACGTTATTAGGTCTTAAACATTTGTCAATACATTATGTGTAACAGTCAATACCTAATACTCAGTATTCAGTTCTTTTCCTTTATAAATCCCGTCCTATACGCTACCAGCAACTTCTTCAGGTCCTGTATCTGCGTTACCAGTACTTTTCCCTTATCGGTATCTTTCACCATCATGCGTTGTGAATTGAACTCGACGACGAAAGTATTGGATTTGATATCCTGTCCCTCCTCTATCGCCTTCTGACGGCTTTGGAACGGTTCGTGCTGCACTAGCTGTAAGCCATGTGAATGATATACCAGCGTATATCCGGCAATTCCGGTTTCCGGCTGATATGCTTTAGAGAATCCACCGTCAATCACCAGCAGTTTACCGTCTGCTTTTATCGGCTTCTCACCTTTGATAATCTTCACAGGCACATGCCCGTTAATGATGTGTGAATGAGGACCTGTAACCTCAAATTCCGCAAGAATACGCTCGCAAATATCCGCACGGTTACGCAAAGTATAATAATATCCTTTGGTCTCCTTAGACAGTTCTTTATCTCCGATGAAATAGCGTTCAAACGTTGCCATCTTATCCTTGTCAAACGATGGAGCATTTGGGCCACACCACATATACCACACATAATCCAGCGCAAAACTCTTCTCCTCCGTACCGTCTTCATCAAAATAAGCTGTACGTATCAGCTGATCCGTTTTACACAATAATTTCTTACCCCAATATTCTTTCTTTCCGATGCGGACACGCTTGAAACTGCCATCTTCATTCAGAGGCATCGAAGCATGATACAACAGGTTACTATTACAAATCAGATACATACCACCATACGTAAATAAGCAGCGCATGTGCTTCTTCAGCTTTTCACTGTTCATGAACGAAGCATGAATCTTATCAATCAACTCCCGTTCCTCATCTGACAGGCGATACGGATCAGCCGGATCAATCGTCGGGAAGTTGGTATCGCGAAGCGGATATTCCTTTCCTTCGTACACAAAAACGCCTTTCTCGAAATCAATCTTTTCCAGCAACTTTCGGTTCTGCATGCCAAACTCAGGACGACGATCTATAATCTCCGCTTCCAGTTTGAACTGTATCACCGTAATGGCTTTATGCATCTGGGTAATCAACCGCAAAGTCTTCTCGTTATAGTTACCATCTGCGAAGTTCATCTTCGGTGCAAAGATTGTACAGGGATCATCCGCATAGGTATCCATGGCAAACGTGGCAAGCGGCAGCAAGTTAATGCCATACCCGTCTTCCAATGTCGCCAGATTAGCGTAACGCATCGACATACGGATCACATTGGCAATACAGGCGTCATTACCCGACGCTGCTCCCATCCAAAGAATGTCATGGTTTCCCCACTGGATATCAAAGTTATGATAATCGCAGAGTGTATCCATAATGATATGCGCTCCCGGACCACGGTCGTAGATATCTCCTACGATGTGCAGGGAATCAATCGTCAGCCGCTGGATAAGATTACACATCGCGATGATGAAATCATCTGAACGCTTGGTAGAGATGATAGTGCTGATAATCACATTGATATAGGCATGTTTATTAGGCTCTACACTCGACTCATGCAGCAATTCCTGAATGATATACGAAAATTCTGCCGGAAGTGCCTTGCGTACCTTTGAGCGTGTATATTTGGAAGATACATTTTGGCAAACTTTCACCAGCTGGTTCAATGTTATCAGATACCAGTCGTCCAGGTCAGCCTCCTGTTCTTTAATCAGTTGCAACTTCTCTTCGGGATAGTAAATCAGCGTACATATCTCTTTCTTCTCACTTTCACGCAGGGTATGCCCGAAGATTTCATTCACTTTTCGCTTCACGGCTCCCGAAGCGTTCTTCAACACATGCTGAAAGGCTTCATATTCACCATGAATATCGGTCAGGAAGTGTTCTGTCCCCTTCGGGAGGTTCAGTATAGCTTCCAAATTGATTATTTCTGTACTGGCATCCGCAATTGTAGGGAAACTGCGTGACAGCAACTGCAAATAACGCAAGTCGCTCATGATGCTTTCAGGGGTAATATTACTCATGATATCTAATTACAAATTACAATTTACAAATTATATATGGCTTGTGTCTTCATTCCAAACCTCAACTCTACGTTTCCAATCCTCAACTCTACGTTCCCAATCCTCAACTCTACATTCCCAACTCTTCACTATCAACTTAAAAAGAACATCAACAGCACTTGTGCGATAATCACACGCAGGAACATGCACAAAGGATAAACCGTAGCATAAGAAACTGAAGGATTATCACCAGGAATGGTATCATTCACATAATTCAATGCCATCGGATTCGCCATACTTCCACACAACATACCGGCTACCGAACCGAAGTCCACCTTCATCCAACGAAAAGCAATAACTCCCATAATCAATACAGGAACTACCGTCAGCGCACAGCCCACAGCTATCCACAGCAATCCTTCGGGACGAAAGACTGTATCGAAGAAATGAGCGCCCGCGTCCAGGCCCAGACAAGCCAGATAAAGCGACAAACCCAGTGCACGAAGCATCAGGTTCGCACTGCGTGTAGTATACGTAACCATGTGCATTCTGGGGCCGAAAGTACCGATAAGGATACCTACGATAATCGGTCCGCCTGCCAATCCCAGCTTCACCGGAGTGCTTACACCCGGAATAGCAATAGGGATAGCACCCAGGGCAAGTCCCAGGATAATACCAACAAATACAGCCACGAGATTAGGTTCTTTCAGGCTCTTCACTGCATTTCCCAGTACTCTTTCCACATTCTGTATAGCAGCGGCCTCACCTACTACCGTCAACCGGTCGCCCAATTGCAAGGTAAGCTCTGCCGTAGCCAGCAGCAATACTCCGCTACGATATACACGGCTGATATTGATTCCATAATGATTGCGCAGATGAAGCGAACCCAATTTCTTTCCGTTCAGTTCCGGACGTGTCACCACAATGCGCTGTGAAATCAGCTGGCTGTCGATGGCATTCCAATCAATGTCTTCCTTGTTCCAGTCCGTATTTTCCTGCTCACCAAACAGTACGGTTAGTGCAGGCACATTCTTTTCCGAGGTGATGACCAGCAGGCGGTCGCCTTCTTTTATCACTTTCTCAGAAGTGGGAATGCTCACATTCCCATCCCGCCACAAACGGGATATGACGAATTTAGGATAACTCAATTGAGCTATATCCTTCACACTCATATTAAAGATTGCCGGATTGTGGACCTGAAATGCAACGATATACGGTTTGTTCGCATCGTCTTTCTCTTTGATCTCCAAGTCTTCCTTACGAACCAGTGCCTTGCGTATCATCAGAATACCAAGAATTACTCCCACTACGCCCAACGGATATGCCACCGCACATCCCAAAGCCGGCGTATTTGCTTCGATACCCATCTGTTTCAGAGTTTGCTGTGCAGCACCCAACGCAGGTGTGTTAGTAGTAGCACCACAAAGAATTCCCACCATATCCGGCAGCGATATTCCCAGTCCGTAACTTCCTAAGAGTGTCATCACCGTACCAATCAGCACTACCCCCACAGCCAGCATATTCAGTTGTACGCCGCCCGTACGGAACGAACTGAAGAAACCGGGGCCGACCTGTAAGCCCAACGCATACACAAAGATTACCAACCCGAAACTCTCCGCATAGTTCAGCATTTTCGGGTCGATAGACAACCCGAAATGTCCGGCAATGATACCTGCAAAAAACACAAACGTCACGCCTAACGATATGCCGCAGATGTGTATTTTTCCCAGTCCCAAGCCGATAGCGGAGATCAACGAGAGTACCACAACCGCCTGTAGAGCGGAATGTTCAACGAATAAACTGTATAACCAATCCAATGTGTTTACGCTTTTAATTGATTTCGGAGTGCAAAGATAGGAAGTATTCCCGGAGAATGAGAATTAATTGCATAAAAAAAGCGGTCATCATTATTTGATAACCGCCTTATACCTTGTACACCCTCAGGGACTCGAACCCTGGACCCATTGATTAAGAGTCAATTGCTCTACCAGCTGAGCTAAGAGTGCATTATGCTTTTTTTACCGTAGTGGATACGAGAATCGAACTCGTATTACATGCGTGAGAGGCATGTGTCCTAACCGTTAGACGAATCCACCGGCTGTTTGCGGAAGCGGGGGGATTCGAACCCCCGGTACAGTTACCCGTACGTCAGTTTAGCAAACTGGTGGTTTCAGCCACTCACCCACACTTCCTTAAACCTGCATTGTTTCTCAAATGCGGTGCAAATGTATGGGAAACTTTTGGACTATGCAAATCTTTCCATCATATTTTTTTCTGACTTTTTTCAATAAAAGATGTAATCTGTTAAAAGTCAAAAGCAAAGCATAGAAAAAAAAAGATGAAAGAGTGAAAGAATTTGTGTTCAAATTGAAAGATCCATTTATTTCTTTTCTTTTCGGTTATGAATTAATTCACCACAGAGTAACACAGAGTTTCACAGAATTTAATCAATTTGAAATCAAAAGAATAGAACTCCGTGAAACTCTGTGTTACTCTGTGGTGAAAACTCATTACTATACCGAAACGAATTAATTTTGATGCGGTGCCCCTGAAAATTGACTCATATCAATTCCCCTATCCTTCCCTTTGCGTACCTTTGCGCGATTTTTCATCACCGTGTCTCAAACACATACGAAATGATACATCAGGAAAGTTTAAAAAAGAGGCTTGCCAAACTTGCCGCCCCTATTTTTATAGAAACTCTGCTCATTATGATGCTGGGTGCTGTAGATACTATTATGCTGAGTCGCCACTCCGATAGTAGTGTTGCGGCTGTAGGGGTGGTCAACCAGATTATCATGCTCACTTTTCTCGTATTCGAGGTCATCAATCTCGGAACTTCCGTCCTTTGCTCCCAATATCTCGGTGCCCGCCTGCAAAAGAAAGTAGTGCAAGTGGTCGGTGTTTCAATCCTTGTGAACATAGTGGTAGGCGTATCCGTCAGCCTGCTCCTTTTCTTTGGTGCCGGACCTATCCTGCGCCTGATGGGACTGACTTCCGAACTGATGACTGACGGCATGGATTATATGCGTATTGTAGGCGCGTTTGCCTTCTTCCAAGCCATTTCATTAACGCTTTCCGCCTCCCTGCGCAGTGCCAACAAAGCCATTTATCCAATGTTAGTAACCGTTGTTGTCAATATCCTAAATATAGTAGGTAATTACTCACTCATCTTCGGTCGCTTTGGTTTTCCCGAGCTCGGCGTAGAAGGAGCTGCCATCTCTACTGCTTTCAGCCGGGGTGTATCTATGATACTTTTATTCATTATCCTGTTTCGCAAACATATCCATCGCTTCCCCGTTGCCTATTTCCGCCCGTTCCCATGGATAGAGCTAAAGAACCTGATGAAAATCGGCCTTCCCTCCGCCGGCGAACAACTTTCCTACAGTTCTTCGCAAGTAGTGATTACCTTCTTCATCAATATGCTGGGAGTCGAAGCTCTTGCCACACGCACCTATTGTGTCAATATCATCATGTTTGCCTATCTGTTCAGCATCTCCATGGCGCAGGGTGGTGCCATTTGCATCGGGCATCTCATCGGAGAAAAGAAACCTCATGCCGCTTTCCTCATGGGTAAATATGTTATGAAGAAATCCGTCATGATCACCGTTATACTCTCCACCATCCTTGCTATATTCGGAAACACGATCTTCCATTGGCTTACCACCAATGAAGAAATCATCCGGCTCGGAACCACCATCCTCATCATCGACGTCATTCTTGAAATCGGACGTCCCATCAATATTTTCGCAACAAATGCCTTGCGTGCCGCCGGGGATGTCACCTACCCCTTCTATGTCGGTCTGGTTGTTCAGTGGAGCGTTGCCGTCGGCTTGGGCTACATCATCGGTATCCCTCTGGAGTGGGGAATCTGCGGTATGTGGGTCGCTTTCTTGCTGGACGAGAACATCCGTGGAGCCATCTTCGTAAAACGCTGGTACAGTATGAAATGGACGACAAAAGGGTTTGTTAAGTGATTAGTAGCCTGAACAATGCTAATCACTTATCACTAACCACTAATCACTTAATAAGATTTGATATAAATCAAATCTTTTATACCTTTGTCCCCGGAAACAGTTACAGAAACCAGCGAACAATTATGGATACACTATTAAAAGAAACAGTTGATGCCACTGTGAACTCTCGTTATCCGGGCATGGCACCTGAAGGTAGAAAACTGATAGAAGATATTCTGATCCGCAAAGAGCTGGAAAAGGGTGAACTCTTATTCAAGGAGGGACAAGTCTGCCACCACATGGTATTTGTCGGAAAAGGCATGATGCGTCAATTCTATTATAAAAACGGTAAGGACGTCACCGAACACTTTTCCTACGAGGGTTGTGTCATCATCTGCATCGAAAGCACTCTGAAACAAGAACCTACCCGCCTGATGGCAGAGGCCCTGGAGCCTTGTACAGTCTACCTTCTCCCCTACGACAAATTCATGAGATTGACCGAAATCTCCTGGGAAATAAATATGTTCTATCGCAAGATATTGGAATACTCACTCATCGTATCCCAGGTGAAAGCCGATTCATGGCG
This sequence comes from Bacteroides sp. 14(A), assembly GCF_000526555.1. Classification (NCBI taxonomy): domain Bacteria; kingdom Pseudomonadati; phylum Bacteroidota; class Bacteroidia; order Bacteroidales; family Bacteroidaceae; genus Bacteroides; species Bacteroides sp. 14(A). The sequence continues at coordinate 134,649 of NZ_JAGH01000005.1, read as the reverse complement.
TTTCGAGACAGCCCGTGAACGCTACAATATGCTGATGCACACCCATCCGGAAGTTATCAAGCGGGCGCCATTGTCACATATCGCATCTTATTTGCTAATGACACCCGAAACTCTCAGCCGTGTACGTTCGGGGATATTGTAAGAAATACGATAAGAATATTCAGTTTTTGATTTATATCAAATCATTTTTCCCTGAAACTCTCTACCTTTGCGCCATCAGAAAAGAAATAGAATTAGTTTTTATAGGTAAAAGAGATTAGTTTTTAGGGTATAAATTAAAAAAGAGGTAACAACTGAATAAGGTTGTTGCCTCTTTTTTCGTTTACACTACAAAAATCATTTAAAAAACATGTAATGATGCAAATTAATTTATATATTTGTACGGATGGAAATGAAGACACACGTATCACTACTGAAAACAATATTGTTTCTTACCCTTGTACTGGTCGGATGCCAGGGAAGTTCAGATAAAGAGACACCTCCGGTAGAGCTACCACAAGAACTATTCCGGGATGGGGATATCGCTTTCAGAAGAGGAACAGGGATTACCAGTAGAGTAGTGTTGGCTGCAGACCGGGAAGGTGCTTATTCGCATACCGGCATCCTGAAAAAGAAAGCCGGACAATGGTATGTGATACATGCCGTGCCTGGTGAACCGGATTTTAAGGACGACCCTGATCGTGTAAAAATGGAAACCGTAGAAGTGTTTTTTGAGAAAAGAAAAGCTGTTAACGGAGCTATCATGCGTGTATCAGGAGATTCGGTAGCCAGATACCGGGCAGCAACTCACGCGGAACATCTTTATGAGAGCCATGTGTTATTCGATCATGATTATGATTTGGCAGACACCACCAAGATGTATTGCACGGAGTTGATAGACTTTGTATACAGAAAAGAGGGAATAGATTTACCCGAAGGGCGTGTCAGCCACGTAAATATTCCCGGATTCAGAGGAGATTATCTCCTGCCCAACGATATTGCGCAGAGCAAGCGTCTCTGTTTGATATACTATTTTTAAATACACATTAATCACTTTAAAAAAAAGCGTATGAAAAAGGTATTTTATTTTAGTCTGATGGTTATGACTATGTTTTTAATGACAGCTTGCTCTTCAAGTGGCCCGGGAGATGCTATGAAAAAGTATGGTAATTATCTCATCAAAGGTGACTATGAGAAATTTGTAGACGGACTTGCATTCGATGAGAGCGTAGGTGCGGAGAAAATGAAAGAGCAAAAGGACGGGCTTGTGTCCATGCTGAAAGAGAAAGTTTCCAAAGAATATGAAAAAAAGGACGGACTGAAAAGTATAGAGATCATATCAGAAGAAATATCGGAAGATGGAAACACCGCAACAGTAAAGATTAAGCAAACCTACGGAAACGGAGAAACGCAGGATGGTACACAATCAATGGTAAAAAGAGATGGCAAATGGCTAATGTCAGTAGATAAGTAAGCTTTTCTTTTTGCTTAGTAGAGCTCACCTTGCCCAACTTCCGTAAAGAGTTGGGCGAGTTTTTCTATTACTGGTTTTACATAATGTGCTCCTTTTTCTGCTGAAGCTTTTCTGGGATTCCCTACCCCACTATCTATCGTAGCTTTATCCCAATGACGAGGTGCCCAGCCCACCTTCTCGTTCAGCGAAGGAATGGCAAACGGCTTGGATTCTCCATCGCCTGCTTCATCCAGATTCACTAATTCCGGATGGTAATGCATCATCACAGAAGTTTCCGATTCACCGGCGTGATCGTCTATTTCAGCTTCAAAGTAGCCTTTGGGAGAAACAATACTGAACCAGTCAGTGGCTATAATCAGGAAATCCGGATAGACAAAAGCAAGGTCACGTATCATGCCTTTGAAGTTATTGCCTCCATGCCCGCTGATAATAATCAATTTACGCATCCCCTGAGCATGCAGGGAAGCTACAATATCTTCCAGAATGGCCTGCTGGGTAGAGTAGCGGGTGTGTATGCAGAAAGGAAGTTCACGCTGTCCGGGATTATGAGCACCAAAAGGTACGGGAGGCATCACCATACAGCGCACACCTGAATACTCCAGTGCCAAAGCAGCGGCATCTACGGCTATATCATGGGGCAGAATACAATCAGTAAGATACGGAAGATGCAGATTATGGGGTTCCGTAGCGCCCCAGGGGAGTATGACAACATCATACTTCACATCCTTTACTTTTCCATAGCAGGATACAGTAAGATCAATTTCTCTTTTTTCCATGCTTTCTTATTTTTGAGAGTATTTGATAGCTGCAAAAATAAAGAATATTCCGACACTGTGTACTATTGCTTACGATATTCTTTCGGAGACATACCTGTATGATGCTTGAAGTATTTGCCAAAGAAAGACTGATTGGCAAAATGAAGCTCGTCCGAGATCTCCTGAATACTCATTTCAGAAGATTTCAACAGAGCTTTGGCTTCCAGAATAACAAGACTGTCAATCCATTCACCGGCTGTCTTTCCGCTCACTTCTTTTACAGCTGTAGAAAGATGCTTGGCTGTGAGGAACATCTTGTCGGCATAATAAGCCACACTTCGTTCTACCTTATATGATTCGGAAATCGAACGAATAAAACGTTCAAAGAGATCTTCTTTCCGAGTTTTCGTTTTTCTGACCGCAGGCTCATTGCCCTGATAGATACTATATATCTCATAAAACAAAGAAAGAATCAATCCTTGTGTAATCTCTTTACGGAAAGGGTTGTCCTTCAGTTTTACTTTCTTCTGAAGGAAAGAATAATATTCCTGAATGGCATCCATCTCTTCCGGTTTAAGGTGTACACAGGGCTGTTCCTTAATCATGAAAAACAAAGGGAACAACTGCTGCACCGTAGGAAGTACATCATCAATGAACTGTCCGGATACTACAATGAAAACTCCGGTAAAATCATCCGAGCGCTCCACTTGCTGCAATATCTGCTCGGGCAGCGTGACCACCAGGACACCTGCGGTTAGTTCATGCTCTTTCAGATTGATGCGTATCCGGCAATGCCCTTTCAGGCAAAGTGTCAGGCAAGACGCATTCAGACGCGTAGGGTAACCAAACAAGGGAATATCTCCTATATTGTCGAATATGGCAAAATCATTCCCGATAAAATCCATTGCCGGAAAACGGCGAATAGTTGCTATGTCTACGTTCTTTATATTTTTCATCTCCCTTTCTTAATTACGCGGCAAACATAAGCAATATTTCGCTGAAAACCGTCCGAAATCTCCTAAAAAAAAGAAAAAAGGAACATTTGTATAAGAAAGGGCTTCTGAAATTATGCTCTTACAATAAATTCATAAGCCCTTGCAATAATTTCGGAAGCCCCCGCAATATTAAATTTAGACCTTAATCTAATTCATAATCTTAAAACCGATAAAAAACGTTCTCGGCTGTGTAGGTCCGTAAAAGTAACCGGAGTCGCGGAACTCCCCTTTATCCAGGTCTTTTTGGAAACTATTAAAGATATTTTGTACACCGGCATTGAGTTGCAACTTGATATGGTCATGCAAAATAAAAGTGTAATTCAACTTCAGATTGAGATCGAAGAAATCGGGAGTATTCTCCATACGGTCTTTCTCGATATTACAGAAAGCTCCTTCAGGAGCATCTACCGGTGCATAGTGAGGAACGATCATCTTACCGGTGTAGATACCCGACAAAGAGAAATCAAAGTTCTTCAACGGCGCAGAAGAGAAAGTAAAATAACCGTAGTAATCCGGTGTACGCATCATACGCTTGGTGGTCAACTCTTCATCATCTACTTCGGTCCAAACTTCAGCTTTCGTATAGCGGCTACGCTGTGCCGTGAAACCTAACTGGAACTGCGCTTCTTTGCCATGAGCCAGCTTTGCATCCAGATTGACACCGTATACACGTGCTCCACTACCATTGCGACGTTCTTTTATCTTGTCACCGTTCTCATCTTTACCGATATCTTCCAACACGAATACATGGCGCAGATCTGTGTAGAAACCTTCCAACAGAACGTTTGCCTGCCAGTGTCCGAGGTATGTACTCCAATCTATAGAACCGCTGTAACTATTAGAGCGCTCTTCACGCAGATTGTCAGCCAGCTTAATCTGAACGCCCTCACCGCCTACAGCGGTCACATGCAAGTCTTCATCATAAGCCTGTGGTGCACGGAAACCGGTAGAATACGTCAGACGAGCCTGAAAATCTTCAGTCGGCTTATAGAGGAAATTGACGCGCGGACTGAAAATTAGTTTGTCTATCAGATTATGCTTGTCAAGGCGGGCACCTACCAACATGGTAAGCTGACTCATCTTCCATTCATTCTGAACAAAAGCACTGGCAATACGTACATCCTGCTTCATATCACGGTGATAACCGGTCATGACATCATGCAGGGAGTTATTCTGATATTCCAATCCACCGGTAAAAGTGGCCGGAGCAAAGAAACAGTTATTCATATTACCAACATACATACCACCGGCAACCCAGGTCAGATCATCAGTCTTACCATAAGCATTCAGGTCTTGCTGAGCCCCATAGTAACTGTTTCTGTCTGTATGCTGCACAGAGCCGTAAAGAGATATTTTATGCTTATATTCACGCCAGAACAGATCGTAGCTGGCACCTCCACTATTGATGATGTGCTTGGTCTGTTCTGTGATGTCGGACTCATGGGGCTGCAAATCAAACTTATTGCCACCGCGTCGGAACTCGTTGGTTGTATGATATTCCAAATTGATGCGACTGAAGTGTGTAGGACGATAGTAAGCACGGAAACCAAAGGTATTCATGTTCAGCTTACCGAGTTCGGAGAAGCCGTCATCGTCACGGTCATAGGGATTACGGTTGCGATAGCTTTCATACAAGGCAATACCATAGGAATTATCTTTAGCAACCAAGGAGACATTACCGCCCATATATTGCTCCCACGACTGTCCGTCCATGCACGAAAACATACTGGAAACTTGGAAGGAATTACTGATAGGGTCTTTGGTGATAATATTGATAGTACCTCCCACTGCATTCGCTCCGAACAGGGCAGAGCCACCACCACGTACAACTTCTACCCGCTCTATCATATTTACAGGAATTTGCTCCAGTCCATACACGCCGCTAAGGGCACTAATGATCGGACGACTATTAATCAGAATCTGAGAATACGGGCCTTCCAGACCATTGATACGCACCTGGGGAAAACCGCAATTCTGACAATTGTTCTCTACACGCAAGCCGGACTGGTAATTCAGAGTCTTTGCCAAGTCGGTGGAGTTCACCATCTCAAAAAGTTTGGTACTCATCACATTCACAACAACCGGGGCATTCTTCCGGCTCACTTCATTGCGATTGGCAGATACAACCACTTCATCAGTCATGAAGCTTTCCTCCGCCATCGGGAAGTGCACAACTGCGGTAAAATCCTTACTGACAGTTACTTCTTTTTCCTGTGTCTTATAACCTACAGCTGATACACGAAGCGTATATTTTCCGGCAGGAAGCTTGCGAAATTCGAACTGGCCTTCTTCATTTGAGACTGTTCCCTGGCCGTTTTCTTTAATCAATATAGTTGCATAAGGTATATTTTCTTCTGTTCCTTTCACAATCACGTGACCGGAAATCATGTTGCCTTCCTTTATAGGATTTACAGCATAGAGGCTGATGCAAACCACCGTAAGCACCAGCGCAAGTATATGTTTTTTCATTAATTTGCGCTCAAAAAATGTATGTATTGATAAAAATTAAGTAACGCTTAAAAAAGAACTTGGTGCATAAGCAAGTTCTGAGAGTAAGCTTATAAATGATAATTTACCAGCGTAGCGCTGGAGCAAGGTTCTCCTTCGGCGTGCAAGTAATCTTTCAGACACGGATGACACGGATGACGCGGATTCTTTTTTCCTTCGGTGTGATATGCCGGTATGTATAGCGCAGCTTTAAAAATCCGCGTCATCCGTGTCATCCGCGTCTAAAAGATTAAAGTCCGCGTTCCTCCGCCTTATCCGCGTAGTCCGCGTACCCATTCCCTCGCCGCTAAATTATCATTTACGCCGCGAGCGCCGGCGGAGCACGAAGAGAAATAGTCTGTTTTCCCCCTCCTTTTATCAAAGGCGACACCTGTTCTGCTTCCAGCACTGCCAGAAGTATTCGCATGGGGTGCAGATCTTCATATACATCAACCTCCGGAGCCTGGAAAGTTGACAAACGACCAATAACGAGAAGTTCGGATTTGGAGTGTGTATGTTTACCGTGAAACGGATGGGAGTGCGTAATGATGACTCCATTGACATAGTGAACATGAGTAAAAGCTGTAATACTTGTCTGATATGCCACAAACAGCACCAACAAGCATACAGCTCCTATAATTCTTTTCATCTCTTTGTTCACGTTCCTACCACCCTTTTAAAATTTGCGACTGCAAAGATAGCGATTATTTTTCCACTTTTCCAAACAAGTATTCATAATCCCTTTTGGCGGCAGGCTCTACCCATTCTTCGGGAATAAATTTCCATTGCCCTAATGCATGTGGCTCAATCACACCCTTTTTCTCTATATACTGCATCAAGTAATAACGCAGATCTTTATCTGTAGAGAACAAGATACGCCCTTTCAATTCATCTTGAGGAATCCCGGCTCCCTTAGTCAACAATTCTCCACCACCATTACCACGGTATGAATTCAGTGCTACTTTATACATCTTGTCCATAGAAAAAGGAGTGCCATCAGCCATACTGATAATAGTAATCTTCTCCCCTTTCGGTTTTGTTACATCTACCGTATATATGATGCCGGCTGCCGAATCGAAGTTAAAACTAAAATTCTGGAAAGAAGCACGATCCGTTGCACCTTCACGACGCTGTTTGCGGAACAATAACAGATGGTCATCAGCTGATTTCATCTGATTCGTCCACAAGTTATATGACATTTCCAGCGCATCCTTCACCTCCTTACCGGACAGTTTCATGGTATAGAGCATGTTCTCATACTTATATAAGTTGAACATATCGCTCACAAACACATCCCCCTTGTTAATTTCCGTATCATACGACAGGGGCGCAGCAAGCGATATATCAGCATTGGTTATTTCAAGCTGCAACAAATGAATCAGGTCAATAAAGGCAGAAGAACCGAAATAGGCAGGACGCGTGGAAATGGTCTCTGTGAAGCTGCCTATTTTCTTGGATACGAAATCCTGCACCGCATTAAACTGGGGAGCAAAATGCTTCATGAAATCCTCACTTGCAGCATAATCTTTCATATCCGTCAAAGCACCGTCAATATGCTTCTCTATGACTTTTCCTTTTCGAAGTTTCAAAGTTACATCTGCGTTTGCCACAACAATTCCCTTGCTTGCGGGATCCATAATCAAGACAGAATCTCCGGCTATATTTTTAATCTTCTTCAATTCACGGGCATGATCGTGTCCCATCAGGACGATATCGAATCCGGGAACGTTACGAGCTACTTCTACAGAAGCATTTTCACGATACTTACCGCCCATCAGCAATGCATCCTGTCCGGCATGGAAAATACCGATCACCAGATCAGGCTTTTCTTTTTCCCGGATAATCTTCATCCATTTGCGAGCCGTTTCTTCCATATCATCAAAGCGCAGTCCTTTCCATAAGTTCTCCGACAACCATACAGGAATAGCAGGAGTAATCATACCCAACACTACGATCTTCACGCCATCTCGCTCCAATACTTCATAAGGTTTGAAATGAGTCTCTCCCGTAGCCGTATCAATAATATTAGCGCCTAAAATGGGAAACTTGCAGTCGTCTGCCCAACGGTCGAACACGGCACGTCCGGTCTCCACATCATGATTACCCATATTGCCGGTATTATACTGCATATAGTTCAACACTTCAGCTGCCAGATGCGGAGAAACAGTGTCAATATAATTGTAATAATAGGCACAAGGCTGGCCTTGCAGAATATCCCCGTTATCTAATAGAAGCAGGTTATCTTTATAGACTTCGCGCTCTTTCTGCACAAAAGCATGTATGCGCGCCAAACTTCCTCCAGCCTCATGGCGGAGTATGAAATCATAAGGATAATAGTTCCCATGTATATCACTGGTCTCTACTATTTTCAGCTTTACGATCTTATCCTGAGCTGATACAGCTACTATCAGGAGGAATATCCACCCTAAAAAAAAGGAAACTCTCTTCATAGTTATTAGTTATTTCTTTGGTTGTTCGATGTCTAATGGATGTGTAAACACAAATCTTGCCCCATCCGTATATCCCGGATCCACCCAGATCTCTCCTCCCCACTTCTCTACGGTCAACTTACAGATGGAAAGTCCCAATCCTGTGCCCTGTACGTACTCGTTCAGTTTTTCGAATCGCTCAAATACAAGCTTCTGTTTTTCCAAAGGAATACCTGTACCCGTATCCGAGACAGAAAACAGGACTTCTCTCTGCTTCTCATCGACTTTCAGCCCCAAAGTAATCTTACCATTCCGGGTAAACTTATCGGCATTGGAAAGCAGATTTATGATAACCTGTTGCAGACGCTGAGTGTCAGTGCGCATATCCATGCTTTCACGGTCACACTCAAAGATAAATTCATTTTCTGACTTGCGAGCCTGACTGACGGAAGCCAAAACGCGTTGGCACAACGGCACTACATCACATTCCTCAAATGTAAACGTAACCCGGTCCGCCTCCAGACGGGAAACATCCAGAATATCATTTATCAAGCGGAGCAGCAAATCAGAATTGGTTTTAATGATATCAACATACCCCTGCTGTTCATCTTCCGAACTTCCCCCGGAAGCCAACACATCCGAGAATCCCACAATTGCATTCAGCGGAGTACGGATTTCATGACTCATATTGGCGAGGAAGGCACTCTTCAGACGGCTGGACTCTTCTGCACGGTCTTTCGCATCTCTCAAAGCACTCTCCGACTCTTGCAGTTCATCTTTCAGCTTTTTGGTATGGTAATAGAAGTACAATGAAACAAACAACCCCGCAGATAACACGACTAAAATGGTTGCAACAGTCCAGATATGATATTTATATTGTTCGTAGAACGATGGATTTTCATTCACCATTTCTATCGGCTGATGAATAAAAGACAGATCCAGACGCTTTTCCTTCACAATCTTACTATCCATCATCACTTTATTAGGGATGACTTCTACTTCTATACGATCACTGTCAGCTCCTTGCAGCAGACGGACTGCCTGATACGCCATATCCTTGCCCAATGGCCGATAAGAGGGTGTCACTCCACCTATAGCCCAATAACCGATACCGACAGAACTAATGGAAAATGTAGGTACATCACCCGCAGCTTCCATCATGGTATAAGTTGCATTACGCATAAAATATCCGTCGTACATATCCACACGCCAGGTACCCATCAACAAAGCTGTATTCGGGGGCAATTCATGAAGCTTATCACTGATGGTATAAATCGTATTGGTACGTCCATCCAGTAGAATCAGATTTAACTCCGGATGTTTCTTCATCTCCGCTACTACATGGGCTTGCAAGGAAACGCCCCCATAACTGTTATCAGAAACAAAAGCTATATTCTTAGTATTCGGATATAAGTGTTTTATCAGATTGATATTGGCTTCCACATCATATTCATAAACAAAACCGGCTTTGACTGAAGAATCAGTAAAGTCATTAAAGAAATCCACTGCACCAGGCATCCATGTTTTCAGATTTACAGAATCATCCGGAAGAATAATGGCATTGCGGCTTGCCAACGAAGTCAGTACCGGGAACTTTCCACGTATAGAATCTGCTTGCGACAGATAGGCAGCCCATGCCTCCTGACCAATTAAAACAAGTAATACAGGCGCGCGCTTTCCCTCATACTTATCCAGTATCTCCGCCATTTTCGATTTCCACTGTGGCGACTCGGAGAAGCTTTTGCAGTTCATGTTTTCCAAGGCTATCGGAGCTTTTCCACCCAGACGCTCAAACTCTTCCATGAAATCGTATATATTTCCGGAAGTCTGACGAGCATCCGGATTATACGAACTGATAATCAGTACTGGGTGTTCTCCAGTCACCGCAAAGGCTGATGAAAGCCCCCAAATGGATATCAGTAAGAAAAGAAAAAAACTATATATTATTTTCCTAAATAAGCCCATTCAGTGAATATAGAATTGTTTCGGCAAATATACAATAAAGTTATAAGGATAGAAAAAAAGTTGTAGAATTTTAAACTATAAAAAAAGAAACGGGCGGTAAGAGATAGTTTATCAAGCTACCGTCTTACCGCCCGTTATTATAAAAAAAAACAGGATATTTTTATTTAGATATTCATCGCATTGTTTCCTAAAGCCGGAGACTCATTTTTATTTTCCCTTTTGAATATGCAAATGAAAATACCTTCTCATAAACAACACATAAATGCCACTCAACAATACAATTATTCCCAACAAATACCAATAACCATATCTCACGAAACAGAAATAACCTAATATGACCAAAGCCTGTGCCCCCATATAAATTAATGATACCCCAACATGAGGTATTTTCAACTCGTTTGCCATCAATTGATACATGTGTTTTCGGTGGGGCAAACCGATGTTCTCATGAAGCATCAGGCGATGAATGATAGTCAGAACACTATCGACACCATAAACGGATAACAGGATTATCCAACTGAAATCTTCTGTTTTAATGATGAGCTTCCCTATCAGAAAAAGGAGAATAAAAGCGATACTCACAGAACCGACATCACCCGCAAAACACTTCGCCTTCTTACGGAAATTGAAGAAACAAAAGACCAGGACTGAACAAAGAACGGTATTAATCAAAGCCGGTTCAACAAACGTAGTGATCTCAGAATTGATATAAGCTAATGCACCAAGGATAACCAATGAATAACCACCTGTGATACCATTGATGCCATCCATAAAATTATAAGCATTGATGATACCCGTACAAATAATCAAAGCTATAATGATCCACCACCAGGAAAGCGAAAACAAGCCCCATTGGTAAAACATTAGAGCCATAGCAGTAAAGTGAAACACCAACCTCAGACCTTGGGAAGTAGAACGGATATCATCTACAAAACTGATAAAAGTGATCAGAGTCAATGCCAACATAAACCATGGATACTCCCAATGATTACTCAGGAAATAGGCTAAAGCTCCAAAATAGAAGATTATACCGCCACCACGCAAAGTTATCCGTGAATGAGAACTACGCTCATTGGGCTTATCAATGATATTACACTTATCAGCTACTCTAAAATAAAAAAGTTCTGCTACAAAGAGCAGAACTAATATAATGATATAATACACGATTTACAATTTATAAATAGGTTAGAAACTCCGTATTGTTTTCATTATTCCATCCGCCGCACGGACAGGCATCCGGTCAATACCAAGAGCTGATTTTATCTTCTCATTACTTACCACGTAATTCTCAGTCAGTTTTCTCAGCCGTTCTGTATTCAAAGGCAAATGAAGCAGCGTACCCAAGCCTGCGCAACCTTCCATCATTTTTCTGTTCATTTTCCAGATGTGAGGCTCCTTACCCATAGCTTCACACATAAGAGCAATCAGTTCATTCGTAGACAAAGCTTCGTCATCACCCATGTGATAAATACCGCTCGCTACGTCTTTTGTCAACAAACCTTCCACTACATAGCAAAGATTATCTATAGAAGTAAAAGAACGCTTGTTCTCAAAATCGCCTAAAGGCCAGGGGATACCTTTCTTTACCACATTATAAAGCAAGTTCAGATTACCCTTATTACCAGGACCGTGGATCATACAAGGACGCAAGATATACACTCGCTTATCAGAGTATCTTACATTCTCCTCCTCCGGAGAGGTTGTTTTTCCCCGATTAACGGGAGAGTTAAGAGGGGGTAAGTACCCGGAGGAGGTGGTAGGTAAAATAAAATGCTCCTTTATATAACTTTCAGCTGCAATCTTACTTTCTCCATAAGGACCAACCGGAGTCGGTATCACATCTTCTGTCAGCATATCCCCCACTACACTGTCTGCGGCAGCTTTCACAGAACTGAAAAAGATAAACTTCTTCGCAGATGATTCTAAAAAGAAATCAAATATCTTCTGTGTCAGCCCTGTATTGATATCAAAATATACCTGAGAAGCAGACCGATTCTTTGTATCATGCGCTTTGCCTGCCAAATGGATGATAGCATCAAACTTTGGTAATTGTTGCATGGGAAAAGAAGTTGTTTCAATATCTTTCCAAGAAAAAGTCTTTACCACCCCCTCCTTTTCAGGGGCAACAATATCAAGACCATAAAGGGAATAGTGTCTTTTTAAGGCAATAACAAGATTAGAGCCCACAAAACCGTGAATACCTGTAATTAATATATTCATGATTCTCTTATTTTAAACTATCTAATTGTATTATAGGAATAGTATCCCAATTTATCAGTTCATCCGCCTGTTCCACATTATAGAATTCATAGTGATCCAATAGTCGTTGAAACTTAGTAAACGCACCTTTTATACCCACATAACTTTTAAAACGACGTACAGCAGGTAAGTTCTTCATGACAGGTTGTCCTTCATCAAAATCTCTCGGATGAAAATAAGTCATCATGTAATCACTATGTCTTCCCCAATGATTAATTAGCCAGTAAGGAAACAAACGGAAGAAACCACCACCGGAAAAAACAATATGTTTGCCCATTATCCGATGGATGTTTATAGGAAACTCTTTGATAATCCTTCCATCACCAACATCAATGCGTTTCGGAACACCTTCTCCATAACTTGGCATACCACCATAATCATGAGGAGCAGGAAACATCGAACAGTCATATCTGAATCCCATCTCTGCCAAACAATAAAGCGCCCAAGTATTATTCTTAGTGATAGAAAATCCCGGGGCACGAAATGCATTCACTTCCTCTCCCGTTACATCTTCTATCAGGCGTTTCGCCTTCAATGTATCTGCTTTAAATGTCTTCTCATCAAAACGGAAAGACAACTCATGCTGGTAGGAATGACAACCTATATGATGCCCTTGCTTTTGAATAGAACGAATCACATCTGGATGTCTTTCCGCAATCCAGCCAAGGCAAAAAAATGTTCCTTTTTGATTCCGTTTCTCCAATTCTGTGAGAATACGGTCCACTCCCTGATATATACGCACTTCATGTTTATCCCAATTGAAATCACCTGAGATAAAGTCGCAATTATACCAGTCTTCAATGTCGAAGGTTAGTATATTCAAAACAATAATATTTACTAGATTATTTTACAGAAATTCTCTGAGGAATTTCTTTCACGACCTTAGCAGGTCTACCTGCAGCAACTGTCCATGCTGGAATATCTTTTGTAACCAAAGAACCAGCACCAACTATTGCCCCCTCACCAATAGTAACACCAGGCATAATAAATGATTCCATACCAACTAAACTACCCTTTTTCATATGGATTATACCTAGTTTATAACCAAGCTTTGCATAATCATCTCCAACACAATAATTAGACAAATCTCTTTGATGGCATAACAAACGAGTACCACTAGCTATATGCACATGATCTTCTAATATTATATGATCTGCATGATTCTCATCTACAACAACATGATCTCCAATAAATACTCCCTTACCTACCTTACAGCCAAGTCTCCTCAATAGAAAAGGACGTAACATTCTCGGATTTATTGGTTCAAAAATAACCCAATTCATCATACTCAATAAAAAAGCATGATACATGTTTCCAAAAAATTTTCCAATAACTTTAAATAGACTGACATCGCCATATTCCTCCTCTGAATAATTTAAACCTATAAAACGAAGGAAACGATATGTTAAACTTAGTTTTTTCATCATAGTTAATTAAAAATCCTCTTTGAGTATTCGACACAGATTATCTATACAGATATCTTTTTGGAATTCTCTTTCAAAGTAGCAACGACCATTATGTCCCAAAGTTTCAAAAGCCTCCTTATTCACCAGTACATTATTTCGAATTATAGTAGCCAAAGCCTCATAATCTCCCGCAGGAACAGCATAACCACAATTAGCTTCTTTTATCACGTCTGCCCCACCATTACCAATCATTGCTAAAACAGGTCTTCCAGCAGACATATATGCCTGTAAACGTGCAGGAACTACCATTCCCAAATGAGGGAATCCTGATCGTAAAGTAACAAGCAAAGCATCAGCCTTTTTAAAGAATCCCGGCATTGCTTCAAGTGGAAAACGCCCTAATGTAAATGCTGTATCACTCAACTTATTAGCTTCTATAAAATGATCAAGCCATTCCTTTTCACTTCCATTACCTATAAATATCCATTTCAAGTCCTTTATATCTCTTAAAGATAGAATCAACTGAACAACTGCATCTAAATTTTGGGAGTGCCCTAAATTTCCAGCAAGTATTATTTTAAAACCATCTGGTAATTGAGGGATAGGATATTCCGAGTCCGCTTTCAATAAATCATCACTCCAATTCGGAAAATACTTTATTTTATCAATAAAATCTCCTTTAGATAAAATAGATTCAGTAAAACGCTTACTACTAATTAAGATTCTGTCACATTGACTATAGATATTTACCACCAATCTATTTACAAACGATAAGATTTTCTTATTTTTAATTCCGCCACCAGACATCATGGCATCAGGCCATATATCTAATACCCATAAATATACCGGAACTTTTCTTAGTTTCCGCAGAAGAATAGCAGGATATGCTTGAAATATTGGAGAGACTTCATGTACAATTATTGCATCATAATTTCTCCAAGCAAAATAAAAAAGTACATTAAAACACGAAGAAAGAACAAAGCTCAGATAGTTTATCATTAACTTTAACCCACCTCCTGTACCCCGTGGTATTTGAAAGGAACGGTATACATTCACTCCTTTTATACTCTCCCGACGTTTTTTAAAGAGACCATATCCACTATAAATTTTACCTTCTGGATAATTAGGGATACCTACTAATGCATCTACTTCATGTCCTCTCTTCACCAGCTCAAAAGCAATATCATTACTTTTAAAATTTTCAGGATAAAAATACTGTGTTATTAGTAAAATCTTCATTTCTATTCAATAGATATTGAGAGCGAACATCCATCTATATTCTTCAATGCTCTCCCATTAAAGAATATTCTTTGCAATACTCTACTACATTTATATCTGGGAAATTCTATACTACCAAATTGAAATATAAACGGCCATATATCTTTCTTCTCTTTGAAGATTTCACGCCAACTTATGCCATCATCCGTAATCCACAAATGTGAGTATCTATCTTTATTCATTTCAGATGGTTCTACTGTCGTCGAAAGAAAAGATATATTCCCTAACTGTCCTCCCTTTATGGCAGTTCCCTGTATTTTTACCAATGAATTAATTTGCATAGAATCTCTAGCAAACATTTTGATTTCATTCTGCACATATTGAGAATCTGTAGCAAAAACAACAAAATGTTCATAAAAGAACAACTGACACGAACGATATTCTTGGTTTCCTCTAAATACCTCAACTATTGTCTTAAATTCATCCTCAGTATAGCCAATAATACATTCATTCTCTCTATCTCCTGTGCAAAACCATAACCGGTTTGTAAATTCATCCCAAAATAAGCCATGAATATGATTTATATTGCCTTCAGAAAAAGTGTAGGCTATTTTCCAAGTCAAGCCACCATCAATAGATACATATACATGAACAGCTTCTTTTCCAATATTGGCAAAGTATTCACCCCAATAAATATGCCCATTAGGCAACTCACACAAATTTAAAGGTCTAGATCCTCTTGGTATAGAAAACACCTTTCTAAAAACAGAAGAATGATTATTTTTATAGAATATACCTTTCTTTGCAATTACCAAATAGCCTCCATTTTTTAGTGAATATAATCCATTTATCTCAGCACGTAAAAATCTCCGAAGTAAAGAATATTTAGAAAAAAAACTATATTTATCTATGACACTAGCAAAAAAATCATATTTTTTTAAAGAAAAATCATATTTAAAAATTTGGTAACCTTTAGAACCTAAGAAATAATCATCAGTTACTTCCAGAACTTTTATACCTTTAAACTTCTCAAGAATTGTCATAATCCTTCTCTACTTTCTCCAAACCATCTTGTTTACTACTCCAGTATAACTCTGAATAAGTTTCACAACTTTAGTCGATACATTCTCATCCATATAATCAGGAACAGGAACGCCATTATCTCCATTATTATTCATTTCAACAGCCGTATCTACTGCCTGCAATAATGACTTTTCATCAATGCCAGCCAATACAAATCCGCCTTTATCCAACGCCTCCGGACGTTCCGTACTTGTACGAATACAAATAGCAGGAAAAGGATAACCCACCGAAGTAAAGAAACTGCTTTCCTCCGGCAAAGTCCCACTATCACTCACTACAGCATATGCATTCATCTGTAGACAATTGTAATCATGAAATCCAAGAGGTTCGTGCTGTATTACACGAGAATCAAGTTTGAATCCACTTGTAGTCAACCGATTACGACTACGAGGATGGCAACTATAAAGAATCGGCATGTCATACTTTCCTGCCATAGCATTAATGGCATTAAACAAAGAACAAAAATTCCTTTCTGTATCAATATTCTCTTCTCTATGAGCTGACAGCAAAATGTATTTCCCTTTTTGCAAATTCAATCTTCTGTGGATATCTGAAGACTCTATTTCCTGTAGATTCTCATGGAGTACTTCTGCCATAGGCGAACCAGTCACATAAGTACGCTCTTTTGCGACTCCTGAAACATTCAAATATCTGCGAGCATGTTCCGAATAACAAAGATTCATATCGGAGATAATGTCTACAATACGACGGTTAGTTTCTTCTGGCAAACATTCGTCAAAACAACGGTTACCAGCCTCCATGTGAAAAATAGGAATATGCAATCGTTTAGCGCTTATTACACTGAGACAAGAATTTGTATCTCCCAGTACTAATACGGCATCAGGCTTCACTTGAAACATCAGTTTATAACTGGCATTAATAATATTTCCCATTGTGGCACCCAAGTCATCTCCCACAGCATCCATATACACTTCTGGTGCTTTCAATTTCAAGTCACGAAAAAAAATCCCATTCAAGTTATAATCATAATTCTGTCCTGTATGAGCCAGTATACAATCAAAATATTTACGGCATTTATTTATGACAGCCGCCAAACGAATAATCTCTGGACGTGTACCCACAATAATCAAGAGTTTCAGTTTACCATTCTCCTGAAACTCAATATCTGAATAATCTAATTTTATGTTCAATTTATTAAGTATAAATTAGTACAAATAACCATCATCTACCTAAATTTAAATTAGGTAGTTATTCTAGTTAATCTATTAAAACAAATTATAACTGAAGATGTCAGATAGGCGAGAGGTAGATAAAAAACAACTAAAATCTGACATGAGAAAATGATCTCTACTGAGAATATATAAACTTTACTCTGAACGTATTTCTTTCGCTTTAGAACGTTGCTGAAGACCTAAATCTTCACGAATAAATCGAAGCTTTAGAAGTAATTCTTTCATTCCCCCTATATCAAGACGACGAGTGTTATGACTATGATAATCTTCTATTTTAGCAATTTCTTTATTTCCTTCATTAAAAAATTTATCATAGTTCAAATCACGATTATCACAGGGAATACGATAATAATCCCCCATATCTATAGCCTTAGCCATTTCTTCACGAGTAACAAGTGTCTCATAAAGTTTTTCTCCATGACGAGTACCAATAACTTTCACTTCGGTGTCACCATACTTAGGATTAATTTCTGCATAAACCTGCTTTAAAGCTTCTGCAAGCGTTTCAAGAGTAGCTGCTGGAGCTTTTTGGACAAAAAGATCTCCATTCTTCCCATGCATAAATGCATAAATAACTAAATCAACTGCATCATCCAATGTCATCATGAAACGTGTCATATTGGGATCGGTTATAGTTATAGGGTTTCCCTGTTCTATTTGCTCTACCCACAATGGAATCACCGAACCACGACTTGCCATTACATTTCCATAACGCGTACAGCAAATAGTCGTTTGCGCATTTTCCCCCAATTCACGTCCTTTGGCCATCGCAATTTTCTCCATCAGTGCCTTGCTGATGCCCATAGCATTAATAGGATATGCAGCCTTATCTGTCGAAAGCACAACCACATTCTTCACACCATGTTCAATTGCTGATGCAAGCACATTACCAGTACCTATCACATTGGTCATTGTTGCCTCCATTGGAAAAAATTCACAACTTGGCACTTGTTTTAAAGCTGCAGCAGCAAACACATAATCTACACCACGCATAGCCACATCAACAGAAGCCTTATCACGTACATTACCAATATAAAATTTCACTTTAGGATTTTGTAAAGCATGACGCATATCATCCTGTTTCTTTTCATCTCGTGAAAATATACGTATCTCCTTAATATCTGAATCAAGAAAACGACGTAAAACTGCATTACCGAAAGAACCTGTACCTCCAGTAATCAAAAGAACTTTACCTTTAAAAATTGACATTTTACTGTTTATTTACTATTTTACAAATTTCTTCAATCGAATAATCATTATAGAATAAAACACATTTATTATAAACCTCATATTCTACTGCAAGAGTTGATCTATATGATATTACGAAATCAACATTCGGAAAAGTATCGTTTTCTATTAAAATATAATTTCTTTTCCTTTGTAATTCTTTATACTTAGAAATATCTTGCACCCCAGGATGGAGTTTCAAAAAAAGATTTACCTTGTCCAAATCTATTCCATATATTAGATCTCTTTCCTTATCAAACAATCCATAAGCTGGATATCCAACTATCAACACATTAGATTTATTTTCCACATTATAATTTGTCAGTTGAATCGTTGGAGGTAATATCCTCACAATCGGTTTTGAAAGAATAGTGGCCTTTATTAATAACTTTGCTTCGTTTTTTGATAATGCATATAAAAGAGTTATATTTTTAAGTTTAATAGGCCAATCAGATTCAGGCATTTCTATTCCATGTTGAAAAAGAACTTTTCTTTTTTGAGGCGCATGATCAAAAAGAATTGCCCAACGATCTATTTGATTTGCAAATGATATCTCAACATCATTAGATAACTTTTTTAAAAAGTCAGCTGTTAGGTAATACTCAAAACAAACATAATTTCTAAATAAATATTTAAATCGCAAAAAAAAGACAGATATTAATATGGTGAATATAGAATACAAGTAGGCCTTAAAGACATCGAACACATTTATACCCTCAAATACATTATGTACATTTTTATCCACAACCTTTTCCATCGATGTAGGAATAAACAATGGATATAGCCAATCGGTAGATGATGAATACAAGTCTGCTATTTCAACTCTTTTCCTTAGAAGAATAGCATATGATAAATATAGTTTATTGGTAATCTTCTTTTTTCTAATAATAATAGACAACACTATAAAAGGGAGAAGCAAAATTGTTACAATGACAAGTGATATTATTGGTTCAGTAATAATTGCCAATTTCCAAAATATGTATTGTGAACACCTGTTATTAAATACAAATTGAAAATTCTTGGGA
Source organism: Bacteroides sp. 14(A) (assembly GCF_000526555.1). Taxonomy (NCBI): domain Bacteria; kingdom Pseudomonadati; phylum Bacteroidota; class Bacteroidia; order Bacteroidales; family Bacteroidaceae; genus Bacteroides; species Bacteroides sp. 14(A). The sequence goes on along the minus strand of NZ_JAGH01000005.1, from coordinate 115,154 downwards.
ATTCTACTATAAAAGAAATCTAGATTTCTGTTTTTTTTCTTATTAATATAGGCAATTATATTTGCATAGTGGCTAATGTACAATTTTATTGGATGTGAATTAATAAAATCAATTATTTTTCTATTTTTCAAAATATTCAACATATTCATTATATATGATTTACTAAATATATATTCGTTTCAACACATTCACAAAAACAACAATTATTCATTAAAGTACATCTAAAGTAAATTAAAAATAATTCAACCGCTTGTACTCTATTATAGGATCAAATACAGAATGATAGGGATAATATTGATCAATATACCTCATTGAAGATCCCTCATAGGGAATAAGATAATCGCTTAAGAAAAAATAAGAAATTATACAAATGACAGCTATTGACATCCATTTGGAAAAACACTTTAATTTAGGAATTTTAAATTCCTTAACAAATGCAGCAAGTATAATTAGATAACTAATATCAAAATAAATCCTAAAACGCCAAATAATTGGGAAAATACTCACTAAAATATTTATTACCAGATATGCAAATCCCATATAGGCTAATGGAGTATCCTTTGATTTAAAAAGAAAATATATCAATACAAAAGCTATACACAAACGTCTTATAGAAAAAATAGAGAATTCATCTCTTACTCCCAGATCCTCACTTTGCATATATCCTAAACCGATAGAAGAGATATTCGAATTAACAGATCCAGATGTAAAAAAGTCTGCCAAAAGTATACCTACATCTACAGTAGAAAGAAAATAAATAAATATAATTATCAAACTTAAGGTCATCCATAGCGTGATTTTATTAAATTTCAAGAACTCAACAAGCAATGGAAATATCAATATAAAAGCAGAATTATGAAACATAAACGCAGCAAACACACACAATAAATACTTAGCTATTTGCTTACTCCTTAAATAGGAATAACCATATAAAGCAAAACCTAAAGCAAAAGACTGGCGCAATAAATTAAAGTTTAATACCAAGTAGCTAATAAGTGCATAAAGAAATATACATAAAAAAACATTCTTGGTTTCCCTCCTAAAAAATGAGAAAACAGCCATATTTAGGAATACGGCTTGGATTATTTTAAAAAATACAAACTCACCAGTGAAGAATCTGCACACATACATCAAAAGAATCCATCCAGGCTGCCGTCTATCTTCTCCTCCTTCAAACAAATCGGAAAATCTAAAGTTATCGACATCAAACAGCTTATATTCCTTCATATAATGAGGAACATCAGTACCAACTTGAAACTGCAATGCTGATATGGTAATGAACCAAAATAATAAAATATGATACCAAGTATTTTTATATTTTGATTGACCTAAAATATCATACCATATCGCAATAAAAAGACAAAAAAGTAGAGAAAAGGTATATAACATTGGCTACCTAACAAAGCTTTTTGTGTATCTAAATAAGTCATTCACCTCATGTCTGAAAAATAACGCCGCAGTAAACGCAGCACCCAATAAAAGAGTATATTTTACACAAACATTTTCCACGAATAAGGTTATGATAGCACTGGCAGTAATAACCGTCACCGAAAAAAACATATACTTATACGAATCCACCACATGATAGTGTTTCTCGCCAAGGTATGTTTTTAGAATCATAGAGACTATAGCCGCCATTGATGTAGCAATAGCAATTCCAGGAATTCCCATCGGAATACGTAGCAACATACAGAAAAAGAGATTGACAAAAACAGAAACAATAAACACAGCTATATTCAAATAAGTCTTTTTTGAGATTCCAATACCCATCCCTGTCGTCTCACCGATAATATAACAGACCGGAGCCAAAATCAAGAAGGGAAAAAATGTCTTGGCAGCCCTATACTTCTCTCCAAGCAATAAAAAAATAGCATCTTGAGAAAGAACAATAAACAAGCCAAATAGAGTTAAGACACAAACTAAATAGCGATGAACTTTAAAAAATTGTCCGGTTTGTGTCTTATAATTTTCATAAGTATAAGGTACCCAAAAAGTATTAAATCCAGCTTGCACAAGTAGTATTATGTTTGCCAAAGCAACGGCAGAAGTAAAAATACCAACACTGTGATAGTCCATTGTATTTTGCATTACAATCTGCGGAATAGAAGAGTTAGCCCACATCAATACAGAAACAGGTATTAATGGAATAGCAAAAGAAAATATTTCTTTTGTAGCCTCTTTATCATACTTTTTTATTTTTTCAAAACGCTCTCCCTGTATAAATAAAAATGCTAACGCAAGAATAAGATGAGAGATCGTCAACACTATTAAAGCTGGCTTATAAGAAGAATCCCAAAAACCAACCCCGATGTAGAGAACCTTAGAAACTAAAGCCATTAAGACACCTTGTATAGTATACAACTTGATATCCTTCTCCATCCGATATGTCAAGTTCAAATATCTCAATGTAGCAGTACAAAAAACACTCAAAAAAAATAGCCACAACAGCAAATTGTCTTTCTCCTGAAACATCACTCGAGACAAAAAATCTCTAAATGGTATTGCAAGAATAACAAACAGTAAAATCAAAGAATAAGTCACTGCAAAACAAAATGTAAAAAGATATCCAATAGTTCTGTTATTAGGTCGTTCATAATAAAATCGAGCATAAGCCTGATCCAATCCTACTAAAATTAAAATCCCCCAAAGATTGGTATATGTATTAAATATATTTATCTTACCTAACACAGAAGGATCAAATAGCCGCGTAGATATAGGTGCAGATAAAAAACTTATAATAAAAGAAATCCAGGTCACAACAGAAAAACCCACAAATTTCTTAACAAAAGACTTACCAGTTTCTGCCATTAATCCACTATGTTTTCCTTAAGAGACCGAGCTATTCTTTCCTCATTATAACGCTCCAAAACAAGCTCCCTGTTTCGTTGCTTATCTTTAGTGGACAATGGAGTATCCAAATCCTCTCCTTTTGCTGTCTCTATTGCAAAAATGTTAAATCCACAATCCACAAACCACTTATATAAAGGACTTCTTTCTGACATAAAAACCTTAATACCCAGGTAAAGTCCCATAATTATCGTTCCTATAGACTCCTGCCTCCAGGCAGACATTACCATAGAGCGTACTTTAAGAAATATCTGATTATAAACCTGGAGTGGAAGATAATTTGTAAGTACTTCAACGTTTTGAGGAAAAGAGGAATTATAAGCATTTTCAACTTCACTCACATATTGTTTGCTACCACCATAAGACAAAACAAGAGTAAATTTCAGTTCATCTTTCAAATCCATTCTCTTCAGGAGATTCAGTACATACAAATGATTATTAGAGTAAGAAGCTGAGTTACCCACCATAATCGTATCACCGTCAAAAAAAGGAGTATCTATCAATTTTCCTAAGACTTCTGATAATGAATAATTAAAAACCTCATAAGAATGGATCTTTCTTGAAGCATACTGTTCTATAAGCGCTGCATCATAATAACAACAATGTTGAATACTATTTATTCGATGAGAAATATATTTAAATTGTCTATTAATTTGAAAGTTAAATTGATACTCATACCCTTTAACTTCAAGAGCCAGTTTAAATAAACATGGCAAATACCTCCTAAAGACTCTATATTTGTCATATCTCACAGGATTTGTATAGTATAATTTAAAACCATTTGGCTCCAAAAATTGATTATACAAATCAGCTCCATACACCTCCCAGCAAACATGAACATCTATGGGTGCTGACTTGATAAAGTCAATCATATCCATTGTTAAATAATGAGCAATGATATGAGTATAATCAGAAAAATCAAAAATTTTTCCTTCTTTTTCACCTTGATTTCGCAGAATTACTGGACATTCTTTATACTTATGCAAATGTTTGAAATTAGTAGTCAAACTAAATATAATAACATCATTATGATATGGAAAAACATTCTCATATACCCCAAGCATCCTCTCAATCACTTGATGATCTATAATTAAATGAAGTATTTTCATTAATCAATATTTTTAATATAATACCTACAGAACAAATTTGTTGTCTTTATGCCAAGCCAAAGTTTTAGAAATACCTTCTGCTAACGCTACAAATCTCACATCTCCTATTATAGATAACAATTTACTTATATCCAATGTAAAATCGACTACATCGCTTTGGTGACAACATGTATATTCCCATCCAAAAGAAGGCAATTGTTTATGAATGGTTTCAACTATATCATTTAAAGAATATACAGACCCAGAGCCAATATTAACAATCTCATTCTTGTAATTCATATTTATTAAAATAAATAGTATTCTGCAAAAATCTTCAATATAGATATAATCTTTACACCCTGTCCCATCTCCCCATATAGACAGTTTTTCACCTCTCAAAGCTTTTTGTATAGCAATATTTATAACTCCCTGCTTCGTTGAATAATGATATGGACCATATGGATTTGACAACCTGACAATTAGATAATCTAAGTCAAAGAGTCTTTTATAAAGATACATATAATTTTCAACAGCCAATTTGGTTATTCCATACGAAGATATCGGCTTAGCTACCTGATTTTCCGAATGAGCATCCGCCATGTCACCATAGATAGCCCCCCCAGAAGATAAATAGATTATTTTATGTGCCTTATATTTTTTGCACATTTCTAATAATTGAATAGTAGAAATCAAATTAGTTTCTATGTCATATCTATAGTCATTTGATGCAGCAGGAACTGTTGTGGTAACTAAATGCAAAACAACATCAAACTCAGCTTCATTCCTAAATATATTTTCTATGTCCAAAGTAGATGTTATATCGCCAGTATAAACCTTTGAAATAGAATTTATTTTCACTCCCTTAGGATGCTTATTTGTCCTATCAAATACTACAACTTCATACTGTCCAGAAAGATAATCATCAATAAACTTTAAAATATTTGTACCAATAAACCCAAAAGCTCCCAAAATCAATATCCGTATGTGCTCACCATGACTACGTAATCCACCAACAATAGAAAATTCTTGGTTTGGATTGACTACTTGTGAATAAATAGAATTCATTGTCTTACAATTTTATCCGTGAAAAATAGATAGAACTTTTCATTAAATCTCCTTGATAATATGAAATATAAAGTATTCCATCTTTTACAACTGCGCCAGGATACGCACTATCCATATCTGATGATAATTCAAGCAACATCACTAACTTGCCACTAGTTTGATCAACCTTAAATAGAGCTGTGCAATTCATTTTACCATTATAGGCACGCCCAACTGTATAAACGTTATCCTTATAAGTAAATAGTTTAGGACATCCGATCCGTATACCTCCATCTTTCCATTGCCATTGATCACCATCATTACTTATTCCCACATAAGCATTCTGTTTTCGCCGCACAACGGAGAAAAATTTATCCTTTAACTTCACCACCGATGCCTCTGTCGGAGAATTATCAATTGCAGGTTTATCTACAAGTTTATAGTTAATACCATCAGAAGATTTTACAAAAGCAAAATAAGGTGCATAAATATAGCCATAAGCTATTCCATCTATCCATGACACATCCCATAACCAATTCCAATCCATATTAGGTTTAAAACTTATAGGGACCAACTCTGTATGTGATTTATTGGAAGAGAAAAAGCTGACACATGATTTTCTTAAAACAGCCACTTTATTCTCATATTTTACTTCTTCTACCAACAGCATAACTTTTCCTTCCGGCGTTACTGTGAGTTTTGGATCCCGTAAATCTATACCATCTACACTATACGATAAAAAAGGCTGCCAACGTTTCCCGTTTTTTGAGTGTAAAATTCTAATAATCCCAACATCTTCTCCACTAGGATCATAATGTTTTTTTGCCTCTCGAAATGCACAATAAAAGCGTCCTTTATAATTAATCAATGATGTAAATGAAGCATAGGGTTTTCCCGTATATATTTTTTTTGTAGAAATGATGTATGGGGAAGAATCTTTCCCAGCACTAATACTCTCAGAATTCAAAACAATCATCAATAACAAAAGGAGTCTTACCATGTTATTCTCTACCATATTCTACGCTTCCATGACCAGGATATAAACTTAAGTTACGAGACAATTGTATTATTCGTTGCTGAGAGATTTCTGCATCAACTCGACTACTATTAGGAAAAGAAGCAATCACTTTCAAGCCTGGTATATATGAATCACCACTGAAGAAACAGCCACTTACTGTATAGCATAAACAGCTTTTATCATGCCCCGGAGTCGCATAAACCGACACAAAACTATCATTGTCAGTAAAGAGCCTCAATTTTTCCCCTTCATTAATAGTAATAATATTCTCTGGCCGACAGCAAACGATATCTTCTGCCTCCATGTGATAACGTGAACAATTCAATTTAGGTGACAATAAAGCTGTTTTTCCAAATTCATTTGTATAGAGAATCAACTCAGGATATTGCCTCAACAGTTCATTAATACCATAAATATGGTCATAATGAGTATGAGTAAACAATACACCAACTAACTTTTTTCCTTCGGGAATAGCGTCTATCACTTTATCCGCATCTCCCGCATCAACAAGCCAGCATTCACTACTATTCTTCGTGTAAAGCAGGAATGTATTGGAATTGTAAACAGAGTTAATTATCTGTTTTATCGCCAGCATATCTTATCAATTCAGGAAAAACCCCGTCCGTAGATGTATCCATAACCATAGTTCCCCATGCCAAACCTGTACCAAAGGCACTACACACAATTTTCTTCCCATTAAACTTTTCTCTAAGTTTACTAATGATCATTAATGGTATGGATGTAGATGATGTATTACCAAAATCTGTGATATTATATATACACTTAGAATCATCAACTTTCAGCCGCTTTTGAATAAACTTATTAATCATTTGATTTGCCTGATGAATCAAGAAATAGTCTACATCAGCCTTATCTACTGCTAGTTTAGATAAAAGTGCATTAATCTCTTTAGGAGCAGTATTTACTGCAAAAGAAAAAATACTATCTCCTTCCATATTCGCTTGAAGTCTATTTCTCAAAATATCATCCTTACACATTACATACTCAAAAGATTCTTTAGTTACAGGGTTTCTATATCCACCATCAGGAATAATCAATGATTTAAAATTACTTCCATCAGTATGCATATCAAAGATGATCGGTGAAGCTGATGTATTAAATTCAAGAGCCGTAGCTGTTCCAGCATCACCAGCCAACAAATTTACTCTGTCATAAGGAGATTTAGCTTTGGTAGATGTTTCCCCTACAAGCAATAGCCCTTTCTTAATTTTCCCAGCACTCAAAATTGCAGAGATTGCGGAAAGTCCGTAAATCCAACCAGGACAACTCATCGTGATATCAAAACTCATACAGTTAGAAGAAAGCTTTAATCTGTCTTGAAGGACACATGCTGTAGCTGGAAAAATATAATCCGGGGTTTGAGAGACAAATATCAAGCACTCAATTTCTTCCTTTTCCCAATCCAATTTCTCAATTAATCTTTCTGCTGCCTCTAAACACAAATCAGAAGAACAAATTCCCTCTTCGGCAATATATCTTCTTTTGACTCCGGTGGTTTCTATGTATTTCTCTAATTCTTTTTTATCTTCTATGAGAATAGAATCTATATTCTCAACTTGCTTCGGAGGCACGCAAGCAGAGATTCCTGCTATTTTTACATTATCTATCTTAAAAAATGCCATATTCGTTATCTAATTTCCGATAATTGATCTTGCCAGACTCATTTCGATAAATTTCATCTACACATTTTACAGTAAAGGATGTTAAAGGGAGCCCTGTTTTTATTGAAATGAGTTTTTTAACTTGTTCTTCTTTTCCTGCCTCTGTTACATACACAAACATTCTATCATCATTTCCACTACATGCACAATCAATAAATAATCCATCTGCTATTATTTTCTCACATTGGTCTAAACTAACTCGCAGTCCGAATAACTTTAAGAAACGTTTTTTCCTACCAATAATAAAATAACAGCCGTCCTCATCCCTAAAGGCTATGTCACCAGTACAATATTCACCTTTAAACTCATCGCCTTTCACCAGATCCTCTACAGACTCCGCATATCCCATTGTCACATTAGGACCTTGATAACACAATTCTCCCTCTACATTAGAATTGACTACAACTTTACCTTGGTCATCTTTTAATACAATAGTTCCTCCTGGAATTGCGAAACCTATACTAGCACATTTTTTAGTTGCCAACTCAGCTGGAAGATAAGCTAATCTAGCAGATGTTTCTGTAGTGCCAAAAGTTGCAATGAACCGCTTACCGTTATCAGAGGCATATTTTGAAAAATACTCAAATAGAGAATTTGAAAGTTTCCCCCCGCCCTCAGCCATTGTCTTGAGATATGGCAAATCCATTTGAGTAAATTTCATTTTCTTCAGGATTTCATAGCTATATGGAACTCCTGTAAAATTAGTTCCCCTTTGTTCCTTAATAAAATTCCAAAAGAGCGGGCTTAAGAGATGATTAGAAAGAAGCAAAACTGTTGCGCCAGCATATAAATGACTATTGATAACATTCAGCCCCATAGTATATTGCATTGGCAAATCACAGATCCCCCTTTCAGTAGTATTCCATCCAAATACATTTGCAACATTTTGAGCATTAATTTCTATGTTGCCATATTTATGACGTACTAATTTAGGACTTCCAGTAGTACCTGAGGTGGTTAATAACAAAGATAAATCAGGATTTAAAGCAGGTGTATCATTAGTTGTTCTATATAGTACATAGCCTAAATATTCTTCAATAATCTCCGTTTCCCCAATCCCTTCCATATTTGAAGGACACCATATATACTCAGGCTTATAGATATTATAAAGATTATCAAGTAATCCTTTCTCTATACTAGCATTAAGTAGTAAAGAAACATCTTTATTGTCATACAAAGCCAAAAATCCCGCCAATGATGGTGCAGTGTTTTTACATAAACAAAACACTAATTTTCTTTCAGGAATTTTCCTTTTCAAAGCATCACAAAAGATTGTTAAGTCTCCATATGTCAATCTATTCCCACTATCATCAATAATAGCGGTTGATAGCTTATTTTTTTTGTCTATATCAAAAATCATATAAACTAAAATTCGATATTACGCTTCCTCAAAATGTCCAAACCTGCCTGATAAGAAGTAAAAGCAATGATTTCATCAGGTTCAAATTCAATTTGAAACTCATCCTCAATAATTGCCATCAAACTCATTTGTCCAATAGAATCCCAACGTTCAACAGTATCCATCGTTGCACTTTCCACACTTTCACAGGGAAGTTCCAAACCTTCCACAAACGCATTTTGATATTTCTCTAAATTTGTCATAACTGATTATTTTAACAAAAACTCAATTTTACTAGCTATCTGTTCAGCTGTTAATCCATGCTGTTTCCAAATATATCTCAAAGAACCAAGTTCCCCGAATCGATCATTTACACCTATTCTTACTAATCTAGCATGTAAATTATTATCACACTTATATTCGGCAATGGAACTACCCAATCCTCCAATAATATTATGCTCTTCAACAGTAACAACCAAACGATGAGTAGAGAAGATAGTATCTAAAAGTCCTGTATCTAAAGGTTTAATAGTATACATATCCACCACAGTAGCATTAATATTCTTTTCTTTTAACATTTCAGCGGCATCCATAGCCTCTCGAACCATTAAACCAGTTGCAAGGATTGCAACATCTTCACCTTTTTTAATTATATTAGATTTACCAATGGTAAAATCACAATCTTTTTCATAAACAATAGGGCAATTTAATCCACCAGACAACCGTACATAGACCGGGCCTTTAATCAAAGAAGCAGCAATAACTAACTTAATTGCAGCCAAACAGTCAGAAGCTGAAAGAATAATTATATTAGGCAAAGCTCTTACAAGTGCAATATCTTCTGTAGCCCAATGAGACACAGCTAAGGTCTCCATTGCAAAACCAGCAGAATTTCCTATTAACTTAACATTAAATTGATGATAAGAGAGATTTTGACGTATCATCTCAACTGTTCTTGCAATAATAAATTCAGCATAAGTACAAGCAAACACATTACTACCAGATTCAGATGCTATACCAGCTGCAATACCTATCATATTTTGCTCGGCAATGCCCACATTAATGACTTTATCCGGATAGTTTGCATAAAATCTATCCAAGCTTGCAATAGCAATACTATCTGCAACTACAACTCTCAAATTAGGATCGCGTTTAGCTACTTCAAGCATACCAATGCCGGCAGCTGCTCCTTTTTGCCCTAATCTTGCATAAGCTTTTATAAGTGGAGTACTAATAACCATATACTCTATGAATTTAAAATTTCTGCGTAAGCTGTTTTATATTGCTCTTCTGACAATACAGCCTGATGCCATAATTTATTATTCTCCATAAACGAAACGCCTTTTCCTTTAACCGTTTCAGCTATCAAAGCATAAGGCTTATCAATTGGTCTATATTGTAATGAGTCTATCAACTGCTCAACACTATGTCCATTCACCGTTTTAGATTCCCAACCAAAAGATTTAAACTTAAGTTCCATATCCATTTGTGCCATCCAATCTTCTGTATTGCCATCTACTGCCATATAGTTCCTATCAACAATCACAGTTAGATTATCCAATTTATAATGTCCGGCTGTAAGGACAGCTTCCCAAATAGAACCTTCATTACATTCTGCATCTCCCAAAAGAACATATACATGATATGGAAGATTATTTTGTTTAGCATAAATAGATTTACCTACCGCAAAGGAAAGCTCCATACCCAGACTTAAGGAAGCATACTCTAAGCCTAAATCCAAATTCCTTTGATGACCAACTAACAAACCATTGTCTTCTTCATATGAGTTTAACTCTTCAATTGGGAAAAAACCCATTTCTGCCATTACAGGAAATTCAGCCAATCGAGCATGCTCTTTACCTGCAATAAAACGATCACGTCCTTCCCATCTTGGATTTGAAACATTATACTTTAAAATAGAACCATAAAGTACCGCATAGATTTCAATACAGGACAAGCTACCACTCAAATGGGCTCCTCGTCTTCCAGCAGCCAACGCCATATCTAAAGCATGAAGGCGCATTTTTCTACAAAGATTTATGAGTTCTTTAGAATCTAACTTACCACTTTCCATAATTATCGTCCTCCATCAACTTTAATAATCGCACCATTAATATATGAAGCTCGTTCCGATGCCAAGAATAAAGCTACTTGAGCAATTTCTTCCGTTTTACCCAAACGTCTTAACGACGACTCTACTGATAACTGCTTTAATTGCTCAGTATTATATTGTTGAATCATTTCAGTTTCTATCGGTCCAGGAGCTATGGCATTTACCCTAATTCCAAGAGGCCCCAATTCTTTCGCCAAACATTGGGTCATAAATAATACGGCAGCCTTACTACTTCCATACGCAATCTTACCTGGCTGTGGTTCAATACCTGCAATAGAGCCCATATTAATTATTACCCCACTCTTTTGTCTGACCATTTTTTTTGATATTTTCTGAATCATATTAAGCATTGAAAAATAATTAACATTAAACAACGCTTTAACCTCCTCAAGTTTACTTTTATTTAATAATTTCACAGTAGAAATACCAGCATTATTAATAAGTACATCAATTTTTATATTCTCATCAAGTATACTCTTGATTCCAATATCAAATGACTCACTATCAGTTATATCAAAACAGACCGTCTTTATCCAAACATTGTGTATGTGTTCCAGCTCTGATTTCCATGAAATAAAATCCTCATTTTCTTTTCGCATACAAGCCCAAATATTAGCACCAGCTTCTGCGAATACCTTTACAAGCTCCTTCCCAATACCACGGTTAGCCCCTGTTATGATAATATTTTCACCTTCCATTTACATGTTTTTCCTGTTCGTTTTTTAGGTAATTATTTCACTTTAAATTACGTCCGCCATCAATCACTAAATTGGTACCAGTAACCCAAGCTGACGCATCCGAGAGTAAATAAATGATAGCATAAGCAATCTCTTCCGGATTGCCATAACGTCTTAAAGGATATTGTTCTATATCTTTAATTACATCTTCTTTTGTTAACCAAGAACTTGAAATTAAAGGGGTATTAACCCTACCCGGATGTACAGCGTTACATCGAATGCCCTTTCCAGCTAATTCTAAAGCTGCAAATTTCATATAAGCACTCAACGCACTCTTTGAAGTTCCATAAATACCATTAGCAAGAGCTATATTATTATATCCAGAGATTGATGCAGTAAATACTACAGAAGAGGGATTTCTAAGTTTTTTTTTCTTCACTAAGTACTTCAACAGTAACATAGGAGAAAAACAATTAATTTGAAATACTTCATTTAAAACATTTGAAGAATAATATTGCAACGGTAGCATTTTACTTACCCCTGCATTACTAACACATCCATCTAACAATGGTAATTGAGCTACCAAATTTTCACAAGCCTCTTCATTTGTCAAATCAGCAACAATTATAGTATGTTCTTCATTTTGAATAGTTAATTGTTCTTTGGTCTCTTGCAAAGACAACTCCTTCCTACCAGTCAAAATCAAATTTGCTCCAAGTTTTGAACATTCTATAGCAGTAGCTCTTCCAATACCAGATGAAGCTCCCGTAACAAGTATCGTTTTTCCTTCTAAAGAAAATGGATTATAGCTCATCACTTAGATTTAAGAATCATATATAACTCTTCAATAGTCTTTGCCTGCTTAATTTCATCACTTGTGATAATAACACCATATTCCTCATCCACCATAGCTATTACAGATAGTGCCAGTAACGAATTCCACTCATCATTATCTTTAAAATCAGTCAATGCTGAAAAGTTACTAGTGTCAATGTCATCAAACAAATCTACTATGTTTTGAATAAAATTTTGTAATTCCATATTCTTAAATTATTTTATTATTAATATCAATATCACTTAACTGCAAAGGTTCTCCCATAGGAATGTATCTCTTTGCTATTTGCCCTAACATCTGTTCATAATAAACAGGCGATAAGCCATCAGCAGGTCTAAATGATTTTGTATTCTCAACGGTAAAAATATCACCTGGATTAATATCCACAATGGCATAAATGGCTCTTCTTTTAGCCCGTTCTCTATCCGAGATTTCTCTTTTTATCCCTCCTAATGCACTTTCCACATCTCTTACATCATCCACCATTTTCTTAAATTCTTGAGGTTCCATCGAAAAAGAAGAATCTGGTCCACCCAATGATCTATCTAAAATGAAATGCTTTTCTACAATTCTTGCACCTAACGCAACAGAAGTCATTGGAACCACACTCCCCATCGTATGATCTGAAACCCCAACTACAGTCTTAAAAGTAGCAATCATATCAGGAATTGTCAGAAGATTGGCTTGTTCTAACGACGCAGGATATTCAGACGTACATTTCAACAATGAAACATCTTTATTCCCCATTTCATAACAAGCATCAAGAGCGATCTTTATATCATTGTAATCGGCAACACCTGTAGACATAATTATAGGTTTGCCTACTTTAGCCACCTGCTTGATAAGAGGTATATCATTTATCTCAAAAGAAGCAATCTTATAGATAGGAATTTCCATCTTTTGCAAAAAAGCCACCCCTTCTAAATCAAATGGTGTAGAAAAGAAATCCAAACCTAACCGTTCTGATATATTCTTTAATTCCGGTTGCCATTCATAAGGCATATAAGCATCAGCATATAATTGATAACGGGTAACTCCTTTCCAAAGACCTGATTTTATCATACCGAAATGTTCGTTATTTATATCCATAACAAGCGAATCCGGCTTATATGTTTGTATTTTAACTGCATCAGCACCTGAAGCTGCCATCGCTTCAATCGTTTTCACAGCCAAATCAAAATTATGATTATGGTTGGCTGACAATTCAGCAATAATATAAACTCTATTCTCTTTTAGTTTCATAGAATCACCATTTAACGGGATTTTGTTTGTTGAATTTAACAAACTGATTTATTAATTTATCTCCTGATAGTTTTCGAAACTCAGTTGCAGGCGTATGCATTTTCACATATTTCCGACCATCAATTTCTATAATCTTATCCTCTATTGCTCCAAAGAACCTGGAAAGTTGATATGCATTAGTATTACCCCACAAAAGATGCCCAAAAAGATTTTCAAATCCCAATTCGTCAAAAAACAATTTTTTATAGTAATACTGCATTTCTATGCCTATACCAGAATTTGCCATATACGGTGAAAGGTAGTATCCAGGTTCTCCTTCTTTATGTTCATAATCTACGTTTATGATACTCAACACCCCTATTGGTATATTATCCCTATAAAATAGCCAATAATATGCATCATTCCTTTTTGACAAATTACGTACAAAAGTACAATGATTTTCAAACGGAATAATATCTTTTGTTATCATCCACTTACGTATATCCTCATGATTTCTCCACTCCCAAACTAACTTCACTTCTTCAAGAGTAAGACCTACAAAGTTTTTATACGTATAGTCATTTATTTGATAAATTTTATTTCGATCTATATTCATAACAAATGAAAGATTGAGATATATTTTTCTTTTTGTTTTGAATAATCAATAAAAGATGCTACGTTCAAATTATCACATGTTAAAGCCTCAGCCAACGAGTTTAGATAATTTTCATCAAGTAGATTTCCTAATGGTATAATGGAATTAGTCTTTAATAAAGCATTATACACACCTAACTGGTTATCAACATAATATCCAGAAAGAACCTTTGTCCCTCTTGATAACGCCTCATAACAAATCATACTACTTGATAATATCGCAAATTTTGATACGTCAAAAAGGTTAGCTATTTCTTGTGCGGAAGCATCTATGTGGACTGCTAACCCTTCTGACAAAAACTCACGAATTCTTTCAGTACCAATAACACTAGAAGCTATGAGATGAATTTCATATTGAAGTTTACAGTTTTTCAAATACCTAAATGTTTTTTCCGTCAGTAAATATTGATCTGTACCTCCAAAACATATTGTGATGATATTAGATGATATTTTTTTTTCTGATTTATATTTCCTAAATGGTGCACGAAGAATAACCCACTCAAACCCACATAATATTTTAGTATATGGTTCAACAGAATACTTTGAAAAATCCTCTTCTACATAATTAATTAGAACATCTGAATAGTGATGTATATTATATGGAGCCAAACAAACCAATTTACATCCCTTTCTCTTTATTTGTCTCTCATATTCAGATGTAAAGAAATAATTATCCAAAAAAACTATTTCATTACCGGAAAGACAAGAAAGAAATACATCAAATTTAGTTTCATCAGACGGAAGAGCTACAAGATCACAAACTTCACCAACTGCTCGCTTTTGATATTCTGCCGGTTCTTGAGTATAAAATACACACTCAAAATCATCTTTTAGCATATCTGCTAAAGCCAATGTACGAACAAAATGACCATAACCTATTTGGACATTAGCATCTGCTCTAAATAATATTCTTTTCTTCAATCTTTTATTATATAACAGTAATATGAATTAAGATTTCAGGCATTTACCCGCGAACATACAGCATTTTGTACTTAATTTCTGCCATCTTCCAATCTTGTTCTGTATCAATATCTTGCACTCGATCTTCGTCAACCACTATCCCTCCTCTTTTAATGTCACCAGAGAGCCAACGGTCAATCTTATGCCAATAGAATGTGCCTGAATCATGATAGGCAGATTCCAAATCCTGACTACGAGTTTTAGCATATTCCGGCCAATTGAAATAGATTTCCCCCTCACTGTTCATACCATATGAACGCAATATAGGATATGAGAACTGTACAATAGGTACTATAGACGAAAAATCCGAGTGAATCAATCTTTCATAGCCAACAACAATATCCTCATTCAGAAGTAATGGAGAAGTTGCCAGAATACAGCACATATTATCAAAAAAATCTCCTTGTTCTTTATATCTATCCAATACTTCTCGAATAACATCTGCTAATGTAGCATAATCATTTGCCGTTTCTTCTGTTCTCAAGAAAGGAACTGAAGCTCCATATTGTCGTGCCACTTCTGCTATTTCTAAATCATCCGTTGATACCATTACTTCATCAAAGAGATGCGTTGAAAGAGCTGTTTCAATGGAGTAGGCAATGATAGGTTTCCCCATAAAAGGCTTGATATTTTTATGAGGAATACGTTTGCTACCACCACGAGCAGGTATAATTGCTATGTTCCTCATCACCTTACAAATTCTAAAACCTTTTCAATAACCCAGTCCTGTTCTTCATTAGTAAGCGAAGGAAACATTGGTAATGCCAAACAGTTAGTGTAGTATTCCTCAGCAACAGGACAATCTCCTTCTTTCCATCCAAATTGTTTATAATATGGCATCAAGTGTGCCGGTGCATAAAGAACTTGGGCAAAGATGTTATTCTCACGCAAAAAGTCATACAAGGCTTTTCTATTATCAACCTGAATAATATATAAGTGAAACGCATGAAGGACATTATCTGCTCTAAAAGGAGTTTTAATAACGGTTCCTTCAAAAGCTTTATCATACTTCTTTGCAATCTCCCCACGACGAGAAATACTCCAATCCATCCTTCCTAACTGGGAGATTCCCAATGCTGCTTGAAATTCGGTAAAACGGTAGTTATAACCAAGCTCTTGCATTTCATAATACCATCCGCCATCATGCCTTGTTAACTTTTCCGAATCACGAGTAATACCATGAGTTCTATAAAGACATACTTTTTCGTACAGTTCTCTATTGTTAGTTGTAACAGCTCCCCCTTCACCCGTAGCAATATGCTTTACCGGATGAAAAGAAAAGACTGTAAGATCCGCATATGAACTATTACCAACTCGGTTTATTATCCCTTTACTATCAGTAAAGGTGGCTCCCGGAGCATGGCAAGCATCTTCCACAATAGCAAAACCATATTGGTCTGCAAGTTGCCTCATTCTCTCCCCATCAATCGGGTATCCAGCAAAATCTACAGGAACTACAGCTTTATACGTTCCTTTAGGCGAAGTTTTCAGAATAGTTTCCAATTTATCTAAATCCATCAAGAAAGTTTGAGGATGGATATCACAAAAAGTAATTTCCGCTCCTTGATAGCGAAAACCATTGGCACTAGCTACAAAAGTATTTGGGGTAGTAATAATCTTATCACCGGGCTTAATACCCAAAGCCATAGCACACAAATGCAAAGCTGCGGTACCATTACTCACCACACAAGCATATTTACTATTACAGAATTGAGCAAATACACTCTCAAATTTATTAATTTTTGGCCCCTGAGTAAGATAATCAGATTTAAGGGCCTCTACAACAGCCTGAATATCCTCGTCAGTAATATACTGGCGACCATAAGAAATAGTATGGTCTATCATATCATTATTTTACTTTAAAACTTGAACTTACATATTTACGTATCTTATCTCTCAATGATTCAACAGTCTCCCATTCTGTATTCGTATCTGAACCATAAACAAAATCTTCTGAAACTAATTCAGCATTGTAATGAGCAAGATAAGTCTCCTTGTTACGGTTATCGGTAAATGCTATTGCAGGAAGGATTGCATACGAATTACCTAAATCAATCGTATTTATTGCATCATCTTTCGTTATCATCTGTTCGTGCAACTTTTCGCTTGGACGAACACCTACTTCATTTTGCAAAAGATTAGGAGCTATTGCTATAGCCACATCAGTAATACGATATGACGGACACTTCGGAATAAAAATTTCTCCTCCTAAATGATTTTGTATAGCGAACATTACCATATCTACTGCAGATTGCTGTGTAACATTAAAACGGGTCATACGTTTATCCGTAATGGGAAGCTCCTTTGCCCCCATATCCCTACGTGCAATAAAATATGGAATAACAGAACCTCTTGCCCCCATTACATTGCCATAGCGGACCACAGAGAACTTAACATCTTTTCTTCCTTTTATATTATTGGCAGCCACAAAAAGCTTATCGGCTAACAACTGAGATGCTCCATATAAATTGATCGGTGCACATGCTTTATCTGATGATAATGAAATTATATTTTTTATATTACAAATAAGAGCTACATCTATCACATTTTGTGCTCCGATAACATTCGTCTTTACACACTCTTCCGGATTATATTCTGCCGTATCAGGTTGAGATATAGATGCGGCATGAATTAAAATATCAACCCCATCACACGCCCTTAACAAACGATCCTTATCTCTTACATCTCCTATAAAGAAACGCAACTGAGGATATTGTTTGTGGGGATATTGCTGCTGCATAGTATATTGAGCAGATTCTCCCCGAGAATAAACAATAATCTTTTTTACACCGGGATAATCCCGAAAAACCGTTTCTACAAACTTTTGTCCGAAAAAGCCTGTACCTCCAGTTATAAGTATAGATTTACCATTCAGCATATTTATTTTATTCTACAGGTTCAAAATATGTATCAGGACGATTGGGATCAAAGCAATCATTACTCCAAATAATAGTAACCATATCTTCTGTTTCAGAAAGATTAATCAAGTTGTGAGTGTATCCCGGGAGCATCTCTATTACTCTTAAATTACTACCATCCACACTATAACTGATAACTGGATATTTATTACCGTTCTCATCTACACCAACTTTTCGCAACTGAATAAGACCGCAGCCACTTACTACTAAAAAACGTTCAACACTATTATTATGCCAGTGTTGTCCCTTAGTTATGCCAGGTTTTGAAATATTAATAGATATCTGCCCATGATTTTCTGTTTTTATAAACTCTGTAAAACTCCCCCTTGTATCTATATTCATATTCAGAGCAAAAGATATTTTGGATTCCGGTAGATAAGATACAAATGTTGAGTAGAGAGCTTTCTTAAAAGAATCACTTACATAAGGCACTTGAAGAGAAGTTCTTCCTCTTTCAAAAGAATTCAACAAATCAACAATATCTCCTAATCTCACCCGATGCACGTTAGGCACATAACAGAATCGCCCTTCCCTATATTCGTCACCAGTCAACGCGTTAATTAATTCATCCACTACATCATCTATATAAACAAGATTCAGCATCACATTAGGATCATTTACCTGAATAGGCAAATCATTGGCTATGTTATTACAAAATGTTGCTATAACAGAATTATAATTAGGCCGGCACCATTTACCAAAAAGATTCGGGAAACGATATATTAACACTTTTGCACCTGTCTCTTCTGCATATTGAAACATCAAATCTTCTCCAGCTTTTTTCGACTGTCCATACGGATTATCTAATGCAGCTTGACTTGACGACGAAATCATAACAGGGCATTTATTTCCATATTTTTTCAAGGTATTAAGAAGCGTGAAAGTGAAATCAAAGTTCCCTTTCATGAACTCACTAACGTCTTTCGGTCTATTAGTTCCGGCCAAATTAAACACAAAGTCCGCTTTTTTGCAATAGGCTTCAAGTTGTTCAAATCCTGAATCAATATCATACTCCATTATGGTGATATTAGGATCTACTTTATACCAACGAGCTCTATTAGTAGCAATATTATTTAATTGCGCACAGAGATTCTTTCCAATAAAACCTTTAGCGCCTGTTATAAGTATATTCATTCTTCACACAATTATAAGATAATCTTTATCCAGATAAGCATTACTTACTTCATTTTAGGGTACACATTACTCTATTTAAAATCGTCAGTAAATTCTTCCCAAGGATAAGGATTTTCTTCTATATTTTTTAGCTCTTTCATTATCTCAATTTGATCCAAAGTCAAAGAAGACTTATCCCAAGAATTGATTATGCAATGAGCTTCTTGAATGAGTTCCTCATCATAAATTTCCCCATAACAATAAGTTAACAAACGCACCTTCAGCAATGACGCAGAAAGCTTCGGAAGCACCTCCCAGCTACGATCCAGAACATTCTGAATATATTCCTGCTTGCAGCCATTATCATAAATCGTTGCAGCGAAAGCCACTAACAAAGCAAGGCAAAGTTCAGCCTCCTCTTCGGCCGTAGCTCCATGAATGTTATAAAGTTCGATAGCCCGTTCGTAAACATCACGGTTCAAACGTGTAAATTGGTCCGCATAAATGGGACTTCCATCAAGCCCGTAGGTTAGAAGATCATGGGCTAAGGAAAATAATGATGAAGAATTAGAATTCATATTATTAAATGTTTTATTTCAAAAAGAGAAGATACTTCGAAAGATTTAAGAGGACACAATATTTATGTATCAACTAACGATTATTATCAACAACAATGCCAATCAATGATTAATGTCAATCAACAGAGTGTCAATCAACAGTTAACGGCTCAACAAGCGAAGGCGGGATAAAGGTAGTAGCTACAGCCATGACACCTTCAATATTGACTACCACACGGCGATCATGGCGAATACGGACAAACTCACCGATTACGCCCTTGAAAACACCATCAGTGATACGAACCTTCTGACCTTTTACCAAATTCAGTTCGGCTGCTTCCATATAAAGAATTGGCTCATCGTGACTACCGGCTACCAAAATAAAACTGCGCATCTGCACATCAGGAATAACTACCGGACGGCAATGTTCACGATTCATAATGAAACGTATAGGCATCGTTCCCTCAAGTTCGTCCTTCAAAGCATCAATACGTTTGCGCGTAGAATGAACGAAGACAAGATTATGTATGGCGGGCACCAATCTACGGACACGCTTACCACCTTTCATCACCATTCCATAGCACATAGGAATAAAGCTCTCTATGTTCTCTTTATCAAGAATAGACTTAAGAGTCAGTTCACGACTATAAGAGACACGAACAGCAAACCAATGGAGATTTTGAGAGTTGAAAGTTGAAAGCTGAGAGTGAGTACTTTCAGTCATGATATTTTCGCAAAGCAACTTCGCGTAAGGACATTTTTTAGGGACACCGGAGTAGTGAAATACCTACCGGTCAAATTATGTAATGCGATTATTTTTAATAACTTATGCTGCATTCATTTCATTTCAGAACTTCCTACCATCGCGGAAAAAGAAGCTGTGAAACATCTATGTGGAGCTTCTGGAGCCAAAAGCTATAAACGGGTGATTAAGGAAGATTAGTTGTCTTTTAATCGTTCGTTTAATGGGCGCAAAGGTAAAAGGTATTTTTTGAATGACCAAAATGTTTGATAAAAATATTTTTTCAGGCCCTCTTTTCCTCATGTAAGCATCTCATATATAAGATTTTATATTCTAAAAAAATATCATTAATATCTATTCAACTTGATGTTTTTATAAGAAACATTTTCTTTACAAATATTGGTGTCCATTAAACGAACGTTTTTTGAACACCTATCCGTTTTCACTCCAACAAATTATATATCAGTCAATTAAGCGTCGTAAAACAGTATATAAAATCAATATTATCCCAATTTTCTTGTCCACTCTTCTTTTTACACTTACCTTCGTAACTTGCAACATATTTTTTCATCACTAATTCTGACATAAAATCATTAGAAGTATGAAAAATAATAAAGCCAATAAAGCAGCAAAAAAAAACTGCAAAAGAGAACGAAAACAACAGTAAACAATCAATTAGACAAAGGATTAGGTTGAAAAGAGGCCCCAAAACAGGAGCTACCATTACGAGAATAATCGACCGCAGGGATATTATAGAAAAAGCATATTTGGAACTCTATATAACAAACTGTCTGGACGTATCTCCGGAAAACGGATTGACAACGCTTGCACGTTTTTTATATAAAAACGAAAAGTTTTTGAAAAATAATGGTAAACAGATAGCTGTCAATACCATAAGACAGGAATTGACAGATATTGCCAAAGAATGCGACTTCAAAAACCCAAGAGGTAAAAAGAGAAAATAATAACAAAATACAGGTATGAATTAGTGTTGAATAACATGTTGCAAAAGAGCCTATCTTTGCTCTCGCTTTAGCAAAGATTAAGCCCCGCTATGAGAAGATGCCGCTTTATCCCAAAGTGACATCTTCTCTTTTTTATGCCCGACAGACTGCCGAAGTAAATAAAAAAAATGAAAGTTACTCAACTAAGAAACAACGCAATGGAAAACATTTTCAGAATGTCGCTATTCATGCCTCCTATCTCACCGATAAGAGATAAAATTTCCGGAAAAAACCTGAGAAATGCCACACTAACCCCACTACGCACAGTGGATGTGAACGAAGTACACAAACTTATCACTTCAAACGCGAAACTTGCCGCACTCACCCACGAAGTACGAAACGCCGCACTGCTGGGTGATGACAATACCTGCCGCCTCCTGAAGCAGCAGACACTGCCCTACGTGACTCCCTGCGGAGTCTTCACCCGCCGGCGAAGTGACTGCATAGAAGAAGCCTCCGGACTGGTAGTAGTGGACATCGACCATCTTGAATCTACCGAAGAAGCCGAAAAACTGCGCCAACTGTTATTCGACGATCCCTATCTGTGCCCTGCCTTAGTGTTCGTCAGCCCCACCGGACAGGGTGTGAAAGCCTTCGTGCCCTGCGCCATAGGGCAAAGTGCTACAGATGGAATCCGCTGGGCCATGAACTATGTGCACTGTATGTACGACACCGACCACCAGCAATCGGGAAAAGGAGTGGATACGTCGGGAAAAGACCTCGTACGCTCCTGTTTCCTATGCCATGATCCGGGAGCGTTGATCAGAATTACAAATGGCGAGTAATAAATTACGAATTACAAATTACAAATTAAGCATTCAATGGAACCAATATCTTCATTACATCTCCTGACCGAAGCCGTCAGGAATGCGGGAGCAGACATCGCTCCCAGTTATCAAGAGTATATACAACTTGCCTTTGCCATCGCCACGGACTGCGGAGAGGCAGGCCGTCAGGATTTTCTCGCCTTGTGCAGCCTTTCATCAAAGTATGACCCGCAGGCAGCCGAAAAACTATTCAGCAACGCGCTGAAAACCGGACACAACGACGTACATATAGGCACAGCCTTCCACCTGGCCGAGTTGTGCGGCGTAAAAATTCAAGCCGAAATTCCATCCGGTGTTGGTACACTTGGTACACAAGGTTCACCCTCATCTTCCGCTTCACACACACGCGCACGTAAAGAAGGAGAAGAAGTAAGCATATGCGAAGAAGACACGGCAACGGGCAGCGACCCGATATCACCTCTACCCACTTTCGACGAACGCACCCGGTGGCCTTATCCCCTGGGACGTATCCTGAGCTGCGCTACCTCCCGCACACAATACGATATTCTTCTATTGGGAACGGTCACTGTGCTGGGGGCAAGTATGGGGCGGAACGTCCGGTGTGCTTATGGAGGAAAAATGACGTCGCCCTGCCTGCAAACTTTTGTCGTGGCACCATCCACATCGGGCAAAGGTATACTATCACTGGTACGCCTGTTGGTAGAGCCCTTTCATGATGAGATCCGAAAGCAGACGGCTGAAAGTATGGCATGCTACCGGCGTGAAAAATCAAAATACGAAGCGTTGGGCAAAGAACGGGCGAAGACCGAAGCGCCCATGATGCCTCCCGACAAGATGTTCCTCATCCCCGGTAACAATACGGGAACCGGCATCCTGCAAAACCTGATAGATTCCGACGGAACAGGCCTGATATGCGAAAGCGAAGCCGACACCATATCCACCGCTATCGGCTCAGAATACGGACATTGGAGCGACACCATGCGAAAGGCTTTCGACCACGACCGGATCTCCTACAACCGACGCACCGACCGGGAATACCGTGAAGTGAAAAAGGTGTTTCTTGCCGTACTCCTGTCCGGTACCCCCGCACAGGTAAAACCACTGATACCCACTACCGAAAACGGGCTATTCTCCCGAGAACTATTCTACTACATGCACGGTATACACCACTGGCAAGACCAGTTCGATCTCAACGACAATAATCTCGAAGAGACTTTCAACACGCTGGGCATGGAATGGAAAGAAAAACTAAAGGCTATCGTCATGGGCGGAACTTTCACACTACGCCTCACCGACGGACAGAAGAAGGATTTCAACCAACTGTTCTCCAATCTATTCACCCGTTCAGAACTGTCAAACGGCAGTGAAATGTCGAGCAGTGTGGCACGTCTGGCCATCAACATCTGCCGCATCATGGAGGTAGTGGCAATGCTCCGCGCATTGGAACAAGGGGAGATAACCCGTTCACCCAATGTATCGCCCGATCCCGGCACCAATCCCGACAATCTGAAAGACCATATCATCACCCTATGGGATCTCAGCATCACCCCCGACGATTTCCACGCTGTGCTGTCGCTCGCCGAAAGCCTCTACAGCCACGCCATCCACATACTCTCCTTCCTGCCCGCCACCCAAGTGACCAGTCGGGGAAATGCCGACCGCGATGCGCTTGTGCAATGCATGGGGGAGAGATTTACACGAGCTGAATTCATACATAGAGCCGAAGAGATGGGTATCAAGCCCGAAACCGCCTCCACCTGGCTGAAGCGCCTGCAGAAGCACGGTCTGGTGGAAAGTACGGACAGAAACGGCACTTATCGCAAGCCGGGTAAGCGGTAAGAAGTGGTGAGTGGTGAGGGATTAGTGATTAGCAGGGGGACTCACACATTATATACGCGCACGTGTGTGTGAAGCGAAAGGGAAGGGTGAACCTCTGTACCAAGTGTACCAACCTCACCATTACAAAGCCTCATCTCAGCTTTGTATTTCTCAATCTCAACCTTGCATCCCTCAACCTCAGCCTTGCATCTCCCAACCTCAGCTTCACACCGCTAAACCTCAGCTTTACGCCCCCAAACCTTAGCTTTAAGGTTCCCCCAGTGCGCCTACTATCAGGCTCACCTGGGCGGGCGTATAGGAGCGTGAACGGGGAGAAAGCCCCAGGGCGGACAGACTGGCACGCAGACCGGGATAAAGATCGATCCAATGTTTCAACTTACGGTAGGCAGACTCCGGACAGAGATCGGGACAATAGAGTTGGGCAAGTTCAGTACGCCCATAGGTACGGATTTCAAAAGAGTTCATATCTGATATTCATGTGTTATATTTCATCAAAGATAGACATAAATCATGACATTATCAAAGATATATATGTAAATAACAGACTAAAACAGACCTCAATCGACTCTAACAGTCTGAAAGTGACAAACGCCTATACCGACAATATTACCTTTGCATTGTTGAGTTCAACATCGTGAATCTTTTAAATTATAATTGTTTAATCTTTTAAATTATTTATCAAATTATGATTCGTTACAAAAAGTATCAAGTGACAGGCGAAAACAGCCTACTGAAAGGTCTCTGGTATGCGCGTCCCGTAATTGAAGAGACGTTCGACATTGAGAGACTTGCCAAACACATGTCCAACCACAATACTCCCTACTCAAGTGGCGTCATCAAGGGAGTGTTGACAGACATGGTTTCCTGCACCAAGGAACTTATTCTGGATGGCAAGAATGTAAAAATGGATGATCTGGCAATTTTCTCCGTAGGGATTGTCAGTAAAAAAGGCGCAAAATCTGCCGCCGACTTCTCATTGGCTAATAACGTAAAGGGATTGAAACTCCGCGCCCGTGCCACGGGTGAGCTGAGCAATGCTCAGATTAATCTGGAAGGGCAAATGAAGGAGGCTTCCATGTACACCGTGGGAGGAGGCAGCTCATCCGGTGACACTCCCGGCGGTGGTTCCGGAGGAGACGGCGGTGGTCTCGACGAAAATCCGTTGGGATAACTCCTGATTCACATAAATTATAAATCATCAATCATTATGAATGAAGAAAAGAAGTCAAAAAACGTGTGGGGCATTGTCCTCAAAGTAATCATCACCGTAGCCACCGCCATTGCGGGAGCTTTAGGGTTAGGCGCCTGCCAGTAGACATGCGCACGATTACCCTACTCATTATTCACTGCTCGGCCACGCCTCAGGGCGTGGGCCTGAGCTTCGAAGATTGCCGCCGCGATCACATTCGCCACCGCGGCTTCAGTGACATCGGCTATCACTTCTACGTGACTCGTGACGGTGAGATTCACCGTGGCCGCCCACCGGAAAAAATCGGAGCGCATTGCCTCAATCATAACCGACACTCCATCGGTATCTGTTATGAAGGAGGTTTGGATGCCGACAGTCAGCCATCCGACACTCGCACCTTAGAGCAAAAAGCATCGCTGCTTGCACTGCTCCGCGAATTGAAGCGCATCTTTCCACACGCTCTGATTGTAGGTCATCATGACCTGAATCCCATGAAACCTTGCCCTTGCTTCAATGCAGAAAGGGAATATAGGGGGCTGTAAGAAGGCTCCCTTTTTGGGGTTCGAAACGGGATAGAAAGGAATAAGACTCACCACAGATTACACAGATTGACACAGATTTTATTTTACTGATTATTAGATTAATAAATCTGTGTGAATCTGTGTAATCTGTGGTGAATTAATTCATAACGGAAAAGAAAAGAACAAAAGTGATTAGTGTTTGGTGATAAGTGATTAGCGCCATTTGGTATATTATTTTTTAGACGCGGATGACACGGATAACGCGGATTTAAAAGGCTGCGCTATAAAAGTGGATAAAAAAAGATCCGCGTTATCCGTGTCATCCGCGTCTAAAAGATTATTTATCATTTAGTTCATAACCCGTCCAAAAAGAATTAACCCTTCCTGGATTGATTCCTTTATTTTTCGTATCTTTGGCCCTCATTATTCAAAAAAACGACTCAACATGATACAGTTATTCCATCGCATGATTTCCGCCGCCCTCGGCATTTCCGAGAAGCAAATCGGCCATACACTTGATTTATTGGAAGACGGAGCTACCATTCCCTTCATCAGTCGCTACCGCAAAGAAGCTACCGGCGGACTGGATGAAGTGCAAATTGAAGCCATCAAAACACACTATGAGAAGCTGAACGAAACAGCCAAACGGAAAGAGACCATCATCAACACCATCAGCGAGCAGGGGAAAATGACTCCCGAACTGCAAAAACGTATTGATGAAACATGGGACAGCACCATTCTTGAAGACATCTACCTACCCTATAAACCCAAACGCCGCACACGTGCGGAAGTAGCCCGCC
The DNA here is from genome assembly GCF_000526555.1 of Bacteroides sp. 14(A). Lineage (NCBI taxonomy): Bacteria > Pseudomonadati > Bacteroidota > Bacteroidia > Bacteroidales > Bacteroidaceae > Bacteroides > Bacteroides sp. 14(A). The sequence goes on along the minus strand of NZ_JAGH01000005.1, from coordinate 88,205 downwards.
AGAAAGGACTGGAACCACTGGCGACATTACTGATGCTGCAACGGGAACCCAACCCCGAGAAACGTGCGGAAGCATACGTCAAAGGAGAAGTGAAAGATGCCGAAGACGCACTGAAAGGGGCACGAGACATCATTGCCGAACAGGTCAGTGAAGACGAACAGGCACGCAACACCGTGCGTTTTGCCTTCTCCCGGCAAGCCGTCATCACCGCCAAAGTAGTGAAAGGAAAAGAAACTGAAGCAGATAAATACCGGGATTACTTCGAATTCAGTAAACCACTGAAGAAATGTACCTCGCACCAGTTGCTCGCCATCCGTCGTGCCGAAGCCGAAGGTCTGCTGAAAGTCAGCATAAGTCCTGATGACGAGGAATGTGTAGAGCGTCTGGAACGCCGCTTTGTCCGTAGCAACAACGCTTGCGGAGAACAAGTGGCAGAGGCCGTACAAGATGCCTACAAACGCCTGTTGAAGTCGTCCATCGAAACTGAGTTTGCCGCACAAAGCAAGGAGCAGGCCGATGAAGAAGCTATCCGGGTATTCGTCCAGAACCTGCGCCAGCTATTGCTCGCTTCCCCGCTGGGACAAAAACGGGTAATGGGCATTGATCCGGGCTTCCGTACAGGCTGTAAGGTAATATGCCTGGACGCACAAGGCAATCTGCTCCACAATGAGAACATCTATCCGCATGCTCCGGTGCACAAAACCGCAGAGGCTGTATCCAAAATACAAAAAATGGTGGAAGCTTATCAGATAGAAGCCATCGCCGTAGGCAACGGAACCGCAAGTCGTGAAACCGAAGATTTTCTGAAACATCAAACTTTCAGACAGGACATTCAGGTATTTGTGGTGAGCGAACAGGGCGCCTCTATCTATTCCGCATCCAAAATTGCCCGGGATGAGTTCCCTGAATACGACGTCACGGTACGTGGAGCCGTATCTATTGCCCGCCGCCTGATGGACCCATTGGCCGAATTAGTGAAAATAGATCCGAAGTCCATTGGCGTGGGACAATACCAGCATGATGTGGATCAGACGAAATTAAAAAAATCACTGGATCTGACCGTAGAAAGCTGCGTAAATCTGGTTGGTGTAAACCTGAATACGGCAAGTAGCCACCTGCTGACGTATATTTCCGGTTTAGGCCCTCAGCTGGCACAAAACATCGTGAACTATCGTGCGGAAAACGGTGCATTTACCTCCCGCAAGCAACTGATGAAAGTACCGCGTATGGGAGCCAAAGCATTTGAGCAATGCGCCGGTTTCCTTCGTATTCCACAGGCTGAAAACCCCTTGGATAATACGGCCGTACACCCTGAGAGTTATTGCATCGTAGAGCAGATGGCAAAAGACCTGGGATGCAGCGTAGCAGAACTTATCGCCAGCAAGGAGCTCCGCCTGAAGATAAAACCGGAGAAATACCTCACTCCTACCGTGGGTATGCCGACATTAAAAGATATTCTGCAAGAATTGGAAAAACCCGGACGCGACCCGAGAGGTCCGATAAAGATTTTCGAGTTCGACAAGAATGTACGCACCATCAACGACCTGCGCGAAGGTATGGAACTCCCCGGTATTGTAGGCAATATCACCAACTTTGGCGCATTTGTCGACATAGGTATCAAAGAGAATGGTCTGATCCATCTTTCGCAGCTGGCCGACCGTTTCGTTTCAGACCCGAATGAGATTGTCTCTATTCACCAGCATGTCCGGGTCAAGGTGCTGAGTGTGGATATGGACCGCAAGCGGATTGCTTTGAAATTGGTTAGTGACGCTTCATGATACAATCATATCCAGATCACGCTATCTAATAAAATAGTATAATTCTCTATTTTTAAACCTTCTCAATATTGTAACCATTACAATATTAATTATCTTTGTTCCCGAATTGGTTCCGAATGGCTCTTCTGCCATTCGGATTAAAAGGGAATCGGGTGAAAGTCCCGGACAGTCCCGCTGCTGTGAAGCTCTATACAACTTTTCAATAACACCATAGCCACTGAATGTCTTGCAGTAGAAAAGAAGACATCGGGAAGGCATTGAAAACAAAGAGTCAGTCAGAAGACCTACCATTCATCAAAGGCTGTTTCTACTCGTGGGATTAGGGAAACAGTGCGAAATAATACAATAATTTTATACATAAACATCTCATGGAAATAACCAAGAGAAATGGAATGGCAGAGCCTTACAACAAGGAGAAGGTAGCCATTGCCATACGAAAAAGCTTCGCCAGCACCGGACAAAGTGTTACGGATGAAACAATACTCACGCTGGTAAATGAAGTGGAAAATTTCATCCTCAGTGACACCGGCAATCGCCACGTAGAACGGATCCAGGATGAAGTGGAGCGGTCCCTGATGGAACATGGCTTTTATGCCGAAGCCAAAAACTATATCCTTTATCGCTGGCAACGGACAGAACGGAGAAAAGCCCTCAACCACATAGTAAATGAAACTGGCGACGAAACAATAACGGACACCCTGAAAGGTATCGGGCAAGACTTCCCGCGCAATGAATACAGCCTGACCCTGCTTGCCGAAAAATTCTCCAGTTTCTACAAACCGGAAATGACACCGAACGAACGGTTAACGGCTCTTATAAAAGCGGCTGTAGAGCTAACTACCCAGGAAGCCCCCGACTGGGAGTTTATTGCCGCCCGATTACTCAATTTTCAGTTAAGCAAGAAATTGACTGAACAGGCAGAGTTCGCCGGTGTCCTGTCTTTCTATGAAAAGCTGCGTTATCTCACGGACGAAGGATTATACGGCAGTTATATTTTAACCTCCTATTCACCGGAAGAAATAGAAGAAGCAGCAGGATTTATATGTCCGGAGCGTGACAAGCTCTTCAACTATTCCGGACTGGATCTGCTTGTCAAACGCTACCTTATCCGTACACGCTCCCATGAACCGATTGAATCCGTACAAGAAATGTATTTGGGTATTGCCCTTCATCTTGCAATGCCGGAAAGGCACAGCCGTTTGCAATGGGTAAGAAAATTCTATGATCTGCTGAGTAAACTGGAGGTAACCATGGCTACCCCTACACTTGCCAATGCCCGAAAACCTTATCATCAATTGTCCAGTTGCTTCATCGACACCGTGCCCGACAGTCTGGAAGGTATATACCGAAGCATTGACAACTTCGCCATGGTCAGCAAGTTCGGTGGAGGTATGGGAATGTATTTCGGCAAAGTACGTGCGGCCGGTGGAAACATACGGGGTTTCAAAGGTGTGGCAGGAGGAGTTATCCGGTGGATGAAACTGGTGAACGACACAGCCGTTGCCGTAGATCAGTTGGGAATGAGACAAGGAGCGGTAGCCGTATATCTGGACGTATGGCACAAGGACCTGCCTGAATTTCTGCAACTGCGCACCAACAACGGGGATGACCGCATGAAAGCCCATGACATATTTCCGGCGGTATGCTATCCGGATTTATTCTGGCGGATGGCGAAAGAGGATTTGAACCAATCATGGTATTTATTCTGTCCGAATGAAATAATGACTATCAAAGGATATTGCCTGGAAGATTATTACGGAGAAGAATGGGAGAAAAGATATTTGGATTGCGTAAACGATTCCCGTCTTTCCAAACGCAGCATGAGCATTAAGGATATCGTCAGACTGGTGCTACGGTCAGCAGTAGAAACAGGCACACCTTTCACTTTCAACCGTGATGCCGTGAATCGCGCCAACCCCAACAATCACCGGGGAATCATCTACTGTTCCAACCTTTGTACGGAGATTGCACAGAACATGTCGGCCATAGAGACAGTTTCTACTGAGATACGCACGGAGGATGGGGATATGGCAGTGGTGAAAACAGTCCGTCCCGGCGACTTCGTGGTATGTAATCTCGCCAGTCTTTCATTGGGACATCTACCGTTGGAAGACGAGCAACAGATGAAAGAAAAAGTGGCAACAGTGGTCCGTGCACTCGACAATGTCATCGACCTCAATTTTTATCCGATCCCTTTTGCACAGATAACCAACCATCATTATCGCAGCATCGGTTTAGGAGTCAGCGGATATCACCATGCACTTGCCATCCGTGGCATACGCTGGGAAAGCGAGGAACATCTTAGCTTCATGGACAAGATCTTTGAACGTATCAATTACGCCGCCATCGAAGCGAGTGCCGAACTGGCCAAAGAAAAAGGACGGTACGACTACTTTGAAGGAAGCGACTGGCAAACCGGAGCTTACTTTACAAAACGCAATTATGACTCACCCGCATGGAAAGCACTGGCCGCAAAGGTTGCAGCATCCGGAATGAGAAATGCCTATCTGCTGGCCATAGCCCCTACCAGCAGCACCAGCATCATAGCCGGAACCACCGCAGGAACAGATCCGGTGATGAAACGCTTTTTCCTGGAAGAGAAGAAGGGAGCCATGTTGCCACGTGTAGCCCCGTCACTGTCTGACAAAACATTCTGGCTATACAAAGGTGCCTATCTGACGGATCAGCAATGGAGCATCCGTGCCGCCGGTGTCCGCCAGTTGCATATCGACCAGGCACAAAGCCTGAACCTTTACATCACCAATGAATTCACCATGCGCCAGGTGCTGAATCTCTACCTGCTGGCATGGGAGTGTGGAGTGAAAACAGTCTATTACGTCCGTAGCAAATCTCTGGAAGTAGAAGAGTGTGAAAGCTGCGCATCATAAAAACTTAAAAACTAAAATAATATGGAAGCAAAAAAACTAAAGAGAAATGCCCTGTTCAACCCTTCAGGTGATACGGAAATCCGCCTCAGAAAAATGATCGGTGGTAATACGACAAACCTGAATGATTTCAATAATATGCGATACAAATGGGTAAGCGACTGGTATCGCCAGGCTATGAACAATTTCTGGATTCCCGAAGAAATCAATCTCACTCAGGATACGAAGGATTATCCCCTGCTGGATGAAGCCGAACGGACTGCTTACGACAAAATCCTGAGTTTCCTGGTATTTCTGGATTCCCTGCAAAGCAACAATCTGCCCACTATCAGCGAATACATCACGGCCAACGAAGTAAATCTTTGCCTGCACATCCAGGCTTTTCAGGAATGTGTGCACAGTCAGAGTTACAGCTATATGCTCGACACAATCTGTAGTCCGGAGAAACGCAATGACATTCTTTACCAATGGAAAACGGATGAGCATTTATTAAAAAGAAATACCTTTATCGGCAACTGTTACAATGAATTCCAGGAAAGTCAGGATGGCTTTACGCTAATGAAGACTTTAATTGCCAACTATATTCTGGAGGGTATTTATTTTTATAGCGGTTTTATGTTTTTCTATAATCTGAGCCGGAACGGGAAGATGTCCGGCTCCGCTCAAGAAATCCGTTATATCAACCGGGATGAGAACACGCATCTCTGGTTGTTCCGCAGCATCATCCTGGAACTGAAAAAAGAAGAACCGGAATTATTTACCCCCGACAAAGTGCAGATATACGAGAATATGATGCGTGAAGGAGTGAAACAGGAAATTGAATGGGGACAATACGTTATAGGCGACAACATACAGGGACTCAACCGGCAAATGATTGCTGACTATATTCACTATCTGGGCAACCTACGCTGGAGCAGTCTGGGAAATCCTCCGCTATACGAGCACAACCGGAAAGAACCGGAAAGTATGCACTGGGTGTTGCAGTATTCAAACGCCAATATGGTGAAAACCGATTTCTTTGAAGCCAAAAGTACGGCTTACGCCAAGAGTACAGCGCTGGAAGATGACTTATAATCGTTGATTCACTTTCCGGCTTTGTATCTTCAGAATAATCGCAATAGCAATAATCATCAACGTGGTGCACAGGACAGAACCTTCGAACCCGAATGCACCGCCGTTGATGATATTCTCTTCCGGTAATTCTAAAGACAATAAAGTACCGCCCAAGCGTCCTCCGCTTACTTCGAAACCAAGAATCGGACCTTGCAGCCAATTCCAGAAAAGATGAAGAGCGATAGGAAACCATAAATTACGCGTATATATGTAGGTAGAACCTATTAAAATCCCTGCCAACAAAATATTCAGAAAAGCAATCAGAGAAAAGTTGGGATTAAAAATATGCATCAGGGAAAACAATGCAGACGAAAGAAACAATGCCACAAAACGATTGACACCTGCGGTCAGCAAATGCCCCAGGACAAAACCGCGAAAGGCAATCTCTTCTGCAAGGGCAACCAGCAACATTAATATCCAAGACAGCAGAAAATCGTACGCGCTAAAGTGTACGGCAGTAATTTCAATCTCTCCCAACCCATATAATATTCCAAATCCGACAGTATAGATAGCCAAGGCAACGAATGTACCCCAGAAGATGTCTTTAGCCCGCCCTTTCAGGGATAAACCCAAGTCTGTAATCGGAAGGTGGTCCCAATTCTTCAGCAGCACCCAAGCCGCCAGGAAAGTTCCCGCCAGAAAACTACTTTGCATGACAACTTCTTTCAAAATTCCATCTATCTTAAAAAAAGAGACCGCTTTGATGCAAACAGCCCCCAATACTCCGGCAAATCCCAGCATCAAAAGCATATAAACGATAACTTTTGCTGCAACAACCAGATAAATGACAAGTTTCGACTCTTGCGGGGCAATATTTATATTTTCGTTCATTGATTCCATATCCTTAGTTTCTATATGTTAATACCCCAGCAAAAATACCTATAAAATTAAAAATAGAAAGCAAATTCCTGCAAAAAGCGTATATTTGTCTAAACATATCTATTACTGTCATGAAACTAAAACAAACATTAGCCACTATAATGCTGGCTGCATGTACTTACGCAGCAGTTGCACAAAATGCAGGCACACCAGCTAATAATAAAACTTTTTTTGTAGCCAAGCCCGGCACTCTGGTATCCATGCTCACTGAGGATGAAGCCAACAGCGTCACCCATCTTACATTGACCGGAAAACTAAATGCCATTGACTTCAAACATCTGCGCGATGAATTCAAGAATCTGAAAGTGCTGGATATCTCCAACGCATCCATCAGTACATACGCAGGTAAAAGCGGCACTTACCCCGACCGTTTCTATATTTATCCGCCCAACTGTGTACCGGCTTATGCATTCTGCCAGCAGACCAGCGACAGTACTTTCACCGGAAAAGCAACTCTCCAGAAAATTATTCTTTCAGAGAAAATCAAGAACATAGAAGACGCAGCCTTCAAGGGTTGCGAAAATCTGAAAATATGCCAGTTGAGAAAGAAGACTGCTCCCAACCTGTTACCGGCCGCTTTGGCGGATAGCATAACGGCCATTTTCGTTCCGTTGGGTAGCAGCGACTCCTACCGTGGCAAAAAGCATTGGGAAACCTTTGCCGTGATAGAGGGAGAACCTGTAGAGGCTTTCGTACAAGTAGGCTTAATGGGAAGTCTTGCCAGTGAATTAGTGGCTGCGGGCTTGCAACCGAAAGATGTGAATTTCCTGACCGTAGAAGGGAAACTGGACGAAGCTGACTTCACCGTAATACGTGATTATATGCCCAATCTTGTGGCTGTTGATCTGAGCAAAAGTAACACTACGGTTATTCCCGAATATACATTTACCCAGAAAAAATATCTGTTGCGCATCCAGCTTCCCAAAGGTTTGAAAAGCATCGGACAACGTGCATTTAGTGGATGCGGTCGCTTGTGCGGTACGCTTGAATTGCCAGCCGGAGTGACTGCCATCGAATATGGTGCGTTTATGGGATGTGACAACCTGCGTTATGTTGTAGCTACAGGAAACAAGATTACGACTTTGGGAGATAGCCTGTTCGGAGAGGACGGGAGGAATAAGCTGATTTATAAATAAACATGGAAAAAACATCGCCTTGCAATATTCGGTTATTGCAAGGCGACATTTTTTTATTGAAAGAGCAGATATTTACTGTGCATACATCTTAGCTCTTAATTCCTTAATATGGTCAGAAGTGATGTATTCATCATATTCCATCATCTTATCAATAATACCGTTCGGAGTCAGCTCGATAATACGGTTGGCAACGGTCTGTATGAACTCGTGGTCATGAGAAGAGAACAGGATATTCCCTCTATACGTCTTCAGGTTATTATTGAATGCCTGGATGGACTCCAAATCAAGATGATTGGTAGGAGTATCTAAAATCAGACAGTTGGCATTGCGCAACTGCATACGGGCAATCATACAACGCATCTTTTCACCTCCCGACAGCACACTTGCTTTCTTCAAAACCTCTTCACCGGAGAACAGCATACGACCCAGGAAACTCTTCATATAAACTTCATTTCCTTCGCCAAACTGACTCAACCAGTCCACCAGGTTCAGATCCGTATTGAAATACTGAGTATTGTCCAGCGGCAAGTATGCAGTGGTAATAGTGACACCCCAACTGAAAGTTCCTGCATCCGGCTTCATTTCTTCATTTATAATCTCAAACAATGAAGTCATGGCACGGGGATCGCGGGAAAGGAATACCACCTTATCCCCTTTCTCTATATTGAAGTTTACATCGCGGAAAAGCACAGTGCCGTCTTCCAAAGTTTTGGTCAGCCCGGAAACTTCCAGAATCTGATTACCCGGTTCGCGCTCGGGAGTAAAGATAATGCCCGGATACTTACGCGAAGAAGGCTTGATTTCTTCCACATTCAGTTTCTCCAACATCTTCTTACGGCTGGTAGTCTGCTTGCTCTTTGCCACATTGGCACTGAAACGGCGAATAAATTCTTCCAACTCTTTCTTCTTCTCTTCTGCCTTAGCCTTCTGGTTCTGCTGCTGGCGCAGAGCTAACTGGCTTGATTCATACCAGAAACTATAGTTACCGGCAAACAGGTTAATCTTACCATAGTCAATGTCCACCGTGTGCGTGCAGACAGAGTCGAGGAAGTGACGGTCGTGACTCACAACCAACACCGTATGTTCAAAATTAGCCAGATAATCTTCCAGCCACATCACGGTTTCCATATCCAAGTCATTGGTAGGCTCATCCAGCAACAAGTTATCCGGATTACCGAACAAAGCCTGTGCCAACATCACACGCACCTTCTCCTTACCGCTGAGGTCACCCATCAGCACATAATGCTTATCTTCTTTAATGCCCAGACCGCTCAACAAAGCCGCCGCATCGCTTTCTGCATTCCAGCCGTCCAGTTCCGCAAATCTTTCTTCCAATTCGGAAACCTTCAGACCGTCCTCATCCGTGAAATCTTCTTTGGCATAGAGCACTTCGCGCTGCTTCATGATATCCCACAAAACAGTATGCCCCATCATCACGGTATCCATTACCGTAAGTGCATCCCACTTAAAGTGGTCCTGGCTTAATACGGAGAGGCGTTCGCCCGGACCTAACATAATAGAACCGGTCGTAGGGTCCAAATCACCGGATATGGCACGCAGGAAGGTAGATTTTCCGGCACCGTTGGCACCGATAATACCATAGCAGTTTCCACTTGTAAACTTCAAGTTTACATCATTAAATAACACCCTTTTTCCAAACTGTACGGAAACATTAGAGACTGTAATCATTGATTTATTTACTATTTATCGATTTACAATTTATACGAATGAATCGCTTTTTATTCACCACAGAGTGGCACAGAGTTTCACTGAGTCAAATTGAAATCAAATAAATAAGGCTCTGTGAGACTCTGTGCCACTCTGTGGTGAAAACTTCATTTGCGGGTGCAAAGATAGGCATTTTTCCATGAATACTCGTAGAAATGCGCTGTCAATCTGACATAAAAGTATTACCTTTGCGGCGTTTTAGACAAATGCTGCTTATTTGGCAAAGTTTTTGTTAGTAGAGCGATATACTAACTTAAACCCTTGACAGCAATGAAAACAAATCCTTTTTACAAGTATAATAAGAATAGAAATATGGACCCGAAAGAAAAAGAAAACATCAACGAAGAAGAGTTAATGTCCGAAGCTACGCAGGATGAAGCCGCGGAAAATGAAGAAATTCAAGAGGAGGACGTACAGGACAGTGCAGCTCCGGCAGAAGAGGAAAAGCTTGCCCAGGAACTGGAAGAAGCAAACAAAGTGATAGAAGAGCAGAAAGATAAATATCTGCGTCTCTCCGCCGAGTTTGACAACTACCGCAAACGCACCATGAAGGAAAAGGCCGAGCTGATTCTGAACGGTGCCGAAAAAACCATCAGCAGCATTCTTCCTATTGTAGACGACTTCGAACGCGCCCTGAAAAACATGGAAACTGCCACAGACGTAGCAGCCGTGAAAGAAGGAGTGGAATTGATTTATAATAAATTCATGTCTGTATTGGGACAGGACGGCGTGAAGGTGATTGAGACCAAAGAAAAACCTCTTGACACCGATTTTCACGAAGCAATTGCCGTTATCCCTGCACCGGACAAATCCCTGAAGGGAAAAATTCTGGATTGCGTACAGACCGGCTACACGCTAAACGACAAAGTAATCCGCCATGCCAAAGTGGTGGTAGGAGAATAACATAATATATATGGAAAAAAGAGATTACTACGAAGTACTGGAAGTCGAAAAGACAGCATCGGTAGAAGAAATTAAGAAAGCCTACCGCAAAAAAGCCATTCAATATCATCCTGACAAGAACCCGGGTGACAAAGTGGCGGAAGAAAAATTCAAAGAAGCGGCAGAAGCCTACGATGTACTAAGCAATGCGGACAAGCGTGCCCGTTATGACCAGTTCGGTCATGCCGGAATGAGTGGTGCTGCCGGAAACGGTGGACCGTTCGGTGGTTTCAGCGAGGGCATGTCTATGGATGATATCTTCTCTATGTTCGGAGATATTTTCGGTGGACGTGGCGGTGGCTTCGGAAGCGGATTCAGTGGTTTCGGAGGCGGATTCGGCGGTGGAAGTTCACAACGCCCGCGTTTCCGTGGTTCGGATTTGCGCGTAAAAGTAAAACTGAATCTGAAAGAGATTTCTACCGGAGTAGAAAAGAAATTCAAACTGAAAAAGTACGTTACATGTGATCACTGTCACGGTTCAGGGGCTGAGGGTAACGGCGGTTCGGAAACCTGCTCGACCTGTAAAGGTAGCGGTACGGTAATCCGTAACCAACAGACTATTCTTGGTACGATGCAGACACGTGCCACCTGTCCGACTTGTGGCGGTGAAGGCAAAATCATCAAGAATAAGTGTAAGGTATGTGCCGGAGAAGGTATCGTTTACGGCGAAGAAGTGGTAAGCGTAAATATTCCTAAAGGCGTAATGGAAGGCATGCAGCTTTCTATGAGCGGCAAAGGAAATGCCGGAAAACACAACGGCGTTCCGGGCGACTTACTGATTCTTGTAGAAGAAGAACAAGACAAAGAACTGATTCGCGACGAAAATGACTTGATTTACAACCTGCTTCTCAGCTTCCCGACAGCCGCTTTAGGTGGTGCGGTAGAAATACCAACCATTGACGGAAAGGTGAAAGTAAAGATCGAATCGGGTACACAGCCGGGCAAAGTGCTCCGCCTACGCGGAAAAGGTCTGCCAAGTGTAAACGGATACGGTACGGGAGATTTATTGGTAAATGTCAGCGTATATGTACCGGAAGCACTTAACAAAGACGAGAAAAAAGCACTTGAAGAAATGGAAAGCTCGGATAACTTCAAGCCCAATACTTCGATTAAGGAAAAGATTTTCAAGAAGTTCAAGAGTTTGTTTGACTAAACTGACTTTAAACTGAAAATGGATTCATGTCTGTATGGTTATGAATTAATTCACCACAGAGTAACACAGAGTTTCACGGAGTTCTATTCTTTTGATTTCAAATTGATTAAACTCTGTGAAACTCTGTGTTACTCTGTGGTGAAAACTTATTATCATACCATTTTAAACGATACTGTTTTTTATAATTGAAAGATTCTTTGCGTTATAAAAGAAAAAACGTCAAAACTAACCCTATTCATCTGGTAGCATAGTATAGTTTTACTATCTTTGCCGACACTTAATTCTATGAGTAGAATAGGTAACCTGATGATAATTGATATAACTGATGAGACTAAAAACAATTCTGCTAACTACAGTGGCTACAGGCACCTTGATGTGTGAACCTGTGATGGCGTATGCTGTAGATTCTACACCCGATTCTATGGGATGGTTCCGAAAGAAAAAGAAGAGTGAACCAAACGACAGTGTTAAATCCAAAAACGAGTACGAGAAACTGACCGGAGACGGTAGCATCATTCACCGTGGTATGTTCAATGTGTACCAGAAAAAGAACGACTATTATTTTGAGGTACCGGTGAACTTACTGGGCAGGGATATGTTGGTAGTGAACAAGCTTCAACGCGTTCCTTCCGAACTGAACGAGGCCGGAGTGAACCGTGGTACGAATTATGAAAACCAAATGGTACGCTTCGAACAGGATAAGGCGACGAATAAGTTGCTTATCCGTCAAAGCCGCCCTCTCCCCCTCGCTCCTGCCGGAGACGCAATCAGCCAGTCAGTACGTGACAACTACATCTCGCCATTGATAGCCGGCTTCAAGATTGAGGCATTCAATAATGACTCTACGACGATGGTTATCAAGGTGAATGATATTTATGATGGAACGGAGACGAGTATCAACAACGTATTTACCAATATTAATCTGGGAACGTCTTCCATCAAAAACCTTTCACGTATTCTTTCCATCAAAGCATTCGAGAATAATGTAGTGGCCACGTCCGAACTGACAACGAAAGTGACCGAAGGAACGACTTCCGTCTACGTAACCGTTGAAGTTAGTTCTTCACTGATGCTACTGCCGGAAACACCTATGACCGGTAGACTGGATAATGCTCGTGTAGGGTATTTTACCAATCCTTTGCTCAGTTACAGCGACGGACAACAACGGGTCAGCAAGCAACAGTTCATTACCCGCTGGCGCCTGGAACCTAAACCGGAAGACCGCGAACGTTATCTGCGTGGCGAATTGGTGGAACCGGCTAAACCGATTGTATTTTATATAGAAAACTCTACTCCGTATCGTTGGCGTAAGTATATCAAACAAGGCATTGAAGACTGGCAGGTGGCATTTGAACGTGCCGGATTCAAGAATGCCATTATCGCCAAAGAAATCACCGACAGCATGACGGTAGATATGGATGATGTGAATTACTCCGTACTGACCTATGCAGCCTCCACCAAAGCAAACGCTATGGGACCGTCTATTCTGGACCCCCGATCAGGGGAAATCCTGGAAGCGGATATCATGTGGTGGCACAATGTACTGAATATGCTTCAGGAATGGATCACCGTACAAACAGGTACTGTACGTCCGGAAGCCCGTGGCATCAAGTTATCCGATGAACTGATGGGAGATGCCATGCGTTTTGTAGCCTGTCACGAAGTAGGTCACTCTTTAGGGTTACGCCACAATATGATGGGATCATGGGCATTCCCCACCGATTCCCTGCGCTCCAAGTCATTCACCGACCGGATGAATTCGACCTCTTCTTCCATCATGGATTATGCCCGTTTCAACTACGTGGCACAACCCGGTGACGGAATAACCGCTCTTTCACCGCATATCGGTCCTTACGATATCTTCGCCATCGAATACGGTTACCGTTGGTATGGAAAAGAAAATCCGGAAGAAGAAAAGGATTTACTTTATGATTTCCTGAGCCGCCATACCGACCGTCTGTATAAATACAGCGAAGCGCAGGATGTGCGTGATGCCGTAGATCCCCGTGCACAGAACGAAGATCTGGGTGATGATGCTGTACGTTCTTCCCAATATGGTATTGCAAACCTGAAGCGGATCGTTCCCGAAATTATAAAATGGACGACGACCGGAGAAAAAGGACAGACTTATGAAGAAGCTTCCCGCTTATACTATGCCGTAATCAATCAATGGAATAATTATCTGTACCATGTACTCGCCAACATCGGTGGTATCTATATAGAAAATACAATTGTGGGTGACGGACAGAAGACTTATACTTTTGTAGAAAAAGAAAAGCAACAAGCTGCCCTGAAGTTCTTACTGGATGAGGTACTGACTTATCCGAAGTGGTTATTCGACACAGAAGTAGGTGAATATACCTATCTGCTTCGTAACACTCCGCTGGGTGTGGTAGAAAATGCACCGACGCAGATACTGAAGAATGCCCAGTCCTATATTCTGTGGGATCTTTTATCCAACAACCGCCTGGTACGTATGCTTGAAAACGAAGCGGTAAATGGTAAAAAGGCTTTTACTGCCGTAGAACTGATGGATGGTTTACATCGCAGCATTTTTGCCACAACAGAACGGGGAGCATTGCCTGACGTCATGACACGCACCTTGCAGAAAAACTTCCTGGATGCCTTGATTACGGCCGCTGCCGAAAGCGAAGGGGTAAAAATCAACAAGAAGCTTATGGACAATCATTTCCTGCTGGATAACCAGTTACCGCTTTGCAGTTGTGATGAACATGCTCATCGCTCGTTGGATGCAGACCGGATGGGTGCCCGTCGCGAATTGAACTTCTACGGCTCTCAACTAAACCGCATCTCAGATGCCATTTCCGTGAAGCGAGGTGAACTGTTACGGATCAAGGATCTGCTTCAAAGTCGCCTGGGAACATCGGATGTGGCAACCAAATATCATTATAAAGACATGATTCTCCGTATTAACACGGCATTAGGAATTTAGCAATGCTTAAAAAATAAGTTGGTACGAATGAATTCAATAACAGCAGTAACTCAGCTCTCCTCCTCCCGGGAGGAGGAGGGGAACTGAGTTACTTTTATTTGTGACATATTTTGTACCAAGTTATTTTTTTATCGTCACTTAGCTAAAAAACAGTTTTCAATTTAAGTATTAATTTTATTATTTTAACGGATGAAAAGACGCTTATCTGTCGCATTCCTATTACTAATAGGAACGTTCACGTACGCCCTTGCCGCAAACCGGCAGGTAGAGGGTGTAGTCATCTCTTCTGAGGATAATTTGCCTCTCATCGGCGCTTCTGTCTATGTGACAGCCGATGATTTGAAGAAAGTTGGGAATAATCAGTCCACCATTGGTGTCATTACTAATATTGACGGGCAATTCTCCATCTCCATTCCGGAGGGAGTTACCCGTTTTTATTGTAGTTACGTCGGCTATGATGTGCTGGAAGTAAAGCTCATACCGGGCAAGAATAAATATGATATTACTCTCCAACCTTCCGCCCACATGCTCGATGCGGTAGTTGTGACGGGATATCAGACTGTGGAACGCCGTAAGTTGACGGCCGCCGTATCGAAGATCGATATCTCGGATCAGATGATGGGTGCAACCAAGAGTATAGACCAAGCATTGGCCGGACAGATTGCCGGACTTTCCGTAAGCAACATTTCCGGTACTCCGGGTGCTCCTGCCAAAATCCGTATTCGCGGTACATCCTCCCTGAATGGTACGCAAGACCCTTTGTGGGTGCTGGACGGTATTCCATTGGAAGGAACGAACATTCCCAATATGGAAGTATTGAAAGACATCGATAACATAGGTCAAACCGCTATTGCCGGTCTGAATCCTGCCGACATCGATAATATCACCGTTCTGAAAGACGCTGCCGCAACTGCCATTTACGGTGCCCGTGCTGCCAATGGTGTAATCGTGATTACTACCAAGAAAGGTAAAGTGGGCAAACCGGTTATTAACTTCTCCACTAAACTGACCTATTCTCCGAAGTTGAATATAGACCGTTTGAACCTGTTGAACTCAGAAGAGAAGGTAGGTCTGGAACTTGACTTACTGGCATCCGGTTATCCATACAGGGAAACCAAAGGCGAGGTATACCGCATTATTTCCGGGTTGGGAGAACTCAACAATTTCAAAGACGGAGGGTGGAACGCCTTGTCATCCAGCGCTCAAAGTGCAATAAATAAACTGAAGGCAACAAACACAGACTGGAGTGATATCCTTTTCCGCGACGCATTCACACAAGAGTATAACCTGTCTCTTTCCGGTGGTAGTGAAAAGGCAACTTACTATACTTCTTTCGGATATATGAAAGAGAATGGTAACGTTCCGAATGTATCTGCCGAACGTCTGAACTTAGTGATGAAGACCAGTTATAAAGTGAACAGCATTCTGAAAGTAGGTGCTTCTATGTTTGCCAACCGCCGTAAGAATTCAAGTTATCTGCCGGATTCGGATGGTTTAACCAACCCGATATTCTATTCTCGCCTGGCTAACCCTTACTTCACGCCATACAACGAACACGGTAATTACAACTACGACATTGACGTGGAGAATGATGTGGATATGGACTTTGGATTCAACCCTTTTGAAGAACTAAAAAACACTACCAACGAAACCACTATCAATGGTCTCTCATCTATTTTTGATGCAGAGTTACGTTTTGACGACCGGTTCAAGTTTACCACCCAGCTCGGTTTACAACTTGACAAAACATCCATCGAGAAGATTGCCGATGAAGAATCTTTTGCCATGCGTAAAGAAAAGAAGAACCATCGCAGCAATGGCGTAACTTACCTACCCGCCGGAGGATTTCACAAGGCCAATGAAAATTCATTGTCCCAACTCACTTGGAAAGCGATGGGAGAATATCGCGATACCTACAACGACATCCATGAGTTCGAAGCAATGGTAGGAACGGAAATCCGGAAGACATGGGAAGAAAAGCTATACAGTGCCGGTTATGGATTTGACCGGAAGACGCTGACAACAAAGCCGATCATCTTCCCGGAAGAAAGTCAGGCATTCAAGTTACATGAGAAGGCTCATGTGGAGAATGCATACGTGTCCGCTTTCTCAACCCTGTCCTATTCTTTACTGAACCGCTATACATTGGGAGGAAGTATCCGTTTCGATGGTTCCGACCTTTTCGGTGTAGACAAGAAGTACCGTTATCTGCCATTATATTCAGTCAGTGGTTTGTGGCGCATTTCCCAAGAACCTTTTATGGCAAGTGCCAAATGGATAGACAACCTGGTAGTCCGTGCATCATACGGTTTGCAGGGAAACATTGACAAGAACACCTCTCCTTTCCTTTTGGGAAATTACAGAATTGAAAATATCCTGCCGGGAGGTTCAGAAGATATGATTGACGTTTCCGGTGCACCGAACAAAAAGCTGCGCTGGGAGAAAACACATTCCGTAAATGCAGGATTCGATTTTGCTGTATTGAATCAGGCTATCAACCTGAGTGTGGACTACTACTACAGAAAAGGTGTAGATTTGATCGGAACCCAGATGTTACCGCTGGAAACAGGTTTCGAAATGTTGACCGTCAACTGGGCCAGCATGCGAAATCAAGGTGTCGAAGTCGCTCTCAGCACACGCAATGTCCACACCAAGAATTTTATGTGGACCACTAACTTCAACTTCGCATACAATAACAATAAGGTACTGAAAGAAGCACTGCGTGAAGATGCCTTAGAACCGGGTCGTGAAGGATATCCCGCGGGAGCCTTGTTTGCCCTGAAAACAGCCGGACTGGATGAAGAAGGTTATCCGATGTTCCAGGACAAAGACGGAAAAGCCGTATCGGCCATGGAATTCTTTAAACTTCAGGAATGGGGATTTGGAGCAACCGACCTGACAGCCCGCGAGCGTCGTGAACTTTACACGTATGTTGGTACTGCTGACTGCCCTTATACAGGCGGTTTCAATAATACTTTCACCTACAAGGCTTTTGAACTGGGTGTTAACTTCAGCTTCGACTTCGGTGGAAAGGTACGCAGTCAACCCACCTACTCTATCGTTGATTTCGACAAAGGACGCAACACGAACCGTGATATCCTGAATCGTTGGACTCCGGAAAATACGGAAACGATCTTCCCGGTTCTGCTGAGTCAGAACGAACGTCTGGACGAATATATGTGGTATTCAAATCAGAATGAAATATACCGTAACCTGGATATTTGGATCAGAGACCTGAACTATGTGAGACTACAAAATATCCGGTTGGGCTATACATTGCCTACTAACTTCAGCCGCACGTTGGGAATGACTTCCGCCACAGTTGCCATAGAGGGACGCAACTTATTGGTATTCGGCTCAAGCTACAAAAATTATCTCGATCCGGAAACCATGTCCAATGCTTATGCAACACCGGCTCCCAAGTCCGTGACCTTAAGCCTGAACTTGATTTTTTAATTTTATAGAGAGTAACAACAATGAGAAAGATATATATCATGTTATTGATGAGCAGTGTAGTATTGCTGACTGCTTGCGATATGTTGGATATCCAGCCTACGGGAAAAGTGATCCCCCAGACCTTAGCTGAGTACAGAGCGCTGATTGCCACAGCATATAAAAACGTTCCCGATGCCAGAGGACTCGCCTGCTTCCGTTCTGATGAACTGTATGTAAAAGATGATAGTTGGGAACAGGACCGTTATGGTAAAATAGAATGTTGGGATGACTTCAGTGCTCCGGGACAGACTACTTCCTTTGAATGGAAGAATTTCTATAGCATCATGTTCACCGCAAACTATACCATAGAAGAGCGAAACTCAATCAATGAAGGAAGCGAAGAGGACATCGACCAATTGATCGGTGAATGTTATCTACTCCGTGCATACATGCATTTCCTGTTGGTAAATCTCTACGGACAGCCTTATACCCGTCCGGGAGCGTTAGAAACGAAAGCAGTGCCACTGAAGCTGAACAGCGATATCAACGAAATTCTGAAGAAAAATACCGTTGCACAGATTTACGAGGCTGTACTTTCGGATATCAATGAAGCTGAAAAACTGATTAATAAGGAATCCTGGGAACAGAAGTTTTCTTATCGTTTCACAACCCTATCTGTAAAAGCTCTGCGCGCCCGTGTATATTTGTATATGGGGCAATGGGAGAATGCGTATAAAGCCGCCGAAGCTGTTCTTACAGAAAAGAATACACTGGAAGATTTCAATGACGAAGCGTTCATTCTGCCAAACAACTACCAATCCGTAGAGAATATTACAGCCTTGGAACGCGGCATGAGCTCCAACTACACTCAGGCAGCGGTTCTGTCCGAAGCTTTAGCGTCTTCATACGGAGAAGGAGATTTGCGTCTGGATGCTTACTTCAAACCGGCTGACAAAAATGGCTATCGTTTCAGCCAGAAGAGTGGAAAAGATGATTTCCGTTGTTCTTTCCGTGTAGGTGAAATGTATCTGAATTCGGCAGAAGCAGCAGCACAATCGGACAAACTGTCCCTGGCACGCATCCGACTGCTGGAGCTAATGCAGAAACGCTATACCCCAGAAGCTTACGCAGCTAAAGCAACTGCGGTCAACGCAATGAATAAAAAAGCCTTGATACAAGAGATTCTGAATGAGCGTGCCCGTGAACTCGCTTTCGAAGGTCATCGTTGGTTCGACTTACGCCGTACTACCCGACCTCGTATTGAGAAAGTTCTCAAAGGAGGAACCTATGTGTTGGAACAGGATGACCAACGCTATACGATTCAGATTCCGAGAGAAGCGATAGCGGCTAATCCGGAGTTGTCTAATTAATACAAAGAGAGGGGTGCACTGAAATGTACCCCTCTCTTTTATTCTGATATTTACGTTCTAATAGTTATTCCGTGAACTTGGCTATGATCTCCTTCAGTTGGTCAGGATAATCAGTAGTAATGAGATCAACGCCCATAGCCATGAAATCCAGCATCTCTTGCGGAGAGTTAACGGTCCAGACATTGACTGTCATGCCTTTTTCATGTGCATTTTTAATCCATTCCGGATGCGCCCTTAAACTATTCATAGAATAATCTATGCAATTAATTCCATCTTCCATACTCTGCGGGTCCTTGTCACCGTTCAAGTATCCGATAACTGTTCCGGAAGGAATACTCTGATTCAATTTTTGACATACATAATAACTGAATGCGATATAATCGATCTGATCGCCTACTCCCTTTTCACTGACCATTTCAGTTACAGTTTTTACAATTCTGTCATGGCTTGCATTAGAACTGTGAGATTTGATTTCTATAATCAATTTCATTTCTGAATTTGCCTTCAGTTGTTCCAGATACGCTTCAAGTGTCGGTATCTTTTCACCATTGGCAAGTTGCTCATTCCGGATATCTGCATAATTGACATCTTCTATCTTTTTCCCATTAATAGTGGGATCATGATGACAGACTACAACATCGTCTTTCGTGATATAGAAATCGGTCTCCGAACCATATACACCCAATTTCTGAGCGGCAATAAACGATGCAAGTGAGTTTTCCGAAGCTTTATTGTCCGCAGTATGGAATCCACGATGCGCAATCACTTTCGGAACGACAAATCCGACCGGATTATCAGTAGAGGTAAGTGTAGCCATCCCTATCGGGTATTGGGCACTTTCACGCATCAATACCAACCTGTACTTTCCGGAAACGAAGCCGGAAGGTATTTCAGCATCAATATAACGGTCGGTGGCAGTTGTATTACAGATAAAGCTCTCCTTTGCATTATCCAACGATTCTATCTTGACCTTGTCTCCCGTCTTGAAACCTTTTCCCACTATTCTGTATTTGCTACCCGCTTTGACTTCAAAGTTAGCGAAAAACATCAAGTCCGATATGTCAATGGTATTTTGTGATTGTTTATCTTTCACTTTTTCCCATAGTCCGGTGACATCCTCTGCTGAAAGTGGATCATCATAGATTCGTGACAAAATTATTTCACCTCTCCAGGCTGCTTCAGCAGAACCGGCCGCTGCATCTCCACCGATACCAAACCATTGGCAAGTAGCAGGGGTAGGGAATTTAAAGTCTCCCTTGGCATCAATTGTACCTTTCAGTTCACCATTAACATAGACAGAAGCTTTCTGTGCTTCCTTATCCCATACACCTACCACATGGTAGTATTTGCCCCGTTCGGGAACCACTCCACTACGATTCCATTGCCATCCACCGGAAGTCAGGTTGGGGAGAAACGTAATTTCTCCTTTTTCTTTAGCCAGTAAGAATCCTGTACCACCGGCTTGCATGGAACTGAACATCTTGATCTCAGTGCCAGTCTGAGGCTCAGAGTCATACATGAACAGGGCTTCCAAAGTGTGTCCGTCTGCCAATGCATCCTTAAATGCCTGATTACTTTGGTAATCTACCTTATAGTAGCCAGAACTAATAGCCGTGCCCGGTGTATGATTGAAGCGAGCCACGTAACAGCCATAGCTATCATTATAGTAAGTCATCAAACTGGATCCTTCAAATGTCTGCACAGTGTGTTTCATCGGAGATGCATCAGTAGCTGTCCCATCATTATTGAATATAATATCCAGAAGAAGAGTTTTCTCTTTAATGGGTAAGTCTTGCGGTGCCTGCCGTACAGTCATAGAATGGATTTTTTTGTCATTCATATAGAAATCCACTATACTTTCGCGCGTTTCAGTCGTTTCATTGGCTTCAGCCGAGAAAGTAACGGAGCCGTCATTTTCTCCACTTACCGGAGTGATGGAAAGCCAGCCTGCCGTTTGCGGTTTGTCTATTTTCCAAGAGGCATTCGATTTAATGGAAATCGTTTCTGAATGTTTATCCGGCCCCATATCAAATGTAGTAGGATTGCTTTCACCGGAGATCTCAATTGTGAATGATGCTTCTGCTGTATCTTCTGAGCTATCACATGCATAGCCAATGAATGTCAGCAAAAAAAATAAAAGTAAATTCTTTTTCATAATATTAATTATTAATTAGTAGTTGGTTAATAATCGTTCAACATTACATGATAATATGATTTTCATCGTTTCGGTATGCGTTGTATGGCAGTGTTTGTAGTCGTTACTCCACAGGAGTAATTTTCACAAAAGAAACTCCGTGATAGGGAACCTGTGTCCGGAACTCCCCATTGTATTCCCCTAAATCTTTTTGCCGCCACAGATCGCGAACAGACACTTTGCCTGTAATTCCCAGTTGCTTGAGAGCTAATTCAAAATCATACGTCTTCATCTGGATAGTTTCAGCCTCATCCTGATCCCACAGGATAAAATAAGGATCTATCTGGAAGAATCCTACTGCATACGAGCCATCATATAGTTTCTTGTACCATATCTGCCCATTGTCAGTCAGCAATTTTGTGGCCGGTGCTGCCAACGGGTCCTGATTCACAGCAATCACTTCATTATTTGTCAGTAAACTCAATGTAAAATCATCTATATCGGACATATCACAACCGATCAATAACGGAGCGGAGAGAATGCACCATAGAGAGATATGGGAATATTGTTCATCAGGAGTCAGAGCCGATTCATGAACCTTCTCTCTCCAAGCCTTACCCAGTTTTCCTACCACCAGCATATCGGGATCATTATAGTTCCCCGGTGCAGTAGCCTGAGCACAAACATCCTGAAAACAACCAATGGCTGTCACAACATTCCATTCATCGGTAATGTCACGGGTGGTGCGCCACAGTTCACCTCCTGCTTCCCTTGCCCAGTTCCAGACATTGGGAGCACCATATCCCACACAATAGACAATATCCCGATTCACTTTATCCAATGCATCACGCATAACAATATAGGGTTCCCGGATTGTTTTCTCTTCAGAATCCTTCTGAACCGCATGATAGCCGCAATGATCATATTTGAGATAATCTACTCCCCATCTGCCCCAAGTCCGTGCATCTATTTCCTCATGCTGATAACTGCCCAGGTAATCACCACATGTTGTCGGTCCCGGTGAAGAATAAATACCGAATTTCAATCCCAGGGAATGAATATAATCAGCCAGGCCTTTAAAATCAGGGAATTTCTCATTAGAGAGCAGCTCTCCCTGCTTGGTGCGTTCGGCAGCTTCCCAGCCGTCATCAATGTTCACATACGTCCATCCGTATGCATGCAACTTTTCATTCATCATGCGGGCAGCCTCGCGCACTTTCTCATCATCTACAGAAAGTCCCCAGCAATTCCAACTGTTCCATCCCATCGGAGGAGTCAGAGCAATCCGGTCTCCTATTTTCAAGGTAATTTCTTTTTCGGCTACACCTTTTTCGTTCATGGCTTTCAGAAGCACTTTGAAATCTCCTCTAAGTTCGGTCTTTCCCGTAATAAAGCCGGTGGAAGTATCTAATTTCAGTCCGGCAGGGAGTCCTGACGCTTCAAAAGTCATTGGCCGGTTACCACTTGCCATAATCGTCATCAGGAACGGATTTCCCGGACGGGCACCATATACCAGAGGATTATTAATCCGTGGAGTTTCCGGAGCTTCCGGTGTCAGAATGTACTTCTCCTTAGCTACAGGCTTCGGCCAGGCAGGTATCGGGGTAATCTCTCCATGAGTCACAAACTTCACATTCACCCAGTCGGCATGGTCGTACATAATGCCATCGCCACATTCTTCCACCAATAGCAACACTTTATCAATACCGGAGAGGTTGACATTGAACTCTTTTACGGGATCGCCCTTCTGCATCACACCGCTTTTCCAAAGTTCTTTTTTATCTCCGATTATCTTGAACTGCAATTTACCGGCGTACAAGTTGTTATCATCGGCTCCAACCAAGCCACTCACTGAAACGGCTTTACCACCCAAATCATACAGCATACGGCTGATGGAATGAGCTCCGATCCCCCGTTCATACACAACACCATTTACCGTAAGCGGAGTCCATACCACAGACTGATTTATCTGCGGTATTCCCCAATCCTGCACAAAACAGGAATCCTTATAAACTTCATCCAACCAGAGTTCACGCTTCGGCCCGTTATTACAAGAGGAAACAAACCACAAGTTTGCCAAAAGAGCCAATGCGATAATTACTTTTGTTCCAAATTTCATAGTACTTTGCTTTTTATTCATAATACTTTGCTTTTTATTTCAGGACCGGATTAATAAACAACTCATCTATATATACCTGTTGCGGAGCTTCAAAAGCGACCTTTACATAGCGTACATTTTCATCCAGTTGGTCAAACAATATGCTTTCAATCCAGGCATCATGCTTGTTGTTCGGGAAATAAGGGGCGTCTTTTATGGAAGACAGATTATACTCTTTACCGTCTATTGAAGTATACAGATATGTCTTCACCGGCATACCTATCTTTTCCGGATTATAATTCAGCATACGCAACATAGCTTTCTGAACACGGGTTTTCTTTTGCAGATCCACTACAAATTCATGATAGCCAGCCTCAAACTTCACCCAGCGGGCATCCTTACTGTCCTCTTCAGCAACCTTACCATCCAGTAACGGTTGCAAACCTGCCTTTCCAAGCATCATTTCCGGAGTCGCTCCATTGACCAATTTCTCCATAAAAGCCGCTTCCATCAGTTTCCAATATTCCTTTCCGTTCTTCCAGTCCATATAGTCAGTATACACTTTGTTCGACCAGACAGGTTGCCCCAGTTGGTACTTTGACTCAGGATCCTCAATGATACCGTAGAACATAAATGAAATGATCTTATCAACCCCCGCCGCAGATGCTGCAACCTGCTGGGACAGCAGCCTCGGATAAGCAGCCGGAATCAAGGCAGAAGTACGGTCATTGGTACCCTCTTCCCAAGTGAAAGTCTCACAATTTGCCCACATTTCAATATTCAGGCGGTTATGAATATCACGCAATCTCTGCCAGTTCTTCTTCAGACGGGGAAGTGTGAACTGATCGCGTACACACCCCACTTCATCCTGATAGGCAATGATATCCACTTTTAGTTTTTGCATTTGCTTCTCATATTCCGGATTATCAAATTCTGACAATCCGATTCCATAAGGAGAAATCAGGGTTTTCTTGCCCGGAGCCAATTTTTTAGCCTTCTCTGATAAAGTATTTACCGACTGCACCGCATGCTCCGCAAAAATAGGACACAGACAATCTTCTACCGGTAAATACCAGCCATAAAAGGCCTTGTGGTTTTTATAAAGGGATGCCAACTCTTCCATAATCCGGAGCTGCCGTTCCTTAATTGCCGGATCAAGCAGATTATCATCCTGATCCTTTGCCCAACCACTACTCATGAAAATCTTCATATTATGTTTGGCCGCTTCATCCAGAATAGCATCCACAGGACTTTTCTTATCCTTATTATACCACCAAGGCATTATTTGCGAAGGATAATAAGATTTTCCTTCATTGGCAACCTCCATTAATACCAGATATTCGATACCCATAGCCGACAATTCACGTACTTTAGCCTCCCACAATTTCGGGTCCATATTATCGAAGCTCTGAGGATTCGTATATTTATTACGTACATCCTTGTATGCCAGATTGATCCAGCTACCTGTAACAGGTTTCACACCCAAAGCCGACTCGGTGGTTTTCTCTTTTTTCTGCTTGCCGGAAGCGGCATTATCCGCACCCACCGTAACTACCGGCAGCGTAACCAATAAAACTGACAGAGCAAATCCTATCATTTGAAATTTCTTCTTCATAGTACACATTTATAAATCTATAATTAAGTTATCAACTTCCTCCAGACACTATAATCAGTACCAAACCGGAGATAAAAAGAATAAGCATCAGCGTAAGCAACAGATTAGTAGACTTTGATGCCCCCTTAAACTCTTTCCAGATGAAGAGGCCCCATAAGGCGGCTACCATCGTTGCCCCTTGCCCTAGTGCATAGGAAATAGCCGCACCGGCTTTTCCGGCAGCGATATAGCTGCAAGCAGTTCCCAATGCCCAGATTATACCGCCCAACACACCCACCAGATGCGTATTGAAGTTTCCTTTGAAATACTGGCTGTAGGACACAGGTTCTCCCATAAAAGGTTTCTTCATCACCAGTGTATTGAACAGGAAATTACTGATAAAGATACCTATTGCAAACACGAACAAAGCAGAATAAGGAGTCATCATGCCTGCTGTGGGTGCTTCCAGATTTTCCAGGTCCATAGCTGCCGCCACAAAACGGTAAAAGAACGCCATCAGGATACCGGCGCATACAGCAACCAGGATACCTTTCTTACGGGTGCTCTGACCGGATGCCTTGGAAACTTTTCCGGATGCTATTCCATTAAAGATAATAGCCAGCACAATCAGGAAAACGCCCAGGAAAAGAATGACGGGATCTCCCTTCGGAACACTGAAATAATTGACAAATACACCCAGCACCAATGCCAGCCCCACCCCTACAGGAAAAGCAACCGACATCCCTGCCAATGACATAGAAGCCGATAGCAGAATATTAGAAGCATTGAATATCACACCACCCAGGAAAGCACTCCAGAAGTTCTCCGGACTCACTTGCAACAAGTCCTGTATAAATCCTCGCCCGGCCTCTCCCGTGCTGCCTAAAGTCAATCCCCAGATCAGAGAGAAAAGAACGATGCCAATCACGTAATCCCAATAGAACAACTCATAACGCCAGGTCTTTGCCGCCAACTTCTGAGTATTTCCCCACGATCCCCAGCAAAGCATCGTAACCCAGCACAACGCCACTGCCAATCCGTAACTTTCAACTATAAACATAATCGGTATTTTTAGAGGTTAATTTATTCATTCAGGTCCAGTTCTTTACGATGAGGAATAGAAGACTGCGCTCCCATTCTTGTCACGGCAACAGATGAAGCTTTAGAAGCCATTACAGCAGCTTGCCTCAAGTTCATGCCTTCTGCCAGTCCCACACATAAAGCACCATTGAAAGTATCACCGGCAGCCGTTGTATCAACAGGTTCCACTTTAAAAGCATCCACACAATATGAAGTATCGCCTTCTCTCACCAAGCATCCCTTCGAACCCAAGGTTACAATTATATTCCGTACTCCCATCGCACTGATTTCTTTTGCAACCCGTTCCGCATCAGCATCATTCACAATCTTTATACCGGTAAGCATTTCAGCTTCAATCCGGTTGGGAGTAATCATAAACAAGTATCTGAGTAACTCTTTCGGAAGGCTCCGGGCAGGGGCCGGATTCAAGACTACCTTCACCCCTTTTTCAAAAGCTCTCCTGGCAGCATATTCCACCGTTTGAATCGGAATTTCCAGTTGCATCAACAAGATGTCTCCTTCGCACATTTCCTCCACAACTTTATCCACATCCTGCTCGTTCAGCAACATATTGGCTCCGGAAGCTACCACTATACTATTCTCCGCATGATCGTCCACACTGATCAAAGCAACTCCGGAAGCAGAGTTTTCATCAAGAGTGATATATTTTGTATCTATTCCCTCTTTCTTGAAATAATCCACTGACTGCTGTCCCAGTATATCATTCCCCAACTTCGCTACAAAGATCAGATTACCACCCAGCCTTTTCACTGCAACTGCCTGATTGGCTCCTTTACCGCCCTGGTTCATAAAGAATTCACCACCCAGAATGGTTTCACCGGGAGCCGGCAGATGAGAGGTCCTCACCACCATATCTATATTGGAACTGCCAATTACTATAATTTTCTTCATGGTACTATATTTTAAATAAATAAATGCATGTATGTATCACCGTGACAGAACGAACGTAGGAGCAACGCCCCCTGCATCCGATACTGCTACACGGGCTGTTATCACCTTCTCATCTCCCGGAAAGAGTGTAATGAAGTTATCACTCCAGAACACCGGATTAATCTCCTCTCCCCGGGCATCCTGCAAAGTCAGGTGGTTGAAGTGTGATAATCGGGCAGATTCGTTCTTCAAACAAATAGAAAAAACATATTCTCCTTCCTCTTTGCTTACTTTAACCTCTTTCTTCAATTCCGGTTTTTCCATAGAAGTAAACCAGAAAAAGTCCATGTGCTGTGAGTAGAACCAATATAAATTCTCCGACAACAGCTTTCCTGCTTTATCGTGAAGTTCCAGCTTCACAAAGTAGTTATAAGAATACTTGCCATGCTGAGGCACTGTAATAATCTCTTTATAGCAATCGGGAGAAACCGTCAGCTGCTGAGAATGTTGCCAAGCCACCCTCATATCATTATTGATTACTTTCGCCGTCACCTTTACATCATCCAGCACCCGGTGGGACGCATTAATGACCGATATCTTAAAATCATTGGCGTTCAACTGTACGTGTACCGGCTCCATCGCTTTCCTTGCAAAATAGTAAGAAGCGTTCGGCGCCAGATACCAGTCATAAATCTGCCAGCACACATCGGGCCAGCAGGAATTAATCTTCCAGATCATCACGCCGGAAGTTATATCCCACATCCGATGATTGGCTGCCTCAAACATAGCACGATAACCGTCAGCACTCAGGAACTGGGCATTATCGGCATATTCTTTCGCTGTCTTCGGATCACCAAACATCGTGCGGATGGCATTGTCATAAGAACGGTAGCAATAATTACTCACATCCCAGGCGCCATGTTCCGCCCAAATGCTATCCAACGGGAAGATGGGGCTGTTTACATTGGCTGTACTCTCTGCGGTAGGAATGAATTTCCGGAGACTGTTGTACATCGGCACCGAAGGCATACCCAATTCATTACGGAACATCTGCAAATAAACCTCACGTACTTTATCGAAGAAGTAAGAGGAAGGCGCCCAGTTATAGTCGGGTGCACCGTCATCCGTGGTTCCGGTGGGCAGGTCTTCCTTCAGATAGGGAGTCAGAGCATCCACATCCCAGTGGTAACTGGTGGTAGGGATGTATATACGTGTAGTATCAAGGCTCTTCACTTTCTCTTTCGTCAGCCTGTATAAGTTTTCATTCATCAATACTTCATTGACGCCTACCCACGAAATAATGGAAGGGTGGTTACGATACCGAAGCATCATATCTTCCACACAAGCAATCGCCAGATTATGATCCAGGGGATTGTTTTCGGTTTCAGTGCCGGGAGTCATGCGATAGCATTGATAGAAAACATGCCACCACATAAGGCCGTACTTATCAAAACTCTCAAACCACGTTTCGGAAGGAGAAGGCATATCTTCACTGCCTATCAGGTTGATGTTAGCCTCCGCCATCAGGCGTGCCTCATCATAAATACGCTTATCCGATTCCTCCAGCAGAATGTCCGGCTGAATCCAGCCGCCTTTGCAGAACACTCTTTTGCCATTCACATAGTAGACACGGCCGTACTCAACCTCAGCTTTGTCCCCGTCAACCTCAACTCTGTTCAGCCCAACCTCAACTTCACGGATGCCAAAGTCGAACTCTTTTGTATCGGATACTTTTCCACCTGTATTATATGACAACTTGATGTGATGCAGATATTGTTCACCATATCCGTTGGGATACCACAGGTAAGGATTCTTTATCAACAGGGAAGGGAAATCTTCGGAAGTCAGTTCCACGACTTTCTTTTCACCTGCACCCAGGCTAACTTTCTTTGTAATCTTTATAGGCTTCAGATAACCTTCCATGTGTTTGGTATAGGTGGGGAACTGCACATCGTTTACCAGGGTAATCAAAGCATTCACTTTTCCCTCTATCGCTTTTCCTGAGGTATTCTTTACCTCCAGTTTGATGTTCACATCCGCCAGCGAAGTATCCTGTTTGGGTAAAGTAGTAACAATGAAAGGATTCTCGATCACGACTTCATCGGTAGCCTCTATCGTTACCTTCTGATAGATACCCATATTCCGGTCTCTTACCACCGGAGCACAGTCCCATCCACCGGATATCTTTAAAGTCTCATCCTTAAAAATGTCATAAGAATGTCCACGCACAGGGCCGAACACTTTCAGCTGGGTACCCGGAGTAGGAACACCCGGATGATCCACCTGATATATCTTCACAGCAACACAATTGTTCGCTCCAGGAAGGGCATAGTCCGTAATATCGAGCTTGAAACGGCGGAACATTCCCACAATATCATTTTTATCGGCTACAAGCCGGCCATTAACCCAGACGTCCGCCCGATAGTTAATGCCGTAAAGGGTCAGCCATACTTTCTTACCTTTATAAGATTTGGGCAGAGTGATTTCCGTACGATACCAATAAGGGTCCTGCCAAGGGTTTCTTCCACTCTTCAGATAGTTATATTTAGCCAGATCCATCCGGGCATTGAACTCGTCCGAAACATCGGGGATTAAATAATTATTGAGTCCGATACGCGGGTCGGGATATACATTCTCTTTCACCAAAGCATTCAGCACAGTAGTGGGAACTGTAGCCTGATACCACCCGGTTGTTGGATAGGATGGTTGCGAAACCTTGGCATCCGCATCGGCTATCTCGGATGAGTTTATAATTCTCCAATGCTCCAGTTCCAGAGATTGGGCTTTCAGCAACATGACATTGCAAAGTAGCAGGATAAATAATATGTTTCTCATAATTTCTGTTATTCTATTGCGGTAACCTTTGCACCATGCGTAAAACTACCGGGCACTAATTTCATTTCCTCCGCCCACGCATTTACCATCAGCTGCACGGGAATAATGGATGGAATGGCAAATAAGTCAGAACGCTCACAACGAACGTGCACTTCCAGCAAGTCCGGACTTTCAATGCCGGAAGCCGCATCCGATATGAGAATCACTTTACCTTTAAAACTCAACACATCCTCCACAAGTCTGATACTTGGATGATAAGCGCCGGATTGTGAATGAGCATAAACAATGCAGATAAAATCAGGTCCTACCATTTCCAAGGGACCGTGCCGAAACTCCCCGCCCAATAAGGCGGAAGCGGGAATTTTGGTGGCTTCCATAAACATCAGGGCAGTTTGGGCAACGGCAGCGAAAACCGTTCCCCTGCCTATCACTTGCACAAACGAATGTCCCTTCAGGAAAGTGAGCGAACGAGATAAATACGTATCTCTTTCCGCCAGCTGACGTTCAACTTCACGGATTATTCCGTCTAAAGCCTCCTCATTCACTTCATGCCTCTTCAGGGATTCTGCGAGCAGATAAACCGCCAGATAGGTTGTAATAAAAGTTTTCGTGGAGGTCATCTCTTCTTTGCCTGCCTTGCACAGCAGGCAATGAGTAGCCATTACAGCCAAAGAACTTCCGGATTCGTTCGTGATTCCGATCACCGTTATTGGCAACCGACGCTGCTTTTTAAGCAATTCAATCACTTCATAGCTTTCACCCGACTGTGAAACGGCAATCAGCAAAGTGCGTTCCGTCAACGAAGGAGATTGAAAATGAAGCAATTCTCCGGCATTAATCGCAGAAGCGGGTATGGAAGCAGATGAGATCATTGTCGCAGCTGCCTGCGATATAAAGTAGGAACTTCCCATGCCGGTAAATACGATCCTGTCATATTCACCGGATTTCCATAAGGCACAGACAGTCTTCAAGCTTTTCTTCCCTTCTTCCGAACGGTAATAGCAGAAAGTCTGTTTCAATGCTTCCGGTTGTTCCTGTATTTCTTCTAAAAACTTATTCATAATAAAGTATTTCCCGTTTACTGATTGAGCATACCACGAGTTTCTTTCAGTTTCACCCGGTGAAACTGAGAGTTTCATGCTTTGGAACCAGGAGTTTCATCCCTTGAAACAAAGGGTTTCATTGCTTGAAACTCTTTGTTCCATCCGATGAAACTTTGCTTTTAATAGGGTTGCTTATTTTCCTTCAAGGTATTTCTTATACCCTTCATAGGTATCTGTTCCCGGTTTGAAGGTAGCCCAACTGAAATTCGTAATATGATCAGTAAACATTCCGGCTACTCTCAGCTGTTCCTCCAGCTCGGTCCAGGGTTTGGTCCGCATGGTAATTCTCGGGCACCAGCACTCTTTGAACGACTCTATATCTACTCCGAAAATCACTCCGTTAGCATCGCAGGCTT
Source organism: Bacteroides sp. 14(A) (assembly GCF_000526555.1). NCBI lineage: Bacteria > Pseudomonadati > Bacteroidota > Bacteroidia > Bacteroidales > Bacteroidaceae > Bacteroides > Bacteroides sp. 14(A). The sequence goes on along the minus strand of NZ_JAGH01000005.1, from coordinate 56,742 downwards.
TCTTTATTTCGGCAAACCAGTTGGGCAGGTCTACATCAAAATCTACCAGACAACGTCCGCCTATATCCTGAAGATAAAGCACATCTATATCGGGAGTCTGGGCAAATATCTTACCAAACCATTTTCCGCAGAGGTCAGCGGGCATTCCCCTCCACAAAGCAGGAGCTATGCAGACTTCTTTCGGAGACTTCGACTTCACATAAGCCGCCACTGTCTGCAAATAATTAGCCAGCATAGACAAGGCAGGTTCCTGCTGCCAGCCTACCGGATACGAACCGTCATGAAATTCTTCGGTTATGTACCATCCCGCCAGACTGGGATGATTCCCCCAAAGGGCAAACAGTTCATCGAATACTTGTTTATTACGCTCCACCAGAAATTCATATTGTTCCGGTTTTGTGGTATCTTCCTTGCTGTAATCACCGGGGTATAGTCCGACAATCAGCTTCATCCCGTTACGCTCGGCAGCATCGAACATTCGGTTCATGATATCATATTGCTTGGTCACCCACGGCAGATTTGTCGGCGAATAGAAAGAAGATTTTTCATTCGTGCGGTCATTGAAACCTTCGGCATACTGGATAATCCAAGTGTCAATGCCCACTTCACGGCTTGCTTTGAATTCTTCATCCCAGTTTGTCTCTTTATAGACGCCATTCAGCTGAATGAAAACACTGGAGAACTTGGGAGTTCCCTTGAATTCAGGAGTATAAGAGGTCAGTTGCTCCAGATTGTCGATGCAAAACTCACCTGTACATGTGCTGTTATCATCGTTCGTGATTTCAAGACGATAACCTTCAAGGCGGTTCAGAACCAGTTTGTTTTCGCCCAGATCACGCCCTTTGGCAAAAGTAAAGGCCTCATAAGGCATCACTACACGTGTCCATTCTTCCTTGGTCAGTACATCCTTATCCACATACTCGAAGAACTGCCAGCGATCTTTCTCATGAAGCGCATCCTGCGTAAACTGATCCACATCCTGAATAAGCATGAAACGGAATGTACCTTTATTATTCTTATTACCTTTCACCCAGATGGAAAGTCCCAACGGATGGAAAGACAAGTCACTGCGATAGTCTCCCCCACTCTGCTGGATATATACGGATTCGGTTCCGGACGCATTGCCGGAGAAAGAGTATTTAAGCTCGAAGCTTCCCGTTCCCTCCACACAGTCATCGCTGATAAAACGGTCTATCGAGGTTTGCGGTGACTCGGGAAGTCCTTTCATTTCGTACACCACACAGCTCATCTCGTCGTAAGCATTCAAAGTCTTTACCGCACGTGCTTTCGCTACTATCTCCTCTGCTGTGGGGGCCTGCTTACTACCGCAAGCCGCCAACACAAGCAGCAGAGAAGAAATACTGATTAGGGATAGTATATTTTTCATATTTATTTCGTTGTATAGATTATTACTTCGGTTATCCATATTTTCCCGTTCGATACGGGATTTTTCCATTTAAAAGTTACAGTGTGCTTCCCTACAGGACGATCATAGCAGAAGAACAATTCACACTTCCGGTGATTGATATATTGGGGCAAGGCGGTTGTTTCATAGAACTGCCCATCGATATATACATCCATTTCCGCCGTATAGTCCGCCGGAAGCCCACCTGCCACATATCCTTTTACAACCAGTCCGGTTCCTTCGAAAGAGAAGGGATTTACATCATCTATGGATTTCTCTATTGTAAGTTTATCGCTCACTTTCAGATTCTCAAAAGCTACTTCCAAAGCAACAGGTCTGATGTTCTCCCGTCTGATTATGAAGTCTGTTCCTACCTTCCCGTTTCCATGCTTCTGCAACATCTCGCTGGCATGTCTGTACGTCATGTCATAGGCTTTATTCAGACTGATATCCGTATTGGAGAAAGGTATGTCTTCTACTTCATACAAAGCTTCTTTCCAGGATTCGGGGATGTTGCTGTATCCTATCATGGTTCCCAAGATGCCTGCGGCTGAAGCCGGATTACAATCAGAGTCCTGACCGGCACGCGTGGCGATATCTATGGTCTTTGTGAAATCCCCCTGTCCGTAAAGCAAGCCCAGGAGTATATAGGCACCGTTTATCTTCGTACCGATATTAAAGGAATTATGAATGCCTTCGGGACAGCTGATTTCTTCGCTCCACTTGTTCTGCAACTCGAACCAGGTTCGTTTCCAGTCTTTCGGATATTTCCTGTGCCAGCGAATTACGTCCGACATACACTTGTGGAAATCGCTTTCTTCCGGTATCACCTTCAGCGCTTCTTTTACGATATATTCTATATCATTGCTGACATAAGCCAGAGAGTACATGGCTGCCACATAAACTCCGCCATACCATCCTTCACCATAGGACATGATATGCCCTACCCTATCGCAGATTTCAGCGGCCTGATTAGGCATTCCCGGTGACATAATCCCGGCAAAATCCGCTTCAATCTGGAAGTCGATGCAATGTGCATGAGGGTTATTCTTCCAGTAACCGCTCTGAGGTGCTTTCACTCCCTGCAACAGATTGTAGCGGGCTACTTGGTTGGCATGCCACAACGGATATTCTGTCCGTCCGAAAGCCGTCGCAAAAGAATCAACCGGAGCATCCAGCCCGCATCTTTCGAAGACTTCCACAAAAGTCAGATCCACATAAACATCATCATACAAACCGGGAAAGGTATCATACCAATTCTTGACCGTATGCTTATCCCAGGGAATGGGAATATAATCCTGAATGATAGTTCCCAGGAATTTAAACTCAGTAGGTCCTCCGTAACTGCATCCCAAGGTCTGACCCGCCCAGGCACCTTTCACTTTATCACGCAGGCTCTGTTCGGACAGAACCACTTCTTTCTTTCCTTTATGAACGGCGGCAGCCAGATCGGCTATAAAGAAGAAAGCCATCAGGAGCCATATTATATTTCTTTTCGACATACTCATTTCTTGTTTTTATACTGGTTGTACCACGCACTGTATTGTTCATACAGACGCAGGGAATCCGGATGTCCGGCAATAATATCAGTACCGGGCTTATTCATGATACCGATATACTGATAACAGAGAATCTTATCTACAAACGGAGAGATATTCTCCATCTGCCTGATAATGCGTTTGTTGAAGTCGGCAGGCAACAGATTGCCTCCGTCCCCATCTTCAAAATAGAACAGTTCCATATCAGCCCATAGTCTTGCTCTGGAAGCTTTCTCATGAGCCTTGTACAAGATTTCATAGAATCTGGCGGAATCTTCCAATGCGGTATGGTTCACTCCCACTCCATCCTGGTAAGCAATGATATCGATATTCATTTTCTCTAACTGGCGGACAAAATAATCATCGAAACGTGCTTCTTTAATGAAGTACGGGGCTATCAGATTGACACAGTTCGGAGTTAACCTTTGGGCAAAGTCCGCACAATCATTGACGTACTTCACGCACTCATCAATGAAATAGGGTTGCAACTGGGCTTCGTTCGGGAAATACCACCCGTAGAAACTTTCGTGATGGGAATATTTTTGAGCCACCTCTTCCATAGAACGAAAACGTAACTTCTGCACGCCTTTGTCTATCATCATGGTATAAGCATCCAACTCTCCCCAAAAATCATTGCTCACAAAGAACTTGATGCCACATTCATCGGCAGCAGCAAGTACCGCCTCCAAAGGATCTTCACATCCCATCGGGATTTGAGGAGCTATCTGTGAAGGATAGAACGGCTTTCCATCCAGAGCTACACCCATCATAACCAGATACTCCATTCCAATCTCACGCATTTCGAAAATCTTCCGCCGCCATTGGTCGGCAGTAAAATGCGTCAATGCTTTATTCCAGTTTCCCCCTTCCGAAGCCGAATGCCGGAACTCAAACCAGGAACCGGAAATAGGTTTCAGCTTTTTGCATGAAGATGACACTGCAACGGCAGAAGAGTTTGCACGTATAGATTGAGGCATGGCTAGCATGGCAACGCCCCCTAATCCCAGGTATTTTATAAAGTCACGTCTTCGCATCTCTTGTTTTTTTCAGGTTTATTCAATCACTTTATCCGTCAGATCCCAGCCCATAATCGTAGAGATATAAGGAATTATCCACATCGCCATTTTCTTATGTCCCGAATATCCGGGATGCCATGCAGCCCCCAGGTCGGTAGTCCGGTTATAGAGATTCTTATCCAGTTTCAGTAGAAAGACTTTCGGATCATTCACTTCGTTTATTATCGCTTCATAATAACTGAATACAGGGGCCTGCATAGCTACAGGGTAAATGCACAATATGGGAATATCTCCATAATGCTCACGCAGTTGTGCAAGAATCTGTTTGTACGCTTTGGTGAATTCGCTTTTGTAAGGATGAGGCTCCGTTGAGAAATCATTGGAACCTAAATTGATAACTACCAGATCCGGACGATATTCCTTAAAATTCCATTTATGGGTGAGGTCTTCGTCAAAGGTATTCAGCATCCGGTCTTTCATCGTAACCTTCGACACGCGTACCGAATCACCATAATTGCGAGCGGCTCCTCTACCGGAATGGGCAATCAGTGTATAGTCCGCATCATAATAACGGGCTACCATAGAGGCAAATGTGAGATTACAATTTTCCGTCTCTACCAGGAAAGGTTCATCGCGATGTTTCCCGTCTGTGCCATATCCGCAGGTGAGTGAGTTTCCGATAAACTCGATATGCCGTGTACGCACTGCCGGCTCTTCCGCCAGGCGTCCCGAACCGGACAAGACAAACTGATGGACAGTTGTCTTGCCGAATTCGCCTTCGGAACGTTTCTGTATCTTCAAACTATGAATGCGCTTGTCTATGCCCGATACCAGATGGATCAATGTATCCGTTCCGCATACTTTCACGACTTTATGCAGTTTGCCATCAACAAATACATTATAATAGCTCGTTCCTGTTTCAGAAACTTTCACTGACAGCTTTCCACCAGTAAAGCGGGTTTCCAGATAAGTACCTACCCAGTCGAAAGCTACCGAACCATCGGGAGAAACCAACGTTCTGCCGGTATATCGCACGGCAGGATCATTCCCTTTGTAAACAGTTCCATTTTTTTGAGCTTTCAGTTCCGCAGAGCAACTTATCCCTATCAGGATAAACAGATATAGACAATAACGTTTCATCATTTTCTTTATTTACGTTTCTTATTTTTAGCTTTCAATTCTTTCAGGTATTTCATGTATCCGTTGAACAAGTCGATAGTACGTGCTTCGCCCACACGGATAGACATCTTCGGATCATTGAATACCCCCGGGAACTGATAGCAAAGAATCTTCTCGAAGTTATCAAACAGATTCAAGTCACGGATGATTTCTTCTACCGGACGGGGATAGAGGGAGTTATCCGGATTGAACAGGAATACTTCCAGGTCGAACCACAAATGAGCTTTAGCCTCATCACAAACTTTCTGCAACATATTAGCCGCTTCCTTACCGGTCAGATCACCGTCCGGCATACGGGCAAATCCGAATGGGCACAAGATATCCAGATGCTCCATAAGTGCCGGATATGTATCCATTCCGTTGGGAACTTCAAAACTGTTGGTAGCCAGCATTATCGGTTTGTCCGGTGCAAGTGCGTTACAGTAAGCCTTAAACTCTTTGAAGAAATTCACGATATCGTCTTTTCTCTTTTTACGCATCTCGGGGCGTTGTTCCCAGTTATCCAGACCGCCGCCACTCTCTTCGGATACATAGAAGGCATAAAAGGATTCGTGGTGACCATACATATCCCACAGTTCTTTAGCCACCCGTTTGTGCCATTCCAAAGATTCGGGGGTAAAGTCGAACCAGGCAAACATACCCACTCCCATCAGTACGTTCATGCCCTGTTTATCGGCTTCCGTCAGGATGGCTTCAATCGGGTCTTTGGCTGTAAGTTCCATACGGCCGGGATACAGTTTGGAAGGATAGAAGGCTTTACCTACATAGTTATCCACATTGGTAGTATGTTTGCCTACATATTCTTCATTGCGGAAAACTTCCTGAATGACCACCATATTCATTTCCAGCTTATTCATGGAACGGATCAACTCTCTCCATTGATCGTCGGTCATCTTCTTGATATCCTGATTCCAATGTTTTCCTTCGATTTCGCTCCAGTGATAGATGCCCGTCCAAGCACCGGATATCTGTTGGATAGAGCGAATATCCGATTCAATCACTTCTATATCTTTTGTCTTCCGATAGGCCTTGCCTTCATTAGCCACTTTGAAGATCACTTTATTCTTCCCCACCCGGTCCTTGGTAGGTATAACCACTTTAACCGTTTCGGCCTTTCCGGCAGGGATTGTCACAACCGTTTCGTATAACAGTGCATCTTTATTCTCTTTATTCCAATACAAAGCTACCTGATAAGTCTGTTGTGAAGCACTTTCGTTCACAATGCCACCGCGGATATCCAGATCGACCTTATTAGTGATTTTTCCCGGAGGTATTAAAGTTAAGCTCACTTTATTCTCCGCCTGCAAACTTACCAGACTGAACAAAGAAAAAAGAAGTAAAAAAGTACGTTTCATAATCATCTTTTTAAATTAGAATTAGTTAAAACTACCCGGATAAGAAATCCGTGATTCAATCTCGCCACCGGCCAGACGAATATAGGAATCGAACTTACGCTCTCCCTCTTGCAATATGATTACACGGGCACCGTTAGCCAAATTATTGTACACCGTATTTCCACCAGAATAACGCCCATAGGCCAATAACACCTCCTTATACATAACTGCATAATCATTGTTATGATCGTGACCGACAAATGTCCCCATAACATCTCCACACTCCTTAATAGAAGTAAACAGACCTGAATTAGTGGTAGGGCAAGCAACTCCTTCACCTCTCACTCCAAACAATCTGTTCTTATCTTCCATCACAGCATCTTTGTATTCGGGTATGGGAATGTGGAAGAAAGCCAATGCAGGAAGAGGGATATCATTATTCTGCTTCGTAAACTCCTTGCTTTGATTTCTGTACCAGGCAATCTGGTCAAACTTAATCCAGTCATATCCGGGTACTGACTTTATCTGCGTGTATGCATGAGAATCAATGCAATATAGAAGAGCCGCATTTTTATCCTTATCCTTTGACGACTTCACCGTCAAAACATAATCGGGAGCAACTTCGCCCTCACGTGCAGGCATCATACTGCCTTTCTTTTGTGAGAGATAATCATACAGTTCCGCCCGGGTGCGATCATACTCATCATCATGATTGCCAAATATCACTCCAAACGGAATATTGCGTCTGATGCAAGGCTCCAAAACAATGTCCAGCCCCTTAAAAGCTTCATTAGAAACAACCACATCTCCCGTAAACATGACGAAATCAGGACGTTCGGCATCCAATACTTCGTTTATACGATCCAGAGATATTTGTGAATTCGCCTGATCATCATATTTATAATGAACATCCGTAAACTGTACAATCTTAAACTTACCGTCACGATTGAATTTCAATACTTCTTTCTGGCCCAAAACCGTAAGAGCATTGAATAATACCATTAAGCATAAAGCAATTTTCTTACACATCATATCTTTTATTTTAAACTGTCTATAATCTTCAATAATAATTCAGGTTCATCTGTAGTAATATAGTCTACTCCCAACAAATAATATTGTTGTAGCTCTTCCGCATTATTCACCGTCCAGACATTGGTAAGCAAACCGACTTCCCTGGCTTTTTGAGTCAGATTCTTATCCTGCCTGTATGCATAGTAAGAATAATCAATTCCTGAGATGCGGTCGTTCACCAAGTCTTTCAGTTCCTTCTTACCTTCCCATAAGTAAAGAGTTCTGGCTGTAGGGTCCAGTTCGCGGATACGTTTCAAGACTTCATAATTGAAACTGATATATTCCACATATCCCTGCATTTTCATGCGATGAACAATATTCACCACTGAGTCTGTCAACTGCAACGTACGTTCCAAACCTTTTTGGGAATCTTTTATTTCAATAATAGGATGGGTACTATTCTGTGCCCTTGCAGCTATCAAGAGTTCCTGAAGTGAAGGCACCGGGTCTTTCTCATTAATCGTTTGTTGAAATAACTGCAATGAGGTGATATTTTCAACTTCCAATCCATATACATGCGGATCATGAGAAAGAACAACTCTATTGTCGGCAGTTAACCAAACGTCCAATTCAGACCCCTGACATCCCAATTCTACCGCATTCTGAAAAGAACGAACAGAATTTTGCAACACCCCTTTTTGTCTCCAGGCACCCCGATGAGCCACCACTCTGTTCTTACTGAAGCCGTCTTTCAATAATTCAAACTCACACTGCTGCCCATCAATCAAAAGTGTTATGCCGTATCTGTAACTCGTCTGCCCTGCTGATAATGCCCTATTCTTTTTCAGACAGATTGATTTCTCTTTAAGATCAATCCGGAAAAGAGAAGAAGTATCACTCAACAAACGAACATTGGAGGGCGTGGGATATATCCGGCCCACCACACTCCCCGACTGTCCCACGGGAATCAGATAATTATCCAGCACATACTTCGAAATATCTCCGGCCCTTATGACAAAGGAGCTAAGAAGCATTCCTGCTATAAAGATTGCATTTTTCATTCTATTTTAGTCTACAATAAATATATACATAAATAAAATCCATATTAGATATCCGGATAAAGATTGCGAACAACACCCCTGTCCGTATATAGTTGTGGCGATGATTTAAGCGGGCTACACCCTTTTAATGAAGAGGCTACACCCTTTTGTCCGGATAGCTACACCCTTTCACCCTTATGGTGTAGCCCTTTTCTATTTACCACTACACCTTCGGGTATTAGAGTCTCCTTTATTTACAAAAGTCCGTTATCTTCCAGATACTTTTTATAACTTGTGTAATTGTTTGTACCCTTCTTAAAAGTAACCCAACTGAAATTCGTGATATATTCGGTAAACAACCCTGCTACGAATAGTTGCTCCTTTAGTTCACTCCAGTTCTTTTCCCGATAAGGGACATTCGGACACCAGCAACTCTGGAATGATTCTATATCAACACCAAAATGTACGCCGTTGGCATCACATGCTTTTTTAATCTCAGCAAACCAATTAGGCAGGTCTACATCCACGTCCACAAGGCAACGTCCGCCAAGGTCCTGAATGTATAAATAATCAATATTGGGCGTCTGGGCGAAAATCCGTCCGAACCATTGGCCACAAAGATCAGCTGGCATACCTCGCCATAAAGCCGGAGCAATAGAAACGGGCTTATCCGATTTTGTCTTGATATAAGATGCCACTCCTTCAAGATATTTAGCCAACATGGATAAAGAGGGTTCTTGCTGCCAGCCTACAGGATAAGAACCGTCGTGAAATTCTTCGGTTATATACCAGCCTTCAAGGCAAGGGTGATTGCCAAATTGCTCATACAGCTCATCGAACACCATCTTATTTCTCTCTAAATTGAGATTATATTTCTCCGGTGATGCCGTATTCGTTTTACTGTAATCACCGGGATAAAGGCCTACAATCAGTTTTATGCCATTGCGCTCGGCAGCCTCGAACATTTGGTCGACAAAGTCATACTTCTCGGTAATCCAAGGCATATTGGTATTCTTATAGAACGAAATGCTGGTGTTTTCTCCGTCTGTAAACTGCTCCGCGTACTGGATAATCCAGGTGTCAATGCCGATGGCACGGCTATCCTGAAACTGTTTATCCCAGTCTTCGTTGACATAAGCGGTATTCAATTGTACAAAAATACTAGAGAACTTGGGCTTTCCGCTTTTCAGTTCATAAGAGGTCAATTGCTCCAACGCGTCGATACTTACCTCGCCGGTGCAAACTTCATGTTTCGTATTTACGATTTCAATCCTGAATCCTTCAAAACGGTTTAGCAATAAGCCGTCAGCCGTAGCCCCCTGCCCCTTTTTATACAATTTGAACGCACTGTAGGGCATAACCAGACGGTTCCAACCTTCTTTGGATAATATTTCTTCGTCTTCGAAAGCATAATATTGCCATCTCTTACGTGTACTGTCATGCGGTTTGTCGGCGCTGAATTGCTTCTCATCCTCCATAATGATGAAGCGGAAAACACCTTTGTTACCTTTTTGACCTTTCACCCAAATGGAAAGTCCCAAAGGATAGAAAGACAGGTCGGGGCGATAATCTCCCCATGTTTCTTCGAAATAGACATACTCAGGATTTGAAGTCATAGGCTTACCGGAAAAACTGTATTTCAGCTTAAAACTTCCCACTCCTTCTTTATAGTCATCACCTAAATCATAGTCAATAGTGGCATTGGTAGGTTCTTCGGCACTGGTAGGACCAGTACGATAAATTTCGCACCCCAATTCATCGAAAGGGTTAATATTTTTAGTAGCTTTCGTGCTATTCAATATTTTGCGTATCTCTTCTTGCAGGTTATAGTCACCATCCTGACCGTTTCCTCCTCCGTTATGATCATCACTTCCACAGGAAGCCAAAATAAAACAGAACAGACTTACCAATATAGCAGTTGTTTTCATAAGGCATTAGTTTTAAAAGAGAGTGCCGCCGGATTAGCGGCACTCCCGATTTGAATTAATCAATGTGTATTATTGACGGAAATAACTCATCTTATACATTCTTACAATAGACTGTGATAAATCAAAGCCAACAACAGAGGTTGCAATGTACACATCATATCCGGTTGAGGTTGCTTCTTTGTAGACAGCAACGTCTCCCCAGCTAAAGTAATTCTGCCCCCATGCGGACATATCGCTTGTAAATACACAGAAGTCACCATATCCGTCATCGTCCGGTCCCAGTTCCATCTTAGAGGTATTGGTAATGTCGAATACCTTGAGGGTGGCACCACCACCGGCCCATTGGTCAGCACCTTGGTCATTGAGTGCCAAATAGGTATCATTTTCCACCTTAAATACATTGAAGCCAAGCAAGCGGTATTCGTGAGCAGCCGCATTCAAAGCTGTAACTTCCATGGATGTCGTAAAAATATTGAAGCGACTCTTCAAAGCCTCATCACTGTTTCCGTTTACCCACTTCGTATAACTGATGTAATGATCCGAATCGTCGGCCAATGAAGCACGCTGTATGGCAGGTGCGGCAGTCCAAGAACTTCCGGCCGGTCCGTAACGCAATTTATTAGGCTGATTGGCAGGAGTTACTAACTGACCATCCTGTAATTTCCAATAATAAATAGTCATATCATTAGGACCTGTACCATAAATATAAGCTGTACCGCTGGTTACATCACCTGCCACGCTCATGTTATATCCCAAATCTCCCGGACAACCATCACCGGCAGTATAGTCAAGCAGCAACTTATGTTCCTGATCTGCTTCAGAATAATAGAAGACCATGAAACCTGCACCGTAAATATTTTCACGGGAAGTAATCAAGTGGCCGGCATCATCCGTACGAGCCTTCATCATAAACGATCTTGCTGCATCTATAGTCTTAACCGCTGCTCCCGTCTTCATGTCATACAGGTAGATAGGACCATTATATTCCTGAACTGCCAGATATTGACCGTATATTGCTAAGCCTGTATTATTGCGGCTTGCCAATCCCAGATCGGTACAGTTCTTTTCCCACACTTTGGAGAACTTGGTTTTAGGCGGTGTCGGTACCACACGAATCGTATTGTTATGACGATTTCCCAATGCATCGATTACTGTTATTTTATAAGGCTCAGTGAAATCCATTTCACCCCCAACTCCCGGAACAACATAACAATTATGCTCCACACTTACGGTGCAAATCAGACGGCTTACATCGAGCGGGTCTTCATCCGTGGTAGGAACTTTCACCGTAATTTCTTCTCCCTCTTCATAAGGACCTTTCTTGGTAGCATAAAACTCCGTCGGATTATCAGGTATCTGAATGGTTACATTAAGTAGACCATTCACTTGGCTTTCATGTGCTGTGCTCAAGTCAGGAGACTCACAGGAAACCAAGAGCACTGCCCCAAACAAACACGCTGTTGCTGCAATTCTATTAAGTATTTTCATAGCTTCATTTTTTTAATTATTTCCATTCGTCAAACTGTTCACAAGCAGGGTTCTGCTGAATTTCTGCAATAGGAATAGGGAAGCGATTGTATTTCTCCAGATAAACACGCGTTTTACCAGCATCACAATCCACAACATTGTATTCATATCCATCACCTACTTTTGTCGGCTTCACTCCTTCCATGTGAGTACCATTCAGGACTGTAGTTGCCAATCCCCAACGACGGAGATCCCAAAAACGATGTCCTTCAAAAGCTAACTCTACCATTCTTTCGTGGCGGAGAAGTTTCATGAATTCAGTTTTTGTACTGGCTGATACTGCCGGCAAATCAACTCTGTCTCTTACTTCATTCAATGCTTCCAATGCTTCAGTAAGTTTATCTTGCATTGCCATTGCTTCCGCATAGATCAATAGAACTTCAGCATAACGCATATAATAGAAAGTCAGATCAGTTCTACGCATTTGGCTCTTACTAATTTCCGGATCAAACAACTTACGCATATAGTAACCTGTGCAAGTAGTACCACCACCTAAACCATAGCCATCCACACTACCTTCGTATGTGTAAAGTGTTTCTCCTTTCCATTGACAACCATTATAAAGGATGGAAGCATAGAAACGTGGTTCACGGCCTTCATAGGGATTGGCAGCCATTTCAGGATTGTTCCAATCAAACTCTTTACCATCAGCCATCTGATAAGCCGATACCAACGTCTCTGTCGGACTGATTTCAGCATAACCACCATCACTGGGCGGACAATTGAAATAATCAAAAGAATAATCCAACGTCTCGTAAACATAACCAAACTCTATGACACTTTCATTATTTGCAACCGGTTTCGCTCTTCTATTCAGAAACAACTTCCCATAATCCTCATACAGTTCATACCCTTGCTTTTTCAATTCGGCAGCAGCATCGGAAGCATCTTTCCAACGCTCAGCATAGAGCATAGCACGAGCTTTCATTCCATAAGCTGCACCACTTGTCAACTTACCGGCCTCTACAGTACCTCTCAGAGGCAAATTTTTAGCTGCAAAGTCTAAATCCTCTGCTATGAAATCCCAACATTCATCCGGTGTACAACGCGCATGCTCCTTTTGTCCAAGTTCAGGTAACTGCTTGTACAGGATAAAACTAGCTCCATACCGCTTCGCCAAATCAAAATTAGCCACTGCACGGAAAAAACGGAATTCCGCCTCTGCACGTTTGGCAACCTCTTCAGTAAAGTTTTCACGGTGTTTTTCCAATCCTTCCAAAGCACGGCAACAAGTCAATTGCCAGGAATGCCTATTATTCCAGTTGTCAAAAAGATTACTGGCAGAAGTAATAGGAGTAGAACCGAATACAAACAAATTAGTATTGGCAGCCGGATTATTGGCTTTCAAAAGATCAGCGCATGCATCATCAGTGATTGAATAATATCCTCCGATCAAAGAATAAAAGCCATTAATATACAATTGCAGATTCGTTTCATTCGACCAAGTGATATCGTCAGGATAACTACTTGTCAGAACAGGATCAATATCACAACTACTCAGCGTGAAGCAAGCAGAAGCAAATACTGTTATTATCTTATTTACTGATTTCATTGTATTAGTTTTTTAGAAAGTTACATTTAATCCAAATTCATACGTACGCTGTTGAGGATAATATCCCTGATTTACACTTGGCATTTCAGGATCCATATGCTCCAGATGAGATAAAGTAAACAGGTTACCACCGGCTACATAAGCACGAATTCTTTCAAAGCCAGCCTTTTTACTCCATTTCTTTGGTATGGTATATCCCAACTGAATAGATTTCAGACGTACATAAGAACCATCTTCTACCCACCAGGAAGAGAATTTTCCACCATTTGATCTTGACTCGATTCCTAAACGAGGATATTTAGCATCAGTATGATCGGGACGCCAAGCACCTTCCACCAAATAATAAGGAGTATTTCCATCAGCATAGAAAGGACGTGTATAGAATGTATCATCACGAATTCCACTACTATACAATCCGCATAAATTTACATCAAACAGAGCTGCACCTTGCAACAACATATTGAAATCAAAACCTTTCCATTCAGCACCCAGATTCAAACCAAACATCATTTCCGGTGTATTGCTACGACCAATTGGAACCATATCCTGATCCCAGGTAATCTTACCATCACCATTAATATCTTTCAGTTTGATATCACCGGGTAATGTCGGACCGAAAACAGCACTATGAGCTATTTCTTCTTCCGACTGGAATAAACCATCTGCAACAAATCCCCAGTATCTTCCCATCGGGCCACCAGTAGCACGTTTATAATCAGGCACATTGGCATCTTCCGTCATTTTCAACACTTTGTTACGAGCCCAGGAAAGATTACCTCTTACATGATAAGTAAAATCTCTTATATGATTATTATGAGACAATACGAGCTCAAAACCACGATTATCATGAGAACCATAATTGATATACGTTGGATAGTAAGATCCCAGCGATGGCGGGAAGTTTGCCGACTGAGACTCCAATGAACGGGTGGTCTTCATATAGAACACATCCAATTCAACACCCAATAAACCATTCCACATACTAGATTCGATACCAACATTATAAGTATCAGTCAACTGCCACTTCAAAAAAGGATTTACCGGGCTGCTCAATCCCAAATATTTCTGGGGACTGGTACCGAATAATACTGTCGGGTCAGCCGATAAAGTGGCTGTAGAGAAATAAGTCATCGTATTACTAATGGCACGATCGCTACCTAAACGTCCTACAGATGCACGGATCTTCAGGTTTTCCATAAAAGGAACGGCTTCCTTAAAGAAATCTTCCTGAGAAAGTCTCCATCCTACTGAAACACCCGGGAATACACCCCATCTGTACTTTTTGGGAAGTGCTGTAGAAGCATCAATTCTGCTGGTGAACTCTAATAAATACTTATCATCATAAGAATAGTTCAGACGAATTACATAGCCGGCACGTTTAGCCTGACTGTGTCCGCCTTTTACCAAATCTTTATTCACCTCAAGACCATAGTTCAAATCCATGATATCAGTTATAGGAAAATCCGTTCTACCGGCAGACATACTGGACTCGTCTGTTCTGGAAAATTCATATAAGAATAATCCGGATATAGCATGCTTACCAAATTTATTTGAGTACTCAAGAGCCGGTTGAATCGTATAACCTTCACTTTCCGTGAACCACTGATTCAAAGAAACTTTATTAGCAATTCGGCCAGTCTCTACATTACCTTGACGGGTAGTCTGATTCCAACCGTACACATCATAAGTCAAGAAGTACTTCTTCTGCATAGTATAATTCTTCAGATAAGAAGCATTCAACTTAACAGACAGCCCTTTCACAAAAGGCAGCTGATACTTCATAGCAATATTGCCCTGGAAATATGTCTTCTTAACATTATTGTTACCAGACAAATCTCTTGCCGCAATAGGATTGTTATTTCCATTACCAGCCGTATTTATACTGGCTATAGGCATTCCATCAGCCGTATAAGGCTTCAAGTAAGGATATGACAACAATGCTTGCTGGAAAATAGAAGCATACGAACCTACACCTGCAGAAGCACCTGGCTCATCCTGCTCGGAAACATAACCGGATAAATCAAGAGACAAATCAAAGTTATCAGTAATCTTTGCATCCATATTAGAACGGAAATTATACTTATCATAAGAAGTACGTTTAATAATACCCTCCTGATTGTATGCACCGACTGAAGCAAAGAACTTAATTTTTTCCGTACCACCGGAAACTGAAACATTATTTGTATAAGTAGGAGCTGTATTACGGAATAACAAATCAAACCAGTCTGTATTTCCATAAATGTGCTCATTCTCTCCCGGATTAGTAATACGGTCTATTTCTTCAGGTGAGAATCTCAAGTTTTCCTCTGCAACTCCGTCCAAGAGTTGAGCCTTATTATACCAATAAGCATAATCCGGTCCATTCAGGAACTTCGGAAAATCAGTATTCTGACTCAACGTAAGTGATCCGTTATACGTTACGGTAGGCTTCTGAACAGCACCACGCTTCGTCGTAATCAAGATTACACCAGCAGCAGCGCGCACACCATAAACAGCCGCAGCAGTCGCATCTTTCAAAATAGTGATAGATTCTACTTCATCAGGAGAAAATGATGGAAAGTAATCGGTAATAACACCATCGATTACAATCAACGGGCTACCATCTCCGGCACCATTACCACGGATGTACAAGTTAGCACCGTCGGCACCTGGCTGTCCACTGCTCTGTTTGGAAATCAAACCGGGCAAACGGCCGGCCAGCATACCGGAAAGGCTTCCGCTCGGTGCCATCTTCAGTTCCTTGTTATCCACCTGTGCAATAGCACCAGTCACATTTATTTTCTTCTGTGTACCGTAGCCTACTACTACAACTTCATCCAACAAATTAGCATCTTCCCTCAGAATGATCTTCAGAAGTTTTTTTCCTTTCAACTGCACTTTCTGAGTGATGTAGCCCACATAAGAGAAAGTCAAATGCGAATTCGCATTAGATACCATAAGTGAAAAATGACCATTTAAATCAGTAATAGCACCATTTGTCCCTCCCTCGGCAACAACTGATACACCAATCAACGGAGTGTCATTCTCATCAAACACATTACCCTCTACCTTTATCTGAGCATGTGCACTCATACTTACTAGAGAGAATAATAAAAATAGCAAACAAAGATACTTGTTTTTCATATTACCAAAATTTAAAATTAGGAATTGTTATTCTCGTTTCATACGACCTTAGTTATATCTTCTAAAATTTGCCAGCACTGGTAAAGTCCTCTGGGAACATGGAAACAACCTTTCCACTTTCCACCTTTCAGAGGCAATAACACCTCACCTCTTCTATTCAGATAACCATACCATTCCGGATATTCATTATCTTTGAAATGGCTCCATGTATATTCATGTACCTTTTCAAACCAATCAAGACATTGCTTATCTCCGGTCAGTTGATAACCTTTGAGCAATGAAATCAGAGTTTCAATATGAACCCACCACAATTTCTGATCCCATTCCAATTGTTGGGGTGGACATCCTTTACGATCCATGAAATAGTAGATACCGCCAAATTCTTTGTCCCAACCATAATCAAGCATCGTCAAAGTAATGTTCTTCGCCTTTTCAATCAAATCCGGACGGTTCAGACGTTTCCCAAGATCCATAATGAACCACATGGCCTCAATATCATGGCCCGGAGTAACCTGACGTCCTTCGAAAGAATCGGAAAGTTCTCCATTTGCCAGAACATTCTCTACAATAATGCCTCCAAGTTCCGGACGATAAAAGACTTCCATAACTTCATGGATACATACTTCCATCGTCTTTTCCAGACAACCCTTATCCAGCAAATGCTCTATTTCCATAGCCAAATTACATAGGATCATCGGTAAGGCAAAATTCTTCAAATCACGTGTGCCCGAATAAAGCTTATTCCATTTTCCCTTAGGATTGTTGGTCTTCGATAATACAATATCGAAAGTCTTCATTGCTATATCCGCATACTCCTGGTTTCCCGTAGCCAGGCTAAGTTGTCCAAATGCCATTACAGCAAAGGTGTATGAGAAGATATTATAAGGCTCCACCAAGGGACGTCCTGTACGATCAAGAGAAAAATACCAGTTATAATTTCCATCATGACCATATTTTTTCAGGAACTCACCTCCCTGAATAGCACAGTCCAACCACTCCTGGCGTTTCTCTACCTTATTATAAAGCATTGAAAACAACCATACTTCCCGGCCCTGTAACCAAATAAATTTGTCTGTGTCAAAAACATTCCCTTTCCGGTCCAGACAGGTAAAATACCCACCATGCTCGTGATCCTGGGAGTGCTCTAACCAGAAAGGAAGAACATTATCCAACAGTTCATCCTTATACTGATCCGCTAATTTCTTCAAATCCATAATTCTATTATTTTTTTAGATGAGAAACTGGAAACGTTTTTTATCCGGCATGCATATAAACCAGTTTCTCAATATATTGATACCTATTTATCTGTTGTATAAGTAATTACATCTCTTACCCAAATATCTGCTCCTTTCACTGGATTAGTCCATTTACAAGTCACTTTATATTTTCCGTAAGGCTGTTCGTAATTAAAAAACAGCTCATGTTTGCGATGGTTATACTTCAACGGTAACTTGCAGACTTCTACCAATTTATCATTGAAATATACTTCTAACTCTGCAACATAATCTTCAGGAACATTATCACCCTTGAGTTCTCCTTTAATAACAGCCCCTATACCGTCGAACTCCACAGTCGGAAAGTTAGCAATCCAATTATCCACAGTCACCTTCTTATCAAGTTTCAAACCTTCAAAGCTGATTTCCAATTTAGCAGGAACAGGCTTCTGAAAGTTAATTTTAACTTCATTCTCACCCACTTTTCCACCTTCTCTTTCTATCATCTGCAAAGCCTGTCCGTAACTCAACTCAGAACCTTTATTAAAGCTCACAGTATTATTGAAAGGCATATCTTCAACAATTGCCATTTCGGCCTTATATTTCTCCGGAAGGCGATTATAGCCAAGCATGGTTCCTAAAATGCCTCCGGAAGAAGCCGGATTACAGTCGGAATCTTGTCCCGCACGTGTAGAAATATCAATTGTTTTTTCAAAGTCGCCCTGACCGTAAAGCAATCCCAAAATGATATAGGCTCCGTTTACATAGGTTTCAATATTAAAAGGTACTTCAACACCATCTGGGCAGGCTATGTCATTAGTTCCCCATTTTTTCTCAATCTCTTCCCAGCACTTTTTCCAATCATCTGGATATTGTTTGTGCCAGTTTATAACATCGGTCATGCATGCATAAAAACGACTTTGCTGGGGGATCGCTTTCAAACCTTCCGTCACGATGTATTCAATATCATCACTTACATAAGCTAAAGAATACATGGCAGCTACGTATACTCCGCCATACCATCCATCACCGTAAGCCATGATATGTCCGATACGGTCACAAAAATCCACTGCACTATTCACCATACCCGGCGACATAATACCTGCAAAGTCAGCTTCAATCTGAAAATCCAAGCAATTGGCATGAGGATTGTTTTTCCAATATCCACTGGCATGGGGGGACAAACCTTGCAACAGGTTATAACGAGCCTGCTGGTTTGCATGACACAACGGATATTCTTTAGCTAAGAATGCTGCCGCAAAAGAATCGACAGGAGCATCCAATCCACACCTTTCAAAAGTCTCTACAAATGTCAGATCTACGTAAACATCATCATAAAGACCACCTCCACCATCAAACCATTTCTTGATTTCCCCATTTCCCCATGGTATAACCACAGAATCAGGAATCATGGTTGACAAATACTGAAACTCTGTTGGACCGCCATAGGTACATCCCAAGATTTGTCCGGCCCAAGCCCCTTTTACCTTATCGAATAACGTGTCTTTCGATAGGGTGAGGTTCAGGTTCTCCTTCTGAGAAGTACCGCACGAACACAATGCTGCTATAAGACAGCCACTCAATAAATAATTTCTAATCTTCATTATATATAATATTAAGGTCAATTTTTATTTTTCATCCAATAGCGTTCAATCTCTTCCAAAGACTTTCCTGTGGTCTCGGGAACAAGTTTCCAAACTATCAGCATATAGGGTACACACATGATTGCAAACAGAATGAATGTTCCGGCGGGGGTAAGATTCTGGAGCATCCAGGGGGTTAACTGTCCAATCAAGTATGTACCTATCCATAAAGCAAAGCCGGCAATGGACATGGCAAGCCCGCGTACCCGGGTCGGATACATTTCAGAAAGAAGCACAAATACCACAGCACATATAGACACTGCACAACAAAATACATAGAAGAGGAAAAAGATTAAAAGGAAAATGCTGGAGATACCCCAGGACTCACCATAAATAAAGTAAGTTGCAATCAGTACTAAAGAAATCACCATACCTGATACGCCATAATAAACCAACTTTTTACGCCCTACTTTATCAATAATAACAAGAGCCAATACAGTAGTCAATGTATTCACCAATCCCACTAAAACCTGATAGAACAAAGAATCACCTCCGGATAAACCTGCATTTTCAAAAATAGAAGGTCCATAATATAAAACGGCATTCACACCCATAAACTGTCCCAACACAGCAATACATACACCGATAATAACAGCTTTCCTTATACCAGGTTGCAACAAGAGCTTCCATTCTGATTTAGACTCGGATGATAGTACAGACTTAGTCTCTGTCAATTGAAATAAAGCTTCCTTAGAAGAGGTATAAATTCTCTCAAGAATATTTGTAGCTTTTTCTTCTTTCCCTTTCAGTATCAGCCAGCGAGGACTCTCAGGTATGAAAAAGATTATAATGA
The DNA here is from genome assembly GCF_000526555.1 of Bacteroides sp. 14(A). Taxonomy (NCBI): domain Bacteria; kingdom Pseudomonadati; phylum Bacteroidota; class Bacteroidia; order Bacteroidales; family Bacteroidaceae; genus Bacteroides; species Bacteroides sp. 14(A). Next base: position 36,439 of record NZ_JAGH01000005.1, on the reverse strand, counting down.
AAAACATGATTGCAGGCAATGTTTCCATACCTAACATACCTCTCCACACCTCCGATACAAATACCAGGTTCCACCATCCTGTACTAACATCCGGATTACTCATAGAATAGCCTAAAAGCTGGTAATTAACGAGATAAGCTCCTAAGAAACCGATTGTAACCGCCAATTGATACAGAGAAACCAAACGTCCGCGATATTGCGCTACAGCCACTTCTGAAATATAAAGTGGAGAAATGATAGAAACAACCCCTATCCCAACACCACCTATAATCCGATAGATAACCAGTTGATTAAAGTCTGTAGATACAGCACAACCAATAGCCGATGTAGAGAATAAAATAGCTGAAAGGATCATAGTAGATTTTCGCCCAAACTTATCACTCAAAATACCAGCAAAAAGCACCCCAATGATAGAACCGATCAATGCACATCCTACATACCATCCTTGTTGCAAAGCATCCAACCCGAACTGTTCTGTTACCTGCGCAATGGTACCGGAAATTACGGCAGTGTCATATCCAAACAGAAAACCGCCCAAAGCCGCTACTACCGAAAGGAAAACTAAATAACCTAAATTAATTGTCGACTTCATATTTATTTTATATTAAAGTATTCTTTATATCTATCATACAAGTGTCCCGCCTGTAAGTAAGCTGATTGTGGACTCATAAAGTGAGAAAATTCAAAAGTTATGGCTTTATCATAGCCGGCCCGTTTTGCAGCTTCCAACTTCATCCGGAGTTTATCAAACTTTATCGGTAAGAAGTTGATTGGCATATCACGGTCAAATGTTTCTGCATTCGTCCAACATTTCATACCATATTTATCCGCCAGCTTTTTATTCACTGTAAAAAAAGCATCCAATTCATCATAGTCAATGTGCCCATCCTGAAAAGCACAAGCATCAACTACTTCGTGAATCCCATCAAAAATCTCATTCCACTCTCTTTCATGTTCCTGAACTGAAACTGCATCTTCTTTAGTTAACTTGTCAGTCCCCATCACAGCCTTTTTTCCGTCAATCCAAGGAGAAATAAAAGTAGGAAGACCTCCAGAGACATCCTTGCATTGTTTTCCCATTGCCCTGAAAGCATCAATAGCCCCTTTAGTCTTACGGCTGATCTCGCCACTGATATACCATCCGCCAAAACTCTTGTATTTTTCACCGTATTGTTTCCAGACTTCATCAATAACGTATTTATTATCTTCAATCTCCCAAGATAAATCACCCGTATCCCAATACTTCCCGGAATCATACAAACCGAAATAAAATTTCATCTGATATTTTTCCGCCAAACGGAGATACATATCGACCAAGTCGAAAGATGGCATATAGCATCCTTTACCAAGCAAATATTTAGAAGGATAAGTAATAAACTTGCGATAACCGGAACGAATCATAATAACAGTATCAATCCCAATACTTTTCATGTGGCGAAAATCCTGCTCCCACTCTCTTTCACTCCAATTCTGATGAGGAATATCATGAGAAATTTCATCTAAGAAGGTTCCTGTTATTTTCAATCCATTATTCTTAGGAATAATAAATTTATCAGTTTCACCACCGGGCGATGAAGAGAAAGATATCACTTCTTTCTCTTCAGTTGCCAGCAATCCAGGAGCTACTAAGGCGGAAGCTCCTGCCAGTGCGGCCTTTTTCAAAAAATCTCTGCGATTGCCTGTTTTCATAGCTTTCTTCTGTATAATATATATGTTAACCTATTGAATTCTAAGTTTAACCTTTATTATTATAGAGGTTATTATATTTATAACACAGTGCAAATATAGATATATTTATTAAATAAACAATAGATAATAAATTATTTTATTATTAAATTCTTATTATTCGATGCATTTAATTATATATAGCCATATTATTAATTAATAATAACGAGGTAAAAGAAAAGAAACGCAAACTAAAGATAAAAAAGGAATAAGGAAAAAGGAGAGTTCAGCAATTATCAACTAAATAAAAAGAAGAAATAATATTCTTTTTCACATAGAAAGGTTGATATTAATAAAATTATTAAGTATCTTTGTTGACAATAATGAAATTAACAAAGAGTATGTATCAGCAATTCCTAAAAGAAATAGAAATGGGGTCTAAAAATGCCCTTATAAAAAAAAGGATTATCACCTATTATATATATAACGGTAGTTCTACAATTCCTGATCTCTCTAAGGAGTTAGATCTGAGTATCCCTACTGTCACTAAATTAATAGGTGAAATGTTCGATGAAGGTTATATAAATGATTATGGGAAACTGGAAACAAGCGGAGGACGCCACCCGCATCTATACGGCTTGAATCCTCAATCCGGTTACTTTATTGGAGTAGATATAAAAAAATTCTCCATCAATATCGGATTAATCAATTTCAAAGGAGATATGGTAGATCTCAAAATGGACATTCCTTATAATTTTGAGAACTCTTTGGAAGGAATGAACGAGCTTTGTAGCCTTATTCTCAATTTCATCAAGAAACTTTCAATTGACACTGAAAAGATTCTTAATATCAATGTCAATGTATCAGGTCGGGTAAACCCAGAATCCGGATATAGTTTCAGCCAGTTTAATTTTGAAGAACGTCCTCTTGCAGATGTATTAAGTGAAAGACTAGGATATACTGTCACAATCGACAATGATACACGAGCAATGACCTATGGAGAATACATGCAAGGATGCGTTAAAGGAGAAAAAGATATTATTTTCGTAAATGTCAGCTGGGGATTAGGAATCGGAATCATTATAGATGGAAAAATCTACAAAGGAAAATCAGGATTCTCAGGAGAATTTGGGCATATCAGCACATTTGATAATGAAATCATCTGCCACTGTGGAAAGAAAGGTTGTCTGGAAACAGAAGCTTCCGGCTCAGCATTACACCGTACTCTGCTGGAACGAATAAAGAAAGGAGAAAATTCTATTTTATCCGAACGGATTAATATGGAAAACCCATTAACATTAGATGAGATTATAGCAGCAGTAAACAAGGAAGATGTGCTATGCATTGAAATTGTCGAAGAAATCGGGCAAAAATTAGGTAAACAAATTGCCGGTCTTATAAATATCTTTAATCCCGAGTTAGTAATAATCGGAGGAACATTATCTCTAACCGGAGACTACATTACGCAACCTATAAAAACAGCAGTACGAAAATACTCCTTAAACCTCGTGAATAAAGACTCAGTTATCACGACATCCAAGTTAAAAGATAAGGCCGGCATTGTAGGTGCATGCATGCTGGCACGAAGCCGAATGTTTGAAGGTGCTAATTAAACCTCCAACATTCGTTTCATAAACACAGCCGCACCTTCCAAGTCGGAGGGTGCAGGCGCCCATGGCGCAATATCTTCGGGAGGAAGTGGTTTATAAGGGCCACTTTTGATTTCAAAAATCACAGTGCCTGGCTCTAAAGCAATAATACTATGCCAAGTACCGGAAGGAATCTCCACCCCATAGACTCCAGCCGACGGATTTAGGTTAACTTTTTCTATTACATTACCTAAATCATCATAAAAGAAAGTCAACAGACTTCCACGTAATACTACATAAGTCTCCTCTTTATCAGTATGACGATGAGGAGGAAGATACGTTCCCGGCTCTAATGCGTTAAGCAAGCGATGAATAGGTGAGTCCAATGATTCATGAAAATTATAATTCATACGCAAACGAGAACTTTCTCGTGCTTCATGGGACACACTATCCAACAGTTCTTCTGAAATCAACTTCATCATTACTTCAATAATTGGGCAAACTTTCCTGGAAGGTTTGCCTTATCAGATACTATAGTAAGCTCTTTACCATCAGCATTCACTAAAAATGCCGCTTTTTGAGAAGCTACAACAGGAGTCATATCCTTAAGATCTCCCTCTACAAAAACACAACCGGAGAAAAAAGGAACAATAATTTCCTTTGTCTTTCCATTCCAGTTCACATAAATTGTTTGCATAGGACAATAAGTCTTATATCCGGCAACAGTAAGGTGTTGCATCAATTTACGTTCCAATCTTGGCGCTGTGTACAATACATACCAGCTACGCGAATTTTCATCCATCATCATATCGTTGTTTGCTTTTTCCATCCTTTTAATAAATCCTTTATAAACAATATCCATCCAACACTACCGACACCAGCCAAAAATACGAAACCTATCAGAATCATGGGCTTGCTAGGCTTAGACGGACGCAAAGGAACCGTCGCTGGCTGAACAACAGTATATACCGGAGTAATTTCTTGTACTTTAGCTTTTGCCATCTGTAACTGTTGGGCAACTTGAGTATATACATTATATGCTAAACTCATCTCATTTTGCAAACGCTCCTGCTCAGCACGATAACTTAACAAAATAATATTTTGATTGGCATCTACAAAAGATGCATACTTACTTTGGGCATCCGTATAGTTAGCTTTTGCTTCTGTATATAATTTCTCGGTAAAAGCCAAATCATGACGAGCTTTATTAGTTCGATATTCAGTTATATAATTCTGAAGGCGGTGCATTACTGTATCGGTTAATGAAGCAGAAATTAAAGGATCCTGCATTGTTACCGTCAAGGTAGTAACACCTGTCTTCTTATCAACAGAGACAGCAATACGTTTACTTAGCGCTTCGGCAATGTCTGCTTCATCTTTTGTTAATCTAAAAGGATCCAGTGTGCCAGTTCCTTCTACTTCATCATCCTTAAATAAAGAGATGGTCCAACCCAAAACTTTAAAAGGAGCAGAAATAATAGCACTCCACCAAGGAGCACGCTGATGTTCGTCCAAGTAAACATACAGTGTAGTATCTACCTTTTCTTTATCATCTTTGACCTTTACATCAAACAACTCAGTCAGAAACGGAGTAGAACTTACGATATCCGGATAAAGATCCGGATAAAGAGCATCTTCTCCAACAGAAGAGCCCATATTGATTCCAGCCATAGCAGCCAACGCTCCCATGCTACCTCCTGAAGTTTTCCCAGTGCTTTCTGGTGCTAACGTTACGCTAGTGGAATATTCTCTGGGAATGCTAAATGCAACAACCAGTCCTATTAACGCAGCATATCCACACGCTTTAAAAACCAATTTTCGCTCTGCCCAAACTTTCTTGGCAAGTTCAATCAAGTCTATTTCCTGTTCCTCTGGTTGTTGAGGAAGTGTATTCAGTTTTTTTTCTTCACCCATAATCCAAATTACTTAAAAGCGTTAGCCATAGTTGCTACCATTGCTGCAATTGTAGCAGTTGTACTACTAATACCCAAAATTTCAGCCATCGCCATATGCTTCTTTTCAGCCTTGCTGGGAACGATAATTTCACATCCCGGTTCTATAGCACTGGCATTTCTTGCCTTCAGACGAGATACCGTACCATTCATGTAAACCACATAAACTTTCTTCTTCTTTGCCATATTGCCATAACCACCCGCCTGATTAATGTAGAATTTCAGATTCTTTCCTTTCTGATACACTACGGTATTAGGATACATGACCGAACCACTGATTTTCACAGTATTCACATATTCCGGAATATACAGTACATCTCCCTCACGCAAAACCAAATCAAAATCAGACTTTGGATTGGCTAAAGCTTTCTCCAGATCAATACCTACAGTATAGGTCTCTGACAGATTTAATTTCTGTATAGATATGGAGTCCTTTCCCTCACCATTCTGAGCCATACGGATAGCGTCATTCTGACGACGTCTTTCCTCATCGGACAATTTACGGATTAAACGAGCTCCTTTTACATAAGCATCCGGAGTTACACCACCAGCCTTGCTAACCAAGTCAGACAAGCGTTCATTCTTCTTCAATAAAGAATAGCTACCAGAGAAAAGTACTTCACCAGCAACAACCACATTCTGTTGCCTACGATAAGCAGGACTTCTACGAATATAAACAGCATCAAAGGGCTCTAAATAGAAGTTCTCCGCATTTCCTCCAACAATAAAACCATCTTTTATATCAAAAGTAAATGTTTTACCTAAAACACTACTGAATGAAGTGCTCTTAGGATCTTTAATACGACGAGTTACCTCAACCCTTGTTGTAGCAGCTTCTTCCAACAAACCACCTGCCTGAACAAGTAAATCTTCAATAGTCATATTCTTAGAAAAAAGGAAAGTACCCGGATTAGCAACTTCACCATAAATTGCAACCGTTTCTTCTTCTTTCAGGTCAGTAATACTTGGGATATACAGAATATCATTTTTCTGCAAAGGAATATCAGCAATTGTCCCATTTAATAGTCCTCCTAAATCAATAGCAATGATTTCATGAGACAGGTCTTCATGCTCTCTATCTATAATTACTCTATTCAGGAAAGCATCTCCACGCAATCCTTCAGCTTTCTTTATTAATTGTTTCACCGTATTTACTGTACCGTCTAGTTGATATAAACCGGCACGATAAACAGCACCACGAACTTCTACACGATTTTCAAAACGATCCAGTACAGCATCTATCGTAATCATATCTCCATCATCCAAACGGAAAACAGAGTAATCCATTTCATCTACATTAAAGACCTGATGTTCACGTCCACTCTTACGCACAAGACGAATGGCTTTTTTATAAGCATCGCCAGTAAAACCACCTGCATAATTTAATATGGTAGCAACAGTCTCTGTAGGTTTCATCTCATAAAACATCGGTCTTTTGACTTTACCCACAATCTCAACCAGAGACTGATAAGGATCTACAATGATCACGTCACCTTCCTGAAGGCGTATATCATCCTTCATTTTACCTTTCATTATAAAGTCGTAAACATCCAGATCAGCAAAGGTTTTACCATCGCGTACCACTTTAATACTACGTAAACTACCGATACGGTTTACACCACCAGCACGATATAAAGCGTGAAATACAGTGGAAAATGCAGATAAGGTATAAGTTCCCGGTACAGAAACCTCACCCATAATATTAATTTGTATCGTACGAATGTCACCCAATGTCAATTTTATCTCAGAGTTAGGCTCAGTACCTGAAATTCCAGAATAGATCTTAGAAAACTCACGTTGCAAAAAAGAGTTCGCCTCTTTTACAGTCATACCACTAAGATGAACGGGACCTAAACCACGGACTAAAATAGTTCCTTCGGGAGAAATCGTCTGACGAATTGTATTTTCTGAAGCCCCCCAGATATCTATAATAACTTCATCACCCGGGCCTAAATGGTAATTTACCGGAGTAGCCAGATTTGCACTCGGCTCAAAAGAAAGGTTTCTATTAGAAAATAAACTATGACCAAAAATATTGCTTCCTGGTGCTTCAGGAGTAGCTTTCGCATCACGTTTTAAATCAATTATTTCTTTCTGTTCTTCTAATTCTGCTTCTTCATAAGAAGTACCTCTAATAGCTTTCCCGTCTGTCATTAAAGAAGTACGTTCACGAAGTTGAGAGGGTTTGTTTTCTACTCCATCTGCAGCAGTACTATGCTCGGCATATTTTTTTTGTATACGAGCAACCTGTTCTTTGGTTACTCCTCTACGCAATAGCTCAGTAGTCATTTGCTTTTGCGATTTGCCAGTTCTCTGTGCTTCTTTCACATATTGAACCACCTGATCATCCGACATTTGCTGGGCCATAACGCCCCCTACAAGGATGAAGATTGAAAAGAATAGTGCTATTAATCTACGCATAAGATATTTGATTAATCTTTAAAATTCCTACAGTTAAATATAAATCGGGCACAAAGGTAGCACATTATTTCAGAACGCCCATTTATTTTACATCGAAATTTCGGAAAAAGAATTAAAAACTCCATTCAGCCGTTCAGGCATCCGCACAAGACTCAGAAAAATATGAGATTATTTTTTTCATTTTGTTAATTATTACCGCTGAATCCTGCATGCAATTATTTTCCGTTAAAGTATTAATCTGCTCGCAAATCATAGTATAATCAATGAAATATCCTTTGCTTTTCCTTATTTTTTCATAGCTGGTGGGCAGTGTATCTTCTACTGCATCATCTTCAAACACATAGATTTCACCATTCTCACCCAAATTCCCCGTTTCCAATATCAACTGACAAGCTTCCGATACAGTCATTAAACTGCGAGGGGCATCAGGATATACATCACTGAAGCGAACTACAAATAATTTAGTAAGACTATTTTCCTGCACTACTTTGCGAGATAATCCCTGTACGTACATTTCAGCCAAACATTTACTATACCCCATAGCATGCACCGGACAGAAAGCATGATCTGTAGAAATTATCATACATTTTTTAATTTTGTATTTTACAGACAAATCCGCAACAGTCTTTGTTCCTAAAATATTCACCTGTATAGCTTCAGAAGCATAATCTTCAAGCATGGCAACGTGTTTATATGCTGCAGCATGAAAGACTAACTGCGGCATACACTCTCTGAAAATAGCCTCCATACGAGTATAATTTGTAACATCTGCTACTAATACCCGTACTTCGAGATTCTTCCAATGGTCAGACAATTCCAATTGAATATCATACAAAGGAGATTCAGCCTGATCAACCAATATCAACTGATATGGATTTAGCGCCGCCAACTGGCGAACGATTTCCCGCCCTACAGTACCAGCAACACCGGTTATCAATATTCGATGTCCCTCAACATAAGCCGCTATTTTACGGATATCAACCTGAATTGGTTCACGACGAAGCCAATCTTCTATATGGATATCTTTTATAATTCCATCATCCAAACAATCGCTCAAGGGAGGCACTGTCATCACATGAATATCCTGAGCTAACATTTGTGCTACTATACCAGACTGTTCCAAATCCACCAACTTATCAGGTGAAGCAATAATCGTACGTACATTCTTCCTTTTTAAGTGTTCAAATAACATCTTATCATTAGCATATACCCTACATCCCATGGTGTGTTTGCCTATCATCCACGGCTCATCAGAAATAAAACCACATACACGATAATGATTATTTCTACTTACACGCATAGATTTTGCTATATTCACTCCAGTTCCACGAAAGCCATAAATAAACACATTCACACAATGCCGAATATCAAAAGACAAAACTTCATGCAACATTTTCACCAAAATGCGCAGACATGCCATGAATATGAAGTTAAGAATATATGCTATAAAAATTATTCCACTGGGTAATGTTTCTCCCAAACCAAAAGCTGACCAGCAAAAATTTCCTACCCCCAGTACTCCATAGCTCAATGTAAGAGATATAAACACTCTATAGATATCCACAAACGAAGAAAAACGAATAACTCCAACATATGTATGAAAGACAGAAAAGAAACACAGATTACAAAACAAAGAGAAAAAAATCATCCATACATACAATGACATCTTATATATTATAGAAGATACCCCGAGCTGAAGGATACATGCTAAAAGCATGGAAATCATTATCAAACAAATATCAATAGCCAATATAGTCCACTTGGAGGCAATACGGGATGAAAGATTCTTATAATATATCTTCAAATTCATAATTATTGTCAGATTTTAGGTTGACAGTAAGATTTGCAAAGATGTATTTTTTATATTGATAAAACAATTATTTTAGAAGGAAAAATGACAGAGCAAATATAGAAAACCATTTTAAGAAAGATTTTTTCAAAAAAAAACCTTTTTCTTTTCGTAATTTCAAAGAAAGATGTAATTTTGCACCCCGTAAATGAAAAGTCACTGCCGCTATAGCTCAGTTGGTAGAGCAACGCATTCGTAACGCGTAGGTCGCCAGTTCAAGTCTGGCTAGCGGCTCAACAGTAAAACGCTGATTATAAATATTTTAATCAGCGTTTTTTCTTTTAAAAAGTCTCATCTGAATAAAAAAAAGCACATTTCGGGTCAGTCCGAAAACCCTGTGGGTATGTTATGTTAATACGCGAAAGTGAACTATCTTTGTGTTCAAATTAAAATAATCTGTCCAATGCCTTCCAATCGCAACCTACATAAGTTACTACGAGTCATCTTCCCCGAAGTTTTAATGACGTATTTCGAGATCTCCGGTTGGCATGACGACTCCGTCAAAATCGAAGTTTGGCTTGATGAAAAAAACTACATGGAACGTTCTGATTACAAGAGTGGGACTGTGATATCACATGGTTTCACAGATGAGAAAGTGATTCAGGACTTTCCTCTGCGTGGCAAACCTGTTTATCTCCACGTAAGACGTCGTCGCTGGTATGACAAAGCTACAGGGGAAACGTTTTCCTATACCTACGATGATCTTACGGCCGAAGGGACGAAACTCACTCCTGAGTTCGTTGCTTTTTTAAAAGAAGAAGATTGAAACTACCGCGGCTAGCATAAGCTCCATAGCAGATGCTTATGGGGTAAACGGTAAACTGTTGACTTCACAGTACAAGGAGTTTATCAGCGCATACAGACAGTGGGACCAGTTAGATCATGCCTCAGAATATGTCCTGTTCAAACATAACATAGGTCCTAGCCTTTGTATTGACGAGACTTCTTTGAGCTGCGGAGAATTATATACTGTTGTCACTAACCGTGCGGGACGTGGTGGCAAAGGTACACTTGTGGCCATGATACGTGGTACGAAGTCTGAAGACGTCATAAAGGTGCTTGAAATGATTCATGTCTCCAAGCGCAAGACAGTCAAAGAGGTCACTTTAGATCTTTCGCCGACCATGATGCGAATTGTCCGAACGGCTTTTCCAAACGCCACTATGACAAATGACCGGTTTCATGTACAGAAGCTCTTTTATGAGGCAATTGATGAACTCAGGATTACTTATCGCTGGCTGGCACGGGATTTAGAGAACGATGAAATTCAGAGGTGCAGAGAGCAACATATAGAGTATGTTCCGTTTCGATATACCAATGGCGATACCCGTAGGCAGCTGCTGGCAAGGGCTAAACATGTACTTGTCAAGCATTTTAGTAAATGGACTGAATCTCAAAGAATACGTGCGGAAATCATATTCGAACATTATCCGGAATTGAAATCAGTTTACGACTTAGCTATAGAATTGACCAACGTGTATAATAAGCACTATGACAAGGATGTGGCACGTGGAAAGCTTGCCTTGTGGTACAATAAAATAGAAAAGCTTGGATATGGATGTTTCAGAACCGTAACAAATACCATGCAGAACTATTATGAAACGATACTAAACTATTTCGTTAACAGGGAAACGAATGTATTTGCAGAATCATTCAATGCAAAAATTAAAGCGTTCAGGGCACAGTTTAGGGGAGTCGGAGATATACCATTCTTTATTTTTAGATTATGCAAACTAACAGTGTAAATTTAACATACCCACAGGGTTTTCGGACTGACCCCACATTTCTGCAAATATATATGGCTAAAGTTGTATAGTAGAATTGTGTTTGATTATTCAGCTTATGGCAACAATCAGATTAACAGTATTAAGTTCCATTAAGGAACAAGATGGCAGACTGCCGATCTTAGTCTGTATCTCCCAAAAGAAACAGCGGGCTTACATCAAAACAACCTTTCTATTGGATGATATCGCAGAATTCGAAAATGGAAAGGTCGCATATCGCAAAGATGCAAGTGTAATGAACAAACGATTAGAGTTTGTATTCTCACAATATAAAGATAAATTTGACTCCATAGAAAACATTGAGTATCTCTCTGCTATGCAGATCAAACAGATAATTATTTCTAAAGAACGTCCATCCCATATTTCATTCTTAGAATATTGGAAGAAACGAGTTGGTGAATTCAAAGAAGAAGGAAGAGAAAGTTATGCAAAAATGAATGAGGAAACAATACGCATCTTTACTATTGCTGAAGGAGACGTACCTATTCCTGCCATTAATACCATAATGATTGAACACTTCAAAAAGTGGATGATGAGAAAAGGTTATGCAAATGGAAATATCGGATTAAGACTTACCCATTTGAAAGCAAGAATCAACGAATTAATCAAAGCCGGCATTCTTAAACAAGATGTACACCCCTTTGCTTATACCAAAATCCCAACTGCCGAACCCAAGGAGTGCGATCTAACAATAGAGGAGTTTCAAAGAATACGAAATACCGAATTAGAAGGGAAGAGGATTAGTTTAGGAAAAGACATGCTTCTACTATCTTTCTATTTATGCGGAATAAATCTGAAAGACCTATTATCAGTAAATCTATCATCAGACATTCTTTCTTTCGAAAGAACTAAGACACTACATGCAAAGACAGGAAAAGCAAATATTACAATACCGATACATCCAGAAGCAAGAGCTATAATAAATAAGTATATTAATAAAAAAGGCATGCTGGATTTAGGGTATTCTTACACGTATTCTAATCTACAGAAGTATATAAACCTTTGCATGAGAGAGCTGAAAGACCGTTTAGGAATCAAGCAAACACTATGCTTCTATTCCGCTCGCAAAACTTTTGCTCAATTTGCATCAGAACTTGGCATACCAGACGGTGTGATAGACTACTGTCTAGGACATTCGGACAAAAGCAAAGGAATTATTAGGTTCTATACAAAAGTCAAACAAAAGCAAGCTGAAATAGCAATCAACCGGGTGATCGATTACGTGAACAACCCCGAAAAATATAAAGACTACATCGAAATGAGAGCAGATATTATGATGATGAAAGGGTAATTGTGGTTCAGATACTATCCCCGTAGTTGGGCTACTATGGGGATTTCTCATTTTTTTGTGTCAGGACTAAACTTTTTAAAAGCTCATTAGTAATAGCACATGAAGACCAAGCAAGAGCTGTGGATGCGTGCTGATGAGCTTGGTAGTCCAGGAGGCAGTCTTACGGCTGCCTTCCAGAATAAAACAAACAAATATAGACAACTAATCATCAAACGTCTTCATACAAATATTATGTCAACAAACATAAAACTAAATATTGTATATCTCAAAGAATAACAATAATTTCGTTATAATATTTACATTACAAACTATATAACAATGAAAATTAAAAATCATCTAGCTAAATTTTACAAATCACTTTGTAAACCTTTAACGCACTCACCTTTGAAACAAGTCGTCTATATTCTTTCACATGGCGGAGCGCACTTAATACTGCTTTTTGCACTAAGTATATCTATTTGGCGCTGCCATGAAGTATCGACAACTGAAATAGGACCAGAATATCACGAAGTTCAAATAAGCTTATCTAATGAATTGAAATGGCTTCAAATTGTAGCAGAAGTAGCAAGTGATAGTGTCTATACCAATTATGGTTATTCACAAGCAATACAAATAAGGTATGGATTACAAGAAAATGAAAGGCATATTAATAAATTAAGTTTTCCACTTTATCCCTACTCTACAACATTTAATATCGCAAGATATCCGCATCAAACAGAATGGGCGTTTAGTGACAATATTCAACGATTACATGCAGGAGATAGCATTCAGCATGAAAAAAATGCCTATCATATTAATGAATTAAATGATTCAACATTATCTATAAAAGTACACTCGAAAGGTATAAATGGAATAGCTACCTCTTACGGTTGGTCAACTTTCGATATTTACGGGAATGAGTTATTCTCGCCGGATAAAGAGAAAGAAAATCCATATTATTACTTCTCGCTACGATTAGATGGTGATTACAGAAATTATGACTATTCCAATACCAACATACTTATTAAGTTCGGAGATTTTGCAAGAAATGGAAAAGATGTTAGAATGACCAAACCATTAAAATATCAATATATATTTCCAGAGCCAGACATGATTACCTCTGGAAGTATTATGTATTCTTCCCAGCAAAAAATAAAAGAAGTTATAGATAATAGAGGTATCATAGTTCAAGCTGAAGATATTAACGTAAAAAATAAAGGAGATCGCGAGGCATTCATAAATGCTATTATTTTAGGAGCGATGATTGCATTTTGGTTAGATATATTCGTTAATCTTGTTATCAAGTGGAGAAATCTCAACCTTAAAGAACACAAAGATAATATTTAATCGAATTGCCACTATTTCACTTAGATAAAAAAGAAAAGACAGCACTAATCTGCTGTCTTTTTCACAAATGCCTTCAAACGATAAAATCGGTCAATAGCCGGATTATAGAATGCATCCGGATAGTGCTATTTAATGTCATTGATATTCACATAGACTCTTATATCCATAGTGTATTCGGCTGACTTTTCAATAAGCCATTAAATTTAATTTAACCTAACAATGTTCATTTTTCAATTAAAAACTTATATTTGCAATGGTATAAAGAAATTATAATGAACATGAGCAAAAATATTAAAAGAAGACTCCCAATAGTTGTGGTTAATGCTATAGAACCTATTGTTGAAAAATATCGTAATATTATTGCGTTTAAAGACAGAGATAACGCCTTACTACATATCATAGATAATGAAGATTTGAATTTCTATTTTACAATAAAAAACAGAGAAAACACATCAAGTGGATTTAAAAACAAAATAGAGTTGTCTCCATTAGATGATACAATAGGGATACATTCATTTTTATTAAACGAGCAACAATTATCCGATTATTTAACCAGTTGGTGTAAGCGAATAGAATTTTACCATAGAGAATCTATCTTGGATGATCCAATACTCAATGCTTATAACAAAGAGATTAAAGATGAATTTAATAAAATACAATTAATTGACGAAGACGCTAATTCAATTCCATTCAATATAAGCCAACAAAGGTTTTTGGTCTCTTTCCTAAAAGAAACGGATACCTTACTAGAAGAAAACAAATCTGATTTAGAAGAAATAGACTACAAAGATATCAGAAAAAGTATAACAAATACAATAAGATCAATTTCCAAAGAGACTAAACAACAAATCTTAAATCGAATAAGTGAAATTCTTGCTAAAAGTAGAAAATCAAGCTTTGAGTTTGGAGAGAAATGTGTCACATCATTCTTTAAAGCTATAGCGTCCGAGGCTGGTAAAGCTGTATTTAAGGCTGTGGCAGGTTGTTTATCGGGTACTACATGAAAAAGGCAGCTTATTCGGCTGCCTTGATTTGTTGTACTTCAAACTTCGATTCACGATGTAATGAGTCTACTACAGTTTCCGTTTGCCCAATCTTATCTATTACTGATTGACTAGTTTTTGATAAAGTAAAAACCAATATAACATATATGGCTATTAAAACTATGCCAGCTATGCAACGACCAGTTTTTAAATATTGACGCCAATTTATCCTCTGAATTAACAATGGCGAAATGAATAAATATAAAGATGCAAAAAGTAATAACAATATTCCAAAGCCAATCGTATTAGCTATTAATTGATACAAATTCAAAGCTGTATTATTTATAAAAATATTCACAATACCAAAGAGGAAAGTGATAGCAGCTGTAAAGATCGCTATTAAATCATAAGCTTTCTTATCAGAAGTTTTAATATCATTTTTTATTTGAGTTATTTCTTTTCTTTCTATTGACAAATCACAACGGAACCTTAAATACTCTTTCGTTCTATTAAATTGTTCCAACCGTTCTTTCAATGTGTTATAGTCAATATACTTCGCATAAGCCGAAGGTACAAACAATTTAATAGATCCATTATCTACACAATACATAGACTCTTCAAATGGCAATTGAAAAGGAAAAAACTGATGAGATCGACTCCACTCATAAGATTCTCTATATAAAATAATCACGCGACTAAGTTCTTCAAGTTTATCTTCTATTAACCTATCATCAAAATCTTCTTTTTCTATGTGAAGTTCAATACATTTAGTGATAGCTTCTATAGCCTTTTCATATGGATGAAAATTTTTCACTCCTGTTTTTGCTTGTATATTCTCTATATGTCTAAGTTCTTCTTTTATTTGCTTTAGACTAGGTTCACATTTTTGTGTATAAAACGAAAAACGGCAATTATGCAAAAAATTCAGCACCGAATTTAATGAAAATTTATTATATTCTTCTATCAAATTGCCAGGATTTATAAACTCTCTCGAATTTCGTTTTATCTGATAAATATCCGAAAACTTTCCAAGAACAAAGTCCATCTTAACAATATCAGACTTGTTAGCAAGATTCTGTTTATAGTATTTCATCAACAAAACAAATGATTTTAGTTCAGGATTTATCCCACTAATATCCTCCAAAAGTTCATTTGCTTTTGATTCAGAATCACATTCTTTTGCAATAAATCCATCATAATACCCAACATCTAAATCTTTAGGATTTATGCATATAGCACTTGATTCAGTATTAATATAAAAAGGAGATTCTTTAATATTGTATATTATAAAATGGCATTTGTGGAGCAATACAGCTAAAACAGACCTTCTTTCAGAGCTACCTTCAGAGATGCATTCCTTCAATCTATCTCTACTTATAAGGAGATTATGAAATTCATCTTCACCAATGGGAAACCGGTAATCAAACAAACATAAAGGAATTGTTATCTCTGAAAATAATTTAAGAATTTTGTCGGTCGACTTAATATTTTTCAATTTGTAGAAACCATATTTGTATTGGTTTCCCTCAGTATTAAATTTATTTTTCGAAATTGTTACAAAATAATTATAATGTTGCAATGCATTATAGATTGAGTAATTCAAATCTCTATATCGTGATAGTAACCTGTCAACCCTTTCACTTCCAGACTCCGAAAGTGATGGAGGAGCATATTCCACTGTCGTCTTGGCTAGAAAGTTATTTAATACATCAAGGAAATTAGGAACATTAATATATTCCCCACTAATAATTGACCTACTTAACAGTATAAAACATGTCTCAAAAAAAAATTCAATTTGAGCACTTTTATCAAAAAAGACAGATTCCTCCTCGCTACTATTGGGAAGCCAAGATTCTGGGAACTCCTCTATGAATTGATTATAACATTGCTCTAATATAAAACTCATCCTTTATTTATTCAAAGTATTTATTCCTATCGTTCCTAATCGATTCTATAGTCATTTTGTAACTTGACATTTCCATTAACCTAGCAAAAGCTATGGATTGTCTCCAACTTTCCCATTTATGTGTAATCTCCACCAAAGAAAAAGCATTTAATAATATAAGATATTTATTTTTCTCTTTTAAGGTATCAACAGCATCCTTTATCCGAGTGTAATCTTCTATTTTATAAGGTAATATCGCATTTTCCTTTTTAACAACAGATCTTTCTGTTACAATATAAGATGGTAATCTTTTATCTTGAATAGCATTATATATATCACTCTCTACTGGCCCATAAGGCAATGCATGAAAATTATTAAAAACATCTAATAAATCACTTGCTCCTTCCCTCTTTGGTGCGGCAGTTAAAAACAAAAGTTTGAGTACGGATAACTTTGAACAGTTCTGAAAATTCATGAATTCTTTACCCTCTTCTTTATACCATTGTTCAAAGAGAGACAACATATAATCAAAGGCAAATATTTTATCCATAATAAAGACTGTATTAAGTTCGTTATTGTAATGCTTATACTATAGTTTTAGTTTGCAAATAAAGCAATTATTCTTTCTTGTTCTATTTTTTGTTAACATTCTTAAGCAAATACTAACATCGCAACTATTAAACATACATACTTGAATCTACCATTGCCATAAATTATAGCTTACTCCAGTACCTATATAAAATCCTCTGGGATAGCCATAACCAACCTGTAGTCCCAATCCCCATCTACGCTTATCTTTCACTTTGACGGTGTGGTATATATCATTCGTCACCGTCTGATATACAGTCTTCGGAAATATCTGCAAACTATCTAACCTCGGCCGATATCCGCTCACCCATGCCCGGTAAAGACTATCCTCGTAATAAGCCTGCTCACGATGAACAACAGTGTCGCCGATACGCATAGTATCTGTTAACCGGAAGACCACTAAAGGGGCCATAGGTGGCGAAATAAGTAAGGTCTCGATCTGGACTACCGTATTTACCTTTGTCTCGGTACGTATTTCTACCGGGAGAGGCTCTTGCGGGCGGAACCAGGCAACCACACAAACCACTGCCAGCAATATAACTAATATCCAAGGCAACTTTTTCATGGCCGTACAACTACATTACGGAGAAAGTTAGAGAACTCACTACGTACATCAAAGCAAGGACACGCCTTAATATACTCTGCTAGCTCAACTTCGCCGCTACCATCAAGGTCTGGCGAAGTGTCCCGGTGACCAAGAAGCTCAATAATCTGGTATTCCTTACAAAGTTTGGCAACCAGTTCTCGAAGTGCGGCCTTTTGTTCAGGCGTCCGGGTATCGGTTGGTTTCCCGTTTGCATCCAGACCACCAATATAACAGATACCAACCGAATGTTTGTTGTATGACACATTCGAGAATCCTTTAGTATTACAATGCGCCCCGTCGACAGAGAGAGGGCGTCCAGTCTCCACAGTCCCATCAAGGTCAATCACAAAGTTATAACCAATCTGATTAAAACCACGCGCCCGGTGCATCTGATCAATGTCTTTGGCCCGTAGGTCCTGCCCGGCACGTGTGGCCGAGCAATGGATGATAATTGCATCAATTGTTCTCATTTCTGTACCTCCTTTATTTTTTCAATTAATTCTAAAGCATCCTTCTCCGATGCACACTTTACGATATTGGCTATCACACCAGGCAACTCTGCCGCATGGCTCCGCTTTCTCTTATTATGTTCCCATACGCTCCGAAACTCAATAATCAAAACTCCAACTGTGATGATAATTGTCATATATGGTAAAATGTACCAAGTGAATAGTAAGCCAAGCGTATCAAACATCAACCCAAATAACATCATACGCCAATAGTCACCAGCTTTGGCAAAGGTCCTGCGGAAACCTTTGCTGTTGATTGGCTCTTTCAAGACACGAGCAGTCTGCACACCATCCCACATGTCGATCAATACAGAGATAAACATTACCAGCCAGCACATCAATGTAACACCAATATGCCGGTAGAAATTAGTCAAGTCTAAAGAGTGTAGAAAATTCCAAATTTCTTCCATTTTTGTCACTTTTGAAATATAAATATTAATACTAATTTTGCATCACTCACAGTAGTTATTAAACTACAAAATCCCGATCCAGCTTGTGAAAGTAGGACGGGATTTATTAAAACAAAAAGCCCATCAACAACACCTAATACGGGCTGTCAATGGGCATAATCGTATATCGCAAAGGTACTAATTATCTTCTAATTTACAAGACTTTTCCTCCATTCTTATAAGATGATTATTAAGGGTTACCAAGTGGCATTTAAGTTTGCGGCAGATAGCAGCCTTTGACTTTCCTTCAGCAAGCATCTTATCAATAAGTTCCGCTTTCTTATCAAGCTTATAGTGAGTGTTTTTTTCACCAGCTTGCCGGCCTAACTTCTTTCCGGAAGCTTTACGCCAGGCCAGTGCTTCTTTAGTTCGTTGGCTAATTAGGTCGCGTTCGATCTGAGCTGACAGTCCGAAAGCAAAAGCGAGTACCTGACTGTTGATATTATTACCAAGCTCATACTTCTCTTTTACAGTCAACACAAAGGTTTCCTTCGTCATGCAAAGATTGAGCATCGACATAATACTCATCAAGTTTCTACCCAAGCGGCTGATTTCAGAGATAACCAAAGTATCCCCTTTCTTCATTTTCCTAAGTAGTGGACCAAGACGACGTTCTTTCGCAGACTTGGTTCCCGTCACCTGTTCTGATACCCATAAATCTATTTTTAAACCTTTCGATTCTGCGAATTTTTCAATCTCGAAACGCTGATTCTCTTTAATCTGTTTATCGGTTGAGATTCGAATGTATGCGTAAATCATTTTTGCCTGTGAAGATAGTGATATCATACAGGGTAAACAAACAATGAATCAAACGTCCGTTAAAAGTGAATAGGATATGAAACTGAATGAAGCGACAAAGGTGAATACTATCAATAATGAGTATATCACCTTACTGGATGCCTCCGGTAATCCTTTACTGATTAATAAATCAGATTTATCTAAGGCTATAAAAAGTCTGATGTTTCCTTCTTGGCAGGTTACATTAGCTCCAGACGAAGAATATGATTTAAAAGTCTCCCATTACGGATTATATATAGTAAGGTCAGGAGATTTAGGCTCAACAGGCTTATTCGTTATTGGTGCAAGACCTGGAGCTGCAATACTCGGATATGATGATTATATATTTTCTTCCGACTTTAATTCTACAGGTAAAATAGTTCTGAGTAAGAAGATACTTAACGGAACTATATTTTTGAAAAATACAAGGGGAAACAATACGAATGTATTCGTAATGCAAATTACAAACTATTTATAGGGGCATTATGCCCCTATAATTATGTAACGTCAATATACGTTGCAGCATCAACTTCATCCTGATTGGCAGCAGTAAAAGAAATACCATCCGAGGAAGATTGGAAAGTATTTAGAATTTTAGCATACACGCCAACGGTATACTGTATTCGTTCCAATATAACTTTAAAAGCTCCAGTATTTTCGTCAGCCCATAACTTAAATTTGGGGACATTAGAGGAAGAAGACCCGCCTATACGGTTTAAAACTATAGTAGGTCTTTTCAGACTCTCAGAGGCCCTATTAATGGACATTAGATAATGACTCATGACACCTCCACCAGATGCGGCTACGGATATTAAGAGGCTTGTGGATTTTGGATTTGTAGAAACCTCAGGTTCGAATATTATCAATGAATTGGAAGCACTCAATCTCTTTTCCATTCTCACTTCATTGGCGGGTTTTAGTCCATTTTTCTCAGTTGTAGCTTCGCTCATTACATTACGAATGGCTTCGGCAAGATTATTCTTGCTGATTCGTACCGGTAGCCCATTACTATCTGTAAGTAGCACAAACTCGCTGCCTATAGTGTTCACTTGGGTGGTTTCGTTTAATTTTCCCATACCTATTCACTTTTAACGGACGTATTTTTATCACTGAATTTTACCCTCAAAACTGTCGGCATAATTCAGAGTAAAAATACATGAATTTGTATGTCCGTTAAAAGTGAATAGGTATGAAAGAGAACGAGATAGCCAGCGGTGTTGCAATAAAGGTGCGAGGCTTAGATACAAACGGCAATAGTATTGTGACAAGTCCTCAGCAAATTGTAGACAATACCAGTTGTCTGCAACTGAAGCAGCTATATGGTACTTATGCTGAGTCATATTACTGCAAGATCGCAACAATGACCCTATCTGGCAGTACAGAAGGCAACCTTGATAATATTGTTTTGGAAATAATCGGAGGTAACGCATACACTGTGCCTAATAGTTTATTATACTTATCGCTGGTATGCCATAGAGAGACGGTAAAGGCCAGCAAGAATAGCATAATAGGTACTTTGAGTATTGGTTATGTCAAAAACGATACTTCGATAGATATATGGGTAAAAACAGCTTCATATTCTAATTCAATTTATGTCTCTATTCTTGGCAGACAAGATCGAAATGCCCTTATAAAAAACGTATATCAAAAGGATGTGCCAGAAGGATATATAGAGATTAATTAATAGGGGCACAATGCCCCTATACTTTAATCAATCCCTCAGGGACTTCATTATTCGTTTCCAACTTAATTATTCCCCCATGATTATCAATAACAGATAAATTGAGCGATCCACCGGAACTCGATTCATATCCCCATACTTCCCGTGTCTCATTTACGTCTCTGTAATACAATCTAAAAGTTGTATTAGCCCCTTGTACATTGATTAATTCCGGTAAGTAACCCTTTCGACAAGATATCATTCCAAGAGGTAACTTTCCTAGAGGACTACCGCTTGCTATAAGAAACTGGCAATTAGCATAATAAACCGTTAAGTTACATAGGTGAATATATTTTTCTGCTAAATAATATTGCATACTTCGTTTAAACAGGTCAACGGATGCCAATCCCTTTTGTTCCTTTGTAGCTTCAGACATTACCAACCTAATTACTTCAGCAAGGTCA
The DNA here is from genome assembly GCF_000526555.1 of Bacteroides sp. 14(A). Lineage (NCBI taxonomy): Bacteria > Pseudomonadati > Bacteroidota > Bacteroidia > Bacteroidales > Bacteroidaceae > Bacteroides > Bacteroides sp. 14(A). Next base: position 14,661 of record NZ_JAGH01000005.1, on the reverse strand, counting down.
GCTCTATTTATACGTACTGGATTACCATTAGGATCTATTAAGGCGATATATTCACTATTGATACTATTTACCTGTGTACTTTCATTTAATTTCATACCATTCACTTTTAACGGACGATAGGTATGAAGCAATTAGGGGATATTTAAGCTTCCACTTTTTAGAATGTAAATTCTTTGACATAGTATTCCGCATCCGGTTCTTCTGAAACTTCTACCGGTGTCTGAAAAGTAAATCCAATATTATTGCTGTAAGCAAAGTCTATATCGTTCTTTCCATTCGAACAGATATAAATGTCAAGCATTCCATTTTCTGTAGTCGAACTTTTGTATAGTAATCGCACTTTACTAATACATTTACTGGAGACTCCTAATTGAACAACGTTCTGCAATTTGCTGTAGCCATCTAACGCAATGTAGAATAATTGGGAACAAGGAGCATTATTCGTATATCGACTTCCTACATTGAGCAATACTGAGCTTGCCATATAACATCTACGACTTATAGCGATTCTATACCACTTGCCATTAAGAGCACCTGCCATAGAGAATGTACCGCATCCTCCTGACTTTGCAATTTCTTTAGGGGTGGTCACTATACTGTTGCCATTAGCGTCTATTCCTCGCACCTTAGTAGCTGTACCATTATTCAATTCATTCTCTTTCATACCATTCAGTTTTAACGGACGACAGAATGGATAATATTCCAGAGGCAGATGTAAGATGAAAGTATGTAATAAAAATCTTTACCATATAGGCTGTATTGCATCTTCCGGTGGTGTTTCAATAATCATCGGAAATTCTGCATTACCATGTAAGATGGTTATACATGATGCCTTACTACTAACGCAGGAATCTTTGGCCCATATGGATATTGTTCCATTCTCATTTCTGTATTTTACATTGGGATTATACAATTCACCGGCTTTCCCTATAAGTTGCTTAAAATCAGAATGCATGATCTGATCATCATAATTAACTGCATATCCCACAATTATACTTGCCGGTTGATTAGTATAACATATCATATTTAACAGAAACGAGCAATTCATACCACGCTTTATTTCCATTATTTTGAGCCATCGGGCACCAGTTCCAAAAGGAAAGAAAATCCGTTTAAACATTCCTATGCTTTCTAATGCAGTCATTAACTCACTTGGAGTTGACACTATACTATTACCATTAGCGTCTATTCCTCGTATCTTGGTAGGTACACCACTACTTAACTCATTTTCCTTCATACCATATACTTTTAACGGACGTCTAAATTATATCAAAAAACGCCCAAATTCAACATTTAATTTTTAATCTCGTTTTGTTTAATTTTATTCCAATTAAGAAGTGGGATAACTTTTTGTAACTACCCCATCTCTTAAAAAAGTAATCCCAGATATAGGACTTATCGTCATATCATAAAAGACATCTATTCCCTTAGCCCTAAGAGCTATTGATCCGGGAGAAACGTCGGCTAAAGCTGTTACGACACCAGAAGACATAATCCTTTGCATACGTAGCCTTGGTATACTTGTTATCTCTCCGTTCCATTCTGAATCCATGAATGACATAGTCAGAACCTCCTGCTCGGACTGATTATACATTTTGATGGAATTTGTTTCAGGATCAATTACAACACGCTTACCGTTAAACGAAGTTTCGATACGACCAACGATTTCAATATCACCGTTTTCCTTTATTTTGAAACTATTGTTTGGAGAGCGGATATTCTTGAAAACACCTCCATTCACTTCGACATTATTACCCTTAAACAAACCAATGGCAAAATCCAGAAGAAGATTAGGAGTAAAAGTTCCCATATAGAACTCTTTATAATTCGAAGTCGAATTACCGTCAGCATCAACACCTTGTTGTGAGAACATATAATCTCCTGAAAAGACAGCACTCGCCAATTTTGCGAAGTTAGCCATCAATATTTCTACATAAATAGCCTTATAACTTTCAAAAGGTATCCAAGTGGCTTTGGTGCCATTGACTGCATAATCCTTTTGAGGATTATTAATATTTGATGGAACACCATGACCGATCCAGGTGGTAATCTGATTCATCACATAATAGATACCATTATATAGTACATAAGGGGCGACCATATCCGTACATATATAATCCGTATGTAAGTCGTATTCACCTGCCGGATAAGGAAGCTGGCCACGAGAACCTTTTGCACCATCCTCAGGAGCTGCTGTAACATTAAAGGTTGATGCTACTATCTGTTTCTTTGCCATAAGATTTAAGATTTAGTTCCTTGTACATAGCCGGTAATATTACCCCCTGCACCCTTCACATCGGTATAGGTAAGTTTACATCCGGTTGTGGTAGGCGCATTGGCCGGAGTAAAAGCGGTACCGTCAGCTTTCGTAAAAGTAGTCTTGAATGTAAAGCCGGTTACTTCTTCACCTGTACCAGTCTTCTTAACCTTATATGTCGCAGTTACCTCACTGGTAGCACCGCTGCTGGTAAGAAACGTAGGCCCACTGAAATTAACAGCCAAGAATAACGGATCAGTTTCATCACTCACTTCACCGATTGCAATAGCAACCACCTCACCACTGATAATAAATTCAGCTCTTATACTTAGCTTGGAATCGATATCATCAGCCACTAATGAAACACTGTTAGCGGTTGACCATGCTGTGGTGGAAGGCATCTTATACCATTTCAGGGAGTAGTTACTTTGGGGAACTAATGAACCGCCTTTATAGAGTTCCTGATCCACTTTAACGGTAGCTGTATCACCATCAATAATACCACCATCGGAAGGATAAAGGAAACCGTAATAGGCAGAATTACTAAATTCTGAGATGGCAAGAGGTATCTCAGAAGTGTAGCCAAGATTATGCCCGGAAGCCTCAATCTCACCATCCATGCGGATAGTATCTGCATCCATGTTAGAAGCGGAAGCAAGATTTCCTACGATCTTCAGAGCCGGTACATTCACGGAGCCATTATTGTAAGTAGTGGTTTGCATCTTACCGGCTACGGCAGCCGGAGCGGTAGCTAACCCGGAAGCGTTGAATGTTATAAGTGTATTGTTATAATACCATTTCTCGGAACCAGAAACAATCGACTTGATCACATTCTCATTGCCTGAGCGCATGACCGGATAGATGATAGGTTGATTAGCCGCTACACTCCAGTCCGGTACGCACTTACCCGTATCCTTCTGATACATCTGTACAAGCGGCTTCGTAGATCGAATATTCCCCTGTGCACTATCACCATCAATAATCATACCGATATAAAAAGAACCCGCAACATCACTCATCCTGTACCTCCTCTCCGTTAATTGAGTTATCTTCCGCCACAGGTTCTTTATCACTGTCCTGAACCGGCAAAGAATCCTCAGCAGGTAATTCACTATTGTTTTCATTCTGTACCTCCTCTCCAATTTTATTTCCACCGGCTTCGATTAGCTTGGCGGCTTCCTGTTCAGTAAGAACCTGCCCGGCAATGCCTTTCACATATTCTTCCGGCTCGAACCTGACCATGCGCAGATCACTTTCGTTAATGATAAACTCCCCGTCAGCAGTCCGATGGCGGACATCAATCACACCGGCACGACGGGCGATATCGGCGGACACTTTTAAATACTTCATTTCTCTCATACCCATATAAATTAAATTGTTAGCCTCTGGCTATTATTACTTCATTGGCGCCTGTACGGATGGGATCACCACTCTTGGTAGTAAGCACCGTATAAGGGCCTATCTCGTAGACTTCAGGATAAACAGACATCTGCAGGCCACCACTCAGGCGTAAGCTGCCGGCTGTAACCGATATCGAACTACCGTGTCCGATTTCCGTAGCAGTCGCACCCGCAGCAGACGACTTCTTAAACCACTTCACAAAAAAGTATTTATTGATCTGGTCCGTTGTCAGCTCCTCTTTATTCGTCAGTATCTTCACATAAAAAGTCATGTTGGCCATTCCCTGACGAATGGTATTGCCATTCGGACTATAGACAAATGCCTTAATCGGAGGAATCTTATAAACTATGGCCGTCTCAGCCATCAAAGTATCATCCGTAGGAGCTGACGGCTTGGTTCCGGTATAATAAGCCGCGCGGCAGCGGATAACGCTCATATATGTATTGTCAGCATCAATACGCAAAGTATTGGTACCCTGACCGGATACATATTCAATATTCAGGTCAGAAGAGTTGATAAGGGTTTCCTCTCCGTTCTCGACTTTGTACCACCAATATGCTACATTGGCATCCGCTACCGTCTCGCTGCCCATTTTCAATACAGCAGTGATATCTATGTATTGGTTATCCTTCAAAGGATTATAGGTTATCTTGGCAGGTTGGTTAACACTCAATGAAAGCTGGTCATCACTCTTCTGTATAGAGTTCAGAGTGAATGTATCGGTATATACCAACGTGTTTTTATTTCTGGAATCCACATAGGTAGCCCGGCAAAGAATCTGCACAGGAGTAGTTGGCGAAACATTCTTCTTCACAAGCAATGTTCCGTCAGCATTCAGTGTATAATTGCTATTCTCCGAGGTAATCTGAGTGCTCTCACTGTTTTCATACCAGGTGACAGTCAGCTGACTACTTTTATCCCCATTACTGATAATCTTATCCGGATCGACAATACTGAGGAATGCCTTTAGCTTCATCGGGGTAATGGTTCGATTCGGGATGAAGGTGTTAGCATTCGTGTAATAAAACTGTGTCTTACTACCTCCACCATCTATTACAATACAAAAACTCGCCTTCAGAGGCGTATAACTGGTTCTGACCGGCTGCGGTTGAACCGCGGTTTTAATTTTCATACAATTATGCTATTTTCGATATTAATACTCTCAATACCGTCACGGACGTATGCCGTACAGGTGAATTTCACTTTTCTTGTAGCACCCCAATTGGAAGGCATGTCCTCGTTTGTCAGGTGCAGTACCCGCCCGTTATTGGCGTGAGCGACCGACCAGGCATTATCTTCCGTCACCTGACCACTATCACGAGTCCATGACCAGTCACCGGGCAACACATCCGCAGAGATATCATTATAGCCCCAATAGACAATAGGGGTAAATTCCGCATTGACCTTACCGGCAAAGAAGTTATAACCGTTACTGGATGAGAATTCAAGGGTTAGTTCTGAGTTACCTTCAATCTGCGCCCAGTCGGTTGCATTCCATTTGGGTTCTTGAAGTGTGCCGGTAGACAGACACATCCATTTACAGCCGACATGATAGACCGCATCATAAACTGTGTCTGTAGACTGATAGGGATTGTTCACAGCATCCTCAGATGACCACGGACCCCGATTATTCTCAGAACGAACTGGTGTACCCTGATAGTCTATACGCAATAAGTCCTGTATAGCGATACCACGACAATAGATATAGCTATGTCGGTAGTTTATAGGCAGGTTGTCAAATAGTGACAACTGCTTTAACTTGCCTATAATGATGGCATAGTTATTCTCTTCCAGTATAGGTTTCGTTACTCCATCGAGCATACAGATACACTTCTCACGGGAAGATAGGTACCAATATGCCTGACGATCTTCGTTCACCGGATTACCACGATGAGATAATATCATTAGCGGCTCCGGCGGGTAGTTTTTGCCTCCTGGAACTTCATCGTCCGGATACATGACCGCAGTGATGGTATTAGATACTGTATTCACGTTAAGGACACGCAGCCAGGAAGTATAGTAATCTCCGGTACCTGAAGCAAGATTATTCACCATGCCGTAAACTACATCATTCTCGTCCAAGGCTGTGAAATCATTCTCCCAACGTTTACGAAGCGGTAAACGATAGGTACCATCTTCTAATAGTTCGACACTCTCAATCGTGCCAGATTCGGAAAATGAATAATCACTTTCCATAGCTGAAAGGCGATTAAAAATTATCTCCAAAACGGTCAGCGATGACCGCAACTCCATGCGGTCAGCCTGTATCCTCCCTTTATTATCCGCGATTATGCCCTTGCCCGCAGTTAGTGAGTCTATGGCTTCGCCAACCTCTAGTCCTCCTAATAACCTCAATAGGTAATTAGTGAAATCTAGTTTATCTTTACGAAGAAACATTGATAACGAACGCAATGCCGAGAACACATTGCTGTCAGTTGCAGGAGTGGAGTCATTCCTTCTTATCACATATACACCACTACCGCTTCCACCTGTATAAACCTGTCCTTTGAGAGTGAGATTTTCCACCTTGTCCTCTAGTTCCCCGATGCGGGAATAGGCAGCAGTTTCCCCGACAGTATATACGGGGGAATCATAAGGCTTATCAAGGTTGAATTCGAACCCGATAACCCTCGACAGCCTTCCGTTTTCGAAATAGGCTTTGTTTATGAGGTTCACCCTTTGACCGATACCGTAGAGATTATGCATTCCATCCTCGCTGTATGCGTTATCGGACATCATCGTGCAGTTGTAGGTGTTCGGGTCTATCTTAGATTTGGCAATGTACTTTTCAGCCTCTTCCTTCAGTTCCCGTTCGGCAGCGGATACAAGTCCTAATTCTGTTATTTTGGTTGAATCCCAACCTGACAAAACGTAGGTATCGCCGTCTTCGGGGATGAGCACCTCATCGGGTAACGGGCGACCGTAATCCTCGTTTCGGACAATTTCCCAAAGCTGTTCATCCTTACCGTCGGGATCAAAGGTTACAGCGAACACCATACCGTTCAATTTACCCGACTGGAAGATGATTGTCAATTCCTCACCGGGGAGGATATAATCTTTGGAGAAAGTTATCCCTGTGTCCTTGAAACGGTAAGCGTCCCACTTCTTTTCGGTAGTCGTTCCATCAGCATTCTCAATGGTTTCGGTATATTCCTTGGTAGTGATGTCCGACATAGTTCCAACTCTCCGGGGATAGACTTCATCGAAGATAACCACTTGCTCGATAGCTTCCTCTGTACTCATTTTCGGATAAGCATCTATGTACGGAGTTCCTTCGGGTAGCATCAATCTTTTTTGCACCACACCATTTACCACCACCGCTTCGTCAACGGGACGGTAGTTGGCAGGAATGTTCCTTGTCGAGCCGAAAGTATAGATACGGGTGGCATAGGTTGACTGGGATTCGGAGCGTGACATTTCCCCCACGTTCTTAGCGATTTCCATATTCACGTAGTCGCCAAACTCGCATTTACCGAAGTGGATAATATTGTCTGTCATCCAGCACTCGCAATCCCATTTCTTCGCCATTTCAAAACAGGCATCTAAGATATTGGTGTTATCATAAGTCATTAACAGAGACTTGTTCTCGACCGTACTGTCAATGGAAAAATCAAAATCCTGTCCTTTGTAAGTATAACCAAGAGCTTTCAAGTTTCTCAGGACTATACTTGCTTGTACGTTGAGTGGAGCAGTCAGACTCCAGGACGCTTCCTGCCCAGATGTCTCCGGGGTATATTTGAAGATTTTATTTTTCCATTTCCAGTAGTGAGCATCAAGTCTTAGTTCATAATCATAGCCTGCGTTATCGGTATTGAAGGTAGGACTCTGCAAATCGCACACTTCAAATAGTCCAAAGTCGCATTCAACGTAAGTTCCGAGCTTGAAGTATATGGGATTCTCCAAAGAGAATTTCAAAAGTATGTAATCCTCTTTTTGGAGCGTAAGCTTCCGCTTGCAACCTTCGTTGGGAGGGGTTGAAAGAAGAATGGCACTGGATATGTCTTTGATATCTATCATACCTCAAAGGTCGGAAATAAAAGAAAGAAGCCCTAACTTTTAGGGCTTCCTGTTGTGACATTAGAAATAAGGTCACAAATTAAGTTCTATTTGCCGGATTCGGCTCCGAAAATTTACTTGAAATCTTACCAAAAGTCCTATCTAAGCTCTGAGCATAAGTGACACTCTTGCCAGTATAAATAAGATGGTAAACCTCGCTACTATTGGTTGGGACTTGAATATCAACCGCACCTTTATACAGTTCATCAAAGAAAGCTTTCTTCTTTGCTTGATAATCTGACTGAGAATTACCCTCGATAGTGAACGAAAGAGTTATTTCCCGCTCATCAACCTTAGGATTATTGATTATTACCCGTTTCCCATGTTCAAGTCGGCTTTTATTCTCAATAAAGTCTTTCATGGGGACGGCTGCCCCAATTACATCAAGAAACCCCTCTCCCATTCTTACACCCCATGTTGTGTAAGCATCCTTGTTGTTGATTAACAGCTCATTCATTAGTAAATCTGCCATAACTTATAATTTTGATGTATTCTTTTTTACTTCTACTATTTCAGAAATCATTCTAGGACTATTCTTAGAAACAACTTGTATCCCTTCTCTTATCTCCTGTCTATCAAGATTGCCTTCAACTTGTAAAGTCCTCATTTCATTAACAATACCCCTTAGAGCAGAGACTTCCAATGTCAAAACATCTATTTTTTCATCCGGAAATACAATATTAACTTGCGACTGATAGCCACTTGCGATACTTTCTCTCGTTTGTCCTGCAATATCAGGTACATTAGCCATTAATCTTGGAATATCTTCATTTGTCAAGTCAAGTAATGACATTTTTTCATTGATGGATGAAAGTAGGCCAGTTTGTGCTATTGATTGATTCTTTATTTCTTCCCCTGCAATCTGTAAAGCAGTAAACCGACCGTTTAATTCTTCGCCAGTATCTTGAGACATGGTTTGAAATCCCCGGGAAGAAGAATCTTGTGAAGTAGAAATATCGGAACTCCATCCAAAAGCATCAGCCATTGCATCACGTTCAGCCATAATTTGCTCAGCTAACGCTTTTTGGGAGGCTTTCAATTCTGCCGATTCTTTAACAGTCAGGTCAAAAACACCATCTCCATCACTATCTGATTTTGCAGCCCAATCATTATATAAGGCTTCGATTTTAGCACGGTACTTATTCGCCACAAGGTTTTCTAAAATGGCATTCTTCAAGTATTCTCCGAAATCATCAGCCATATCTTTACTACTCTTATTCATATCGGAAAGAGTAGAAACAAAACTGTCATAGAAAGAATCGAAAGAAACTCCGGTCATTGTTTCCTGAAGTTTTGTCTTCATATCCTCTATCTCGTCAGAACAGTCAATAATGTTTTGCAAATACCCTTGTACATCACTGTCCAACTTCGCCCAGAACGTAGGCGCTTCTTCCTGTAGACGTTCCAATTGTTCCGCTGTAAGAGAAAATAGCCCAGTCATACGACCGTCAGCAACCGAGTTGTAATCGAATCCAATAGACTGTGCCGCTTTACGAAGTTCATCCCACCCTTGGCTTGACATTCCTTTTCTCTGACGAACGCCAATGGAGTGAGAACCTGCACTCGCCCCTGCATTAAGCCTCTCTACTCCAAGTGCAACATTGCTTTGAGCTTTCTTATTCAATAAGTCCAGAACTTCTTGCCCAGCCTTACGTGCTTCATCGCCATAAGATATATCTATATATTTCTGCTTTTTACTAATAAGCGTGTCCCAAACATCAATAAGTGCCCCATATTCTTCTTTCATTTTATTATAGGCAGAATAATCAGCACCAAGGATACCGATTAATCCTGATGCCATGCCTATTGCTCCACCAATAACTGCTCCCCAAGGTCCACCTACAGACGCACCTGTTGCCGCATAAGAAGCGGTACTACTTAAAACAGAAGTAACCTTACCAGCCGTACTGTCTGATTTTACACCCAAATCTCCAAGAACGCCATCCAACTCTCTCACAGCTGATGCTATACCACTGAACCCCTTAGAGGTACTTTCAAAATCATTATTCTTAAATCCCTCTTGAATCTGCTTGAATGGATTATCCTTATCAAGCATCTTTTTGAATTTGTTTACTTGAGAGGAAAGATTTGACGTAAACTTGTTTAAGGAAGAAGGGTCAGACATAGCATCATTTATTGCTTTCACAGTCTTCTCATTATCCTTAAATAAGTCGGGTATTTTTGCTCCCTCCACCCCATTCATGTAATCAACAAGTTCTTGAATATCCTCTATTATACTCCTTATTGACGATGAAGAACGATTTGAGAAATCTGTGAAAAATTTACTCCATAATTCTGAATCTTTCATCAATTCATCATCCAGACTATCAAGATCTTCTTTTCTCTGGGCAATAAAAGTGGATTTTTCAACACTCCCCTCTTCTGCGTCCGCAATCTGCTTATCATATTTATCCATGATAGCTTTGCGTTTTTCCTGATATTCTCCATACTTAATATAATACTCATTCCAAGCATCATCTTGCTTATCTTGATACTCTTTTAAGTTCTTTTCGAAAGCGGCTATTCCACCTTTATACAATTCATTAAATGGTGTATTCTCATCCTTAGATAGTGTAATCCCACTTCCATCAAAGAACTTTCCTTTATTTTCCGGATTAGCATCCCATGCAGTACGGGCATCCTCAATCTTCTTCCGCAAAGCATCCTCTTTCTGTCGGTCGATAGTTTGCATCTCCTTTTCAAAGTTGAGTTCCATTTCAGCAATGGTCTTGGCCGAACCTTCATCCATTGCTTTTATACGGGCTTCATCAACTTTCATTTGTAAGTCTTCAGCAGAGCGTTGTTGCTCTAACGCTTGTTTGTCGAGAAGAACTTTGTATTTCTCTTGCTCCTTACGAAGCTTTTCGGCAGCAGATTCTTGCTTGGATGCATTATTGTCATAAACATCTATTCCCGCCTTCTTTAAGATATCATTGATTTCCTTCTCAACTCCAATCTGAAGCTCACTCCATTTTTCAGCTTCATCTTTTAGTGCTTTAATTGTCGCATCTTCATCTATAGAGTTTTCCAAAAGTTGCCTTGTTTCATCTGCTTTATTTTTATCGAAAGACAGCTTTCTGATAGGTATCCCATTCTCATATTCAATATTGCTAGATATTGCTGATATTCCACTTTGTAATGTTATGTTATTTTCTCTCTCTTTGAAATATTGCTCCCATTTCTCCTGCGCAATCTTACCTATAGCTGCAGCTTTTGCCCTCTGCATTATTGCATTTGTTACCGCATCAGATTGATTTATGAAGATATTCTCTGCATCAGATACACCATTAACAGCCAATCCGAGCAGACGGAACGAATCCTTATTCTCTAAAATGAATTTTTGCTTATCTTTTAAACTGCTCCCCAACAATTCATATTCTTTTTTTAGTTTTTGGTATGTAGTCATTTGAGTTGAAGCAGTTGATGCAAATGATTGCATATAAGATTCTTGCATTGCTTTTGCTGCTTCCACCTTTCTATTAATTTCTTCCTGTGCTTTAGCTCCTTCTTTATTAGCTTTGATAAGCAAAAGCCATTCCTCCTACAAGTGTTAAAATTGCCGTCCCAAGTAGAATATACGGGTTCACTTTTGCCACTGCATTTAATGCTTTTTGAGCTACCACCTCCGACCATGTAAGCGCTATGAGTTGTGATTTAGCTTTAGCTTCCAAGGCTTGTGAGGCAATTAATGCTTTTGTCTGTAAATCCTCAACAGCACGCATTAATATACCAGTTTTCTTAACCGTGTTATAAGTGGTTTCCAATCCTACAATAATACCTAACAAAGACTGAATCTTGGTTTGAAGCATTATCATCTCTTCGCTTTTCTGATTAAAAAAGCCCATTATCCCTACAACTAAAACTTGCAGAACCAGCTATTCCTTGCAGTCCGGTTTTCAATACCAAAAGATTCTTATTTGGATTAGAAAGATACTCCATTTCCGCATTAACAAGAGCCATTTGTGTACGCATTTTTGCGACTTCTTGCCCTACTTTGTTGATATTGAGCTGTATCTTGCAGCCCAGCAGAGCGCATCTGCACCAATTGCTCTCGCGCATCCAAAATAAGAGCGCGAGTACGAGCATGTTTCTCATTGCCTTGCTCTATTACAGTATTCAGTTCAGCTTGTCTCTTTCTCTGTTCTGAAATTTGCGATGCTATCTCTTTACTCTTTTGGCTTACACCATCAAGTAGTGGTTTGAATCTTTCTAATTCGCTTGAAATAAGAGCCGTTGCCCCATCACCAATAGGGACACGTGTCATACCTTTCTCTTGTGCTGTATATAATCTATCAAGTATAGATTTATAAGATGCTATTTGCGCCGCTAATGTATCGTAATACTTGATATTTTCGTTTAAATCCTTTATCAAACCTTTCAGCTCCGTTTTGGCACTCTTGACAGCATCAGAAAGAAGAGTTTGTAGCTTGCTTGTATTGTTCAATAGCGCTTACATTGTTTGTCTTTATTGCCATTGCCAACTTATTCCATTCTTCTTGCTGCTGTCTAATTTCCTCTTTTTGAACACGAAGTTGTTCAGTCAATTCGGTATTTTTAATGCGAAGGTCTTCCAATTGTTGTATTGGCACATTATTAGAAGTAGAGCCATCAATGCCTGCCTTTACCGACTTGTAATAAAGAAGACATAGATTCCACTTTGCCAATAATTCATCAAAATACTTATTGAGGTTATTACACATCTTCATTAGTTCCGCATCGAATGAAATTAACGATCTGACGATATTCCGTTTATTGCTTCAGAGACTTTTTGTTTTTGCAATCATCATTTCACCTTCCACTTTAGCAATTTTCTGTACCAAAGTGTCATATTGTTCCATGAGAGATTTTAATCGAGCTTCGAAATTTTCTTTAATATCAAGATTTACCCTAATATCAATGCTCTTTAATTCCTTTTTAACACCAGCTATTCAGCTTTCACCTGCTGCAACTTTTTAATGTCCTCAGACATGTCCGCAATTATTCCCGCCATAATTTATTTAATTAATTTCCATAACATTAAAACTCCTGAATCAAGACATTGAACCCCTTGCTTGACACATGATTTGCATATTCCATCCCAGCAACCAGAACGAAAGAATACCCAGATGAACTAACTTTTCGACCTTGCGAACTCCAAACCTTCCTTAGAACCATGGGAACCATCACCGAATTTTCCTTTAGCCCCAAAATGAAAACCTTGTTTTTCCATCTTTGGTGGTAAATTCCACCTTTTGCATATTGTTTACCACGCCCTTGAATCTTATAGAAAACCACCTTCTTTGATGATTTTCCCGTTATATGCAATAACATATCCGATGGAACTCCTTAAATCACCTGTAATATTTTGATAGTTTCCATCCACAACAGCCTTACTGAACAGCTGCTTCACCAGCTTGTATAAGACGGTCAATGTAGTACTGCTCAATCCTCTTTTCAAGTTCATTCAGTCCTGTTATATCTCCTTTAAATTCCATAGGCCTTTTATCTTCAAAATTACTATACTCATTAATCCATGATGAATTTTCATTCATCGAATCCATGACATTCAGGAAAAAGGTCACAAATCTATTTCAGACATTCAAAATCAAACCTCTCTCCTACCGATTCTTCTTAATTCTTTACCCCAATGCCAAACAACCAGACGATGTTACAGATTTCCTCAAAAGTAATCACTCAACAACTTTACTATAAGAATTTCCAACCCAAAGATTTCACTACAACCGAGCTGTGAAAGAATTGGTATAAAAGTAAAGGAAGCAAGTTTTAAAAAACCTTTTTAGAACGAACTATATACGACAATAAAAGAATTGTCGTGAAATAATTTGGGAGTAAATAGATTTTGAAGTAAATTTGTAAATTGTTTAATTAAAAATATACGATTATGGAAAACATGCAAAATTTTATTGGATGGATAATAATTATTTTTGGCGTTTTACAAATTATCCTGTTCTTCAAATATGGATAATGACAGATGATGTGACTAAAATAAAAAATACAATTCAAGCAAAATGGATACCCTAATGGGATTTCCCCAGCTAAATTTGAGCTCGCAATGGGGAATATAGAAAAAGCTAAAGAATTTAGCAACAAGAGAGTTTATTTCAGATATTTATAAAATATATTCAAAATGTATTAAAGTCTGAAAATGAAGAATATGTTAAGCGCTTTAATGTTATAGAGCAAGAATACAGAGCCAAATTCGATAACATTTCATCTTTTAATTGACTTTTGAAAAATTTTCCACATACGATAAAGCCCAAAAGATATTTTGTTAAAATAACAATAGCGCATACCAACCTAATGACATACATTCTGTTAAAAGGCAGCCCTTGATGTCGTGCAGAGACTGCCTTTTGATAATCGTGTTAGGTCGTCAGAACCCCCAACCTCTACTTGTGTATAATCATTGCCAATAATATAGCTTACATCACGAGAACATTCATTCAGCCTTGAAACTGTATCATCTAAGCAGTCCCATTGTCCGGCATCCCTTAGTTCTTTTTCATCCATTGCATCCGAAACAATATTTCGAGCTTGGCTTATTAGGCACATTGCTTTCAATAATTCAGAGTGAATAGCGTTGTTCTTTACTTCTTCGATGTTGATTTCTGTTGCCATAACCGTTTATTTTTTATGTGTTAGTACTTTACAAACTCTATCATAGACATGTGTCTTCTCAAATCTATTCAGTATTGATGCTTTCCCAGCCCCAAAAGCCAATTCACCATTTTTAAACTGATATACGTTAATCCAACCGCCTACTGTATTATACCGGTAAATTCTTACTTCTTGGTTTTCAGCTATTAACTCTAACATAACCGTTATATTTTATGTGTTTATATTTTTAATGGAAAAAATCTCTCATTTGTTACTTCTGAACAGCCTGTAACCGATGTACAGGCTGCCGATAATCAGTGTCATTTCGATCATGCTGATTGATTTTGCTT